>DAIDGX010000018.1 GCA_027452165.1 Vulcanimicrobiota bacterium | reverse complement strand
GTCGGCGGCCTCATCGCGCTGCTCGGCGCGGCCCTCTTCGCAGAACTCGCCGCGCGTCGGCCGGAAAACGGCGGCTTCTACGCGTATCTGCGGGACGCGTTTCATCCGAGCATCGCGTTCGTCTACGGCTGGACGCTGCTGCTCGTCGCGCAGAGCGGCGGCATGGCCGCGGGCGCGGTAACCTTCGCCATCTACGTCGTCCCCGCGCTACATCTGCCGATCGGCACGGGCGTGCTCGGCGCGATCATCATCGCCGGCTTTACGCTCGTGAACTGCTTCGGCGTCCGGCAAGGCGCGATCGCGCAGCATCTGTTCATGCTGCTCAACGTCGCGATGATTCTCGTCGTCGCGCTCTGCGCGATCGTCGCGCACGGACATGCCGTCGCGAGCGGTGTCCCCGCGCTCGCGCCGCTCTCGAACGCGCAGCTCTTCGGAGCGAGCGGACTCGCGCTCGTCGCGGTGCTCTTCGCCTATGACGGCTGGCACACGTCGAGCTTCATCAACGGCGAGCTGAAAGACCCGGCGCGCACGCTGCCGCGCGCCATCACGATCGGGGTGCTGATCGTCGTCGTGCTCTACATGCTCGCGAATTGGGCATTTCTCCACGGCCTCGGTGCACGTGCGCTCGCGCACTCGCAGACTCCCGCAAGCGATCTCGCCGCGCTCGCCCTCGGCCCACTCGGCGCGGGCATCGTCACCGCACTCGTCGCGATCGCGACGATGAGCACGCTCTCGCAGCAGATTCTCGTCTCGCCGCGCGTCTACTATCAGATGGCCGAGGACGGCACGTTCTTCCGCTTTCTCGGCTACGTGCACCCGCGCACGCGCGTGCCGCTCTATGCGATCCTCGCGCAGGGGACGACCGCCGCGATCGTGGCGCTCAGCGGCAGTTACAACCAGATCTTGAATTACGTCGAGAGCGTCGACTTCGTCTTTTTCGGGCTCGCGGCAATTGCGCTCTTCATCTTTCGCAAGCGCGACGGCGATGCGC
Source organism: Vulcanimicrobiota bacterium (assembly GCA_027452165.1). Classification (GTDB taxonomy): domain Bacteria; phylum Vulcanimicrobiota; class Vulcanimicrobiia; order Vulcanimicrobiales; family Vulcanimicrobiaceae; genus REEB354. The sequence continues at coordinate 65,847 of DAIDGX010000018.1, read as the reverse complement.
CCGTGACCTTCCGCATGCCGTTGCATCCGTGGAGCACCGCGCTCTTTCTCGCGATCGCGTGGGGCATCGTCGCCGACGTCGCGATCGGCTCGCCGCGCGACACGCTCATCGGCCTCGGCATCATGCTCCTCGGACTGCCCGTGTACCGGGTTTTCTCGAACCGGCGTCGTAACGAGGCGGCACAGGAGGGTTCGCCTTGATCGAGACTCAGCCGTCCAACGATGACAAGACCATCGCCATCCTCACCCATCTGAGCGGCATCTTTTTCGGGTTCATCGTGCCGCTCGTCGTGTGGCTCGTGTCGCGCGATTCGAAGCCCTGGCTCACCGAAGAGGGCAAAGAGGCCCTGAACTTTCAGATCACGGTCACGATCGGCTACATCGTCTCGACGGTGTTGATCGTGGTGCTGATCGGCGCCGCGCTCGCGCTCGCGGTATGGCTCTTCAATCTGATCTTCTGCATCATGGCTGCGGTGCAGACGTCGCAGGGCAAGCAGTATCGCTACCCGCTTACCCTGCGTCTGATCAAATAACCCTAGGCGAAGAGCTTCGCCCAATCCTCGCGGCCGATGCGCAGGTCCGCCTCGCCGAGATCTTTTAGCGGCGTGGCGGTCATGCGTTCTTTTTCGCAGAGATCGGGCACGTCCGCATCGACGAAGAGCAGGCCGGTGAGAAACTCGCCCTTGCCGCGCGCGTCGTGGATCGCTTGCATCGCGCCGATGCGGCTCGTCGCGTCGTAGTTCGTGTCGATCTTGCGAAGCAGCACGTGCGAGCCGTTGTCGAGCTCGATCGACTGCACCGTGCCCGGTTCGTAATCCACCGTAATCTCTTCGCGCGGGCGAATGAAGTCCGGCATGTTCGCGACCAGCTCGTGGTCTTTCACGTAGGCGTAGCTCTTGGTCGAGCCGACGTGATCGTTGAAGGTGACGCACGGGCTGATGATGTCGAGCACCGCGGTGCCGCGGTGCGCGATCGCCGCTTGAATGAGCGGCACGAGCTGCTTTCCGTCGCCCGAGAACGAGCGCGCGACGAAGGTCGCCCCGAGTTCGATTGCGAGCCCGCAGACGTCGATCATGGCAAACTCGTTGATGGTGCCGTTCTTGAGCGTCGATCCGAGGTCGGCGGTCGCCGAGAACTGCCCCTTGGTCAGCCCATACACGCCGTTGTTCTCGATCATGTAGACGCAGTCCAGATTGCGGCGGATCATGTGCGCGTATTGCCCGATCCCGATGCTCGCGGTATCGCCGTCGCCGCTGATGCCGAGTACGAGCAACTCGCGGTTCGCGAGCTTCGCGCCGGTCGCCGCGGATGGCATCCGGCCGTGCACGCCGTTGAATCCGTGCGCCTGGTCCACGAAGTACGCCGGCGTCTTCGACGAGCAGCCGATGCCGCTCATCTTCGCGAGCTTGTGCGGCTCGACGCCGTACTCGTAGAGCGCTTTGATCAGGTGGTTCGTGATCGAGTTGTGGCCGCAGCCCGCGCAGAGCGTGGTCGGGAGACCCTTGTAGACATCGCGTGCGAGCCCGATGATATTGACGGTCATGGCGATTACTCCGCGACCACCGCGGGCTCGCGTTCGGCGGCCAACAGCGGATCGATGATGGCGTGCGCGTCGATCGGCACGCCGTTGTAGTGGCGGATCGAACGAATCCGCGCAACCAGATGATTCGGCAGTTCGGCCCGCAGCAGCGTGTAGAGCTGCGCGTCCCGGTTCTGTTCGACGACGTACACGCGTTCGTGGCGCGAAATGAACGCCGCGATCTCGGGCGAACAGGGCAGTGCTTTCACGCGCAGGTAGTCGACGTCGATTCCGTCGGCCCTGAGAGCATCGCGCGCTTCGACGACCGCATGGTGGGTCGTGCCGTACGCGAGGAGCGCGACGGGAGCTCCGCTCTCTTCGATCGCCGGTTTCGGCACCACGGTGCGCGCGGTGTCGTGCTTGCGGATCAGGCGATCGAGTCCGCGCTCCCACACGTCGGGGAGTTCCGAGTAGCGCGCCTGTTCGTCGTGCCCCGTGCCGCGCGTGAAATAGCCCGCGTTCGCGTGATTGGTTCCGGGGAGCGTGCGATAGGGAATGCCGTCGTGATCGACGTCGCGATAGCGGCCCCACGCGTCGATTTTCGCGAGGTCGTCGGCCGAGAGCACTTTGCCGCGATCGAACGGTTGCTCGGGATACGCGAGCGGTTCCGTGATCCACGAATTCATGCCGAGGTCGAGATCGGAGAGCACGAAGACCGGCGTTTGGAAGCGATCCGCCAAATCGAACGCCTCCATCGCCATCTCGTAGGCATCGGCGACCGTTGCGGGCAGCAGCACGATGTGCTTCGTGTCGCCGTGCGAGAGATGGTAGGCAAAACTCACGTCACCCTGCATCGTGCGCGTCGGCAATCCGGTGGACGGGCCCGCGCGCTGCACGTCGAAGATCACCGCGGGAAGCTCCGCATAGTATCCGTAGCCCGCCCACTCCGCCATCAGCGAGAGCCCCGGGCCCGACGTCGAGGTCATCGAGCGCGCACCGGCCCAGCCGGCGCCGAGCACCATGCCGATCGCAGCGAGTTCATCCTCGGCCTGCACGATCGCGACGTTCTTTTCGCCCGTCGCCTTGTCGACGCGATACTTTTCGGCGAGCGCGATGAAGTTCTCGCAGAGCGACGACGACGGCGTGATCGGGTACCACGCGACGACGGTGCAGCCGCCCATGATGCAGCCGAGCGCGGCGGCGCGATTGCCGTCCATAAAGAGCCGGCCCTCGGTCTTCCCGCTCATGCGCTCGATCGCAAACGGATCGTTCTTCTTGAGGTGTTCGCGCGCGTATACGAAGCCGATGCGCGCCGCTTCCATGTTCGTCGCGAGCGCCTTCGGCTTGCTCTTGAATTGCTTGCCGATTGCCGCCTCGATGGTCGCTTCGTCGATGCCGAGCAGTTCCGCGAGCACGCCGACGTAGATCATGTTCAACAGATACTTGCGCAGGTTGCCGTCGGTGAAGTTCGCTTTCGCGAGTTCGTTGAACGGCACGGCATAGTACGTCAGATCTTCGCGCAGCGTCTCGCCCGCGACCGGATAGGTCGCCTCGTGGACGATCGTGCCGCCGGCCTTGACGCTCGCGACGTCGGTGCGCCACGTTGCCGCGTTCAACCCGACGAGCACGTCGATGTCGCGCGTGCGGCACTGGTAGCCCTTCGACGTGACGCGCACGTCGAACCACGTGGGCAGACCCTCGATGTTCGAGGGGAAGACGTTTTTAGGCGCGACGGGGACCCCGAGCGAGAAGATCGCGTTGGTCAGCACGAGGTTCGAGGACTGGCTCCCCGACCCGTTGACCGTGGCAACCCGGATCGTGAAATCGTTGATGACGCGCTGCATGACCCCTAATGCTTAGGGGGTGCCGCCCGCAGCCCTTTCGAACCGGCCGAGTTATAACGGGCTACGACATTTTTTGCATACTCGGAGGGACTTATGAAGCGACTCACCTGCGCGGCGCTGGCAGCGCTCTGCGGACTCTCGTTAGCCGCCTGCGGTAAGAGCTCGAACGTCGCGACGCAGAGCGCCGCAAGCGAGACCACCGCCGCAAACGGCCCGGTGCTCGTCAAAGCGGGCACCGTCTTCTACGGCAAACTCCAGCAAGAGCTCAGCTCGAAGAAGAGCACCGACGGAACGACGTTCCAACTCACCGAGACCGACACGCTGCTGCACAAGGATGCGGCGCTGCACGGCGCCGTGATCGACGGCCACCTCGAGGGCGTCTCCGCGGCGGGGCTCGCGAAGAAGCCTGCAATGACGATCGTTTTCGACGACATCAAGATGCCCGACGGCACGACCGCGCCGATCGACGTGCAGCTGGTCTCGCTCGGAGCGTTCGACGCGAAGTCGCACAAGCTGCGCACGGTCGGCATGATGGTCGGCGGAGCGATCGCGGGTCACGCCGCGGCAAAAGCAGCGGGCAAGAAGCACGGCGGCCTGATGGGCGCGGTCGGCGGCTACGCCCTCTCGCAGGAGATGAAGACCGACATCGACGTGAAGCCCGGCACCACGCTCGAAGTGAAGTTCCTCAAAGACGCCGCAGCGCAGAGTTCGCCCGCAGCACAGGCGACGACGAGCAGCAACTAACGGCACACGCGCCATGCGGATCGGAATGCTGATCTTTCCCGGCTTCCAGCTGCTCGACGTGGCCGGACCCCTGGAAATTTTCGGCGCTACCGAGGGGCTCGAGCCGATGTCGATCGCGGCTTCGCGCGAGCCCCTCGCGCCCGACGGCTGGCCGCAGGTGCGCTTCACGCCCGATGCCGATCTCGCGACGGCCCCGGAGTTCGACGTGCTCTTCGTGCCGGGCGGCGACGGCATTCGCCACGCGCTGCGCGACGCCGCGACGCTGCGCTTTCTGCGCGAACGCGGCGAGCGCGCCGCATACGTGACGTCGGTCTGCACCGGCGCGCTCGTGATCGGCGCGGCGGGATTATTGCGCGGCTATCGCGCCGCGACGTACTGGCGCTACATGGATCTGCTGCCGATCGTCGGCGCGATTCCGATCGAGGCGCGGTACGTGCGCGACCGCAATCGCATCACGAGCGGCGGTGTGACCGCCGGCATGGATTTCGGTCTCGCGCTCGCGGCGGAGCTCGTCGGCGAGGATCGTGCGAAGGCGGCGCAGCTGAAGCTGCAATACGCGCCGGCGCCGCCGTTCGACGCGGGAGAACCGAGCGGGGCACCCGCGGAGATCGTGGATCGGCAGCGCGCCGCGTCGCAGGCGCGCTACGACGAACGCGCGGCGCTGCTTCGCAGCATCATGTCGGAATCTCGATAGGGACGAGATTCGCGCGTTCCTCTTCGGTGTAGAGGCGCGAACGCGTGAGAAAGCGCACGCCCTCGGGGTTTTCGAGCGAGAACATGCCGCCGCGGCCGGGGACGACGTCGATCGCGAGTTTGGTGTGCTGCCAATACTCGAATTGCGCCTCGCTCATGTAGAACGGCGCGCCCCCGATCTCGCCGAGCTTCACGTCGGATCCGCCGACCATGAATTCACCGAGCGGATAGCACATCGGCGACGACCCGTCGCAACATCCGCCAGACTGGTGAAACATCAGCGGTCCGTGCTTTGCCCGCAGGCGCTCGATCAACTCGAGCGCCGCGGGCGTCGCCTCCACGCGCGTCGTGCGCGTCTCCATCGGTTAGAAGAACCCTAACGCCTTCGGGCTGTAGCTCACGAGCATGTTCTTCGTGTGCTGATAATGATCGAGCATCATCTTGTGATTCTCGCGGCCGATACCCGAGTGCTTGTATCCGCCGAACGCCGCGTGCGCGGGATAGGCATGATAGCAGTTGGTCCACACGCGACCCGCTTCGATGCCGCGTCCCATGCGATAGGCCGTGTTGATGTCGCGGCTCCACACGCCCGCGCCTAAGCCGTAGAGCGTGTCGTTCGCGATCGCGAGCGCTTCGGCTTCGTCTTTGAACGTGGTCACCGAGACGACCGGCCCGAAGATCTCTTCTTGGAAGACGCGCATCTTGTTGTGGCCCGCAAAGACCGTCGGCTCGATGTAGTAGCCGTCTTTCAAGAGCCCGTCGATCGACGCGCGTTTGCCGCCGGTCAACACTTCGGCGCCCTCTTGGCGGCCGATATCGAGATACGAGAGAATTTTTTCCATCTGCTCGCTCGAGGCTTGCGCGCCGATCATCGTGCTCGGATCGAGCGGATTGCCCTGGCGAATCTTTTTTACGCGCGCGACGGCCCTCTCCATGAATTTTTCGTAGATCGACTCCTGCACGAGCGCGCGCGACGGGCAGGTGCAGACCTCGCCCTGATTGAGCGCGAACATCGCGAAGCCCTCGAGTGCCTTATCGAGGAACTCGTCATCGTGCACCATCACGTCGCTAAAGAAGATGTTGGGCGATTTGCCGCCCAACTCGAGCGTGACCGGAATCAAGTTTTGCGACGCGTATTGCATGATCAAGCGGCCCGTTGTCGTCTCGCCCGTGAACGCGATCTTCGCGATGCGTTTGTTCGAGGCGAGCGGTTTGCCCGCTTCGAGCCCGAAGCCGTTGACGATGTTGAGCACGCCGGGCGGCAGCAGATCGGCGATCAGATCGAGCCAGACCATGATCGACGCGGGCGTCTGCTCGGCCGGTTTGATGACAACGCAGTTTCCGGCCGCAAGCGCCGGCGCGAGTTTCCACGTGGCCATCAGAATCGGGAAGTTCCAGGGAATGATTTGCCCGACGACGCCGAGGGGTTCGTGGAAGTGATAGGCGACCGTGTCGCGATCGACTTCGCTGATGCCGCCTTCCTGCGCGCGGATCACGCCCGCGAAGTAGCGGAAATGATCGATCGCGAGCGGGATATCCGCCGCGGTCGTTTCGCGAATCGGTTTGCCGTTGTCGATCGTCTCGGCGAGCGCCAGGCGCGCGAGGTTGCCTTCCATGCGGTCGGCGATGCGGTTGAGGATCACCGAACGTTCCGCCGCCGACGTGTGCCCCCATGATTCGCGCGCGGCATGCGCCGCGTCGAGCGCAAGCTCGATGTCTTCCGCGGTCGAGCGCGCGATCTCGCAATACGGCGCGCCGACGACCGGACTCACGTTCTGGAAATATTCACCTTTGACCGGCGGCACGAACTTGCCGCCGATGTAGTTGTCGTACCGCTTCTGGAACGGCGATTCGATCCCGAGTTTGCTCAGATCGAAGAGCGTCGTGGTGCGATCGATGGTTGCCGTCATAACAAACACTGCACTCCACTTCGACGTCGTTGTGTTGGGGACTCAATTCTAAGTCCGAATCGTGAAGTGCGAAAGAATAGTACGGCCCTGCGCCCGTTAGCTTGACGAACGAAGCGGCACGTTGCACTGTACGGCAGAGTCGCCTTCTGCGCCGTCGTTCAGACGGCGACGCTGCTAAGCCATTCCTGGAGTTCGGAGGCGCGCATCGGCAGGCCGAGATAGTACCCTTGGGCGAGACGGCACCCGAGCGCGCGCACGAGTTCGAGCTGGCTGTGGTTCTCGATGCCCTCGGCGAGCGGTGCGATCTGCAGCTCACCCGCGAGGTGCAGCACCGTCTGAACCATGCTGCGCGACTTGGCGTTCAACTCGCTGTCGTTGATGAACGAGCGGTCGATCTTCAAGAAATGCGCCGGAATCTCGCGCAGGCGTCCGAGCGACGAGTGCCCGGTGCCGAAGTCGTCGATCGCGGTGCGGATGCCGCGCTCCGCGAGCGCGCGAATCGCCGCGGCAATCTGCTCTTCGTCTTCGGCGAAGACGCGTTCGATGATCTCGACGACGAAGAGATCCGGCTGCACGTCGTAGCGCGCGAGCGCCTCGGTGATGAGCGTCGCCGTTTCACGGTCGAGGGCCTGACGCGGAAAGAGGTTCACCCACACCTGCAGATCGAGCCCGCGATCGCGCCACACGCGCACTTGCCGCGCGGCCTCTTCGATAACCCACGCCCCGACGCGATCGGCGAGCGTGAGGCTCTCGAGCAGATCGAGAAACTGACTCGGCGTCAACAATCCCAGGCGCGGATGGTTCCAGCGCAGCAGCGCCTCCGCGCCGATACAGCGGCGCCCGCCGCCGGTCAGATCGAAGATCGGCTGGTAAAAGAGTTCGAGCTCGCCTTCTTGCAGCGCCGCGAAGAGTTCCGAGGCGAGCGAGATGCTCTGCACGGCGTTGGCCATCTCGTCGGAGTAGATTGCGGTTCGTCCGCGTCCCGCTTGCTTGGCACGATACATGGCGATGCTCGCCTGCCGCAGCAAGAGCGAGCGCTCCTTCGGATCGATCGTCTCGGCCACGCCGAGCGAGACCGACACGTAGACGTGCGCTTCGCCCGCGTCGAGCGGCTGCTCGAAATACCCGGCGATGCGTTTGCCGAGCGCCGTAAGATCGAGATCGGGATCGACGAATGCGCAGACGAACTCATCCGCGCTCACATGCGCGAGATACGCGGCCTGCACGTTCGAGAGCCGCGTCGCGATCGCGCGCAGCAGCGTATCGCCCGCCGCGCGGCTCAACCCTTCGTTCGTGAGACGGAAGCGATCGACGTCGATCATGACGACCGCGAGCGGCGTCGGCGCCTGCGCGATCCAACGTTCCAAACTCGCGCGATTCGGAAGGCCGGTAAGCGGGTCAGTCGATGCGAGCCGGCGGTTCTTGCGCTCCTTGCGGTATCGTGAATCGACGATGGCCCCGGTAAGGATCGATGCCATGGCGCTCACGATGATGTAGCTCTGCAGCGAGATCGGATGCAGAGCGTTGACCGGGACGAGAAAGTTGATCGCGGTCGTCGCCGCGTCGGCCACGAGGATGCCGGGAATCGCCAAGCGCAGACCGCCGGTCGCCGCGAGCATCATCAGCGGAATGAACGTGAAGAAGAGAATCGGATCGTTCGTGACGCCGAGCGGCACCGCGCCGTAGCCGAGCAGAATCGCGGTCACGAGAAAGACGAAGAGCCAGAAGCTCAGCGCCGGCTTGACGGGCGTCGCCGAGTCGACGGCGTCGGGTGATGCGCGCCACGGCGCGACGTACCGCGTGAGGTAGAGCGCGAGTACCGGCACCGCGACGATCAGCCCAACGCAGTCGCCGACCCAAAAGATCACGACCTGCGAAAGAAAATGCGACCACGGCGCGCGCCCGAACGCACACACGAGCGCGACGAGCGGAAAGCTCAGCACGAGCGGAACCCAGGTGACCGTCGCGCAGTAGTACGACGCGTCGCGGAACCCGACGATCGGCAGGCGCACGCGCGAGACGTCGCGCAGGAACCATGCCGTCGCGGTATACCCGATCGCGACGATCGTGCCGAAGGCGACGTAGAAGAGCAGATCGACGTGCCCGCCGGGCGGCGGAAACACGAGCGGCCGCAGCACTTCCGCCACCACCGCGAGCACCGCATAGCGCAAGCGGAACGTGTAGACGAGATAAAACGTTAGCGCCGCGCGGAAGTACCAGGGAAAGAGCGCCCCGCTGTTCCGGCCGTAGGCAGCCGCGAGCACGTCGAAGCCGATCCACGCAACGAGATATGCGACCGAAATAGTGGCACTGCGCAGAAAACGCGCCGCCGACGAGCTTGGTACCAGCACTACCCTCTCCGCTGATAACTCGACCGTGAGATCGACTAGTTATGCGTTCGTTCGTCGCCAGCCTGCGCATCGCAGCGACGGAGAAAAACGAACGGCTCCCGCATCGCTGCGGGAGCCGTTCATCAATGCATTCCCGTGCGGGAATTACATCATGTCGTAGCCGCCCATGCCGCCGCCGGGCATTGCCGGGGCGTCCTTCTTCGGTTCCGGCTTGTCGGCGATCAGGGTCTCGGTCGTGAGAACGAGCGCACCGATCGACGCGGCGTTTTGCAGCGCCGAGCGCGTCACCTTGAACGGCTCCACGATGCCGGCCTTGAACATGTCGACGATCTCGCCCGTCATCGCATCGAAGCCGAACGGCGCCGTTTTGCTCTTGACGTTGTTGACTTCGACCGAGCCTTCGAAACCGGCGTTCGAGGCGATCTGACGCAGCGGCTCTTCGAGCGCGCGCTTCACGATCTCGATGCCGATCTTCTCATCGGCCCACGAGCTCGCGTGACCGTTGGTCTTCGGCGCCGTCTCGATGTACTTGTCGATCGCCTTGATCGCATGCACGAGCGACGAACCACCACCGGGGATCATGCCTTCCTGAACGGCGGCACGCGTCGCCGAGAGGGCGTCTTCGATGCGGTGCTTCTTCTCTTTGAGTTCGGTTTCGGTCGCCGCGCCGACTTGGATCACGGCAACGCCGCCCGAGAGCTTCGCAAGACGCTCTTGCAGCTTCTCGCGATCGAAGTCCGAATCGGTCTCCTCGACCTGACGCTTGATCATCTCGATGCGGCCCTTAATGGCATCCGCCTTGCCCGCGCCGTCGACGATCGTCGTCTCTTCCTTGGTAACCGTGACGCGCTTGGCCTGGCCGAGCTGATCCGGGGTCACCTTGTCGAGCTTGAGGCCGAGCTCTTCCGAGATCACCGTCGCGCCCGTGAGCGTGGCGATGTCCTTGAGCATCTCTTTGCGGCGGTCGCCGAAGCCCGGCGCCTTCACCGCGACCGACGTGAACGTGCCGCGCAGCTTGTTGACGACGAGCGTCGCAAGCGCTTCACCTTCGATGTCTTCGGCGATGATGAGCAGCGGCTTCTGAACCTGAACGACCTTCTCGAGGAGCGGAAGAATGTCGGCGATCGCCGTGATCTTACGCTCGGTCACGAGGATGAACGGGTTGTCGAGAACCGCTTCCATGCGCTCGCTGTCGGTGACCATGTACGGCGAGATGTAGCCCTTGTCGAACTGCATGCCGTCTTTGGTCTCGACTTCGGTCTTGAGCGTGCGCGATTCCTCAACGGTGATCACGCCGTCCTTGCCGACCTTCTCCATCGCGTCGGCGATGAGCTCGCCGATCTCGCGGGTCTTGGCCGAGATCGACGCAACCTGCGCGATCTTCTCTTTGGTATCGACGACCTGCTTGAACGAGGACATCTCGTTCACGGCAATTTCGACGGCCTTCTCAATGCCGCGCTTGATCAGCAGCGGGTTGGTACCGGCGGTCACGTTGCGGAGACCTTCGCGAATGATCGCTTGCGCGAGCACGGTCGCGGTGGTGGTGCCGTCACCGGCGATGTCGTTGGTCTTCGACGCGACTTCTTTCACGAGCTGTGCGCCCATGTTCTCGAACGTGTCGGGGAGTTCGATTTCCTTCGCGATCGTCACGCCGTCGTTGGTGATCGTCGGTGAGCCGAACTTCTTGTCGAGCACGACGTTGCGACCCTTAGGACCGAGGGTCACCTTCACCGCATCGGCGAGCATGTTCGCGCCGCGCTCGAGCGCGCGGCGAGCGTTTTCATCAAATACGATTTGCTTTGCAGCCATGGTTAAACTCTCGGTGCTCCTTACACGCCTGCCGCGACTTTGTCGACGACAGCCAGGACGTCTTTTTCGGAAACGATGAGGTACTCTTTACCGTCGATCTTGATCTCGGAACCGGAGTACTTCGAATAGATCACGCGATCGCCGACCTTCACGGTCATCGCAAGGGTCGTGCCGTTGTCGAGCACGCGGCCGGTGCCAACCGCACGGACGATGCCTTCTTGCGGTTTTTCTTTAGCGGTGTCGGGTAAGAAGATGCCGCCCGAGCTCTTCTCGCTCTGCTCGACATGCTCGATGACCACGCGATCGGCCAAGGGCTTGAGATTCACGTAAAACCTCCAGGTTAAATCTGCTTGATTTGGATGTTGGCACTCTAAGCAGCTGAGTGCCAGCCCTCGGATATTAGCAGACAACCTGGGAGAGTGCAAGCGCCTTTGGGGCTAGCCGGCGATGGCCGAAAAGGCGCCCCCGAGGGTGAAATAGCCGGCCAGCAACGCGCAGCCCAGCACCACCAGAAAGAGGCGCCGGGTGAGCCCGGGCAGGGCGATGCCCATAAGGCCGAAGCCGAGGCCGAGCGAGAAGACGGCGCCATCGAGCATCGCGGGCTCGCCGGTCCGGTGTAGCTGCGTCCAGAGCATGAAGGCGGCGGTAAGGCCGATCAGGGCGCCGAGCAACGTCGTCGCGCTCCAAATGACCAGCTCCGAGGGCTCCTGGAGGGGGCGTTCACGCATCATGCCCGTCATGGTACTCACCCCAGCTGACAGGATGCTTGGAACCAGATTAAGGCTTGCGTAACGCGAGAACCTAGATCACCAAACCCGAACCGCGTACCATGAGCACGATCTGCACCGCTGCGACGGCCGCAAAGAAAATCACCGTCCAGGGCGGTTTGGCCCAACAGCGCCACTGGCGCACGCCCATCGCATACGCGGCACCGTAGAGCACCACCGCAGCAACGCTGAGCACGAGCACTGCGTACTTGCCGCAAAGGATCGCAAGAAACGCAGCCTTGCAAAAGGTAAACGCCCAGCCCTCTACCTCTCGGCCGCGTTCAGCACTATCGTTCATCACCGTTACCGTCCTTATTGATACCGCGTGGTCGTCAACGCATCGATCGAAAAACCCGAGCAGAGCGCCATGATGCCCAGCAGCGGAAGCGCGCTGCACACGAGGAACACGCGTACCGCCACCGGCATCGAACGTCGAACGAGCGCAAAGAATCCGATTCCGAGCCCTGCGGTCACGCAGAGATAATAGATGCTCTGGCCCATCGACCCCAGGAAATCTTCGGTTTGTACCGGCGGATGAATGCGCGCAAACCAGAGGCTGGTGTTCGCGAGTAGAAACATGAACCCGTACGCGAACGCAACGCCGAAGGCCAAGCCTCCAATCGCCGCCGCGACGATTGCCCCCACACGAGCGCTATTCATGCGTCGCATCTGCATGAGCGATCGCCGCCCGGGTCGCCATGCCTTGCGCGGCGCGCTCGCGGACCTTCGGAAAGAGTCGCGCGGCACAAAACGGCATGCGCACCGGATCGCTTCCAGCGCCGCCAACGTGCACGCAGCACTGCTCCAGACGCTCCGTAATCAGCGTATCGGCATCCATAAAGTGCTTCACGGTCACGCGTTTCACGCGCTCGCCCACGAACGCCGTCGTCGCATCGCGTCCGAAAGCGAGCTTCAGAAGCCCGGTGAGACCGCCAAGATCGCAGGCAGCACACAGGTCCTTCAGGTGCTTTACGAGTTCGGGTCGCGAGAGTGTCATCGTCTCCGACATCAAGCCGAGCAATGCGTTGTGTACCTGCGAGAGGCCATCCGAGAATGCAATCGAGTTGCCGAAGATGCTCAAGTTTGCTTTGAGCGCATCCTCACCCACGATCGACGCGATGCTACGGATGCTACCGTCCTTGTTCTTGAGCCAATAGCCGATCGAGCAACAATCCGGATGACTGCAGGGCAGCGCGATCAGATCGTGCGCGCGCACGCCGTGGCGCGACTGCTCTTCCATGCGCGCGAGCACCCCCGTCGTGGTGACGCGCGCCATCGGGTCGAACGCCGGCGCGCGCCCCGACGCGAAGACGGGTTGAAACATCGCGCCACCCACGAACGGCAAGGCGAAGCACGTATCGAGCACTTCTCCAACCTGATCGGCGTTCTCGTGGGTCACCGTCATGACAAGCGTGGTGAAGATCTTGGCGGCCGAGAGACGCTCCACCGCGCGCGCCTTCATCGCGGTCAGATCCATGCCGCGCAACGTCCGCTGCGTACTCGCACGTTGCCCGTCGTACTGCAGATATACCTCGACACGATCGCGGTGACCGCGCAACAGCTCGAGAAACGCGTCGTCGTTGGCCAGACGAATGCCGTTGGTGTTCACAAGAATGCGCGTCACGGGAAATTCCACGAGCGCATCGAGCACCTCGCGGAACTGCGGGTGAACGGTCGGCTCGCCGCCCGAAAGCATCACCACATCCAAGCGCCCGTTTTCGCGCGCGACCGCGGTCTCGATCGCATGGAGCGCCTGGTCGAGCGGCAAGTACGACGCATTTTCCGGGCCCGAATGCGCGTAGCAGGCAGGGCAGCTCAGATTGCACTGCGTCGTAATGTCGAGCAAGAAGATGCACGAGTGTTGCAGGTGAGACGGACCAAGGCCGTACTCGTAGCCCATCGGTACGGGATAGATCGCCTGCGTGTCGGGATTGATGATCTTCGTCGGCACGCGCCACTGCTGCAGATAGCGCCACAGATCGGCACGCTCTTCGTAGAGCGACCACACTTCACCGTGTCCGCGCCGGCAAAACCGGCGCAGATAAATTTTTCCCTCGCGCTCTAGCAAATGACCGTCGCAGATGTCGGCCGGATACTCGGGATCGAAGTCGTCGTTTTCCGCAAAGCAGCGCGGACAGAGCGCGCGTACGCTCTTGACGATGGTGTAGTCGTGACTATCGAGCATCGGCGGGATTCAAGCGACCTTAAGGCCGCCGAGAATGCCCAAACAGATTGCAAACGCGCCGGCGAGGCCAACGGCGAGTCCAAGACAGATGCCCGCGCGGACATCGAGCGTTTTCCAAAAGCGGCTCGCAAGAATGAGGCCGAGCACGACGATGACGGGCATCAGCGCCGTCGCGACCATATTGTTGGTGGTGCTCCCAACCGCGAGTGTTCCAAGCGCCGTGCTCGCAAAGAGCACGGAGCCGCCGAGAAGCGCGCTCAGTATAAAGGTCAACCAAAACGCCTTACGATCGATCACGCGGCGCACGCAAGCATACGTTGCGCGGTGCTAACGCGCACGTAGAGCACCGCAAACACCGCAAAGCCGATCAGGCAGCCGGCCTGCGCGAGCGTGATCGGACCCAACATGGTCGCTCCCGCGCGAAAGAACTCCACCACAAACCGATCGACGCAAAAGAGCATGCCGCCGATTGCAAAGAGGGCGCGCTCGGGCAGCGTACCCCTCCGTTCGAGCACGTAGAGCACGCCAAGACAGCAGAGTGCGCCGGCCGACAAATAAAGCTGCGTGGGATGGCGCAGAGCGCCGTGGTCGTATACGGCCCACGGCAGCGTGGGGGCCAGTTTGCCGTAGCAACATCCGCCGATGAAGCAGGCCACGCGCCCGATCGCCTCACCCGCTGGGATCGCGAACGCGAAGAGGTCGCCGGTCGATCGGGTCATGCCGACGTAGCGTTTCATCAGCTCCACCGCAAGCCAGCCGCCGATGATGCCCCCTTCGATCGTTTTTCCGGGTAGCCCCGTGGCGAGGATTTGCACCAGATTCGCGCCCACGAGCCCGCCGATGAGCCCGGCCAGCATCACCCTTAGCGTGGTCTCGTCGGCCATGCCGCGCCGGCGTGCCATCCACCAAAACACCGCGCACGCCGCCGCATAGGCACACACGTAGACCGGCGCGGCGATCAGCCAACGTAGATGTTCGTTGAGATGTCCCATTGGTGCGACGTTTCCATCAAGGCGCCGACGCTACCTAGCCGAATGCCCTGGGGCTATGGCACAAGAGCAATCACAGCGTACCGACTGGCCGCTCGTCGTACGGCAGGCGTTCGTCGCCGGCCTCACCGGCGCGATCACGATCGATCTCTTTCTTTGGCTTGCCTCGGTACTGCCGCAGCACGGCAGCATGGTCGCGCTCTGGCAATGGGTCGCCTCGGCAGCGATCGGTCCAAGCGCGATGACGAGTACGAGCTATGCGTGGCTCGGCGTGCTCGTGCATCTCCTCGTGAGCATCGGCTGGGCCGGCGGGTACGCGTTTCTCGCGCGCACGCGCCCCTTCATGAACGAACGCTGGTACATCTCGGGCCCAATGTACGGCGCGATGGTGTACGTCTTCATGGATTTAGCACTGCTCGGCGCGGGCAAACTCTACGACGTTTCCGCACCGCTCGCGATCATCACCCAAGTGATCGCGCACTGCGTCTTCTACGGGCTGCCCGTTGCCTACGTCATCGCGCGGCTGGATCGTTCCGCTTAAAGCGGGCGAGCGAGAGAAACGCGGCCGGCAGCGGCGAACCCCCGTCAAGCGCGAGTTGCGATGCGATCTCACCGATCACGCTTGCGAACTTGAACCCGTGCCCCGAGAAGCCGCCACACACGACGACGCGCGCATCGCGCGGATGCTGGTCCAGCACGAAGTGTCGATCGGGCGTGAGCGCGTACATGCAGGCTTTGCCCTCGCGATAGGCACCCGCCGCTCCGGGAATCAACGACTCGAGTTCGCGCGCGAGCGGCGCGATATCGCTTTCGCGAATGTCGCGATCCAGATGATCGGCATCGGTTGTCTCGCCATAGCCGTGAAACGCCACCTTGACGCCGTCGCCAACGTCGGGAAAGCCGTAAAACTCGGCGGGCGCGCCGTGCCGGTCCATCAAGAAGCACGGCATCTCTTGCGGCGTGAGCGGATGTGACGGCGTAAACCATGCGAGCACGTTGCGTTGGATCACAAGCGGAACACCGATCTCGGCGAGCGTCGCCGTGAACCATGCGCCGAGCGTCAAGATCAGCCGTTCGCAGCGAATCGTCTCGCCGTCGGTGAGCGTAACGTGAACGCCGTCGCGTGCGCTCTCCCACGCTCGCATGCCTACGCCAAAACGCGTTTGCGCACCGTGCTCGCGAGCGAGCGCCAGATGCGCAGCGATCGCGAGTTCAGGCACAACGTAGCCGCCATCGGGCTCATACACACCCACTTCGTCGTCGCGCGGGCGTAGCGCCGGGTAGCGCGCGCGGATATCGTGCGCGTCCCAGAACGCGACGTCAAGCGCGTACATACGCGCCGCGTGCTGCGCGCCCGCAAGCATGGAACTTCCCTGCGACCCGAGCGTCAGCAAGCCGACGGTGTGGAGGACGTTGGCGCGCGTGCGGGCGTCGAGTTCGCGCCAGAGCACATATGCGCGATCGAGCAGCGGCACGTAGGCCACATCTTCGAAGTACGCGCGCCGGATGAGGCGCGATCGTCCGCTCGAGGAACCGAGCGCGTGTCCCGGCGCGAACTGCTCGATGCCGAGCACCGCAGAGCCTCGCAGCGCGACGCGCGCAAGCGCCGCGCTCCCCATGCCGCCGAGGCCGCAAATCAGCACCGGAACCTCGATCATGCCGTACTCTTCCTCGCTCCGGCGCGCCGGGACCCGCCAAGGCGCCGCCGAACTGCGCACACGTGATCGGCTCACTTCGTATCTCGCTGCCCGCCCTGCGCGCGAACGCGCAGATCCTGCGCACGCTTGCGGGCGGCGCGCGCGCGGCCTTCGTCGTGAAGGGCAACGCCTACGGCCACGGCAGCGTGGCCACGGCGCGCGCTGTCGAGCCGTACGCCGCGATGCTCTGCGTGTACTCCGCCGGGGAGGCGTGCGAGTTGCGCGCGGGCGGCATCACGGCGCCGATCCTCGTGCTCGGGCCTGTTGAACCCGAGATGCTCGACGCCGCGCTCGACGCCAAAGCCGAGCTCGCTCTTTGGAACACGAACGCATACCTGCGCGATCTCGCCGCGGCTGCCCGCCGGCACCACACGCGCGTGCGGGTGCACGTGAAGGTCAACACGGGTCTGCATCGCCTCGGGCTCGAGGCGGCCGATCTTCCCGATGCCGTGGAGACCTACGCGCACGTCGGGGAGCTCGAGATGGCGGGCATCTTCTCGCATCTCGCTGCCGCCGAAGAGATCGACTCGCCCTACACCACCTACCAACTCGAGCGCTTTACCAAAGCCTACACCCACGCCGAGCCGATTCTCGCCTCCCACGGCGCGCGCCCGATTCGTCATATCGCGGCATCGGCGGCGGCGATGCTGTGGCCGCAGACGCGACTCGACATGTGCCGCTTCGGCATCGCGCTCTACGGCCTGTGGCCCTCGGCCCAAACGCGCGCAGCCCTCAACGGCGGCGCGCTCGATCTCCAACCGGCGCTGCGCTACGAGACGAAGCTCATCGCCACGCGCATCGTCGAGGCTGGCGCGGCAATTGGTTATGGCACCACCTTCCATGCGCCGCGCGCGATGCGCGTCGGCGTGATACCGCTCGGCTATGCGGATGGCATTCCACGCGCGTTTTCCAACCGCGGCGCATTTCTCGTCGATGGCGTGCGCGCGCCGATCGTGGGCCGCGTCGCCATGAACATGTGCGTGCTCGACGTGAGCGCCGCACCACAGGCGCGCGCGGGATCGCTCGTGACGCTGATCGGCCGCGACGGAGCAGCCGAGCTGAGCGCCGACGATTGGGCGCTCTGGGCCGACACGATCAACTACGAGATCGTCACGCGCCTCCCAAGCACCCTCACCCGCATCAGCGAAGACGCCTGAAGGAACCAATCGGCACGCGCTCGCGTTGCTCGATCGAGGGACATGATAAGCGCAGCGCCACCGGCCATCCGCGTTACCGTCAACGATCGCGTTCTACAGACGATCGCGCTCAACGAGCGCGGCCACGTTCTCGTACCGATGCGCGCCATCTTCGATGCGGTGCACGTACCGCTGCCGCAAGGGCACCTCAAGGACTCGCGCATCGTCGCGGGCCGTACCTTCGTGCCGATTCGCACGGCCGCCGGAATTCTCGGGGCGTCGGTATATTACGACGGCCACGACCATGTGGTGAGCGTGTACACGCCGCGGCATGGCGCCGTCGCACCGCTACCATCGTCGAGCCCGATCCCCGTGACGGGCTTGCGCCCGTTGCCGAACTCGCGCGTTGCAAGCGCCTATCCCACAATAGCCGCGAGCATCTCCCTCGCTCCCGACGTCTTCATTCAAACGCTGCATCTGCGCCTCGATGGCATCGATTATTCGTCGCTTGCGAACTATGACGGCGTATACGTGACGTTCATCCCGCGCCGCGGCTTGCAGCCCGGCCCCCACGACGTCGTCATCGACGGTACCGCGAGCGATGGCACGCCATTCCACGAAGCCTGGCAATTCGAAACGACGCAGCCACCAAGCCCCGATCTCGGCTACGGTGCATCGTATCCCGGATACAACACGCTCTCGCCATTGCAGTTGAACGTATGGCAAGACTGGATTCGCGGCGGGAACGCGCTCAACGTACAACTCGTTGCGCCGCCGAACGGCACGGCCTACGCATTCATCTGCTCGTCACCGTGGCAGTACGAGCTCTGGTCGGTACCGCAATCCCCGTTCTATAGCGGCACGCTTCCCACGCAAGAGACGGACGAACGCTACTCGTGCCCGGTGAGTGCGATGTTCGTGGCGCCCGACGGAAGCGTGACCTACACGCAATATCCCACCTTCGTGACGATTCTGCCTGATCACCGCCGGTACCGGGAGCCGCAACCGACGCCGGCGCCACAGCCAACTCCGACGCCCTACCCAACAGCGACGCCAACGCGCATTCCGCTACCGCCGGGACCACGCCGCACACCCGCGCCACCTCATCCGCACCCTACCGTGCCGCCGTTCCCCGGTCCGCGCCGCACGCCGTTCCCGCATCCCACGGCCACGCCTCCGCGCATACCGCGACCCATCGTCATACCGAGACCCATCGTCGTACCGCGACCCATCGTCGTACCGCGACCGGTGCCGCGCGCAACGCATCATGAAACGCCGAAGCCGACGCCGCACCCGAAGGCGACGTCGGCTCCGTAAGAACGCGGAGGCGCGCTACGCGCCGACAGCGGTTGCGGTGCGCGCTTCGATCGGAACGAACGGCCCCGGCGGCGGCCCCACGTAGGTTGCCTGCGGTCGAATCAGCCGGTTGTCATGCAATTGCTCGAGGATGTGCGCGCTCCAGCCCGCGATGCGTCCGCACGCAAAGAGACATGTGAACTCATCGCCCGGCATACCGAGATCGGCGAGCACCGGCGCCGTGTAGAAATCGACGTTCGCGTAGATCTTGCGATCGGGCTTTGCCTCTTGAAGAATTCGCTGGCTCGCATCTTCGAGTTCGCGCGCGATCGGATACCATACGCTGTTGCCGACGTGTTCGGACAAACGTTTCGCGATGGCTTCGAGATGCTTCGCGCGCGGATCGCGCACGCGATACTCGCGATGCCCCATCCCCATGATGCGGTTGCCCTTGGCTAGTTCGTCGCGCACGAACTGTTCAGCTTTTTCGGGTTTGCCGATCGCCACCAGATTATTGTACGACGCGCTCGCAGCGCCGCCGTGCAGATCGCCGGTGAGCGTCGCGAGTGCCGACGTCGCGGCAGCGTAGATATCGGCACGGGTCGATGCCGTGACGCGCGCGGAGAACGTCGATGCGTTATACGAGTGGTCGGCGAGCAACACCAGATAGGTATCGATCGCATCCTCCTCGATCTCGCTTGGCACCTTGCCGGTTCGCATGTACAAGAAGTTTGCCGCGTGCGAGAGGTCGGCGCGCGGCTCGACCGGATCGAGCCCGCGGCGAATGCGATCCCACGCCGACAAAATCGTCGTCATCTTCGCGATCAGTTCGATCGCACTGTGTACGTCGGAAACGTGCTCGCCCTTGTTGTTCACGGGAACGAAGAGAGCCAGGCCGCTCACGATCGTGCGTAACACGTCCATTGGCCACGCCGTCTTCGGCACGTTCTGCATCGCAGCGATCAGCGGCTCGGGAAGCGCACGTCGCGACGCGAGTTCGCGCTTGAAGGCGTCGAGTTCATCCTGCGTGGGGAGGTGTCCGTACAATAGCAGATGCGCGGTCTCTTCGAACGACGCGTTCGGCGCGAGGTCGTCAATATCGTAGCCACGGTAGGTAAGACGGCCGACGTTGCCTTCAACGTTACTCAGAACCGTTGACCCGACGACGACGCCCTCGAGTCCACGATCGACAACCAAACTAGACAAGTGTTCCTCCAACATATCCGCCGTGCAGCGGCGGCTAGTAGAAGTTTGAGGAGGCGCCGGAACGCGCCTCCCTCCGACTTTTGTACCCCCCTGCGGACATGTAGAAACCCGATTTCAAAGCCCGCCAAGATGGCAAAGGGCGCCGACCATTACGGCCGGCGCCCCTTTCTGCTTCGGGTGCTAACGCGCTACTTCGTCGCGTGCGCCTCCGGCCCGTGCGGCGCCATGATCTTGGCAAGCATGTTGGGCGTGCCCTTGATGCGCACCAGATGCGGGAACTTGATGCCGTCGTGGTAGTCGATCTGCATGCGCGAGAAGTATCCCGCCTGCTTCACGATCAACTCGATCGGCGCCGTCGATCCCTTTGCCGCCGTGACCGCGTCGTTCCACGCCTTTGGTGAGAACGCACGCGCATCGACGGCAACGATCTGCATGCCGGGTGCGAGCCCGGCCTTCCATGCCGCTGAGCCTTCGCGCACGTCGAACACGTTGCCGTTGCCGGCTAAACGTGTACCGACGTCAAACCAGGCGTTGACCGAACGCGACGCGCCACCGCGACCCGACGCGAAGATGTTGGGCTTATCGGTGAAGACGAGCTTGAATCCCGCGCGCGCAAGTTCGTTCGTGGGCGGTTGCGGAGCGATCGAGTACACCCAGCGTTGGAAGAACGCGTGCCAATCGTACGGAACGACTTCGTTCAGGTAGTGCTCGATGTCGGCCCGCGTGTAGGTTACCACCTTCGGCGACGAAACGCCGCCCGCAAAGAGCTTGGTGTAGTCGTCGAGCGACTTCTTGCCGTGCGAGAGCGTGCGGATGATCGTATCCGCATCGAGCCACATGAGTTCGCCTTCGGTGTAGAAATCGCCGGCGTTGCGCCGCAGGCTCGGATACACTCCACGCCCGTCGGTGTAGTAGTATGGCGCGCCGGTCGTCACGTCGATGATCGGCGTCGTGTCGCGACCGGGTTCGTATGCCAGGTTTGCATACAGCGCGGCCAAGAACTCCGGATATTCCTTCGGATTACGAATGCCCGAACGGAACGAGAGCAGGTCGCCCATGTATTGATTCATGCCCTCGTACTGCCACAAGAGCTCCGTGTGTTCGGGGTAGGGCAGGTTGAAGTTCGGCTGCTGCAGATCGAAGGGCCGGCGATATTTGCCGTTCCACGAGTGCGAGAACTCGTGCGGGATCAAGTCGCCGTCGAGCTTTTGCATGAGTGGCGAGGTCATGAAATTGCCCGGCGCGCGATCGTCGCTCGACTGATGGTGCTCGATACCCTCGAAACCGATCGCGTCGCTCAAGGTGAGTTCGGCGTGATAGACGTTCCAATGATGTCCGCCGTAGAGCGCGATGGCCTCGGGCGCGAGGCGCTTGTAGGCGTCGATCACCTTGGGCTTGATCTTCAGATCGTCGGGTGAATCCGCAAATAGGTCGAGATACATCGTCGCGCCGTGCGGCGTCTTGTAGAGCGTGTAATGCTTGACGTAACGGCCGATGTCGGTCGGGGAATCCACGAGCGTTTCAAGCGTCACCTCGCCGAAATCGACGCGGTCGCCGTTGCGCGACACCACCGGGAGCGCTGAGGCGAAATCCCAGCCGTGCGGCATGATCATGCTCGCCTTGACGTAGTAATCTTCGTTGTTGATGTTGCGCTGGTAGAACAGGAAACGGTTCCAGTTTCCAACCATGATGTTTCGCGTCGCCATCGTGCCGCTGGCCGGCCCGTTGAGCAGGGCGCGAAACTCCACGTTCACCGTCGAGACGCCTTGCGGCACGTCGATGTGGAAGGCATAGAGATCAACTTGATCGCGATGCCATTCGATCGGCTTTCCGTTCGCGCTCATGCGCAGTTCGGAGATAACGTTGAGCGGGCCACTCGCGCTGTGTTCTCCAGGAATCCACTCTGGGAAATCCAGCGTGAACGGTCCCGGTTTCACCGGAATGGTCATGCGTGTCGTCGCGAGACCGAGCGGAGCCTTCGTCGCATCGAGCACGATCGTCATCGGATTGGCTTGCGTCGCGAGCGGTGCATCGAGCGAATCGGCGCCCATGAGCGTGACGGCGAGCGCCGCCACGGCCCCCAGCAAGAGATTTTTCATCGTGGCTCCCATGTTATTTCTTCGCGTGCGGGCGCATGATGTCCATCAGCATGTCGTGCGTGCCCTTGATACGCACGAGATGCGGAATTTTCTGGCCACCGGTGTAGTGCACGATCAGATCGCTGTAGTGACCATCTTGATTGACCAAGAGGTCCATCGGCGTCGTGCTCGCCGATGTCGCTTTCACCGCGGCATTCCAGATGGCGGGCGAGAACGCGCGGTTGTTCACCGCGACGATCTTCATGCCGACACCGAAGCCCGCGTTCCACGCAGCCGAACCCTCACGCACGTCGCCGACGTTGCCGGCGTCAGAGAGATCGAGACCCACATCGTTCCATGAGTCAATGAAGTGCCTGAGCGTCTCGTAGGCACTTACGTACTTGTTGGGTTTGTCGTTGTACACCAGGCGATAGCCGGCACGCGCGAGTTCGCCCGTGGGCGGCTTCGGCGCGATGGAGTACACGTATTTCTGGAAGAAGCCGTGCCAGTTGTACGGAACGACTTCGTTCAGATAGTGCTCGATGTCGGCACGCGTGTAGGTAACCACCTTCGGCGACGAAACCCCGCCGGCGAAGAGCTTGGTGTAGGTGTCGATCGATTTCTTACCGTGGGTCAGCGTACGGATGATCGTATCGACGTCGAGCCACATCAACTCGCCTTCGGTGTAGAAATCACCGGCGCTTCGGCGCAGCGAGCCGTAGGCTCCGCCCGTGGCGTAGAAGTACGGCGCGCCGGTCGTCAGATCGATGATCGGCTCGGTCTTGCGGCCGGGTTCGTTCGCCATCTGCGAGTAGATCGCGGCAAGATACTCGGGGTAATCCTTCGCCGTTCCCTTGATTCCGGTACGGAAGGCGAGCAGGTCGCCCATGTACTGGTTCATGCCTTCATACTGCCAGAGCAGCTCGGTGTGCTCGGGGTGCGGCTGATTGAAGTTCGGCTGTTGCAGATCGAACGGGCGACGATACTTTCCGTTCCACGAGTGCGAAAACTCATGCGGCAGCAGATCACCGCCGACGAGCTGCTTGAGCGGATTGGTCATGAAGTCATCGCCGGCGCGGTCATCGCTCGACTGATGATGTTCGATACCTTGTCCGGGAATCAAATCGCTCAGGGTGAGTTCCGAGTGATAGACGTTCCAATGGTGCCCACCGTAGAGGGCGATTGCTTCGGGCGTGAGACGCTTGTACGCCGCGAGCAGTTTTGGCGGAACCTTCAGATCTTCGGGGTGGTCGGCAAAGAGATCGAGCCACGTCTTATATTTGCCCTGCTGCCAGGTGAGGATGTGGCGATAATAGCGGCCGGAATCGGTCGGCGAATCGACCAGCGTCTCCAGCGACACGGTCTTGAATTTGATCTCTTGCCCGCTGCGCGACTCCACCGGTAGAGCGCTTGCATAATCCCAGCGGTTCGGCAGAATCAGCGTCGCCTTCACGAAGTACTTCGTGTTGTCGATGTTGCGCTGGTAGAAAATATAGCGGTTCCAGTTACCAACCATGATGTTACGCGTCGCCATCACGCCGTCGGTGAAGTTGTTCGTCGTGTTCAGCAACACGGTGAAGTTAACGTCGATCGTGCTGACGCCTTGCGGAATGTTCAGATGGAATGCGTACATATCCACCTGATCGCGATGCCATGGAATCGTTTGGCCGTTCCCCGTGACGACGAGTTGAGAAACGTCATGCAGCGGACCGGTCGGGCCATGTTCACCCGGAATCCATTCCGGATAGTCGATCGTAAACGGTCCCGGCTTCACCGGAATCGTCATATGCGAATACGCAAAGCCGCGCGGTGCGGTGCGCTCGTCGAGCACCACCGTCATCGGATTGTTTTGCGTCGCGAGAGAAACGGCGAGTCCGTCATCGGTTGCGGCTTGTGCCCGCAACGATCCGGCGCCGGCCATACATACGGCGAGAAGCGCAACCGGAACAGTCCGGCGCAGCCTCGGGAAAAGATTCATCGATGCCTCCACGTGCAGTCCTATCAGCACGAGTAGGCTTCGGCTTTAGAAAACTCCTTCGCGAGCGTCGGTGCGCGAGAGCGCGTAGCCGACGAGGCGATCGATCAATGCTTCGTACGAAATGCCGACCGACGCGCACGCGTCGGGTAAAAGACTCGTCGGCGTGAGCCCCGGAAGCGTGTTGATCTCGAGGATGTGCGGACGGCCTTCCTTCGTTACGATGAAGTCGGCGCGCGAGTAGTCGCGCAGGCCAAGCAGCCGATGCAGCGAGAGCGCGAGCATCTGCAGGCGGGCCGCAAGATCCTCGTCGATCTTGGCGGGCACGATGTGCGTGCTGCCGCCTGCCGCATATTTGGCATCAAAAGTATAAAAATTACCGACGTTTGATACTATTTCGATGACCGGGAGCGCTTCTTCACCGAGAATCCCGCACGTAAACTCGCGCCCTTCCAGATATTCCTCGGCCATGATCTGCGGGTAGTTCTTTGCGGCCGCGATCATGGCACTCGTCCATTGTTCGTGGGTATGGACGATCGTGACGCCCTGCGAGCTTCCTTCGTAACGCGGCTTGATTACGAGCGGCAGATCAAGCGAGCCTGGCAATAGCGGCAGCGTTCCGCCGGAGAGATCGAACACATCCCAGGCGGCGGTCGGCAGACCCTCGGCGGCCAGCAGCTTCTTCGTGAGGTGTTTGTCCATCGCGAGGGCCGACGATTCGACGCCGCTTCCGGTGTAGGGAATGCCCAGAACCTCGAGTAGCGCCTGGACGTGCCCATCTTCGCCGCCGGGCCCGTGCAACGCGTTGAAAACCGCGTCGGGCGCGATCTCGCGAATCGCATCGACGAAGCGCGCATCGAAATCGAGCGATTGCGCGTCGTAGCCGAGCGACTGCAGCGCGCGCATCACGCCCGATCCAGATTGGATCGAAATCTCACGTTCCGCGCTGCTACCGCCCATGACGACGGCGATCTTCTTATTTCTCTTGCTCATCTCGATTGCGCTTCATCGACGAAGACGCCGACAAGGTGGACTTCCAACTGCAACTCAACGCCGAAACGATCGAATACCACGCGTCGAACGCGCGCGAGTAAACTCGCGACGTCCGCTGCGGTGGCACCGCCGACGTTATTGATGAAGTTGGCGTGTAGGGGGGAGACTTCCGCGCCGCCTACCCGCCATCCCTTAGCGCCGGCCGCCTCGATCAGTCGCGCGGCCTTGTCGCCCTCGGGATTGCGAAAGCACGAGCCCGCGTTCGGCAACGCGATGGGCTGCGTGCCCTTGCGTCGCACGAGGCGTGCTTGCATCTCCTCACGCACGACCTTAGCGTCACCCCGCTCGAACTCGAGGGTCACACGCGCCACCACCGCGTCACGCGCGAGCGTCGTGTGGCGGTAATAGTATTGCACCGCGATCGCATGCGGCTCGGGCTTGGTCGAGCTCTGCACCCAGACCTCGCGCACGAAATCGCCCATCTCGCGATCGGTACCGGCATTCATGCGTAGCGAGCCGCCCACCGTGCCCGGAATGCCCGCAAGCGAACCGATCCCGATCGCTCCAAGCGATGCGGCCTTGGCGGTGAGCGCGGCCATTCCGGCCGAGGCACCCGCCTCCACGATGACGCGATCGCCCTCGACGCGCGCGCGAATCTCGGCGAACTCGCCTGCCAGGCGCACCACGACGCCGCGCATACCGCCGTCGCCGACGAGCACGTTGCTTCCGCTCCCGAGAACGAACCAGGGCAGCCTGCGGCAGAAGCAATGCGCGAGTAGAGCCGCAAGCTCCGACTCACGTTCGACCGTTACGAACGCATCCGCCGGGCCGCCGATCTTCCACGAGGTGTACGGCGCAAGCGGCTCGTCGAAACGCGCGCGGGCGCCGGCGATCGCGCGCAGCGCATCGCGATCGCCGTCGTTCAGCAGCGATGCACAGGCTTGCGCGGTCGTAAGGCTCATACGTGCAGAGCGTCAACGCGGCGCGCCAAACGCGCCGCAACGTCGGTAATATTCCCGGCGCCGAGCATGAGAACCAGCGCCCCATGCGGCGCTTCGTCGAAGATTCGCTCTTCCAAATCATCGACGCGCGGCACGTACGACACGCGCGTTCCGCTCGCGGAAAGCGGCTCGCCGATCGAGCGCTCGCTCACGCCCGGAATCGGCGCTTCCGAGGCGGCATACACCGCCGTCAGGTACACATAATCCGCATTTCGTAGCGCGTCGGCAAAATCGCGGGCAAGATATGCAGTGCGCGAATAGCGGTGCGGCTGAAACGCCACGATCACCGGCCCACGGTGATATTGCCGCGCGGCGGCGATGGTCGCGCGCACGGCGGTGGGATGATGGGCGTAGTCATCGACGACGATCATGCGCTCGCCACGCGTAAGGATATCGAAACGGCGACGCACCGCGCGAAAAGCACGCAACCCATCGGCGATGCGCGCAAAGGGAACCTCGAGCGCGCGCGCGACCGCGATCGCGGCGAGCGCATTCGCCACGTTGATCGCGCCAGGTACGCCAAGTTCGATCGTTCCCAAACACACGCCGCCTGCGAGTACGTCGAACGACATGCCGAGACCGTCACAGCGCATTGAGCTCGCGCGCAGGTCGGCGCGCGGGCCGAATCCGAACGTCACCGTGCGTGCCGCGCGTGGACGATCGGCGAGCGATGCCGCAAGCGCGTCATCGACGCCGATCACCGCGACACCGTCGACCGGGAGTTTAGCTAAGAACTCGTCGAACGCGCGCACCAACTGCGGAAGTTCGTCGTCGCTCTTGAGATGATCGTTCTCGATATTGGTGACAATTGCAATGCGCGGGTCGAGCAGCGCAAACGATCCGTCGGATTCATCGGCCTCGGTCACAAACCACGGCGAGCTTCCATCATGCGCGTTCGTGCCAAGTACGCCGTCGATGCCTCCGAGCACCAGGCTTGCATCGATGTTCCCGGCGCGTAGCGCCGTATGCACCATCGACGTGCTCGTTGTCTTCCCATGCGTGCCGCAGACCGCGATGCCGGCACGCTCCGCGACCAAACGCGCGAGCAGTTCGCCGCGATGCAGTACCGGAATACCGGCCCGCTGCGCGGCGACGTACTCGGGATTACGCCGATCGATCGCCGAGCTCACCACGACCGCCGTCGCGCCGGCCACGTTGGCCGCGTCGTGGCCGATCGTAATCGTCGCGCCCTCGTCGCGCAAGCGCAGCACGAGCGGCGTCTCGCGTACGTCGGACCCCGAGACGCGTTCGCCGCGCGCGAGCAGGATGCGCGCGATCGCGCTCATCCCGATGCCGCCGATACCGACGAAGTGCCACGTCGTGGAGCCTTTCATGACGATGCGCTCTTTCGCGCCACGAGCGCGTCAATCCGGGCGAGAATAGTCGCAATGGGATCGGCGGCCCGCATGCGCCGAGCGGCGCCTTCGAGCGCCGCCAAACGGGCAGGCGCCGTTGCTTCGTCGAGGGTGAGGCGCAATCGCCCCGCCGCCAAGTCACGATCGTCGAGCACGAGCGCCGCACCGGCCTGCGCCATCCGCTCCGCGTTCGCGCGCTGATGATCGTCGGCCGCGTGCGGGTAGGGCACGAGGATCGCCGGCCGGCCGGTGGCCACGAGTTCGCCAAGCGTCGATGCTCCAGCCCGCGCGAGCACCAGATCCGCCGCGGCAAACGCGTCGGTCATGTCGTGCAGGTAGGGGCGTACCGCACCTTCGTCACGCTCGAGCGCGCGGCGAACGCGATCGTACTCGTGCTCGCCCGTCACGTGGAGCAGTTGCCAGCCCTCGGGAAGTCCAGCACCACGCAGCAGCGCCGTCAACGCATCGTTGATCGAACGCGCACCCTGGCTTCCGCCCATCGCGAGCAGCGTGCGGCGCGCGAGCGCGAGCCCAAGCCGCGCTTTGGCCTCCTCCCGCGACGGCAGCGCCCGAAGTCCGGCGCGCACCGGAATACCGGTGTGCACGTAGCGTCCGGCAAAGCGCGCGTCCCCGTCCGCGAACGCTCCCCATATCTCATCGACGAGCGGCGCGAGCAGCCGGTTCGTGAGACCGGGGCGCGCATTCGGTTCCAGGAGCGCGATCGGTGCGCGCGTACGCCGCAGCGCGCGTAGGATTCGCGCCGCAAGCACCACCGGAAAACACACGTATCCACCCGTCGCGATGACAATATCGGGTTTCGCGCGCGAGATCACGCGAAGCGCTGCAAACGTACCGCGTGCGTTGGCAAGCACCGTGCGCAAAAGCTCGAACGAGATCGTACGCGTGAGCGGACGGCTCGGCACGGTGGCAAGTGGGTACCCGGCCTTCGGCACGATCGTCGATTCGATGCGATCGGCCGTACCGACAAAGAGTACGTTCGCGCCGTCGCGCGCCTGTAATGCATCGGCTATGGCGATCGCCGGATAGAGATGCCCGCCGGTTCCACCGCCCGCGAACAGGACGTTCAATGGACTTTACGATGGCGGCCGACGTTGAGGATCAAGGCGACGGCTGTCAGATTGACGATGAGCGAGCTTCCGCCAAACGAGATGAAGGGTAGCGGAACACCTGTCACCGGCCACGACGACGTAACCACGCCGATGTTGATGAAGGCCTGAATGACGATGAGCGACGCGCATCCAACCGCGAGGAAGAAACCAAAGCGGTCGGGTGCTTCCATCGCGATTCGCACGGCGCGATACGCGAGCACGACGAAAAGCGCCACCACGACCAGCGCGCCGATCAAGCCAAGCTCTTCACCCAGGATCGAAAAGATGAAGTCGGTATACTGTTCGGGGAGATAAAAGAACTTCGAACGCGACGCGCCCAGCCCAACGCCGAATATTCCGCCGCTGCCGAGTGCGAGCAACGACTGCACGATGTGAAAGCCGGTGTTGAGCGGGTCCTTCCAGGGATCGATAAAGGCAAAGATGCGCGCGCGCTTGTACGGACTCGCCACGATCGAGATCACCGCGACCGGAAGCGTCGAGAGAATGACCGCGAGCATGTGTGGAATGCGAGCGCCCGCGGCGAAGAACATCGCAAATGCCAGCATCACATAGAGGCTTGCCGTTCCCATATCGGGCTCTTTGAGCACGAGCAGCGCACACAAAAATACCGGTACGCATAGTGGTATGAGGCCCTTGACAAGCGAGGTGATCCGTTCACCACGCGATGCCAGCATCGCCGCGAGATAGATCACGAGCGCGAGTTTCGCAAACTCCGACGGCTGCAAGCTGAGCGCAGAAACGCCGATCCACCGCCGCGCCCCGTTCACCGAGATGCCGACATGCGGCACGAGCACGGCAAGCAGCGCGAACATCGAGGCCGCGAGCAGATACGGAGCGGCCCGGCGTAGTCGCTGATACTCCATGCGATACGCCACATAGGCTACGCCAAGGCCCACCACGAGCCACATGAATTGGCGCTTCACGTAGAACGCGACGTCGTGGTGCTCGGCATACGCCGTTGCACTGGAAGCCGAGAAGATCATGACGAGGCCGATGCCCACGAGCGCCGCCACGACGGTGAAGAGCACCGTATCGGGCGGTATGGCGACGAACGCGCGGGGTCCCGTGCGCTCGCGCTCGTCTAGACGTGGCCGCTCGATGCGCTGTGCGTTACGCACCCGCGGTCTCCCGCAACGCGTTGACGGCAGCCGCAAAACATTCACCGCGATGTTCGGCGGAACGGAACATGTCGAACGACGCACAACCCGGCGAGAGCAGCACGACGTCGCCCGGCGACGCGAGCGCGCGCGCCGTCGTCACCGCCTCTTCCATCGATCCGGCTCGTTCGGTGTGCACCTCGCCCGCGTGCGCGGCGATCTCGCCGGCCGCTTCGCCGATGACGACGAGTGCCTTTGCACGCGCGCTTAGCGCCTCGGATAGTTCGGCAAATCCGGTCCCCTTCGAACGGCCGCCCGCGATCAACACGACCGGGCGCTCGTATGCGTGCAACGCGGCAACGACCGAGCCTGGATTCGTCGATTTCGAATCGTCAACGTACAGCACACCGTCGATCTCGGCAACGGGCTCGAGGCGATGCGGCATCGGGCGGAACGTGCGCACCGCCGCGCGCAGCGGCTCGACGTCGCAGCCCACCGCGAGCGCCGCGAGCAGGGCGGCCATCACATTTTGCACGTTATGCTCGCCCGCGAGCGGAATATCGCTGCGGTGCAACACCGTAACCGGACGCGGGTCGCCGGCGATCGGCGCATAGATGATCGCATCGTCGCGCAGATAGATGGTGGCGTTATCGTGGCGCGTGCCGAGCGTAAACCATACCTGGCGTGCGCGCATGCGCGGCTCACCGAGTTCGACGTCGAGCGCGGCGATGCGCGTATCGTCGAGGTTGCCCACGAAAAAGTCGCTCGGGGCTTGATTGGCGAAGATGCGGAATTTCGCTTCGGCATACTCGTCCATCGAATGATAGCGGTCGAGGTGATCCGGCGCGAGGTTCAACAGCACCGACACACGTGGTTTGAACGCACGTATCGTCTCGAGTTGGAACGACGAAACCTCGGCAACCACCCAATCGGCGGCGGTGAGGTTTAGAACTTCCTTGATGAGCGGGTTGCCGATGTTGCCGCCCACGTGCACCGAACGTCCGCACGCCCGCAGCAGATGTCCGATCAGCGCGGTCGTGGTCGATTTCCCTTTGGTTCCGGTCACCGCGATCACCGGCGCCTTGCACAGCCGGAACGCAAGCTCAATCTCGCCCAGCACCGGAACGTTCGCACGTTGCACCGAGCGCACTACCGGCGAGGTGAGCGGCACACCGGGCGACAGAATTGCCGAGCTCAGCGAGGCGGCGACGCCGGCGATTTCCTCAGGCGCTACGAAGCGCGCACCAAACGTCTCGACCGCCGCGATCGCGCCGGGAATCTCGTCGCGCGGCTTTTCGTCGGTAGCGTACACGATCGCTCCGCGTGCGCGCAGCACCTCGGCAACGGCCAAGCCGCTCTTGCCGAGGCCAATGACGAGCACGGTCGCTTGGGTATCGAAGGTAAAATCGCTCATCGCACGATCACCGCGCCGAGCAACGCGAGTACGCACGACGCAATCCAGAACATGGTAGTAACGGCGGTCTCGCGCATTCCGCCGAGTTCGAAGTGATGATGGAGCGGGCTCATGCGGAATATCCGTTTGCCGCCCGTCGCCTTGAAGTAGCCCACCTGGAGAATCACCGAGAGCGCCTCGGCCACGAAGACCCCGCCGATCAAGAGCAGCAGCAGCATCTCACCCTCGAGAATGGCGACGCCGGAGAGCAACGCGCCGAGCGCAAGCGATCCGGTATCGCCCATGAACATCTTCGCCGGATGCCGGTTGAACACGAGAAAGCCGATGCACGCACCGATGCCCAAGAGCGCCGCTTCGGTCGGAGCGGAGAGCGGCATCGAGAAGCCGACACCGGCAAGCACCACGAGCGGAGGAATCATCGTTCCGGTCGCGAGCCCGTCGAGTCCGTCGGTCAGGTTCACCGCGTGAATCGTTCCGGTCACGGCGAGAATTCCGAGCAACAGCCACAGCCAATGCGGCACCATCAGCGCGTAGGTTCCGGCATGGAAGATCACGTCGCGCGGGAAGAAGCCGTACGAATTGTCGGCCGCACGCAAGAATACGATCGCAACGAGCGCTGTCGCAAGGTATTTCGTACGCGCGCGCAAGCCCAGGTTCCGTCCGCGCGTGATTCCGAGAATGTCGTCGATAAAGCCGACAAGGGCACACAGGCCGACGAGCGCGAGCATCTCGCCGACGAACGGCACGCCCCAGCTCGTGTACATCGGCAGCATCGCAAGCACGAAGAGTAACCCGCCCATCGTCGGCGTACCCGTCTTCTTCTGATGGGTCTCCGGTGCGTCTTCGTACGCCGTTTGACGGAATTGGAATCGCCGCAACAACGGCAATACGATCGCGCCGCCAAGAAGCACGATCACCAATCCCGCACCCACGCACGCGGCGATCATCTCCAAAAGGTCGCGGCCGAACGGCACGCGGTCAAAGTAGATCAGCCCGGTCATGCCACGCTCCCCACAAGCGGGTTTGCACCCTCGCCGCGCCACTTCAGCACGACGATCGGCGTCTGTTCATCGGCATTGCCGTGCGGGTTGTCGAGCAACGCGCTCTCGACTGCGGCGCGATCGACCGGCCGCGATGCGCCAAGCACCTTGGCTTTCTCCAGGTCGTTCGCATCGACGACCGCGCAGTCGATCCCGCTGCGTTCGCGCACCGACTCGCAAAATGCATCGGGATCGCGCGGTGCAAAGACGATCGCGCGCTCGTAGGGCGGAAGCGTTCCCGTGTAGCCGTCGATCGCGGTGATTGCTTCACCCATGATCTCATAGAATACGCCGCGTTTGCCGCGCAGGCGTCCGAGCACGTGCATCGCCGCGGCATAGAGGACGCGCCACGGCCCAACCTGATCGATGACGAGTTGCAGCGACTCCGGCTGGTTGATCGTGGCGAGTGCACCGGCTCGCCGTGCAAGTGTATAGGCTAGGCGCGATGGTCGCACGTATTCGGCCGGCACGAATTCGCCTTGTGCGATCGCAACGGCAGTTTCGGAGATCGCAAGCACGTCGCCGGTGCGCGCGATGCCGTGTACGGCATCTGCAACGAGAGCGACCAAGTCGTCGTCGCGATGCACCAATCGCGTGCGCACCGGAATGGCGATGACGCCGGTGGGAACGTCGGGGCGGGTAACGGCGAGCGCGCGTGTCACGGTGTGAGCTCCTGAACGATTTCCTCGAGTCGATATCTGCGCGATCCCTTGAGGAGCACCACGTCACCGGCGCGCGCGTGCTCTCGGACCCATTGCGCTGCCTGAGCATTCGTCGCGAACGGCACGATGCGCTCCGAGGGGAAACCTGCGCGCATGGCGCCGTTCGCAAGTTCCGCGGCAAATTCGCCGCCCACGAGCATCGTATCGACCTTGGTCGCAGCGGCGTGCGCGCCGACGAGCGCATGCAATTCGGCCGCTTGCTCGCCGAGCTCTGCCATGCTACCAAGCACGGCGATGCGGTGAGTCGCCTGCTCGCGAGCAAACGCGTCGAGTGCGGCCGTCATTCCCGCCGCGTTCGCGTTGTAGGCGTCGTAGATCAGCACCACGCCGTTAGCGAGCGCAAGGCGTTCGTAGCGGCCCGGCGGCAATTCGAGCGTCGGAATCGCCTCGACGATCGTTTCGATGGCGACGTCGAGCGCGCCGGCGGCAGCGATCGCCGCCGCTAGATTCGCGCGGTTGTGCAAGCCCGGGAGGCGCACGTCCACCTGGTACGCGCGTTCGTGCGCTCCGTCGATCTCAAGCAAACTGCCGGTACCGATCAGGGCGGTGACACGCCTGTGCGTTGGTGGATGCTGCGGTGACTCGCCGGCGAAGAACCAATGCGGGGACGCATCGAGCGCGGGCGCGCGCCGAATTGAGGCTTCGTCACCCGCGTTCAATATCGCGCGCGCACCGCCCGCGAAAAGCCCCCATTTCGTTTCCTCGAGGCGCTCGCGCGAGCCCATGATTTCGAGATGCGCGTCGCCCACGTTCGTGAGGATCCCCAGATGCGGTTTGACGGCGGCCACGAGTGTCACGATGTCGCCGTAATGACGCGCGCCCATCTCGGCAACGATCACATCGTGCTCGTCGTTCTCGGCGTTGAGCAACAACTTGCTCACGCCGATTTCGTTGTTCTCGTTGGCAGGCGCGACGAGCACGCGGGCGCCATACCGGAGCGCGAGCAATTGCGCGGCGAGCACCTTCGTCGTCGTTTTCCCCGCGCTTCCCGTAACGGCGAGCACCCGCCCGCGAAATCGGCTACGCGCCTCCCCGGCGAGTGCCAGATACGCTTGGAGTGTGTCGTGGACCACGAGCGTGGCGCGCGAAGGCGGGCGCGCATCGGAGTCATCGACGATCACCGCAACCGCGCCCTTCGCCACCGCTTCGCTGACGAAGAGATGCCCGTCGAAGTTCTCGCCGCGCAGCGCCAGGAACGTATCACCGGGCTGCAACGATCGCGTGTCGGTCACCACACGCAACGCCGCAGGCGCGCGTTCGTAGCCGAATACCGCCGCACCGGTTGCCGCAACGGCCGCGCCGAATGGTATCTTCATCGCGCACCCCCGCGATGCGCGAGCGCTTCACGCGCGATCAGCACGTCGTCGAAAGGCAGCGTCTGCGTACCAACGATTTGGTAGCTTTCGTGACCCTTTCCGGCAATCAGCACCACGTCGCCGGGTTGCGCCTCGTGCACCGCGCGTTCGATCGCGCGGCGACGATCGGGTTCGACCACATGCGCGAACGTGCCCAACCCGCTCTCGATCTCGGTGATGATCGCGAGCGGGTCCTCGGAACGTGGGTTGTCGCTCGTAACATACACGCGATCGGCATGCGCCGCCGCTACGCGGCCCATCTCGGGACGCTTGCCCCGATCGCGATCGCCGCCGCATCCAAACACGACCGAGAGCGCTCCGCCCGTCGTGGCGCGAAGCGCTCGCAGCGCTTGTTCGAGCGCGTCGGGTGTATGTGCGTAATCGACGACCACATCGACCTCACCGGCGCCGACGTGTTCCATGCGACCGGGCACGCGCACGAGCGACTCGAGGCCCCGCGCGCTCACCGCATCGTCGATGCCGAGCACGCGCGCGACGCCGATCGCCGCAAGCGCATTGGCCACGTTGAAACGGGCGGGAAGATGCACGCGCATGCGCGTGCCGTCGAGGGTAAACGTGGAGCCTTGCGGCGTCGTCTCCACCTCGCGCGCGCGCAGGGTGGCGCCATCGACGTCACCGTAGGTGACGAGCGTGTGTACGCGAGGCGCAAGTTCTCGCGCCCAATGCGCGCCGTGCTCGTCTTCGAGATTCAGAACGATGTTATCGCTCATCGTAAAGAGGCGGCGCTTGGCGGCAGCATACGCTTCGAGCGAGCGGTGAAAATCCAGATGGTCACGCGTGACGTTGGTGAGTACGGCGGCGCGAAAGTGCACGTCTTCCACGCGGTCCAGCACGAGCGCGTGCGAACTGACCTCCATCGCGACCGCGCGCGCGCCGGCGTCACGCATCTGCGCAAGCAGCGCGTGGAGTTCGCTTGGTAGTGGCGTGGTGTTGCCGAGCGGCCAGGTGCGCTCGCCGAACTCGGCGCCCACCGTCCCGATAACCCCGCATGGCCGGCCGGCAGCGTTGAGAATCGCGGCAATCATGCGCGTGGTGGTCGTCTTGCCGTTGGTTCCGGTGACGCCGATCACGTCGAGCGCGCGCGAGGGATCGCCATAGAAAGCTGCCGCCAACGCCGAGAGCGCTCGGCGCGTATCGGGTACGTGCACCACCGCCAGATCGTCATGCAGCGCGAGGCCGCGAGCCGCTTCCACCACGACCGCCGTCGCACCGTTTGCCACGGCTTGCGCGAGAAACGCGTGACCGTCACTCTGCTCGCCGCGAAGCGCAACGAAAATCGCACCCGGCGTCACCTGACGCGAATCGATGGTGAGGCTCGAAAGCACGCGATCACGATTGCCGACGACGGTAGCGCTAGCCGGAAGGCGTGCGAGCAGCGTTTCGAGCGCGACGCTGCGACTCACGGGCTACCCGTGCTCCCTTTCGCCATCAGCTTAGGATTTGGCAGGATGTTCGCGTGCAACATCGCGGCTCGCGCAATTGCGTCAAACGCCGGGGCGGCGACCGTACCGCCGTAATACGAACCTTCGGGCCGGGTGAGTTTCACGAAGATGACGTAGCGCGGGTGGCCTGCCGGAATCATGCCGATGAACGACGCCACGTAGTCGCCCGGACGGTACACCCCATCGACGGCAACCTGCGCCGTGCCGGTCTTTCCGGCGGTCGTGTAGCCGGGAATCTGTGCCGACGGATCGCCGGTTCCGCCGAGCACCACGAGACGTAAAAACGAGCGTAACTCAGCCGCGATCTTCGGAGAGAAGACACGCCGCTCAACCTCTGGCGGGTACGAATAGATCACGTGACCCTGCTGATCCAAAATCGCATGCACGATACGCGGGCGGAGCAAGACACCGCCGTTTGCGATCGCGCAGTAATAGCGCGCCATCGCGATCGGCGTTACCGAGACACCTTGACCAAAGGCCATCGTCGCAAGCGATGAGCCGCTCCACTGCGAGGGTGGTGGAACGATGCCAGGGTTCTCGCCGGGCAGCTCGATCTCGGTGAGCGATCCGAACCCGGCTTTGCGTTCCATATCGTAAAACGTCTTCGGGCCGATCGAGAGCGCAACTTCGGCCGCTCCGACGTTGTGCGAGTACTCGATGATCTGTCCGAGCGTCTCGCTCGTTCCGATCGTCGGCATATCGTCATCGGCATTATGGATCGTGCGACCGCCGACTTCGAGTTCGTTGCGCGCGGGAAAGCGTGAATTGAGCGTAACCTTGCCCGACGTGAGAGCGGCGGCCGCGGTGATGAGTTTGTAGGTTGAGCCGGGCTCGTAGGCATTAGTCACCGCACGATCGCGACGCTGCGCATCGGTGTAACGCCAAAAGTGATTCGGATCAAAATCGGGAAGGTTCGCCATCGCGAGGATACCGCCGGTATAGGGATCCATCACGATCGCCGTTCCGCTGAGCGCGTGATACGCTTTGACCTGTTTGCGCAGAGCTTGTTCGGTGACGTATTGCAGATACGAGTCGATCGTCAGTTCGACGTTCATGCCTGGCTTTGCGGGTTTGACGACGGTATCGTGCCCAAAGGGAATCGGCCGGCCGAATTCGTCGGTTTCGAGCGTCACCTTACCCGATACACCCTTGAGAATGGGATCGAGCGAGTATTCGAGGCCGTCGAGTCCGTTCTCGTCGGTGCCAACGAAACCGATCAGGGTGGATGCGGTGCGCCCCACCATGTCGATCCGCCGCCCAGTGTTCTCTTGCTTGAGTTGAATACCGACGAGGTTGAGCGCGCGCACGCGATCAGCTTCCTCCGTCGGAATCTTTCGTGCGATCCAGACGAACCAGAGCGACTTGTCGTGCAACTCGGCGATCGTGGCGGGATCGAGCTTGCCGACAACCGTTGCGAGCTTTGCCGCCGTGGTATCGGGATCGACGATGTCGTGCGGTACGGCATAGACGCTCTGCGAAGGGAGCGAACGCACGAGCACGTTGCCGTTACGATCCATGATCGCACCACGCCGCGCGAAGACCTCAACCGTATCGGAGCGCTCGGCACGCGCGGCGCGCGCAAGCACCGGACCGTCGAGCACCTGCACCTTGTACAAGCGAAACGCGAGGAAACTTGCGATGGCGAGACAGATGTAAAAAAACACTTTCGCGCGCATCGGAGCGATGCGCGCGAAGGAGCGTTTTTCCATCGGCGGGCGTGCCGTAATCGGCTCCTACCGCGTATGCGGCCGGTGCACGTCGTGTCCAAACCAGCCGGCGATCGAGTCGAGCACCGGTAAGCCTTGGACGGCGACGCGGGTGGGTTGATTGAGTTTGACGAGCGCAAGATGTTCGGGCGGTCCCATACCGAGTTTGGCCGCGATCGCCGCAAGACGATCGTCTGATTCGAGCATCGCGATACGGTCATCAAGACGCGAACTTTGCTCTTGGAGCTTCGCGCGGCGCTCGTGCGCTTGCGCGACGGCGTAGTTCAAACTCGTCAAATTGGAGGTGAGCATGACGTAACTCATCAGCCCGATGATGAGCAACGTCAAAACCGCACCCGCACGTACGAGGCTACCGTAACGCGCGCGGTTGTTCTTCACGATGCGGGTTTGAGTAGCCGTGCGGGCGCTGCGCGGGTTTTGGATCCGCGGGCGATCGGCCGGCTTCGGCGCAACCATGGCCATGACGACTAACTTGCCTTCCGTTGCGCCGCGCGCAGCTTCGCGCTACGCGCGCGAGGATTATCAGCCATCTCGTCCTCGGCGGGTGAGACGGGCTTCTTCGTGAGAACCTGGAGACGCTCGTCGTCGCGGAACGTGTGTTTCACGATGCGATCTTCGAGCGAGTGAAAGCTGATCGCCACGACGCGCCCAGCGCCACGCAGCCGATCGACCGCAGCGTGTAGCCCTTCGCGAAGCACGCCAAGTTCATCGTTAACGGCGATACGCAGCGCTTGAAACACGCGGGTAGCCGGATGGGTACGTTCGCGCTTGCCGGGACGATGTACCACGCCTGCGACGAGTTGCGCAAACTCGGTCGTGGTCTTGGGCAACGCGCCTTGCGCGCGACGTTCGACGATGACGTGCGCGATGCGACGCGCCGCGCGCTCTTCACCGTATTGAAAAAAGATATCGGCGAGTTCGCGTTCGCTCGCTGTCGCGAGCACGTCGTAGGCGCTCTGCCCCTCGTTCGGATTCATGCGCATGTCGAGCGGAGCGCGTTCACGGAACGAAAAGCCGCGCGTTGCCTCATCTAACTGCATCGATGAAACCCCCAAATCGAAGAGCACTCCGTCCACCGACTCCACCCCGCACGCGTCGAGGACGCGACGGAGTTCCGAGAAATTGGCATGGACGAAGGTAAACGACGGATGCTCGATTGCTGCTGCGCGCGCGCGCGCGTTCGGATCCGCATCGAGCGCGATCAGCCGGCCACCACGCAAACGCTCCAAAATCGCAAGCGAATGGCCGCCTGCGCCAAAGGTCGCATCGACGTAGATCCCATCCGGCTGGATCGCCAGATACTCGAGCGACGGCTCGAGCAACACCGAAACGTGCATTGCTATCGCCGCACCACATCAATAGAGCCCAAGGTCGGCCATGAACTCGGCGACCTCGCCGTCGGGAGCGGTCTGCGCGGCGTAGCGCTCCTTGGCCCAGATCTCGACCCGGGTCAGGGCGCCGATCGAGACGACCTCGCGGTCGATCCCAGCGTAGGCGCGCAGGGCGGAGGGAATCAGCAGGCGGCCCTGCGCATCGCACGCGACCTCTTCTGTATTGGCGAAGACCTGGCGCACGTAGCCACGGAACTTGTCGTCCTTGCGGGGGACGGCCTCAAGCTTGGCACAGACGCCGGCCCACGTGACGCTCGGGTAGAGGGCCAGGCATGGGTCGGGAAGGGCAATCGTGATAACGAAGCCCGCTCCTAGCCGTTCCCGATAGCGCGCGGGGACGATGAGCCGCCCCTTTTCATCCAGGGCATGCTCGACCGAACCCGTAAAGCGCGGCAGCTCTGCCTGCAAAGCCCCTCCCTGCGGCACCACCTAGCACCACTTTGCACCACTATACGCCCTTCCCTATCACCAGGCAAGGAAAAGCTGGCGGCTCCGGGTCTAGCAAACGCCCATCGGCCTAGCAGAGCTCGCGCGGCCCTATGGTCACCTGGTACCGAATAGGTCACCTCAGACATACCAGTTGACATATCTACATCTAGCATATATGTTGAATGCAGATATGATGACCGACGCGCCCGTCCCTGAACACTTCGACTGCCTGGTCTTCGTGGGCCGGTTTCAGCCATTTCACTTCGGCCACGCGAAGGTCGTGCGCCGGGCCCTTGAGATCTCCGATTATGTGCTCTTGCTCGTAGGGTCCGCAAACTCGGCGCGCAGCGCCCGCAACCCGTTCACATTCGACGAGCGGCAGCGGATGATCGTGGATGCGGTCGTTGAGGACTCAGGCGCGCACTTCTCGCCAGGGCGCGGACTCAGTGCATCGTCGCGTGTCATCGTAAAACCGCTGAATGACCACCTCTACAACGACGCGGCCTGGATAGAAGAAGTTCAGCGAAAAGTCGCCGAGACTGTTGACGGCGATCTTCCGGTTCGCGATGGTCGGCCACGCGTGGGCATCATTGGCTTTTCTAAAGATCGCTCTTGCTATTATTTGCGACTGTTCCCGGGATATCCGGCTGTGGATGTTGAGCCGTATCCGGATCGGCTCGATAATTTGCTCGAACACGATGCGCAGAATCATCCCCTGTCCGCAACACGAATTCGCGAGCGTATATATGACCACGCGCTTTATGGCGGCGATGACTCAACGCCACTTCATGAATTGGCCGGCGCGATGCCACCCACGGTTCGGGGGCACCTCGAGCGCATCTGGCACACGGCACCGTTTCAAGCTCTCCTTGACGACGTGCGTCACGTCCGCAGCTATAAAGAAGCCTGGAACAACTCGCCGTTTCCCCCTACATTCACGACGGTAGACGCCGTGGTCGTCAACGCGGGACACGTACTCATGGTGCGCCGCAAAGCATCGCCCGGAAAGGGACAGCTGGCGCTTCCTGGCGGCTTTATCGAGCAAGACGAGACACTTCTCGACGCGTGTATCCGCGAACTCACCGAAGAGACGCACCTCGACACATCTATCGAAAGATTACGCGCCTCTCTTGTCTCTGCACGTGCGACAACCTTCGACGATCCGTATCGCTCGGACCGCGGACGGACAATCACCCATGTTTTCCGTTTCGACCTCAATGAGGTAACGCAGCCGGCTGTTCGCGGTGGCGACGATGCCGCCGAAGCGTTTTGGATGCCGCTTTCCGAGCTTCGCGCCGACCGCACGTTTGAGGATCACGCGCACATTATCCGGACGATGATGGGCATCGCATAAGGAAATCGAATATGAACGAGTACAATCTTCTTCTCGACACCGACAGCTATAAATATTCCCACTACGCACAACTCCCGCCGGGAACGACGCATGTCAGTTCCTACATCGAGTCGCGGGGAGGCGCATTTTCATACGCTCGTTTCTTCGGACTCCAAGGACTGCTCAAGCAGCATTTCCTGACACCGATAACGGTATCCCAAGTCGAAGAAGCCGAACGTCTTGTGGCCGCACACGGACTACCCTTCAATCGTCGTGGCTGGATGCGCATTGCTGAAACGCACGCCGGCCGGCTTCCCATCGAGATTGAAGCCGTTCCCGAAGGGCTCGATGTTCCAACCGGCAATGTGCTCGTTCAGATCGTCAATACCGATCCCGAGCTTCCGTGGCTGACCGCCTTCGTAGAAACGGCACTGCTGCGCCTTTGGTACCCAACCACCGTCTGCACGCTTAGCGCCATCGCACAACAAACAATCCTGGAGCAACTGGAATGCTCGTGCGATGACCCGGCTTCCGTGCTCCCGTTCCGATTACACGACTTCGGCGCACGCGGAGTATCGTCATATGAAAGTGCCGCGATCGGTGGAGCCGCACATCTCGTGAATTTTTTGGGAACCGACACAACTGCGGCACTCACGTACGCAGCGGACTACTATCATGAGCCGATGGCCGGGTATTCGATTCCGGCGATGGAGCACTCAACAGTGACGTCGTGGGGGCGCGACGGCGAGGTGCATTCTTTCGAAAATATGATCGAGCATTTTGCAAAGCCAGGAAAGCTCTTCGCGATGGTCGCTGACAGCTATGATATCGACTACGCGGTCGACGTCATCATCGGGCGACAACTTCGTGAGAAGATTATCAATAGCGGAGCGACGCTGGTCGTACGGCCCGACTCCGGAGATCCGGCCGAGGTGGTTCCGCGTATCATGACTTCCCTCGCGCGCAGTTTCGGATCCACGACAAACAGCAAGGGCTATCTCGTCCTCGCCCCGTGCGTTCGTGTCATCCAAGGCGACGGAATGGAACTGGCGACGATTCGTTCGACGGGCGAGGCGATACTCAAAGCAGGCTTCAGCGCGGAGAACTGTGCCTACGGAATGGGCGGTGGCCTTCTGCAAAAAGTCAATCGCGATTCGATGAAGTTTGCGATGAAAACCTCGGCTGCGATGATCGATGGCGAGTGGGTCGACGTTTTCAAATCGCCAAAGGGCGATGCAACCAAACGCTCAAAGGCGGGTCGCCTCGCCCTCACCGCCGACCTTGAGACGGTACGACTCGAAACGCTCGCAGGCCGCAAAAACCTGATGCGCCCGGTCTATCGTAACGGCGAGTTGCTCATCGATGAGTCGCTTGTAACGATCCGCGAGCGCGCCGCTCGCCTTCAATACGCTTGATGGACAGCCAGGATTTCGCGAAGACGTTTCTTCCCGAGGTTACGGTGGACGTCGTACTACTTTCGATTAGATCCGACGGATCGTTGGTCACTTTGCTAGCACAACGAGACGAGGAGCCGTTCAAAGATACCTGGGCGCTCCCCGGTGTCTTTGTTGGACGCGATGAAACGCTCGACGCGGCGGCGGCGCGTGCGCTAAGAACAAAAGCTGCCATAGTAGGAGACGTATTCGTCGAGCAACTCTTCACGTTCGGTGATCTCAACCGCGACCCGCGAGGCCGCATCGTGAGCGTCGCCTACTACGCCCTCGTTCCCGAAGGTCGCTTTGCCACCGCGGTCGCGCGAAACAAGGATGCAGTGATCGCACGGATCGACGCCTCAGCTACCGACGACGGTATTGCCGTGCGAAACGAAGCCGGAAAGGCGCTCAAGCTCGGATTCGATCACGGCCGCATAATCGGGATGGCGCTTCAGCGAATTCGCGGCAAGCTGAACTACGCACCAATTGGCTTCGAGCTCCTTGCCGATGAATTCACGCTTTTCGAACTCCAACACATTCACGAAGCCGTACTCGGGCGCAAACTCAATAAAGACTCGTTCCGCCGCAAAATGCTCGCGTCGGGCCTTATCGAGGACACCGGCCAGCGCCGCAGTGGCACGGCGTATCGTCCCGCTGCGCTCTATTGCTTTAAGAAGGCGGAACGCTAACTCGTTTTGGGAAGCGGTACCGGCAGATGCGTTGGAACGCTTCAACACCCATATACGTTCATACGGCGAGGAGGGGCTTGGATGTACCGTATATTCCTGGTATCAACGTTACTCGTTTCGCTCGCCGCACCGGCGCTTGCGGGAGATGGCGACCTCGATCTCAGTTCGGCGTCACACATTACGTCGATTCCGGTAAAGTCGTCGCTTCCCGTGCTGATCGATGGCTGCTACTCCGACGGACGGGCGTCGCACGGGCTCACGCTCGTACACCATGCGCTCAACGTCACCAATACCGCCTCACGCCCGATCACCGCGCTGCGTTTCACGTTCACCTTCTACGACGCGTTCAACGAAGTGGCGTCGGTCCACACGAACATCGCGGACGTGAACTTGGCACCGGGCGCAAGCTCAAGCTCGATTAACCTCTCCGAGTGGAGCCAAGACAGTCCACCCACGCGTATCACCTGCGCGGTGAACGCCATCCGGTACGACGATGGTACGATCGTTCGCGCGCGCTGAGGGACGTTAGGCTAAAGCATCCAGGCGCCCGCCGTCGACAACGAGCGTCGTGCCGTTGACGAACGAGGACTCATCGGAGGCAAGGAAGCAGATCGCCGCAGCAAGCTCTTCGGGCTTGCCGATCGCTCCCTGCACCTTTTCCACGCCGCTCTTGACGTTTGGATTGTTCCATAGCATCGGGGTATCCACGGCGCCCGGTGCGATCGCGTTGATGCGGATCTTGCGCGATGCCAGTTCGATTGCGGCGCCGCGGGTGAAGGCTTCGATCGCGCCTTTCGACGAGGCGTAGGGCACCACGTTCGCTGTGGTGGCGTGGGCGTGCACCGAACTCAGGTTCACGATCGCGCCACCTGCGGGCATATGCGGAACGCCATACTTCGTGAAGAGAAAGACCGATCCGAGATTGGTACCGATCACGTGGAAGAAATCGGCTTCGGCAATGTCCACAATCGGCGTAAAGCTCATCATCGCGGCATCGTTCACGATCGCGTCGATCGATCCGAAACGCGCGACGGCGGCGTTGATCACGGCCTGCACCTGATCCGAATTGCCCACGTCCACCTGCACGGCGATCGCGACGCCCGCTGCGGCTTCGATCGTTGCGACGGTTGCTTGCGCCGCGGCGAGTTGCAAATCGGCCACCACCACCTGCGCACCCTCGCGCGCCATCTGCAAGCACGTTGCGCGGCCGATGCCCGAGCCGCCACCCGTTACGACGCACGTTTTCTTCGCAAATCTCATAGCAGGCGCGTTCGCTCCAGCGAAGGTATGCTCCCTGCGCGCACCGCATTGCGCGAGGATGGGCGATTCGATTCGTTTCGGCGTTGCTACAGCCGACCACCAATGCGAAGCGTATGACGGGCGCGACGACGTTCGCGACGCGTGGGAGCGGGTTCGCGGCCTCGTGCCGCGTGGACGAGCGACGGACTTTTGGAACCGCTACCCTGAAGACGTGGAACTTGCGCGCTCGCTCGGTTGCACGATCTTTCGGCTCTCATTGTCGTGGGCACGCCTGGAGCCCGAGCCGGGTCGCTGGGATGACGATGCGTTCACGCACTACCGCGAGGTATTGCAAGCGATACGCGGCGCCGGAATGCAGACCGTGGTCACCCTTGTGCACAACACCTGGCCGCTACACGTTCAAAGCGCCGGCAACGGAGCAAGCCTGCTCGATCCCGCATATCCGCAGCGCATGGCGGCGTTCGCGGCGATCGTCGCCGATCGCTTGGGCGATCTGATCGACTACTATGTAACCCTCAATGAGCCCAACCAACTTGTGTACGGCTGGATTCGCGGCTTCTGGATGCGCAGCTATGCCATGCCGCCCGGACAGCCGCCCTACATGACGAGCGATCGCCAGATGGACGACGTGCTCGCACTCATACCGAACCTCTTCCGCGCGCACGCGCAATCGCGCGAGGCGATCCGCAAGCGACGACCCGACGCGCGCGTTGGAGCGAATCCGCTTGTGCTCGGTTTGCCGCGATGGTTACAGCGCATCGTCGATCGGCAAGCGACCCACGTTACCTCGCCAGAGCAGATCCGGCGTCACGCAGCGCGCCTCTCGCAAACCTGGCTGCTCGAAGGCGGACGCGTCGATTGTTCGATCGCGCAGCTCACGATGACGCCAGAGCGCGAAGCAACGACGATGTTCTCGG
This sequence comes from Vulcanimicrobiota bacterium, assembly GCA_027452165.1. GTDB lineage: Bacteria > Vulcanimicrobiota > Vulcanimicrobiia > Vulcanimicrobiales > Vulcanimicrobiaceae > REEB354. Next base: position 20,900 of record DAIDGX010000018.1, on the reverse strand, counting down.
AACCATATTTCACTGCTCACCTCTGTCTTCTACGCAATGCGGCGAAGCCGATGCCTGAGAACCATACGGCGTGGGACGGGCGCATCGGCGTGGTTTCCGATATGTTACCGGCCCGCATCGCGAGCGCGTTCTTCCCGGATGCACGATTGCAGTTCTTTGCCGATGCCACCCACGCTGCACAAGCGCTGCGTGCAGGCGACATCGACGCGATCTTTGACGACGACGTAGTTTTGCAGCCGCTTGTTCGAGATGGTTTCACGCTCGAACGGCTGCCTGCACCCGAGCAGCACTTTGCCGTGGCGATGCCATTCGGCGCGCGAACGTTGCTCAACGTCGTCGATCACGTCCTGCGCGAGCTCAAACGCGAGCGGCCCGACCTTCCGCAGGTTGCCAATCGCCGGACCCTCGCCGATATCGGACGCGCCGAAGAGAACGATGTTCCGGACGACGTGCCGCATATGGACCGCTCGGTGATCCGCATTCGCAAGCGCGGCAAGCTGCGCGTCGGCGTGCATCCGGGCGTCGCAACGTTGTGCGAGGCAACGAACGACGCACAGCGTTACACGGGACTCGAGGCCGAGATCGCGCGTCGCATAGCGCAGCGCATCTTTGGCGATTCAAGCCGCGTGGAATTTGTGCCGCTCCATGGCGACAAGCGCTTCCAAGCAACGCGTTCGTGGCTGCAAGCGCTGTTCGCCCTACGCAAGTCGATTGCGATTTTCGGCACGCTGCTCGGCACGAATTGGTGGAATCTTGGCATGGCCGGAAAGCTCCCCGCCTTCTTGTGCCCGCCCGAATGCGTGGGAACGCTCGACTACGTCGGACTCGACTACTATTGGGGCGTTCCCTCATTCTGGCCCGACGAATTGCATCGTTTGAGCGCCGCATCACAATTCAAATATTCGAGCGCGCCCGTGTGGCCGAGCGCGCTCGAGATGATCTTGCGCGAACAGTCGCAAGAATTTCCGGACAAGCCGATCATCGTGATCGAAAACGGCTGCGTTACCGAGGCCGACGGCTTCACGCGCGCAGCGTATCTGGAAGCGCATGTCCGCGAGGTACGGCGCGCGGCCGAGCATGGCGTCCCTATTGCGGCATACCTGTGTTGGAGCATCACGTCGAATCGTGAATGGGGGCTTGCCTTCGATGACAACAGCGACTTCGGGCTCTTTCACATCGATCTCGACACCGATCCCGCCCTCGCCCGCAAGCCCACCGAGGCAAGCGCCCACTACGCGCGCCTCATCGCGAGCAACACCACAAGCACGGGCCCATAGATTGACAGACATCGATACAGGCGCATAATATCGACTAGTATCGATGCATCGCCACCCTGCCGGGAGCCTCACATGACATCAGCTAAACCGCTCGTGCTCTTCGTCTGCCGTCACAACACCGGACGCAGCCAAATGGCCGAAGCCTATCTGCGCCATTTCGCGGGCGACGTGCTCGAGATCGCATCGGCCGGAACCGAGGCGGCCGACGTGCCGAACGCCGGAGTCGTCGCCGCGATGGCCGAGGATGGAATCGATATCTTGGCCGCACGCCCGAAGCTGATCGATCCGTCGCTCGCCGCACGTGCGCATCTGATCATCACGATGGGCTGCGACGTGCAAGGCGTACCTCGCATCGACGATGATTGGGGACTTCCCGATCCCAAGGGACAGCCGCCGGAACGCGTGCGTGAGATTCGCGATCTCGTCAAAACGAAAGCACGCGCGCTCGCCGAGCGCTTACTGACGACCAACTGAGCGCGAGGCGGAAAACCAATCGCAAGCCGTGCGCATGACGGCTGCGCTCGATCGAATTGAGCGCAGCCGCCATACGCCGAGCACCGTGTCTATCTCCCGACAGAGATCGTGAACTGCACTTCGCGCGGCGGGCCCGGATCAGCCAGGAGCTGACCCGCGCCATAGTTTGTCCCCTGACCGACACCGCCGGCAAAGTACGCACCGGACGTCAGGTATTCGAACACGTTGTACTTGCGGTTGAACAGATTGGTTGAGCTCAGGCTCAAGGTTAGCGGATCGCGCTTCGAACCGACATGGAACGAGAGCGAACCGTTGACGAGGTTGTACGACGGGATCGTGCGCCCGAGCAGATCGGGTCCTTGGTACCCGGGATTGAGCGTCGAGGTTCCCGAGTTGTCCCAGAGCGGCTGCGCGCCGACGTACTGATCCCACGCTCGCGCCGTCACCAGATTACTTCCCGCGTGGAACGAGGCCACGAGGCCAAGGTTTCCGGTATTGGTCGGCGTCTGCGTGACCGGAAGACCCGCATATGATCCCACACCCGGCACGGTATAGTTACTGAAGATCGCGTGGGTGACCGACCAACTGCCGAACATTTGGAGCGCCGGTGCGACGTCGGCGTTAAAGGCGAACGTCAACCCTGCATAGTGCGAACTTCCCGTAGCCGACGACACCTTGAGGCCCTGACCGGTGGTGATCGGAATATTCTGGTTCAAGAGCGTGCTCTGGAACAATCCGAACGTTGCCGAGTCCTCACGCGGCGATCCGTCGAGATTGCTACCGACCATGCGATGGTAGTATTTCACGCCGCCCTCGGTATCGTCGGTCGCTTCGGGCTGCAATCCCTCGACCGAGACACGCTGGTAGGGGCCGCCCGGCGAGGTCTGCGGGTTACGAATGCCGCGACCATACGACACGTATCCGGCGAGATCGCGCGAGATGGCGTAGCGCAGCGAGAACGACGGTTCGATTGCATGGAAGCTGGTGACCGAGTTCGGTTGCGTCGTGTGGTTGTTGCCGTAGCAGACCGACGCGGGATTCGCGCAGGCCGAAAACGCTACGAGGCCATTGTTGACGAAGCTCGTGTTGAGCGCAACCGCGCGCGCCCCCATGACGAAGTTCGTGCGCTCATTCAGATGCACGGTGTCCTGCGCGAAGAATGCTACATCTGCCATCCAGAAATCGTTGCTCCGGAAATTCGACGGCGCCTCGATCGAGGTGGGTGGGTTCGGCGCGCTCTGCGTCACGTCGCTGTTCCAGAATGCATTACGGGTGTTGTAGTGCGAGTAAAGCAGGTTCGCTCCGAACGCAAAGTCGTGCGGCCCGTGCGCGAGATGATAGGTAAACGTATCGCCGAACGCGGTCGAGAACGGGTTGTTGTATTCGTAGCGTGACGTGTTATTCGCTTGGTCAAAATTGAAGTTTTTGACGTGCAAGCGGTCACCTCGACGATACCACAATTGATTGGTCAGATACGATCCATAGCCGGTATCGTACGTAAGATCGACCGCAGCAAGACGCGTTGCGTTGGTATCGGTCTTCTGCCAGACCGACATCGGCAGAGCCGAGTAGAACCCCGTAGTGGCCTGACTGTACGCCGCACCCGCAATCGGATTGCCTTGATTGTCGAAGCCATTGACCGTGACCACCTGGCCGTTGGGACCGGCGAGCGGCGTCACCGGAACGAGGTTCGGGCGATAATCGACGCCCGCCGCAGAATATCCAAAGAAGAGGAGCGAGCCGCGCGCAAAGAGATCCTGAAATTCCGCGAAGCTCCCATACGTCGAGCCGGGCGCGCTGTGACCCGAACCCACGATGTCGCGGAAGCCTTGCGTGAAGGTTCGCCCCTGCGCAACCAGCATGCTCCAGTGCGACGAGAGCGCGCGACTGAAGTCGAAGTGATAACCTTCGCCGCCGAAACTTCCGGTCGTGCCGCTCGCGCGAAAGCTCGACGTCTTGCTCGGAAGAATCGTGTAAAAGTCAACCGTTCCACCCATGCTATCGAACGTGCGCGTGGCGGCATCGCCCGGACCGAAAGTTACACGTGACCCGGAGATGATGGAGAGATCGGGAACCTCATCGGGTTCCCAAATACCGGTCTGCGGATTGTTTAGGTACACGCCGTTGAGCGTCACGCCGAAGAGGCCGTCATCGACTACACCCGCTTGATTCGCCCAGCCTTGCTTGAAGCCACGAAGGCTGATCATGCCCTTGGCCGCGCCCGTCGATCCGTAGCTCGCCTGCATGACGCCTGGGGCCGCCGCAAGCAGCTGTTCCGAGCCGGCGAGCGGCGCCTGAGCCTGAATGATGTTCTTGTCGAGTACGACTTGCGTTTGCGCCGTGTGATACAACTCCGATTTTCCAGGGGCGAGCCGGCGCGGCGCCGAGACCACGATCGCCGCGATCGTACGAATGCCCTCGATCGTCAAACGAATATCTTTTGCCGTCAGCTCGACCGGCAGGGGCATCGTGTAGAACGCCGTCGTCTGCGTTTCCACGCGGTACGCGCCCGCAGGCACGGCACCGAAGCGAAAACTTCCGGTTGCATCGGTCGTGGCGCGATAGATGCGCTGGCCGTTAGCGCTCACGAGCAGCACTTGCGCATTCGGGATGCGCGCGTGCGTCGACTTCGTGACAAAAACGCCGGAAAGTGAGAGGGTTGGGGTTGCGAGCGCCGGCGCGATGCCGAGCGCGAAGGCAGCGACGCAGCCTAAGAGAGCTCCTGCGACGCGAGTGCGAAGGACGTGCATTCAGTACTACCGATCCGTAAAGCAAAGAGACGTTCTTACGCAACGCTAACCTGCTATGATTAAGGCGTACTTATCGGCAACTTATGACGTCTTACCGCTCCATCAACAACATAAAGGAGGCTCAACAGGTATGCCGATCTTCAGCGAACACCATGAAGCGCATTTCACCGCGTCAGAAACGGTGCGCGATGTCGTCATCGGCATGTCCGACGGGCTCACGGTGCCGTTCGCACTCGCCGCCGGGATCTCTGGCGCGATCGCGTCATCGAGGATCGTCGTGACGGCAGGGATTGCCGAAGTCGCCGCAGGCGCGATCGCTATGGCGCTCGGCGGGTATCTCGCCGCGCGTACCGATCAGGAGCACTACCGCAGCGAACTCGCTCGCGAGCACCGCGAAATCGCGACGATTCCCGATGCGGAGCGCGGTGAGGTAGCGCAGATTCTCGCATCGTACGGGCTCCGTGACTCCACGCTACGCGACGCCGTCGAGATGATCGCGCGCGATCCAGACCAATGGGTGAATTTCATGATGCGCCTCGAACTCGGTCTCGACGAACCCGATCCCAAACGCGCTCTGCGCAGCGGCACGACGATCGGCGCATCGTACATCGCGGGCGGGCTCGTCCCACTGCTCCCCTATATACTCGTTGGAAAAGCGCACGAAGCCTTGCTCGTCTCGGTGGTGCTCACCATGCTCGCACTCGCCGTCTTCGGCGGCGTCAAAGGCGCGCTCACCGGTATTCCATGGCTACGTTCCGCGTTGCAAACCGTGTTGATCGGCGGCATCGCATCGGGTGTCGCCTTCAGCCTCGCCAAGCTGGTTCAAGGCCTGTAACGCGTTAGCACGTCCAAGACGTCGTGTTGTGAACCGTTACCGCATCGCCGCCGCTGAACACGAGAACATGCGTGTGCTTCGCACCAACTGGGGCAAGCCACGGAAAGCGTCGTGCGTTCGCATTGGGAACGAAGCGATATTCGAAGCGCACCGCTGGGTCGGCGCCCGGCGTACGGTCGATACGTCGCGACCCCGGCACGACTTCGTAGCGGCCAAGCGACACCTCAAGGCCCCATCCGGTCACCAGCCATCCGCGCTGCGCGGCGACGGCATTTCCCGTTTGCGTCATCGCGAACGCCGTTCGTTCACCCCAGCACGCCGTTGCATACTGAAAGCGCGGGCGCACGATTCCGTCGTGTACGAGCTGATCGGTAAAGCGGCTCTGCCGTTGCCCTTCCAGGTAGGCAAACGCGGTGGTCGATTGCGCCGCGAGGTATCGATCGATCGCAAGACTCGCGCCGCTCGCATCCTGGCGCCGGGGAACGGCAACTCGTCGGCAGTGCGTGCGCGGAGCAAGACAGCCATCGAGCGGACGACGCGACGACGGATAAAACGACCACGTACCGCCCGGCCCTCGCCACAAGGTGATGCGGCGCTCGAACGAAGTCGCCGGCGCCGCAAAGCTGCAGGCCGCGCCAAGCGATCGCGGCCAGAGCGCGAGTGGAACGCTCGCCTGGAGGCGCGCAAACGTCGCGTCCTCTTCGAATCGCCAACGATAGACGATCGTCGCAATCTTCCCCGAGATCGTGACGTGGGTTGAGCCCATCACGGGGGCGACGAAACCCGTCTGAATCATCGCGTCGTCATCGAGCACCCACCCCTCGCGCGCAAGAACCACACGCCCCCGCTCCGTCGGAACGAGCGCCGCGTGATACGTCCCGTACCGCGCCACCACACGAAAAAGGCCGTCGCGCACCAACCGTGCGACGAACGGCGTATAGGCAGCGTCGCGAAGCGTGATCGCGGTCCAGGGCTCGTGATAGGAGAGGTCGCGCGCGATGGCTCGCGCAACCGCCGGTTTCGACGGCATCGCGCCGTGGGGCGCGCTGCCGAGCGTAACCAACGCGACGATCAACGCGATTGCGACGCGCGCGGGGCTAGGCATGAAGCGCGCGATGCACCTCGAGCGCGCGGCGGTGCGCGTCGCTGAGAGGACCTAGCGGCGGCACGGAGCGCTCCCATGCGTCGTCACGTCGCTGTTGCGCGACGAGATAGCGCACCGCGGGAATCATCGGCATCCCGGCGATGCTCGAGCGCCGTTCGTCCAATGCGCGCCCGTCCTGCGGATCGCATGCGTCGTACACGCGGCGCGCGAGCGACGCCCATAACGCAACGCTCCCGGAGATACAGCCCGCGAGCCCGCGCGCGCGGTGATCCGCGAGTCCGGCCTCGCTTCCGGGCATCACCGCGAAGCCGGGATGACGTGCGATCACGTCGGCTTGCAGCGCGCGATCGTTGGAGCTGTCCTTCATGCCCGCGATCGCCTCGGGAAACTCCGCAAGCAGCCGATCGACGAGCGCAGCGTGAAACGTCACGCCGCTCATGCGCGGGAAGTTGTAGAGCAGCACGCGCTTACCGTTCCGATGCGCGCGCGCGAGGAGCGCGTCAAAGTACCGTAACACGCCGTCGTCATCGACATCGCGATAATAGAAAGGCGGCATTACAAGTGCGGCCACGTATCCCAAATCAAACGCCTCGCGCGTTAGGGCGGCGCAGTCTTCCAAGGCGGCCGCGCCGGTTCCAACCATCGCTTGTACGAGCGGAAAGCCGCTGTTCGCGAGCGCTTCCATCAAACGCAGGCGATCGGTGACGCCGAACGACATCGCCTCGCCCGTGGTTCCGAGCAGGTTGATGCCGTGCACACCCTGCGCGAGCAACTCACGGTAGTACGGAATCGCGCGTGCCGCATCGGGCTGCATATCCTCACCGACCGGGGTTAGGACCGCCGACCACACGCCCTCACATACAAAGCTCATCGCTTGGAAAACGCTCCTCGCAGAAAGAACGCGAGATTTGCGGGACGTTCCGCCAATCGTCGCATAAGGTAAGGAAACCAATAGTCGCCGAACGGCACGGCGAGCCGCACGCGATAGCCGCGCTCAACGAGCGTCTGTGCGAGTTGCGGGCTGATCCCGTAAAGTAGTTGGAATTCGAAACGGCCACGCCGGGGAAGATGTCCCTCGACAACGAGCCGCTCCACATGAGCGACGATCGCCGGATCGTGGGTCGCGATCGCCGTGTAGCCGGAATGCGCGAGCGCCGTCTCGACCAGCCGCACATAGTTCGCATCGACGTCGCTCTTCTGGGCAAACGCAATCGAGGGCGGTTCGAGATAGGCGCCCTTTACGATGCGCAGGTTCGGCTCAAGGTCGAGCGTAGAGCGCAGGTCGTCAAGGCTACGCAACAGATAGGACTGCAGCACGAATCCCACGTTGTCGAACTCTGCGCGAAGCCTGCGATAGATGGCCAAGGTGGCATCGACGTACCGCGATTGCTCCATGTCCAGACGCATCGTGTTACCGCACTCCCGCGCGACCCGCGCAATGCGGGAGGCGTTGCGAAACGCGAGTTCGGGATCGATATCCAGCCCGACGTGGGTAAGTTTGAACGCGACGTTTGCATCGATGCCTTGGTCAGCAAACGTCCGCAGAAGCGCGCAGTACCGATCCGCGGCAACAAGAGCTTCGGCGCCATCTCGCACGCCCTCGCCAAGAATGCCGCACGCCACTGCAAACCCACGCGCGTTCAGGGCGCGAGCTACCGCCAGAAACTCATCATCGGTCTCACCTGCAACGAAGCGCCGCGCGCCAAGTTGCATGCCATAGCGGTTGACCGCGCGTTGTACGGCGGGACTCTCCGCGGCAGCCAGGATCACCGCGCGCAAGGGACGTTCGAGAAGTGACGCCACCTCGGCTCGTTACACCCCACAGCACGAAAATTCCCACGACTGCGCGAACATGCGCAGCATGAACCTCGCGCTCATTGCGGCCGTCGGCGCGGTCGGCATCCTGCACACGATGGTGCCCGATCACTGGGCCCCGATCGCGTTGCTCGCGCGTAAATCGGGCTGGAGCCGCGCGTTCGCAATGCGTACCGCGGTCCGCGCGGGTGCGGGCCACGTGCTTTCCACGCTGGCAATCGCGGTCGTCGTGTGGCTCCTGGGCGTCGTCGTAGCCAAGACGATCGGCCACGCGCTCGTCCTCATCTCGAGCGCGGCGCTCGTGCTCTTTGGCGGCTACGTAGCCTTTGGTGCGCTACGCGAACTGCGCGATGGCCACGACCATCACCACCACGGCCACGCGCACGAGCACCGCCACGCTGACGGGACGATTCACGCCCACTGGCACGAGCATCACGACAACGACTGGCATGGAGCTGACGGCACCCTCGTGCTCCACGAACACACCCACGCGGCGGCAGGCGCCGCCTCGCTTGCCTTGATCCTCGGGTCGAGCCCGATGGTCGAAGGAATCCCAGCGTTTTTCGCCGCCGGTAAGTACGGGCTCGCGCAGCTCTCGGCGATGGCGGCCGTCTTTGCCGCCTCGACCATCCTCACGTACGCCCTGCTGGTGCGCGCCTCGCTTGCCGGGCTCGAGCGCTTGAACCTCGGCAAGGTCGAGCGTTACGGCGAGCTGCTCTCGGGGCTACTCGTCGCCGCACTCGGTGCCATCTTCGTCTTCCTCCCCTTCTAATCGTATCCGGCCGCTCGCCTGAGAGGCCGATGCTCCCAATAAGAGAAGAGGCATCCCTGATGAGGAACCTGCTCGGCACGGTGCTGCTCCTCAGCCTGCTCTACGGATGTGGAGGCACGGGCTACCTACCCTATGCCCCGCACGCCCTGAACCCGGCGCAAATCTCCTCGCTCGTCTCCACGGCCTCGGTCGATAGCAGCGTCCCGGCCGGTCTCATCCGCGCGGTGCTCATGGCCGAATCGGCCGGCGATCCGTCCGCGATAAGCCTGGCGGGCGCGCAGGGACTGATGCAATTGATGCCCGGCACGTCGCAGTCGTGCGGGATCGACAACCCGTTCGATCCCACCGAGAACGTGCTGTGCGGATCTTCGTACCTCAAATCGCTGCTCGATCGTTACCACGGAAACGTGACGCTCGCTGTCGCGGCCTACAATGCCGGCCCGGGCGCGGTCGATCGTTACCACGGCGTTCCGCCGTACGCCGAAACGCGCGCCTACGTTGCGCGTGTCATTTCAGCGTACCGGAGCTACTAACGCTCGCATAGTTCGACGATGGCGACGCTCACCGAACGTCGGCCGCACCAGAGCATTCTCGCTCGCGGGTTCGGCCTTACGATCCTCGACCGCTACCTGCTGAACGAGATGCTCGGCCCGTTTCTCTTTGCGGTCGGCGCGTATCTCATCTTCTGGGCGCTCAACATCTTCTTTTTGGCGGCTGATTACATCATCAATCAGCATGCACCGTTCTTCTTAGCGCTGCGATTCGTCATCTTCCGCATTCCACAGGCGACGCCGATGGCGTTTCCGTTTGCGTGCCTGTTCGCAGCGCTACTCGCCATGGGGCGCGTGATGGGCGACAACGAGGTTACCGCGATGCGCACCGCCGGCATACCGGTGTGGCGGATCGCCCTTGCACCGTTCGTCTTCGGCTTCGGCCTCTTCGTGCTCACGTACATGATCAACGAGCACCTGGTGCCCGCCTCGGTCGATCTCTCGACGCGCACGTTTTACCAAATCATCTACCACACAAACGCCCTGCCGGTGGAGCCGCAGTTCTTCCGCAAAGATCCCGACACCGGCAACGTCTTTTACGTCTCGCAGGTACTGCCCGACAACAAGACGATGGAGGGCGTGCAGGTATTCAAGCCGGCGCGGTACGGGCCGTGGAACGAAACCTTGCAGGCCAAGACCGCAACGGTGAAAGACGGCGCGCTGGTGCTACACGACGTCATCGACACGCGCTACAACACCAACGGCTTCATGACGAGCCAGCAACACGTCAAGAGCGTCACCGTGGGTTTGCCGCTCGCAGAGACTGCGGCGCAATTCATGGCGAACACGAGTGCCGATCCGTGGACGATGTCGAGCAAGGACCTCAAAGTACGCGTCACCGCGTTGCAGGACGAAGGCATCGGCGGTTCCACACTCGGCAGCCTGCAGATCAACCTCGCGCAAAAGCTCGCCTGGCCGTTTGCGTGCTTCATCGGCATCGTGCTCGCCGTTCCACTCGCGATGCGTTTCGGCAAGCGTGGTCGCACGCTCGGCATCGCGCTCTCCATCTTTGCCTTCTTTGTCTATTTCTTGCTTACGTCGGCGGCCGCAGCGTTTGGGCGCAACGGGCAGATGAACCCCTACCTCGCCGCGTGGCTGCCGAACATCATCATGGGCGTCACCGGCATCGTTTTGCTCTGGCTGGAAGAACACTGATCCGTTGAGTTTTGCATCGTTTCGTCGTCGCGGCATCGTCGCGAGCATCTGCATCGGCGCGGTGTTGAGCGGCTCGCTTCCCACGCCTGCCGCCCCGCTCGCTACGGAAAACGCGCATGTGCTCGCGCTCATGAACGGGCAGAGTTGCGCAATCCACGAAGCGCGCGCGCTGGCAAAAGATCGCGCACGCGCTAACGATCCCGTCGGCAGCGTCTGGGTGGCGCAATTCGCTCTGCCATCGCCATCACCGTCGCCGAGCGCCTCGCCCACGGCGCCACCACAAAAAAACCCCGTCCCGGCCGCAAGCTTCGCGCCGCAAGGCAATTCGACGACCACGCTCTACGCTACGCCGCGGCCGCAACCGGGCTCGAGCGCGACCGTGCCGGTACCGCCACCGGTCCCGACGGCAACGCCCAACCCCTTCGATCAGAATCAGCCCGTCTTCGTGCAGCGCGGCGGCAGCACGCCGCCGCCGATCACGCCCGCGGGCGTGCAGGCGCCCGCGCCGACCCCGCAACCCACCGGCCTGCCGACGCTTCCGCCCAACTCGATCGCGATTCTCGCCGACAAGGTCTCCGGCAACACGCATCAAGGCGAACCCGGCGACGCCGAAGGCAACGTGCATATCCTCTATGGCGCCGAAGAGATCGTAGGGCAGCGAGCGCACTACGACGGGCTACGCACCGTGACCATCACGGGACACCCGTTCATCATCAATCACGCGCGCGATTCCGTCCTCGACGCAAAGAAGATCACCTTCGACACGATCGATCAAACCGCACGGCTCGACGGCGCGAGCGGCACCAGTTCGGAAGGCGTCGAACGCGGGCTCATCCACTACACCGGGAAGAATCTCTACACCGATCCGAACGGCATCGGACACGGCACCGCGCCCTTCCTCACAACCTGCGAAAACTCGCGCGGTGGCTACCACATCACGGGCAAGAACTTCGTTGTCTATCCAGGCGACAAGATCGTCATCTACAAAGCGATCTTGTGGCTCGGAGCGGCCGCCGTGTTTTTCCTTCCGAAGGTCGTCATCCCACTGCGCACCGTCGATAACGACGCGCAGAAGCCCAAGTACTTTCCCGACGTCGGATACGACCAATACGAAGGGTATTGGATCAAAACCCGAACGACGTTCGGCCGCAATCAGTACTATTACGGCTACTACATTCTCAACTATTACACCAAGGTCGGACTCGGCCTCGGCTACGTCGCCTATTTCGCGCGCAAAAGTGGCCACCGCAGCGCGAACGTAAACTTTTACACGATCCACGATCGTCGAGTCCAATCGACCAACGATAACATCGCGGTCACCGAGACCGAAAATTTCTCGCAGACACTGCGCGGAAATTTTGGTTTGACCTACCAATCGAACTACGGACCTTACACGAACCTCCCCGCGAACACGAGCTTCACCGGCACGGTCGCGCATACGTCATTGCACACCTCGCAGACCTACGGCTTCACGCGCAGCGCCGTCGGCTCGCAGTCAAGCAGCAATAGTCTTTCTTTCACCGACAATCGGCAATTCACGCAACAGCTGAGCAACGGGATCAACTTCAATTTAGCTTCGAGCCAATCCGACTTTGCCGGCGTCGGTTCGTCGAACTCGACGGCTCACTTCCAAGATCTCGTGCATTACACGACGCCGGGCGCAGACTATCAGATGACGCTCGACAAAACCTTCGCAAAAACGCCGTACGGCATCAACAAGCTACCCGAGTTGCAGATACGCCCGTACAAATTTCTTCCGCATTTCACGATTCCAACCAACGCATCGTTCACCGTTGGCGAATACAGCGAGCCGTCGAACGCTTTTAGCACCCAACGCGCCGATATGACCTTTGGATTCGGCCCGCTCATCGAGAACATCTTCGGCAGCAACTTCCAAGGCAACCTGAATCTCACGCAATATGCCTACGGAACCGGCGACTTGAAGGCGGCGATCCAACAACAAGCATCGCTCACCACGCCGCTTGACCACCATTTTCTCAACACGCTCTCATATAGCGAATCAAACTACAACGGACCGGCGTTCGTTCCGTTCCAATACCTCGATCAGCAGCCCACCTCGAATACGAAAAACGCGCAGGACCTCGTGCGTGTATATAACGGCAACACGTACAATCTTTCGCTCGGGTTCCAGACGACGTTCGACGCCCATGCGCTGCCGGTGAGCTACCAGTTCATCGCACAGCCTTCGGCCCGGTCGATGGTGTTGCTCGGAGGCTCGTTCATTCCCGGGAGCGGGCTCGGCTTCCCATCGACCAACCTGCAGTTGGTCACCCCGTTCGGGCGTAACGCCGCATTACAGCTCGTTACCGATCTCGATTGGAAGAATAAGGGGCGCATGGAAAACAAGATCATCTACTTCACGCGCACGATCGGCAACTGTTACCAGATTCAAGCGCTCTACAATCAGTCGATGAAGCTTGTAACCGTGTCGCTGAACATCCTCGCCTTCCCGTCGCACGGCGCAACCTTTAACGTCGGTCAATCCGGCCCGCTCGTCCCGACAACGTTCAATTTCTAAGCGCACCGCACGAACGCGTTACGGCGAGTTGGCGATCTCTCCGCCGACGATTTGCTCGCTTTGATCGCTAAACGGGGTCGATGGCGTTTGCGCGTTGATCGTGATGTCGAACGACGTCGCGGTGTCGAGCGGCGACGGATTCACGTACGAAGAATCGTTCGCTCCAAACGACCCAAGTGAATCGAGAATCTGCAACTGCCCCTGGTTGACGGCCGTGCCCACCGAGGCGACGAAGAAGTTGTATTGCCAGTCGGTCGCAAGACCGGGTATAGGCGTCGGCGTGGGCGTGGGACTCGCGCTCGGCGAGGCGCTCGGATTTGCTGAGGGCGACGCCGTCGGGGAGGCGCTCGCAGACGGCGTAGCGGTTGGGCTTGCCGTTGGCGACGGAGACGGGGTAATGTACGCGCTCAAAATCAGGCGCGAGAAGCGCAACGAGAACTGGGTGTTTTGCCCGTTCGAGTTGAGGGATTCGATCGTGAGCAGTTGCTGCGGCGGGTTAACCGATAGGAGCGTCGGCTCTTGGTTCGCAATCCCGTTCGGCCGCACGAACGCATAGGCATTTGCGGTGGGGCCGGAGCCCGGATCGCTCACGATGATCGCAAACGAATAGCCCAAATAGTTGTTGGTGGCTCCGTTCGCGCGAGGCGTGTTTCCGTCGCCCGTGGTGTTAAAGACCACCGCATAGGCGTACTTCTGGAAGTTGAATGGCGCCGCGATGGTGAACTTAACCCGCATCTCACCAGAGGATAAACCCGAGCTTGGGTTCGTTCCAGCGCGATCCGGCGTCACTTGCCGGCCGCATGCCGCAAGTATGAACGCCGAAACGGACATTAAGAAACCAGATCTACGAAGCATGCTCTCCTCGGAACGGGCACGACGCACGGCCGTCGGCGTCGTAGGAGCGCTCGTTCTCGCCGCCGCATTTCCGCGGGTCGGCGCAGCCTGGGGCGCTCCATTCGGTGCAGCAGCGCTGTTCTGGGGCTGGCAAGACCCGTCCTGGAGACGCGCCTTCCGGCGCGGCTGGTTCACCGGCCTCATTTTCTTTTCGATCAGCTTTTGGTGGTGGAGCAACACCATCCAGTCCGACGTCGGCATCTTCGCCTATGTGGCGGTCATTGCGGCAGCCGCGCTCGAGGCGTTGAGCTTCGGCATCGCGGCGGCGCTCGCAACCGTTGCGAGGCAGCGCATGCCCGCTACGCTTGCGCCGCTGGGGGCCGCGCTTGCCTACTCGGCGCTCGAGTGGGCGCGCTCGATCGGCACGCTCGGCGTGCCCTTTGCGCAGTTGGGCACGACGCAAGCCGATATGCCGCTCAAGGTGCTTGCCGCATACCTCGGTACGAGCGGCATCACGCTTGCCCTGTGCACGATCGGTGCGTACGCAGCCGACGCGCTCGCACGGCGCACGTGGCGTGCATTCGCAATCGCCACGGGAAGCGTTGCGCTCGTAACGCTGATCGCATGGATCGCATGGCCCGCGCGATCGCTTGCGACGCCCTCTATTCGTGTTGCCGCCGTGCAAGGCAACATCGCGCAGACGCTCAAGTGGCAACCAGGTGCGCTGCGCGAAGCCATCGATCGTTACACGCGCATGACCACCGCAACCGACGCGCAGCGTCCGGCACTCGTCGTATGGCCCGAGACCGTCATCACCGATCGCCAGGGTCTCAACAACGACCCGCAACTGCTCGCGCGATTCACTATGCTTGCAGCAAAAGCGCACACGACGCTCGTCGCCGGAAGCATCGACATCCATCAGGGCGGCGTGTACAACGGCCTCTTTTTCATCAACGCAGGCGGTCTCGAGGCGATTTACGACAAGCGGCAACTCGTTCCGTTTGCGGAATCGTTTCCAGGCCGGCGCTTTTTGTGGTGGCTTCCGTACGTTGGAGAGTTGAGCGGCGGGTTCACGCCGGGGCGCATTCCGGGCGTTTATCCCACGATGGCGGGCCTTCGCGCTGCGCCGCTCATCTGTTGGGAGTCCGCGTTCGGCGATCTCGCCTACGATCAGGTGCGCAACGGTGGGCAGTTGCTCATCATCAGCACTGACGATGCCTGGTTCGGCACAACATCGGGTCCATACCAGCATGCCCAGATCGCGCAGCTCCGCGCCATCGAATTCGGCACATACGTGGTACGCGCGGCTGCAACCGGAATCAGCGGTATCATCGCACCCAACGGGGTCTGGCAGACGAAACTTCCGCTCGACACGCAAGGCGTTGCCGAAGGCATGGTGGGACCGCCGGTAGGATCGCTCTTCGCACGATACGGACCGATGCCCGTGTGGATTCTCACGATCGCGTGCTATCTCGTGTTGCTGCTCGTTCCCGGGAGGCGTGGTGAAACGATTTAAACGCCTTCCATGGAAACGCATCGCATACGTTGCGATCGGTGTGCTCGCCGTCTATCTCATCGTCGGCATCATTCTTGCGGGTCACGATCTCCCTCCGATGCCGCCCGGTCAGGTGGGTATCTCGCTTGCCGGCGGGCACGTACGCGGAAATCGCATCACCACCAAGTCGTGGAGCTTCGACTACACGACCGCGCACCTCTCGGCCGATGGGACCACGGGCGTCGTGAACGGCGTGAAGCACGGCATCATCTATAAGAAGGGCAAGCCGCATCTCTTGGTCTCGGCGGAGAGCATCGCGCTCGACACGCAAATGCTGAATTTCACCGCCACCGGAAAGGTACACGTTGAGCTCATCGGCGATCCGGCGCATCGCTCGTTTGACACCGACCTCATTACCTGGACCAACGCCACGAAGATACTGAGCATGCCGCATCCGAGCTACCTGCACTCGGGCCATCAAACGCTCAAGATCGAGGATGTGACGATCAACTTCAAGACCGATCAGATTCACATCAGCAGGATCGTCGGCGGCGTGGCGCTCCCGTCGCCTTGAGCCCTTCGGGGCGGCAGCCGATAGAGAAAACATGCGCCTTCCCCGCCGGATATTCGCCTGCGCGTTCGTCGCTTTGCTCGCGGCCTGTAGCCACCGGCCCCAGCCCGCACCGGAGCCATCCTTACCGCCGTTGATGATCGACGACCGCGGCATCGTTATGCCGCTCGATCAAGCGGTCACGAAGATCTCGTATCACGCCTGGATTCCCCCCGGCGACCTGCTAAAGGTGGCGGTCATTCCGCCGCTGGGTGGCGCCGACACGGCGGCGCACCGCGGGATCGCGGTCGAGTATCAGCGTGGCCGGCTCGCGATGCTGCTCTCGGAGTGGCCGCAGCAAAACTTCACACTCATCTTCGCGCATAACGCGGATATCACGTTCACGCCATGCAAGGTGGTGCATTTCAAGAGCGACGGCGTGGCGTGGACGACGCATTCACACCTCGCAATGACGCTTCAGCCGGATGGCACCGCGTCACCAAAGGCCGTGGAAAACGAAGCGCGCCGGCTGATTGCAGCCGGCGCATGTCGCTAACCGTCGGTTTTGTCGCCCGCGTCGCCGAGCTTCTTCTTCGCGTCGGCGATCAGCTTCTTGACCTTCTGACCGCCTTTGTGACCGATCTCTTCGTAAAAGTCTGCGCCGTATTTTTCCTTGACGACCTTACCGCCTTTTTGACCGATCGATTCGTAGAACTCCACGCCGTGACGATCGCGCGTCGTTTTGCCGCCTTTACGCCCAATCTCTTCGTAAAACGTCGAGCCGTAGCGATCGCGAACGGTATCTCCGCCCTTCTTGCCGGCTTCGCGCACCGACATCTCTTTTCGTTCGGGCTCGTCACCGGATTTTTTCTGCGCCATGAGTTTGTCTTATGAAGACGAATCCGGCTTGCGTTTGGGCTTTTGCCCGCCTTTCTGGCCGATGACTTCATAAAATGACGGACCGTACTTGGTTTTGGTGGCCTCGCCACCCTTACGCCCGATCGCTTCGTAAAATTCCGAGCCGTACTTCGCCTTCACGCGCTCGCCGCCGCGACGACCGGCCTCGCGCACGCTCATGCCGCCACCCTTGGATTCTTCTTGCATAGCCATCGTTGTATCACTCACCTCGGAGAAAAGGGATCGGTTCCTTTTATGCCCATCCAACCGGGCCGTAAACCCAGGATTCTCCCAGCATGATCGACACGGTGCTCGAGGGCGGCACGATCGTCGACGGCACCGGGCGACCCCGGTTCACGACCGACGTCGCCATCGTGGGCGACCGGATCGCCCTGCTGGGCGATTGTGCCGGGCACGAGGCCGCGCGCCGGGTAAACTGCCGAGGCTGCATCGTCGCGCCCGGTTTCATCGACGTCTCGTCGCGCAGCTCGCGATCGTGGCTTGCGCACCCGGCGGCCACATCGAAGATCGGCCAGGGCATCACAACCGACGTCGGCGGGCACGGCGACTCGGCGTTTTTCGGTGACCCTGCCTGGCGCGATGCGGACGAACTCTTTGCCGAGATCGCACGACTGACGACCGCGTCGAACGTGGCGTCGTTCGTCGATTACGCCGACGCCGCGCGTACCGGCGATGCCTCAAGCGCGATTCGCGCGGCGTGCGAGAGCGGCGCACTCGGCGTCAGCCTCGACCTTCGCACCGTCGCACACAATGCCGCGCTCGACGCGATGCGCGCAGCGCGTGACGGCGGCGCAGCGCGCGCGACCGTCGAACTTTCCGCCGATCGGTCGGATTTCGTTCAGGCGCTTGACGACGCCGTGGCTCTGGCGACGCTCGCCGAAACAAGCCTGCACGTCTTACATCATCACGTAGCGTTCACACCGCATCCCGGTGCCGTCCACCGTACGCTCGAGCGCATCGACCGCGCGCGAACTCGCGGAATCGACGTGACCTGCGACATCGCTCCGTATGTTGCGTCGTGGATCGACCTCACCGCGCTTGTGCCGCCTGGCCTTACGCCCGCGGCGCTGCGCGTTCCCGATATCGCGACGGCAGCGACGATCGAGATGCAAGCGCGCCTAGGGGAGATCGGGCACGAGGTCATGCTCGCCGAGGTGCCGCACGAGGAGTACGCGTCGTGGTGCGGCTCGCGCTTTGACGAGATCGGCGCTGCGTGGCGCATGAGCCCGGTACGCGCCATCGTCACGCTCGTGCGCGAAGAACCCGGCGCACGTGCGTTTCTCTTTTGCGTTCACGAAGACGATCTTGCAACCGCGCTGTCGGCGCCGTTTTGCGCGATCGGCACGGCCGCGGCCAGCTACGACGCGACGGCCGGCCTCGTCTTCGGCGGGCCGCACCCGCGAGCGTTCGGCGCGTTCGCGCGCACGATCGGACGCTTCGTGCGGCAACGCCGAACGCTTGCGCTGGAAGAGGCGATTCGCCGAATGACGAGCTTACCCGCCGCAATCTGCGGCATCGCAGAGCGCGGAACGATCGCGCCCGGCGTGTTTGCCGACGTAGCCGTATTCGACGAGGGGGCGTTCGTCGATACCGCAACCTATGCACAACCGGTTTCGTTACCGGTGGGACTCACGCACGTCATCGTGAACGGAGTCTTCGTCTCCCCCGGAGCGCGCGAGGCGCGGTATCCCGGGCGGGTTTTGCGAGGAGGAAAGGGATGATCGCGCTTGCCGCCATTACGCTCTCGCTGCAGATCGCGCGGACGACGCTCGATGCGCTCGACGGCGTTTCAATCGAGGTTGCCGCGCACAATTCGAGCCGGCATCCGGTGGATGTCAGCTTCCCGCAACCCTCCGAGTACGAGATCGACATCCTCAAAGGCTCGCGCGTGATCTTCAGCACGCTACGCCCGCTCCCGTCGAACGTCAAATTTCCGCCGCATACGCGCGCGCTCCAACCGGGACCATCGGTGCTCGTCGTCTATATCTGGAATACCATCGAGAGCGACGGAACCACACCGGCGGCGGGCACCTATACCGTGCGGGCACGCCTGCTCGGGGCGAGAGTAACCCCCGCCGCGACAACGACGATTCGCTTTGCCGCGCCGACGCCCATCATCGCCTTACCGAAATTGAAACCCTCGGATGAAGTGACGATCGCCGGGCGACTCGATCTCACGAAGCAACACATCACCGATAGCACGGGCACAATCGCGCTCGGGCGTAAACTCGCGACGGCACCGAATGCGCCGATCGCGGTGCGCGGCTATCTCACCAAAAATCCCACGGACGGCTCGCCCATGTTTTTCGTCGAGCGCTGGGCCCCGCTCGAACCGATACCTTCCGCTCCACCCGTGCCGACAACGGCGCCGAGCGCGACGCCCCATTAGGCAGCCTTCGTAAGCGCCTCATAGACGGCTTGGGTGCGCTCGTGCAGATGCGCGAGGTCGCCGTCGTTCTCGATCACGTAATCGGCGCGCTCGCGCGCCTCCTGCGGAGATATCTGCGCGGCCATGCGCGCACGCACGTGCGCTTCATCCGCGTGGTCGCGTTGCACGACGCGCGCAACGCGTTCGTCGTCGGGTGCGATTACCACGATCGACTTCTCGACCAGGTCCACGTAGCCGGTCTCGAAGAGCAGCGGTACCACGTGAACGATGAGTTGCCCTGGCTTTGCGTGTTGCTCACGTTCGACCGCTAACCGGCGAACGTGCGGATGTACGATCGCGTTGAGTCGCTCGCGCGCAGACGGGTCGTTGAATACGATCTCCGCCAATGCGGCGCGCTTGAGCACGCCGCGCGGCACGACCTGCGGCCACTGTCGCGCGATCTCCATGAGGCCGTCGGAACGCGGCGCGACGGCCTGGCGTGCAAGCACGTCGGTGTCGATCACGTACGCGCCAAGATCGTGGAGTATTCGAGCAACCTCACTCTTGCCCGATCCGATTCCGCCCGTCAATCCTACCCGCATATCCAAGCATTTGGAAACAGCCGCGCGCGGCACCTATGCGCCGCAACGAAAAAAACGGGCGCGGAGTGCTCCGCGCCCGTTTTCACGATGACCCTATGGCCTAACCTTGGATCGCGTCTCCGATCGTGCCGAGTCCTTCGTCGATCGCGAGCGCGTCGATCTCTTCCGGCGAGACATCGGCGACATGCTGGATCGACGCGGTGATGCGGCGCGTCGAGTGATTGATCGTGAGGAGCGTCACTTCCACATCCTGACCCGGATTGAACTGGGCCGACGGATCGAACTCGCCCTTCGGCACCATCGCGAGGATACCCGGAACGATCTCGACGAGGAGATAGTTCGGCGTCACCTTCACGACTTGCGCCGTGAGCTTGTTCGTTTCGTAGAGTTTATCCGCGTGCTCGTCCCACGGATCGGGCAGTGCGTGCTTGAGCGAGAGGCTGACCTTCTTTGCTTCCGCATCGAACTTCATGATCTCGACGTTGACGACGTCGCCGATTTTCACCACTTCCGAGGGATGCTTGATGCGCGCGTAGCTGAGCTCGCTGTTGTGGATCAAGCCATCGATGCCGCCGAGATCGACGAACGCACCGAAGTCCGCGAGACGCACGACGACGCCTTCGCGAATCTGACCGACTTCCATCGTGTCGAGCAGCTCTTGCTTCTTGGCCTGCAGCTCTTCTTCGAGTACGAGGCGCTGCGAGAGCACGACGCGATGACGCTTGTGATCGAGATCGATCACCTTCAAGCGCAGCTTCTGACCGATGAGCTCGTCGAGATTGCCGACGGGCTGGCGGCGAATCTGCGAGGCCGGGACGAACCCGCGCATGCCGAGATCCACGAGCACGCCGCCTTTGACG
>DAIDGX010000017.1 GCA_027452165.1 Vulcanimicrobiota bacterium | reverse complement strand
CGGAGACTCCGACGAACGCGACGAGGCAGCGCAGCACGTTCGCCACATCGCTTGACAGGTGCACCGAGCGCCGCGTAACATTTTAGACGCCGCACACTAATCACGCGCGACGCTGGTCTCATTCAAACTGAAAACTTCCGGCCGCTCGTCAATGGAGCGCTCGGGTTTCCTCCGGCTACCGTTCCCCAGGTCACCTGCGATCCCGCCGGAATTTGCATATTGATGCCGACGTACGACGGCACATACGAGAGTCCCAACGCATTTTGCGCTTCTTCTGCCGTCATCATCGAACCATCCGCGTTCTGAAGCGACGAAATGGTGGTCAAGAAGTTTCCTGATTGCGCGCTAGCTTCTCTTCCTGACACACGCACGAGCATCTGCGCTCCGGTAAAGACCGATTGCATCGCTGAATCGGCGATCGTCGTGTACGCCGCCGTCGCTGAACTAAACATCGGCCCTTGGTATTCTGAAAACCCGTCCACAGCATTCACGTTGGCATCGGCTTGAGCAGCGGTGATCGACGTGATGCCATCGACCGTTTGAATTGCCGTCGTCAGCGCCGCTAGCGATTCCGCTCCACGGGGGCTGCTCGGGACGTGCGTGCCACAGGTCGTCGGATTGGGACTCCCATTGCACGGATTACCCGGCGCGGTGCCCCCCGAACAGGGCGCAGCCACATCCATAGCGTGCATGCGCGATTGCGTTGTGACGTACCGCGTGTTCCCATTTCCGCAACCACCGCTGCCGCCTGCGCCGCCGACGCCACCTGCGCCACTGCCGCCGCCAGCGCAGACATCTGCTTGGCTTCCGTCGGGACAGGTTACACAAGAACCGTCCGTCTGACAGGAACCCACCATCCGATGCTCGCCGGGTCCCAAACGCAATGCTTGATCGCGTGGGCTCGCAACGGCACCGCGACGAATCGCGGCATTTTCACCAACAGACGTCGCTGCCGTCGTCCCATGAACTCCTGGGTACGCGGCGCGGTTGACGGTGGCGGGTAGCGGGCCTTGGGTACCGCCCGAACAAGCGTTGAGCGACAGTGCAAGGCAGATCGCGGATAAGGCAACAGAACGAAGACGACGCAAAGAAACACCCTTTCAAAAAAAAACGCGGCCCGACGTGCAGACCGGCGCCTCCATTACGAGCTCAATTTCCCCCCCCCTTCCGACCCGCAGTCGAGATGTTCGCTCTGGCTCCCGGGTTTTAACCCGCCATGCGCGCGCGAAGCAACGTGGCGCGACGCTCGTAGTTGTCGCGCGTGCGGGCGCTGAGCTCCGCAACGATCTGCGGCGGAGCACCGCGCGGATCGCCCGCATCGAACGGCGGCTTCGGATCGTACTGCATCATCAATTGCCGCGCTTTCGCCGCGTCGGCGCCCTGCAATTCCGCAACGAGCGCAAGGCCGAAGTCGATACCCGCCGTCACGCCGCCGCTCGTAATACGATTGCGATCGCGCACCACGCGCTCGTCCGATGGGATCGCGCCGACGAGCCGCAGCAGATCGAGATACCGCCAATGCGTACTCGCGCGATAACCGCGCAGCAGGCCCGCGGCACCGAGCACGAGCGCTCCCGTACACACCGACGTCACAAACCGCGCCTGCGCTCCGATCTGCGCCAGCCGCCCGAGGGCGCTTGCGTCCTCGAGCAAAAAGCGAATGCCGTCTCCGCCCGGAACCATCAGCACGTCGGGCTCCGCCTGCGCCAGAATGTCGTCAGGAGCGAGCGTGACGTTTGCAAGTCCGTCCGGCCGCACACCCTCGCTCGTGGAACCGATCAAGCGTACCTCGATCCCATCGACGCCGCTCAAAACGTCAAGCGGTCCGGCAACGTCGAGCAGTTGCACCTCGGGAAAGATCACGATGCCGATCGTCGCGCCCATCGCTCGCACCTTCGCGCCCGACATGCCGGCACATTCTTACCGCGCCGCGGTCAGCGCGCTGCGAATCGTCGCGATCTCCTCGTCGCCGATGATGAGCGGCGGTGCAAAGCGCAACGTATTGCCGCCCGCGCTGCCCACGAGCACGCCGCGCTCGCGTAGCGCCGCCACCTCGGCACTCGCCTCGTAGGGTGCCTGCACCGGCAGCCCCCACAGCAAGCCCATGCCACGCGGCGACGCGTAACGCTCGCGCCGCACCTCCGCGACCTCCGCAAGCATCGCACCAAAGCGCGCGCCCATGCGTGCCACCTGCGCCTCCAACGCACGCGCATCGCGCACGCGCAGATGCGCAAGCGCTGCCGCGGCCGGAATCGGCGAACCGCCAAAGGTCGAACCATGATCTCCCGGCTGCAGCGCATCCGCGGCTCGCTCGCCCACGAGCATCGCGCCGATCGGAAGTCCGTTCGCAAGCGCCTTCGCCATCGTCACCACGTCGGGCCGCACGCCGAACGCCTCGAACGCAAAGAGCGGCCCCAGTCGTCCCATGCCGCATTGAATCTCATCGAAGATCAGCAGCGCGCCGCGCGTATCGCACACCTCCCGCGCCCGTTGCAAGAACGCGCGCGATGCCACGTGTACGCCGCTCTCACCCTGTACCGGCTCCACGATCAGCGCCGCCGTGCGTTCGTCGATCGCCGCATCGAGCGCCGCGACGTCGTTGAACGGCATAAACGCAAAGCCGTCGGGCATCGGGCCGAAGCCCTGCTTGTACGCCTCGTTCGCCGTCGCAGCGAGCGCCCCGAGCGTGCGCCCGTGAAACGATCCGGTACACGCCACGATGCGCGTGCGCGCCGTCTCCCCACGCCGGAACGCCTGTTTGCGCGCGAGTTTGATCGCCGCCTCGTTCGCTTCGGTTCCGCTATTGCAGAAAAATGCGCGCGCAAATCCGCCGCGTGTCGTCAGTTCGCGCGCAAGCGTCCCCGCCGGTTCGTGATGATACAGGTTGCTCGCATGCACGAGCGTGCGCGCCTGCTCCGCCACCGCGTCGGCGATCGCCGGATGGGCGTGTCCAAGCGCGCACACCGCGATCCCGCCGATCGCATCCAGGTAGGCGCGCCCCGTGTCGTCGTACAGCAAACATCCCGCGCCGCGCACGAAGGTCACCTCCGCGCGCGCGTAGTTTGCGAGCAGCGCGCTCACGTACGGTAACTCGCGTTGATCCGCACGTAATCTTTGGAGAGATCGCAGCCCCATCCGGTCGCGTGCTCGGCGCCGATCCCGAGATCCAAACCCACCACGATCTCGCTCGCCTCGAGTTCGCGATGCGCCTCCGCCTCCGAGAGCAGTTCGATCGCGCCGCGTCCCACCCACGGCGTGCCGTTGATCGCGAGACTCCACGCATCCGGCCGCATCCCCGCGCCCACCGACCCGGCCGCCGCGATGATGCGTCCCCAGTTCGGGTCTTCGCCGTAGAGCGCCGTCTTCACGAGATTGCTGTTGATCACCGCGCGTGCCACGGCGCGCGCCTGCGTAACGCTCGCCGCCGAGGTGACGTTCACGGTCAGCCGCTTCGTCGCGCCCTCGCCGTCGGCCACCATCGCGCGCGCGAGGTCCAAACACACCGCGCGCAACGCGCGCACGAACGCGCCCGGAGCCGGCGCATCCGAGGCCGGCGCAAACGCGTAGATCGCGTCGTTGGTTGACATATCGCCATCGACCGAGATCATGTTGAAGCTCTCGTCCGTCGCAGCGGTCAAGGCTCGTTGCAACGGCGCATGCGCCATCGGAAAGTCCGTCGCCACGAAGGCAAGCATCGTCGCCATGTTGGGGGCGATCATGCCCGAACCTTTGGCAATCCCGCCCACCACGTACTTCTTCCCCTCCACGTAGTACGCGTACGCCGCGAGCTTCGGAACGCGATCCGTCGTCATGATCGCCTCCGCCGCGTCGTGACTCGCCTTCACGCCGCTCTCCAACTGCGCGTGTGCGCGTTCGATGCCGCGCTGCACGCGATCCATCGGCAGGGTGACGCCGATCACGCCGGTCGATGCCACGAGCACCTGCTCCGCCCGCGCCCCGAGCAGCGTCGCGGCTTGGCGCGCCGTCGCGCGCGCATCGCGCTCACCCCGCTCGCCCGTACACGCATTGGCACACCCGGAGTTGCACACGAGCGCGCGCATATCCGCACCCGCTACCGCCAGGTGCGCCGCGCTCACCACGATCGGCGCCGCTTTGATCTCGTTCGTCGTGGTCACCGCGGCACAGCTCTGCGCTTCATCGAACGCAATCAACGCCACGTCGCGTTTGCGCGGCTTGATGCCCGCATGCACGCCCGCCATGCGCACCCCGGGAACGGCACCGAGTCCGCCGCGCACCTCGACCAATCGCACTTCGTCGTCAAGCAACACGCGTCGCCACTCCCAATCCCATCTGCTCGGGAAGCCCGAGCATCACATTCACATTCTGCACGGCCTGTCCGGCCGCGCCTTTGCCCAAGTTATCGATCGCGCAGAGCACGCGTACCACGCGTCCAAACACGTCGATGCGCAGTTCCGCGTCGTTGGTTCCCACCACCGCAGCCACGCTCGGCGCCATACCCTCCACGACCCGCACGAACGGACTCGTTGCATACGCGCGCGCGAAACAGGCGCGCACGTCTTGCACCTCCAACTCGCGCGCGTAGATCGCGTAGGCGTCCACCAGCATCCCGCGCGCCAGCGGCACCACGTGCGGTGTAAAGGTCAGCGGCGCGTGCGTCGCGTGCATCGCAAGGATGCGCTCGATCTCCGGCTGATGACGATGCCCGTCCAAGCCGTACGCGCGCACGTCGTGCGCCACTTCCGCAAAGAGCGCACCGACGCTCGGCGTGCGCCCAGCACCGGTGATGCCGCTCTTCGCATCCACCACCATTTGCACCGGCTCTCCAAGCGATGCAAGTGGAAGCAGCGCGAGCAGCGTCGCGGTCGGATAGCATCCGGGGTTCGCCACCAGCGTTGCGCGCGCGATCGCCGGCGCATTCCACTCCGCAAGCCCGTACGGTACGTCGTCGTCAAAACGAAAATCCGCCGACAGATCCACCACGCGCGCTCCGCGTTTCATAAACGCCTGTACCCGTTCGCGCGCCTCGCCGTGCGCCGCCGCACACAGCACCACGTCGCCCGGCGACACCGCGGCGAGCACGCTTCCCTCACCGGAGAAACGATACGCCGAACGCCGCAGCGCGGGCAGATGCTCCGCCACCGGAGCACCCGCATGACTGCGGCTCTCGAGCGCCCCGAGTTCGAGCGCCGGGTGCGTGTCGATCAGCCGCATCGCCTCGCCCGCGGCGTAGCCCGCCGCGCCCCACACGTGAACGCGCGTCATAGCTGCGCCTCGAGCATGTCGATCTCGCGCGCGAGTTCGGCGAGCGACGCGGCCACCGCACCCGGCGCCGTCGATCCCGCGGTCGCCTTCGCCTCCACGCTCGCCTGCGCGCAGAGCGGTGCCGCAAGCGCCTGCACGCCGATCGCCGCGGCGAGTCGCGCCAAGTCGCCCGCATCGAGCGCACGCCCCGCCTCGTCGGCGGCGCGCACACGCTCGCCGACCAAGGCGTGGGCATCGCGCGCGCTGCATCCGGCCGCGATCAGCGCATCGGCCACGTCGGTTGCAACCGTACATCCGTCGCCCGCGCGCGCCGCCATTCGCTCGCGTACGAAGGTAACGTCGGCAAGCGCGCGTGCAAACGCCTCCAGCATCGCCGCGCCGCGTTCGATTGCAAGCAGCAGCACCCGTTTGGTCTGTTGCAGATCGCGATGATAGGAAAGACCAAGCCCTGCAAGCGACGAGAGCGCACCCGTGTAATACCCCAGCACCTCGCTCGCGCCGCCGCGTACGAGTTCGAACGCATCGGGATTGCGCTTTTGCGGCATCAAGCTCGAACCGGTCGCGCTCGCATCGCCGATGCGCACGTAGCCGAACGCCGGGGTCGCCCACAGCACGAGTTCTTCTGCCACCCGCGATGCATCGAGCGTCGCGCGCACGAACGCATGCGCCGTATCCAGCGCCGCGTCGCGCGTGCCGATCGCGTCCATCGCGTTGCGCGACGGCGCCGCAAAGCCGAGTTCCGCCGCCGCGCTCCCGCGCGCAAGCGGCAGCGTTGATCCCGCCACCGCGCCCGATCCAAGCGCACACGCGCGTGCAGCCCCATCGCGCGCCGCAATGAACCGCGACGCGCTGCGCGCGAAGGGCTCCGCCGCCGCCGCGAGCCAAAATGCGAGCAACACCGGTTGCGCCGGCTGCCAATGCGTAGTCGCCGCAAGTAGCGTCCCCGCCGCCGCTTCGTCCTGCGCCGCCGTGCCGAGCATGCGCGCGATCGCAAGCGTTACCCGTGCGCCGTCTTCCGCCCGGGCCCGCGCATAGAGCGCAAGCGTCGTCGCCACCTGATCGTTACGGCTGCGTCCCGCGTGCAGCCACGCCCCAGCGTCGGGCGCAAGCTCGCGCACGCGCGCATCGATCGCGCCGTGTACGTCCTCCGCGCCGCTCGCACGCGCCCACGCTGCAAAGTCCCCGTCGGCGATCTCCGCCGCGACGCGGTGCAACGCCGTGCGCAACGCCTGCGCGCACGGCGCATCGATCACGCCGCCTTCGGCGAGCGCGCCAACGTGCGCGAGCGAACAGCGCACGTCGTACGCCGCAAGCACGCCGTCGTCCGCAAGCGACGACCCAAACGCCAGCAACGCCGCGTCGGGTTGCAGGGCGAAACGCCCACCCCACTGCAACGACGCGCTCATACGAGCGCGGGAGCTGCGTTCACGCGCGCAACGCGATCGAGCGGCAGTCCGTAGCAGGTGATGAACCCGCCCGCCGCCGCATGATCGAACGCATCGCCCGCGCCATAGGTCGCAAGCGCTTCGTCGTAGAGCGCAAAGGGCGAGCGCACGCCCACCACCACCGCGCTGCCTTGATGCAGGCGCACGCGCACCTCGCCCGTCATGCGCGACGCACACGTCGCATTGAACGCATCGAGCGCCGTGCGCAGCGGCGAGAGCCACAGGCCGTCGTACGCAAGCTCTGCGTAGCGTTGATCGGCAAGCGCCTTGAAGCGCAGTTCGTCGCGCGTCAACGTCAAGCGCTCGAGCGCCTTATGCGCGGCGATCAGCACCGTTGCGGCCGGCGCCTCGTACACCTCACGCGATTTCACGCCGATCACGCGGTCCTCAACCAGATCGATCCGTCCAACCCCGTGCGCCCCCGCGCGCGCATTCAACCACGCGATCGTCTGCGCGGGAACATCGTGCTGATCCGCGTGCGCCACGCGAAACGCGCCTGCCTCGAAGGCAAGCACGATCTCGTCGGCCTGCGCGGGGCGCGCCGCGGGCGCGGCCGTCCATGCATAGGCATCCTCGGGTACACCCGCCCAGGGATCTTCTAACACGCCCGCTTCAATCGAACGCCCCCACAGATTCGCGTCGATCGAATACGGCTTCGCGGTGGTGTGCGCGATCGGAATGCCGTGCGCGTGCGCGTACGCGATAGCGTCGGGGCGCGAGAGCGGCGCTTCGCGCAGCGGTGCGCGCACCGCGATTGCGGGATCGAGTCCGCGCACGCCAAGCTCGATACGCACCTGATCGTTGCCCTTGCCGGTGCATCCGTGCGCAACCACCGGCGCACCATACGCATGCGCCGTCTCCACCAGCAGCGCCGCGATTAGCGGGCGCGACAAGGCCGCCGAAAGCGGATACACGCCCTCGTATAACGCATTCGCCGCGAGCGCCGGCTGCACGTACTGCGTAACGAAACGCGTGCGCGCGTCGATCACCACCGCATCGTATGCCCCAAGCGCAAGCGCCTTCTCGCGCACGCGTTCCAACTCGGCTTCGGCTCCCGCGCCCGCAACCGCGTCGCTCTCGCCCAGATTCGCCGTCATCGCCACCACCTCGTGACCTTCGGCGATCAGACGTTTCAAGAGCACCGAGGTATCCAAACCGCCTGAATAGGCGAGCACCATCCGGCTCACGCAGCACTCACTCCCTGAAGATCGATAAAGCGTTGTTTGATCACCGGCATCTCATCGGCGCTGCGCACGATCACGAGGATCGTGTCGTCGCCGCCGACCGTGCCGAGAATCTCCGGCCATGCCGCCTCGTCGATCGCCGACGCAACCATCTGGGCGCTTCCGGGCGGCGTCTTGAGCACGATCAGGTTGACGGCGCCCTCGATGCTCTGCACCAACTCCGCCACCACGCGATGCAGGCGGCTCACGTAGTTCACGGTCGCGCTCGGCACCACGTACTTGAACAGGCCGTCATCCTCGTGCGCGCCTTTGATCGGCACTTTCACGAGGCCGAGCTCTTTGATGTCGCGCGAAACGGTCGCTTGCGTCGTCGTAAAGCCTTGTGCTTCCAAGAGTGCCGCGAGCTCCTCTTGCGAATGGATCGGGCGCGTGGCGACGAGCGTAAGAATCGCGCGCTGGCGGCGGTCTTTCACTGGGGCATTCCTTTCGCGTCGGTCAACAACGCAACGAGCAGCGCTTTTTGCGCGTGCAGACGGTTCTCGGCCTGATCGAAGACCGCGCTCTGCGCGCCGTCGATCACGCCCGGGCTCACCTCTTCACCCCGATGCGCGGGCAAGCAGTGCATGAAGATCGCATGCGGCTGCGCATAGCCAACGAGTTCCGGCGTCACGGCGTACGGCCGCAACATCGCGTCGTTGCGCTCGCGGTACCGCTCCTCGCCCATCGAGGTCCACACGTCGGTGTAGATTACGTCCGCGCCACGCACCGCACGCACCGGATCGGCAAACGCGCGTGCGCTCCCGCCCGCGGGCTCGCCAAGCGCGTTCAACGCCGCAAGCGTCGCCTCGCTTGGCCGATGCGAGTTCGGCGCACCGACGTGGACGCGCGCGCCGAGCATCACGCATGCTTGCGCAAGCGAGTACGCGACATTGTTGCGTCCGTCGCCAAGGTAGGCAATCGTGAGGCCGCCCAGCGCCCCGAAACGTTCCTCGATCGTCAGCACGTCGGCCAGCGCCTGACAGGGGTGCGCGTAGGCCGAGAGCCCGTTGATCACGGGCACGCTCGCGGCGTTCGCAAACTGGATGAGCGGTTCGTGAGCGTGCGTGCGCACGACGATCGCATCGACATAGCGTGAGAGCACCTGGGCCGCATCTTCAGGCGACTCGCGCGTTCCGATCAGGAACTCGCCGCCGGCCGCAAAGAGCGTCTGCCCTCCCAGGTGCTGCATCGCCACTTCAAAGGAGACGCGCGTGCGCAAGCTCGGCTTCTCAAAGAGCAGCGCGAGGGTGCGCCCGCGCAGCAGCGCGCGGTGTTCGTGCACGGGCGCTGCCTTCAGGTAGCGAGCCAGACGCACGAGCCACGCGAGCTCGCCCGCGGCCAGCTCCTCTACGGAAAGCAGGCTCCTGCCCGCAAGCGGGTTCGTGGGGGCTGGCGCAACGGCATACATAGTCTGTATATTTATGCACTATGCAGCATAAATATGCAACCCCTCGCACGCCGCTGGTGGTGAAGTACGGCGGTAACGCCCTCCCGGACGACGGCGCACCCGACCCGCTTCTTGCCGAGATCGTGCACCGCCATGCGCACGGCGAGCCGATCGTGGTTGTCCACGGGGGCGGTCCCGAGATCGACCGGCGGCTCGCGCAACTCGCCATCCCCACCCGCCGCATCGACGGGCTCCGCGTCACCGACGCCGACACCCTGCAGGTCACCGAAGCTGCCCTCTGCGCCACGATCAACAAGCGTCTCGTGCGCGCCTGTTGTGCGCTCGGCGCGCGTGCGGTCGGCATCAGCGGCCAAGACGCGCGCACGCTTGTAGCGCAGCGCGCGTTCGGTGCTCGCGGTGAAGACCTCGGCTTGGTCGGCGACGTCGTGCACGCCGATCCAACGCTCGTGCAGGCGCTGCTCGACGCCGGCTTTCTCCCGATCGTCGCACCGCTTGCCGTTAGCGACGATGCCGCGCACGCGTTCAACGTCAACGCCGATCTAGCCGCCGCCGCGCTCGCCGGCGCATTGCGCGCACGCGCGTTCGTCATCGTCACGAACGTTCCACGCGTGCTTGCCGATCGACGCGATCCCGCAAGCGGCATCGCGCACCTCACCCTCGAGGACGCCCGCACCTTTGCCGCGAGCAGCGCCTGCGCCGAGGGCATGCGGCCAAAGATGCGCGCTGCGATCGACGCCGTCGCGCTCGGCGCGCACGCCACCTACATCTGCGCCGCCACCCCCACCACGCTACACGACGCCCTCATCCGCAACGAGGCCACGATCATCAGCGCGCCGTCATCCACAGGGAACATTGCGGCAACATCGCCAAGCGATACTCTTCGCGTATGAACTCGCAGCCGACGTCCACCGATCTCATGAACGCCATCCTCGACCTGAGCGCCGCGACTCAGCACGGCTTTGGCCTGCTCGACACACGCCTCGGCCGCGTCGAACACCGCCTCGATCGCGTCGAACAGCGCCTCGATCGCGTCGAACATCGTCTCGACCGCGTCGAGGTCCGGTTAACCAACGTCGAGGTCCGGTTAACGAACGTCGAGGATAAGGTCGAGGCGATCGACGCCTGGATCAACCGCCGCCGCCGCTAACCGCGCACGTCCCCTTGCGCATCCCAAGCGCTTGCACGAGCGCCTCGACGATCGGCACCGTCGCGCCGACGGCGCCCCCAAGCATGGCTCGCGCCGCCGCTGCGGGCGAATCACCGAGACCCGCTTCAAAAGCCGTGACGCGCCGCGTGAACTCATCGGCCACCAGCACGATCAGCGCTAGGCACTGTGGATCTGACTCGCCCGCGACCGCCATCGATTGGTAGCCCGCAACGTACCCCGCGAACACGCGCAGTTCGGGCAACGCAGCGAGCAGCCCAGGATCGATCTCGCTCAACACGCCTACACGACGAGCAAACTCCGGGTCAGGCCCGTAGGATAGCCGTGCCGCAATTCGCGCGCACCACGCACCGACTTGGCGCAGGTGTGCCGCAGCATCGGGAAACTCCCGGAATGCGGAAAGGATCACGGCATCGATTACCGCCTCGATTTGCGCTTCCCGCACGCACCCCGTCTCAAGGGCAAGCGAACCCACCGCCTGCATTTTGCGCTGCGCCTCGAGCCGCAAGCGAGCACGATCGCTCTACGATGCAGCTGCGGCAGTGCGCGTATCGAAAATGGTTGGTGACGGCCACGGGCGACGCTACCAGGCCTTCGCCCTCTTCGCGTCGTCGCACCTCGTGGATGGGGCACCGGCACTACGCAACGCGCAATTAGCCTACCACCTTTTCAAAAGCATGAAATTCATTCACCGGGCAGCACACTGCGCGTTTAGAGCCAGCGAGATGGGCGGTGGTGTGCGCTGGCGGCGGCGCCTCGAACGCTTCGCCGAACGGTATCCGCGATCACTTATCGGCCGCCAATGCACACGCAGACTCGCGCCACTCGAGCGCATCAAGGGCCGACGCCGCGAAGTACTCGACCTGCTCGTTTCAACGCATAAAACCGCAAAAGAGATCGGACTCGCGCTCGGCATCGCCGAAGGAACGGTCCGCGTGCACATCAAGCAGATCAATCGCATCCTTTGTGTGACTAACCGCGCACAGTTGGTGCAGTTCGTGCTTCAGACGAACGCAGCCTAAAGCCCGCGGCTACCAGAATGGATCCGCAAGCCACGACGCCTTGAGCGCCGCAATTCTCCCCTGGGTCACGACGGCATTGCACGGCGGGCTCGCTCCACGACATGCCACGCGCGCATAGGAGCGCCACGCATCTTCGGAACGCTCCAGGAGTTGCCGCATGTACGAAACCTGCAATAGTTCTAGCTTCCCGTAGATCGTGCTCTCCTCGCGCCGATCGGCGGTCTCCGGCTTCTGCGAAGCTCCCCCGGTCGCGAGGAGATCGAGTACGCGTGCGCGTGTGCTCTCCTCCAGCGCGCGACATTCACTATAGAGCATCGGCTGCATCGATCCGCCGGCTGCCGACATGCTGACGTAGCCGCACATCGCATGGCGATATACGCGCCAGCTCCGCTCGCTTTGCGCGAGCAGGGCACGGCGATCGCGTGAGCCCTCACGCAGCCAGGCGCGTTGGTACGCGGCGTGCTCCCGCGCGGACGCGAGCCGGTCTTCATGCGCGGCGCAGGCGTCCAGGTCAATTTGCGTGGCGGAAGCCCCGCAGTTGAGTGCGGCAACGAAGGCAAGTGCGATAAGCATGTGTGCGCGATAGCCCCCAAGAGGTATGGTCCCAAATCCGGTTTTGCAGCGCCCGAACGATGGCCTCTGCGCGCAGTGAAGGAAGCAAGCCTCACCTCACGAACGGCCCGCGATAGGGTGACTACAATCAATAATTCGGCCACAGCCGAGCTCGCCGCGCACTATGCGCGCGTTACGCCCCTCATGCACGCCGTCTTCGGCGGCATCCCGATTATCAGCACCTCGTTCCCTGACGGGTTCGGCAAGCCGCCTCGCTGGCACACGAAAGCGCTCCCGCTGGAGCCCCATGTGGTCGCCTGGCTCCTCGAAAAACTCGATGCGGTCGAGTTGCTCACATGGTTCCCCGCGCCAGGCCAGCCAAGCCGCCTCGGGCACGCGCGGATCATGCTCGAAGCCGTCGGTACGATCGAGCCGCAACAGATGTGCCACGCGGCCCACGCCGTACGCACAACCCTCAACGCGCACGACACCGACGCGATCCTCGTCCAAAACGGCGACGGCAATCTGACGTTGCTCATACCCTTCGCCGATGCACCGCATTACGAGGACGTGCGCGCGCATCTCCACGAGGTCACAAACACGCTTGCCGCGCAGCAGCCCGGCCTCTTCAGCACCGAACCGAACACGCGCGGCGCGAACCTTATCCACCTGCATGTCACACATAACGCCGTACACGGATACAGCGCGCTTCCGTATGCGTTGCGCGCGCATCCCGATTTCCCGGTCAACCTGCCGATCGCATGGTCCGATCTCGAGCGTATCCCGAACGGCAGCGTCACCGCCGCCACCTTTCCAGCCTATTTTCACGGCCACGGCGACACCTTGTTCGCCGAACACCGGCGCCTTGCCGATCAAACCTTCGCGCGTAAGCAACGCACCGCAACCCCTCGCCTCACGGTGAACCATTCGCGCGGCACCACGATTTCCGCCGCCTTGCAGATTCTCGCGGACGGCATTAGCCGAAGCGCGCAAACGATTCTCGACGAAGGTGTGCAGCGCGGCCTTCTCGTGCCAACGTATAAGGCGAAATACGTGTACACGGCGCTCATCGAATATATCACGCGCGCGAACGGCAATGGACGCAAAGCCTACATCGTGCAAGACGAATCGCGGAACTTCCGCATCAATGAACCGCCCGACGATTGGCCCAATCTCAATCCACCGCAACCACCGGCGCCCGATGCTGCCGCGCAGGCACTTGTGACCCGCCTCGCCGAGAGCGCTCGTGGAAGCAATCCCACCGCATTCGAAGTTGCCGTCTGCGACACGTTCGCACATCTTGGCTTCCTCGCCACCCATGTCGGCGGGGCTAAGGCTCCCGATGGCTATGCCGACGCAACCCTCGGCCCGCTCGGCTATCGCGTCATGATCGAATGTAAAACCGGTAAAGGCGAGGTGTCGCAGCCCGACGCATTCGAGGCCGCAAAGTATCGCGATGCATTCAGCGGACAGTTCTGCACGCTCATCGGCCCGGCGTTTCCCGACGAAGTCGAGCTCACGCGCGAGTTACATACGCACGGCGTCAGCGCCTGGACGCTCGACGACCTCATCACCGCGCTGCAGATTCGCGCCACCGCCTACGAGTTGCGCACCTGTTTCGCTCCCGGTTACGCAACCGACGCCCTCACCGATCTCGCATGGGATCGCATCCACGGTCGCGCTAAACGCATCCGTGTCATCGCCGATTTGGTCACCCAGGAAGGCCTCGCGCTCCAAACCGCCGCCGCACGCAGTGGCCCGCCCGCCGACGCCCCTCACCTTACGATCGACACCGCGATGGCGCTCGTCGATCAGCGTCTCATCGCCGCCGGCTCAACCCACGCCTGCACGCGCGACGATGTCGAGGCCGCGTTTGCCTACCTGGCAAACCCGCTCGTCGTCCAAGCCGTAACCCCCGCCCCCGAAACCCTCGTCATCACGCGCGCGTAGCGCGCCCGTAGAGCTATCCGGCTTTGAGCGCGCGGCGTAACTCGCGGCGATCGCGCGCACCGATACGCGCATAGACGCGCTGCGCGAGCGTCTTCACCGTTGACGCCGACACGCCGAGGCGTTCGGCGATCTCCTCGATCGTCTCGGTTCCACACAGCCCCTTCGCGATCTCGGCTTGCCGCGGCGTCATCGGGCGCGTGCTCCGATCCAACAGCACGCCCCCGGGATAACGCTTTGCGATAACGGCCGCACGTTCGCGCCACGCGGTCTGCCCCGTCATTGCAAAAAGGTGATCGGCGATGCGAATCGCGCGCCAGGTATATCCAATGGTAACGAACACATCGTACGCATTTCGACCGGCTTCGATCGCACGCGCGTGATCGCTCGCTGCAAGCGCAAACGCGAGGCCCTCATCGATCAGCGCTTTGAATCGTGGGCCGTGTGCAAACGACCAGCGCGTCTCGATGCGCGTCGCCAACGTCCGCGCTAACTCAGCGTAGCGAACCGCCTCAGGATATGCACCTCCAGCGAGGACCCGCGCCGCCGTCGGAAGCACAGCTACGGATTCATCCGTGACGCCGCTCCAGTCGATTGCCTCAAGGACCTCAATCGCCATCGTACGCTCCACCGACGCTGAGTAGCGCTCGCCAACCGACTGCGCGGCTTCCGCGCGATCGAGATGAGCAAATGCCCGGAGCGCACTCGTTGAGGCATAGAAGCCTGCGCGCGCAAAGTGCCGGAGCGCGTCCTCGGTGCGCCCCAAACTTGCCGCGCGCCACCCGAGCGTACGCAGCAGTTGAAAACGAAACGGATTCAAACCGTCAGACCATGCAAGGCGCCGCTCGATCCGCGCCAAGTGTTCGACGTCAGGCAGAATCGGCAATTCGCGCACGAGCGCGGCCAAGACGTACGCGGCAAACGCAACAAGATACGTCTCTTCAGGCTCGATCGCCAAGAGGATCGCAAGCGCGTCGCTCGCGTCCTCCGCCTGACCGGAAAAATCATTCTCCGCAGCCTTTACGGCACCGCGCAAGAGCAGATGCCGCGCACGCTCGCGCTCCTGCGCCGGTCGATGCGCATCGAGGAGCCCGCGCGCAGCGGCCGTATCGTCACGGCGAAGATACGCGCGGGCCGTGTAATAGACGACGTCGTCAACATATGGGCCCGCCGCAGCAATCTCAGCGATACCCGGCGCCGGGCCGCCGCCTGCGGCTGCAAGCGCGCGCGCGAAGATGCGCTCGTGCCGGTTGCCCGCCGCGAGCACGCGTGCGATCTCACCTTCAGCAAGCTCGGCGCGCCCAAGCGTCAGGGCACATCGGGCTCGTTCCAGAGCAGCCCAATGCGAAACGTCGCGCGCCAGCTCGGCTAGCGCAACATCGTATTTCCCCGCGCGATAGAGATCGCGCATCCTCGCACGCATTTTCGTCATT
The DNA here is from genome assembly GCA_027452165.1 of Vulcanimicrobiota bacterium. Taxonomy (GTDB): domain Bacteria; phylum Vulcanimicrobiota; class Vulcanimicrobiia; order Vulcanimicrobiales; family Vulcanimicrobiaceae; genus REEB354. The sequence continues at coordinate 327 of DAIDGX010000017.1, read as the reverse complement.
CTGCCGGCCCTCACGGCTCTTAGACGGGGCGGGCGATGCATCCCACGCCACCCACATGTCATCCAAAGGATGACAGCCCGTCCACGGCGGCGTATTTCCATCTCTACACTGGGCGCGCCATGTGGAGGAGGACGCTATGACTGAGTATTCGCCAGCCCCTCGCAAACGCCAAGAACCCTCGCACGTCTGCCTAAGCCTTCACGAACTCGACCGTCTTGAGGCCGAACGCAAGCTTCGGACGCTCCCGCCGGCCTTGCTCGAGGTCGCCTGGGTGCGCGAGGCACAGATCGAGGCCGTCATCGACGCCGCAATCGCCGTGGCCTACGA
>DAIDGX010000016.1 GCA_027452165.1 Vulcanimicrobiota bacterium | reverse complement strand
TGCACGAATCGAGCGTTGCCGCACGTCAAAGGCAGAAGGCGCAAGCGGCAACGTAGTCAAACCTGCGACAAACATCACTACGCTCGGGCCGCGCTATTTTGAAGTGCCCATGGCCGCGCGATTTTGAACTGCCCGCTGAGGCCAGATTGCTGAAAGCACCACTTAGGAAGTTCAGTGATGTGAAGTTCACCTTGTGCGTGCCGACCGTTGTTGCGCCGGCTCGAGGAACGCGGGTTCGTTACCGCAACCTGGGATCACCCGACGAAACGCTCGCGCCAGGTCTATTCGATCACGCCGCAGGGCGAGGAGCGCCTGCGTAAGATCAAGGGTTCCATGCTGCCGTATCTCGAGCAGATCGAACGCGCCGTAGGCCGATTGAAAAACGAACTCTACCAGCCGCTCGGAGCGGAGCATGTCGTTTCTCGCACTCGTACATCTGCGTGACCTGCGCTGCGATCAGTGTAACGAATTGCTCGCACGAGCGGGCGCACGTTCGTTTTTGATCGACGACGCAGGCGAAGCGGTCGGCTTTTCCGCCAATGAGGTCCCCGAGGAGATGACCGTCGAGATACGTTGCTCGCGCGGCCATGTTGCACGCTTTTTCGTCCCGAACGAGATCGCTGCCGAAGAAGCGCTGACCATTCCGGACGACGCTCCGCTTGGCAGAGACGCAATCATCGTCGCGTAGAGCTAGATTAGCGTGTAGAGTTCCGAACGCCGCACGCGCGCAGGCCGATAAGTAGCGATAGATGCCGGCGATGGCGCGAGATAAACCTGTAAATCAAGGATGCAATGGGACGAACCGGAGCCGCGCGCATGATCGCCGCAAAGCCACGGCACAGGAGCGATCCCCGCTCGAGTACGGCGGCCCAGGCGTCGGCGCCCTCGCGCCGCGCCCCACCTTCAAACGCTAACATACTCTCCTCGCACATCTCGCGTGTAACTCCTAGTATCGAAAGCTTACCATCGCACATCGACTGGTACGCTACGAGACGAAGTGACGCTCCGAGATGCGTTTCCGCGAAGTTCAACGACCGCTCGCATATTCCGCAATCGCCATCAAACAGCACGAAAAAGTCATCCTCCGAATACAACGCTCACCAATCCTGATGCAAGAACCTCCAGAAGAAGCAAGAATACCGAAACGGCATACGCAATACCCGGACGCACCTTACATAAATCGATGAAGATGCGGGCGTGGAGCCAGAGTGCGGCTGCAGAAAATGGATTCAAAGCGGCAAGCATACTGCGAACAAAAATGCCGTGGGTTCGCGGAACAATGGCGAGAACGCTGGGGAATACCGCATCGACGTTAGTTGCGTCTGTATGGGCACTGAATGCCGCGCGAATAAGAAGGCTCGATATTACATAATAGCCCCCAATCGTCCATGCGCCGACATTTACCCAGGAAGAGAACATTCGAGAAAACCCGGTTGAACAATCGGCAAGTGTCGAAACGACAAGTGCGGTGCCCGATTCGAGTAGCAATCCAAATAGTACGATAACGAAATAGATGACGCCGTTGGCGACCGAGGTCGTAAGCAGTTGCGCGGAAAGTGCGGTGCGGGCTGCGGAAAACTGTGCCGCCGTCAGTTGACCGGTGCTCGCTGAGTGTCGTAACGCAACAAGCTGTTGTTCGAACGCGATCGGAGATTGTAGGAGCGCGCCGATGACAAGTAAGAGGAGCAGTACGGCGAGCGCGAGCATCGTCGTGGGACGCTCGCGCGTCCGCTCAATAGCGTCCGAGGGAGAAATTGCAAAATCGATGAACGTCGCAAACGAGCGAGAGAACTCAAAAAACAACTTTGGGGGCCTCAAAAGGTTGGGCTAACCGAAAGCGCGGTCGGGCGTGTCATATGGTCGGTTTCGGATAGGGTGTAAGGGAAGCCGAACATGCGGCCAGTAGCGGTCGTTAGATAGGAGGAGACGTATCCGTCTCGTCGCAGCCTGATGGTCATCAGGGCGTCGACAGGAGATCCAATCCTTACCTTGCGCACGGCTTTCGCCTCGCAAATGCGAAAGGTTGTCCGGTCGATCCAAAGGTCGCGTAGATTATCGCGCAGAGGGTCGCCTTTAGGCGTTAGCGTAAGGTGAAATGCGTCGCCGCACCAGCTGCGCGGTTCCGTTCCGACAAGCGCGATGGTGTAGCGCCTCGATGTGTAGATCGTGTCGATGGTGGGGATGTGCGGGGGCGCGTCCGTTCCGATTTCGAAGCTTGCCTGGCCCTTTTGCTGTGCGGCATTGCCTCGGCCGATAAAGAGGTCGGGCGGAAGAAAGGCGTGAGCCACGCGGATATCAGTGGTTGGAGTTCCGTTGGGGTTGGTGCCAATGTATCTGGCGATATGGTCGAGGGTTCGCTCGTATACGATGCTGACGATTCGTTTTCTTTTCCATTTGTGTTGTAAAGTCTCGCTATCGACATAACGAATGTACTTTGGGACGACTATCGCCCGCATAGCTTGCAAACTACGAAAATAGAGTGCATACGGCGAAATGGGAGATGCCGTGGCAAGTACCCCCGAAAAAATTAAGCCAATCATGCTATTTTGCCCCTGGTGCTTGTGCGTGGCGAGACGAAGAGCTCGACTCGCTTGAGCATTTGCGTCGCCAATGCCGCAGCTTCTCGATATTGCGAGTCGGTAAGTAGAATCGTTTCACAGCTGAGCAGCACGGCTGAGAACCACCAAAGCCCCATGAGAACGGCAATGGCTACATGAAACATAAAGCCGGAAAAAATCGCCAGCCACTTCAGGCGTGGATGTAAAATGAGCCATGGGAACGCGGATTGGTAAACGAGTGTTCCATAGGTTGCCATGGTAACAACCGCCGCATTGGAGATAACAAGATTGCACAAAGGTGACACATGAAATTGCGGCTCCATGAGGGCATAATAGATAGCAGTACCTTGTTCCCACGATAATCCTTGCAATTTGTAAAATGTCGAAAAAACATATACCAGGCAAACCTGGAAAATCGTCAATAGCATCGCGGTATTGTGGAGCATCGAGCTCAACCAGCCAGGCTCACGCTCTCGGAAGCCAAACGCCCGGTCGAGCGAAAAACGCGCGCCGAGATCGGCGGCAATAAGATAGAGCAGGACGATGCATAGGAGCCGCGTTCCGCCGTTGGTGACCCAAGGATCTCGATGGTAGAGCGACAACGTAAATAGGACGAACGGGATTGTCACGACGCGCGTAAATAGTCCGACGGTAAAAAGCGCACATACGACGAGGCCGCTAAAGAATATTGTGTTGAATACTAGCGGGCTTGAGGAGATAGCGAATATGTTTAATCCGGTCTTCTGGTAGCCGAAATAGCGGAAAAAGTCGGTTAGGGGAACGATCCCGCTCGGCCCCCAAATGAACGCGCGATCGCGTATGTGGAGTGCGGCGAGACTGAAAACGATGAACCCAAAGCTCGCGCGTAGCAGACCGGCGCCGATTAAACGCTCTGATTTCGCGAGCCAGGTCGAGAATGCATAAAATGGGTTGATCATGATGCGTTCGATCGGGTTGAGGAATCGGAGATCCACGGGCTTGTGTAGAGGGTCACGATGTTCTTTGCGGTTTTCTTCGTGTGGTAATAGTAGGCAGTAACCGGTGTGGTTTCATAGGAGACAAACGTGAGTTGAACGGCGACGCTCGAAATTGAGCGTCGTACTCCGATCATGGCGCGCGGCGTTTGAACATGCAAAGCGAGGCGCGCAAGACAGCTCTCGGCGGCATTCACATTATGTAGGTGCACGATGGCGAACGGCCGTTGTGTGCGGAGGTTATGCTGCACCAGGTAGTCCTCGCCGAGCGTCATGCAGGCGTAGGAGACCTGTCGTAGTTCGTCAAGAGGATTGAAGGGGCCGACGGCTAGGGTCGGCGAGTAGATTTGGCTGCCACGAAACAAGGGACTAAGCCATGTAGAGCCATCGTGGAACACATAGCGATAACGTACGTCGTAATCGAGATCGGCTTTTCCAGGATTGGGAGCGAAGAGGCTCCATGCTTGCGCGAAATACGGCATGACGTAGCGATCGACGGCTGCGCCGATGACGGGTGTGAGCAAATTTTTGGGCGTGTTGTAGGCCGTGATCGCGAACGCATGATAGGCCATTGCGATGCCAAAAATCGTGCCGACGATCGTCGCCCGTCGAGGAAGGCGCTTCGCTTCGGGCGTTGGTTGAAACATGGTGAATCTTTCCAGAAGGGCGAGCGTAAAGAGCCTCGCGCAGCCGATCGCTCTGCGCGAGGTTCCGGGATCACCGAGTTATAGAGACTAGTAGAGGTTCAGGTTGCTTGGGCTTGTTTCAAGCGGGGCAAGCAACGGGCAGTGAATGAAGCCGCCGTGGGGATCCTGTGTGCCCGGCCCACATTGATTGAGCACGTCGGTGATTGCGAGAATGTGGCTGAGGAAGAGCGGTTGCGGCGAGCGATGTGACGCGGCCACAAACGCGTAGGACGCCGGAGCCGCCTGCAATTTTGCTGGCGCGAACGCACCGACAAATGGAACGGCGAGAACCGCCGCACAGGCGGCGAGCTTCATACGGAGACCAAGGTTCACGAATCCTCCCAAAAAATTGGTTGCGAATGCGCTGGTGGAGGATAGGCAGACATTGCACGCGGCGCCGTCAAAGACGACGGCGTTATGCCTTATTGAAACGCTGCCCACACCACGGGACGCGAGCCGTGCATTCGCGACGGAAGTCGCGAGACCTGCACGCGTCCCGTGGTGTGGGCAGCGCGATTACATCGGGCCGGCGATTTTTGCGAGCGTGGCGATGGTGTGATCGAGCGTGTGTGAGAGCTTTGCGTATGCCGTCATTTGATCGGGCGTGGGCGCAGCGTCGGCGCTCTCCACCGCGGCTTCCAGATTGCTGAAAGCACCACTCAGGAAATTGAGCGACGTGAAGTTCAGCTTGGGCGTGCCGACCGAATCGTCCGGGTTACCGCTGCCGTGTTCGCCGAGTACCGTCGTGCGAAGTTCCGCTCGTTGTGCCGCGTTGAGCGAGCGCGACTTCAGAGCAACTCGCGCGCGTTTGGTTGCGGCGGCGATCTGCGTGAGCTTACCTTCGATTTGCATCGCGAGCAGATACTGTTCGTGCAGCGCACGATCGGTAACCGCGATACGCGGATCGCGCTTGAGCGCGAAGGGCTGCGCGTAGGTCTTGCCGTTGACGATCAGCCGCGCGGTGTAATGTCCGGGCGGCGCGAGCGGCCCGCCGTCGTGATGGGTGACAAAGTCCCAAACGAAGCGGTGCGCGCCTGGCTCGGCGGAGGGCGGGAGCGGATGAGGAATCCATCGCGGCGCGATATCGATCGTGGCCGGATCGATCCAATGCGGCTTGTCGTTGCTGGCATAGCTGCGCAGCACGTGGCCGTGACGATCGACGATTTGAATCTGCACGGGAGTATGCGGGGTGCCGTGCAGGTAGTAGTCGAGGATCACGCCGAGCGGTGGATTTTGCGCTTGAGGCTCTTCAGGTTGGATCGGCGTACCTTCGTCGGTGATGCCGTAGCCGAAGTCGCCCGCGCGACGCTCGCGATAGGCTGGCGCGGGCTTGAAGAGGTAGTCGCCCCCGACTGCTTGGGCCGTTGCCGCTTGGCGGAGCGGCGTGATGTCATCCATGATCCAGAACGCGCGCCCGTGCGTGGCGATGACGAGATCGTCACCGTGCACGTCGATGTCGCGAATCGACGTGACCGGCAGATTGCGCTGCAGCGACTGCCAGTGTGCGCCGTCGTCGAAACTGACGTACATTCCCTTTTCGGTACCCGCATAGAGTAAGCCGCGCACCTTCGGGTCGGCCCGCACGACGTTGACGAACGAGCCCTGCGGGATGCCGTTCGCGATGGGCGTCCAGGTTGCGCCGGCGTTGTTTGTTTTGTAGATATACGGCGTGTAGTCGTCGAGGCGATGGCGATCGATCACCACGTATGCGGCGTTGTTGTCGAACGGCGACGGTTCGATGACGGCCACCTTGCTCCACGGCGTCAACTGCTTGGGGGTGATGTTGCGCCAATGTGCGCCGCCGTCGGTCGTGCGCCACACGTAGCCGTCGTCGGTACCCGCCCACAGCGTTTTGGCATCGAAGGGCGAGGGCGCGATCGCGTACACCACACCGCGGCGTTTGAGGCCGGTCGAATCGGCGTTGGTTGCGGGATCGAGGTTGGCGAGATGGTCTTCGGCCGGATCGTTGCGGGTGAGATCGGGGCTTACGATCGACCAGGTCTTGCCCGCGTTCATCGAGCGGAAGATGCGCTGTCGCGAGGTGTAGAGCGCACGATCGACCGGCGAAACGACAAGCGGAAGCGTCCACGTATGGCGCCACACGTGGTCGGGGAACTTGGTCGTGGGATCGATGTTCTGCTCCCACCCGGTCGAGAGCTGTTCGTACGTGACGGTATCGCTACCGCCGAAGACGCTACCCGGATGCAGGGGATTCGGCGCCACTTCGCCATTCTCGCCGCCGACGTCCATCGGATGCCAGTCCATCGTGGTGATCGTCGTGTGGATCGTTTGCGACGGCACGGCCATCGCACCCGAATCTTGCTGTGCTCCGTACACCCAATACGGGAAGCGATTATCGGTGATCACGTGATAAAACTGCCCGGTCGGCTGGTTGTACCACGAACTCCAGGTTCTGCCGCGATCGACGGAGACCACCACGCCTTGATCGCTTCCGAGAATCATGATCGACGAGTTGTCGGGCTCGATCCACAGCGTGTGATAATCATCGCCACCGGGCGAGCCTTTGATCGCGACGAATGTTTTGCCGCCGTCCTCCGAGCGATAGAGGGCGGTGTCCATCACGTACACCACGTTCGGATCTTTTGGATCGACGGTGATGCGTCCGAAATACCAGCCGCGCTCCCACAGGCGAATCTGCGACTTACCGCCTGCCATGTGCGTCCACGTCGCGCCGCCGTCATCGGAGCGATAGATACCGCCCGCGGCAACGTCGGTCGGCGTATCGACTTGTGCGTACACGCGTGACGGATCGGACGGGGCAACCGCAAGGCCGACACGGCCCACGAATTTCGGCAACCCGCGCGTCAACTGCGTCCATGTCTTGCCGCCGTCGGTGGATTTATACACGCCGCTGTCCGGCCCGTTCGAGGGCGGGTATACGTTCCAGGGGGGACGTCGTGTCTGCCAGAGCGCCGCGTAGACGGTATTCGGATCTTGTGGGTCGAGCGCGACGGAGATGGCGCCGGTGTTCTCGTTTTTGTAGAGCACCTTCGTCCACGTCTTGCCGCCGTCGATCGTTTTGAAGACGCCGCGTTCGGCATTGGGACCGTACTGATGGCCGAGCGCCGCGACGTACACGACGTTTGCGTCGTGCGGATCGATCGCGATCGAGCCGATTTGGCGCGTGTCGCGTAAGCCGATGTGCGTCCAGCTCTTGCCGCCGTCGGCCGATTTGTACATGCCGTTACCGTAGGCGATGTCGGAGCGCATATCCGATTCGCCGGAACCGACGTAGATCGTGTTCGTGTCGCTTGGCGCGACGGCAATCGACCCGATCGATCCGACGTGCTCGCGATCGAAGATCGGTCGCCACGTGCGCCCGGCGTTGTCGCTCTCCCATACGCCGCCGTCAACGGCGCCGAAGTAGAAGCGATTCGGCTCTCCGGGAACGCCGGTCACCGCGAGCGCGCGGCCGCCGCGGAACGGCCCGATGAGCCGCCACGAAAGCGAATGCAGATACGAACCGTCGATGTGCGCGGTCGCGGCAGGAGCGGGTGATGCCGCGAACAAGGCACTCCCGAGTGCGAAGCACGCGGCGAGGATGGAAGCAAGAAAACGTCGCATGGACGATGCTACCATGCGGGCAGTTGCGAAGCCTGTTTCCTCCCAGATTCGCGATCGTGACTCCACGATCGATGCGCGCATGCGTGTTCCGCTGATTGCCGCTCTTGCCACGTTCCTGTTTCATCTCGTAGCCAATCCGCACTACGGTTTTTTCCGGGATGAACTCTACTTCATCATTTGTGGACGGCATCCGCAGTGGGGCTATGTCGATCAGCCGCCGCTGATTCCACTTCTGGCGGCCGGTTCGCAGCTTTTTGGACGCTCGCTTGTCGCGCTGCGCGCGGTGGCCGCGCTACTTTCCGCGGGCTCGGTGTTCGTCACGTGCAGGTTGGTGCAAGAGTTCGAGGGCGGCCGGTTTGCGCAATGGTTTACGGCGCTCTGCGTCGTGCTTGCGCCGATTCTTGCGAACTTTGGGATGATGGTGGCGCCGGATAGCGTCGGGCTGTGGGCATGGCCGCTCATCGTGCTCTACGTGGTGCGCATCGCACGCGGGGCCGATCCGCGATGGTGGCTCGGCGTCGGAGCCATCGCCGGCATCGCGTTTGAGAGTAAGTATAGCGTTGCGTTTTTTCTGCTGGCCTCGTTCGCCGGCGTCGTCCTCACGCGCACGCGCAGCATCGTGAAGTCGCCATGGTTTGCGTGGGGTACGGCACTCGCCGTAGCGATCGCCCTTCCGAACGTGCTGTGGCAGGCACACTACGGTTTCCCCATGATCGAGCTTTTGCGCAACGGGCAACACGGAAAAAATATCGTCCTCGGCCCGCTTGCATTCGTGTTGCAGCAAGTCGCGATCACGAATCCCGTCCTTGCGCTCGTGTGGATCGCGGGATTGGTGCTGGCGTTGCTTACGCCGGCCACGCGATGGATTGGGCTCGGTTTCATCGCGCTGCTCGCGCTTATGATCGCGTTCCACGCGAAAAGCTATTACGCGTGCGATGCATATCCAACGATGTTCGCGCTCGGCGGCGTTGCGGTGGAACGTTGGACCGCCCGCGCGAAATACGTTCGTCCCGCAGCGGCCCTGCTCGCAACGCTTGCCGGATGCGCGCTCGTGCCGCTCGTGCTACCCGTTCTGCCGGTCGCGCAATTCGTCGCCTACGAGCACGCGCTCGCGACGGTATTTCCGCTCGGCTCGACGGCCACCGAGCATCACAAGCAATCGGTACTGCCGCAGTCCTACGCCGACATGCACGGGTGGCAACAACTCGCGCATGTCGTTGCGCGCGTGTACGACACGCTTCCGCCTGCGCAACGCAGCCAAGCCGTTATCGCGACCGCAAACTACGGAGAGGCCTCGGCGATCGCTTTTTTTAGTACGCCCTCGCTGCCGGTCATCAGCGGGCACAATCAGTACTTTCTCTGGGGAACGCACGGATACTCGGGCAACGTCGTCATCGACGTGAACGGTGATTGTGGAGGCGATCGTCACCTCTTCCGCAGCGTGCGGCGAGTCGCGACGTTCAGTGCGCCCTATATCATGCCGTACGAGGATGACATGCCGATCATGCTGTGCCGGGGCATCACGCGCCCGCTCGCCCAGATTTGGCCGAGCGTCAAGAATTACAACTAGCGCGTAACGCGCTCGTCGTGCGCGCTACCAGCCGCCTCCGGCGTCGCCGCCGCCACCGAAATCACCGCCGCCACCGAAGCCGCTGCTATCGCCCCAGCCGCCGGAGTCGCCGCCGCCGAAACCACCGCCGCTCCAATCACCGGAACTGGCGCCGCCCATATCCGCGCCGGAATCCTGGCCCCAACCGCCCGCGTTGCCGCCCCAGCCCCCGCCTTGATCGCCCGGCATGAGCGAGCCGCCGCCTTGGTTGATGATCGTGTTGCCGCCTTGGTTCCCGAAAAGCTCGTTGCCGAGCCAGGCGCCGCCGAGTCCTCCGAGCAGGCCGCTCCAAAAGCTGCCTCCGCCACCGCCGTAGTAGCCCGGGCCGTAGCCTGCGGGCGGATACCCCGCGCCGGGTGCGCCGGGTGCGCCGGGTGCTCCAGGTGCACCCGGCGTAATCCCTGATCCCGGGCCGTAGGAACGCGGCCCCGACATCGCGCGAAGAACCGAGCGCAGCACGAGATAGCCGATGATGAAGATGACGATCAACGTAAACATGGGGAAGTGTGCTCCTGTGCTGCGCGGTACCGGCACGGCTTGCTGCACCGGAGCCGGATAGTTGTACGAGCGACCCGGCTGCCCGAGATGCGCGCGAAAGACGTTGAGCACGCCGCTCACCGCCGCGTTGATGCCGCCGTCGTAGTCTTCGGCCTTGAAGAGTGCCTCCATCGATTGCCGGATCGAGACCAGGGTCGAGGTGGGGAAGAACTGCGCGGTGGCCGTGCCGGGCACGATGATATCGCGGCGATCGTTCTTGGCGATGAAGATCAGCACGCCGTTGACGTGTTGCTCGTCGAAGATCTGATGCGCGGCCGCCGCCACCGTTTCGCCGTTGAGCGACGGCACGGTAACCACCACGACCTCTTTCCCGGTCTGCGCGTTGAAGTTGCCGATCGTCGCGTTCAATTGCGCGACGGTGTCGGACGAGAACATTTGCGCGCCGTCCTGCACGAAGCTCGCGGCGAGCGCGGGCGCGCTTGCGATCAGCGCGGCAAAGGCAAAGGCGACGAGGGCGCCGAGGCGTTTCATGGGTATGATCTCCATCTCTCCAACGCTACTATCGCGCCGGGGGCGGCCGTGTTTCAGCGGGCGACGACGCGTATGGCGAGGATGCCGCCCGCCACGCTGAACGCGAAGACGATGACGAAGACCCAGACGCCGGCCTTGATCCAGAGCTGACGGCGCGCGCGTTTGGCCTTGGTTTGGTGAACGATGCGGGGTTTCGTACTCATCCTTGGGCCTGCCGTTTCTCGAGCTCACTCCAGAGGCGCTCGAGGTTATAAAAGTCGCGTTGTTCGGGGGTGAAGACGTGGACGATCACGGTGCCGAGGTCGAGCAGGATCCACGTGCCGTCGGCATAGCCTTCCATGCGTCCCACGGTGAAGCCGGCCCCCTTGGAGCGTTCGGTGATCTCGTCGGCGATCGCGCGTGTTTGGATCTTCGAGCGTCCGGTGACGAGCGCGAACGTGTCGGCGAGAATCGTGCGTCCGCTCACGTCGATGGTCGTGAAGTCTTCGCCCTTCTTTTCGAGCGCGGCGTCGCGAACGACGTCGATCAGGTCAGCGATGGTAGTCCCCCTCTGTCCACGTTGAACGTGGTGGCCGCCGCGAGTGTTTGCGGTGCGACCGGAATCTTCTTGCGTATCAGGTAAGCAAGCGAGCTCGCAAGCGTGGCGCGCATGGCCTCGTGCAGGTCCCGGCAGGCGAGCTCCCAGAGTCCCGCGCGCCCCTCATAGTCGCGCCCGGGCTCGAGGCCGTCGGCAAGGTAGAGCACGCAATCGAGCCCAGACATGGCGGCCGCGGCGACCGTATGCTTCTCGATTGCCGAGAGCACCTCAGCGTCGTGCACCCCAAAGGCCTCCTGCGCGAGCGCGGCGCCGAGCGGAGCGTGCAGCACGATCGGGTTTGCGCGTTCGAACGCACCGACCGGAATACGGCGCAATTCGCATTCGTCGATTAACCGCGCGCCCGGATAGAGCCGCGCAAGGTCGTGCAGCATGCCGGCGAGTCGCGCTTTGCGCGCGTCGAGTCCGTGACGCATCGCGAGCACCTCCGCCGCGCGCGCCACGCGCACCACGTGCGCGTAACGATGCGCCTGTCCGAGATGTTCGCGCACGCGCTGAGCAAGGGCGGTAAACGCGTTCGTGTGGATCATGTGCGCGCGTGCAACGCCGCCCGCAGTGCGTTCAAACGCGCGCGGTACAGATCGCCCTTCAGGTTGCCTGCCCACATCACGAGCGCGTTCTCGTCGTTGTCGCTATAATAGCCTTTGCGCGTCGTTACGGTCGTGAAGCCATATTTACGGTAGAGCTGCTGTGCGGCGACGTTGCTCTCGCGCACTTCCAGCGTCATCCAGGTCGCGCCACGCTCGATGGCTTCGTCGAGCAGATGCAGCAAGAGAATCTCGCCGAACTTTCGCCCGCGAAACTCGGCGTCTACCGCGATCGTCGTGATGTGCGAATCTTCGAAAATCACCCAAATGCCGCCGTAGCCAACGATACGCTCGCCGATGCGGCCGACGAAATAGTGCGCGAGCTTATTGGTCGTGAGTTCGTTGTAAAACGCGTCGGCGGGCCAGGTGGTCGTAAACGACGCGCGTTCGATGCGCGTCACCTCGGCGATGTCGGCCGCGGTCATGCGTACGATGTCGAACCGTTCGGGACCGCCCGCGTGCGCTGGATCCAGCTCGGCCTTCACCGCGGTCGCGCCGTCTTCGTGAAGCTCGGCAGCTTTGCGGCAGGTGCTTCGCCGTAATCCGCGCGGACCGCATGCGCGCTTGCGGCCGGGCGCGCGGCCGTGGCCTCGAGCGCGACGGCTGCGGCGGGCGGGGTTACGAGCGGGGCGAGTTGCTCCACGATGAATCCGCCTTCGGCAAGGGCGGCAAGGACGTCCTCCGGCGCGCCGATGACGGGGAGCGTACGGTCGCCGGCTCGGGGCAGCACCTCGGCCAGCGCCTCGCGGATCGGGCCCGACGCGCGCCGCTCGCTGGAGCCCGTGCGATAGCGCGCCGAGATCACCCCCGTGCGCCCGACGACGACGGTGAGGGCGCGATCGAGGTTGCGCCCGCGTTCGAGCGCGTCGAACGACGAGACGGGTACGAGCGGCAGTCCCCACGCCTGTGCGAGCGACTTGGCGTAGGTCACGGTGATGCGCAAGCCCGTGAACGCGCCGGGACCGACCCCCACGGCGAGACGATCGAGCTCGCGGTGGTCGATGCCGACCTCGCGCAGCAGTCCGGCCACGGCGCCGAGCCCGGCTTCGAGCGCAACGTTGCCCGCGAGATGCCGCGCGGCCACGATCGCGCCATCCACCGCGACCGCCGTGGAGAAGCCCCCGAGCGCGCCTTCGAGCGCGAGCAGTTTCAACGCCCACCGCCGCTGACGGTGACGGTGCGCGGGGCGTCGCCCGCACCCTCGATCGTGACGTCGTAACGATGCTCCGGCACGAGTCCCGGTGCGTGGGTCCACCACTCGACGAAGACGATCGATCCGCCCACGAAAGCCTCGTCGAGGCCGAGTTCGGTGAGTTCGGCGGGGTCGTCGATCCGGTAGAGGTCGAGGTGATCGATGGGGGGATCGCCCGCGTAGCGGTGCCAGAAGGTAAAGGTCGGGCTCGTGCCCTGGTCCTCACCGTGGCGTGCCCGCACCGCCGCGCGCACGAACGTGGTTTTGCCGGCGCCGAGCGCCCCCGAGAGCGCCACCACGTCGCCCGGCTCGAGCGCGTGCGCGAACGCGGCGGCGAACGCCTCAAAGGCGGCCTGAGTGGGGAAAGTCTCGCGTCGCGTCGCGGCGAAGTCGGGCAGCATGTCGAGCGCCGATTTCGCAGCCGAGCTGCGGCAGTCCGTCCAAGACAGCCTTGCGTTGATTCGTCGTGGCGCCGCCGCCGCCAAGGCGCGCATCGGCGAAGCTGCCCCGCCGGCCGGGGCCACCGACGAGCCCGCGTTCGCCGCCCTGGAACCCGCCTTTGACGAGCACCGGCCCGCGGTCGATTTTAGCTTGGCCGAGCCCGATACGTACGTGGCGCCGCCTTCCGAGGCCGAAGCGCTTCCCGACCGGGCGATCGGCTACGACGATTTCGGCGGCGCCGTGGACGACGACGGCATCCCCGTGTGGGAAGACCCGCCCTAGCGGCGAATATTCACCCGTTAATTCGAAGCGCGATGCGCGCAGCGGACGGCCGACCGGCCGGCCGTTCTTCTTTGTAACGAGCGTATGAACAACGATATCGTCCAATCGGTCAACGTCGAAGATGAAATGCGGGAGAGCTACCTCTCGTACGCGATGTCCGTCATCGCGTCGCGCGCGCTTCCCGACGTTCGCGACGGCCTGAAGCCGGTCCAGCGCCGCATCCTCTACGCGATGCGCGACATGGGTATGGACCCAGGCAAGCAACATCGCAAGTGCGCCGGTATCATCGGCGAGGTGCTCAAGAGCTACCATCCGCACGGCGATAGCTCGGTGTACGACGCGCTCGTGCGCATGGCGCAAGATTTCACGTTGCGCTACCCGCTCGTTGACGGCCACGGTAACTTCGGCTCGATCGACCCCGACTCGCCCGCAGCATACCGTTATACGGAAGCGCGGCTCGCGCGTCTCGCGATGGAGGTGCTTGCCGACATCGATAAAGAGACGGTACCGTTCGTCGCCAACTTCGATAACCAAGGAACCGAGCCAAGCGTTCTGCCCGGCAAGATTCCGCAGTTGCTCGTAAACGGCTCGAGCGGCATCGCGGTCGGCATGGCCACCAACATTCCGCCGCATAACCTGAGCGAGATCGCGGACGCGATCGCGTTGCTGATCGACAATCCGAACGCCGATGACGACGAGCTTTTCGAGAAGGTCAAGGGGCCGGATTTTCCGACCGGCGGCGAGATTCTCGGCATCGACGCGATCAAAGAAGCCTATCGCACCGGGCGCGGTTCGATCACGATGCGTGGCAAAGCCGAGATCATCGAAGAAAAAGGCCGTCATAAGATCGTGATCTCGGAGATTCCGTATCAGGTCTATAAGAGCCGCATCGTCGAAGCCATTGCCGAAGCGCACCAAGAGAAGCGCATTCAAGGCATCGCGCGCCTCGACGACCTTTCGAATCGTAAGGGCATGCGTGTCGTCGTCGAATTGCAGAAGACGGCCACGCCGAAGGTCGTGCTGAACCAGCTCTTCAAGCATACGCCGCTGCAGTCGAGCTTCGGTTTCAACATGCTCGCGCTCGTGCCCGTTGGCGAGCCGCGTGCCAATGGATCGGTCGTGCTCGAACCGCGCGTGCTCAACCTTCGCCAGTTGCTCGAATATTTTATCGCGCATCGTAAGGACGTCGTCACGCGTCGCACGCGGTACGATTTGCGCAAAGCCGAAGAGCGTGCGCATCTGCTCGAAGGCTATCGTATCGCGCTCGATAACATCGATGAAGTGATCGCGATCATACGCGGCAGCGATACGACCGACGAAGCGAAGAGCAGGCTCTCTGTTCGATTCGGGCTGTCGGATATCCAAGCGCAAGCTATCGTCGATATGCGTCTGCGTACGCTCGTGGGCTTGGAACGGCAAAAAATCGAAGATGAGTACGCCGAGCTCGTGAAACTGATTGTAGAGTTGCAAGACATCCTCGCAAGCCCGCTACGTATCGCCGCCATCGTGCGCACCGAGACGCTCGATGTCGCCAAGCGCTTCGGCGATGCGCGCCGAACGCCGGTGTTGCCTGCCGAGGACGAGATCTCGATGGAGCAGCTCGTTCCGAACATTGACGTGGTCGTCACCTATACGGTCGGCGGCTACATCAAACGAGTCTCGGTGGATACGTTCCGCACCCAGAATCGCGGCGGACGCGGCGTCACGGGCATCTCGAACCTCAAACGCGAGGACGTGGTTCGTAATTTCTTCGTCACGAAGACGCACGATCACGTGCTCTTCTTTACGAACAAGGGGCGTGCATATCGTCTGCGCGGATACGAGATCCCCGATACCACGCGCACCGCGCGCGGTACCGCCCTCGTCAACCTGCTTACGCTGCCCCCAGGCGAGCACGTTACCGCCGTCTTCCCGATCGATAAGTTCGAGGAGGGGCGCTACATGGTGATGGTCACGCAGCAAGGCGTGATCAAGAAGACGCCGATCTCCGAGTTTGCGAACGTTCGCCGTAATGGTTTGAACGCGATCAACCTGGACGAAGGCGACGAGTTGCTCGCGGTCGATCTCTCCGATGGCACGCGCGATATCATCCTCGCGTCAACCAGCGGCATGGCCGTCCACTTCAACGAAACCGACGTGCGCCCGATGGGTCGTAACGCCCGCGGCGTAAAGGCGATGACGCTGGACGACGACGATACGATTATCGCGATGGACGTGATCGAGCCGGATCGTAAAGAGGTGCTGCTCGTAACCTCGCAAGCCTTCGGGAAGCGTACGCCGATCGAAGACTACCGCCACACGTCGCGCGGCGGCAAGGGCGTCAAGGCGTTTGCGCGCGAACGCGAGGATATCGGCAAGGTGCTCGATCAGATCATGGTGGCGCCGGACGACGAGGTGCTGATGATTACGAGCGGCAACCAGGTGATTCGCTTGAAGGTGAGCGATATCCGAAAGGCGGGGCGTTCGACCAAGGGCGTGCGCCTGCAGCGTCTCGGCGAAGGCGACGAGGTCATCGCGATCACGAATCTCGGCAAGCAGGCCGAGCAAGTGACGGGGATCACGGGGGAGCCGGCCGACTTCGAGGGCTAGCGCAACTTTCATACGCAACGAACGGGTTTATCAGTGCGGAGGTCAGGAGAACCGAGAACATGAGCGCATTACCAGACGTCAATCAAGCGAATTTCGTATCCGAGGTGCTGCAGAGCAGCCAGCCCGTGCTGGTGGACTTTTGGGCACCGTGGTGCGGTCCGTGCCGCATGCTCGCGCCCGTCGTCGAGAAGGTTGCCGGACAGTATAGCGGCCGGGCGAAGTTCGTGAAGTTGAACACCGACGAAAATCCGAGTCTTGCCGGAGAGTACCAGGTCTCGGGGATCCCTTGCCTGATCCTCTTCAAGGGTGGACAACCGGTCGATCGTATCGTCGGCTACGTTCCGCAGAACGTGATCGAAACGGCCCTCTCGAAACACGTGGCGTAGTCTCTATGACCGTGTTCCGCGGCGTGCCCGCGGTGCATACGCTGCTCGAACACCCGTCGGTTGCGCCCTACGAGTCTCTCGTGGGGCGCGATGCATTGCGTGCGACGATTGCAGCGGAGCTCGATCGCGTGCGAGCACGGCGCGTGGAAGAGCCGCTCGAGATGGTGGCGCAACGCGTCGCCGAACGGTGCGAGAGCCTTGCGTCGCACGCGCTCGTGCGTGCGATCAACGCGACCGGCACGCTGCTGCATACTAACCTTGGGCGGGCGCCGCTCGCGCCGGCCTCTTTTGAGGCCGCGCGTGAGGTGAGCGAGGGATACTCCAACCTCGAATACGATCTGCGTGCGGGCGAACGCGGTTCGCGCTACGAGCGCACAAATGCGCTCTTGACCGAGCTCACGGGCGCCCAGGACGCGCTCGTGGTGAACAACTGCGCCGCCGCCGTGTTGTTGATCGTCGATACCTTCGCGCGCGATGCCGAGGTGATTGTTTCGCGCAACCAGCTTGTCGAGATCGGTGGTGGCTTTCGTTTGCCCGACGTGCTCGCGCGCAGCGGCGCGCGTTTGGTCGAGGTGGGAACGACCAACAAAGTCTATCTTCGCGATTTCGAAGCCGCGCTCTCGCCGCGCACCGCGCTGCTGCTGCGCTCGCACCGCTCGAACTTCTCGCTGGACGGCTTTGTGTGCGACGTTGCCGGCGCAGAGCTCGCGGGGCTCGGCAAACGCGCCTGCGTGACGGTCGTTGAAGATCTCGGCAGCGGTGCGCTCGTCGATTTGCGTGCATACGGCTTACCCTACGAGCGCACGGTGCAGGATGCGGTAGCCGACGGCGTGGGGCTCGTGGCCTTCTCGGGCGATAAACTGCTCGGCGGACCGCAAGCCGGGATCATCGTCGGCGAGCGCGCGCTCATCGCGCGGCTGCGCGGAAATCCGCTGGTGCGTGCGCTTCGCGTCGATAAGGTGACGCTTGGACTGCTCGCGCGCACGCTGGCGTTGCACCGTACGGATGCATCGCGCGCGGAGATTCCGTTCTACCGCATGCTTGGCGCGTCGTGCGATGAGTTGCGCGAGCGCGCGCATGCCTACGAACGCGCGATTCCGGCGGCGCGTACGATCGACACCGAGAGTTACGTGGGTGGCGGAACGCTACCCCACGCCCGCATTGCGTCGATCGGTGTCTTGCTATCCACTCAGCATGCGGACGTGCTCGCTGCCGAACTACGCCGTGCGCGCGTGCCGATCGTGGGACGTACGCTCGAGGCGGGTGTTCTGCTCGACCTTCGCACGGTCGCTCCACACGAAGATCATCTGGTAATCGCCGCGCTCGAACGGATCGACGCCTAAGACATGCATATCGTCGGAACCGCGGGACATGTGGATCACGGGAAGTCGTCGCTGGTCGCAGCGTTGACCGGTACCAATCCCGACCGTTGGCTCGAAGAGCAACTGCGCGGGATGACGCTCGACCTGGGTTTTGCGCACCTGCGCTACGAGGACGGAGTCGAGGCGGGCATCGTCGATGTGCCCGGGCACGAACGATTTCTGCACAATATGCTCGCGGGAGCTGCCGGCATGGAGCTCTTGCTCCTGGTAGTGGCCGCCAACGAGGGCGTGCGCGAGCAGACGATTGAGCATTTGCACGTGCTGCGCTATTTGAACGTGAGGCGCGTGATCGTCGCGCTCACGAAAATCGATCTCGTTCCGAGCGATCGTCGCGCATCCGTGTTCGATGCCCTGCGCGTGCGGCTGAAGGACACGATTGCTCAGGATGCACCGGTGCTCGGCATCTCCACCGTCACTGGCGAGAACATCGAGGCGCTCGCGCGCGCGCTCCACGATGAACTCGTCGCGCTTCCGCCGCGGGATCCCGACGCTCCCGTCTATCTGCCGATCGATCGCGTCTTCACGTTAGCCGGTCGCGGGACGATCGTTACGGGAACCCTCATGCAAGGACAAATCACGGTAGGTGACACGCTCGCGCTTGCGCCGAGTGGGAAGAACGTGCGCGTGCGCGGCCTGCAGGTGTTCGGCTCGGCCCGCGAACGAGCGCTCGGCGGGAGCCGTGTCGCGATCAACGTGCCCGGTGTGGAGCGACACGAGATCGCGCGCGGCGAGGTGGTGAGCGACCCGCGCTTCACGGCACGCGCGCACCTGCGCGTCACCTTCGCGGCGCTTGCCGACGCGTTGCCGCTCATGCGTCGTCGCGTGCCGGTACGTGCGCACATAGGCTCGGCCGAGATCATCGGCACGCTCGTCTTCACCGAGGTTCCGGTTGATACGTCGAGCCGTCCGGCGGAGCTATTTCTGCGCGAGCCGGTGCTCGCGTTTCCCGGCGTTCGCTTCGTGGTGCGGCGGCTATCGCCGAAGACGCTGCTCGGCGGCGGAGAAATCGCCTCGCTCGAACACGCTCAGGTGCCGGACGAACACGATGCGAGCGAAGGCGCTGTGGCTGCGGTATTACACGAGGCGAACGAGATGCCGCAAGATCCCGCCGCCATTGCGTTTGCCGCGAATCTCCGCGAAGAGCTCGCTCAGCGCGCGCTCGACGCGCTCGTCGCGCGAGGTGAAGCGCTGCGTCTGCTTCGTCCAAGTGCGTATCTTGGCCGGGCCGCTGCAGGGTCGCTGCACGAGCGTATCGTCGCCGAACTCGAGGCGCAGCACGCGCGCGAACCGTGGGCGATGGGGCTCACCTCGATGCAACTAGCGCGTGCACTCGCGCTTCCCGAACCGCTTCTCGTGCGCGTCGTGAACGCGTTTGCCGAGGATGGTCGCATCGCCTCGCGTAGCGGTTACCTTGCAATGCCAACTCATCAGCCGGTGTTGAGCGCCGAGCAGCGCGCGTTTTTCGAGCGAGCTGTGCCGGTCGATCCTTCCGCGCCGTTTCTTCCGGCGGAATTCGATCCGGTCGCGGCCGCGGTCAAAGGTTCGAGCATCCCGGGATTGCAACGCGCGTTTGATACGCTGCTCGTTCGCGGCGTCTTCGTGAAGGTTGGCGACGCGCTCTATCGCGGGCAACAGATCGATGGCGTGCATCGCAAGCTCGAGGAGTTCATCTCGAAGAACGGCCGCATGACGATGGCCGAGTTTCGCGATCTGATCGGCACCTCGCGAAAGTTCGCGGTGCCGTTGCTCGAGTGGTTCGACGGCCGTGGAATCACGGTGCGCAGCGGCGACGTGCGGATGTTGCGCGCGCGAAGAGGCGCGCCGGGGCAGCCCGTGTAAATGGCGGCGAAATGATCGACCTGGCCCGTCTCCCCAAAGCCGAACTGCACCTGCACATCGAGGGCACGTTCGAACCCGAACTGATCTTCGCGATCGCGCAACGTAATGGCGTAAAGCTCAAGTATCCGTCGGTTGAGGCGCTTCGCGCGGCATACGAATTCACCGACCTGCAGTCGTTTCTCGATATCTATTACGAGGGCATGAACGTCCTGCGATCCGAGCGCGACTACTATGAGTTGGCGACGGCGTATTTGCGGCGCGCAGGCGCGCAGGGCGTGCGTCACGCGGAGATATTCTTCGATCCGCAGGCGCATACCGATCGCGGTGTCGCGTTTGAGACGGTGATCGAGGGGTTGACGCAAGCTCTCACCGACGCTCGCGATGCGCTCGGCGTCTCCTCGCATCTCATCATGTGTTTTTTGCGCGATCTCTCCGCGCAATCCGCGATGGAGACGCTCGAGCGCGCGCTTCCCTATCGCGATCGCATCGTGGCGGTCGGTCTCGACTCAGCCGAAATTGGAAATCCACCGTCGAAGTTCCAGGCGGTCTTCGACCGGGCGCGCGCGGAGGGATTTCTTACCGTGGCGCATGCCGGCGAAGAGGGTGGCCCTGAGTACATCTGGGAGGCGCTCGATCTGCTTCGTGTCTCGCGCGTCGATCACGGCGTGCGTAGTCTCGAGGATCCCAAGCTCGTCGATCGTCTGCTTCGCCAACGCATCCCGCTCACGGTGTGTCCGCTCTCGAACGTCAAGCTGCGCGTCGTTGCAGACCTGCGCGAGCATCCGCTCAAAAAGATGCTCGATGCGGGGCTCGTTGCGACGGTCAACTCGGACGACCCCGCTTATTTCGGTGGATACGTCGGCGAAAATTTCGTTCAGACGGCCGCGGCGCTGGGGTTGAGCGACGCCGAGATCGTGACGCTCGCAAGGAACTCGATCGAGGCGTCGTTCATCGACGACGCCACCAAACGCGCCTACCTTGATGAGATCGAGGAAGCCGCGGCTAATGCCGCAACAGGGTGACTACGCCGATCACGACTTCGAGTGCGATGAGCACGATCACGATCAGTTCCATGAACTCGTCGCGGCGACTACGCGACTCGTCGTTGAAGAACCGGTACATGTCGCCAACGCTTGCGAGCTTGCGGTCGAGTTGGTGTTGCCAGTCTGCCAAGCCGAGGCGTTGCGCGGCTGCGCGGTAGATGCGAGCGTAGTAGGCGTCGCCAACCACTTTGAGCGCGTTCGTCGAGCGGTCTAGCAGTTCGAGAACGTCCACGATCAGGTAGCGTACCTCGGCGGCGCGGCCTGCGGCGCGGCGACCGAGCAACGATCGTGTGCGCGCGGGCGTGTCGGCATAGATGACGTCGAGTTCTCGGTCGAGGCGCGCGTCGTAGGTGCGTAGCTCGAGGAGCTGGGAATTGGCGAATTCGAGGATATCCTGAATCGCGTCGTTCGATTCACGGCGATCGTAGATGAGCGCTGTATCCCACTGCAAGATCGTGAGATCGTCCGCAAGGTACGAAAAGCGTACGCGCAACGACTCGTCGATCTCAGTTCGCGCAAGTTCGCCCTCTTCGCCGAGCAGGAGCGCGGAGAGCGCCGCGCCGTGCGTTCCGAGGAGCTCGGCGCCGGAGATCGCGGGTTCGAGGCGTTCGATGTCGAGGATGAGGTAGTCTTCGACGAGCGGCTCGTGGCGATCGTCGAGTGCCGGTCCGAGTTCGTCGCAGATGCGCTGGACGACCGATGTCGCATAGCGCACGAAATCACCGCTTCTTCGTATGCGCGCGGCCAGCGCCGGAAGATCGTCCCACGCGCCACGCGCGTCGAACGAGAGTCGCAATGAGATGACGCCGTAGTCGAAAAACTTGACGCGCACGCTTGCGTGCAGATCGCCGAAGGGCGCGTCGGGAAGGCGCGCGACGAGTGGCGGAACTGGGAATTGCAGATACGCGGGCGACGCGTGCTGGCGCAAGGGAATCTCGGCGGGCGCGAGCCCCTCGCCCTCGGTCAGCCGCAACGATCGCAGATCGATCGTATCGGCGACATCGAAGAGGACGTAGAGGCGCACCGCGCCCGCCGCGATCTTCATCGGCTAGACGGCAACCGGTGCATTCGCATTTACGGCTTGAATCGTGAGCATGATCTCGATATCTTCGCCGACGAGCACGCCTCCGGCTTCTAGCGCCTGATTCCAGGTGAGGCCGAAGTCCTTACGATTGATCTTCGTCGTGGCTTCGTACGCGATACGGTCTTTGCCCCACGGGTCGGTCGCGCGACCTCCCAGTTGTGCGTCGAGAACAACGGGCTTCGTGACACCGTGGATCGTGAGGTTGCCGGCGATCGTGAATGCCTGTGGCTTGCCGCTGATCGCCGTGCTCGCAAACGAGATCACGGGATAGGTGGCGGCATCGAGGAAATCCGGCGACTTCAGGTGGGCGTCGCGGTCGGCGACCTTGGTGTCGATCGAGGTGGCGTCGATCTGGGCCTTTACCAAGGTCGGCAGGCTCGTTGCGTCATCGACGGTGAGCTCGAGCGAGAACGAGCCGAAGACGCCGCGGACCTTGGAGAACATCATGTGCCGGACGGAAAACTCCACGGACGAATGGGCAGAATCGAGAGCAAAAGTTGACATGGCAGCGTCGGGTCCTTTCGGAGTAAGTTACGATATATAAGTAGCTTACTATAAATTGGTTTAGAGCACAAGGGTGTCGTTGAAAATGAATTGGCAGGTCACCCCTGCAACCTTTGGATGGGTACCTGGGTAGTACGGAGCGGACATGAACGTAGAAAAGATGACCGAGCGCGTCGCCGACGGCCTGAACGCCGCCTATACCCGCGCCCTCCACGAACACCATACCCAAACGATGCCCGAGCACATGCTCGCTGCGCTGCTCACGCAAGAGCGCGGCGTTGCGCCCGACATCGTTCAAAAGGCGGGTGTCGATCCTAAGAACCTCACACGAGCGCTCGACGACGCAATCGCACGCTTGCCGCGCCTTTCGGGGCCGAACGCCGAGAACGCCCAGGTAACGCTTTCGCCCGATCTCGCCCGCATCATGACGGCCGCGGAGAATGAGGCGAAGGCGCTGCAAGACGACTACACCTCGGTCGAGCACGTGCTGCTCGCGATGAGCCAAGCCGGCGGTGGCGTCGGCAAGCTGTTGCGCGAGGCCGGCCTCACGAAGGATGCGCTGCTCGCCGCACTGCGCGACGTGCGTGGCAATCAGCGCGTCACCACGCGCGATCCCGAAGGCACCTACAAATCGCTCGAACGCTACGGACGCGACCTCACGCTCGAAGCCGAGCGGGGAAAACTCGACCCCGTCATCGGGCGCGATGAAGAGATTCGCCGCATCGTGCAAGTGCTCTCGCGTCGCACCAAAAACAACCCGGTGCTCATCGGTGATCCCGGCGTCGGCAAGACTGCGATCGTCGAAGGTCTCGCGCAACGCGTCGTACGCGGCGACGTACCCGAAGGTTTGAAGAACAAGCGCATCGTCTCGCTCGATATGGGCGCTTTGATCGCGGGAGCCAAATATCGCGGCGAGTTTGAAGAGCGCTTAAAAGCGGTTTTGAACGACGTCACCAAATCCGAAGGCCAGATCGTGCTCTTCGTCGATGAACTCCACACGGTCGTCGGTGCCGGCAAGACCGAGGGATCGATGGACGCGGGCAACCTGCTCAAACCGATGCTCGCGCGCGGCGAACTGCACATGATCGGCGCGACCACGCTCGATGAGTACCGCAAATACATCGAAAAGGATGCCGCCCTCGAGCGCCGTTTCCAGCCGGTGATCGTTGATCAACCCTCGGTCGAAGATACGATCTCCATTTTGCGTGGGCTCCGCGACAAATACGAAGCGCACCACGGCGTTCGCATCAAGGATAGCGCCCTCGTCGCGGCTGCAACGATGAGCAACCGCTACATCGCCGACCGCTTCTTGCCCGATAAGGCAATCGATCTGATGGACGAAGCCGCCGCGAAGCTGCGCACCGAGATCGATTCGATGCCGACCGAACTCGACGATGTGTCGCGGCGTGTCATGCAACTCGAAATCGAACGGGAAGCGCTTAAAAAAGAAGAGGATCGCGCCAGCCGCGAACGCCTCGATGCGCTCGAGAAAGAACTCGCCGAACTTCGCGACGAGCAGCGGACGCTGCGCATGCAGTGGGAGTCGGAGCGCTCTGCTTCGACGCGTCTACGCGAATTACGCGAATCGATCGAGCAGACGAAGACGCAGATCGAACAGGCCGAACGCCAGTACGATCTGAACAAGGTCGCCGAGCTGAAGTACGGCCGCCTTGCTTCGTTGCAGAAGGAGCTTGCTTCTGAAGAAGAGCGGCTCCAGAACGCACCGGGCGGCCGCCTCGCGAAAGAAGAGGTGAGCGAGAGCGACATCGCCGCGGTGATCGCGCGCTGGACCGGCATCCCCGTCGCGAAGCTGCTCGAAGGTGAGAAGCAAAAGCTCCTCAACCTCGCGCAAGAACTTCATGCCCGCGTGGTGGGACAGAACGAAGCGGTCGATGCGGTGGCGGAATCGGTGCTGCGCTCGCGCTCCGGCCTTGCGGACCCGAATCGTCCGATCGGTTCGTTTATTTTCCTCGGGCCGACTGGCGTGGGCAAGACGGAACTTGCGCGCGCGCTTGCCGAGTATCTCTTCGACGACGAACGGGCGCTGATTCGCATCGATATGTCGGAGTATCAGGAGCGTCATACCGTCGCGCGCCTGCTCGGCGCGCCTCCGGGATACGTCGGCTACGAAGAGGGCGGCCAACTAACAGAAGCGGTGCGCCGCCGGCCATACTCGGTGATTCTCTTCGACGAGATCGAGAAGGCCCACGCCGACGTTTTCAATGTCTTCTTGCAGATTCTCGACGACGGGCGGCTGACCGACGGTCAAGGGCACACGGTCGATTTTCGAAATACGATCGTGATCATGACCTCGAACATCGGCAGCCATCGGATCCTTGCATACGGCGGCGAACGCGGCGGCGCCGATGAGGCGGTGATGCGCGCGACCGTGCTCGAGGAGTTGCGTGCGCACTTCCGGCCGGAGTTTCTCAATCGCGTGGACGAGATCATCGTCTTCCATGCGCTCGAGGAATCGCAACTGATGCAGATCGTCGATATCCAGCTCGAACGCGTGCGCGCACGTCTGGCCGAGCGTCGCATCACGCTCGAACTCGACGATGCGGCAAAGCGGCACCTGGTGAAGGCCGGATACGATCCAAGCTATGGCGCTCGCCCGCTCAAGCGCGCGATTCAAAAAGAGCTCGAAACTGCGCTCGGCCGTCGCATCCTTGCGGGCGACGTTCGCGACGGCGAGCGCGTACGCGTCGGCTTCAATGACATCGCGGGTGAGTTGACGTTCGCAACCGCTGCGCCGGAACCGGCCCTCGCATAGGGTCTTCCGGCCGGCGGGTGCGCGCCGCTTTTGATCCAACGTACTGCAGATGGAAAGCACGCGCAAAGAGTTTTTGGCCGCGGCAGGTTTGGTGGGCGCAAGCCTGCTTGCGCCCACGGCCGCACACGCCGATACGCCGACGCCTGCGCCCTCGCCGAGCGCAACGCCCGCGCCCTCCCCGGCCGCACGAGCATTCGCGCAACGGATGAAAGCGTTCGATGCAACCCTCACCGACGCGCAACTCGAGAACATCGCGGGTGATGTCGAACAGCTCTATGAGCTTGGCGGGCAGTTGCGCCCCAAAGGCCACGGCCTCGTGAACGCCGATCCGCCGGCGCCGCAATTCGAGGTGGGCGCATGACGAACGAGGATGTTGCGTTCTCCGATGCAACCACGCTCGGCGCGCTGATCGCGAAGAAGCGGGTTAGCTCGGTCGAGCTAACGACGCTCTACCTGGATCGCTTAGAGCGCTACGGCGCGTCCCTAGGCGCCGTGGTGACGATCATGCGCGAACGCGCGCTGCGCGAAGCGAAGGCCGCCGATGCGATGCTCGCGCGCGGCGAGCGCAAGAGCGCGTTGCACGGCGTCCCCTACGGCGTGAAGGATCTGCTCGCGGCGGCCGGTGCGCCAACGACGTGGGGCGCTGCGCCGTATCGCCATCAAGTCTTCGATTACGATGCCACGGTCGTCGAAAAGCTGCATCGTGCGGGCGCCGTGCTGCTCGCGAAGCTCGCGATGGTGGAACTTGCGGGCGGATTCGGTTATAACAGTGCCGACGCGTCCTTCACCGGGCCCGGTCGTACGCCGTGGAATCGTGCGTATTGGAGCGGTGGCAGTTCGAGCGGTCCGGGCGCTACGGTCGCGGCGGGCCTCGTCGGATTCGCGATCGGTTCGGAGACGAACGGGTCGATTCTCACGCCGTCGGCGATGTGCGGTGTCTCGGGCTTGCGCCCGACGTTTGGCCGGGTGAGCCGCTACGGCGCGATGGCGCTGATGTGGAGCTCCGACAAACTTGGCCCGCTCGCGCGCTCTGCGCGCGACACGGATCTCATCGTGCGGACGATCGCCGGTGCCGATCCGCGCGATACGACGGCCCGCACGAAGCCCTTCGCAAAGCTTCGCGGCCGGCCCAAGATCGGTGTCTTCGCGAAGGCGACGGCGAAAGTGCAGGCCGCGGTGCGTACGAACTTCGAGGCGTCGCTTGCGGTGTTGCAGCAGTTTGCCGACGTGCACGAGCACGTGGTGTTACCCGATCATCCGTACGGGCCCGTGATGACCGCGCTTCTCAACGCCGAATGTGCCTCGGCATTTCGCGATCTGATCGAGAGCGGACGCGCGCGCGAACTGCAAGATCCCGACGATCGCATCGGCGGCTACGCGCAGTACGCGACGCTCGGCGTCGATTACGTCGATGCGATGCGCGTGCGCGCGCAACTCGATCCGGCCGTGCAGGCAGCAGTCGCGCCATACGACGCCGTCGTCTTTCCGACGCTGCCGACCGTGGCCTATCCGATCGACGTTCCCTTCGACAAAGTCTATCCCGACGCGCCGGGTGAGATCGATCCGGTGACGCCGGGCAATCTTGCCGGCATCCCGAGCATGAGCGTGCCGAACGGATTCGGCGAACACGGTCTGCCGACGGGGCTCGGCTTCATCGGCAGCGCATGGAGCGAAGCAAAACTCACCGGTATCGCGCGCGCCTATCAAGCGCGCACGCATTTCCATACGAGGCGCCCGGTGTTGTAGCGGGCGGGCTCTAGCGGTTGTCGTTGATGGCGCCCAAGACGCCGTCGAGCAGACCGGGGAACATCTCGTCGAGCAGATCGCGCCGTAGCCAGACGAACTTCTTGCGCCCTTCGTAGCGCGCTTTGATCAGGCCGGCCTCACGCAGCACCTTGAAGTGGTGCGTGAGGTTCTGTTTGCTCGTGATGTCGAGAAAATCGAATGGGCAGCGCTCGTCGTGCTGCGCGAGCGCACGCACGATCTCGAGGCGGGTCGGGTCGCTGAGCGCGGCGAGCACGCCGTAGATCGTGATGTCCTCGCGCTCGGGGTACCAGAGCTCGCGCGGAGCGGCTTCGGCGGTAGAGGTGTCGTGCGTCATGCCTTGACAGTAAAACAAGTGTTGTACTATTGTTTAGTACAAGATGTATTGTACTATTCCGGAGCCCGCTCCGTCTAGAGGGGAGCTTTCGTCCGATGCCCGCCGCTCGTATGCGGAGCTACGCCGCCATGCCCGTGCGCTCGGCGGCGTGGCCGCGAGCCTGCGCCGCGAGGCGGCCGAGGTGGCGTCGGCCTATCGCGCCGCCCTCAGCGGCGGTGGCGAACAGGCCTGGAGCGCCTTCGTGCGAGCCGCCGATGCGCTTGCACAGGACGGGAGCTCGGCGGTGATGCTGCTCGGCCTCGGCGAAAGCGAACGGGTAGCTGCGTCCTATTTCGCGCGCATCGCGCGCGAGAACGCCGACCTGCTGCCCGAAGCTGTGATCGCGTAGCGCAACGTGTCCAACGTCATCGAATACGGACTGCGGCGCACCGCCGTTGTTACCGCGGTCATGCTCGCCGCGCTCATGCAACTTGCCGACACGACGATCGTGAACGTCGCCCTTCCGACGATCGACGGATCGCTCGGCGCCTCGACCGACGAAGGCGCGTGGTTTGTTACCGCCTACATCATCGCCAACGTTATCGTGATTCCGCTCTCGCCGTGGTTTCAGACGATGCTCGGGCGCAAGAACTACTTTGCGCTCTCCATCGCCGGATTCACGCTAAGCTCCGTGCTGTGCGGCCTCGCCAACGACACCACGACGGAGATCGCACTGCGCTTCGTGCAGGGTGCGTTCGGCGGCGGGCTCATGGTGCCGGCGCAGCAGATCATCCGTGACACCTTCCCCGCAAAGGAACTGGCAAAGAGCCAGTCGCTCTTCGCGCTCGCGGTGGTGATCGGGCCCGTCATTGGCCCAACGCTCGGCGGATTCCTTACGGACAACATGTCGTGGCGTTGGGTGTTCTTCGTGAACGTGCTGCCCGGCATCGCCGCTGCAACGCTCGTGATGCTCTTCGTACGCGATCCGGAAAAACCGCGCCGCGTGCCGTTCGACGTGCTCGGCGTGGCGCTGCTCGCGCTCGGGCTCGGCTGTCTGCAATACATGCTCGACGAGGGCGAGCGCTTGGGATGGTTCGGCGATACTCGAATCGTGCTCGTTACCATCGTCGCGGTGATTGCGCTCGCGGTATTCGCCATGTGGGAGCTCTACGGCGCAAAATCACCGGGCGTCGCCCTACGTGTCTTCAAAAACCGGACGGTTTGGGGTCTTTCGATCATCTACTTCGCGATCGCCGGTGGCATCTTCGCGCTCGTCTTCATTCAGCCGCAATGGACGCAGGAATCGCTTGGGTTTACTACCACCCTCGCGGGCTTGCTCCTGATGGTGCGCGCGGGAGCGCTCGTCGTGCTGTATCCCGTCACCACGTGGGTCACATCGCAGGCGCATTGGGATATGCGCTGGGTCGCGGTTGCGGGCACGTTTGTCGCCGGGCTCGCGACCTGGTTGCAAACGTTCGTGATGACGACGCACACCCCGTTCATGGCGCTCGTCGCCACGCAGGCATTGAGCGGCGTAGGATATGCGTTCATCTGGGTTCCGCTTTCGGTCGCACTCTTCAAGACCGTGCCACACAAAGATATTCCGGCGGCACTTGCGCTGACGCGCTTGGTCCAGCAGATCGGCGCGTCGGTCGGGTCTGCCTATGCGGCGACGCTTCTGGATCGCGGTTTCGACACGTCGCTCAACGATCTGGCCGGCAGCGTTACGCATCATAGCGTCGCGGTCGCATCCGCGATCGCCGCCCACGGTGAGCAGGCAATCGGGGTCATCGCTATGCTCGTGCAACAACAAGCGGCGAATCTGGCCGCGGTCGATGCGACGCGATTCTTCGCGATCGCCACCATGATCGTCGCGTTCCTGCCGATGATCCTTCCGCGAACCACCACACCGCGCTAGCCTATCGCCGTGCGCGATCGCTCACCCAACGCGTGACGGCAGCGAGCTCATGCTGTGTATCGCGTAGAAGCTCAAGGGTCAAATGGCCGTTTTGGCGATACGAGCGCTCCACGAGATTTATTCCAGCATGGACCGTGCGAGCGCCGATCGTTACCGCGATCTCGCGCGCGCGTTCGCACAAACTCTCGACCGATGCGTCGTCGTGATGGAGAATCCGCGGTCGCAAATCATCGAGAGCGACGCGTAGCTGCGGAAGAGCATCTCCGAGCGCGAATGAGTAAAAGGCGGCGAGGTCGTCGCCAAAGCGATGCGCGACGCGGTGAACGTCGATTGCGAAGAGGCGATGGTGGTCGCTTGGACTGACGCCTTCGAAACGCGTATCCCTCGCGCGCTGGTATGCCGTTGCCGCTCGCGCGAAGACGGCGATCTGGCGATCCACCGACCCGGCTAGAAGGTCGAGACGCTCCTCGATCGTGTGCGCGATGTCGTACGCACCACGCTCGTCACCGGCTGCAAAATGCTGCGAGACGTCGCTTGCGGCTTCTCCGAATGACGACGAACCGAGTGTGCGCCCGCTTGTGAGAAGCTCGTTGCAGAGTCGCTCCACGTCGGCGGCGCGATGTTGTAGGATCGCTTGTTCGAGCGTCTCAACTTGCCGGTGCAACTGCGGAATCCAGCGCGCTCGTGCGGCGGCAATAGCAGTTATGTCGGCGAGTTCTTCGGCAATCGAGTTAGATGGTTGTTTCGTGATCATGGGACACCCTCTTCCGCTAATGGATTATCACGTGGCGCGCGCGAAATTGGGAAAATTCAAGGAATAGGTCGAGGCTTTACACAGGATATGCTTCCGTGTGGGCCATATGGATCACGAAACGAATGTGGGGCTCGTTTTTTGGTGGCGGCGGCGACTAGCGCTGTTGTTGTGCAGTGATACCGAGCTTGGCGAGATCGTCGATGAGCGTGTCGTCGCCGGAGTTGTAGCCGGTTTCGGCAAAGCGCACGATGCCGGCGGCGTCAACGATGAACAGATGCGGAAGGGCGATCGGTTCGTGCGAAGATGCTGGCTCCTGCGTTGCGACCGGCATCGGCGTTGCGGATAAGACGGCGCTCGCGAGCACGACGTGTTTGGAGGCTGCATAGTGCACGCACGTCGTTGCATCGTGCTGCGCGCAGTAGGCGGCGACGTCGCGAAGCGTGGCGGCGCCATCCGGCAGAAGATGAGGTAATATCTTCGGAACGACGACCGGAAGCATCGCCGGGGTTACGCCGTTGAGAACGATCGACACCGTGTCCGCGCCATCTGCGTTCGATGCGCCCGGCCGCTCCGGTTGCGGCACCGATGCTTGCGGGCGCGCGTACACGACCGGGAACGGGATATGGTAACGCTGCACCAGCGCGGCACCGGCCTGCGGTGCATCCAGATAATCGACGCCGAGAAAATCGACACGGTCCTTGAGTTTCGCATAGTCGGCGAGCTCGCGCGGGAGTTCGTCGATGCAACCCACGCACCACGAGGCGAAGACGACGATTGCAAGCGGCCGCCCGTCGGTGTGCGGCACGCCCGTCGCCGGTTTCCCGATCGCCAGCGCGCCCGGATCGAATGTTGCTTTCGGCATGACGCCGAGCAGCGCGATTGCCGCAATTACGGATGCCAGAACCCGCAAATCATCCTCCTGATGTGGAGCGCGCGCTAGACGCCCGCGCGGTCGCGTCTCTTCGCTTTGAGGCGTTCGCCTTCATTCAGGATGCGTTTGCGCAGACGAATCGATTTCGGCGTCACTTCGACGAGTTCGTCGTCTTCGATGAACTCGATCGCACGTTCGAGTGAAAGCTCTTCGGCGGGCGGTAACTTGACGTTGTCGTCGGAACCGGAGGCGCGCATGTTGGTGAGTTTCTTCTCGCGCACGACGTTGAGGCCGACGTCCTTGTCATCGTTGGCTCGCCCAACGATCATGCCTTCGTACACGTCGGTGCCGGGATCGACGAAGAACCGGCCACGTTGCTCGACGCCGGCGATCGCATAGGCGGTGGCGCGGCCGGTGTCCGTGGCGACGAGCGCACCGACGCTACGGCTGGGGAGCTCGCCTTGCCATTCCTGGTGATCGTAGTAGGTGTGCGACATGACGGCGGTTCCGCGCGTGAGGGTGAGCAACTCGCCGCGCAATCCGAAGATGGCACGCGTTGGCATCGTGTACTCGAGGCGACGCGATTCTCCGACGTTGATCATGTTCGACATGACGGCTTTGCGCTTGCCGAGCGCCTCGATTACCGGTCCTTCGTATTCTGAGGGGACGTCGACGACGACGTACTCCACCGGTTCCCACTTCTTGCCGTCGCGTTCGGTGATGATGACCTGCGGTTTGGAGACCGCGAGTTCGTAGCCTTCGCGACGCATGGTTTCGATCAGGATCGAAAGATGCAACTCGCCACGGCCCCGTACTTCGAACGTGTCGGCCGATTCGGTATCCGAAACGCGCAGCGCCACGTTCGATTCGAGTTCGCGCATCAGGCGTTCGCGAATCTGACGCGAGGTGAGAAACTTGCCTTCTTTGCCTGCGAACGGCGAGTTGTTCACCGCGAAAAACATCGAGACGGTGGGTTCGTCCACGGCGACCGCATGAATGCCTTCGGGCGTATTTGCGTCGGCGATGGTGTCGCCGATGTTCAGATCGTCGATTCCCGAGACGCAGACGATATCGCCCGCGGAGGCTTCCTCGACCTCGGTGCGCTCGAGGCCCTGGAACGTGAGCAGCTTGGTGAGTCGCAGACCGACAGCAACCTTGCCGTCGCGCGCGACCTTGGCGATCGGCGCGTTGACGCGCGACGAACCGCGGAAGATGCGTCCGATGCCGATGCGGCCGACGTACTTGTTGTGATCGATCGCCGAGATCAACAGTTGGAACGGGCCCTCTTCAGCGGGCGCCTCGGGCACGTGTTTGCGGATCAGTTCGAAGAGCGGCTCGAGATCGGTTGCGTCATCTTCGAGCTTCAACTTCGCGATGCCGGCGCGGCCGTTGGTGAAGACCACGGGGAAGTCGGCCTGCTCGTCGTTCGCGCCGAGCTCGATGAAGAGGTCGAAGACTTCGTTGACGACTTCTTGCGCGCGCGCGTCCTTGCGGTCGATCTTGTTGACCGCCACGATCGCTTTGAGATCGAGTTCGAGGGCCTTGCGCAGCACGAAGCGCGTCTGGGGCATGACGCCCTCGGCCGCATCGACCAGCAGCAACACGCCCTGCACCATCTGCAGCACGCGTTCGACCTCGCCGCCGAAGTCGGCGTGTCCGGGCGTATCGACGATGTTGAACTTCACGTCGCCGTGGCGGACCGCGGTGTTCTTCGCCAGAATGGTGATGCCGCGCTCGCGTTCGAGCGGGTTTGAGTCCATCACGCGCGTCTCCACATGCTGGCCTTCGCGGAAGACGCCGCTCTGCTGGAGCATGGCGTCCACGAGCGTGGTCTTGCCGTGGTCAACGTGGGCGATGATGGCGAGGTTGCGGATATCGGGACGGGTCTTCACGGCCCAGGTTGTACCACGAAAAGCCCCTTCGCCGCTACGTCTTAAGATTAAGGCGGCGCCCTTACCCCACGCGGGGGAGGCTGAACCAGAAGCTGGTACGCTTTCCCGGCTCGCTCTCGAAGCCGATCCCGCCGTTCATCTTGGTGACGAGCTCCCGGCAGATGTAGAGGCCGAGCCCGGTCGAGCCCTCGCCCGACGAGAGGTGCCCGAAGCGGGTGAAGATCTTCTCGCGGTCGGCCTCGCTGATGCCGGGCCCCTCATTGACCACCGCGATCGTGACGCGCCGATCGCTCGCCTTGACGTCGATATGGATCGGCGTGTCCGCGAAGCTGTACTTGACCGCGTTGGAGAGCAGGTTCGTGAGAACTTGCACCGTGCGCCCTTCGTCGGCGAGGATCTGCGGCACCGGTTCGAGATAGGCGGCGTTGAAGGTGCGTTCGGGGTGTTCGCTGCGCGTGCGGGCGATCGACTCCTCGACGATCGCGATCGTTTCGACCGGATCGATGCGTAATGAGATGCGCCCCGCGTCCATACGCGAGAGCAGCAGCACGTCCTCGAAGATCGAGCTCAAGCGCGCCGTCGCGTTCGAAAGCACGCCCAAGAGCTCGGCGCGTCGCTCCGTTCCGAGTGATTCGAAGTGCGTTTGAAAGAGGGCGCTCGCGCCGCGAATTGCGGCGAGCGGCGAGCGCACCTCGTGCGAGACCATGCTGAAGAACTCGTCTTGGAGACGCACGTTCTCCTCGAGGAGTTGGCGTCGAGATACCTCCGCGTGATGAGCGCGTGCGTCGGCGAGCGCAAGCCCTACCAAGTTCACGAAGAGCTGCATGCGGCGCAGTGTCTCGAGCGTCGGCACCTTTCCGTCGAATGGCGCATCGACCGAAAGATACCCGAGCATGTTGCCGTCGCGATCGGGCAGCACGAGGGTGAGGGAATCGCGTTCGTGCCAGGCATCGGGCGCGCTGCGCGGCTCGTCGCGCGGGCGGAAACCCGTGTAAATACTGCGATTCCAGTCGATCTCGCGCTCGGCCGGGTTGTAAAAGCAGTACGGCAAAATCTCCGACGAGGGCGGCAAAATCTTCATCACCGCATCGCGGTCGATGTGTTCGCCGAGCCGGTTGCGCACGGTGTCGTCGGAGAAACCTAAAAGCACGCGGCGATAGAGTTCGCCGCCGGGTGCGTCGGCGGCGACGATCGCAACGTATTTAAAGCCGAAATGTTCGGAGACGGCGCGCGCGATCGACTCGAGCGCGGGCGCTGTGGCATCGGCGTGGAGAATCTCGTAGGTGATCCCGAGCAGGCGCGCAAGCAGCCCGCCGTCGCCGCCGGCCTCCGTGTCGTGAAGCGTCATGCTTTGTGCTGAGGGTGCTTATGCGAGGCGTTGGCGCATCCTGCGCAGGCGACGCGCGCGTTGTCTCGTTGCCGGCAGCTAGTCGCACAACGCTTGTCCGACTGGAAACTTTGCGGTGCAAAGTTAATAATTGTGTTGAACAAAACTATGGAGGGAATGCATGGGATCACGCCTGGTCGCGATCGGAATCATCTTTTTGAGGCCTCACTCGCCTGGATCATCTTTGGCGCAACGCTCGCGGCGCGCACCGATGCGTCGGATGGGAGGCGGCAGTCGCGCTTATCGTCGCAGTGGGGCGGTCCGCAGGCCCAGATCGAGCCGGGCGTGCAGGCCGTCGTCGCAAGAGATCCGCCGCGGCGCGGGCTGGCGTCTATCTCGTATCTTCGGCTCGTCGTCGGATTGCGCTTTGCGGCAATCGAGAGCGGGATCGCACAACTGATGTACCCGGTGCTCTTTTCGTGGGCGCTGTTCGTCGCGATGCAAACCACGGCAAAAATACGCTGGAGCGAGCGCTTTATTTCGTCGTAAACGTACCGATCGTCACGGTTGCCGCCGTACATCCGGGATCGACCGGCATAAAGTGCGCGGCAACCGTGTAGGTGGTGTGCGGTGCAAGCGCGGGAATCGCATAGCCGTACGGTGAGTATCCAGCCTCTGGTGTTGCCGCGGGAGCAGGTAGCGGATTCGGGACGGGTGCGTTGTTCCGTACGCCCGCGACGGGCACCGTACTCTTGGCCGCGGTAAGCTGCAGCGTCGTGCCGAAACTGTAGGCGAGCACGAGCGTGAACGGACCATGCGGCACGTTGGCTGCGCCGTTACGCGGATAGAGCATCGTCGGTGCGGGGTGCGACGGCACGCATGGGCGCACTGCCGCCGGCGATGCGGAGACGGTTTGTGCCGACGCATGAGCGGCCGATGCATGCGCGCACGCGGCTGCAACGAGCAGCAATACGACGGTGGCGATGGAAGCGAAAATCTTCATAGCGCTAGTGTACCCACTTCGGACCCCAAGCTCGTACAGGCGAATCCCACATAGCGGACAAGGTGCTGCCCGCGCCTCCGAGCTATAGTCCGCGTGGGAGCGTACGAGTCTGGTGGCTCGCACGGTCTTCAAAATCGCTGAGGCCGCCGCAAGGCGGCTGGTAGGTTCGATTCCTACACGCTCCCGCCACTTTAGCCTTTCGTTAGCCGACGCGTGTCTCGTAGAGGCGTGGGCAAAGCAGTGTCTCGGTTTTCTGCGTTGCGAGGCCATCGATCACGTTGTCGGTGATGTTGAATTGCCAGGTGTCGGGGAAGCCATGCCATGGTTCGGGGAACGGCACCTTCAAGCGCACGAAGTGGCTGTCGCCGTCGGCGGCGCCGATCTGCACGCTAACGACAACCGGCGCATGCGGTATCAAACTCGCGTCGGGGTACATCCACACGTAGAACGAGTTTTGATCGTACTCGACCGCGGTTTTGAGCGGCAGTGGATCGCCCACGGGCGCATTGCACTTTTGGCTCTTATCGAAGATCGCGACCGTTGGGTTCGTATATGAGAACGCGCTCGAGAGCGTGCCGACCATCAGCATCGGGTGGGGCACGGGTGCGGTGCCGTCAACCAAGCTCTCGTTCATCGTGCGATCGTGGTTGGGGATAAAGAGCACCCAATCGAAGCCGCTGCAGTGATACTTCGGCGCGTCGATGACGAGCGCATACACCCCGAACGGCGCGTTGAAGTTGATCATCTTTGCATTCGCATAGCCGCGCGCGAAGTGATACGTCTTATCGAAATTCGGTTTGTCGATCCGATTGATCAGGCGTACGCGCACATCGACGGGCGTGTCGGGGCCCTGACGTGTGATCGCGCCGCAGAGCGCAAGGTTCATGGCGATATGCGAGAGTCCGATCATGAGGAGTCCTTTCGGCCCGGGCGAGCGGCATTCCGGGCAAGGGCGCGAAAGCTTTGCCTATGGATATGACGACCACGCTTCCGACCGTGGAAACGGTCGAAGATCATCCTTTTGTGACGGACGTGACCGCGGCACACACGGCGCGGCTTTCGAACGTCGAGCGCCTCTGCAAGCAGATATCCAATGCGACCGGTGCGCCGCTCGCGCTCTTTCTCGTGATCGTGGTTCAGGCAATTTGGATCGTCGTCGGGCAAGTGACGCACTGGGACCCCTACCCGTTCGCCTTCTTGCTGACGTGCTCGAACGTGATCCAACTGGTGATGATCTTTGTGATCGCCGTCGCGCAGCGGCAGTCGAGCGAATATGCGGAGCTCCGCGCCGAGACCGACCACGACCACATCTCGCGCCTGCTCTACCATCAGCAGGTTCAGGAGCAGTTGTTGCTGCGTCTTGCGGAGCGCACGCAGGCCGACGTAGGCGACCTGAAGGCAGCGATTTCCGCGCTTTTGACCGATGTATAATCGAACGTGATGATAACGCGCGGTAAGCTTCTGAAGACCGGGGCGGGCGGCGCGCTGCTGCTCGCGCTCGGTGGCTGTGCCGCGCCGGCCGATCGCGGGACGATGCTGCACGCGGTAGCAAACGCGATCCTCGACGGTGCCCTGCCGCCGGCAGGCGCCGCGCGCGAGGCGGCGCTCGCGCAGGCGGTGCAGGGGGTGCAGGTCGCGATCGCCGGTTTGCCGCCGGCCGTACAAGGGGAGATCGGTCAGCTCTTCGGGTTGCTGGAATTCCCGTTGACGCGGCGCTTCGTCGCCGGTGTCGGACCCTGGAATCAGACATCGACCAGCGACGTTGCGGGCTTCCTGCAACGCTGGCGCACGAGCAACGCGCCCCTGCTTCGCAGCGGCTATCAAGCGTTGCACCAACTCGTCTATGCCGGGTGGTACGGCGCCTCCGACACATGGACGGCGATCGGCTACCCCGGCCCACCGAGGATCGCTTGATTCACGATCCGTGGAGCGATGGGCTCGCGCGGGGGTGGAAGGCCCTCGATGCCTCCACCTTTAGCGCCGATCGTACCTTCGAATGCGATGTTGCAATCGTTGGAAGCGGTGCGGGCGGCGGTACGGCCGCCGAAATTTTGAGTCGCGCGGGTCTCTCGGTGCTCGTCATCGAGGAGGGACCGCTACGCACGTCGAGCGACTTTCACATGCTCGAACGCGAGGCCTATCCGCAACTCTATCAGGAGTCGGCGGGCCGCCGCACCAAAGATAAGGGTATCGTGATCTTGCAAGGTCGCGCGGTTGGAGGCTCGACCACGGTAAACTGGACGAGCAGCTTTCGCACGCCGCCCGAGACGCTCGACTACTGGCGCGCACATTTCGGTTTGCACGACTACACGCGAACCGCGCTCGATCCATGGTACGCCATGATGGAACGGCGGCTGAACGTGCATCCGTGGAACGAGGAGCCCAACGAGAACAACGCCGTCTTGCGCCGCGGCGCGGCGACGCTCGGGATTCCAACCGCGGTGATTCCGCGTAACGTGCGCGGTTGTTACAACCTCGGCTACTGCGGCATGGGCTGCCCAACGAACGCCAAGCAAAGCATGCTCGTGACCACCATTCCGGCAGCGCTCGAACGCGGCGCGACGCTGCTGAGCCGTACCCGCGCGCAGCGCTTTATCATCGAAGGCGAAGGCGTGCGCGAACTCATCTGTGCCGCGCTCGACCCAAGCGGTCTCGCGCCGGGTCCGCATACGATTACCGTGCGCGCGAAGACGTTTGTTGCGGCGGGCGGTGCGATCAACAACCCTGCATTGTTGCTGCGCAGCGGCGTGCCCGATCCGCACGGAACGCTCGGCACGCGTACGTTCCTACATCCAGTCACCGTCTCGGCGGCCGTCATGCCTGAAGTCGTGGCGGCATATGCTGGGGCGCCGCAATCGATCTACAGCGATCACTTTCTGCACACGCAGCCGCTGAACGGACCGATCGGCTTCAAACTCGAGGTGCCGCCGGCGCATCCCGTGCTCACCGCCACTACGCTGAGCGGATTTGGGGCCGAACACGCGCGGCTCATGTCGCAGTTTCCGCACGTGCAGGTGATCATCGCGCTCATGCGTGACGGATTCCACTCGCAGAGCGCCGGCGGAACGGTCGGCTTGCGTGGCGACGGCACGCCTCTGCTCGACTACCCGATCACGCCATACGTGTGGGAGGGTGCGCGCCGTTCGCTTCGCACGATGGCCGAGATTCAATTCGCCGCCGGTGCATCGCACGTGTTGCCGATCCACGACGCCGCGCATCTGGTATCGACGGTAGCGCAGGCGCACGCGATGATCGATGCGCTGCCGATGGAGATCCTGCGCGCGTTCCTCACGAGCGCGCACGTGATGGGCGGGTGCCGGATGGGAGCCGACCCTGCGAACGCGGTGATCGACGGCGACGGACGCCATCACCAACTCGAGAACCTCTACGTGTTCGACGGGTCCGCCTTTCCGACCAGCATCGGCGCGAACCCGCAACTTTCGATCTACGGCATCGTTGCGCGCAACGCGACGAAGCTTGCCACCACGCTCACAGGACGCCATCAGGAGCCGATTGCATGAAAAACGACGACGGGTTGCTCGTGCGGACGAGCGTGCACAGTTACTCCGATACGGTCGATGCGACGCGCAACGTGCTGCGCCAAGTCGGCCAGACGATTTTTGCCGAGATCGATCAAGCGGCGGCTGCGCGCGGTGCCGGCTTGCCGCTGCGCCCGACCACGCTCTTCATTTTTGGGAACCCGCAAGTTGGCACGCCGATCATGCAGACCGAGCCGCTCTTCGGCCTGGAGCTTCCGCTGAAAATTCTCGTGTGGCGCGACGACGACGGTTCCACGAAGGTGGCGTACCGTTCGCTCGCCTCACTCCGCGATAGTTACGTAGCCGGTGGTATCGATGGCGTCGAACGCGTCGATGCCGCGGTGTCGAAGCTGATCGACAACATCGTCACACCGTAACACCGAGCGCACGCGCGGCGTTGATCGCCGAGAGCGTGACGCCGACCGTGCTCTGCCCGGGAAACGCCGTGTCGCCGCAGAGGAGCAGGCCGCGCACCCCCGTGCGGTGCGAGCGCGCCAACAGGTTTGCGGCGTCGCGACGTTGCGGGGTGCCGCCGACCATGCCGCGATGACGCAGCGTGTAACGTTCGAACGTTGCCGGCGTTCCGAGTTCGAAGAACGCCGGTTCGATGTGCGCACCGAGCGCGCGTTTGAGCGCGCGATGCAGGCGGGCGGCGTAGTCGCGTTTGCGCGCGTCCAAGGTACCGTGGGCGCGCGCGGCCTCCCACGCGGCGACGTCGGTATGCGTAGAGATCGTGATCGCTCGCCCGCCGTTGCGCGCGCGTCCGCGATCGGTTGCCCCTGAGATCGACACGAACGCGGAGTTGCCCTCACCGAACGCGTGCGTGTCGTCGAAGAGCACCTGATGGTGCAACACCGCATCGTCGCGCACGGCACCCGCAGCGACACCTACATATGCCGTCACCGCGCCCCAGCGCTGGCGCGTGCGCAGGTTTACGGGAACGGTGCGCCCGAGCAACGCGAGCACGTTCTCGTACGGCACCGCGGCTATCACATCGCGCGCCGCGATCCGTTCGCCTCCGCGCAGTTCGATCGCCTCGACGCCGCGTCGTCCGGCGTGGATGCGTGTCACCTCGGCACCGTAGCGGATGCGGCCGCCGTGTCGTCGGGTCGCACGGGCAAGTGCGATCGCGATCTCGGCGATGCCGCCCGGAAGGTGATACGTGCCTTCGCGCGCGATATCGAGCGCGGTCGCACCGAAGGCAAGATCGACGTCGTGGGCGCGCGCCTGTGCGGTGATCAGCAACTGGACGTCCACGAATGCGCGCAGCCGGCGCGACGCGTCGCGTGGGAGCAGCGAGGCAAGGTTGCGGCCTTGCAGCGCAAGCAGCGGCAGATGCTCCGCCCTCAGGATGCGCGCAAGGTGCGTGGCGCTGGCAAAATCAACCGGAAGGGCCGGAAGCCCCGCGGCGAAGCTCCACACGCGATCGGCGATGCGCTCTTGCGCGCGCCAGAAGGGCTCGGCGGCGTCGCCGAACGCGGCTCGCCGCTCGTCGAGCCAGCGTTCGTCGCCGAAGCGGGTGACGGTGAGGTCCGCAAGGTGCACGCACATCGCCGGATCGACCGGATGTGCGTCGAGGGCAACGCCGAGCGCGTCGAAGACGCGACGATGGATGCCGCGCGCGCCGAAACCGTTGGCGACGGTCGCCCCTACGTCGAAGCGGTAGCCGTCACGTTGGTAGAACGAGGCGCAGCCTCCGGGCACGTTGTGATGCTCGTACACCGTGACCTGCGCACCGGCACGAGCCAGGAGCGCCGCTGCGGTTAACCCGGCGACGCCGCCGCCGATCACGTGGACGTCGCTGGGCATCACAGGTCAGAACCGCCTTCGCGGCCAAGCGGTTCCGCACTATGGAACAACTGGCTCACCTCGCAACCGACGCCGCCTGGGTCTTCGTCATCATCATCGCCTTCGCGTTTATCGGCGTCTATGCGACGATCCGGTGGATCGTCGGTCTTTTGACCCGCGGCGAGCAAGCCGTGGTCAAC
Organism: Vulcanimicrobiota bacterium; assembly: GCA_027452165.1. Taxonomy (GTDB): domain Bacteria; phylum Vulcanimicrobiota; class Vulcanimicrobiia; order Vulcanimicrobiales; family Vulcanimicrobiaceae; genus REEB354. The sequence continues at coordinate 37,422 of DAIDGX010000016.1, read as the reverse complement.
GAAGTACACTCGATCGAAGAGCGCCTAAAATAACAGCGTCTGAAACTCGGCGACCGTTGTAAAACCGACACGCTCGTAGAGCGCGATGGCTGGCGCGTTGAAATCGTTTACGTAGAGCGAGAGCGTCGGCGTGAGGCGCAGAAGGCGGTCGCAGATTGCGCCGAGCGCCGCCGTCGCAAGCCCCTTTCCGCGCATCTCGGGTGGCGTCCAGATGCCCTGTAACTGCGCTGTTTGTGGACTCCACGGGCCGATGTTGCAGAAAAAACAGAGCCGGCCGAGTGACTCGCCAACCCACCAGACGCCACGGTCGATCATCGTGCGCACGTTCGAGGTGAACTCGGGCCACGAACGACGCGGATCGTAGGCGAGCTCGCCGCCGATCATCTGCGCGGAGTTATCCGCGACCGTCGTCCATTCGTCGATGCGCGCCTTGCGCGCGACGACGGTGTGTTCGTAGGGATTGAGCATCGAGCGATCGAGCATCATCACGAGCTGCCGGTCGCGCACGAGACGTGGCGCCGGGTGCGCCGGGCCGATAAGCGCCCAATAGTGCCTAATCGTCTCTCGTGGGCCCACGATCATGCGCTCGCCGCGATGGTGCCGCCCAATCGCGGCAAACGCCTCGATCGTTGCATCGTCGCTTGCCGCAAGCACCGTCTGTCGTCCAAAATAGCCGACGCCGGTGATCCGGTCGTCCTCCCCGAGCGCAACGTAGATCGCGTCGCGCGTCGCGGTGCTCAAATCGAAGAGCGTGAGGTAGGTGAGAAAGACGTGCTCGTACGGGGAGCCCGCCAGATAGTCGAGGACCGCCGCCTCGCGGGCGGGGGTCATGCGCTCGGTTCGTATGGAGATCACCCGAGCTGTTCGACGAGAACCGGCTTGCTGGTTGGCTGTTTGCTGCCGCCTGCGGGCTCGACGCTCACGGCCACCGCGCTCGTGAGCGCTGCGTTGACGGGCAAGGCGACGAGCGCCGTCCCGTGCGCGTCGGGGACGAACGTGAGCGACGGGCGCATTGTTTTTGCGCCCTTCGGGAGCGTCCAGGCTTGATACACCTTGCCGCGCGGCGGCTGCGGCATGTCGTGCATCGCAAGATAGATGCGCCCGTGAACGCGGACGATTTCGCCCCCGTTGACCGCAAAGCGCTGCGCGTGCGCGCTCGTGAGGTCGGCGATCGTCGTCTGCGTTGCAGCGAGCGTAGCCTGCGCGCCGTGGAGCTGATGATTCAGAGAAATGTTGACGAACGAGGTCCATACCGCTACGGCCAGGCATGCGGCCGCGACCAGATAGGTACCCCACGATCCGCCGCGCGCGACGACCGGCGACGATGCGGCATCGCGCCGCACCTCGCGCATGAGACGAGCCTTGAGCAGCGGGCTCACCGTCACCGCGCCCGTCTCCGCATTCGCGCAGGCTTCGGCCGATAGGCCGACCGCCGACGCGGACGGCGCGAGCGCTTCGTACTCGGCGCGGCATTCCGCGCAGGTGCGCAGGTGCTCTTGCACGCGAGCGGCGTCGGCTGCGTTCATCGTGCCGAGCGCGTACACCGCGACGTCGTCGAGCATCGCGTCGTGCGAGGCGTTCATACCGTCACCGCGCCTTCCAACGTCGCGCGCAGTTTGCGAAGTCCCATCCGGATGCGCGTTTTGATCGTGCCGAGCGGAATGCCGGTTCGTCGCGCGATCTCGTCGTGCGTGATCCCGCCGAAGAACCCCAGTTCAATCGGTGCGCGCTGTTCGGGCGGCAGGGTTTCGAGCGCCGCGCGCACGGCCGTGGCATCGAGGTTGGCGAAGGCGACATCTTCGAGTGCGTCGCTCTCGGGCAGCGCTTCGGGAAGCTCCACCTCGGGATGGGAGTTGCGCGAACGCAGGACGTCGAGCGCGCGATTACGCGTCACGCGGACGATCCACGCGCTGAAGTTGCCGCTGCGAAAAAGATCTGGTGAACTCCACACTTTTAAAAAAACCGATTGTGTTACGTCTTCCGCGGCCGCAGCATCCCCGAGCATGCGCATCGCGACACCGTACACGAGCCGATGGTGCGCGTCATAGAGCGCCTCGAACGCATCCGCGTCACGGGCGCGTATGCGCGCGATGAGGTCCTCGGCATCCAACTCCACGAGGCTACCCTTCGCGTTGCCCTCGCCGTGCCCTCGAAGGTCTAACGCACGGAGCGCTCCGGCGGATTCCAGGGCCCCCGCCCGCCGTTGCCGGGGAATCTCGCGGCGCCGGACGGATTTCGGCCGGGCAACGCCGATACTTCAAAGGTATGAGTCTCTCACGCGCACGCTTTCTCTTTGCCACAAGCGTCGGTGCGAGCGGCGTCGTCATGCTCGATCGCTTCGTGGCGCGTGCCGCGCAGGCCGATGCGGGCGACCTCTCCTCGCTCAATTCCGCAATCGAACTCGAGCGGGCCGGGATCAAAGCCTACGACGCGGCCGCCGCGACCAAGCTACTCTCTCCGAAGGTCGCCGCATACGCCGCGATGTTCAAACGCGATCACCAGATGCATCTCGCCGCGCTCGTCGCCGCGGTGCAGGCCGGCGGCGGTACGCCCTCGCTCAACACCGCGAAGCTGCCATATCCGCAACTGACGACCGAGCGCGATATCCTAATCTTCGCGCAGGGCGTCGAGGAGAAGGCTGCGAGCACGTATCTTTCGGTGATTCCCGAGTTCAAAGATCGGGATTTGGCGAGCGTTGCGGGGTCGATCTTGGGCGTGGAGACGATCCATGTCGGCGTCCTGGCTCAAGCGCTTGGCGACTTTCCGCCGTACCCGTCGGGATTCGTGAAGTAAGCGCGTGCGCGTCGATTTCCTCGCGCGATTTACCGCGGTACTCCTCGTCGTGGTCGTGGCGATTTCGATTGGACTTTCATACGCGTTCGCGCGCGCGCATCTCGACGCTCTCAAGAGCGATCTGATCGCGACCGCCGTCGGGCAGGCCTCGGCGACGTTGCAGCCGGCGCTCGATGAGTACGCGCAGTCGGGCACCTTCACCGAAGCCGATCGCGAGCGAATCGATGCCGCGGTGCGCAACGTGGAGAACTTTCAAGCGCTGGTGGCCGGCGTACGTCTCTATCGTCCCGACGGCGCGGCGCTCGATCCGATTCTCGCGCCCGATGCCACAGCGTCGGTGAAGAAGGCAGTCGAAGAGCAGAATTTCGTGCAGTCACGCGAGACGATGCAGGGCGGCGAGCGCGTCGTTACGGTCTTCGTTCCCCTTGCGCAACCGAACGGACCGGGGTATCTTGCGGTCGCGGCGATCGACGTGTCGGTCGGCCAGTTGAACGCGCAGACGTCGCGCGAAACGCAATTCGTCGTGATCGCGACGCTGGTCGCGTGCAGCGCGATCTTTCTCTCGCTGCTGACGTTAGCAATCGCTGCTCAACGCGAATTGAATCGCCGCCGCGACGCGGCCGAGACGACGTTCTTGCAGACGATGGAAGGGATCGCATCGATTGTCGATCAGCGCGATCCCTACACGGCGGGCCATTCGTTCCGCGTCTCCGAGTACTCCGTTGCGATCGCACGCGAACTCGCCTTGAAAGAGAGCGACGTCTCGACCGTGCGTTGGTCGGCGCTGCTGCACGATCTGGGCAAGATCGGCATTCCCGACGCCGTGCTGCTCAAGCCCGGCCCCCTCGATGCGCACGAGCGCGAGATCATCAACCTGCATCCGACGATCGCGCGCGAGATTCTCGGCCCGGTCGAAGCGATGGCGGCGGTCACGCCCTGCGTGCTGCATCATCACGAGCGTTGGGATGGTAAGGGCTACCCCGACGGCCTCGAGGGCGAGAGAATTCCGCTGCTTTCGCGCGTGATCGCGGTTGCCGATACGTTCGATGCGATGACGACCGATCGTCCCTATCGTGCGCGCCTCGCGCTCGATGAAGCGCGCGGGCGTTTGCTCGCCGGAATCGACGTGCAGTGGGATCGTCGTTGCGTCGAAGCGATGGTGCGTCTCATCGACGCTGGACGTGTGGTGCTCCCGGAGCAGCGCGACATCGTTTTTGGCCAACGTCTCGCCCAACGTCCGGCCTCACCGTAACGCGCGGTTCTAGGCCGGCAGGTTGACGGTCACGGTGGCGCTGGCAGAGGGGATGGTGACGTGGGTCGTGCGCTCGCCGTGGGTTGGGTCCCAGGAGTGGAGCCGGTAACGTCCCGCGGGGACGCCCTCGATCGCGTACGTGCCGCCGCTGTTCATGGCAAAGGGGCCATCGGTAACGACGATGACGGCATGCATGCTCGCGTGAATGTGGCAGTGTACTTGAATGATGCCCGGGTTTGGAAACGCGACGGCCTTACCCGGTCCCGGGCCGTAGTACCCGATGTCGAACGGATCGGCCTTCGATGCGGAGTAGATGCTGTGATAGAACGGGTCGTCGTTCGGAAAGCGAACCGAACTGCCGGCAGCGATCGCGACGAAGGGTGGGATAAACGTGCGATGCGAGTTGCGCATCTCCACTTCGGTCGGAGCGGGCATCGCGGCCGGTGCGCTCACCCAGACGACGGCCGCATCGGTTGTGCCGCGTACGGTCGCGGCGTCAGCGCGGGTGCCGCATGCGATGGCACCGGCGAGCGCGAGCGCGGCAAGCATGTTACGGCGGAAGTTGGATCGGCGGTCCCTGGTCGTCTTCATAGATTCCTTGGATCGGTGGCGCTTCGGGCAGCGCCGGTGCGCCGTCGTCGAGCCGTGAGAAGCGGGTAAACTCCGGTGGCGGCGCCGGGCTGACGACGTCGAACCGGTATGCCGGAGGTGGTACGGGCGCAGCTTGCGCAACCGGAGCCTCGCGCACCTCCTCGGGCGTCACGTACTCGGCCGGCTGCGTCGCCGGCTCCTCCGCCACGTCATACGAGCGCACGCGCGTCTCGCGGAACGATCGCTGCGACGGGAGCGTCAAGAGATCGTCCTCGCTTGCCCGTCGCGTGAGCCCGCGGATGATGTATGCGCTCTGCAGCCGGCGCAGCCCGCGCAACGGAAGCGAGGACGCCGGAATGCCGACGAAGAGATCGCGCACCACATCGTACGTCGTCTCGCTCGCCACGATCGCCGCCCCCAGCTCTTCGGATGCAGCCTCCAGACGTGCCGCCACATGCGCGGGATTTCCAACGATCGCAAACTCGCGGCGTTCTTTGAAACCGGTGTCGCCGGCCACGATCTTTCCCGAGTTCACCCCCATGCCCACTTCGAACGCCTTGCGTCCTTGGGCGGCCCAGCGCGAGTTCATCGCGCTCATCATGCGCATGATGTCGAGAGCGGCCCGCAGCGCGCGCTCCTCTTGAAAACGCTCTTCGACGAGCACGCCGAATAGCGCGGTCACCGTGTCGCCGCGCAGGCTCTCGATCATACCTTTGTGACGTTGAACCGCTTGGCCGACGATCGTGTAAAACTCGTTGAGGTAGCGCAGCGTCTCTTCGGGTGAGAGCGATTCGGCAAAGAGCGCGAACTCGCGGATGCGTACGGAAAGGATCGTCGCGTAGTACTGACGCGCTTCGAACAGGCGTGGGTCCTTACGCGCGAGCAAATCCTCGACGACGGGCGCGGGCACGTAACGTGAAAAGAGCGCGAGAACGCGGCGGTGTTCGTCACGCGCATGCGTAAAACGCCGCATCAGGCTCCGGGCGTAAAAGGCCGCGCCCGCCAGGGCGACGAGCGCGACGACCAGGAGAAGCGCCATCGTGTTGCAAGGGATTCCCGAGGCCCCCGCGTCACACCCGTCGTATCGGGCAGGGATGGATCCGCTTGCGGAGCTCCGCGCAAAGATTCCGGCGTTCCCGGGGTACGCGACCGAGGATGACCGGCGCCGCGGGGACGAGCTCGTTCGTTCCTACTTGGGCGAGGCGCTCGCGCTCCTGCGCGCGCGTTTGGCAGACCTGCCCGAGCCCGGCGCCGCCCGCCTGGGCGACCTGATCCTGCGAGCCGGGTTTCGCAACCAACTCGCGTTCAAAGTCTTCGAGTACGCAACGCTGGACGGCGCCAAGGTCGATCGCGTAACGCGAAACGACCTGCGCATGATCGGCCTAGCCGACCGGGCCGCGAACGTCGATGCCGTGGGACTCACGGCGTTCCTCGACGAGGTCGTGCAGGCGTTCGACGTGCGCGATCACGAGATGCAAACGCCCGAAGCCGCCGCCTAGCGATCTAGTGGGTGCACGACGCCGACACCGGCGACGGTGATGGCGCGGGCGTCGCTTTGTGGTGACCGAAGAGGCCGCCGAGCGCGCCCGTGATCTCGTGACCGTAGCCGCCGGCCGCGTTGTCGATCGCGCTCGACGCTTGGCTCTGCGCCATGCCGATCACCTGTTGCGTTGCAGCGTCCCAGCTCTTGGGCGCCCCGAAATCCGGCGCGAATTGATCGATCATCTGTTGCGTAAGCTGCTCCACCTTGGCGCGCACGATACCGTTGACGAGTTGCGCGACGAGCGATTGCCCGGCCAGAAGTTGAAAGGTCTGTCCGTTCTTCGTGGTGACCGTTACCGGTTCGTGCGGATCGCAGACTTCGTACACGTTCACGCGCAGTTGCCCCGCGGAGCTATCGATGTCGCCTTGCGTGCCCCGCACCGCGACTTGCGCGGTGGGGGTGGAGAAGACGTAGTTCGCCTTGGCGCCCTGCGGATGGCGCACGGTAAAGCGCACCTTGCCGTTGTAGATGACGAACTTTGCGTTTGCGATCGTGGTTTGGTTGAAGAAACCGAGTTCAACCTTGCTGTCCGCGCCCACCAGCACTTGGGAGCTATCGGGAAGCGTCAGCCCTGCAAGCGAGGCGGCCCCCGTGATCGCGAGATCACGGTCGTTCAGCGCCACCGTGGCATTCGGTGGAAGCGGCTTTGCCGGACGGCTCGGCAATTGGTATCGCACCGAGCCCTTCATGTTGAGCAGCTCCTTGTCGTCGGAGGCGCGGACGGGCAAGGTGACGGCGAATACCGCAAGCAGCGCCGCAGGAAGAACGAACGCATGCATCTTCATGCCGGAAATGTTCACAGGCGCCGCCAAACTCCCTCGCATGTTTGCAGCGATCGTGGCGCTTGTGGCCCTGCACGTGGTGCCGCGTCCAACCGAGGTGCGCCCCGCGTCGTGCCGGGCCGGCTCGATTGCGATCCCCCGCACGATCGCCCGCACCGTGGACCCCGGCGGTTACGATCTGCTGCGCCGCCGCTGGAAGGCGCTCGGCATCGCCGTGCCGCGGCCATCGCCGCACGCCGAGGTGCGCTTCGTGCGCGATGGGTCGATCGCGCCGCAAGGCTATCGCCTGCGCGTCGATGACCGCGGCGTGTCGATTGCAAGCGCCGGTGCCGACGGTGCCTTCTACGCGCTCACGACCCTCGCGCAACTTGCGAGCGGACGCGGCTCAGCCGCCCGCCTTCCGTGCGTCGCCATCGCCGACGCGCCGCAATTGCGCTGGCGGATTCTCTCCGACGACGTCTCGCGCGGGCCGCTGCCGACGATGCGCTATTTCAAAGAGCGTATCCGCACGATCGCGGCGTTCAAGATGAACGGCTACTCGCCGTACATGGAGAACGTTTTCGTGAGCCCGACCGATCCGCTGCCCGCACCGCTCGACGGCATCACGCCCGCGCAACTTCGCGAGTTGGATCGCTACGCGGCGCGCTATCACGTGGCGTTCATCCCCGAGCAACAGACGTTCGCGCACATGCACAACACGTTGCGCGTCGAACGCTACGCCAAGGCAGCCGAATTCCCGCACGGCTTCTTACTCTCGCCGAATCAGCCGCTCTCGCTGCGTTATCTCACGCGCATCATCACGCAGGAGTTGCAAGCAGTTCCCCATCCCCCGTTCTTTCACATCGGCTCCGACGAAACGGCGACGCTCGGCGAAGGACAGACGACCGCATACGTCGCCGCACACGGGGGACGCGGAGCGGTGTACGCCGCGCACGTCAACGAGATGGCCCGCATCATCGCGCCCTCGGGTGCGCGCGTGATGCTGTGGGACGACGGGATCGAAGCCGACCCCTCGATCATGGCGCACCTGCCGAAGACGGCGGTAATCGTCAATTGGCACTACGGAGCGCAGAAGACGTTCGAACCGTACATTCGCACGATCGCGCGCGGCGGGTTTGCGCAGATGGTCGCGCCCGGTGCGAATAATTGGAACCGCATCTTTCCCGACCTGCACACCGCTTTGCCGAACGAGCGGCTGTTTATTCGCGAGGGGAAAGCCGCGCACGTCCTTGGCCTGTTTCAGACGGTCTGGAACGACGACGGCGAGACGCTCTATGAGGCGACGTGGTATCCGGTCCTCTACGCGGCCGCGGCCGCCTGGAGCACCGACGATTCGCTCGCGGACTTTGCCGCCGATTTCCCGCACGCGTTTTTCGGCGTGAACGATGCACGGTATTCCCGCGATGCGTTGACGCTCGGGGGTATCGATGCGCAACTCGGGACGGATGCGAGCGACAAGTTGTTTTGGGACGATCCCTTCGACGATGCGGTTGCGGAAAAGCTCTCGGATGCGGCGCTCTCGCGCACGCGACTGGAAGCCGAGCGCGTGGAACAAGACCTCTACAGCGTGCATCCACCTTTGCACGCGAACGCGGCGAGGGTGATGCTGCTCGCCGCGCGTCGCTACGATGCGCTCGGGCGGCGCTACCAGATCGCGCGTGAGGTGCGCCAGTACTATGCGGATGCATTACTCCATCCCAAAGATGCCGTACGCGACCTGTTTTGGTGTAAATATTGGTTTTGGGAGCAGCGCGATAACGACGAAGAACTCGCGCCGCTCTACGCGCAAGCGTGGCGCTACGAGAGCCGTCCGGGTCATCTCGCAAGCAATCTCGAGCGCTATCACCTCGACGCACAGCGAGCAATCGAGCGGGCCGACGCGATCGATCGCGTCACCTACGAAGACTATCTCGTGACGAAAAGCTTGCCGCCGCTCGATTCGGTGATCGGCGCCCCGAAGGCGTTTCGATGATCGTAGGCGTGCTGCTGCTCGCGGTCTTTCTCGCCTTCGCGGTGATGATGTATATGCGCTGGGTCCCCGCGCTCATCGCGATTCCGGCGATGACCGTAGCGATGGCGATCGTCGCGCGGCTCGATCCCGCGCAGATCGGGTCGATCGTCGTGAACGGAGCATCGTCGCTTGCGAGCGTGTATGTGGCGGTCATCTTCGGCGCGCTGCTCGGCCGGGTTACGATGGACACGGGCATCGCGCGCGCCCTCGTAAACCTTGCCGCCGAGTATGGCGGCGAGCGCCCGATGCTGCTCGCGCTCGGCATGTGCGCGATCGTCGCGTTGCTCTTTACCTCGCTTTCGGGGCTTGGGGCGATCATCATGGTCGGATCGATCGTGCTCCCGATCTTGATGACGACGGGCGTGCCGCGCACGATCGCGGCGACGCTCTTTCTACTCGCGTTTGCGCTCGGCTTCATCTTCAACATCGTCAACTGGAAGTTCTACACGCAGTTTTTCGCGGTGGCGCCGGAGCAGATGACGCATTACGCGCTGGTGCTTGCCGCGATCGACGCGCTCGCGCTGGTTGCCTACGCGATCGTCGCGTTCCGTCGCGAGCGCGGATACGCGACCTGGGCGGTACGCGCACGCGACGATGAGGCTGCTCCGCGTGTCCCGGCGATCGCACTTGCGACGCCCGTGCTCCCACTCGTCCTCTACTACGCGCTGCACCTCGATCCGACGATCGCCTTCATCCTGGCCGCGCTCTTCGGCGTGCTCGTTACGCGTCCACGGCGCGCGATCCCAACGCTCGTTGCGGCAGCGATTCGCGGCGTCGAGGACGTTGCGCCGGCGATCTTGCTCTTCATCGGTATAGGGATGCTGCTCACCGCGACGCGTACGCCGCAATTCGCCGCGGCGCTCGCGCCGTTTGCGGGTCCGTGGATTCGCAATCCGGTCGCATACGTCGCGATCTTCGGTCTTTTGAGCCCGCTTGCGCTCTACCGCGGGCCGCTCAACCCCTTCGGCGTGGGCATCGCGATCTTCACGGTGCTGCTCGCTTCGCACGCGTTGCCGCCGGTGATCATCGTCGCGGCGGTGATGGCGGTGGTGCAGGTGCAGAACGTGTGCGATCCCACGAATACCGCAAACGTCTGGGTGGCAAATTTTACGGGCGTCTCGATCGAGACGATCGCGCGGCGAACGCTTCTGTGGCAGGTGGGCGTTGCAACGCTCGCATCGTTGGCGGTGGTACTCTTCGGCGGCCGGCTCTTCGGCGTGCGCGTATTTGCGTCGATCGCGCCGCCGGCGTATGCCGATGCGCTCGCGCCGCAACCCGGCTTCACGGCGCCGCCGGAGGCTGCGCAGCACATCGCGGTGGACGACGATCGCACGGCGCTCGGCCAGGTTGCCGCGCGTGCGGTCATCGGCCAGCTCGACGCTGCAGGCTATCACGCGTTCGCGCTCCACGCTGATCCCGATGCGAGCGGCTGCGCGTCGAAAGCGTACGCGGCCTATCTGTTCGTCTCCGCCACCACCTTCAAACTGCTCGAGGGAACCGATCTCGATGTCGGGTTGCGACTCGAAGACTGTGGCGGATGGATCGTGCAGGAGTGGCACGATCACGCGACCGCGCACGGTGAGACGACGCCGTCGAACGCGCGCGCACTTGCGCTTGCGGGCGTCGCGCGGTTGCGGGCCTGGGCGCTGCGCCGGCCGCGTCACGCGACGGAGCTCTTCACGCACGGCATCGCAAGCGCGCCGGGCGATGCGCCGACCTATTTTTATGCGCTCTTTAAAACGGTGGACGGCTACATGCGTGCCTACGTGCGGGCAGGCGGCCCCGCATATGATGCAGGCTTGCGCACGAACGATATCGTGAACAAGCTCGATGGCAAGTTCTGGTGGGAGTATGGCACGTTTCAGACGCAAGCACGCGCGTACGACGGAAAACCGCACGGCTTCGAGGTGGAACGGGACGGTCGGACGTACGATATCCAACTCGGCGCGCCCTACGCGCCGCCCGCACAACCAGGGTAACGACGAAAGGCACCATGGCGACCATACCGACCGATCTGCACGCGTACTGCATCGAGCATCGCGAGGTGTACCTCGACGAACTCAAAGCTTGGATCGCCATCCCGTCGATCTCCGCCGACCCCGCCCACGCGGGCGACGTGCGGCGCTGTTGCGAGCGGTTGGTCGCGCGCATGACGGAGATCGGAATGGATGCGCGGGTCTTGGAGACCGATGGGAACCCGCTCGCCTACGGCGAGTGGCTCGGCGCGCCGGGCCGCCCGACGGTGTTGATCTACGGTCACTACGACGTGCAACCCGCCGATCCGGTCGAGGCCTGGGTCTCCCCGCCGTTCGAAGGCACGGTGCGTAACGGCAACATCTACGGGCGCGGCGCGGTCGATGACAAGGGCCAAGTGCTCATGCACCTCGCCGCGATCGAAGCGCACATGCGCACGCGCGGACGGCTCCCGATCAACGTGAAGGTGATCGTCGAAGGCGAAGAAGAGATCGGGTCGCCGAGTTTCGACAGTGCGCTTGCCCGGTATGGCGAGCAGTTCACCGCCGACGTTGCCGTGATCAGCGACACGGCGGTCTATTCCGAGGACGTACCGTCACTCACGACGAGCGTGCGCGGACTCGTGCACTGGGAGATCGAGGTGAACGGACCGGCCGACGATCTGCACTCGGGCTACTACGGCGGGATCGTGCGCAATCCGATCGAGGCGCTCACGCAGATCGTGGCAGCGCTCAAGGATGCCGACGGGCGCGTCACGGTACCCGGCTTTTACGACGGCGTTCCCGACCTGGACGCGGATGCGATGGCGGAACTACGCGGTCTTCCGTTCGACGAAGCACACGAAGCCGCGCAACTGGGCGTACCCGAGTTGGCCGGTGAGCGCGGACGCCTGCCGCTCGAGCGCATGTGGTTCCGCCCGACGCTCGAGTGCAACGGCATCTGGGGCGGCTATCAAGGACCCGGTCAGAAGACGATCATCCCGAGCTTCGCCAAAGCCAAGATCTCCGCGCGCTTGGTCGGCACGCAAGACCCCGACGTCGTGCGGCGCATCGTCGGCGAATATATCGAGCGCGTGGCGCCGCCGGGCGTGCGCGTTCACGTCGAGTCGTCGGGCGGTGGCCCTGCGGTCGTGATCGCGCGATCGCATCCGGCGCTCGCCGCTGCCGGGCGTGCCATGCACGCGGGGTTCGGAAAAGCACCGGTCTATATCGGTACCGGCGGTTCGATCGCTCCGGTTGCGAGCTTCGATCGCATTTTGCGCTTGCCGCAAGTGATGATCGGCGTCGGCCTTCCCGACGATCACATCCATGCGCCGAACGAAAAGTTCAGCCTGTCGCAGTTCTTCGGCGGCATCGAGACGATGGCGATGCTCTACGACGAACTCGCCGCGTTGAAGATGTGATTCCCATCGTCGTCGCGCAACTCTTCACCACCCCTGCGCCGATCTTCACCGCGACCCCGGCGCCGCTCTCCGAGCGCGCCGCGCTCGAAGCACGGCTCGTGCCGGTGGCAGCGCATGCGCACCGCCTCGGTGCGACGCTCGGCGTCGTGGTGTACGACACCGGCACAGGCGCGCTTGCGACACGCAATGACGGCGTGATGATGCCTATGGGAAGCTTGCAAACACTGGCGGTCGCGCTCGCAACGTACGAACGCGTGGATCGCCATCAGTTCACGCTCGCGGAGGTGCGGGTGTTACTCCAGCGCGCGCTCGGCCGTGGCGATGACGCCGCAAGCGCGACACTGCTGCAGATGCTCGGCGGTGCCGCCTCGGTAAACACGGCGTTGCGCGCGGATGGATTGAATGAGATCGAGGTTGCCGCCAATGACGGCGGAACAGCGACGCCGCGCGGACTTGCCACCTTGATCGCGCGGGTGATACACGGCAACCTGCTCTCTAGCGCCTCGCGTGACGCTATGCTCGGCCTGCTCGCGCAGCGCGACGAAACGCGAATGACCATCGACGGGCACACGTTTACTGCGATCGTTATGCTGCGCGGTTCTCATGCCGGTGCATCCGAACGTGCCGCGCTTCGCGCCGAGGTTCGGCAAGCGATCGCCGACGTCACCAAGCTCTTTCCGCTGCAATAGCCACGATGACGAAGCTGCGCCTCGGGGTGGACGTGGGCGGTACCTTTACCGACGTCGTCGCGATCGATGCGCGCTCGCATGAATTGGTCGCCCGCGTCAAGGTGCCGACCACGCACGATGGGCGCAACGGTGTTGCCGACGGCATCGTCACGGGGATCGAACGGCTGCTTCGCGAGCGCGGCGTCGCGCCGAGCGACGTCGCATTCATCGCGCACTCCACGACCCAGGCGACCAATGCGTTGCTCGAGGGCGACGTCGCGCGCGTCGGCGTGCTCGGCATTGGCAGAGGCTGGTTTGCGCGCCGGCAAATGCGCTTCGCGCCGGTGATGCTCGCACCGGGGATCGCGTTACGCGCGCCGTTTGCGTTTGCTCGCGGAGGCGACGAAGCTGCGGTGGGCGCCGCACTCGATGCGCTCGCGGAACATGGCGTGGAAGCGATCGCAGCGAGCGCGCCCTTCGGCGTGGATGACGCGCGTGGTGAACGCGCGGCGATGGACGCGGCGCGGGCGCGTGGGCTTTTCGCGACAAGCGGCCACGACGTCACCACGATGTACGGTCTTCGTGCGCGCACGCGAACGGCCGCGCTCAACGCCGCAATTCTTCCAAAGATGGTACGCACCGCGCGTATGACCGCCGATGCGGTGGCGCGAGCGGGGATCGTCGCGCCGCTGATGATCATGCGCAGCGACGGCGGCGTGATGGACGTGCGCGAGGTGGAACGGCGGCCCATTCTCACCATGCTTTCGGGACCGGCGGCCGGCGTTGCGGGTGCTTTGCTCTACGACAACGTCACCGACGGCATCTTCCTCGAGGTCGGCGGCACCAGCGTCGATTGCTCGGCGATCCGCGGCGGCGTTCCGCAGATGCGACCCGCGCGCGTCGGCGGGCATCGCACGATGTTGCACACGATCGATTCGCGTACCCTCGGCATCGCGGGCGGCAGCATGGCACGCGTCGATGCCCATGGCATCGTTGACGTTGGTCCGCGTTCGGCGCACATCGCCGGCTGTGCATACGCCTCGTTTCTTACGCGCGCCGAGTTCGCGGGCGCAACCGTGGAACGCTTTGCGTCGGCACCGCGCGATCCGGGAGACTACGTGCGTCTGCGCCTGCGCGACGGACGCACGGCGACGGTGACGCCGACGTGTGCGAGCAATCTGCTCGGATATATTCCGCAGGAAGCCTTTGCCCGAGGCGATGCCGACGCGGCACGCGCCGCGTTCGAACTGCTCGCGAACGAGCTTCGGAGCGAGCCTGAGGTCCTGGCGCGTGCGATGCTCGAGATCGGCGCGCGCAAGGTGCGCGCGTGTATCGACGAACTGATCGCCGACTACGGCCTCGCGCTCGATACGCTCGTGCTGGTGGGCGGCGGTGGCGGAGCGGCCGCGCTCGTGCCGTTCGTCGCCGCGTCGATGGGGGTGGAGCATCGCATCGCACGCGACGCCGAGGTGATCTCGCCGATCGGCGTCGCCCTTGCGCTCGTTCGCGACGTCGTCGAGCGTACGATCGTCGATCCGACTCCAGATGATATCGCGCGTTTGCGCCGCGAGGCGACGGATCGTGTGATAGCGGCCGGGGCCTCCGCGCAACGCGTGGATGTGGTGATCGAGATCGATGCGCAACGCAACCGTGTGCGCGCAACCGCGAGCGGCGCGACCGCGCTCGCCGAAGCAGCGGGGCGGGATACGGTGGACGATGCGCAGCGCATGATCGTTGCCGCGCAAGCTCTGCGCGTGCCGGTCGAGCGTGTGATGCGGCGATCGGCAACCGCAACGCTTACAATGTATTGGTTCGAGCGCGATCTACGCGTGGTGGACGATCGTGGGGTCGTTCGTCTCGCGCTACGCGATGCCGAGGTGCGCTCGGTAACGGTGGCAGATCTTCAGTCCGCACTGCGCACGACGCTCGAAGAGCGCAGCAGTTTTGGCGACGTTGGGCGCGCGCTTCCCGCGCTTTTCGTGTTACACGGGGCGCGCATCGCCGATTTCAGCGGATTGGCGAGCGTCGATCAGGCCATCGCCCTTGTATCGGAGGAGATAGCCGGTCGCGACGCCGACGAGACGATCGTTTTGCTCACCGTTCGGCGTCTCGCGTAGGGCAGCGCTCAGCGGCCCGCGCGAGGTACAAAAAAAGGTGCGAGAGCCAAACCGGCGGCTCTCGCACCTTTCGTTTATGAGAGAACGGACGGTGCTATCCGGCCGCCTCTTCCTTGCCGACCGTACTATTGTTGCGGCCGTAGAGGAAGTACAGGAAGAGCCCAACGACGAGCCAGACGAGAAATCCCAGCCACGGCGCAGGCAAGCCGAACCACACGGGGCTTCCGAACTTCAGTGAGAAGATCAAGCCCGCGGCGGTGAGCGCGGAGAGCACCGGGATGAGATACGGTCCGAACGG
Source organism: Vulcanimicrobiota bacterium (assembly GCA_027452165.1). GTDB lineage: Bacteria > Vulcanimicrobiota > Vulcanimicrobiia > Vulcanimicrobiales > Vulcanimicrobiaceae > REEB354. The sequence continues at coordinate 21,991 of DAIDGX010000016.1, read as the reverse complement.
CACCGAGAAACCGCGTGTGTTCGGATAGCGTTTGCGAATGATCGGCAACGCGATCGAGACCAAGATGAACGCGATCAGCGTTCCCATGTTCGTAAGCGATCCGACGATGCCGATCGGCGTAAAGGCGGCGATCGACGCGATGAAGATCGTGAAGATGATCGTTGAAAGGCCGGGAGTCCGAAACTTCGGATGAAGCTTCGAGAAGACCGCCGGCAAGAGACCATCGCGCGACATCGCGAAGAAGACGCGCGTCTGACCGAACATCATCACGAGCAAGACCGTTGTAAGGCCCGCGAGAGCGCCAAGCGAGATGATCGCGCTCGCCCATCCCATGCCAACGTGATCCATCGCAAAGGCGACCGGTGAGGCGACGTTAAGCAATTTGTACGGAACCATGCCGGTCAAGATCGCGACCACGATGATGTAGAGCACGGTGCAGACCGCGAGACTGCCGATGATGCCGATCGGAAGATCGCGCGAGGGATTCTTCGTCTCTTCGGCCGCGGTGGAAACCGCGTCGAAACCGATGTAGGCAAAGAAGATAAAGGCTGCGCCGCCGAGCATGCCGGTCCAACCAAACGGGAAGTATGGTGTCCAGTTTCCGGTGTTCACGTGGCCGAGCCCGAGCGCGATGAAGAACAGCACGATCGCAAGCTTCACGACCACGATGATGTTGTTCACGAGCGCCGATTCGCGCGTGCCGCGATAGAGCAGAACGCCGATCAAGCAGATGATGAGAAACGCAGGAAGGTTGATAAAGCCCGTCCCGTGGACGATGGCCCCGCTCGTCGCCTGCTCCCAATAGCTCTGCTGTAAGCTCGGCGGAATGACGATGCCGAACACGTTCTTGAGGAACGTGACGAAATAGCCGGACCACCCGATGCTCACGGTTGCTGCCCCGAGCGCGTACTCGAGGACGAGATCCCATCCGATGATCCAGGCGATGAACTCACCGAGCGACGCGTATGCAAACGTGTATGCGCTTCCGGCAATCGGAATGCGGCTTGCGACCTCGGAGTAGCAGAGCGCCGCGAACGCGCTCACGATACCTGCGACGATGAACGATATCGTCAGTGCGGGGCCGGCGCGGGTTGCCGCCGCGACGCCTGTCAGCACGAAGATGCCGGTGCCGATGATCGCGCCGATGCCCATGGCCATCAGCGAACCCGCGCCGAGCGTCTTCTTGAGACCCTCCCCTTTGGACTCATCGCCGCCTTCCGCTAAGATGCGTTCGAGCGGCTTAACTCGTTGTAACAGCATGACCGAAGCCGTTTACTCGGGCCGGTCGCTCTGCCCCTGTATGGCCCGCCTAGCGCACGAAGGGGATGACGAACGGGTTGGCCGGCATGTCGGCGTTCGACGCGCGCACGCAGCCGAGGATGCAGATGACCGCGTTTGCCACGACGAGCGCGATGACCGTTACGAACGGGACGATCAGCGAGTGCCCAGGCAGAAAGAGTCCCGGCATGCCGCCGGACCCAACGATCGTGGCGATGGTGGTGGCAATGAAGATCGCGAGCGCGAGCGTCCACGTGATTTGAAAGTTGAGCGCGCTACGCGCGTGTGCGCGTGCGAATGGCATGGCGGGATCGTTGCGCACCTTGAGCCAGATCAACAGCGGTCCGATCAGGTTGGCAAAGGGAATGTTCGTGAAGGCGAGGAGCCCCGCCGCGTTTGCATAGATCGCCCAGTTGCGATCCTCGCTGTCGATCTGCATCTGCATGATCGCCGCCTTCGGCAGCGAAGGGCGCTCCCCATGCGCGAGTTCGATCTCCTGGTCGTGGGCGGAGGGAATGCCGGGTGTGCCGCGGCGCTCGCGGCCGCACGGCACGGCGCGCGCACGCTCGTGATCGAGCGATACGGCTTTCTCGGCGGCACGGCGACGGCGGCGATGGTAGGTCCGTGGATGACGTTCCACGCGGGCTCCGAGCGCGTGGTCGGCGGAATCGCGCAAGAGATCGTGGAGCGTCTGGTACGCCGCGGTGGATCGCCCGGACATCTGCACGATGCCTCGGAGTACGTGCCGACGATCACACCGTTCGATCCCGAGATGCACAAGGCGCTGCTCTTCGAGATGATGCGCGAAGCGGGCGTCGAGTTATTGTTGCATGCATGGTTTCTCGAAGCACACGTCGAGGGCGATCGCGTCACCGGCGTGAGCGTTGCAACCGTGAACGGCACGCGTTCGTATCGCGCTCGCGTCGTAATCGACGCGACGGCCGACGCGCTGGTCGCCGCGTCGGCGGGCGTGGTGACGCACCAAGGCGACGAACGCGGACGCGTTCAGCCCGCGAGCTTGATGTTTCGCCTGAGTCACGTCGACCTGAGCAAGACCGCTACCTACGTGCGCATGCATCCCGATCAGATGCGGACCTCGCTCAAAGCCCACGCACGCACGGCGTCCGCACTCACCGCCGTAGCGGGCCTCTACGACCTGTGGCACGACGCGCAGCGCGACGGACTCGTGGATATCCCGCGCGAACTCGTCTCGTTCTTCATCTCGCCCTACCCCGATGAAGTGACCGTGAACATGACGCGCGTGACCGACGTCGATCCGCTCGATCCCGACGACCTCACGCGTGCCGAGATCGAGGCACGCCTGCAAGTGATGCAGTTGCTGCGCTTCTTTCGCGAACGCGTCCCCGGCTTCGAGCATGCGCGTATCGCAGCAACCGGCGCGCAGGTGGGCATTCGTGAGTCACGCCGTATCGTGGGTCGCTACACGCTCGACGCGCAGGATATCCTGGAGGGGCGCACCTTCGACGACGCGGTCGCGCGCAGCGCCTATCCGATCGATCTGCACAATCCGTCGGGGAGCGGAACCACGACGTACCGTTTGCCGCCGGGAGCCACGTATGAAATTCCGTTCCGCTGCCTCGTGCCGGCCGCGCGCGAGCAACTGCTCGTGGCGGGGCGCTGCATCTCGACCACGCACGAGGCGCTCGCCTCCACGCGCCTTACGCCGACGGTGATGACGCTTGGCCAGGCAGCCGGAACTGCGGCGGCGTTCGCGAATGAACGGCGCGTGTGTGTGGGCGACGTAGATACGAACGAACTGCGTGCGCGGCTGGTCGCGGACGGAGTTGACCTACGGAGAACCCATTGAACTCGGCATTGCGCCTTGCCCGTGAGTACGGCATCAACATTCAATTCGCCGATCTCGGCGACTGGGGAATCGACGAACTGCGTTCGGAGTACGATCCGAGCGGACCGACGATTCGCCTGAACATTCGCGTCGCCGAGCAGATGACGCCCGCCGAGTTCGGCGAGTTTATCTGCTTCTCGATCGGGCACGAACTCTATCACCACCGCGAGCACATCGGTGAGGTTCCGCGCCTGCCCGAACGCAAGGACCGCGAGATCGCCGCGAACGAGTTTGCGCGCAAGCTGATCGAGCGTACGGCGGAGTAGCACGCATGCTCGTCGCCGGCATCGACGGTGGACAGAGCTCTACGACGGCGGTCGTGGCGGACGAGCACGGAACGATCCTCGGGTACGGATATGCGGGTGCCGCCGATGAACTGGGCGAGCGCCCCGGTTCAACGCGTCTGCGCGACGCGCTCGAAGGCGCCCTTGCCGATGCCGTGCGTGCCTGCGGCCTCGCGCCGCAGACCCGGTTTGCTGCAATCGTCGCGGGCGTCTCCGGATACGAAGGGCGCATCGTGGGCGAGGCTCCGCGCATGCCGGCCGACCGCTTTGCGTTGATGCACGACGCGCCGATCGCTCATGCGGGCGCCCTCGGTGGTGAGGACGGCGTAACCGTGATCGCGGGCACCGGATCCGTGGCGTACGCAACCGCACGCGGGCGCGCCCGCCGCACCGGCGGCTATGGATATCTCTTCGGTGATGAAGGAAGCGCGTTTTGGATCGCGCGCCGCGCGGTGAGCGGCGCGGCGCGTCACGACGACTGCCGCGGCATCGCGACCCTGCTCAGCTTTTTCGACCGGCATACGGTGCGCGAGATCGTCGATGCGTTCTATGCGGGCGCGATCCCCCGTGCCGATCTCGCCGCCTTCGCTCCGTACGCGCTTGCCGCGGCACGTGACGGCGACCGGTGCGACTGCATCGCGCAGCCGGCGCGCGATGCTGCCGGCGAGCTCGCGCGCCTCGCCTTTGACGCCGCGCTCGAACGCACGGGCCCGGTCCAGGCGGCCTTCGCCGGCGGGCTTGCCCGCGATCCGTGGTTCGCGGCGCAGCTCGAAGGGGCGTGCGCCGCGTACTTCGAGGCCCGTGGGGCGGCGGTTCGCGTGGTGGCGGCCCGGGCAGAACCGGCGGCCGGCGCCGCGATCCTCGCGGGGCGATTGTGAGCCTGCTCGAGGGCATGCGGGGAGGACTGATCGTCTCGGCCCAGGCCTGGCCTGGTTCGGCGATCGACGATCCCTACGTGCTCGCGGCGATGGCCGCGGCGGCCCAGGCGAACGGTGCCGCGGCCGTACGGATGCAGGGCGTCGCGAACCTGCGCGCGGGCCGGGCCCGTGTGACGCTCCCGCTCATCGGCCTGATCAAGTGCGAGTACCCCGGCTTCGAACCGTACATCACGCCGACGGTGCGTGAGGTTGCCGAGGTGGTCGAAGCGGGCGCCGAGATCGTCGCGTTCGACGCGACCGGCCGGCCGCGGCCCGACGGAACGAGCGTCGAGAACCTGGTCGATGCCATCCATGCGGCGGGCCGGCTCGCGATGGCCGACTGTGCGACCGCGGCCGATGCGCTCTGCGCCCAAGCTGCGGGTGCCGAGATCGTCGCGACGACCCTCTGTGGCTACACGTCGCAGACGCAAGGAACACCCTTGCCGGCGCTTGCGCTGCTCCGTGAGTTGTGCGAACTGAATTGCTTTGTCATCTGCGAGGGCGGCGTCACGACGCCGCACGACGTTGCGCGTGCGTTCCGGGCCGGAGCGGGTGCGGTCGTGGTGGGGACCGCGATCACGAACGTCGATTGGTTGGTCCGGGAATTTGCCGGGCAAGCGCCAAAACGTCCCTCACGAATGTGACCGCTAAAGTCGATGCACGAACAGGGTGCTGCTGACTATAGTTGAGAAGAAGTAGAGACTCGCGGGTCAGGGAGAGAAAACACTTGGTCGAAAATCGCGCCCCGGCCACGACACTAGGTCGTGGCTTTTGGATTGCTACCACGGTCATCGCGCTGCTGGCTTTAGCAGCGATCGTGTTTTGGTCGTACACGTCGCTTCGAATCGTGATGCCTCCGGTTGCAGCGCAGCCGGGTGGCGAGATCGACGTCCTCTTCCGGTTCATGGCCGCGACGGCGTCGGCGATCATGATCGTCGTGGCGGGCTACTTGATCTACTTCATGATCGCGTTCCGTGCGCGCAAGACGGATCCGCCCGACGCGATCGGCGTGCAGATTCACGACAATCACAAGCTCGAACTGTGGTGGACGATCATCCCCACGCTGCTCGTCGTGATCCTGTCGGTTTGGAGCGTGAAAGTATGGTACGCGATTCAAATCGCGCAACCGACCAACGGGCTCGTCGTCGAATCGATCGGTCATCAGTGGTACTTCACCTTCCGCTATCCGCAGATCCACGGTGAGATCACGGGCGAGATGCACCTTCCGGTCAATCAGCCGGTCGTCATGAACGTCACCTCGGCCGATGTGATCCACTCGTTCTGGGTGCCGCAGTTCCGCCTGAAGGCCGACATGGTGCCGGGTCTCATCAACACGATCCGCTTCACGCCGACGAAAGTGGGCCGGTACCCGATCGTCTGCACCGAGTTCTGTGGAACCAACCACGGCTTGATGTCGGGCAACATGCCGACGTGGCAAGGCAAGCCCAATCCGGGCGCGCAGTACCTGGTCGTTGATACGCCGGCCGATTTCGAGAAGTGGTATCACGGCTGGCAGGTCAAGAACGCGCACGCGAGCGACGCGATCGCGACGGTCTCGACCGGCACGATCAGCCTCGCCGGCGGCGATGCGAAGGCCGGTCAAGCGCTCTTCGCGCAGAAGTGCAGCGCCTGCCATGCGATCGCGCCCTTCTCGCAGCGTGTCGTGGGTCCGGGCTTGAAAGGCCTGCTCGACGATCCGCAGCATCCGAATCTCGTCGATGGCGACAAGGCGACGCCCGCGAACATCGCGACGATTCTGCAGAACGGCTATAAGGGCGACATTGGCCAGATGCCCAACCAAGCCGCCAATAATCTCTCCGATAAAGATATCGCGAATTTGGTCGCGTACTTGAGCTCGTTGAAGTGACCCGGGAGTAAGCAGTTATGTCAACCACAGCGGAACATGCGGGCGGCATCGCCGGCCATATCCATCCGGAGCCACAAGGCTTCATCCGCCGGTACGTCTTCTCGATCGATCACAAGATCATCGGGATCCAGTACCTGATCACCGGCTTTGTCTTCCTGGTGCTGGCCGGACTGCTCGCCGAGATCATTCGCACGCAGCTTCTGCACGCGAACGGCGGCTTCGTCAGCAACGACGTTTACAACGAAGTCTATTCGATCCACGGGTCGGCGATGGTGTGGCTCGTCGTTATTCCGATCGTCACCGGTGCGTTCGGCAACATCATCATGCCGTTGCAGATCGGCGCGCGCGACGTCGCGTTCCCGTGGCTCAACATGTTGAGCTTCTGGATCTTCCCGGTTGCCGGGTTGATGCTGTTCTCGTCGTTCCTGATGGGTGCGCCGGTCGCCGGCTGGACCGAGTATCCGCCGATGTCGCTCCTGGGCGGCCCCGGCACCTCGATGTGGGCGGCCGCGATCTTCCTCGTCGGCGTCAGCTCAACGTTGACGGGCATCAACTTCGTCGTGACGATGTTCCAGATGCGCGCGCCGGGGATGACCTTCACGCGCATGCCGCTCTTCTGCTGGGCGCAGCTTGCTACCGCGCCGCTGTTGATGATCGCGACCACGGCGCTCGCCGCGGCGCTCGCGGCGCTCTTCATGGAGCGTCAGTTCGGCGTGCCGTTCTTCGATCCGACCAAGGGCGGAAGCCCGATCATGTGGCAGCACATGTTCTGGTTCTACTCGCATCCGGCCGTGTACATCATGGTGCTGCCGATGTTCGGAGCGATCTCCGAGATCATCCCGACCTTCGCGCGCAAACCGATCTTCGGATACAAGATGATCGCCTTCTCGTCGATGGCGATCGCCCTTGCGGGCTTCATGGTCTGGGCGCATCACATGTTCACCTCGGGTCTCGCGCCGTATCTCCAACTTCCCTTCATGATCCTCACGTTCACGATCGCGATTCCGACCGGCGTGAAGTTCTTCTCGTGGGTCGCCACGCTCTGGGGCGGTAAAATTCATTACACCTCGTCGATGATGTTTGCGCTCGCGTTCGTGGCGCTCTTCACCTTCGGCGGTTTAACCGGCGTCTTTCTCGCCGCGGTGCCCTTCGATCTGCACGTACACGGCACGTACTGGATCGTCGGACACTTCCACTACGTCCTCGTCGGCGGTTCGCTCACGGGCATCTTCGCCTCGACGTACTTCTGGTTCCCGAAGTTCGCCGGACGCATGCTCAACGAGACGCTCGGCAAGATTCACTTCTGGCTGTTCTTCATCGGCGTCAACATGACGTTCTTGCCGCAGCATTGGCTGGGATCGCTCGGCATGCCGCGCCGCGTTCCCGAGTACGATCCGCAGTTCCAAACCTGGAACGACGTCAGTTCGATCGGCTCGTACATCATGACGCTCGGCATCTTGGTCTTTTTCGTCAACGTGCTGGTCAGCATGCGCAACGGAAAGAAGGCTCCGCCGAATCCGTGGGGCGCGCGCACGCTGGAATGGCAAATTCCCTCGCCGCCGCACTACTACAACTTCAAGCACATCCCGACGGTCTTCGGCTTGCCGTACGACTTCTCGCAACCGTTGCCGTACAAGGGGCTTGAAGAAGAACTCACCGATTCGCCCGTGCACGCCGGGGCGCACTAGAGGAGAACATGGCAGTAGCAACTCTTCCCCACGGCGCGGCTGCCGCGCACGGCGATCACGGCGAAGTCGATCAGCTCTACGTCGAAACGCGAGCACTGCGCCTTCAGGGCTTCCTGCTCTTCCTCGTTTCCGACTGCGTGCTCTTCTCGTCGTTCATCTTCGCCTATCTCTATATGCGCAATAGCGGCCAAGGCTGGCCGCCGGCCGGGATCAACCACCTCGACGTCGCGTTTGCGGCGGTGAACTCGGTGGTGCTCTTCGGATCCGGAGCGACGATGCACTACGCGCTCGAGAACTGGAAGCACAACAACTTCGGCAAGTACGCGTTCTTCATGATCGCGACGATCATTCTGGGCGCGATGTTCCTCGCGGGGCAAGCCTACGAGTACACGAACCTGTACTTCAAGGAGCACGTCTCGTGGGCGGGTAGCGGCATCTTCGGAGCCGGATTCTTCACGCTCACCGGCATGCACGGATTTCACGTCACGGTCGGCGTGATCTACCTGACGGTGCTCTTCCTCCAGTCGGTCCACGGCGTCTATACGAAGGACAAGTACTTCGGCCTCACCGCAGGCACGTTGTATTGGCACTTCGTTGACGTCATCTGGGTCGCGCTCTTCTCGATCTTCTACCTGATCTAAGGAACGCGAGTACGAACTATGGACATTTCGAATATCGAACGCATCATCGCCATCGCCGGCGGCATCATCGTCGCCATCGTTTCGGCGATCGCGCTCAAAAACGACTGGAAGACCCCGGGCCTCGACAATCAGATCTTCAAACTGATGCTCGCGCTGCTCTTTATCGGTGCGGTCATCGCGCTATTGGCCGGCGCGCACGTGCTCGGCAATTTCCCGGCCGCCAAGGGAGCATAGCATGATCGTCAGCGACAAAGAGTATCTCGATTTCTCGTCGGTCCCCGCCTCGAAGGGCCTCGGCAAAGGCACAACCACGCTCTTGCTCATCGGCGTCGTCATGATTTTCATCATCGGCGGGATGGTCGTCGGCATGGCGGGATACGGGCACATGTGGCCATCGACGCACTCGATGCGCATGGATCTCGGAAAGATGCCGACGATCCAGTAAGCGCGACCGGCATCGCCGCGTTTTGCAAACGAAAACGAGCTCGACGTAATCGTCGAGCTCGTTTCATTGTGCCTGGACTCGTGAGGAGTACGTTAGCGGTAGAAGCCGTCGAATACGAGTCCGCGATGCATGCGTTCGAGCGTCGGCTGCGTCCCTTTGCCCGTATAGACGCTGAAGATCTTTTGCCATCCGGCGCTACAGTGGCCCAAACGGCACATGTCGGCGAGGTAGCGGAACATCTGCGCGTACGCATGGACGCGCGCCACGGTGAAGAGCCCTTGAAGCGCGCCCGCCCGGCGCAAGCGCTCCACGCGCGCCCATGCGGCCGCGGCGTCGGCGCGCAGCAGCGCGGGATGCTCGTAGAGGGAGTCGGTCAGCGCGCCGTGCGTGACGACGATGAGCACGGGCACGTTTGGCGTGCAGGTGGTGCAGGTGAATGGCGAGGCGATCGCGCTGCGGATCGCGTCGGCGTGCGGCGCGAGGTGGATGAGCGTTCCGCCCGGGATCGCCATGCCGAGGGCGCCGAGCGCGTTGCCGTCATCGGCCCGCGTGAAGTGGTGTGCCGCAGGTTGAAGGACGTACACGAGCCCTTTGCGCGTGCACGTGCCCCCCGCGCAGCGGCGCTCGACGATGACGGTATCGGGCGCTCGGTGTCCCGAAAGGTGGGCGCTATAGGTGCGCTCGGCAATGAAACCGGGATCGAGCGGGAGCGTCTTCGCGCTCGTGCTCGCCGGGTGGAGAGAAAAAAGAACGGCGGCGCAGGCGAGTGCCCGCGCCGCCGTTACGATCGCGCGCATTACTGCAGCGCTTGCGTGCTCCGTAGCACGCCTTGGCCGACCGTCGAGGTGTAGAGGTAGCCGTTCATCCACTCCACCTTCGAGAAGCGGCGTGAGATGGTCGTGCTATTGCTGCCGCCGTCGATCTCGGTCCACGTCGTGCCGCCGTCGTTCGAGGCGAAGAGCCCGAAGCCGGTGGCAAGCGCGAGGAGCGGCTGCGTACCCGCCGGTGCGCTCGGGTTGAACTCGAGCGAGGTCGTGTACTGCGGCGAGATCGTACCGTTCGCATCGATCATCACGTGCATCGGCGAGGTCGCAACCCCTCCGAACATCGTCTGCAGATAGAGCGGGTGCGGCGGTCCGAATCGCAGCGGCGACGCGAACGGATCGAAATGCGATCCCAGCATGCGGCGTACGATCTGCAGCTGCGACGGCGTGCTCGAGGTGAAGGTCGCGCCCCCGTCGTTCGACTGATAGACGGTGAGCGACGGAGCCCCGGCTACGTACACCACGTGTTGCCCGTTCGACGGGTCGATCGCGATCGCCGGATAGTAATCCGTCGTCCCGGTTCCCGTCGATGCATGCCACGTCGCGCCGGCGTCGGTGGAGTAGAAGACCGACGACGCGCCGGTCGTTGCGTTCGTGACGACCGCGACGAGGTGGCTGTCGTTCGTCGGATCGACGCGTGCCGTGGTCACGGAGTTGCCGCCAGCGATGAGCGTGGCGTTCCCCGCGACGAGTTGGGCCGTCGCGCCGTAGTCGGTCGAGACGAGCAGGCCGGACGTGCCGGCGATGATATAGACCTTCCCGGCCGTCTTGCGATCGAAGGTCATGGCCGTCGCGTTCAGGAGTGCCGTCGAGCCGGTCGAGGCGGTGAACGTCTGGCAACCGTCGGTCGAGTACGCGAGACCGAGCTTGCCGGGGTTGTTGGCGATCAAGCACTTCGAGGGATCGTTCGGTGCGATCTCGGCGTCGCCGCCCTCGCCCAAGCTTCCGCCGGCCGTTCCGCCGAAGGTGCCCGCCCAGTTTGCGACCGAGCCGCCGCCGTTCTTGCCGCGGGCGGGGCCGAAGTCCTGGATGGTGGTCATGATCTCTTCGCTACCGACGCTACCGCCCACGCTGAAGCCGTAGAGGTAGTTGGTCGAGAGTCCGGCGCTGAGCACGGTCGGGTAGGTACGGGTCGCCGTGCGGCCGCAGTTGCCTTGGAAGTACAGGCCCTGGTCGGCCGCGATGTAGCAGGCGTCGCCGCCGCTGCCATTCGAGACGACCGTGAGCCCGCGCATGTCGCCGTAGGTCGATCCCAGCGCCGAACTGCTCTGGCCATCGACGGGGGTGAAGGTGGGCGGAGATCCGGGGATCACCGACCACTGCTCGAACTCCGCGCCCACATAGACGTTGTCGGGGAAGGCGACGCTCGGCGCGAGCATCTGCGCGCCGTACCAGCCCGACGGTGTTCCCGAGGCCGGGTTGGACGAGCTTGCCGAGCTCGTGACGTGCGTCCACGTGGTACCCGCGTTCTGCGAGAGGAAGAGCTCTTGCGAGACCGCGTTCCCGCCGAGGGTGCACGACCACGCCGTTGCCCAGATGTTGTTCGCGTTCGAGGGATCCACCACGATCGTGTGGATGCCGCCGGGTGTCGGGGTGCCGCCGGAGCAGCCGATCGCCGAGGGTGAGACCGCGACCGGTCCGCTCCAGGTGCCCGAAGCGAGACTGTACACGTACACGTTGCCCTGGTTATCGCCCGCGACCAGTTCCGTCGCCGAGGCGCCGAGCGTGTTGGCGCCCGGAATCGCCTTGAAGAGCGACCAGGTCTGCCCCTGGTTCGTGGACATTTCGACCCCGTTCGCATCGCTTGCATAGAGGGTCGTACCGACTAAGGCAAAGTGGGTCGCACCCGCGGTCGAGGAGACGTTGGTGAACGAGTTGGCGCCGTCGGTCGAGCGATAGATTCCACCGAACTGCGTCGCCGCGAGCACGATGTCTTGGCTCGTCGTTGCGCCCGGATAGACGTAGAGGTCGTTCACGCGCGTATCGACGAGGCCGTTGTCGTAGCCCATCGGCGTCCAGGTCGAGCCGCCGTTGGTCGTCTTGTAGATGCCGCTCGAGGTGTTGACCTCAAAGCCGTTGCCGTCGCCGCCGGCGATGTAGATCACCGAGGCGGGCGTGTTCGAGGTCGTCGCACCGATCGGAACGACCGTTTGGATCTTGCCCGACCCGGCCAAGTCACCCGAGATCGTCGTGCCGTTGAGCACGTTCTGCCAGTACGGTCCGAGGTTCGTAAACTGCACGTTGCTCAGCGGCGAGGTGAGCGTGATCGTGCCGCCCGCGCCGCCGAAGATCTGGTCGGCGTTGCCGGTGGGCGCATTGACCGTGCCGCTCCCGATGAACGAGGTGAGCACGCTGCCCGTGCCGGTGGTGTTCGCGGTGTTGCACGGGCCGCTCCACGACTGCACCTCCAAGGTGTCGGTGCCGTACGGTGCGGTGAGGGTCAACGTGGCCGACGACCCGCCCGTGAAGTTTGCGCAGGTCTGCGATGCCGGGGTGCTGCTCGTCGAGCCGCCCACGAACAGGGCGGCCGAGACCGACTGCGCTCCCGCCGGGATCAACTGGGGCGAGCGTTTTGCCTGCGCCGTCGTGGTCGCCGCACTCTTCGTGACGGTGAGCTTGAGGTTGGCATTCTGGCCGAGGTGCGGGGTGACCGGGCCTCCGGCTCCGCCGCCGTGGCAGCCGGCAGCGATCAGGGCGCCCGCGAGTGCGCCGAGGCGCAGCGTGGTGGAAAGTTGGCTCTTCATCGTCCTAGTTCACCGATCCCGAAATCGTCGCAGGGGCATCAAGCGTCAGCGTGACGCTGCCGGTTCCGCTGGCTCCCGTGACCTGCAGCGTGCACGTCGCGCCTGCGGCGGTGGCATAGACCGTGAAGGTCGAGCCGCTCGTCTGGTTCAGGGTGAACGAGGCGCAGCCGGATCCGGTCGATGGGGTGCCGAGGGCGGCGGTAAAACTGCCGCTAAAACTGCTTTGCGAGGGCGTCACGGTGACGGTCGTGCTGCTGCCATACGCGGGGTACTCGACGGCGTTCGCCGCGGTGCCGCTCGTGGGCGTGAGGCCCGATCCCCATGAGGCGGTCCAGTTCAGCCCGAGCGTACCCGGTGATGGGCTGACCGGAGGCGGAGGGGGTGTGGTGTTGACGGGTGTCGGGGTGCTACCGCCGCCGCCTGAGGGAATGCTGCTGCTGCTGCCGCCGCCGCCTCCGCCCCCGCCGCATGCGGCAAGAAGGCAAAGCGTAAGGACGCCCAGCGTACATGAACGTATCGCGTGCTTCATGCGCCCTGATTGTCCCTCGACCGGGCATGCCCCCTGCGAAACCTGATAAAAACCTGAAAACCTGGTGGCCGGGGTGCTTTGTTCGGCTCCTTAGGGGTCGGGATAGGTGCCGCGGCGCGGTGCGATGCCGATCGCGAGCACGGGGATCTCGTCGGGCACGAGGCCGGTGGAGCGCCCGTCGATCGAATGGATGCCCGCGAAGACCGAAAACTCGACCAGCGCCGGAATCGTGGTGTTCGGAAGCGTGCTCTTTCCGAAGTACTCCCACTCGCACGCGATCGAGCGGTCTTCAAAAAGCGTTGCGACGTATCCGGTGCCGTCGTCTTCCGAACGCTCGTCGGGTTCGCGGTAGCGCACGTAGCCGTCGATCACGTAGATGGGCTTGAACGTCTGGAGATACGCGACGAACGGCGCAACGAGCACCGCAACGAAATAGCCGGCGAACGCGATCGCGCCGATGCCGAAGATCCATGCGATCTTGATCAGGTCGCGATCCGACGCAACGTGCTGCGAGCGATAGACGATGCCCCAGGTGAGGAAACTCATGAAGACGAGCCCGAGCAGCGGCTCGATCGCTATGGCGAAGCGTCCGGTGAGCCCGCGCCATACGACAAGCCGTTCGCGATCGGTCCACTCGCGTTGCGCAAGCATGCGCGTGCGATCGTTGAAGATACGATGCTTCATGACTCTATGGGTTGTAACGCCTCAGAGGCCGCCGGCGTTTCGCGCGGCGCGGCGCGCTCGACGATTCCGCGCAACGCCGTCTTGATCGACAAGGTGCCGAGCGTGTGCCCCCATTGGCCGGCGATCCGGCTCTCGATGAAGCCGTCGCTCACGTAGTTCGGTGCATGCTGAAGCAGCAACGCCCCCTGCCAGAGGATCGCCATGCGCTCGACGAGCGCGCGCGCACGCCACTCGAGCTCATCGAGCTTGGTGAGATCGCGATCGAGTTCGTGCAGGGCGCCGCGCATGCGGCGATCTTCAAGCGCAGGCGCGAGTTCGAGGCGCAGTGCCTCGATCGCAGCCGGCTCTTTGTGCAGCACGCGCAACACGTCGAGCGCGTTGATATTTCCGGAGCCCTCCCACACCGAGTTCACGGGCGCTTCGCGGAAGAGGCGCGGCATGATCGACTCCTCCACGTAGCCGTTGCCGCCCAGACATTCGAGCGCTTCGGCGCTTGCCGTCGCCGCGCGTTTGCAGACGTAGTATTTGCCGACCGCCGTACCGATGCGTTTGAGCGCGGCGGCGGTTGGATTCGTTGGCGCGTCGTCAACGGTCCGGGCGAGACGCAGGAAGAGTGCGGTCGCCGCTTCGGATTCGAGCGCCAAGTCGGCGAGGACGTTCTGCATCAGCACGTGGTCGATCAAGGTCTTGCCGAACGTGCGGCGATAGGTCGCATGGTGAATCGCCTGTGCGAGCGCTTGGCGCACGAGGGCGGCCGATCCGATCACGCAATCGAGACGCGTCTGGTTCACCATCTCGACGATCGTCTGCACGCCGCGCCCTTCCTCGCCGACGAGCCATGCATGCGTGCCGTCGAACTCGATCTCGGCCGAGGCGTTGCTGCGGTTGCCGAGCTTCTGCTTCAGGCGTTGGATCGCAAACGGGTTGCGCGTGCCGTCGGGCAGGACACGCGGCACGAAAAAGCATGAGAGGCCGCGCTCGCCCTGCGCGAGCGCCAGGAACGCGTCGCTCATCGGTGCCGAGCAGAACCATTTGTGGCCGCTCAAGATGAAGTCGTCGTTCCCCGTGCGCGTTGCGCGCGTTTGATTGGCGCGTACGTCCGATCCGCCTTGCTTCTCGGTCATCGCCATGCCGCAGATCGCGCTCTGCTTGGTCGCGATCGGGGCGAGCCGCGGGTCGTACGCGAGCGTGCCGAGCTTCGGTACCCACGTATCGGCCAGCGCCGGCGTCAAGCGCAGCGCGGGGACGGCGGCGTAGGTCATCGAGATCGGGCAGCCGTGCCCCGCCTCGACCTGCGACCAGATGAAGAATTTCGCGGCGCGAAGCACGTGCGCGTTCGGGTGCGGATCGAGCCACGGCGTGCCGTGCAGACCGCGCCCTGCGGCGGTTGCCATCAGCACGTGCCACGACGGGTGAAAGCGCACCTCGTCGATGCGGTTGCCGAAACGATCGTGCGTGTGCAACTCGGGGGGATGCTCGTTTGCGTCGAAACCCAGCTGGATCACGTCGGGGTGCCCGGCGAGTTCACCGATTGCACGGAGCTGCTCCGTCTCGCTGTCCGCTTCGCGTGCGACGCCCTCGACGAGCGCCCGGTCGCTCGTGAAGACGTTGTAGTTCGCGAGTTCGGGGGGCTGATTGTTGACGACGTGCGTGGGCATGTAGCGCATCTTCTCGCTACACCGGCGGAATCGCTCTTACGCGGCCTCTTCGAGCGGCGCGCGGCGTTCGTCGGCGCGGTTCTTGAGCGTCGTCGAGATCACGAGCGCGATCAGCGCAACCGCGCAGAACGCGAGATATGCGTCCCGATATCCCGACGTCTCGCTCTTGGCGAGCGCGATCACGCCGCCGGCGAGCGAACTGCCCAGAATCTGCCCGACGATCAGCGCCTGGCTCAAAAGTCCGACCGCGGTGCTGCGCGTGCGCTCGTTCGTTTGGTTGGTGATGATATAGCGCGTCGGCGCACCCAGGAGTGCGCCGAAGCCCGATCCGGCGACGATCATCGCGAGCAGCGTGAGCGGTAGCGAAGCAAAACCAAGCGCGAAGATGGCGAGGCCGATCTCGGTGAAGATCGTGCCGACGAGCAGCACGTTGCGACTGCCGAATCGGTCGAGCGCGCGGCCCGAAAGCGGGATGACGACGACGAACATCAGCGCGCCGAGCGCCGCGATCAGCCCCGCGGACATGTACGACAGACCCTGCGCTCCCACGATCACGGTGGGGATGAAGAAGAGCGAGCCTTCTAAGATGCCGATAGCGATCTCGAGCAGATAGGTCTTCGCGAGTTGTGGTTCGGTGAAGAGATGGAGTGGAACGATCGGATTGGACGACGAGCGCTCCGCATACGCAAAACCTGCGAGCAGCAGCCCGCCGAGGAACACGACGACGATCCGATCGGTCGTGAGGCCGTCCATCACGAGCAGCAAGCCGCTGCATAGCAGCGCGAGGCCGGCGATATCGAGCGGCCCGCGCACGCGCGGCGCGTAATTGGGAACGTTCCGGTGCGCAAGCCACAGCACGATCGCGGCGAGCGGAAAGTTGAACGCAAAGATCCAGCGCCACGAGATGAAGTGCGTAACGATACCACCGAAGGTGGGACCGATGATCGCCGCGAGGCCCCAGGTTGCGGCGACGAGTCCGAGCGCCGCGCCACGACGTTCCTTCGGTACGACGTCGGCGATCGCCGCGGTCGCTACCGGAAAGATTCCGCCTGCACCGAGCGCTTGCAGTGCGCGAGCAAAGAGAAAGACATCGTAATTTGGGGCGAGTACCGCAATCAAACTACCGGCGGCAAAGAGGCTGACGCAGGTAACGTATACGATCCGGCGTCCGTAACGGTCCGCGAGCGTCGAAGCGATCGCGATCGACGCCACGTTGACGAGCAGATAGAGCGTGAATATCCACGCGAGATCGCCGGTGAGCACGCCGAAGTCGCGTGCGAGCGCCGGGAGCGCGGGCGAGAGAACACCCAAATCCAGCGCGCCGGCGAACACGCCAAGCCCGAGCGTCAGGAGGAGCGGGAGCGTCGAGCGGTCGATCGTGTGGCCTGCGACGTTTTCGGGCATCGGTTCCTTGTATTTACGAGTGCGTGACGATCCGGTCGATCACCATCATTGCGCACATCAGCGCGAGGTAGAGTAACGAAAATCTAAACGTGCGGCGTGCCCACTCGGTGCCCGTATCCTTCCACGTGCGCACGGTGTCGTACAAAAAGATGCCGCCGAGCACGGCGGCCGCCGCGGTGTACACGGCGCCCATTACGTGCAGTGGGTAGAGCGCGAGCGACGCTGCAACGAGCAGGATCGTGTAGTAGATGATCTCGCGTTTGGTTCGTTCGTCACCGACGACGTTGGGCATCATGGGAATCTTGGCTTTGGAATAGTCGAGTTCGGTCATCAGCGAGAGCGACCAAAAATGCGGTGGCGTCCACAGGAAGATCAGCGCGAAGAGACCGAGCGCCGGGCCGCCGATCTGATGCGTCACCGCGGCCCAGCCGACGAGCGGCGGAACCGAGCCCGCGGCGCCGCCGATGACGATGTTGAGCGGCGTGATGCGCTTGAGCCACATCGTGTAGATGACGACGTAGTAGATGTTTCCGGCGAGGGAGAGCCACGCCGCAAGCGGGTTCACGAGCAAGTACAGGATCGCAAACGCGGTCACGCCGAGGACGACGGCATAGATCGTGGCGTCGCGGATGTTGACGCGCCCCTGCGGAATCGGGCGTGCCATCGTGCGGCGCATCAGGCCATCGATATCGGAGTCGTACACGCAGTTGAGCGCACCGGCCGATCCCGCCGCGAGCGCTCCGCCGAGCAACGTCCAGAACGCGAGCGCAAGGCTGGGAACGCCTCGCGCGGCCATGATCATCGCCGCCGCGGTAGTGATGAGTAGCAGAACGATGATGCGAGGTTTTGCGAGCTCGAAGTAATCGCGCGCGACCGAAAGCACTACTCGGCCGCCGTCTGCGTACGAATGGCGTACGCGTCGATTGCCGCGAAGAGCGCTGCGACGACGAACGAGAGGAAGAGGAGTGCCGCGTTGAACGCGTGCGCCTCGCGAAGATCCATCGGCAATCGCAACGCGACGTTGAGCAAACCCAAAACCACCTGCACGAAGACGAGGACGAGACCCGTGCTCACCGCCACGCGCACGCGCCTGGCTGCCGGGCGCACCCACGCGAGCGCGAATGACATCGCGGCGAGGAGCAGCGTCGCGGCGGCGATCGCACGATGCAGCATCTGCACGAATTGACCAGGGCTATATACGACGACGTTCCCCGCACATCCCGGAATCGAGAGACACGCCAGACCGTCGCCGCTCGAGCTCACATACGCGCCGATACACATCGTCGCAAAAGCGATGACCGCGGTCCCCGTAAGCATGCCGACGAGCGCGATCTCGGTGGGTGCGGCATCGCGCGGCGCGCGCTCGCCTTCGCGGGCAAAAATGTACATCGCGCATAGCGAGGCGACGAACGCCATCGCGGTGCCCCAATGCAGCACGACCGAGATCGGGCTGTTGCCAAGGTGCACGGTTGCGGCGCCGAGTGCCACTTGTACGGCAAAAAGGATGCCGATCGCGGTGAGTGCGGGGCGGACGAGCGGAGCCTGGTCGCGCAGGCGCCACGCCACGATCATGACCGCGACGACCAGCGGCGCCACCATGAAGGCAAAGAGCCGGTGAGACCATTCCCAAATTGTTCCGTCGGCGAACGAGGGGATCAGCATCCCGTGACAGAGGGGCCAGTCGGGGCACGTCATGCCGGCGCCGTTGATACGCGTCCAGCTGCCGAGCAGTACCGTTCCGAGTGCGATGAGGATCGCCGCTGCGGACAGGTGTCGCAGAGTCTTCATAAGAGGGACTTTTAGGGTACGAGGTAGCGCGGGCCGTGGGCAACGACAGTGGTCTTAACAACCACTCCCCGCCACGTCGATTCGTGTGGCGGCGGTCAGCTCGTCGCGGATGATTCCGGGTATCCGGTGTTGGAAGTCGCGCGAAGCAAGCAGGCTGTAGCGGACATCCTGGGCATGCGACTCGTCGCCCGGCATCGTGACGCGCCCCTGGAACTGGTAGTCGAAGCCGTTGGGCACCCAGACGGTGATCGGGCCGCGCTGCTCGGGTTGAAAGCCGGTGACTTCGGGACCGAGCACCCGCTCGTCGTGCGCCTCGTCGGGATCGACCGTGCGCATGTCGGCGGTGTTCAAAAAGGCGACGAAACCGTCGAGATCGCGCTGGATCAAGTGCTGGCGATGGAGTGCGCCGCCGAGCGCGTCGGCCGAACCTTTGACTGCTTGCTGCTCCTGCGGGTTGGTTGCCGTCTTGGCAAGCGCTCGCAGTTCCTGAACCTCGTGCATGCCGCTCTTGTACTCGCGATAGATGCTGGTCGCAAGCTCGTTCAGGCGATTCTCTTCGTCCACGCGCTGGATGATGTTGCGGTCGAGGGCGTCGGAGTGCAGGGAGCCGATCAGCGCCGAGAGCGTGGCGTCGTTGCGGACCGCGGAGCCGATGGCGGCGTTCACGTGGCGCGCGAAGGCCGTGCACAGCGGAGAGGTCTTCAGCGTGACGATCGTCTTGAGCGGCACCGGCGCCGCAGACGGCGGCGGTGACGGCGAGGGCGACCCCGCGACGAGGATGGCGAGCACTACGTCGATCATGGCGTACTCCTGCAACGATTCTACCGCGTGAATGGTGACAAAAGGAATGTCCCGGCGCCGCCCGAGCGAAACCGGGTCGGGTGAAGCGTTGGTGGGCCCTCCTGGCGTTCGTGCTTCTCGCGGGATGCCGCGAGGTGCGCGTGAAGACCTATGCGACGGGGACGACGAGCGCTCCGGGCGGGGATCAGATTGTCGTGGTGCGTAACGCCGGAGCCCTCGAGCGCCTGGGAATCAAAGCCGCGGTTCGCTTTCGTGGTGAGTTCGGCGTGGTGCTGCTGATGGGACCGCACGATCGCACCGGCTATCGCCAGATCATCGAGTCGATACGCGCGAGCGACCAGCGCGTGCGCGTCGTCGCCTTCGAAGAGCCGCCGGCCGACGGGGGCGAACCCTCTCCCGCATATCGTACCTACACGTTGTGGATTATCCCGAATACGGTCTATCGCAGCGGTATCAAAGTGGACGTCGTGACGCCGAGCGATCGCCCGATTGCGCAGTCGGTGTTCCCGTGAGCGCGCCGGCGATCGTACTCGACGCATCGATCCAGCGTCTCGGGCTCGTGCTCGAACCCGACGGCGACGCAGCCGAAGTGGAGGGCGTGTTGAACCCGGCGTGCGCGCGCACGCCCGACGGCACGCTGCTGCTCTATCCGCGTGCGGTCGCGAAGGGGAATATCTCGCGCGTCGGGCGCGTGCGCACCGCATTCGACGGCACGCATTTCACGACGTTGCGTGAGGGGTATGCGCTCGAGCCGCGCGCCGAGTACGAAGTACGACCGTATCCAGGCTTCGGCTGCGAGGATCCGCGCGTCACGTTCGTGCCGATGCTCGACGCGTACGTCATGGCGTACACGGCGTTCGGTCCGCTCGGCCCGCGCATCGCGCTCGCGCTCTCGAGCGACGGCTATGCCTGGGAACGCTTGGGCCTGATGCGCTTCAACGAACCGGGTATGGCGCAGGGGGACGACAAGGATGCCGCGTTCTTTCCGGAGCCCGTGATGTCGCCAAGCGGCGTGCGATCGCTCGCATTCTACCACCGCCCGATGCTGCATCTCTCCGCGGTGGATGGGCGCGCGGCGATCCCGATGATCGAGCGCTTGGCGTTCTCCGATCGCGAGTCGATTCGTATCGGCTACGTGCCGCTCGACGCGGTGTTGCAGGATCGCAAGAACCTGCTCGATGTGCGCGAGAGCGCGCTCGTACTCTCGCCGGACGAGCGTTGGGGTTCGATCAAAATCGGTGCGGGCACGCCCCCTGTGCGGATCGCCGAGGGATGGATGTCGCTCTTTCACGCGGTCGATTTGCTCGACAACAGTGGGCGCAAGCCGAAGTTTCGTTACAGTGCGGGCATCGTGATCCACGACATCGAGCAGCCGCATCGCGTGCTCTACCGGTCGCCGCAACCGGTACTCGTTCCGGAAATGCACTACGAACGTAACGGGATCGTCGATAACGTCGTCTTCCCCACCGGGATCGATACGCGCGGCGATCTTGGCGCGCGCGTCTTCGACGTGTATTACGGCATGGCAGATTACTCGATCGGCGCGGCGCGCCTTACGCTCGCGTAACGCGCCGTGCCGATATGGCGCGCGTTTGCGCTCGCGACCGTCGTCGTACTCGGCGTCGTCGTCACCGCGACGGCTTGGATGCATGGTGACTTGATTCGCATCCGGATTGCGCCGACCACGCTGCCGGAGGCGCCGAAGCGGGGTCCCGCACGGCCACTTACGAGCGCATCGCCTGGGGCCTTCGTCGGCACGGCGCCATGGGTGCTCTCGGCGCTGCCCGAGTGCCTCTTTCAGCGCTCGGTCGCACACGGTAACCTTGCCTATCTGCGTGCGCATCTGCCCGCCGATGCGACAATCGTCGCCAACGGGACGACGCTGCGTTTCGGGCCTTGCACGATTTTTGTGCGCGGTGACGAAGTGATGGTGCGACGCGGTCCCGACCGGTTGCTTGTCCCTGCGCACGTGCGGCTCTATCGGACGGCGCACGGTCTTGCGCTTCTGCGCGTGAACGGAGCGACCGGGGAACTGCGCGTGTACGAACCTCCCCCCTTCTCTGAGTTACGATGAGCTTAACCGACGAAGTCAGCAAACGCCGCACGTTTGCGATCATCTCCCATCCCGACGCGGGCAAGACCACGCTTACCGAAAAGCTGCTGCTCTACGGCGGGGCGATCCACGTGGCGGGGCAAGTCTCCGCGCGCAAGCGGCAGCGCGCGGTGACGAGCGACTGGATGGAGCTCGAACGCGAACGCGGCATCTCGATTACCTCGACCGTGTTGCAGTTTCCCTACGCCGGGCACACGATCAACCTGCTCGATACGCCCGGACACCAAGATTTCGGCGAGGATACCTATCGCACGCTCCTCGCCGCGGATGCGGCCGTGATGCTGATCGACGCTGCCAAGGGCGTCGAGCCGCAAACGCGCAAGCTCTTTGAAGTCTGTCGCATGCGCGGGATTCCGATCTTCACGTTCATGAACAAGCTCGACCGGCGGAGCCGCGAGCCTTTCGATTTGCTCGAGGAGCTCGAAAAAGTGCTCGGCATTCGCTCCTGCCCGCTCACCT
>DAIDGX010000015.1 GCA_027452165.1 Vulcanimicrobiota bacterium | reverse complement strand
TGCGCTTGCGCCGAGTGCTGCCAACGCGCTGGGGATCAGGGTCGTGCAGCAGAGGCTACTCGGCAACAGCGCTGCGAGCGCACCGCCGAAGGTGAGCGCATCGCTTCCGCGCGCGGCATTACTGCCGAGATTGATTGCAATAGCGAGCGTCGTTCCGTAACCGATAATAATGGCGGCGAGCGCTTCGGCCGGTGTCAGATAGGCGAGCGCGCCGAGTGCGAACGCTCCAAAGCGCTCGGCAGGGAGAGCGACTGCATAGAAAAACGCGAGCGCGCTGCCGCCGAGACCGACGAGGAGCGCGCTGCTCCACGGCCGTTCGGTGAACGTGCGCGCGACGGCGCGGGCGAGCGTAGCGGCGACGGACACTAGCCTAACCGCGTGCAGGCTTCGATGTGCGCGGCGTTGCGCGCGACGACACCTTGAGCGAGCGCTACGATCTCGGCGATCCGTGGATCCCCGAGTTCGTAGATGACGTATTTACCGCTGCGCTGCGTGCGGACGTAGCCGCACCATTTCAGGCATGAGAGATGATTGCTCACTCGGCTCTGCGCGATTCCCAACGCGGCGACCAATTCACCGACGCTTTTCGGCCCCTCGAGCAGCAGGCGCACGATGCGCAGCCGCGTCTCGTCGGCGAGGCCGGAGAAGAAGCGCGCGTAGAGCGCCGAGCCGAGTTCGTCGGCCGGGGCGGGCGTAGGGGAGAGGGACTGCGGTTGAATCTGAGCGCGTGCCATCCTCGCTATTATATCAGTAAATCCTGATATGTCAATGCATATGCGAGAAAGAGCCTTCCCGCGACGGCGAGCCGAAGGTTACAAGGTGAGTCGATGGATTGGAACCTGCCTGCTGATTGCGGCGCTTGCATTGGGGGCCGCGTCGCCCGCCGCGGCACTCACCGAGCACCAGTGGGAGGCGCAGGTCGGCCAACAGGAATACCGGACGCTGCAAAACCAAGGCGTCATCCTTCACGCCTCACCCTACTATCGCATCCTCAATCCGATCGCGGCGCGCATCGCCAAGGTCGCCGACCCGCAGTACGATTTCCCGTTTCACTTTTATCTCGTTCACATGAGCCGACCCAACGCATTCGCGGTACCCGGCGGCAACGTCTACGTTACCGATTCGCTGATGACGTTCGTACAGAATCAGCAAGAGCTCGCGGGCGTGCTCTGTCATGAGACCTCGCACGATATCCACCACGACGTCTATAACCTCATGCAGAAAAACCAGCGGTTGAATATGATGGCGACGCTCGCCGACTTACTCTTCGGTGGAGGGAACAACCGCGTCGTCAACACGGTGCTGGGTATCGGAACGCAGTTGGAGAGCTTGCGTTTTTCACGAACCGTCGAACAGAACGCCGACCATAAGGGTGCCTTTACCTGCGCTGCCGCCGGAATGAATCCGTGGGGCATGGTCTGGCTCTTCCGGCGTTTTGAGAACACGAACATGACGAGCCCGCCGGAATTTCTCTCCGACCATCCCGGCGATGCCGAGCGCATTACCGCGCTCGAGGACTTGTTCCGCGAATATCCGGCAACGTTCGGCCGCTTCAATTCTAACGTCCGTTCGGCGACGCCGTTGAAATAGCGTGGTATTCGGAGGAGTATGCCTCTTCCGGGCGTAGCACCCTGCTGCTGCTATTCTTCCGGAGGTGCCTATGCCAACTGCTTCGATGCCGGTCAACATCGGAAATACCGGCTTTATGTTACTCTGCGCGAGCCTCGTCATGTTGATGACGCCGGGGCTCGCGTTTTTTTACGGCGGTCTCGTCGCGCGCAAAAATGTGCTCAGCATTATGATTCAAAGTTTCATGTCGCTGGGTTGGACGACCGTTCTCTGGTTTGCCTTCGGCTATTCGATGAGCTTCGGCCCCGATTGGCATGGTATTATCGGCAACCCCTTCACGTATGCGTTTCTCCACGGAGTGACGCTGCAGACGATGTTCACCGGCAACAACGCCGGCATCCCGCTTGTCGTGCATGTCGCCTACCAAATGATGTTCGCGATCATCACGCCCGCGCTGATAACCGGTGCTTTCGCCAACCGCGTGACGTTCAAAGCCTACTTCTGGTTTCTCACCGCTTGGCTCATCTTCGTCTACTTTCCGTTCGTGCATATGATTTGGAGCCCGCAAGGGCTACTCGCCCAGTGGGGCGTGCTCGATTTCGCCGGGGGCATCGTGGTGCACGCGTCGGCCGGCTTCGCCGCACTCGCATCGGTGCTCTACGTCGGCCGACGGACGGTGATCGAAAACAAACCCCATAACGTTCCGCTCATCGCGTTAGGCACCGGGCTGCTCTGGTTTGGTTGGTACGGATTTAACGCCGGTTCCGAACTGCGTGTCGACGCCGTTACCGCAACCGCGTTTCTCAACACCGATGTCGCGGCATCCTTCGCGGCGGTCGCGTGGCTGCTCATCGAGTGGGCCTATGGAAGACAGCCGAAGTTTGTCGGCCTGCTCACCGGCGCGGTTGCCGGGCTCGCGACGATCACTCCCGCCGCGGGTTACGTCTCTCCGGTCACCGCCGTCATCATCGGCCTGGCGGCCGGCTTCGTTTGCTACTATGCAGTAGCACTCAAGAACCGCTTAGGATGGGACGACGCGCTCGACGTCTGGGGCGTACACGGCGTCGGCGGATTTCTCGGCATCGTCTTGCTCGGCGTCTTCGCATCGACGCAGTGGAACCCCAGCGGCGCCAACGGTTTGCTCTTCGGCGGCGTTGCATTCTTCGGCAAACAAGTGACCGCGGCCGTGCTATGTAGCGCTTATGCGTTCGTTTTCACGTTTGCCATGCTCTGGCTCATCAACCTCATCACGCCGGTGAAAGTGCCGCCCGAGGGTGAAGAGCAGGGGCTCGATATCGCGTTGCACGGCGAGGAAGCCTATCCGCTGGGGCTCTAGCCCCCGCGGCATCCATGCTCGGCGAAGGCTATGGGCTGACGCCGAGCACCGGATGCAACTCGACGCCGTTGCGTGCGACGCCGTCTTGTTGGTGAATGCGATCGAAAAAACCGACCCCGGAGAGCGTTATGGTCGGGGGCGTCGCGCCGTGGTAATCGAGCCACCACCAAAAACGCGTCGCGCGGTGGTGCCCGATACGATCGATCTCCGCTCGCAACGCGGCGTACTGCGGCCCGCGCGTTGCAACGCAGCGCGGGATCGGTATCTCGCCGATCATCGTCGCACCGCTTCGCGGATCGCGCAGAACGAGATGATAATCGCCGTCGGCTTCGATACGATAGCCGACGAGTTGCGCGCGCACGCGCCACACCGATGTCTCCACCGGGGCGAGGCGATGCGACACGAGGTCGGGATCGCGCGGCGCCGGCCGCGCGGCGAGCCAGCCGATGGTCGTTGCCTGCGGCGCGAAGTTGATGTGCGCCGCATCGCGGTCGCGGAGTGTTTTCATCGCCCAGAGTTCGGTGCCGCAGCGGATCGGTTTGAAGCGATCGTAGTGGTGATACCCACGTGCGGAGAGCGCTCCCCCGAAGGGCAGCGCGAACGCTACGACGAGTGCAGCGGCGAAAAGCGTGCGATGCATTGCCACGCTATTCGCGTAAGCCGGCGCAGCGCACCTTTTGTTAGGCCGATAAACTATTGCTTTCCGATGCGCTCGTTTTCGTTATTGAGCAAATAGATACGGTCCGCGTGACGCATGCCGAACGCGCGTTGATCGTAAATGATGCCGACGTAACGGCCGGGTTTCACGGCTTTCATTTGGTACGTCGTCTTCCCGTCATCGGAGAAGACCTGGTCGAATTTCGGGAGAATCTCGAAGCTCAAAACCTGTCCCGTGCGTGGGTTGCGCACTTTAATGTTCGTTGTCGAAACATGCACCGTGATTCCGTAGAACGTCGAGGTCTTCGCCGAGGCGATCGACGGAACGGTGATGGCGGTGAATGCGAGCGCGAACGTCGCGAAAAGATGGAATAAACGAGTTTTCATAGTCTACTTTCCTACATCGAACGTCGTGCGTACACGCACGTCGCCTTTCTTTTATACCCGAATATTGAAACGCATAAACCTTCGAAAAGATCGCCGGGGGTACCCCCCTGATATGTTAGGTCTGGCCGGGAAATCCGGCGGCTTCGCCTCGAATCTGGGGTGAAGTACCTGTCGGCCACGCCGGAGCTCCCTCGGGCTCCGAGCCCGTTATCGAGATTGGCGACCGACAGCACCTGCGGTAGAAGCGATCGGACGGAATCGTGAGCGGCGCAGATGCGCACAGCTCGTATGTATCAGGGTGATTGGTGCTACCGCGCAACTGATAAGGAGAGCGTTTCGGGATGTATATCGGTATCGACATCGGCAAAGCCGATTTCCATTGCGCGCTGCTGTTGGAAGAAAAAGTCGCCACCAAGAGTTTCCCCAACAACGGCAAAGGTTTCAACCAATTGGCAGCGTGGCTGCGCAATCGTCGCGTCGATAACGGGCACGCATGCATGGAATCGACCGGCGGTTGGAGTGAAGAGCTCGCAACGTTTCTACACGATCACGGTTACGTCGTGAGCATCGTCAACCCGTCGGCCGTGAAGGCATTCGGGCGCAGTGAACTCTCGCGCACGAAGACCGACAAAGCCGACGCGGCGCTACTGGCCCGGTTTTGTTCGGCGCATCGCCCCAATCCCTGGATTCCCCCGTCCCCACAGGAACGGCGGCTCCGCCAGCTCGTACGCCGCCGCAGCGATCTCGTCGCCACGCGCACCGCCGAGAGCAATCGGCTTGAGGCCCCGGGAACCGATGCAGTGCGAACGTCGATTGAAACAAGCGTCGCATTTCTCAACGAGCAAATTGCCGAGATCGAAGAACAGATCAAACGCGATATCGACAACGATCCGAAATTGCGTAAAAATCGCCAATTGCTTGAAAGCATTCCCGGCATCGGCGCCACCAGCGCATCGTCGATCATTGCCGAAGTTCAGGACATGCAACAGTTCCAGTCGGCACGCAAATTAGCCGCGCACGCCGGACTCTGCCCGCAGGTTCGGCAGTCGGGAACATCCATTCATTCCTCTGCCCTCTCACCGATCGGCAACCGTGCCCTGCGCCAAATTTTCTTCATGCCGGCGCTCTCGGCCATGCGCCACAATCCCACCATCATCGCCTTTGCCCAGCGGTTGCGCGACCGTGGGAAGCGTCCGATACAAATCGTCGTCGCGGTTATGCATAAGCTCCTGGTCATCGCCTATGGGGTCCTCAAGTCTCAACGCCCCTTCGAGGCCAAAATGGCTTGACGATCAACACGGAATCTCGATACGGGCGCTAACGCGCCCTACTCGGGGTGACAAGTAATGCTTACGACCGCGTTCGTGGCGGTGTAGCGACCGAGCGTGCGGGGGTTACTCGACGAGCGCCGGAACCGAATCCCCATCGAGGAAAACTCCGAGCTGCGCCGGTGAAAACTGCACCCCGCTCCAGAACGACCCGAACTCGCCGTACTTTGCACTCGCCTCGTCGAAACGCATTTCGTACACGATTTTCTTGAAGACGAGCGGATCGTCTGCATAGAGATCGACGCCCCACTCGAAGTCGTCGTATCCGATCGATCCGGAGATGACTTGCGTGAGTTTGCCGGCGTAGGTGCGCCCGATGAGCCCGTGCTCGTGCATCATCGTGCGGCGCTCGTCAAACGGCGTCATATACCAGTTGACGTGCTCGCCGCGACGTTTATCCATCGGATAGAAGCAGGTATAGCGGCGCTGCGGGATCTTCGCCCAAAGGCGCGGCGCAACGTACGGGCTTACCGCCTGACTCGCGAGCGCCTCGTCGAAGGCGCGAACCCATTCTTCTCCGCCCCGCTCGAGGCCGCGCGCTGCGAGGTCGGCGTGAATTTTTCCGGTGGCATCGTACATGCCGATCTCGAGGACCGATACGTAGGAATCCATCGGCTCGAGGAAGAGGCGCAGATCGATTTTGTCGACGAGCATCTGCGCGTAGGCGAGGCCGTCGTAACTGCGAGCGTAATGCGTGAGCATGAGGTCGCCCTTATGCCCGACGAGTTGCGCGAGCCCGATATCGCCGTCTTCTCCTGCGTGCATGTGCTCGAAGAGATCGCGCGCGCGGCCGGCGATCTTTGCGCGCCGTTTTTCACCGACGCTCTCCCAAAGCAGGCGATCGAAGCGGAACATCCGGTGGAGAATCCACCACCCCTCTAACGATTCGGGGACGCGCGGATCACGCATGCTTTCCTCTCTCTCGCGCTTTCGCACGTTTCATCTCGGCGTAAACTTCATCGAGCAAGGCCTCGGGGCGTTCGCGATACTTTGCCCAGAGTTGCGGCATCTGGGCGATATCGGCGAGCACGCGCGCGTAGACGGCGTTGACCGGGGTCGGCACGTCGGCGGCGCGCCCGGCCACCGCGACGGCGCCGCAGAGGGATTCCACTTCGGTGCGCTCCCGCCCCGAGCGGAGATCGAGCAGGAGCGATGGCGGTTTCGTGCCGCGCGCCGAAGCGACGCGCCCGGCGAGTACGCGGCGCGCGATCGGGCTCGGCAGCGAAGCGATGGCGAAGAGCGCGCGCACGGGATAGCGCGGGAGATCGACCGGCGTAAGGCCCAGCGCTTTCATGACGTCGCGAACTTCACGAATCGCGCGAATCTCCAGCGTGAAGATCTTCTCGAACTGCACTAAGCGATTCGGCAACACGTTGAGAATCGCACAGGATGCATTTGCAACGATGTTGAGCGCGAGTTTGCTCCACTTCAGCGCGCGCCAATCTTCGCAGACTTTTACCGAGATACCGGCGCTCTGGAAGGTTGCGCTCAGCCAGTTATACGCCGCACCGCCGAGCGGAGCGAGCGCGAGGCCGCCCTCTTTCGCCGCCGCGACGCGTCCGTCGCGATCGCGATCGACCGGAACCGTGAGAGCCGCCGCCACGACATTACGCTCGCCGAACGCCGCGGCAAGCAGCTCTTCGTTGCCGACGCCGTTCTGCGGTGAGACGAAAACGCAGTTCCCGGGGACGGCGATCGCGCGTTTGAGGCTCTCGATCGCCGCGGGCGTGTCGTAACTTTTCACCGCGACGATCGCCACATCGGCTTCTACCGGCGTCACCTCTTCGAGAGCGCGCGGCGCGTAGGTGACGTTGACGCCGACGGAGCTCAAGCGCTCGCCGAGAAACGAGCCGACCGCACCGCGCCCGACGATATAAACGTTCACGAACGAACCGATGCGTTACGTCCGGTGCTGCCGAAGCCGTTCTCTCC
>DAIDGX010000014.1 GCA_027452165.1 Vulcanimicrobiota bacterium | reverse complement strand
GGAGACTCCGACGAGCGCGACAAGGTAGCGTAGCATGTTCACCAATCGCTTGACAGGTACACCGGACGCCACGTAACATTCTTAGGCGCCGCACACTAATCACGCGCGACGCTGGTCTCATTCAAACTGAAAACTTCCGCTGCTGCCGAAGCGCTCAAGGCTTACAACCCGATATTGGAGTGCGTCGTCTCTACTGCGGGAACCCCGGTTACGGTCGAATTCGCGAAGCAAACATTTGCTCAGGTTTTGGAGATTGGGGCTGAGATCGATTTCGATCTTTATTGGCTTTGCGATGCAGCTGTTTGCGATGGAATCTGTTTGAATTGCGGATTGGCAGCCCCTTGCGATTTTAGTGAGGCAAAAAATTTTATCGGAGGTGAACGCAGAGTCGCCGAAATGCAATGCGGGTTGACGGTTTATGACGTCGACGAACGCTCGGTTGTGGATATGTTCGAGTTAAGGGACAAAAGCAGAGCCAACCGACTTGACGAGAGCTTCGAGGTATCCTTTATTGAGGCCGCTGGGTGTTTGCAGTTTACATCGGATCTTGTTCCGGTCTCTGATTATATTGAGTCGCTCGATCCTGAAAGGCTCCTGGCGCGGTTTGCAAGTAACGTCGAGGTGGCTCTTAAAAGGGTGCAGGGCGGAACTCGGCGAGAGTTCTTCATTTCCCTTGTAGAGAGGGGAGGATTTCAAGGCACAGCGGGTCTACATTTCGGCCTGAGTTTTTTGAAAAGTATAGAGCAAATAAATGCGTCGTTATCAATTCATCTGAGGTACGAGCCACGCCCGCACTTGCGGCCAACCGGGGCGTGTGTGCTTTGCGGGGTTACCGTTATCGCTTAGCAGGCTGCTGAACACGGCGTTGATCCGTAGTGAGGACTCGCGATGATCTGGCAGGGTACGCATATGAATCGTTACAGGCATGACGCCGATCTTAGAGCATGGTCTCGGCCCTGAATCGGGAGCCAGGAGTTACTGTGGATTACCGCCCATGAGGGCAGGCCGTGGAGATCCAAGACTTGGAGTGACCCATAAGACGTGTACGTGATTCCGGCCCGGACGAGCGTGTTTATAACCGTTCGTGCGTGCTGAGGCGATCGAAGGTGCGGAGTTGCGGGAAAAGGACGGACCAGATCGCGATGATGGCGCACGTTGCGACGCCGCCGAGGATGACCGACGGGACGAGGCCGAGCAACGCCGCAGCGGTTCCCGACTCGAAGGCGCCGAGTTCGTTGGAAGCGCCGATGAAGATATTCTCGACGGCTCCGACACGGCCGCGCATTTCGTCGGGGGTTTGTAACTGAACGAGCGTGGTTCGGATCACCATGCTCACCATGTCGAAACCGCCGGTGAAGGCGAGCGCGAGAACGGAGAGCACGAAATTTTGCGACGCGCCGAAAACGATCGTCGCGATGCCAAAGCCGGTGACGCACCAGAGCAGGCGTGGCCCGGCGCGGCGCTCGATTGGCTTGCGCACGATGAGCATCGCAACGAGCGCGGCGCCGATCCCTGGT
Organism: Vulcanimicrobiota bacterium; assembly: GCA_027452165.1. Classification (GTDB taxonomy): domain Bacteria; phylum Vulcanimicrobiota; class Vulcanimicrobiia; order Vulcanimicrobiales; family Vulcanimicrobiaceae; genus REEB354. The sequence continues at coordinate 21,316 of DAIDGX010000014.1, read as the reverse complement.
GCGGCACGTAGCAGCCCAAATCCGCTCGGTCCGACGTGGAGCACTTGCGTCGCGTACGCGGGAAGCATGGCGACCGCGCCGCCGAAGAGCACGGCGAAGAGATCGAGCGAGATCGCGGCGAGCACGATCTTACGCGTAAAAACATACCGCACGCCCTCGAGCGCGGCGTGAAGCATGGGCGCTGCTGTTTCGTTGACGTCGGCGGGCGGACGCTTGTCGAGGAAGAACAACGCGGCGGTCGAGACGAGTTGCGTGATCGCGGCAAATGCGAAGGCGAGGGGCGTTCCGGCGACGATCAGCAGTCCTGCGACGGCCGGACCCGCGATCGCGATGAATTGTGAAACCGATGAGATGATGGCTGACGCGCGTACGAAGTCGCGTGGGCTGACGACCGTTGGCAGGATGGAGCGTTGGGCGGGTACGCCGAGCGTATAGGCAACGCTGGTGAGCGCGAGCACGGCAAAATACGGTGGAAGCGCCGCGACGTTCGCTTGGGTGAGCACGAAGAGGAGCGCGAGCATCAACGCATTGGCGAGGCCGGCGAGCATGCAAACCGTGCGGCGCTCGAAACGGTCCGCTATGACGCCGGCTGGAAGCGCAAGCAGCAATTGCGGTATGAAAAGCACGAGGCCCACCAAACCGAGATCGAACGCGGAGTGTCTGATGCTAAAGATCTGCCAACCGATTGCGGCATCGGCGACAGCATTTGCAAGCCACCCGGTTTCGCGTGCGACGAAGAGCGCTGCGTAGTTTCGATTACGAAAGAGGGCCCGGACGCTGCCGGGCCCACTCGTTGCATGCATGCGCGCGCGTTAGCCTTTGGCGAGCGCTTCCGCGAAGGCGACCATGGCGCGCACGGGCGTTCCGGTGGGGCCCTTCGCCTGCCACGCCGACTCATTGTCGAGATACGCGGTTCCGGCGATGTCGAGATGAATCCACGGCGTCTCGCCAACGAATGCTTTCAAGAACGCGCCCGCGGTAAGCGTGCCCGCGGGGCGACCGCCGGTGTTTTTGAGATCGGCGATATCGCTCTTCATGGCGCTCGTGTAGTCGTCGTAGAGCGGCATCTGCCAATAGCGCTCGCCGCTTGGCTTCGCGGCGGCGAGGAACGATTGCACCAGCGCTTCGTCATTGGTTACCGCGGCGCTCGCGGCATGACCGAGCGCGATCACGCAGGCGCCCGTGAGCGTGGCGGCGTCGATGATCTTGGTTGCGCCGAGTTTATTGGCATAACAGAGCGCGTCGGCAAGGATGAGGCGGCCTTCGGCGTCGGTGTTGATCACCTCGATCGTCGTGCCGTTCATCGCCTTCACGATGTCGCCCGGCTTCGTCGCTTTGCCTCCCGGCATGTTTTCGGTGGCCGGCACCAGGCCCACGACGTTGAGTTTCGGACGCAGGCGGCCGATCGCGCACATCGCGGCGATCACACCCGCACCGCCCGACATATCGTATTTCATCTCTTCCATACGCTCGGGTGGTTTGAGCGAGATGCCGCCGGTATCGAACGTGATGCCCTTGCCGACGAGCGCGAGCAGGTCTTTGCTGCTCGGGTCGCCGTTGTAGCGCAGCATGATGAATTTCGGTGGCTGGGCGCTGCCCTGCGCGACCGAAAGGAACGAGCCCATCTTTTCTTCGCGAATGCGGGCTTCATCGAAAACCTCGACATCGAGCCCGAACGTGCGCGCGGCTCGACTCGCTTCGTCGGCGAGGATGCTTGGCGTCATATCGTTTGCGGGCGTGAGCGCAAGGCGCCGCGCGAAGTTCACCGATTCGCCAAGGATCGTACCGCGATGCACGCCCGATTCCACGGCTTTGACATCGAAGCCATCGCTCAACACGACGACCGTATCGACCGCTGTTCGTTTCTCGGGGCTCGCTTGATACGTGCTCGTGTCGAAGGAGCCCGCAATCGCGCCTTCGGCGATGAACGAGGCGAACGTCGCTTCGTGTCCTTTGGCTTGCGGCGGAAGGGCGATCGCGATCTCACCGACGTTGCGCCGGCCGAGATAGCGCACCGCGGCGCCGGCATAGCGCGCAAGCGCGTGCGGCTCGAGTTTGCCGCTCTCACCGAGACCGACAACGAGCACGCGACGGAACGGGTGATCCTTGGCGTGCACGAGCGCGAGTTCGGCGAGCTTCCCCTTGATCTCGGATGCCGCGAGGAGGTCGGCGATGGCGCCGCCGAGCACGGCGTCCACGGCCTGCGCCGCACCGGTCAGGTTGCCGTCGGAGAAGACGGGGACGACGAGTGCTCCCGCGCGCACCGCGGCCGGCGCATCATGAGCGATACGGACTTGCATGGGCTACCTTTCAGTTGGGTGAACTATGCGCCTTGAGATGGCGATTTTGAACACGACTCTTCCCTTGAACCCGCACGTCACCCCTGCGGAGGCGCGGCAATGAGCGACGAAAGTCGGAATTCTGACGCGTATGCGCGCGCCGGCGTGGATATCGCCGCCGGAAACGAGGCGGTGGCACGCTACAAGCAGGTCCTGGGCGCATGGCGTCACCCCGACCAGCTCGACGCGATCGGCGGGTTCGGCGGCGTGTTCCGTATGCCGGGTGGCGGCGATCGGGCGCTCGTGGCGTCGGCCGACGGTGTGGGAACGAAAATTTTGATCGCCGCGGAGTTGCAACGCTATGACGGTGTCGGGCGCGACCTCGTGAACCATTGCGTCAACGACATCCTCGTGGTAAACGCATCACCGCTGTTCTTCTTGGATTACTTTGCGGTCGGCAAGCTGGATCCGGCGGTGGCGGCCGCCGTGGTACAAGGCTGCGCGGATGCGTGCCGCGCGCACAACTGCGCGCTGCTCGGCGGCGAGACTGCCGAGATGCCGGGCCTCTACGCGCCGGGGCATTTCGATCTCGCGGGGACGATCGTCGGCGTGGTCGATGTGAAGGCACTGCCCAAGCCGGAGTCGTTGCAGGCGGGTGATGCGATCGTGGGATTGCCGGCCGTGGGCTTGCATACCAACGGCTATTCGCTCGCGCGCGCGTTGCTTGCACGCGACGAGTGGACCAAACCGTTCGGCGACGGCACGTACGCCGACGCGTTGCTCGCGCAACATCCCTCGTACTACGACGCGGTACGCGCGATTCAAAACGTGGCGCACGTGAAGACGATGGCGCACATTACCGGTGGCGGACTGCTCGAAAACGTTCCGCGCACGTTGCCACCCGGTTTCAAAGCCGTCTTTGAAGCGGCGCGCTGGGACGTGCCGCCGATCATGCGCGAGTTGGTGGAACGCGGTAAGCTCTCGTACGACGAGAAGTACAAGACGCTGAACATGGGCGTGGGGTACACGCTCGTCGTGCCCCTCGCGGATGCCGAAAAGGCGGTCGCGGCGACCCCGGGCGCGCGCGTGATCGGGTGGATCGAGCATCGCGCGGAGAACGAACCGCAGGTCGTGATCCACGAGGCGCGCTCGTAACCATCAGCATGGACGCGATGGTCAATCTGCTCGTCGAGTTGGACGCGCGTTTCGACGCCGACGCGCGTGCGCGAGCGCTGCGCACCCTCGACGCGGCCGGTTACACGTGCGATACGAGCGAACGTGCCGACGAACGTACACTTGCGTGGATCGACGAGACCTTTGGCGGCACATGGAGCGGCGAGACCGCCGCGGGAAGCGCGTACGTTGCGCGTCGCGACGGAGCGCCGGTGGGCTTTGCCGCATTCGATGCGCGCGGGTTGCACTTTGCATGGCTGCGCGGGCTTGGCACACGTGACGGCGTGGGAATCTTCGGACCGTTCGGCGTCGCGCCCGAGCATCGTGGTCGCGGCGTGGGTGCGGCGCTGCTGACGCTCGCGCTGTGCGCCCTGCGCGCGCGAGGGTATGCGCAGGCGTTGATTCCGGCCGTCGGCGGTGATCCATTGATCGCCTACTACGCGCGCGCGTGCGGGGCGTTCGTGATCGAGCACTTCGACCTTGCGTCGTTCACGCCGCGTCCGGTGCGCACGGTGGTCATGGCGTCGGGAAGCGGGAGCAATTTTCAGGCGGTGATCGACCGCGTGCGCGAAGGCCTGCCGCTCGACCTCACCGCACTCGTGTGCAACAAGCGACAAGCCTATGCGATCGAACGCGCGCGCGGCGCGGGTATCGAGGCGGTGGTGTTGCCGTGGGATCGCGCGACGCGGTCGCGCGCGCAGTACGATGCGGAACTTTGCGCGGCGGTGGCCGCGTGCGCACCGGAGATGATCCTGTTGCTCGGCTGGATGCACCTGCTCGACCGCACGTTCGTGGAGACGTTCCCGGAACTCATCAACGTGCATCCGGCGTATCTGCCGCTCGATGGCTCGCGCAATGAGGTCGGTATGCCCGACGGGAGCACCATTCCCGCATTTCGCGGGGCGCACGCGATTGGCGATGCGCTTGCGGCGAAGAGCCCGTGGGTGGGCGTGAGCGTGCATCTGGTTACGCTCGAGACCGATCGCGGCCCGATTCTTGCGCGCAAGCCGCTGCGCGTGCGTGCAGACGAAGCGGAAGCGACGTTGATGGAACGCGTTCACGCGATCGAACATCACCTCGTGATCGCGGGCATCCGCCGGCGCCTCTTCGAGCGCTGACGGCGTGGGAAACGACGTGCGGGAGCGATAGCATGGACGCCGTGAGACGCGCGCGCATCGTTCGTGAGGTTGGGGAGTTGCTCGCATCGCCACGGTCGCTGCGCGACGTGTGGCCTGCGTGTGCGGCGCTGCTCTGCGAACTCTCGGGTGCATCCAGCGTGCGCATCGTGGCCCCCGGTGAGCCGATCGCGGCGGATGAGGATGGGCTCGCGCTGCGTTTCGGCGGCGAAGTGGCCGGCGTGTTTGCGATTCGCGAAATGCCGGACCTGGACGAGGAGAGCCGCGCGCTCCTCGAGGCGTGCCTGCACGCGGTGGCAACGCGTCTGCACGTGGAACGATTCATTCAGAGCAGCGAGCGGTTTGAGGAATTGGCACACCTCGACCCGTTGACGGGCGTCGCAAATCGCCGGCGATTCGATGAGACGCTCGAAGCGACGTGCGCGCGCGCCCGCGAGCACGGTGTGCCGCTGGCACTTGCCGTGGTGGACGTCGATTTCTTCAAAGCGTTCAATGACGGGTACGGCCATCAAGCGGGGGACGCGTGTCTACGCGCGATCGCGCAGGCGCTCAGCGCGGTGACGCGCCGTCCGGGCGATCTACTCGCGCGTTATGGCGGCGAAGAGTTCGTCATGCTCTTCTACGGCGTGGAACTCGACGAGGCGATCGCGCTGTGTGAGGCGGCGTGCGAGGGCGTGGCGGCGCTCGCTATTGCGCACCGTGGCTCGTCGCTGGGCTACGTGACGGTGAGCATCGGCGCCGTGGCGATTCGAGGCGGGGAGAGCGGCGTGGAGCTTTTTCACGACGCCGACGAAGCGTTGTATCGCGCAAAGGCAGGTGGACGCAATCGCGTTGTTGCCGAGTCGTACGTCTCGGCACGCGTGCCGGCCGCGCGTACGATCCTACGAAGCGGATCGAACGTGCCGAAGGAGCCGGCACCGCTCGTCGGGCGGCGACGCGAACTGCGCGATCTCGACACGGCGCTCGGCGCCCATCGCGTGGTGACGATCGCGGGCGCCGGCGGCTGCGGAAAGACACGCTTGGCAATCGAACTCGCCGCGCGCGCATCGGGTGCCTACGACGACGGCGTGTGGTTTGCGGAGCTTGCCGCCGTTCACGAGGGCTCCGCTGTTCCCAGTGCCGTTGCGGCGTTATTCGACGAGCGCATCGACGGCACGGTGCAGGCGCTGATCGAACGGGTACGCGAAAAGCAGCTCTTGCTGGTGTTGGACAACTGCGAGCATCTTGTGGATGCGATCGCAACGTTCGTGCAAGCGCTCGTCGCCGCGTGTCCGGGAGTGCGCGTGCTGATGACGAGCCGCGAGCCCCTGGGGATCGCGGGCGAGTTCGTGTACGCCCTCGCGACCTTTGCGATTCCGCCGGAGGGAGAACTCCAGGCATCCGAGGCGCGTGGATACGATTGCGTCGAGATGTTCGTACAACGTTTGCGGGCGCTCGATCCCCGATTCGCGCTCGGCGAACGCGAGGTCTTGCTGGTCGCGGCGATCTGCCGCCGTATCGACGGGATCGCCCTTGCCATCGAGTTGGCCGCGCCTCGCGCGGCGGCCGTGGGACTGGAGACGCTCGAACGCGAGTTGCGCGAGCATGCATTTCCGGCGACGATGTCGTCGTTCGTGGCGTGGAGCTACAACCTCCTCACGGAGAACGAACAGCGCGTCTTCCGGCGCATCGCCGTGTTTCGCGGAGGGTTTCCGGTGGAAGCGGCGGCGGCGGTGTGCTGGGACCTGGAGCTCTCCCCAAAGGACGTCGGCGATGCACTCGTTCGCCTGGCGCGCAAATCGCTCGTCGTTGGAGAGCCGTCGGAAGCGCGCGCCCAACTGCGGATGCTCGAGACGATTCGCGAATTCGCCTTCGGCGCGATGAGGGAGCACGAAGACGTCGCTGAGATCTGCGAACGTCACGCGCGGTGGGTGCTCGATTTCGTCGATGCGCGTTCCGAGCGCACTCCCGGTCAACCGCAGCGAGCCTGGCTTTCGGCGTTGCTCACCCAGATCGACAACATGCGCGCGGCGCTTCAATGGACCCTCGACGAGGGCAACGACGTGCGTCTGGGCGTGCAATTGGCCGTCGCGCTTTTAGCGTTTTTCCGGCACGTCGTTCCGGTCGAAGGCTTGCGGACGGCGCAAAGGGCGCTCGATGCGTTGCCGCCGGGCGAGATGCTGTATGAGGAGGCTCGTCTCAATCTGGAGATCGGGGCGCTGCGCCTGCTTCCGGCGCTCGAGGAACGTCGCGCCGCAGAACGTGCCCTCGAACTCTTTCGCGCGCTGGATCGGCCGAGCGACGAGGCGGTGGCGCTGCGCGTGCTCGCGCAGGCGATCGGATGGTATTTTCGCGATGAACGTGCATACGCCGACGAACTCGCATGCCAGGCGATTGAACTCTCGCGCAACCACGGAAACAAACAGGAACTGATCGCGGCGCTGCGCACCCGTGGGCTCACGATCGATATCTCCGAGTTTCCGATCAAACGTGCGGTCTTACTCGAGGCGCTGGAGTTGGCGCGTGCGGAGCGGGACGCTCCGTTGGTCGGCTCGTGTTTGACGTGGATCAGCGAGATGGAGTTTTCGGCGGGCGAACGAGAGCGCGCCTACGCGTACGGCAAAGAGGCGCTCGCCATCGCGGAAGCTGAAGGGCTACGCGATCTGCACGGCAGCGCTGCGGCGAACTTCGCGATCTACGCGGCGGCGCTCGGCGAGTGGGAGGTCGCGAGCGGCACCGCACGCCGTGCGCTCAACGTCGCGCGGGCGTCGCACGTGACGTTCGCGATTACCTATGCGCTGCAAGCATTTGCGATGGTGGCGTTCGGCTGCGGTGATGTGGTTCGGGCCGCGCGCTTGATCGGCTTCTGCGACGCGCGCGACGGCGTTCTTCACGCGCCGCGTCAGGCCGATCAATGCGAAGATATTACGCAGCGCGAGTTGCTCGCGGCATTGCACGAGTCGCTCGGAGCCTCGCTCGCAATGCATCTGGCCGAGGGCGCGGCGATGAGCGAGGAGGCCGCAGTTGCGCTTGCTCTCGGGTAGGTGGCGACGTATTGCCGCTCGCGGCGCGTCGAAGTGGCAGGGTGATCGCGTGCCGGGGGCCGTACTACCTCGCGTGCATTGTACGATGGTTGATGAGAAGACCGCGCGACTGCGGATCGTCGCCAAGCTGCAGGTCCGGCGTTGCAACTGACGCCTGATACCATTGCTCGATCGTTCGACAGCCAAACGTTCGAACGAGGACTTTCCTATCATCGAGCCGGACGCGTGCTTCGGGTCGTTACGATCGACGCGACGACCGCGGATGGGCTTGTGCTCGGTAGCCGGCGCGAGGCCTATACGGTGCGCGTCTCCGTTCGAGACGATCGTGGGCGCGTGGCGATCGACGGGTCGTGCTCGTGTCCTATGGAGTGGAATTGCAAGCATGTGGTGGCTGTTGCCCTTGCACTGACACGCCGTGGCGAGCAGAACAAGGGCACCGTGGATGTGTGGATTCAGATGCTCGCCGAGCATCATGAAAACCTGAGGGCTCTCGAGTCGCTTGAGAAGCGTGAGCACCTGCGGTATACGATCGATGTGCAACTCGTGCATGCAATACCTGAGATACTGCTTGCGGCGTGGATCGTGCCGATTCGCAAAAACGGCGCATTTGGATCTCCGCGCGACTACGCGCTTTACAACTTGCCGGTAGGTCAACACAAGGCCGTTGTTCCGGTCGATCGAACGATCGGCCGGCTCGCGCAGGCTGCGGGTGTGATGGCTCATAGCGGACACACGCTCTCGCCTACGTTGCTTGCCAACCTGCTCGAACTCTTGGTGAAGACAGGACGCCTACACTGGCAGTCACTCGATAACCCACCGTTACGACTGGAAGCATGCGAACGCACGCAGATCGTATGGGCGCTTGACGAGGACGCGCGCCAGCGTCCACGCTTGCACGGCATGGAGCGGGCTGCCGTACTTCCGAGCGTCCCGGTGTGGTACGTCGATCCGGAGCGTGGCGTCGCGGGTCCCGTGGAACTCGATGCCGTGCCCGAGATTGCAGCGTTCGTGGTCTCGTCGCCGCCGCTTTCGGGCGAACAAGCCGAGCGCGTGCATGTGGCATTACACCATGTGTTTTCCCACGCGCGCATCGAGGCACCCGCAGCGCGAATTCAAATAGAGAGCATCGACGCCGATCCGGTGGCGCACGTACGCCTCTACGTCTTACCGCCGGTACGTGACGGGTCTTATCGGAAGCCGGCGCAGCCGGTGATGGAGTTACGCTTTCGCTACGGCGATCGCCTGATTGCGCCCGGGGAATCGGAACGCGAGTTGCGATCGAGCACGGGCGATCGTGTGACGGTCTGGCCGCGACGGATGGCCTTCGAGCACGATGCGCGCGAGCGAATTCGACGTCTCGGGCTATCGCCCGTGTCGTGGCCATACGAAATCGGGCGCGAACGAGCGGTGTACTACCAATCGTACGAGGCTGACACGCGCTGGATGCTGATCGTGAGCAAGCATCTTCCCGAGCTCGTACGCGATGGGTTTACCGTGGAGATCGATCCCGAGTTCCCGTACCGGCTCCTTGCACCGCACGAGGATGGCTGGACGGCGGACTTGTTTGACGAGGAGCGGCCGCAATGGTTCGAGCTCGAACTCGGCATCGAGGTGAACGGCGAACGGGTGCCGCTGCTTCCCGTCCTGATCAACGCGTTGGAGCGAGAAGGGCATTCGCTTGCAACCGATCCGCGCACGATCGCGGGGCGCACGGCACCGCTCGTGGGACGATTGGATGACGGAAGGTATGTGGCGCTCGCGTCGGAGCGCGTTGCACGCGTGCTGGCGACGATCGGCGCGCTCGTCGTTGAGGCCGATGGTGCACGTGACGGACGCATTGCGGTTCCGGTCGCACGCGCGGCGTCGCTTGGCGACGGCGATGAGCTTCGGTTCCGAAGCGCGCATGCACCGTCGCTGCGGTCCGTTATCGAGACGTTGACCGGACACCCGCAGCGGCGGTTGAGCCTTCCGAAGACCTTCAAGGCGGAATTGCGACCATATCAGCGCGAGGGGGTCGCGTGGCTGCAAGCGCTGCGTGAAACTGGATTCGGCGGCGTGCTTGCCGATGACATGGGGTTGGGCAAGACGGTTCAGGTGCTCGCCCATATCGCGATCGAACGTGCGGCCAAGCGTCTTGCGGCGCCGGTCCTGGTGGTGGCGCCCACGAGCGTTGTACCCAACTGGCGGTCGGAGGCGGCGCGCTTTTTGCCCGCTGCTGCGCTCCTCGAACTGACCGGGGCCGATCGTGCCGAGCGGTTCGCAGCGATCGCAGGCGCGCAGATCGTGCTCACGACCTATGCGCTGCTGCCCCGCGATATCGAGCATCTTGCCGCAATCGAATGGTCGATGGTCGTGCTGGATGAAGCGCAAGCGCTAAAAAATCCAAAAGCAAAGGCGGGATTGGCGGTCGCCAAGTTACGCGCGCGTCAACGCCTGGCATTGACCGGGACGCCGATTGAGAACCATCTGGAAGAGCTGTGGTCGATCTTCGACTTGGCGGTGCCTGGCTTGCTGGCGGATCGGGCCCGCTTTTCTCGGCTCTTTCGCACGCCGATCGAGAAACATGACGACACCTTGCGCCGGAACGCGCTCGCAGCACGTATTAAACCATTTTTGTTGCGGCGTACGAAAGAAGACGTTGCGCAGGATCTGCCTGAAAAAACGGAGATCGTTCAACGGATCGAACTGCGCGGCCCGCAGCGCGACCTTTACGAATCGGTTCGTATCTCCATGCACAAACGCGTTGTCGATGAGGTCGCACGTCGCGGGCTTGCGCGAAGCCGCATCGTTGTGCTCGGCGCACTCTTGAAGTTGCGTCAAGTGTGTTGCGATCCGCGATTGCTAAAGGCGAGCGGCGCGAAAGGCGTGCATGAGTCGCACAAGCTCGAAGCGCTGCTTGACATGCTCGAGAGCCTGGTGGACGACGGCCGGCGCATTCTGCTGTTCTCCCAGTTTACATCGATGCTCGATCTCATGAAGCCGGAGCTTACGAAGCACGGGATTCCATTCGTCGAGTTGCGCGGCGACACACGCGATCGAGAGACGCCCGTAGCACGCTTCCAACGACGCGAGGTACCGCTCTTTCTCATCAGTCTTAAAGCCGGCGGGACGGGGTTGAACCTAACGGCGGCCGATACCGTGATCCACTACGATCCATGGTGGAACCCCGCGGTCGAACGGCAAGCGACGGATCGGGCCCACCGTATCGGACAAACGGAGCATGTGTTTGTGTATAAGTTGATAGCCGAGGGGACCGTCGAGGAGCGCATTCTTGAACTGCAGCAGCGCAAAGGCGCACTCGCGGCTGGGCTGCTCGATGACGCGAACGAAACGTTCGATCTAGATATCGACGATATCGATAGCCTGTTCTCGTAAGGTGCGGCGCACGACCCGGAGCATTAGCGCAGACGGAGGGTGAGGCGGAGCGTGCGCGGGGCTGCGTCGTGGTTGCCCTGCGCGTTTAGGTAGGTAATGCGATAGCGGTCGTTGAGCAGGTTGCGTAGCGCGATCTCCAAGACGATGTGCTGGCGTAGTGCGATGCCCTCTTCGGCATCGAACGTGAGGTGCGGCGGTACTTTGCAGAAGAGCACCGAGGGGGCACATAACCCAGACGATGAGAGTCCGCTTCCGTACTCGGTGCTTGCCGAGAACCAGCCACCGCGCGCGTTGTTCACGACGATCCCGCCGCTTGCGTCCCAGGTTTGGTCGTGATCGGCGGGCGTCCAGTCGCTCGGTGCGCCGAAGCACGGCGCGAGCAGTTGCGTTTCGCAACCGCGATTGACGGAGCGTGTGTGTGCGAGTGAGGCGTAAATGCGCCCGCCGTTCCAGGCCGGTTGCTGATAATAGGCACTTTGCGTTGCGATACGCCCTTGCGCGTAATTGATATCCTGGTGGAGCGCCGTCAGTCCGACCTGCGTGTCGTCGATGAGGTCGGTTGCGTTCTTCTGCATGACGCGCAAGCCGAGAATGCCGCGAGCGAGCGGGAGATGTCCGCCGATTTCGTAGTCGGAGTCACGCTGCGGGCGGAGGTCGAAGGGGGCCGGTGAGGCTTGCACCGTGGCGCTGAGCGCATAGGCCGCGCTCGGCGAGACGTTCTCGAGCGAGAACGGTGTGAAGAAGCGGCCATAGTACAAATAGACGTCGGAACGCGAGCCGAGACTGCGGGTGAGCTTCACGCGTGGGCTGATCTGCGCAAAGCCGCGTGCGAACTGCGTCGAGAAGATCGTGAAGGAATCGGAGCGTAAGCCAAGATCGAGCCGGTAGCGCGGAGTGATCTGCCATCCGTCCTGGAGATAGAGGGCCGTCGTGTGGCCGACGTTGGGCGCGTTGTCGATCACGGTATTCGGCAATCCCGCGGGTGCGTTTGGAGCGAGCGTTACCGCGTAGCGTTTGTGCACGGTCGCTGCATCGAGATCGATGCCGAAGCGGAGGTCGTGGTGCAACGAGCGTACGTCGTCATCGAGATTGAACGTCACGTCGCGCGCGAGCCGGTTTGCAAGCAGCGAGAAAGGACTATAGGCAAGGTCGAGCGTTTGGTCGGGAAGATCGACGATGCCCGAGCGCTTGAAGCCGATGCCGTAGCGCAGCGAGCCGCCTTGACGCAACATGTGGGTCGATTCGAGTGTGCCGAAGAGATCGTTCTGGGTCTCGACGTCGTCGGTTGCGGCAGGTTGCCCGGCGCTCACGTCATTAGGTATCTGAAATGTTTGGAGCGCATGGGTGAGCGTGAAGTTCCAGTACCCGTCGCGTTGCACGTGCGTATAGCGTAGGAACGTGTTGGCGGCGCTTCCCGCGTCGTGGACGGCGACGGGGTCGGGTGGGTCGAGCGCGCGGCCGGAGCGTTCGGCGTAAAGGCTGGAGACGAGTGTGCCGCCGGCAAGCGGCGTGTGGACCGCGAACGAGCTGCTTGCGTAGCCGAGCGAACCTTCCGTGACGGAAGCGGTTGCGCCCGGCGGACCGCTTTTGCCGCGGGTGGTAATGCTGACCACCGATCCGAAGCGATCGCCGTATTCAGCCGGATAGGCACCTTCGGCGATATCGACGTAGGATGCGTCGGCAAGATCGATCTCGGAACCGATCGTGCGATTGAGATCTTGCGGCACGATCGTTCCGTCCACAATATATTGGATATCGCCGTGATCGCCGTTGACGTGCACGACGCCGTTTGCGCCGCGCGCGGCACCGGGCGTTTGCAACAGCAGGGCGGCAATGCCGGAACCCGCGGGCATGCGCGCAAGGGTGGCACGATCGAAGGCGACGTCGGTGCCGCTCCCCTGCAAGGGCGGCGTACCGCCGACCCGCACGCGTGCGAGGGTTGGAAGAAGCGTGAGGTGGATGTTCGCGCCGCCGCTCGAGAGGTCAACCGTGGCGAGGGCCATACCCGCCGCCGCGGTGACGGAGAGGCGGTACGTGCCGATCGCAAGGCCGCCGAACGCGAAATGCCCCGTCGCATCGGTACGTCGCTGTAGTTCGAGGTTATCGCCGGCAAGGTGCACGACCGCCGCCGCGACGGGCTGGTTAGCCGCGGTGCGGACGACGCCGGTCAGGAGCTGGGCGGCCGGCGCGGGCGTGGGGAGGAGGAGCGAAAGGAGCAGGGCTGCGACAAAAATGCGAATCATTCTCATAATGTATTATGCGAACGATTCTCAAATTGGGGCGGTTCCCCTGCAGGCGGCCGGAACGCCCGTGACGGGCTAGCGGGGCTCGCCGTCGAGATAGTCGAGTGCCGGGTGGTCGCGGAGCATCACCTGGCCGCCCGCGACCCACACCTTGCGGGAATCCGGATAGAAGCAATCGTCGCGATCGGGGTCTTCGAGCGAGATCAGGATCACGGTCGCCGGGGTGTCGGACTCGTTGAGGAGCTGATGTGCGCCCTCGCGTCGCGCCGGGAAGGCGACGAGGTCGCCCGGGCGCAGTCGCCACGTCGCGTGCTCGGTGCGAATGCTGGGCGTTCCCTCCCAAACGATGAAGAGCTCTTCCTCGCTTGCATGCCAGTGGAGCGGGCAGAAGACCGCTCCGGGCTGGAGCCGGGTGACGCGGTATCCTAGACGCTGTGCGCCCACGAGCAGGCCAGCTTCGGCATCCTCGCAGCGGTAGCGACCCGAGCCAACCGGGGTAAACGCGAGCTCATCGAGATTGATGCGGTGAACCATGACGTCGCGCTGCGCTTCGTAGGCACGTTGCAACGCCGTGACGCCGTGTTCGAAGATGCACGCGCCGTCACCGACGAGCACGTGTAAGGGCTCCTCGCCGCGCAGTGCGCGCAGCGAGAGAAGCGCGGCGGCGGGATCCTGCAACTGCTCGGCGGGCATAAGCCGCAACGAGCCCGCGGGATTTCCGACCAGGGCGTCGCCAACGAGCACGGTCTGGCGATCGGCAAACGCAAGCGCGATCTCGCCCGGCGTCTTGAGGCCGCGAAACGCGAGCACCGTAGCACCCAGAAACGTCTCGCCGTCGCGGAGCGCATGCGCGACCGGAACCCGCAGGAGCGGCGCATCGCGTTCGCTTGCCGCAACGCGCGCACCGAAACGTTCGACGAAGGCGTGCGCCGCGCGCTCGTGATCCCGATTGGTGATGAGAATCCACGCGATACCGCCTCGTGCGGCGATCTGCTCCATGACCTGCTCGCCGCCGTCGAGCGGATCGACGACGAAATTTTCTTGCGGGCCTTCGACGAAGAACGAGTTAAAGAAAAGGTTGCGGTCGGGTTGCCAGAGCGACCACATCGAGATCCCTGGAACAATCGTGGTTTGCATAGCTTCGCGCATCTCCAAGCGGTTCAATCAAGCGCGCGCTCAACCGTAGGTGGCGCTGCATCGCTTGTTGCACGATGACGCGCGGGCGCCTCCTCGCTCGGTGTGGAGTTCGATCGCGGCATCGCGAACGAGTGGCTGGAGGAGAGCGCGCAGCGCGTGCGGTTCGGCGAGAAATGCGTCGTGACCTTGGTCGCTGGGCAGTTCGAGATAGCGCGCGCCGAAGCGGGCGGCCGCGGTTCGTATCGCTTCAGGGCGGAAGAGCCAATCGGAGGAGATGCCGACGAAGGTGAGTTCGACGCCGGAGGGTTTGTGACGGTTGCGAACGTCGAAGCTATCCATAAGATGCGTGCGCTGCACGTAGGTGACGGGATCCATGCGCGCACGGAAGATGCGCGCTTGATGGTCGAGGTAGCCTTCGATATCGAAGCGTTCGGGATCGTTGCGGTCGGGGCGGCGATCGTGCCGAGCGCGAAGCAACGCTTCCGACTTGTAGGTGAGCATGGCGAGCTTACGCGCGATGCCGAGACCCTGCTGTGGATCGAGCGCGATGCAGTCGCGTTGCACCGCGTTGAGTGCGATGCCCATTGTGCTGTGATGATCGTGCGCGCCGATCACGATCGCGTGATCAATACGCTCGGGAGCATCGAGTGCCCATTGCAGCGCCTGCATGCCGCCGAGCGAGCCGCCGATGACGAAGCGCAGCCGCGCGATGCCGAGTTCATCGAGCGTGCGCATCTGCGCGCGCACGAGCGATGCGACGCTCTCGACGCTATCCGAAGCGGGCGTGGGGATATCTAGGCCGATGACGCACCACAGCTGGGGGTCGAAGAGGGCGCCGGGCCCGACGATGCCGGGCCACCATTCGGCGGCGCGGCTGTTGCCGGTTAAGGCATGACAGACGAGCACGACGTTGTCGCCGCGTGCCGAAGGTGACCCGTACATCGTGTAGGCCATGGTTATGCTTCGAGCGCCTGATGCAGATCGGCGAGGATATCGCGTGTATCTTCGATGCCGACCGAGAGACGAATCGTCGATCCGTTGACGCCGCTTGCGAGGCGTTCGGCTTCGGTGAGCTGTTGATGCGTGGTGCTTGCCGGATGGATGACGAGCGATTTTGCGTCTCCGACGTTTGCAAGCAAGGAGAAGAGCTTCAAACGGTCGATGACGGCGCGCGCCTCCCGTTCGCCGCCTGCTACGTCGAAGGTGAGGATGGCGCCAAAGCCGCCTTGCAGATAACGGCGCGCGCGCTCGTGCGCCGGGTCGCTTGCAAGGCCGGGATACGAGACCCGGGCGACCTTCGGATGCGTTGCGAGAAACGCGGCAACGGCCTGGGCGTTTTCGCTGTGACGCTGCACGCGCAGGCCGAGCGTTTCGAGGCCGAGCAGCAGTAGCCAGGCGTTGAAGGGCGAGAGCGCGGCGCCGACGTCGCGCAAGAGCTGCACGCGTGCCTTGAGGATGTAGGCGATGTTGCCGAAGACGGGCGCGTACCGTAGGCCGTGGTACGAAGGATCGGGTTCGACGAACTCCGCAAAGCGCGGGCTCGCGGCCCAGTCGAAGTGGCCGCCGTCGATGATGACGCCGCCGATTGCGGTGCCGTGACCGCCGATGAATTTGGTAGCGCTGTGAACGACGATATCGGCGCCGTGCGCGATGGGTTTGAGGAGATACGGCGTCGCGAGCGTGTTATCGACGATGAGCGGAAGCCCGTGACGGTGGGCGAGATCGGCATAGAGCGCGATGTCGAGCACGTCGATCTTGGGATTGCCGATCGTCTCGGCAAAGAGCGCCTTGGTGTTGGGTTGAATCGCGGCTTCCACGGCGAAGGGATCGCTGAAATCGACAAGACTCGCGGCGATGCCGAAGCGTTTAAGCGTGTGCGCAAACGCGTTGTAGGTGCCGCCGTAGAGCGAGGCGGAGCTCACGATATGATCGCCAGCCTTGGCGATGTTCAGAATAGCGTAGAGGTTGGCGGCTTGGCCGCTTGCGACGGCAAGCGCGGCGGCGCCGCCTTCGAGCGCGGCGAGTCGCTGCTCGAGCACGTCGGTCGTGGGATTGTTGATGCGCGTGTAGATGTTTCCGAACTCTTCGAGCGCGAAGAGTTTGCCTGCGTGCTCGGTGTTCTCGAAGAGATACGAGGTGGTTTGGTAGATCGGCACCGCGCGCGATTTGGTCGTGGGATCGCCTGCGTGGCCGCCGTGAATGGCGAGGGTATCGAAGTGCGGTTGAGCCGGTTGATCGAGCGTGACGCTCATGGAGTTGGGGTCCTTTCCCGGTCAGGAGTACGCTTGCGAGGCAAGCGAGACCGGAGCATTGAGGAGGGTATCATCCCACACCGGAAAGCGCGGGAGTTCTGGATGGCGCGCGAGTTCGGCGAAGAACGGCGCGATCTCGAGCGCGGCGTTGAGCGCTTGCGTGCGCTGCGGGCTATCGTGACGACCGCGCAGGGTGCGCAGCGTGGTCACGAGGTCGCCGAGGATTGCCGACGCGGTGGGGGCACCGCCCGCGCCGTTGCCGCTAAGCACGAGTGCGCCCGCGTCGCGCGCGACGACGCGCACGACGTTTTCGGGGCCCGCGCCTTGCGCAAACGGATGCTCGGCGCGCACGAGCACCGGCGCAACCTCGGCGCGTGCCCCGTCGCGTTGCCGCACGGCTGCCGCGACGAGACGAATGCGGTAGCCGAGCATCCGTGCGCGCGCGATCTCGCGCTTGGCGATCTGGGCGATACCGCTACGGCGGATGCGCGGCGAGATGACGGCGAGCCCGAAGGCGAGTTGCATCAGGAGCGCGAGCTTGTGCGCGGCGTCGTCACCGTCAACATCGGATGACGGATCGGCTTCGGCGTAGCCGCGCGCCTGCGCGCCGGCGAGCGCTTCGTCGTAATCGGCGCCGGATTCCATCGCGGAGAGGATCGCGGTGCAGGTGCCGTTGACCACGCCCGCAAGCGCGCTGATCTCGTCGCCGGCAAGCGCGTCGTCGAGCAAGCGAATTACGGGGATCGCACCGCAGGCCGCGGCTTCGTACCGGAGGCTTGCGCCGCGCACGGCAGCGAGCGCGCGCAGACGTGGACCGTGGGTGGCGAGCAGATCCTTGTTTGCGGTGATCACGGCGCGACCGCGTTCGAGTGCGCGCTCGACGAGCTCCATCGCGTCGGTCGTGCCGCCGATGCATTCGATCACGACGTCGATCGCGGGATCGTCGATGAGCGCGCGGGCATCGCGGGTAAAGGAGAGCGCGTCGAGTCCTTCGGGGCGCGGCTTGAGAAGATCGCGCACGGCAACGCCGCGCACCTGATAGCGTATGCCGCTCCGGCGTTCGATCGCGTCGCGATCGTGCAGCAGCCGTTGCGCAACGTGTGCGCCGACGGTGCCGCATCCAAGCAGGGCGACGCCTGCGGTGCAATCCATGACTTGTGCCTCCTGGTGAGATGGGAAGGCGAGGAAAACGACGACGCCCCTCGCGATCTTGGCGAGGGGCGTCGTGGTTAGCGTTCGTTGTGTAGGGCTGTTCGGCTACACGCGATGCTCCATGACGACCCAGGCCGTGCGCATTTGCATGCGGCAGCACATGGAACACATCATGACGGCGGTGGGCGCGAACATTGGCGACACCTTAGCACGCGACGATTCATGACGTCAACCCCGTCGCACCGTGGCACCGCGCGCCGCGAAGGCAAGCTCCATGGCGGTGGCCGCCACGCCGGCGCGGGCAAAGCAGGCCTCGAGGCGAGCGCCGAGCGCGCGCACGTCGGCGGCGCGGTGAACGATCGCAAGCACGCTTGGTCCCGCGCCCGAGAGCGCGATGCCGAGCAATTCGCGCGCGCGCAGCGCGAGCGTGGCGTTCACGCCCGGAAGTTGCGACGCACGGTAGGGTTGATGCACGCGATCGCGCATTGCCGCACGCAGCGCGCGCCACGAGCCCGAGGCAAGGGCGGCGCCGAGCAACGATGCGTGTTGCGCGGTGAAAAGCACGTCGGCGCGATCGTAGCGCTTGGGGAGCAAGGCGCGCGCGGCGGGCGTGGCGAGGTCGAGTTGCGGAACGACGACGAGCGCGCGTATGCCGCGCGGCGCGCCGAGGCGTACGCAGTCGCGTGCGCGGGCGGATGCGGCGATCACGGCGCCGCCGTACACGGCTGCGAGCGCGTTATCCGGGTGCCCTTCGAGTTCGCAGGCGAGCTGCGCCACACGCTCGCGCGATAGCGCTTCGCCGCGCGCGCGGGCAGCGACGAGAAGACCGAGCACCGCCGCGGCCGCGCTCGAGCCCAGGCCCTTGCCGAGCGGAATAGCGTTCTCAACGTGCAGTGCGACGCGCGGCAACGCCGGGTGAATACGCTGCATCGCGGTGACGATGCCGTGCGCGAAGCCGTCGTGTGAGGGCGCGTGGGCGCCGCCAAAGCTCACGCGAAAGGCATCTGCGGGCGTGGCATGCGCATGCAGATACAGATCGAGCGCGATGCCGACGGCGTCGAAGCCTGGGCCGAGGTTGGCGCTCGTCGCGGGAACGCTCACGCGAAAGCTGCTAGGCGAGGGCATGCGCGCGTACCCGAAGGTCTTTGAGCACGTGCCCGGTGAGGACGGCAACCACGTCGGCATCGGGCGCGATCGTGCCGTGTGCGCGCAGCGCACGCAGGCCGCCGAGTGACGCCGCCGAGGCGGGCTCGCAGCCGATACCCTCGCGCCCAATCGCCGCCTTGGCTGCGAAGATCGCGTCATCGTTGAGCATGCACGCGACGCCGTTGAAATCACGCAACGCACGTTGCGCGCGCGCTTGCGATTTCGGCTTGCCTACGGCGATGGCGCTTGCGGCCGTGTCGATGCCGCGCTCGGCGCGTATGAGGGCGATGCGCGGCAGCCGATCGATGAGACCGAGCGCGCGAGCTTCGCGCAAACCCTTGGCAAACGCCGAAATGTTGCCCAGATTGCCGCCGGGGAGCGCGATCCAATCGGGCGCGCGCCATCCACGCGCTTCGAGCAACGCAAAGGCCGCGCATTTTTGCCCTTCGATACGGTAGGCGTTGACGGAGTTTACGACCATTACCTCACCGAGGCGCTCGAGTTCGGCGAAGGCATCGTCGAATGAACCATCGACATCGATGATGCGCGCTCCGTACTCGCGCATCTGCGCCAGCTTCGCGTCGCTCACGCGTCCACGCGGGACGAGTGCGATCGCGTCGATCCCGGCGCGTGCGGCATACGCGGCCATCGAGGAGGCGGTGTTGCCGGTGCTCGCGCAGGCGACGGCGCGTGCGCCGCGTGCGCGGGCGGCGCTGATCGCAACGGTCATGCCGAGATCTTTGAAGCTGCCGGTGGGCGACATGCCGAGGTGCAGATACGCGAGATGCGCGACGCCCGCGTACCGCGCGCCCGCCGCGGAGTCGTAGAGCGGTACATTACCTTCACCGAGGGTGACGACGTGCTGCGCGTGGATCGGTGGCAACAGCTCGCGCAGACGCCACACGCCGGAAGCGAAGAGCGGCTCGTACGAAGCGCGCCGTTCGCGCACCACGCGCCGCAGGCCGAGCGGATCGAGGCGCGGCGTATCGAGTGCAAATTCGGGCAAGCCGCCGCACGGGCAAATGTGTAAGGGGTCTGCAACCGCTCCGCAGTCGCCGCATACTACGCGCATCGCGAATCTCCGTAAAAATGCAAGAAGCCCCGCACCATGTGGTGCGGGGCTTCGTAAGCTGGTCGTGATCTCGTTTTAGCCTACGTCAACCCTACACCGGACGAGAATCGTCGTGGTGGTCGTGGTCGTCGTGGACGTCGTAACGTTCGCCGAGATCATGGTGCAGCGAAGAATAGCAGATGCCGCGCGTGCGGTCAAGAGCCCGTTACGCCGTCCCAGTCGTGCGAAAAACATGGCGAGACGGCCGTTTCTAATTCGGTTCCGCGCATGATATCGAGCTGGCGCTGATCGGGTTTTGGGTGAAAGGTCGTATTCGAAACGATTCTGTGCATCCACCGCGCGATGGGCAGATGTGCGGGATCCTTCGGTGGCGATATGACCACTGACCAAAGCGCGAGATCGAACGTTACCGTGGGGCGACCCGCCGGTGAGAAGGCGTATTTTCCTTGGAACGACTTGGTGATGAATCCGGCAAGGCCAGTGAAATACGCCGTTCCTAACCGGTAGGAGATGAAGACCCGGTAAATTTGCCGGATTTCGTTCCCGTGCGGGCCGGGGCGGTCGGGTAAATGGGCGCCCGGTGAAACGTTGCCGATTGCGCCGTAATGGTATGGTCCGAACGTACATATCGAACCCGCGCGTGGCGCCGGGAGGCTCATTATGCCGGCGCTAGAGCGGAGCGGCACGGAAACTAGCGTTGCGGCTACGAGGAATGCGGGAAGGAGCTTGTTCATGTCAGCGTACCGTACTTCCGTATTGCGGTCATAAGGTCCCCGCTGCTGTCGCGGGATTCGCGTCAGCGATCGGAAGTCGAGCGGCGTACTAGAAGCCGAACTGGTTGCGCGGTACGAGGGCTTGAAAGATCGCGGCTTCGAGTATTTCAGGGTTGCTCGAATCGGTGTTTTCGAAGACGATGATATCGAGATGCTGCCCGGGATCGATCTTTCCGGATTCGAGCGCGTTGTTCCAGGCAAGGAGATCGCCGACCGTTAAAACAATGCCGGCCGCGCCGCACGACCAACTGTCGGGGGCGACGGGTGCGACGTGCAGCGGACGGTTTCCGTTCTCGCCCTTCCAATAGGCCACAGCCGTATCGTGGAGCGTCGGCTCGTCGTCGCCGAATGCGGTGTTTTTCATGCCCGCCGGTGCGAAGAGATGCGTGCGTACGTAGGCTTTGTACGATTCATCCGAGACGCGTTCGATGACGCGTCCGAGCAGGTAGTAGTTGGTGCTGCTGTACTCCCAGTTCGTTCCGGGCATGAAGTGGAGCGGCCCCGATTCATACATCGCGACCGCGCCGAGGGTACCTTGCACCGCGAACTTTGCGA
>DAIDGX010000013.1 GCA_027452165.1 Vulcanimicrobiota bacterium | reverse complement strand
CGCTTGTGATCGAGATCGATCACCTTCAAGCGCAGCTTCTGACCGATGAGCTCGTCGAGATTGCCGACGGGCTGGCGGCGAATCTGCGAGGCCGGGACGAACCCGCGCATGCCGAGATCCACGAGCACGCCGCCTTTGACGACCTGCGTAACCGTGGCTTCGATCACTTCGTCGCGCTCGTGCGCTTCGATAACCTTCTCCCAGGTCTTGAGCGCGCGGGCGCGGCGCTCCGAGAGGAAGAGCGTTCCGTCCATCTCGTCGATGCGATGGATCATCACTTCGAGCGTATCGCCGACCTTGAGCAGTTTCGGCTCGACGGCAAGCGAGAGTTCGCGGAACGGAAGGACGCCTTCGGACTTACCGCCGACGTCGACGAGCAGTTCGTCTTTGTCCTTCTGAACGATCATGCCGTTGAGGACTTGGCCCTCATCGAGAACCTTGAGCGACTCTTCGTACAGGCGCTGCTCCAGCGCGAGTTGATCTTCTTCCTCGTGAAGTGCGGGAGCGATTTCAGTTGTAGAGATGTTGAAGTTCCTACCTTACAAATATTTTTATTTTGCGGACTACCGCTGACACGTGCGGCACCACCACGTTCCTCGCTGTGCGATCACCGTTCGTACGATCGGAGATCCACAACGTTCGCACGGCTGACCCAGCTTGCCGTACACCGCGAGCGCGCTTTGGAATCCGCCTCGCAAGCCTTCGGCATCCACGTAGTCGTCAACGCTCGTTCCGCGCATTTCGATCGCGCGGGTGAGGACGTCCACGATGGCGTGGTGCAGTCGCCGTATCGCCGGCTTCGACAACGACATGGCCGGTCGCCCGGGTTTGATCCCGGCCTTCCACAGCGCCTCGCATGCATAGATATTCCCAATACCCGCGATGCGTTGTTGATCGAGGAGCAATGCCTTGATCCGCGTCGTCCGCCCAGAGAGCATACCGATAAAGGCCTCCGGTGTAAAGCCGGACGAAAGCGGCTCCGGCCCAAGACTTTTGTCCCAGGCATCATCCGGTTCGACGAGCCGCATTCGCCCGAAGGTGCGAAGATCGGCAAAGCTGAGGCGCGATCCGTCCGTAAAGTGGAGCACGACGTGTGTTCCGGGAAAGTCGGGCTCGCCAGGGCGCTGCACAACGAGGCGTCCCGTCATGCGCAAGCTCGTGACCAGGCGCCGCCCCGACGCCAGCTCCACGAGCACGTATTTCGCCCGGCGCCCCACCCCCACGATTCGTTCGCCCGGCAGGGCGCGCGCAAAATCCACCCCCGGAGGGGCTTGCGCCATCTTCGGGAGGCGGATCACGACGGAGGCGATGGAGCGGCCGGTCACGGCATGGGCCAGGCCGCGGGCGATGGTTTCGACTTCAGGCAGTTCGGGCACAGCCCGAGGTTTCGACTACTCCCCGCGCCGGTCCAGGTAGATGCGGACCGTCTTGCCGGCAACTGCCATCACCGGCTTGGAATAGCTCGCGAACGCCCGCGGGAACGCGGTTACCGTATACAGATCCGGGGTGAGGTGACGGAAGCAGAACGATCCGTTGAGGTTGACGGTGGTCGTGACTTGATCCGTCGCCGATTCTGCCATCACGATGTTGAGTCGTCGCGGAGATTGTTGCAACCGAAGGATGTATGCCGGCGATGCGTCGACGCGTCCGCAGACGGTTGCGCTGTGCGTTTGCGCTGCGCGTGCATGCGGTGCCACTGCCACCGATGCCGCGACGAGCACGCTCGCCAGGATGAATGAACGTTTCATGTATAGATCAACGAAATGCGCGGCGCAGTTGTGACCGCACCAGGGGTGTGCTCGCTCGTCAGCGTGGCGAGAGATCGACCCTGCCCGTCGCGAACTAGAGGCCGACGAGCACCGTGCCTGTAGCGAGGCCGTCACGCGCGGCCTCTCCGGCGGCAAGCTCGATCACGTACTTCGCGGATGCCGCTCGGCGCGGAATCGCGTCGTCGGGTGTGTTGGGCGGTACGACCGGCACGTCGGATGCAATGGTTCGCACGCGGCCATCAGCACCGATGAAGACCATATCGAGTGGAATCAGCGTATCTTTCATCCAGAACTCTACCGGCGCGTCTTGTCCAAAAACGAAGAGCATGCCGGTGTGCGGCGCAAGCTTCGTCACCGACATCAGCCCGAGTTCGCGTTCGCGCTCGGTCCGTGCGACCTGCAAGACCAGCGTCGCCTTCGGTGCTCGAACGGTAATAGTTGACAGATGCTGCGGCGCCGGCGTTGCGAGCGCAAGCAGCAGGCCCAAAGACAGTCTAAACATCGGTCATCGCCTCCACGTCGTACCAATTGCTTCCCGACTTAACGGTAACTTCGAGCGGCACGCTGACAACCAGTGCCTTTTCCATGATGTTACGCACCAGATGAGCCGTGTCGTGTAATTGACTCCGCGGGACCTCGAAAATCAATTCGTCGTGAATCTGCAGGAGCATCGTTGCGTCGAGTCCGGCCTGCGCAAGTGCATGCTCGACCTTTACCATGGCGAGCTTCATGAGATCGGCCGCACTTCCTTGGAGCGGCGCGTTTGTCGCTTCGCGTTCCGCCGCTGAGCGCAGCATATAGTTGCTCGACGTCAGCGCCGGCATGTATCGCCTGCGCCCAAGGATCGTCTCCACGTACCCTCGGATGCGCGCTTGTTCGATCGTACGGTCGATGTAGGTTTGAACCGAGGGGAAGCGCGCAAAGTACGCAGCCGTAATCTCGCGAGCTTCCTGACGACCGATTTCCAAGCGTTGAGCCAGCCCGAAGTCGGACATGCCGTACAGCAGCCCGAAGTTCACACTTTTGGCCATCCGGCGCTGGTTGGCATCGACCACCTCTTCGGGCGCCAGATTGAATATCTGGCGCGCTGTGAAGTCGTGGATATCGGCACCGTCTTCGAACGCACGGCGCATCGCCTCGTCGCCGGAGAGATGCGCCATCAGCCGCAATTCGATCTGGCTGTAGTCCGCGGCAAGCAAGACGTGATCCGCGTCTTTGGCGACGAACGCTTTGCGGATACGCCGGCCAAGGTCGCCGCGTACGGGAATGTTTTGCAAGTTTGGATTCGTCGATGAGAGACGTCCGGTGGCGGTCGTCGTTTGGTTGAAGACCGTGTGCAAGCGGAGATCGTGGGGATCGAGCATCTGCGGTATCACATCGACGTAGGTGTTCTTGAGTTTGGTCACCTCGCGCCACTCGAGCACGAGCCCGCAGATCGGATACGCGCTTGCCAAGCCCTGTAGCACCTCGACGCCCGTCGCCCATCCGGTCTTCGTCTTCTTACCGCCCGGAATTTGCAGCTTTCCAAAGAGTACGTTGCCCAACTGCAGCGGGGAGCCGATGTTGAACGTCTCTCCCGAATAATCGTAAATCTGTTGCTGGACACGCGCGATGACGGCATCGATCTCGGTCGCGAGCAGGTCGAGCTCGCGCGTGTCCACCGCAATACCAGCGGCCTCCATGCGCGCGAGGATCGGTGCGAGCGGAACCTCGACCTCCGCATAGAGATCGAGTTGTTCGCGCGCCTCGAGTTCGGGACGCGCGGCCGCGAGGATCTGCATCGTCGCGTCCGCGTACGTAGCGGCTTCGGTATCGAGCGCACTCTGGAGCAGCTCCGCGGCCGCATCGCCGATATCCCCAAAGGCACGAGACGGGTTCAAGAGGTGCGCAGCCAGCATGGCATCGTCGTCAAAGCGCTCGAATACGACACCGTGCGCACGCAAGACGTGCACGATGCGTTTGACGTCGTATGCGGCCACATGCGGAACGCGGCGCAACGCATGCGTAAGAGCCTCGCGTACCGTGTCATGCGCGAACGCCTCGAACGCAAAGCTCAGCCCGGTACCCGGAGCGCCACTGACACCGATCGCGTGCTCGTGCACCGCAAGCGCGAGTCGCTCCGTTTCGGCGAGTGCTCGCAATTCCGCGGCGAGCTTTGCAAACTCAGGAGGATCGACCGACGCGACGTACGAGCGGTACGCCCCGCTCAAGCGCTCCTCACCGGCAAAGAGCGGCAGTCCCTCGACCGGCGGTTTCAGCTTGGCGAGCAACGTCTTGAACTCGAGCTCGCTGTAGAGCGGATAGAGTTCGGCGTCGCTTGGAGCGCGGTACGCATGATCCCAATCGATACCGACCGGCAGATCGCGTCGCACGACCGAGACGTCGCGACAGACCAATGCCTGCGCACCGTACTGCTCTACCAAGCCCTGTAACTTCGCAGTTCCTGCAAGCGACGGATCCGCAACGAGCGCATCGAGCGAGCCGGCTGCCTTGATCAGTTTGATCGCCGTCTTCTCACCGACGCCGGGGATGCCGGGCAAGTTATCCGACGGATCGCCCTTGAGGCCGCGGTAATCGGGGAGTTGCCGCGGTTCCAGCTCGAACCGTTCGCGCACCGCGGCCGGATCGTACCGTCCGAGATCGGTGATCCCGCGTCTCGTCATCAACACCGTCGTGTTTTCGTCCACGACTTGGAGCAGATCGGAGTCCCCGGTGACGACGAGCGTGCGTTCCCGATGACGTTCCGCCTCGCTCGCAAGCGTGGCGATGATGTCGTCGGCTTCTTGCCCTTCGATTTCCATCACGGGGATGCGATGGACCTCGAGCACGCGGCGCACGAGCGCAAACTGACTGCGCAAATCGTCCGGCATCGCTTCGCGCTGTGCCTTGTAACCGGGATAGAGCTCCACACGATCCTTTGGCAGTCCCTTGTCGAACGCCGCGATCACGTGCGTCGGTTTTTCGTCGTTGATGAGCTTTTTGAGCATCATCGTGAAGCCGTACACCGCGTTGATCGGGACGCCACGTGTCGTCGTGAGCGGAGGCAACGCGAAAAACGCTCGATAAACGAGCCCGTAGGTATCGAGCACCATCAGCAGGCGATCGTGCGTTGCCCGGTCGTTCATCTAGCGCACCGTGATATCAGAGGATGCCGCGATCACACGGCCATCGTCGGTCATTTCGAGAACCGAGAGCGAGTACCGTCCGCTTTCGGCCGGCAGCTTGACCGGAATCGGCAAGCCTTCGGTGTGCACCACCTGCCAACTCACCGCCTGCGAATCGGCATCGGCGATCGCGAGATGCCTTGGGGGAGCGCCGCGCCGCTCGAATCCGAGCACGAGCGCGTGCGCGCCGGTCGAATCCACCCAAGGATGCCAGGTGGTTCCGGCTGGCGCACTCACTTGCGTTGCCGCAAGGCCAACCGCGAGCAGCGATGGTGCCGAATCGAAGAGCGCGCTTCCGGACGGTGCCCCGCGGGAGATGCGCACGATCACCGTTCCCGCTCCCGGCTTCACGTCGCGCAACGTCAACGCCGTATCTCGACCCGGTTCAAGCGTCTGTGTCGCGAGCTTGAGCGGCACGAATTGCGGACGTCCCGGTGCGTCGAGTTCAAGCGGCACGCTCGTCCACTCGATCGCGCCGTCGCGCACGAAGGCTGCACCGATGCGCAGATCGCCCGCCGTGTCACCGACGCGCAACGTCGCGCGCGCCCGTCCGTCGCGCACCGGCACGACCATACTCTGCACGCTTTGGGCGCCCTCGAGGGTCACGAACGCGTCGCCATGCGAGCCGGGAACCGACGCCTCGACGTGCACCTCTTCCCCCGCATGATAGATGCCACGATCGAGCTTGATGTGCGCGTCCGAACTACTGCTCGTCGTGTCGCGTGTCGCTTGCGGAATGACGTTGACCTGATCTGCGTCCTGGGCAAGTGCGCCGTTGACGCTCACGCGTGCGAGGACGAGGCTCGTGCCCAATTGCGGGGCCGAGAATGAGCCGCGTGCATATCCGTCGCGATCGAGCGCAAGGGTTTGCTCTTGCACCGAGTTCCCGTGTTGAAGTTGCACCGTGACGTGCGCGCCGGAGAGTGGCTTTCCGCTATCGACGTCGTTTGCGAACACGTCGAAGTCCAGCGGCGTTCCGAGCGTCTGCGTGTGACGATCGACCGCAACCCGTATCGTCGCGCGCGCCGTGGGAACCGTGATACGGGTCACGGCGGTCGCGCCACCGGATTCGGCCCGCACGCCGTAGGTGGAGGCTAGCCCGTCGGTCGGCATCGGAATTTCGACGACGGCGCGGCCGTGTTCATCGGTACGAACGGTTTGATCGAGCCAGGTGCTGATACCCCACGGTTCGCCCTCGGGCGTGTAGCCGACGTACACGTGTGGTGATCGAACGACCGTTACGTGCACCTCCGTGTCGCCGCGCGACGACGTCACGATCACCGGCACGTCGCGACGTGCATCGCACGTTCCGCTACACCCGCTACGGACACCGAGCGAAAGTCCGTTAGCGTCGGCATCGACGTGGACGCTCGCCCCGCCCACGCCGCCATCGGCCTCGGCAAGCACCGCATAGTTCCCGGCACGCGCGTCGGGTGGGATCGTTAGCTCCGCGGTGAACGCTCCGGCTCGATCGAGCGGCACGTGCCGTTCAGCAACGACATCGGCACCTAAGCGCATCGTGACGACGACGGTGCCGCGCGCGCTTCGCAGTTCCGATCCCTCGCGCGTGCGCGCGAAACCGACGACGTCGAGAACGTCGCCCGCGTGGGTTACCGCGGTGCTTGCGCGAATGCCGACGATTGTTTTTGGCAACGGCGCTTGCGGAAAGAGGCTCGTAAACGCATAGCTATCGCCCCACTGCGCAAGCGCATACACGGGCCACGGCCCGCCGGTCCAGCGAATCGTCCCATGCGCATCGGTATAGCGCGTGTCGAAACGGCGGTTTACCACGAATTGCACGCGCATGTGCGCAAGCGCCCGCCCGGTTCCGAGGTCGGTCGCGTACAACACGAGTTCCCCCGGTGACTGTTTGGCGACGATGCCGACGCGCGTGCGATTGATCCACACCTGCTCCCCGACATTGCCCCGTCGCGCCTCGACCACGAAGAATCCCTGACGCGATCCGAGCGGAATCTCAACGCGATTCGATTGAAATTGATACCCGCCGGGCGGCCTGTACGTGAAGCGCGCCACGGGCTTGCGCCCACGCGTCACGATCGCGCGCGGCCGTGAATTGTTCCCCGCAGTCAACACGTCGGCCGGATCGACCTGATATACGGAAAAATCGACGGGTGCGCTCGTGTAGGTGTCCAGCCGTACCGCCGTCTTCTCCCACGGCACGTTTGAATCGCTCGCGAAGAGGGCAAAGTAGGCGTCGAGCTTGTGCAGATCGACGATGGGGCGCGCGGCCGAGGCCGGAGCTGCGGCGACGATCAGCATGAGGAACGCTGCGAGGACGGAGCGGAGTTGGAGCACGAGGCGCACGCTTCGCGCCGCCGCCGCAGCCTTCCGGCAGGGGCCCTCACAGGGAAGCAGGCGCCCGCAACGGGAACTTCCCGCGGTCCGGATGCCGTTCTCCCGACACGAAAGACTCCCCAGAAACCGAAGGACGATGACGAAACGACTTGCCGCGCAGGCCCTCGCGCTTGCGACCCTTCTCACCGGCGCCGCCGTGCCTGCACTCGCCGCGACGCATCCAACGAGCGCTCATGGTATCAAGCCCCAACCCATGCTGCCGCACGAACGCCTCCATACCGAGTTCGTCGTCGAGGTGAACAGCAAGGGTCAAGTCGTCCGCGTGAAATCGGGCAAATCGTGCAAGAACTATACGTTCAACGCGCAGACCTACGGCAACGTGCTTCAAATGTGGATTCGTCATCCGGACGGCACCGCCGAGGTGGGCCTCTATCGGGTGAGCTACGACTACGATCCGAAGACGCACACGGTGCATCGTTCGATCGCCCTGCTGCGAGCGGGGGGCAACTGGGGCAACCAGCTCGGCGCCGCGGACGACATGATGAACACCGCTAATCGTGAAGCACGTGCGTTCAAGAACGCACGCAGCGGCAAGAACCTGCCGCCGCTCAACGCTATCGTTGGCTCGCCGTCACCGCACCCGTAAGCCGCTGCCGCCGCTGCCGCGTGAGTTCGTACTCGACGAGGCGGCCGACCGCGCGCGCAGTTGCGAATCGAAAGACCGCTACGAGAGCGAAGCGCACGCGCGCGCAACCATGCTCATGAACGGCATGGAGCAGACGCTCTCGGTTTATCGGTGCCGCTACTGCGATCTCTGGCATCTCACGCGGCGGCGCGAGTGATACACTAACCTCATGCGCTTCGTAACGTTCCGCAGAGCCGACGGCCGCACGCAACCGGGCGTGATCGAGGGCGATGCAATCCGGCCGATCACCACACCGGCCATGCTCGACTATCTGCGGCTCGCTCCGCACGAACGCATCGCCTGGCATGCCGCGGGAGAACTCGTGCCGCTAACCGGCGTCACGCTCGAGGCGCCGTTACGCCCCTCCCGCAACGTCTTCTGCGTGGGTCGTAACTACCTCGAGCACGCAAAGGAGGGCGCGCGTGCGCTCGGGCGCGAGTTGAAGCTGCCCGACGTACCAACGTTCTTCACAAAGGCGCCAAGCGCGATCGCCGCACCCGATGCCGTACTGCACCTCCAAGCCGACGTTTCACCCGAATACGATTTCGAAGCCGAACTCGCGGTGATCATTGGTGTGCGTTGCAAGAACGTGCGCGAGGAGGATGCGATGCACGTGATCTTCGGTTACAGCGCTTTTAACGACATTACCGCACGCGACGTGCAACGTGCGCACGGTCAGTGGTTCAAAGGGAAGAGCCTCGACGATACGGCTCCGCTCGGCCCGTGGATCGTCTCGGCTGACGAAATTCCCGATCCGCAATCCCTCGCGATCGCCTTCCGGCTCAATGGCGTCGAGAAACAGCGCAGCACCACCGCCAACATGATCTTTCGCATCCCACGTCTGATCGCGGAGCTCTCGCGCGGCATGACGCTTGAACCCGGCGACGTGATCGCGACCGGTACGCCCGAAGGCGTGGGATTCGCGCGCACGCCTCCGGAGTTTCTGCGTTCCGGCGACGTGATGGAGGTGGAGATCGAGGGGATCGGCATCCTCCGCAACACGGTGTCGATCGCATGAAGGTGCACGCGAGATGCTGATGCAGCACATCGCCGATGCTACGTTCACGTTCTGCGCGCTCGCCGCGTTCGGTTTGATCGGCATCGGTACGCTAGCGCTCGTGGCTCCCGAACGCCTCGCGCTCAGCTATGGGGTCGCCACGAACGACCTTGCCGCTTTTGCGTTCGTGCGCGCGGCCGGGGTTCGTGACATCCTCATCGGGGTGATCATCGCGGGCGCCACCTACCTACACGACATCCTCAGCCTCGCCACGCTCGCGATCCTCGGATTCATCCTCTCCGGCGCGGATTTCATCATCGCTTTCGCCCATGCGCGCCGCTTTCGCAGCGAGCAACTCGCACACGCCGGCGGTGCGATCGCCTTCATCGTGCTCTTCGCGCTGCTTGATTTACTTTTGCGACGTTAGTCGGAGGGTTGCCGCACCCGACGAGCTAACGCCATCGGCATGATCGTCGCCGTACCCCGTGAGACCGCTCGGAACGAGCATCGCGTGGCGCTTGTTCCCGAGACGGTTCAGAAGTTCGTCAAAGCGGGCGTTAACGTCCGCGTGCAACGCGGCGCGGGAAGCGCCGCTTCCTTTCCCGACACCGACTATGAGAAGGCCGGCGCAACGTTCGCCGATGACGCTCGCGCGCTCGCGGGCGATGCCGATCTCGTGGCGTGCGTCGGCAAACCTTCCGACGACGTCCTGGGCGCGATGCGCCGCGGCGGCGTCTTGGTGGGCTTTCTCAACCCGCTTGGCGACGCCGCGTACCTGCAATCGCTCGCGCAGCACGGCATCACCGCACTTGCCATGGAGATGATTCCGCGCATCACCCGCGCGCAATCGATGGACGCACTATCGTCGCAAAGTAACATCGCGGGCTATAAAGCGGTGCTGCTCGCGGCCTCGGCCTTGCCAAAGTTCTTCCCCATGCTCACAACCGCCGCAGGCACGATTCCCCCGGCAAAAGCGCTGGTTCTCGGCGCCGGCGTCGCGGGACTGCAGGCGATTGCGACCGCGCGCCGTTTGGGCGCCGTCGTTAGCGGCTACGATGTGCGCGCCGCGGTAAGGGAACAGGTGCAATCGCTCGGCGCGACGTTCCTCGAGTTCGATCTTGGCGGCAACGCCGAGGGATCGGGCGGCTATGCGCGCGAGCTCACCGCGGATGAACAAGAGAAGCAACGTGCCTGGATGGTAGAGCAGATCGGCAAGAACGACGTCGTCATCACCACCGCGCTCGTGCCAGGACGGCGTGCGCCGATTCTGATCACCGAAGCGGCGGTCGCCGCAATGAAGCCGGGGTCGGTGATCGTCGATCTCGCGGCCGAAGCAGGCGGGAACTGCGCGCTTACCCGCGCCGACGAGACGCTCACGAGCGCAAACGGCGTTCAGATCATCGGGACGACCAATCTGCCCGCCACGATGCCGTTCAACGCAAGCCAACTCTACTCGCGCAACGTACACGCCCTGCTCTCGCCTTTTTTAAAGGACGGCGCGCTCGTGCTCGATCCCGATGACGAGATCGTGAAGGGCGCCTGCGTCGTACGCGACGGGGCCGTGCTGCTTGGAGGTGCCAAGTGACCGATGTACACCACCTGATCGAATTGCTGACGGTCCTCGTGCTTGCGGTCTTCGTCGGCTTCGAAGTCATCTCGAAGGTGCCGACGACGCTACACACGCCGCTGATGTCGGCGACGAACGCGATTCACGGCATCGTCCTTGCGGGCGCCATCGTCGTGACCGTCGCCTTCTTCAATGGCGGCGGATCGAGTCCGGTCGTCACGGCACTCGCGATCGTCGCGGTGACGCTCGGCGCGATCAACGTCTTCGGCGGCTTCGCCGTCACCGAACGGATGCTACAGATGTTCCGCCGGAAGGAGGGCGGCAAGTGAACGTTGCTGCCTCACTGCTCGATCTCGTCGCGATCGCGCTCTTTATTTTAGGTCTGCACTTTCTCAATGCACCGCCGACGGCACGCTTGGGCAATCGCCTCGCCGCGATCGGCATGTTCATCGCGCTCGTGATGGTGCTCGTGCAAACGCTCGGCATCGGCTGGTGGGCGATCGCGCTCGGCACCGTGATCGGCGCGACGATCGGTATCGTCGCCGCCGTGCGCGTGAAGATGACCGCGATGCCGCAGATGGTGGCGCTCTACAACGGCGCGGGCGGCGGCGCAGCGGCGCTGATCGGCGTCGTGGAGTACGCGGTCTTCCTCGCGAGCGGACATAGCGCACTCGATCCCGTCGTTGCGATCTCGCTCGTGCTCTCGATGATCATCGGATCGATCAGCGTCGCGGGCTCGATCATCGCGTTCCTGAAACTGCAAGAGGTGATGACTGGACGTCCGATCACCTATCCCGGACAACAGGTCGTCAACGCCTTCATCGCGCTTGCGATCGTGGGACTAGGCGGATGGTTCATCGCGAGCGCCGGAACGCTGCCGCCCGCCGCATTTTACGGATTGCTCGCGGCTGCCCTCGTCCTCGGCGTTCTCTTCGTGCTGCCAATCGGCGGCGCCGACATGCCGGTCGTCATCTCGCTGCTCAACTCGTTCACCGGGCTCGCCGTCGCGATCACGGGCTTCGAACTCGACTCGGTACTGCTCATCATTTGCGGCGCGCTCGTAGGCGCAAGCGGTACGATTCTCACCGTCGATATGGGTCGCGCGATGAACCGCTCCATCACGAACGTACTCTTCGGCGCGTTCGGCTCGGGCGGCGGAAGCGAGCCGGCCGCAGCCGGAAGCGGCGGCCCGCAGAACGTACGCAGCGTGAGCGCCGACGACGTCGCGGTCATGCTCGCATACGCGAGCAAAGTAATGTTCGTGCCTGGCTACGGCATGGCGGTCGCACAGGCGCAGCATAGCGTCAAGGCACTTGCGGACCAACTCGAAGGGCGCGGCGTGAAGGTGCTCTACGCGATCCATCCGGTCGCCGGACGCATGCCGGGCCACATGAACGTACTGCTCGCAGAAGCGAACGTGCCGTACGAGCAACTGCTCGATATGGAAGACGCCAATCCTGAGTTTCCCACGACCGACGTCGCACTGGTAATCGGTGCAAACGACGTCACCAATCCGGCCGCGCGCAACGTGAAGAGCTCGCCGATCTATGGCATGCCGATTCTCGATGTCGACAAAGCCGCGAACGTGATCGTGCTCAAACGTTCGATGCGCTCGGGCTTCGCCGGCATCGACAATCCGCTCTATGAGATGCCGAACTGCGCGATGCTCTTCGGAGACGCAAAAGCCTCGGTCGACGGACTCACCGCCGCGGTCAAAGCGCTCTAATGCCGGCGCAGCGCCGCCACATTTCGAGCGGGAGCATATGGGAGGAGCGCGTCGGGTATTCGCGCGCGGTGCGCGTCGGCAACCATGTCGTGGTAGCCGGAACCACGTGCGACGGGCCCGACGCGTACGTGCAGGCGAAGGGTGCGATCGCCAAGATCGAGCAGGCGCTCGAAGAGGCCGGCGCGTCGCTTGACGACGTGGTGCGCACGCGCATGTACGTGACCAATATCGACCATTGGGAGCTCGTCGCGCGCGCGCACGCCGAGGCATTTGCCGAGGTACGGCCCGTCGCGACGATGGTCGAGGTGAGCCGTTTGATCGCACCGGAACTCCTGGTCGAAATCGAAGCTGAGGTCTATATTGAATGATTCCGTTGATCGGCTCGTTGCTGCTCGCCGCGTCGCTTGCGCCCGCATCGCACGTGGATCCGTTCGTCGGCACGTCCGGCACGCAGATCGGTGGCCCGATCGACACCTTTCCCGGCGCCGATATGCCGTTCGGGATGATCCAATGGAGCCCTGACACGCCGTCGCAAAACGCCGGCGGCG
Organism: Vulcanimicrobiota bacterium; assembly: GCA_027452165.1. Lineage (GTDB taxonomy): Bacteria > Vulcanimicrobiota > Vulcanimicrobiia > Vulcanimicrobiales > Vulcanimicrobiaceae > REEB354. The sequence goes on along the minus strand of DAIDGX010000013.1, from coordinate 57,469 downwards.
GCTATGAGTACGGCGATTCGAGCATTACCGGCTTTAGCCTCACACATTTGAGCGGTCCGGGCTGTAGCGTCTTTGGCGACTTCGGCATCTTACCGGTCTCGGGCCCGATCCAGGGCGATCCCTCGACGTTGCGCGAGGCCTTCTCGCACGCGAGCGAACGGGCCGCACCGGGATACTATGCGGTGACGCTCGGCACGCCGCCGATGCGCGTCCAACTCTCCGTCACCGATCGTACCGGCCTTGGCGTCTTTACGTTCTCGTCGCCGGAGGGCGGGCTCGTGCTCGACCCCGCTTCGAATCAAGCGGGTGTTACGCAATCGTTCGCACGCGCGGTAGGCGATCACGAAGTGATCGCTCAGGCGTCGAGCGGCTATTTCTGCGGCATGCCCGATCGGTACACCGTCTATATGGAGATGCGCTTCGATCGCCCGTTCACGGCGGCGCGACCATTGACGAGTCACGACGGGCACCCACGCCTCTGGCTGCGTTTCGACACCTCGCGCAACCGCACGGTGCGCGCACAGGTGGCGCTCTCGTTCGTCGATGCCGACGGCGCCGCCGCCAACCTACATACCGAGGCCCGCAGTTGGAACATCGTCCGGGTGCGCAATCGCGCCCTCGCAGCGTGGAGTCGCATCCTTTCGCGCATTCGCGTGAGCGGCGGTACGGCCGACGCGACGCGACAGTTCTACACCGCGCTCTACCACGCCACGCTGCACCCCAACCTGATCGACGACGCCGACGGCCGCTACCGCGGATTCGACGGGCGCGTGCACCACGTACTCCCGGGACATCACGAGTACGCAAATTACTCCGACTGGGATATCTACCGGACGCAGATTCCGCTCGTCGCGCTCATCGCGCCGCGTCGTACGAGCGACATGATGCAATCGCTCGTCGATGCCTACGAACAAAGCGGATGGCTGCCACGATGGGCATTAGTGAACAATCCGACGAGCGTGATGGGCGGCGACTCCGTGGATGCGGTGCTCGCGGGCGGCTACGCGTTCGGCGCGCGCGACTTCGACGTGCGTACGGCGCTGCGCGGTATGATCAAAGGCGCAACGAACACAACCGATCCGCCGGGATACGGCTGGTATATCGAGCGCCCGGAGTCGGCTGATTATCAGCGTCTGGGCTACATTCCGAACACGCATACGACCTCGGTATCGCCCGTACCGAACGGCGCTTCGGAGACACTCGAATACGCGCTCGACGACGCCTCGATCGCCGCGTTCGCACGCGCGATCGGCGATGAGGCCGCCTACCGGCGCTTTCTTCCGCGCGCATCGAATTGGGCAAACCTGTTCGATGTGGCGACCGGCTGGATCGCCCCACGCGACGAGCACGGCGCCTTCCAACAGACGCCGATCGGTGAAGCCGGGCAGAGCGGATTTCAAGAAGGCAACGCAGCCCAGTACACCTGGATGGTTCCACAGGATCTCCCGGGATTGATCAGGGGCATGGGTGGCGCAAAAGCTGCCGCTGCCAAACTGGATACGTTCTTCGCCCAACTCAACGCAGGGCAGAGTGAGCCGTACGCGTGGATGGGAAATGAACCGAGCATCGGGTCGCCGTGGGCGTATCTCGCGACAGGAGAGCCGTGGCGCGAAGAGGCGGTCGTTCGCATGGTCATGCAAACGCTCTACAGCGATCGCCCCGACGGCATTCCCGGTAACGATGATCTCGGTACCATGAGCGCGTGGTACGTATGGTCGTCGCTCGGACTCTATCCGCAATTCACGGCAGAGCGCAATCTCGATATCGGAACGCCAGCTTTCTCGCATATCGTCATCGCCGCGCCGGATGGGCCGCATATCACGATCGATGCACCGCGCGCCGGAGGTACGAACCCCTACGTGGCATCACTGCGGCTGAACGGGACGCGCTGGAATCGCTCGTGGTTCGCACTCCCGATGCGTGGCACGGTACATCTTGCCTACCGCGTTTCGTCGAAGCAGAACGATCGCTGGGCCGCATCGCCCGACGACGCGATGCCCGCGTTTGCGCCGTTCGCGGGCGCATTTCCGGCATCGACGCGCGCGACGATCTCGCTCGCGTCGTCCTCGATCGCGTTGCTACCCGACCAACGTACGAGCGTAGCGCTCCAGGTTCACGACGGCGATGGAGCACTCGCGTACACGGTCAGCCGCGCCCTCCACGCTACCGTTACCAACGGCGCACTCCACGTGAGCGCCGCGGGACCGGGACTCTACAACGTGACCGTTTCCGCAAAGACGCCGAACGGCGCGCTGCTTGCACCCGTTCGCCTGGCCGTGCGCGTAGCGAATCTCGGCGAGGTGTTGCCACTCGCGTGGATCGCCAACCGCTTCGACAACACCGTCATGCCGTACGATCCGCAAACCAACGCGCTCGGTCCATCGATCGCGGTCGGGCAGGAGCCGCGTGACGGCGCGCTGACGCCGGACAACCGGCGGTACTTCGTGGCGGACCGATCGGCCCAAGCGGTGAGCGTGGTCGATACCGTCGCGCAGCGCGTGATCGCGACGATACACGTGGGCAACTCGCCCAACGGCACCGCGATCTCCCGCGACGGCACGACCGTATGGGTAGCCAATTACGATGACGGAACGATTCAAGCGATCGACACCGCATCGCTGCGCGCGAGCGCCCCGATCGCGGTTGGTTCGGGACCACGCTACATTGCGATCGCACCCGACGGCACACGCCTGTACGTTACCGACCAGCGCGCAAACAGCGTGAGCGTGGTCGATACACGTACGCATGCCGTCGTTGCAACGTGGAAGACCGGAGCCACGCCAACCGGCGTTTCGCTCTCTCCGGATGGACGTACGCTCTACGTTGCGAACAACGGAACGCAGAACGTTACCGTTATCAACACCACCGACGGTCGTACCCTCGCGACCATCCCGGCCGGTGTCGAGGCTCAGATGGTTGCCGTCTCACCCGACGGCACGAAGGCGTTCGTTCCAAACTTCTCATCCGACACGCTCACCCCGATCGACCTGCACACGCTCAAGGCCGGTGCGGACATCGTGGTTGGCGGTGAACCGTTCGATGTGCAATGGCTACCGGACGGCTCGGCAGCGATCGTCATTCTGCGGCGGGACAATGCCCTCGTTCGGGTCTCGCGCGACGGCACGGTCGGGCCGCCGCTCTTTCTGGGAAGCGGCGGCGCCTACACGATTTCGATCGCGCACTGACGATCACTCGTCGCGCGAGAGCCACATAAGCGCGAGGACGACAAGTGGAACGGCGATGTCGCCGACCCAGAGCAGCGCTCCGGCGTTGTTCTGGGCGTAATCGTGCGTCGTGAGCATGAGGTCTATGTGCTGCGCGGCAGCCGCGAGCAAAAAGATCGAATATGGCAGGGACACTGCGATCCGGAACTCGCGGCCGCGCCACAATGTCGCGAGGGCGACGAGGCCGTAGGCGATCTCAAACCAGCCCAGTTCGTACTGAAACGGGCTATTCGCCCAACCAATGCTTGCCGCAGCCATCTGGCCCGCGTACGCATGAAAGAACCCGCCGTAGATGTTGGCGATGCCGTAAAGATAGAACGCGAGTTCGCCCCATACGATGTAACTCGCGCTGAACGGGCGACGGCTCAGGCGCGCCCGGCGGATCTTCACGATCGACGTCACGATCGCGACGACGAGCAGAACGAAAACAAAGTTCGAAAGCAGGATCGCGATAACGTTCACGACGTCCATCCTCCGGCATTCCAGGTGGGGAGAAACGCGTTTGGAGCAAATCCGTGGAGCGTGTCGCGATACGCATAGACGTAATCCGCATTGAAGAGATAGAGCAACGGTACCTCGCGCGCGACGATGCGGCCGATCCGCGCGTAAAGCTCCTTGCGTCGGGCTTGCGACACGCTCGCGAGAGCTTGACGTTCGAGCGCGTCCACCTGCGGGTTGCACCAGCGCATGTAGTTCGAGACGCCACCGCATGCGAGCACGAACGAATCGTCGGGATCGGCCCCCATGGTAAATGGCACGTAGGCGAGATCAAAGTTGCCGCTTGCAAGCGTTCCCGTCTTCGGCAAGAAGAGCTGCGCGTTGCTCACGCTCTTGATGGTCACCGCGATGCCGCGCGCGTTAAGCTCCGCTTGAACGGCGGTTGCGACGCGCACCCCGGTCACCGATTCGGGGAATTGCGCGTACACCAGACGGAGCGGAATGCCATTCTTTACGCGCATCCCATTGACGCCGCGCTTCCACCCCGCCGCGCTCAGCAGTGCATCCGCGACTCGGGGGTTGTAAGCGGGCTCGCGGACGTTTGGATCGTACGCCCATGAGAACTGCGGCTGCATCACGTTCGTCACGGGATAGGCGCCAAGGGTAATTTTTCGGCTGATCCCGTTACGGTCGATCGCCATCGCGATTGCCCGGCGGACGCGCACGTCGCCGAGCGGCGTATGTGCGGTGTTGAAAACAAGCGCCGCCACGACCGCGGTCGGCGTGGTAAGAAAGCGTACGTGCGGCGAGCGCGCGACGATGGTGCGTTGCTCGGGTGCGATCAGATTCCAGTCAAGTGCGCCCGACTGCAGCAGCAAGAGATTCGTTGACGGGTCGGGCACGATACGAAGGTCGAGCCGCTCGACCGCTGGTTTGCCCCGCCAGTAGCGCGGGTTTGCTTTGTACACGAGACGATCGCCCCGGTGCCACGCAACGAAGGTGTACGGCCCATCGCTCACGCTCGGTGCAGCGTTGAACGCAGCGGTTGCGAGCGGGCGCTCCGTGCGCAACACATGCGCGGGCAAAACGAACTGCGGCGCGACGCCGTACGAAAAGTACGAGAGCGCGGCCGGCGCCCATGCGTGCCGTAGATGGAGCACCACCGTCCAGCGGTTCGGAGCGCTGGCCCGGTCGATCAGGTCGTATCCCTCAAGCGAACGCACGGGATTTCGCGGATCGAGAATGGCGTGCAACGTAAAGAGCACGTCGGCGCTCGTCACCGGGACACCGTCGCTCCAGCGCACGCCACGACGCAGGTGATAGGTGATCGTGCGGCCGTCCGCCGAGATGCCCCCGTTCGCGAGGGTCGGCAACCGGTCGAGCAGGGCGGGCACGGGCCGCCCCTGCGCGTTGAGATCGACGAAGGGCTCAAAGGCCAGGCGCGCCACTTGCAGCTCGACGCTCGAGGCATCGGGGTGAATGAACAGCGGATTGAGGGTCGTCGGATCGGCGGCGAGCGCAAACCGGACCACCCCGGGATCGGCCGGGGCGGGGCTTCCGGCACGGGAGCAGGCGCCAAGCGCCAGGAGTCCGAGGCAAAGGAGCACCTGCAATCGCATCTCCGGCCCGTTCGACCTCCCCGTCCAAGCTCCCTAAGGCTCCGGCCTTGCGCCGAACAAATCCATGGTGATATAGTCACTTGGCCGAATACCCTTCGGCAACTCGGCATTTTTGGCGAACATGATTCAAGTTAACGACGAACTCGACGAGCTCGACCTTCAGCTGCTCGAAGCGCTGCAGAAGAACGCGCGCTCCACCTTTGCAGAGCTAGGCGCGCTGGTTGGCCTCAAGGCTCCCGCGGTACACGATCGCGTCAAGCGCCTGGAAGCGCGCGGACACATTCGCGCCTATTCAGCGCAGCTCGACGGCAAACGCCTCGGACTCGAACTGATTGCGTTCGTCAGTTGCTACACGGCGCCCGACTGCGATTACGACGACTTCACGGCAGCACTCGGCAGCATGCCCGAGGTATGCGAGATTCACTCGGTCGCGGGCGAGGAGAGTTTCGTGTGCAAGGTGGTGACGCGCTCGACGCAACACCTCGATGAGCTGCTCGGGCGCTTGAAGACCATGCGCGGCATGTCGCGCACCAAAACAACGATCGTTCTCTCCACACCGTTCGACCGCGGAGGCATTTCGGTTCTTTCATGAGCATCGCATTCGAGCGCTCGATTCACCCGCTCGGCACCCACCGCGTGATCGAACCGGCGGGTGCCATGCCGCAGAGCGCATGGAAGATCGACAACACGCCGATCGCCTTCGACAACGAGATCTTGTGCGACGTCGAAGTACTCAACATCGACTCCGCGTCGTTCAAACAGATTCACGACGCGTGCGACGGCGATGCCGAGCGCATCAAGGAGCATATCGTCGCGAACGTGCGCGAGCGCGGCAAGCAACATAACCCCGTCACCGGCAGCGGCGGCATGTTCATTGGCTACGTGCTGAAGGTCGGCGAGCAGCTCCGCGAGCGGATCGACATCAAGGCGGGCGATCGCATCGCGTCGCTCGTCTCGCTCACGCTCACGCCGCTCTTCATCGAAGCGATCACGAAGATCGACGTTGCGACCGGACGCATCTGGATTCGCGGCAAAGCTGTGCTTTTCGCCTCGGGACTGTGGGCGAAGCTTCCAAGCGACATCGACGAAAACGTCGCTCTGGCGGTTCTTGACGTGGCGGGCGCGCCCGCGCAAACGAAGCGCATGTGCAAGCCGGGGCAAACCGTGGTGGTGATCGGCGCCGACGGAAAGAGCGGCATGCTCTCGTGCGCGCAGGCCAAATCGCAGGTTGGCGAAACGGGCCGCGTGATCGGGATCGCGCCATCGGCCGAGACGCCGTCGGCGAAGCTCCTGCAAGAGGCGCAGCTGGTCGATGCGTTTGTCGTCGCCGACGCGCGCAACGCGCTCGAGATCGGCGAGAAGGTGGCCGCGATCGCGCCCGGTCTTGCGGATATCACGATCAATTGCGTAAACGTGCCGAACACGGAACTCGGTTCAATCCTCGCGACCAAAGAGGACGGTATCGTCTATTTCTTCTCGATGGCAACCTCGTTCACGGCCGCGGCACTCGGTGCCGAAGGCGTGGGAAAAGACGTCACGATGATCGTCGGCAACGGCTACGCGCGCGGGCACGCCGACACGGCCCTTCAAACGCTGCGCGATAACCCCCGGATCCATGCGTACTTCGACGAGAAGTACGCCTCCAGCAAATAGAGGCAGGAATGAGCGATATCAAGCACCTCAAGCCCCCAGTTGCCGATGCGTACTTCGAGTACAAGAACTTGAAGAGCGGCGAGTTTTGGCGTCATATTCCGGCATACGCCGAGATCGACGAAGCGACGTTTCTCGATCATTTGTGGCAGCAGAAAAACGCGGTAAAAACTCCGCAAGAACTGCTGACCGCAATCAAGGATCTGTGTTCGCCCGACTTCTTTGCTGATGTCGAGGCCGGATTCCACAAAGCACCGATGGCGGTACGCGTCTCGCCGTACGCGCTCTCGTTGATCGACTGGAGCGATCCCGTCAACGATCCGATCCGCCGTCAATTCATTCCCGTCGGCTCGACGCTGCTGCCGGACCATCCGCGGCTCACGCTCGACTCACTCCACGAGCAGGACGATTCCCCGGTTCCGGGCCTCGTGCATCGCTACGTGGACAAGGCGCTCTTCCTGCCGCTCAATACCTGCCCCGTTTATTGCCGTTTCTGTACCCGCAGCTATGCGATCGGGCCGGATACCGAAAACGTGGATAAGGTGAGCCTTGCAAAGACACCAAAGCAGTGGGAGGAGGCGTTCCAGTACATCAGCGAGCGCCCGGAACTCGAAGACATCGTGATCTCCGGCGGCGACACGTACCAGCTGCCCGCGAAGAACATCGCGCTGATCGGTAACGCCCTACTCGACATTCCGCACGTTCGCCGTATGCGGTTTGCCACCAAAGGCCCGGCGATCATGCCGATGAAGATCATCACCGACACGGCGTGGCTCGATGCCCTTACCGCGATCGTCGAGCGTGGACGCAAACTCGGCAAGGATGTCGTGCTCCACACGCACTTCAACTCGCCGGAGGAGATCACCGAGATCACCGCGCGCGCGATGAACCTGCTCTTCGAACGGGGCATCTACGTGCGCAACCAGTCCGTACTGATTCGCGGCGTCAACGACACTCCCGAGCGCATGGCGCGCCTGGTGAAGCGCCTTGAGCACGTGAACGTGCACCCCTACTACGTTTACATGCACGACATGGTCAAGGGCGTCGAGGAACTGCGCACCACCGTACAGACCTCGGTCGAGTTGGAGAAGTTCGTGCGCGGCTCGACGGCGGGCTTCAACACGCCGCTCTTCATCTGCGATGCGCCGGGCGGCGGCGGCAAGCGCGACATCCACTCGTTCGACTACTACGACCGCGAGAACGGCATCTGCGTCTATACGGCTCCGAGCGTGAAGAAGGGCAAAGCCTTCGTCTATTTCGATCCAATCGATACGCTGGCTCCCGACGCGCAGGCACGCTGGGCGGTAAAGGAGATCGCCGATCAGATGATCGCCGAGGCGCTCAAGAAGGCCGGCGACACCGCTGACGAGTTAGTTCTCGCCTAACACGCGCAAGCACACGCACGAAGGGCTCCACGCAACAGCAGTGGAGCCCTTCGTCTTTTCCGTCTGTGAACCACAGATCGGTCGCGCGCCATGTAGCCTTGGGCAACCTGGGCACGGTTGAGACAGACGAGGATTAAAAGCCGCTAGCACCAGGCCTGTCATCGTACGACTGTGAAACAGGACGCGTGCAAACCGCGGATCTTGACGAGCTTCTCAAGCATCACTTCGGGTACGATACGTTCCGGCCGTTGCAGCGCGAGATCATCGACGCGGTTCTAGCGAAGCGCGACACGCTTGCGTTGCTGCCGACCGGAGGCGGAAAGTCGCTCTGCTATCAGCTTCCAGCGCTTGCGACACCAGGGCTCACCCTTGTTGTCTCACCGTTGATCGCCTTGATGAAGGATCAGGTCGATTCCCTGCGCGCGAACGGCATCGATGCCGCCTACCTCAACAGCTCGCTTGACGCCCGCGATGCAGCCGCGTGTTTCGAGCATCTTGAGCGCGGGACGTACCGCCTGCTGTACGTATCTCCCGAGCGCGCGCTCATGCCACACTTCCTCGCGCAGCTCCCACGATGGAACGTCACCCGTATCGCCGTCGATGAGGCCCACTGCGTGAGCGAATGGGGGCACGATTTTCGTCCGGAGTATCGCCGCCTGCACGTACTGCGCGAACGGTTGCCACGCACGCCGATCCTCGCGCTTACCGCGACCGCAACGGCGCGCGTGCGCGACGATATCGAGGGCTTTTTGCAACTTGACGACCCGCGACGATTCGTCGGCAGCTTCAATCGTCCGAACCTTACCTATCGGGTTTTCGAGAAGCGCGACGCCCTCAAGCAACTCCTGGCATGGAGTACCGCACGGCCAACCGAGAGCGGCATCGTGTACGCGCAGAGCCGTACGTCGGTCGAAGAGCTCGCTCGCAAGCTCGCCGCCGCAGGGATCGCGGCTCGACCGTATCACGCCGGCCTCACGCCTCGCGAGCGGGCTCGCAACCAAGAGCTCTTCATTCGCGATGAGTTACGGGTGATCTGCGCCACGGTCGCGTTCGGCATGGGCATCAACAAACCGAACGTTCGTTATGTGGTCCATTATGACGTCCCCAAGAGCATCGAGGGATACTATCAAGAGACAGGGCGAGCCGGTCGCGACGGCTTGCCTAGCGAATGCGTGCTGTTCTTCAACGGCGGAGACGCTGCGAAGCAACGGCACTTCATCCGTCAGATTGAAGACCCTTCCGAACGTGAACAGGCCGATCGTCTGCTACGCAAGATGCTCGATTTTGCCGCCGAACCGCACTGCCGCCGCGCCTCGCTCTTGCGCTATTTTGGCGAGGAGACGCATGCTGCGAATTGCGGCACGTGCGATAATTGCCTCCAGCCGCCCGACGAAATCGACGCAACCGTGCCGGCACGCAAGCTGCTTTCATGCATCTATCGCATCCGCGCCAACGCCGGCTTCTCCTGCGGCGCACACCACCTCGTCGATGTGTTGCTCGGTAACGCAACCGAAAAGGTGCAATCGTGGGGGCACGAGCGCCTCTCCACGTTCGGCATCGGCACCGAGTTCACGAAGGACGAATGGCTCGCTCTCATCTCCGATCTCTTGCGTCGAGGTCTGGTCGAGGAGGGCGAGCATCGGACGCTGCGCTTGACACGCGACGGCCTCGAAGCGATACGCGACGAACGAACGATCGTGTTCGCACGCCCACGATTTTTGAAGAAGGCGGCAAAACGCTCGCGGACGTCGCGTGAAGCGGTCATGACGTCATACGAAGAGGCGCTCTTCGAACGGTTGCGCCTGCTGCGCAAGCGCCTTGCTGACGATCAGGGTGTGCCGCCGTACGTGATCTTCTCCGATGCAACGTTGCGCGCACTCTCCGCGCGCAAGCCAAAAACGCTCCAGGATTTCCGCGCGACGAGCGGGGTCGGCGACGTGAAGCTGGAGCGTTATGGCCAAGTCTTTCTCGCGGAGATCGTTACATACGATGAAGCGCGCTAGGCGTTATCTTCATCGTGGTCGATTTTGTAGCCTGGAAGTGCGCGCCGCCTGCCGTGCCACACCAATGCTCGCCCATCGTCTGAATGCAGTGCGACACGAGCACGCTTGGTTTAGTAACCGGCCGTCGCATCGTCGCCGTAGGCAACGAAGGGGCAGTTGACCACAAAACCCGCGGGCTTCGAACCGAGTGCCGCAAATGCCGCGTAATTCGTCACCCGCTTAGCGCTCCGGGGTGCCACCTGCACGTTCCAGAGCGGGGAATAGGCGTTGGACGCGTAGCGATGCGCTAGGTTTGGCGCGATCGAGAGCACGTTGAAGGACGACATGATCTGCGTCACGTTCGCGGCCGTCGCATCGGCGCCAAGCGGTGTGTGGAGCGTAAGGAATGCGAGCCCTTGAGGCGCCTTGCCGGTCGGCGGCCCGTTGACAACGACTCCGATCGGAATCTCACCGCTCGCATTCGCCTTCGCAAGTTTCGGAACGTACGTCGCGCGTTCGACCGAGGCGGCGACCGGATCAGAGGCTTCGGTGCTCACATAGTAGATCGGCTTGTCGTTTGCGAAGCCACGTGCCAAGACGAGGGTTGCCGTCATCTTGTGGGTATCGATCGCAAGCACACGATCTTCGGTGTTTGTATGCTTCGTTACGTCGAAGGGTCCGTTACCCGTCGCGATGATCGGTGCGTTCAAGATCGTCGTTCCGACGCGAACGAATGGCGAGTACCGCGCATCGGCAATGCTACCCGGCGTCGCCGATTTCGGCGGGAAACCGTGAGTGCTCGCAACGTAGGTGCGTGTCGGCGCGAAGTCGACGCCGCCTGCGAACGAGAGTTCGCCACCCGGCAGTCTCTTCGCGCTCTGCAGAACCGCGGACCCGAGGTCCGCAAGCGCCGGAGCATAGTTGACGCCGTAGGAGCGTGCCGCCGCGGGCGTTGAGGCGTCGGTGACGATATACCACACGGTCCGGCTGCCGACGCGGCCACGGTGGATGGGAAGCGTCGCCGTATGGGTCGTCGTATTGACCACGATCGCGCTCGTGATCCCGAGTTCCGCTCGCGGTTCGGTTGCCGCGACGGCCGACGCGGTGGAGATGCTGATGGCCGCAAGCGCGGCAAGAAGACGTTTCATGCCCGTAGTACGCCTCCCGCGCCTCCGCGGATCACCGTGCGATCACATGCATCCATACCGGCCCTTTCGGTCGCAACGTCACGAGCGCTTCGGTAGCGACCGGTGCGCGCTCGATGCGGTCGAAGCGGAATGCTCGTGCCAGGGCCGCGAGCAGTAGCGTGCCTTCCATCCATGCAAATTCCTCGCCGATACAACGTCGCGCGCCACCGCCAAACGGGACGTAGGCAAAGGCCGGAATTTCATCGCGCACCCAGCGATCCGGATCGAAGCGAAGCGGATCGGGGAAGAACGTCGCACGCCGATGAAGCGCAAGTTGCGAGACGAATACGGTCGTTGAACGCGCGATCGCATATCCGCCAGGCAGCATAACGTCGCGCTGAGCTTCGCGTCCGATTATCCATGCCGGCGGATACAGACGCATTGCTTCACGCAGAACGCGTCGCGTGTAGTCGAACTGTGCGACGTATGCGATCGGATCCTCGTGAGGGTGCGCGGCCGCAATCTCCGCGTGCATGCGCGCATCGACGTCGGGATGCTCGGCAAGCAGATACCATGTCCACACGAGGGCGTTTGCCGTGGTCTCGTGTCCAGCGAGGAAAAGGGTCATCGCTTCGTCACGTACCTGCTCGTCGCTAAGACGATATCCCGATTCGACGTCTTCCGCTGTGAGCAGCAGCGAGAGCGCGTCGTCATGCGCAGACCTTGTTGCGCGGCGTTCGGCGATCAAGCCGTAGATCACGCGATCCAGCCGCGCGCGTGCAGCCTCGAAGCGGCGCACGGCCGGAAGAAAACGCAGGCGCCGTTGTAGACTGCCAAATGGCCCGATCGCAAGCGTGTATGCCTGCATCGTCTCGTGCAAAGCGTCGCGCACGGCATGCGCTTGCGCACCCGCATCCGCACCAAAGAGCGTCACGCTTGCGATGCGCAAGGTAAGCTCACTCATCGCGGAGGCCATCTCGATACGCTCGCCGTCACGCCGCGCGCTCACCCATTCATCCGCAATTTTCCTCATCGTTTGGGCGTACGCTACGATGCGCTCCTTATGAAACCCGGGTTGCACAATTCGGCGCATCTGCCGATGCAAGGGATCTTCGCTCGTGAGCAGTCCGTCTCCGAGCAGCATCTTCAGCGTGCGACCGCCCTCGGATTTTGTAAAAGCATGCTGTTGCGTGACGAGCACGTCTTTGATTTGCTCGGGATGATTCAGCATCACGAAGCGCCGGCCCGGAATTGCAAATGCGACGATGTCGCCGTAGCGCTCGGTCATGTCGAGCACGAATGCCGGAAGCGCGCGAAAGGGGAGCGGATAGAGCCGCCGCACCGTCTCCGCCATACCCGGGCCCGGAATCGCCTTAGCCACCGGCGAGCTTGGCCTTACGTCCCTGCGCGGCAAACCAGGCGACGATCTTCTCGCGATGGTCGCCTTGAATCTCGACCACCCCGTTCTTTGCCGTGCCGCCCGTACCGCAATGGCGTTTGAGGGCCTTCGCAACCTCGTCGATCTCACGCGGCGCGAGGCCGTGCACGACGCTCATCATGCTTCCACGACGGCGTTCGCGCGCGACACGTACGACGCCATCGTCCGGCAGCGCGGGTTTGCCTGCTTGCGCCTTGACCTCGCGCCGCTTGGGTGGTGCCTGGTAGCCGGTCTCGCTGGAATAGACGAGTTCTCGATCGTCACGCATGATGGAACGGTGTTTCGGCAGGCGCGGCGCGTGCCATCTCCGTACCACGGTACTACACATGCCACGTATCTGCATCTTCTGTGGCGCACGCCCCGGAACGAACGCCGGCTTTCTTGCAACGGCCCGTGAGACGGCGCGCGCGGTCGTGCGCGCCGGCTACGGAATCGTGTACGGCGGCGGGCGCGTCGGGCTGATGGGCGCGATCGCCGACGCCGCGCTCGAGGCGGGCGGCGAGGTGATCGGGGTCATCCCGCGCGGCCTTGCGACCGCCGAGGTGGCGCACGATCGAGTAACGATGCTTCACGTAGTCGAGAGCATGCACGAACGCAAGGCGATGATGGCCGATTTGAGCGATGCCTTCGTCGCGCTGCCGGGCGGGTTCGGAACGATGGACGAGTTCCACGAAATCCTTACGTGGCGTCAGTTGGCCATCCACGACAAGCCGATCGGCTTGCTCAATGCCGACGGTTACTACGACACGCTGCTCGCGCTCTACGATCGCATGGAACGCGACGGCTTTCTACCCGAGCACACGCGCGCGCTCTTCGTCGCCGCGCCCACGATCGATACGCTCCTCCAGCGATTCGCGGAGCGCTAAGGCGCGTTCCTTAGTTCGTCTCGCGATAGGTCTTGTAGTGGGGAATAGCACGTGCCATCGCGGGGAGTAGGCGCATCGCGATCGTGACGTCGCCCTTGGCTTTCGCCTTTCCCGTCATCATCAACGCCATCGCTTGAACTTGGCCGCGATAGAGCTGATCGAAGGTGTCGGCATCCATAAATACCTCCACCTGCGGTTCGGGCGCCTTCGGGTCGTCCACATAGAGCTCGAACGCCTTACCTGGCTCGGGTTTGATGCTCGCGTCGAGCACCAAGCGCGCCTCGGGGTTCTTCAGGCTGTACGCCATGATCACGCCGCTGCCCGCAAAGATGTGATCGTCAACCGCGGCCTCTTGGCGAAAAAAGCCGCCGAGAACTTCGCGGAGATGGGCGCTGTCGCGAAATGCACTCATGGTCCGTGCCTCCTTCATGACACGCCACTATCGCACGCGAAACACGCTCTCCTTCGACGATCGAAAAGGTTCCGGAACGGACGCACGAAAGGCGCTCGGGGTGAAGCACATCTTGCACGCCTCCGCAGCTCTCGTCATGCTCGCCGCCGTCGCCGTCGCTACGCGCTCCGTTCCGGCCGCGCCGGCGCGTGGAGCCGGAGCGAATCAAACCACGATCGCAAAGGCTCCTCCCACAGGGCCGCACGGAAGCGACCCATTTCTCTGGCTCGAATCGCAGACGGGAGCACGCGCGATGGCCTGGGTACGCGCCCAAAACGCCAAGACTTTGCCCGTGCTGCAAGGCGATCCGCACTTCAAACGCTTCTACGCCGATGCGCTCAAGGTGGTGGATGCCAAGGGACGCATTCCGTATCCCGAGCAACTCGACGGCGCCGTGTACAACTTTTGGGAGGATGCTACGCACGTGCAAGGCATCTGGCGTCGCACGAGCATCACGAGCTACGAGAGCCCGCGCCCGCATTGGACGACCGTCCTCGACATGGACGCACTCAGCAAGATGCGGCACGAGCACGTCGTCTTTCGCGGCGCGACGTGTAACTGGCCTAACGAGTCCGACTGCCTTATCCAACTCTCGAACGGCGGCGAAGACGCCGTGACGATGCGCGAATTCAGCTTGAAGAACGATCGTTTCGTAAAAGGCGGTTTCGATCTCCCCCGCGGCAAGCAAGATGCATCGTGGCTAAACGGCGACACGCTCCTGGTCTCGCGCGCGTGGACGCCCGGCGAGCTCACGAAGTCGGGGTACGCCTATGACGTACGCAGCCTCAAACGCGGCGAACCGCTAACGAGCGCCCGCGAGGTGTTTAAAGGCGAGCCAAGCGATGTCTCGGTGCAGGCGTTCACGCTCCTCGACGGCAGTGGGCATCGCTTGACGATGATCGATCGCGGCGTCTCGTTCTTTTCCTCGAAATATTTTCTCGTCACCTCAAACGGCGTGGCGCCGGTAGCCTTGCCGCAAAAGGTCGGCATCGACGCGATGGTCGATGGGCGCGTGGTACTGACGCTCGATCAAAATTGGAACATCGACGGCACGCGTTTTCCCCAGGGCGCGCTTGTTTCGCTCGACGCATCGGCGCTGCAAGCTCATCCCATGCGTCTCCATCCGACCCTAATCTTGGCTCCGAGCGCTCGCGAATCGATCGATAGCGTCGCTGCGACGAAGAACAAGCTGATCGTGACGATGTACGACAACGTGCGCGGACGTGCGTTTGTGTACTCACCGGTGGGCGCCACCGCGTGGAATGAGCAACGCCTGGCGTTGCCCGACAACTCGTCGATCGGCATCGACGACACGAGCCTGCATAACGATCACGCGTATCTGAGCGTTACCGGATTCCTCACGCCGACCACCCTCTGGTCTCTCGATGCCACGAGCGGTGCGCTCGCGATTGCGAAAGCCCTGCCGTCGCAGTTCGATGCCTCGAACGATGTGGTTGAACAGCACGAAGCCACGTCGAAAGACGGGACCAAGATTCCGTACTTCATCGTGCATCCCAAGAACATGAAGCTCGACGGCGCGAACCCGACGGTCCTCTATGGGTACGGCGGGTTCCAAATCTCGCTCACGCCGGTCTATTCCGGCATTCTCGGCAAGCTCTGGCTCGAACACGGTGGCGTGTACGTGGTGGCGAACATCCGCGGCGGCGGGGAGTTCGGCCCCGCATGGCACGACGCCGCGCTCACGATCCATCGTCAGCGCGCCTATGACGACTTCTACGCGGTCGCACAAGATCTGATTGCGCGCAAGATCACAAGCCCGCGGCGATTAGGCATCCAGGGCGGTTCGAACGGCGGACTTTTGATGGGCGTCGAGTTCACGCAACATCCGAACGAATGGAACGCGGTCGATATTCAGGTACCGTTGCTCGACATGTTGCGCTACGAGAAGATCGATGCGGGTGCTTCGTGGGTTGGCGAGTACGGCAGCGTGTCAAATCCAGTGCAGCGCGCGTTTCTCGCAAAGATATCCCCGTACAACAACCTGCGCGGCGGCGTGGCGTATCCAGAACCGTTCCTCTGGACCACGACCAAGGACGATCGCGTAGGCCCGCAGCACGCGCGTAAGTTCGCGGCCAAGCTCGCCGCAATGAGTGTGCCGTATCTATTCTACGAGGTTACCGAGGGTGGCCACGGCGCCGGTGCCAACCTCAAAGAGGACGCCCACACAAGCGCCCTCGAGTGGACCTACTTCACGATGAAGCTGATGGAGTAATTCACAAAGCTGACAAGGTGTTGAGAGGCGACCGGGAACTCCGGGTCGCCTCTCAACGTTTTCCCGATATGAATACATCCCTTATCCGCTCGACCGTCGCCGCGATCGCACTTGCCGGCTTCGTGTTCACGAGCATGCCCGCGCCCGCGCGCGCGGATAGCGCCGCGCGCACGCGCACGATAATCGGCATCGCGCTCGGTATCGCTGCAATCGCCACGGCAGCAAACGTAGAGCACAAGAACCACGTCGCGCACGAGGTGATCGGCTATCTCTCCGATGGCAGCACCGTGTATGCCGACGGCCACGTGGTAGCACCCAACGGCTATTCGTGGTATCCGAGCCATCAGGGCGAGCAAGTCGCCTGCAGTAACGACTACTGCACGATTACCGGCAACGGCAACAACGGGTACAGCAGCGGTTACGCCCCTCGCCGCTTCTCAACCACACGCTTGACCACCGCCATGGCGTTGAGGGCCTTCGGAAAGCCGATATAGGGAATCAGCGTCATCACCGCTTCGACAATCTCGGCCCGCGAGAGACCCACGTTGAACGCGCCGTGCACGTGGGTCTCAAGCTGCGCGTCGCAGCCGCCCATCGTAGCGAGCGCTGAAATCGCGACGAGCTCGCGCTGGCGCAGATCCCCCTCGCGCGCATAGATCTCGCCGAAGGCGAAATCAACCAGATAGCGCGAGAACTCCGGCGCGATCTCGGCGTACGCGGCAAGTAGGTTGTCGGTAACCTTGTCGCCGTCGATCTTGCGCATCAGCGCTTCGCCGGCCGCGTGCTTCTCGTGCGACACGCCGGCTATCGCGATGCTACGCGAAAGGCGCGATAAACGATCACCCAATAGAGCGCCGCAAGCAGCACCTGGAACACCAGAACAACGGTCCAAACCTTGTCGTGCTTGTAGGGCCCAAAGGCGTGCAGCAACGCAACGAGCGTGAACAAGATGCCCGCCACCAGGTTCAAGCGTGCGCTTCTTTTCGCGTCCTTCACCTGCGCGCCGTCGCTACTCCGTCAGCGCCATCGTGATCAAGCGCTCTTGCTCGACCGCGTGCGCGCCGGGGTAGCCTTCCGACGGGGATGCGCGATAGCCGCGGCCGGCGTAACCGATGTCGAGCGGCTTCGTGAGCTTCTCGAGCAAACGGCGACGCACGTATGCGCGGGCGCCCATGTTTTTCGGCTCTTCTTGCACCCACACGAGTGATTTGAGATTCGGGTAGGTGTCGAGGACGGCGTTGATCTCGGCGCCGGGCATCGGTGAAAGCTGTTCGATGCGGACGATCGCCGTCTTCTTCATTTTGCCGTAGAGCTCTGACGCGAGCAGATCGTAGTACACCTTCCCCGTGCAGAGCAAGATGCGTTCGATCTTCTTCTTGTCGGTTGCGTTCGGATCGTCGATCACCGGCTTGAACTCGCCGGTCGCCATGTCGTCGATCGATCCGGCGGCCGTCTCGGCGCGCAGGAGCGACTTCGGCGTCATCACGATCAGCGGTACCGGATTCGGCGTGCTTGCCTGCGTACGCAACAGGTGGAAGTAATTGCCCGCGTTCGACGGATACGCAACGCGCAGGTTGTTCTCGGCCGCTAGCTGCAGGAATCGCTCGAGCCGTGCGCTCGAGTGTTCCGGGCCCTGACCTTCGTACCCGTGTGGCAGCAGCAGCGTGAGACGCGCAGTCTGCCCCCACTTCGCCTGCCCGGCCGCAATAAATTGGTCGATGATGATCTGCGCGCCGTTGACGAAATCGCCAAATTGCGCTTCCCACAGCACGAGCGCCCTCGGTACCGCCACGGCGTAACCGTATTCGAATCCAAGGCACGCATACTCGGAGAGCGGGCTATTGTGAATCTCGAAGCTCGCCTTCGACTCCTTTAGATGCTGGAGCGGCACGTATTCGGAGTTGCTCGCCGGGTCGTGCAAGAGTGCATGACGATGGCTGAACGTTCCGCGTTCGGTATCTTGCCCCGATATGCGTATCGGCACGCCGGATGCAAGCAGCGACGCGAACGCGAGCCCTTCGGACATGCCCCAGTCCACGAGTCCTTTGCCTGCGATCAAGGCGCGGCGTCGCTCGAACTGCGTGACGAGCTTTTTGTTGATCACAAAGCCCTGCGGAACGGCGACCAAATCCTCGGTCCACTTGAGCAACTGCGTCTTGTCGATCGGCACGAGCGTGGCGGTCGGCAGCGGGGCCGAGGCGCTGATCTTCTCGATCATGCCCTTGCCCTGCGCGGCCTTGATGTTCTTGTAAGCCTCCTGCAAACGCGCGGTGGCATCGGCAATCATCCCGTTTGCCGCATCGGCCGAGATCACGCCCTGCGCGATCAGCTTGTTCGCAAAAAGTTCACGTGCCGTCGGATGCGATTTGATCTTTTCGTACATCAGCGGCTGGGTGTACGCAGGTTCGTCTTGTTCGTTGTGCCCGAAGCGGCGATAGCCAATCAGATCGATCACGACGTCGCGCGCGAATCGCTTGCGGAACTCGATCGCCAGGTGCACTGCCGAGATGCACGCGTCCACGTCATCGGCGTTGACGTGAATGATGGGCGCATCAAAGCCCTTCGCCAAATCCGAGGCGTAGCGCGTCGAACGTGAGTCGGGCGAATCGGTGGTAAACCCGATCTGATTGTTCGCGATCAAGTGCACGGTGCCGCCGGTCGCATAGCCTTTGAGCGACTGGAGGTTGAAGACTTCCGAGATGATGCCTTGACCCGTGAACGCCGCATCGCCGTGAATGAGTACGGGCGCTGCCTTCTTGACGTCGAGTTCCGGAAGCGCGTGGGTGTGGTCGCTTTGCAGCGCGCGCGTGCGCCCTTCGACGACCGGATCGACCGCCTCCAAGTGCGACGGATTGTGCTGCAGCGTCACCATGATTTGCTTGCCGCTCGTCGTGGTATAGACGCCGGTTGCGCCGTGGTGATACTTCACGTCGCCCGTCACGTCGTCGTCGCTCGACACCTCGCCGCGCTGGTGAGCCGCTTCGAACTCACCGAGCAGCTCTTCGTACGGCATGTTCACGACGTGCGCGATCACGCTCAGGCGGCCGCGATGCGCCATCCCCATCACCGCGTTCGGCGTACCGTCGTCGGCAAACATGTCAAGCATCTCTTCGAGCATCGGAACCATCACGTCGAGGCCCTCGCCCGAGAAGCTCTTCTGCCCAAGGAACGTCTTGCGGATGTAGCGTTCGAACGTCTCAACCTTGGTGAGACGCTGCAATACTTCGATTTGCCGCTGCGGCGAGAGCGCGACCTTGTGCGTGCCGCTTTCGATCGTTTCTCGCAACCAGCGACGCTGATCGGTGTTCGAAATGTGTTCGAATTCGTACGCGATCGTCGAGCTGTACGTCTCTTTCAAGCGCGGCAGAATATCGGCAAGCGTGTTGCCCGGAACTTTGACGTTGAGCACCGAGGCCGGAATCGCGGCTTGAAGTGCCGGCGTCAGGCCGTACGATGCGGGATCGAGTTTCGGATCGCCGAGCGGAGCGGAGCCGAGCGGATCAAGTTGCGCGGCAAGGTGCCCATGCGTGCGGTAGCCCGAGACGATCGCCATCGCGGCCGCAACGGCGCGCAGCATCTCGTCGCTCGGCACGATTTTATCCGGAATCGCTGAAGATTTGGCCGATACCATCCCGTCGCTGCTCCGCGGTGACTCCAGCTTCAGCGGCCCCGCGGTGAGCCCGAGCGCAGCGAAGACCGTCTCGTAGAAGCCGTCTTTGCCTTGCAAAAGTTGATCGACGCGGCGCAGATATTCACCCGACTGCGCGCCCTGCACGACGCGGTGATCGTACGTGCTCGTCATCTGCATGATCTTGCTGATACCGAGCGACTTCGCCGTCGCGTCGGGTAGGTTGCCGAAGCCCGGCGGATAGCCGATCGCGCCGGTTGCAAGAATCGCGCCCTGTCCCGCCATCAGACGCGGAACCGACGCGACCGTACCGATGCCGCCCGGATTGGTCAGCGTGAACGACGCGCCTTGCAGATCGTCGGCGCCGAGTTTGTTGTCACGCGCCTTATCAACCAAGGTTTGATACTGCGCGAAAAATCCGGCGAAATCGAGCGCGTCCGCGTTCTTGATGACCGGGACCACGAGGAAGCGCGTCCCGTCTTTGCGTTCGGAATCGACCGCGAGGCCCAGGTGAATGCCGGGCTCCACACGCACCGGCGCACCGTTCGCGTCACGACGGAAGCTATACGTGATGAACGGCATCTCGCTTGCCGCGCGCACCATCGCGTAGGCAATGAGGTGCGTAAACGAGACCTTCTCTTTGCGTCCGGCCGAAGCGAGCGCGCCGTTGAGCTCTTTGCGACGCGCATCGAGCGTGTCCACCGGCAGCGTGCGGAAACTGGTCGCGGTTGGAATCGTAAGCGAGAGATCCATGTATCCCGCAAGCGCCGCAGCCGGACCCTTGAGCGGTGTCACGGTTGCGTTTGCAGCAACCGGCGGAAGCGGCGGCAGATTCCCCGCTGCGGCCGCAGCGGGTTTGCGGCGCGCCTGTTCGGCTTGCGCCAGCACGTCGGCGCGCATGATGAGCCCATCCGGGCCCGACCCGCGCACGAGGCGCAGATCCAAATCTTGCTTGCGCGCGATGCGCCGCGCTTGCGCGGTCGCAAGCGCCTCGCCCTTCGATGCGCTCGACGGGGCGAGAGACGCCGCACCGGCGGCCGGTACAGCGGCGGCTGTGTGGTCACCCTGCGGCTTGGCTACGACGCCTTGCGCCTGTTGCATGGGCGCGTTGACGTCGATCTCGGCGAGTTTCGCGCCGACCGCGATCGTGTCTCCGGCCGCACCAAAGAGTTGCGTAACCTCGCCCGCGGCGGGAGCCGGCACCTCGACGTCCACCTTGTCGGTGGTCACATCGGCAATGGTGTCGCCCTCGTGCACGTACTGCCCGGGCTTCACGCGAAACTCGACGATCGACCCCTCGGTGACCGACTCGCCCATCTCGGGCAGCGTCACGGCGACGAGGTGCGGCGGGCCTTTGCGTTCGGGCGCAACGGCCGGGGTGGCGCCGTTCGTGGCCGCATGCCCGTTCGTGCCGGCTTTCCCGTTCCCGGAAGCGGCTTTCGTGGTGTCGATCTCGGCGAGCACGGCGCCGACAGCGACCGCATCGCCCTCGCCGCCGAAGAGCTGCGTGATCACGCCCGATGCCGTTGCCGGCACCTCGACGTCCACCTTGTCGGTCGTCACATCGACCAGGGTGTCGCCCTCGGTGACGAAATCGCCAACCTTCTTGCGCCACTCCACGATGGAGCCCTCGGCAACCGACTCCCCCATCTCCGGGAGGGTCACTTTGACGACCGCGTCCGTCACGTTCTGTTCTACTCCGTCCTACGAGCTAGGTGCGGGCCCCGAAAACGGGGCCCGAATCAGGAAGGTTAACCACCGATCAGTCTAACCCCGCCCGCGCACCCCAGCCTACGACCAGGGGCGCTACGCTCCCCGTATGGCCCAGCCCACGCTTGCTCCACCCCCGCACCGTCCGGAGGCGATCGCGCTCACAATACCTTCGTCAACGCTGCGATACCGAGGCTCGCGAAGGAGATGGCGACCCACAGCATCGCGCCGAGCGCGAGCGGGCGCAGGCCGGCGCTCCGAATCTTGGCCACGTCGGTACCCAGACCCACGCCTGCGAGCGCGACGACGATCGCGAAGAGCGCGAGCTTTTGAAGCGGTGCCTGCACGGCCGCCGGGATCAACCCAAACGAGTTTAACGTCGCAGCGAAAAGAAACCACAGAATGAACCACGGCATGATCGCGCGCAGATCGACGCGCTCGCCGCCGCGCGATTGCGCGACGCGCCGCCATGCGTAGAACAACACGATCGGCACGATGAGCGTGGTACGCGTCAACTTCACGATCACCGCCGATGTACCGGCTTGATGTCCGAAAGCAAACGCTGCGGCTACAACCGACGACGTATCGTTGATCGCCGTGCCGGCCCATAACCCGAACGCCGACTGCGTGAAGTGGAACAAGTGACCGATCGGCGGAAAGAGCACGACCGCGACCACGTTGAACAGAAAGACCGCGCCGAGCGCATAAGCGATATCGGCGGAGTCCGCCTCGATCACGCTCGAGAGCGCGGCGATGGCCGAGCCGCCGCAGATGGCGGTGCCGACACCGAGGAGCCGGCGCAGGTCACGATCGAGTCCCAGCATGCCGCCGAGCACGTACGCTAAGACCAGCACGATGACGAACGTACCCAGCATGACGGGCAACGAGGTTGCACCACCATGCACGATCTCACTCAGGCTCAAGTTTGCGCCGAGCAGCACGATCGACCACTGCAGCAACTGCTTTGCCGAGAAGAGGATGCCCGGCTTGAGTGCGGCCGACGGCGGACGCACGATCGCGATGACGACACCGAGCAAGATCGCGATGACCGGCGCGCCGACGATCGGCATGGCGTCGCCGAGCACCGTGGCGACGAGCGCCACGGCGAAACAGAGCAAAAACCCAACCATGCTAGAAGAACTTCGCTGGCATTGCCGGTTGTACGATCATGCGACCCTTTTGGAACTTGGGACGCGCATGCGAGAGAACCCAACCGGAGATATCGTACGCTTCTTGGAGCGAAAGCGTGCCGGGTGCATTCTTCGGCATATTGTATTTCACGAAGCCGGTCATCATCGCAAGGTGCGACATACCTGCGCCGTTATTGAAGGACTTGGGGCCCCACAGAGGCGGAAACGCGCCGTGCACGCCGCCGCCGTTTGCCTGATGGCACAGCGAGCATTTCTGCGCATAGAGCGCCCCACCGCGGGCCAAATCCGGTGGCGCCGACGGGGTCTTGACGATGAAACGCTGCGTCGGATCCTCTTTGGCGCCGACTGGAACTTTGCGCGAGAGATACGCGATATATGCGACCATCGCGTTCATCTCTTTGCTCGTGTATGCTGGCGGTTTGCCGTTCATACTATACAGAAAGCACTCCGCGATACGATCCTGCACGGTGATCACGCGCTTGGAGCGCTTGTTCCATTGCGGAAACCGCGCGTAAACGCCAACGAGCGTGCCGCCGCGTTTGATCGTGCCACCAGCGATGTGACACGCTCCACACGACATATCGGCAACCACGTCGTTCGGAACATACTTCTGCGGGTTCATGATGATGTCGTGACCGAGCTTGATCGACGCACCGAGCGGGCCGCTCGGCAACGTCTGCGGGTCATAGAGGGGCGTTGCGCTTTCAGGCGCTTGGTGCGCGCAAGCCGCCGTCATGAGGACGGCGGCAAGCGCGAAAAGAGCCGCGAGGTTAAAACGTAAGCGCGGCATAGGTGTAGTGGTACTTCGCCTGGAGCACCGCGACCGTAGCAACCATCGACGGAACGACCACGGCGCCGGGGATCAGGTGGGTAAGGATGTCGGCCGCCACTTCACTCCCGGTCATACCTGCGGGCGCGAGGCCTTTTTTGACGATCGCACGCGACTGTTCTTCGACGGCGGTATGGCACGTAAGAAAGACCACGCCGCGTTTCTGGAGCGTCTCGATGGACACGTCTTGGTACATGCTCTTTTCATCGTCGGGATCGGCGCTCGTGTCATTCGCGCGCGCCTTGAGCCATATATTGCTCTCGATCGGCGCACCGGCATCGTTCTTGATGCCGAAAAACTCGCCGATCTTGTATTTTTTCCACACGTAATCGCTATAGCCGTAGGCCGAGGACGGGCCATGGTTCGCAAGGACGATTGCGATCTTGCCGGCCGGGTATCCGTACCCGAAGTGCAGACCGTTGAGCGAGTTCTTGACGTTAGCCAGCAGCGTCGGCTTAAACGACACCGATTCGAACATCTGCCGGATATCGGCTGCACGGCCGACGACTTTGGCGAACGCGCCTTCGTTGAAGTCGGCCTTGCGTTCCACGAGGCGCGTGCCACCGGGCACGCCTTCCGCGATTGCCTGGACTGCAGATCCTGCGGCCACGAGCGAGGCCGACGCCGCGAGAAAACCGGTACGATTCATCGAGCTACTCCTCCGTCGATTTCGGCGCCCCGAAGCCATACGAGCGATAGATCGCCTGTGCAGCCGGTGACGCCAAGAAGTTTACAAATGCACGTGCGGCGGCGGGATGCGATGCACCCTTGACCGTCGCACCCATGTAGATCGCCTCCACATTGTCCTTCGCGGGAATGCGCACGGCAACGATGCCGCTGTGGATGCGCTCTTGGTACAGGGCCTCCGATATCCATACGGGGCCGGCATCAACCGTTCCGCTCAAAATCCACATCGGCGTCTGCCGGTGGTGAATCTGCGTAAGACGCGTGCTCCCCTTCGCCACCTTCGTGCGCATGATGGTCGCATCGAGCGCGTTGCCACCGGCTTTCCGGTACGCAATCTCGATCTGGCGTGCGATGCCTTCGGTTTTCGGATTCGGCATCGCAACGCGGACGTTCGGGCGGCCGAGATCCGTAAGCGACGTCACGTGCTTTGGATTACCGGCTTTCACCATGATCGCGAGCACGTTGGTCGCATAGGTTACCGGCGCGCCGACGTAGCCTTGCGCGCGCATGACGTCCATGCGCTTCTTGCCCGAGAGATAGACGTCGCCGTGGAGCGAGAGCGTCATATCGCCGATGCGCAAGCCGCCCGTCTGCATCTGGCGAGCGAGCAGCCCCGGCGGAAGCGTTTCGTAGAAGATGTGCCGCACTTCGGGGTGCGCGCGCTGGAAGGCCGCGAGCAGCCGCGGCATCACAAACCACTGGTTCCCCCCGGCAAAGATGACGAGATCGGCACCGACGGGATTCCCATGGATGTCCATGAGTTGATCGACGCACGGCACGGTCCCGTTGACGGGGGCCGCGGGCGTCGCGCCGAGCGTCAACGCAAGCGCTGCGGCGGCGAGGGTAAGCGTGCGTATCATGGCTCCACGCTAGGCTTCTTGCTTCAATAAGTCAAATTAGGGTTTCTACAGCTAATCTAAACATTTTCTTATGACCATAACCTTTGCCCAACTGGAAGCCCTCCGCCGCATTGCCCGCACGGGAAGCTTTAGCCGCGCCGCACGCGCGCTCCACGTCACCCAGCCGGCGGTGAGCCAGCAGATCGCCTCCCTCCAGCGCGCGCTCGGCGTCCAACTGGTCCAGATCGTCCGGAACCGGCCGCTGCTTACCGACGCGGGGCGCTTCGTCGCGGAGCGCGCCGAGATCGTCGGGCGCGAACTCGAAACGCTCCTGCGCGAGACCGCCGACTACCGGAACGCCGAACGCGGATCGCTGCAACTCGCCGCGACCCTCACCGTCGGGAACTACCTGCTCCCCGGATTGCTCGCGCACTTCATGCGCAATCGCCCGCATGTGGTTCCGCACGTCGAGGTCGCCAACACGAGCGCCGTAGCGCGACTCGTACGCGAGGGCATCGTGCATCTCGGGCTCGTCGAGGGGCGGCTCGATCATCCCGACCTCGCCATGCGCGAATTCGCGCGCGACCGCATGGCGCTGCTCGTTCCGCCACACGGCCACCGCTTCTCCGCACGCGAGAGCGTACGTGCCGAGGAACTCGACGGCGAACCCTTCGTGAGCCGCGAGCTTGGATCAGGAACCCGAGACCTCGGCTACGAACTCTTGCTCGAGCGCGGAATTCGTCCACGGCTCGTGATCGAGTTTCCGGGTGGCGAAGCGATCACTCGGGCGGTCGAAGCCGGGCTCGGCGTCGCCATCCTTTCGGAGCGTGTTGTGGAGCGCGCGCTTGCCATGAAAACGATTCGCGCCATTCCCGTCATCGATCTCGACCTCGAGCGCGCATTTTCGCTCGTGCATCTGCACGATCGCACGCTGCCGCCGCTCGCACGAGCGTTCGGCGACTTTCTCTCCAACGAACACGCTGCTTTAACGGAGCACTTCGAGGCAACATCGTGAGCGCAATCATCGATCTTCTCTTTCTCGCGATCGGCGCCGCAATCGGCGCTGCGCTCGTACACTTTGCGCAGCGCGGGCGCGTCGATCAAGTGCATGCGGTCGAGGCGCTGCTCGAGCGCACGAAAAACGATCTGCGCGAAACGACGACCGCGCGCGCGAGCGAACGGGTTGGAGAGATCGTCGCCCCGATCGCGCAAAAACTCGGCGAATTCGACCGGCTTGTTCGCGAGATCGAGAGCAAACGCAACGAAGATACCGGCAGCCTCAAAGCACAAATCGAGAACCTGTTGCTGCGCGCCGACAAGATCGAGAGCGCGGCAAACGCGCTTTCCAATCAAACCTCCACGCTCGTAACAGCGCTACGCAGCCCGGCTACACGCGGCAAATGGGGCGAGATTCAACTGCGCAACGTCGTGGAAAAGGCGGGGATGCTCGCATACTGCGACTTCGACGAGCAACAGACGATCGTGATCGAATCGGGACGCGGACGTCCCGATATGACGATCAATCTTCCGGGTAGCCGCCGCGTCTTCGTCGATGCCAAAGCACCAACCGACGCGCTGCAAGCCGCATTCGACGCCGTTGACGATGACGCGCGGCGCGAACTCGTGAAGCGCCACGCCAAAGCACTCCAAGATCACATTGACGCCCTCGCCAAACGCGGCTACCACCAGATCGAGGGATCGGCCGACTTCGTGATCATGTTCGTTCCGGGCGAAGCGTTCTTGAGCGCGGCATGCAACGAAAACCCCGCCATCATCGAGTATGCGCTCGACCGCGGCGTGCTCGTCACCGGGCCGCTGTCGTTGATTAGCCTTCTACGCTCGTTTGCTATGGGCTGGCAGGCCGTAAAGCAAGAAGAGAACGCCAAACGCATCGCCACGCTCGGACGAGAACTCTACGAACGCACGACGAAGTTCGCCGAACGTTTGGTGAAACTCGGCGCAACGCTAGAACGCACCGTCTCCGCTTTCAACGAAACGGTTGGCACCTACGAGACGCGGCTACTGCCGCAGGGGCGCAGACTCAAAGACGAAGCCGCGCTCTCGAGCGACGATCTGCCCGAGGTGAGCGTGGTCGATCTCGCGCCTCGCGGCGTCACCGCGCTCGACGCGCAAGAACGCCCGGCGCGTTCCAAACGCACGCCGGGCGCCCCACAGCTCTTTCAAAACGACGAAGCCGGATAGCGCTATTTCGCCGTCTCGAGCCTCTTCAGCGCGGCGAGCGTGTTCGCGACGTGCTTGTCGGGGTTGAGATTGGTGTAGCTGTACACGATCGTGCCGTTCTGCGCGATCACGTACGAGGTGCGATTCGCGTACGCGGGCGCGGCCGCGAGCACCGCGTCGTAGGCCTTCTCGACCGCCTGATTCGTGTCGGCGGCGACCGGGAATTTCTTGCGGCACACGCTTACCGAAAACTTCTGCAGCTTTGCCAGGGGATCATGCGAGACGCCGATGACGGTTGCGTGCAACGCTCGATATTTCCCGATCGCATCGGCGAAATCGTGCGCTTCGATCGTGCAGCCCGGCGTGAACGCCGCCGGGTAAAAGTAGAGCACCACCGGACCTTTTTTCAACGCATCGGCTAGGCTGAACGTAAAAACCTTGCCGCCTTGCGTCGCCTGCAGCGTAAAGTCGGGTGCCTTGCTGCCGTCCTTGAGCGCGGCGAGCGCCGGCATCGTTGCTGCGAGCACGAGCGCCGCAAAGGCGCGGACGAATCGAACGAACATGTTCTCTCCTCGTAAGGTGTAGTCTCAGAGCCCCATCAAGCGAGCGATCACTAGGCGCTGCACTTCGTTCGTGCCTTCGCCGATTTCGTTGATCTTCTGATCGCGATACATGCGCGAGACCGGGTACTCATCCATAAACCCATATCCGCCATGGATTTGCACCGCCTCGTTAACAACGCGGCGCGACACCTCCGCGGCATAGAGCTTTGCGAGCGACGCCGTCTGGACGTAGTCGCGGCCATGGTCTTTTTCCCAAGCGGCCTTCAAAATCATCAGCTTCGCATGTTCGATCTCGCAGAGCATATCGACGAGCTTGAACTGGATCGCCTGGAACTTACTGATCGGCTTGCCGAACGCGACGCGATCTTTGGAATACTGCAGTGCTTCGTCGTAGGCACCCATCGCGAGCCCCACCGAGAGCGCTGCGACCGAGATGCGGCCGCCATCGAGAATCGTCAGAAACTGCTTGTAACCCTCGCCCTGTGGACCGAGCAAGCTGTCCTCGGGCACGGTGGCATCGACGAAACTCAACTCGCGCGTGTCGGACGCGCGCCAGCCCATCTTTTTATACTTCTTGCTGCGTGTGAACCCCGGCGTCTGCTGCGGCACGATGATGTTCGAGATCTCGGGCTTCCCGTCGGCACGCTTGCCGGTGACCGCGGTGATCGTCGTGCCGCCGCTCAGATCGGTACCGGAGTTGGTGATGAAGGCCTTTGTGCCGTTGATCACCCAGTTGCCGTTCTGCTTGACCGCTTTGGTCGTGCAGTTCCCCGCATCGCTTCCCGCGTTGGGTTCGGTGAGGCCGAAGCCCCATAGCATCTTCCCTTGGGCGAGCGGAACAAGGTACTTCTGCTTCTGCTCCTCGGTACCGAACAGGTAGAAGGGCGTGGCGCCGAGCGAGACGTGCGCCGCCATCGTGATGCCGGTCGAAGCATCGGCACGAGCGATCTCCATCACGGCGAGCGCATAGCTCACCGTGTCCGCGCCCGCGCCGCCATACTTCTCGGGGAACGGCAGCCCCATGAATCCAAGCTCGGCCATCTTGGCGACGAGGTCGTAGGGGAAGGCCTCCTCGCGATCCATCTCTTCGGCGCGCGGCTTGACCTCGTTCTGCGCGAACTCGCGCGCGAGGCTCTGGATGGCACGTTGCTCGTCGGTCAGGTCGAAATTCATAGCCCGGAGGTATAGATCATGGCTTTAGGAAAAACCCTTTTGCAGCGATGATTTCTCTGCGCGGCGTATCGCTGATCTACCCCAATGGTGTACGCGCCCTCGATGGCGTCAGTCTCGAAATCGCCAAAGGTGACTTCGTTTTCCTTGTCGGCCACTCGGGAACGGGCAAATCGAGTATGCTTCGGTTGCTCTACCGCGAGCAGGTTCCGAGTTCGGGCGAGATCACCGTCGATGGCATCCGCGTCGATCGCCTCGCGCGGGGTCGCATCCCGGCTCTGCGCCGCCATCTCGGCGTCGTCTTCCAAGACTACAAACTGCTCTCCGACAAAACCGTATGGGAGAACGTCGCCTTCGCCATGCAGGTGACGGGCGCACACACGCGCGACGTCATGCGGCAGGTACCGCGGGCACTCGACCTCGTCGGCCTCGCGCACAAGAGTCGCATGTTCCCAAGCGAACTCTCGGGCGGCGAGCAACAGCGCACCGCGATCGCGCGGGCGCTCGTGAACAACCCGAAGATTCTGCTCTGCGACGAGCCGACCGGCAACTTGGATCCGACGAACACGACCGAGATCATGGAACTGTTGCTGCGCATCAACCTCAAGGGGACGACCGTGGTCGTCGCCACCCACAACCAAGCCGTCGTCGATCGCATGCGCCGCCGCGTGGTGCGTCTCGAAAACGGCAAGGTCGCGACCGACGAAGAACGGGGCTATTACTATCTTGGACTGGGGCAAGGTCAAATTCTTTCTGGGTGAGGTGCTGCGCAATTTCACGCGCAACGCCGGCATGCAAGCCACCGCGATCGGCACGGTCGCGATCACGATCATCCTGCTCGGTACCTTTCTCTTCGTGCGTGCGACGCTCGCCGGTTTGGGCAATGATATCCTGAACCAAATCGAGATATCCGTCTATTTCACGAACGACGCGAGCCCGCATCAAGAGGCGATCGTGCGCAGCACGCTCCTTCACGATCCGCGCATCGCCTCGGTCGTTTTCGTCTCGAAAGCGCAGGGCCTCGCCGAATTGCGCAAACAGACGAACGGCATCATCGACACCTCGCTCCTTACGGAAAACCCGCTGCCCGACAAGCTGCGCGTGAAGGTCGTCGATCCCGATTCGGTTCCGAGCGTTGCCGATGGGCTAAAAAAGATGGACGGCGTGGCCACGGTGGTCTATCCGCAAACGGTCGTCGCGCGGTTGCTTGCGCTTGGCGGCGTGTTGCGTAAGATCGGGATCGGCGTGATCGTTACGTTTTTCCTGGTCGCGGGGATCATCATCTCGAATACGATCCGCCTCACGGTCTTCGCCCGGCGGCGCGAGATTTCGATCATGCAATTGGTCGGCGCGACGAACCTCTACATCCGGGCGCCGTTCATTTGCGAGGGTATGCTCGACGGCGTCGCGGGATCGCTGATCGCCATCGTCGTGTTGACCGTCGCGCGCGTGTGGTTGTGGCCCAAGCTCATGCTCGCGCTCCCGTGGATTTCGCTCAACTCAACGACCGTGAACGGGCCGGTGCTCCTGCTTGAGTTGCTCGCAGTCGGAGCGGCGATAGGCGCCGTCGCGTCGTGGTTCTCCGTGGGACGCCATCTGCGCGCGTGACCTCGCTACGCGTCGACGTCGCCTTTGCATCGCTCGAGCGCGTAATCTCGGATGCGATCGCCGTGCTATCCTCCGAGGGCATCGTAACCGCGTGGAGTGCCGCCGCCGCCTCGCTCACCGGAATCGGTCACGAAGCAGCCCAGGGAAAGTCGCTCGACCAGCTCTTCTCGCGGGTCGAGCCATCGCTCGGATTCGCGCCGGTTCCCGCGTCGTTCACGGTCTGGAGCAAAGACGAAACACGCCGCGCCTTGCATGCAACCGCGCTCTCGATCGAAGATGGCTGGTTCCTCTCGTTCGGTGCGCAACAGCGTTTTGACGCGATTGACCGCTTGAAAAGCGAGATCGTCACCGCCGTTTCGCACGAGTTGAAGACGCCGATCGCAACCATCAAAGCCTTTGCCACCACCTTGCGAGAGAACCCCGATAACACCGCGCATGCGCGCGGTGAGTATCTGGCAACCATCGAGCACGAGGCCGACCGCCTAGCGCATGCCGTTGAGCAATTGCTCCTCGCCGCACGGGTCGATGCCCAACATCTGATGACGCGCCGCGAGCGCGTGAGCGCCGACGCGCTCCTCGACCGCGCACTCGAGCGAATCGGCGCGAGTGCGGCCGCGCGCATCGAGCGCCACACGCAAGGCGTCGCGCTCAGCTGCGACCCGGAACTGCTCGCCCAGGCCGTCGCAAATGTCATCGACAACGCGCTCAAATTCAGCAGTGACGGCTCGCCGATCGCGATCGAGGCCGAGCACCACGACGAGGGCACCACGCTCCGCGTCCGCGATCGTGGTATCGGCATCGCGACCGAGCACCTGCCATACATTTTCGAACGCTTCTATCGTGTCGAACGCACGCTCAGCGCGTCCACCGGCGGCTACGGCCTCGGACTCTTCGTCGCGCGGGAGATCGCGCAGGCCCACGGTGGCAAAATCGAAGTGGAGAGCGCGCCGCGGCAAGGCACGACGTTCACCTTGCGCATCCCGGAGCGCGCATGAGAGCCCACGATGGGACCGGGCACCGCGTGCTCGTCGTCGATGACGATCGCAACCTACGCAAGATCATCGCGACCAACCTCGAACTTGCGGGCTTCACCGTCGAGAAAGCAGCTGAGGGACGTGAGGCGTTTGAAATCCTCGATCGCTTCGTTCCGGACATTGTGTTACTCGATTTGATGATGCCGCACATGGATGGCTACGAGGTTGCGCAGCGCATCCGCAAGCATCCGAATCCGACGATCGCGAACGTACCGATCATCATCCTCACCGCGAAGAGCGAGACCGAGGACAAACTGCGCGGATTCGAGGCCGGAGCCGACGACTACATCACGAAGCCCTTCGGCCCGCAAGAATTGCTTGCGCGCGTGCGCGCAAAGATCCGGCGCGTCGAAACCGACTCTTCACTCTCGCCGCTCACGCGGCTGCCCGGCAATCTTGCAATCGAAGCCGAACTGCGACGCCGGCTCGAAGCGCATGAACCGTTTGCGGTGCTCTACCTCGATCTCGACAACTTCAAAGCCTTCAATGACGTGTACGGTTTCACGCACGGGGACGAAGCGATTCAGTTGGAGGCCCGCACGGCGGTGGACGTGGTGCGCCGGCGAGGAACAACGAGCGATTTTGTGGGACATATCGGCGGCGACGACCTGATCGTCGTCACCGCTCCGGATCGTGCCGAGGAGATTGCGAACGAGATCATCGCCGAGTTCGACCGCGACATTCGAGGACTCTACAAAGCGAAGGACTTGCGAGCCGGGTACATCGAAACGCGCGATCGCCGCGGATCGCTCATGCGGTTCCCCATCATGTCGCTCTCGATCGCCGTCGTGATCAACGATCGTGGCCAGCTTACCAACTATGCCCAGGTCGGCGAGGCCGCGGCGGAACTCAAACGTTACGCAAAGTCGATCGCCGGATCCGTCTTCGTGAAGGACAAGCGCCGCTCGTGAAACTCACGCGATCCCTCGCCGCGTTGCTCGTGCTTGCGCTCGCCCCATCGGCGATGATGCCGCGCGCCCAGACGTTGCAACAGAAAATCGAGGCACAGCGGCGCAAGAGCCAAGAGATTCATGCGCGTCTGCACCAGAAGCGAGCCGAACTGAACGCCGCGACCGTTAAGGTACAAGGCCTTCAAGAGCAACTCGATGAGACGAATCGCGCGATCGCCGCCGTGCACGTACATCTCGGAGCGCTCGGCGTCCAGCAGCGTGGTCTCGAACGGCGCATCTCGTGGAACACGATTCAGCTTCGCGCCGCGCAGCGTTCGTTGAAGTTGCACGACGATGCGCTCAAACGCCGCCTCGTGGACATCTACGAAAACGGCGACATGAGCTATGCAGCTGTTTTGCTCTCGGCACATTCGTTCAGCGAATTCGTCGAGCGCTGGGAAGATCTGCGGCTACTCATCCAGGCAAACGAGACCGCGGTGCGCGAGCGTAAAGCTGCCGAAGACCGCGTGTTGAACGTGGAGCGCGATCTCGAGCGCACGCAGATGCAACTGCAGCAGGCCGCTCTCGCCCAGGAGCAGGCGCAGAATCAGCTCGCCTCGCTCGCGCTCGAACGCCGCAACCTGCTCGTCCTGGCCGATCGGCGCCGCCGGCACGTCGCCACCCAGGTTGCCCAAATGGAAGACATCTCGGCCTCGGAAGAGGCACAGCTGGAAGAGTTGATCCAGGAGCGCCAGCGCGAGATCGCGGCGCAGCAGAAGGCCGAAGGTATCGCGAGCACCGCGGAACCGAGCCAAGGAGCCGGCGCCTTTTCGTGGCCGGTGTCGGGAACGATCACCTCACCCTTCGGCTGGCGCTCAAATCCGTTCGGCGGCGCTCCCGAGTTTCATCAGGGGCTCGACATCGCAGCGCCGACGGGAACCACGGTCACCGCTGCGGCCTCGGGCACCGTGCTGTTGGCGCAATGGTATGGTGGTTACGGTAACTACATTCTGATCGATAACGGCGGCGGCTACTCGACCGGATACGGCCACCTCTCGGCGATTTACGTCTCCGTCGGGCAGAAGGTCAAACGCGGGCAAGCGATCGGTGCGGTCGGCTCGACCGGCTATTCGACCGGTCCGCATCTGCACTTCGAAGTGCGCTTCCACGGCAAACCCGTCGATCCGGCCCCACGCCTTCACTAAAACGAAACGGACTTCGGCTCACCGGTCGTTAAGGAAGGCGAGTATGATCGAACCCATGACCGTTCGCGCCCGTGCGCTCCTTGCTGCCCTCATCGTCGTCGTCGTCGCCGTCGCCGGCTTCCTGTTCGTCAGCATGCGCAACAGCATGGCGAACGCGGGAGCCCTCGCCAACGCCGGCCCGTTGCTGGACGGCCAACAGAATGACGCCGCCATGCTCGACCTCGCGCTGCGCAAGATGGATTCGGTCTATTACAAGCCGTTCGCCCCACAGACTCCGCTGAGCGGCGAGGCCACGGCGCTTCGCGCGTACTTGAAACACGAGCACATCGAGGCGACGCTCCCGCATGAGATCGCCACGGGCGACCCGTCGCACGATGCCCAGGCGCTCGCAACGGTGCTCGACTTCGCGCAACAGCACTATGCCAAGCGCCTCGGCGCGAACGCCGACACGGACCTGACCGAGGTCGCGCTCAGCGGCATGCTTGCGTCGGTCAACGATCCCTACACGATCTACCTCTCGCCCAAAGAGAACCAGGGGTTACAAGAGTCGCTCGACGGCGGCAATTTCGGCGGAATCGGAGTCTATATCTATCAGATGAAGGACGGTACGGTCGTCGTGCAACCGATCGAGGGCCTTCCCGCGGCACATGCCGGCGTAAAGCCTGGCGACGTGGTCGATACGATCGATGGCGCGTCGATTCATGGTCTCACCCTCGATCGCGTCGAGCAGTTGATTCGCGGCACCGCAGGCACCGTCGTCAGTCTTACCGTTCACCCGTATCACGGCAAGGGCGAGAGGCACTACGCGATCACCCGCGAGATCATCCACGTGCCTACCGTGCGCGCAAAAATGGAAGACGGATACGACTACATCCGTCTCTCGGATTTCGGCACGACCTCCGCGGCCGAGGTCAAACATGCGCTACTCCAGGGTAAGGCGCATCATGCCAAAGGCTACATCCTCGACCTGCGCAATAACGGTGGCGGGCTCGTCGATGCGGCGGTCCATATCTCGAGCCTCTTCATCCCGCAGGGTACGATCGTTTCAACCATCGATCGCAACGGGAATAAGGACGTTCAAGAGGCGCTTGGCAACGCGATCGGCGGGCTCCAACCGTTGGTCGTTCTCGTCAACAAGTACACGGCAAGTGCCTCCGAGATCACCGCAGGAGCGCTCCAAGACTATCACCTTGCGAAACTCGTCGGCACGAAGACGTTCGGCAAAGGCGTCGTGCAGAGCATCTACGACACGCCCGACGGCGGTGCGCTCAAGATAACGACCGCGCGGTACGTCACGCCGCTCGGGCGCTACATTCAACACAAGGGTATCATGCCGGATATCGTCGTGAACCAAAAGGTCGATCCGGCACTGATCGACACACCGGCCGACAAGCAACTCGCCGCCGCCAAGGCGGAGCTGCGCGTCCTCTCTCGTTAAAAGAAAGATCATGAAGCGACTCTCTGCTCTCCTCATCGCCGGCGTCCTCGGCGCAGCGCTGCTGCACCTACCCCTCGCTGCCGCATCGACGCCGACACTCTCCCCAACCAACTCGAGCGAGATCGCCGCGAGTTACGACGACCTAACCGCGCAGTTCTACAAAAAAGTCGATCCGCAAGTCGTGCTCAATTCCGTTCACGCAACGCTCCAGGCGTATTTGAAGCACGAACATCTCAAAGGATCGATCCCGACCTTCCACGCGGCGAAGCTTGCGTCGGCAAACGTGCATGCAATCGAGCTCTCGGTCGAAGACGCGCAGCATATCGCCGGCAAGAAAATCTCGCACCGCGACATGACCTATGCCGCGATCGCCGGCATCATGAACTCGGTCCACGACCGGTGGACGGTCTTCCTATCGCCCAAAGATTATGCCGAATTGAACCAGGGTCTTGACGGCAGCGACTTCGGCGGAACCGGCATCGTGATCCAAGAGGATCCCGTGACGAAGTACATCGCCGTCAGCAACGTGGTTCCGAACGCTCCCGCCGATAAAGCCGGAATCGAGCAAGACGATCTGATCATCGCCATCGACGGCGTCTCCACCAAGGGCTGGTCGATCGATCGGGCGAGCGCGCACCTGCGCGGCAAAGAAGGCACGCGCGTAACCGTCACGATCGAACGCGACGGCAAAAAACTCGCGCCGATCACGCTGACGCGCGCAAAGATTCACCAGATCAGCGTCTTTTCGAAGATGCTTCCAGGGAATATCGGCTACGTGGCACTGAGCGTCTTCGGTAAAGATACCGCAAGCGAGCTCACGACCGCGCTCGACCGCCTGCAGCAACGCGGCGCACGCGCGTACATCATGGATTTGCGCAACAACGGCGGTGGTTACCTCGAAGCCGCCGTCGGCGTAAGCTCGAAATTTATCACCTCGGGCCCGATCGTTTCGGTCGAATCGCGTGCGTCGAACATCACCACGCTCGAAGCCAATGACACCGCAATCCCGCCGGCACCGCTCGTCGTGCTCGTCAACCGCTTCACCGCCTCCGCCTCCGAGATCACCTCGGGCGCGATTCAAGATAGCGGCGTCGGCACGATCATCGGCGAGAAGACCTTCGGAAAAGGTGTCGTGCAGACGATCTATCCGCTTGGCGATGGCTCGGCGGTCAAGATCACGACGGCGCGATATCTCACGCCCCTCAACCGCAACATCAACCATCGGGGCATCATCCCCGACATCATCGTGCCCGAGAACAAGAAGCCGCTCATCGGAGATCCTTCGCGCGATGCGCAGTTGGCGCGAGCGATTCAGGTGATCAACGAAAAGCTGGCCACGCTAAATGCGCCCGCGCCGCTGGCCGCGGGTCAAGCCTCAGGCTCGCACTTCTAACCCGCACGTAAGCGCGACGTCGAGTTCGGTGATCGTGCCGTCGTCATCGACGGCACGATCCACCGCTACGACTTCTTCTTGCGCGTGCCTGCGCTCGTCGTGGACTTCTTGCGCGTCGCGGTCTTCTTCGCAGCAGGCTTTTCGGGCGCGACTTCGGCCTTTTTGCGCGTCGTGCGCTTCGGCTTGGCTTCAGGCGCGGCGGCGGGTACCGCTTCAGCCTTCTTGCGTGTTACGCGTTTGGGCTTGGCTTCGGACGCGGCGGGTGCCGCTTCGGCCTTCTTGCGCGCCACGCGCTTAGGCTTCTCCTCGACCGGTTGCGGCGGCGGTAACGCGGCCATCGGCTTCGACGCGAGCTCACCCGCAACGCCGCTCGGAGCGGCGCCACGGCGGCGACGCCGCGTCGGCTTGGCGGTGCGCATCGTCTCCTCGGGAAGCGTGAGATGCGGCGGCGGCGGCTCGACCGCCGGATGCGCCGAGCGCAGAGGGGCGATCGCCCGCGAAGGTTCGCGCGGTGCGGTGCGCCCGGTCGGCTGTGCCTTACCCGCGCCATCGACGCGGAACACGTGACGATCGGGCACCGATGACGCCATCGGCAGCGAGCCCGTGGCCGGCTGCCCGTCGCCGCCCGAAGCGGCAGCGCCCGACCCGCCGCGCCCGCGGCGGCGACGGCGACGGCGCCGGCGATGTCCGCCCTCACCGGGTTGCTGCTGCTGCTGCGGCTGCGGCTGCGCCGACGCGGACGCGACCGCATCGGCCTCGTCCTCATCCTCGTCCTCGTCCCCGTCATCTTCGGCTTGCGCCGCCGCGCTCTGCGGGCTGATGCCCA
Source organism: Vulcanimicrobiota bacterium (assembly GCA_027452165.1). Classification (GTDB taxonomy): domain Bacteria; phylum Vulcanimicrobiota; class Vulcanimicrobiia; order Vulcanimicrobiales; family Vulcanimicrobiaceae; genus REEB354. The sequence goes on along the minus strand of DAIDGX010000013.1, from coordinate 19,904 downwards.
CCTGCGCGGCCGCCTCGAAGCGGTCGTTGCCTCCGCGGCCGCGTCCACCACGGCGACGGCGTTTGCGTTTGCGCTTGCGAGCATCACCGTCGGCCTCTTCACCGATGATGATGGCGTCGGGTGCGGACTCGCCTTTCACCTCGGCGGCAAGCGTCTTGTCTTGCGCCTCTTCCTCTTCGGTAATCGTGGTGATGCCGATCGGCGGGCGCGCCTGATGCTGCTTCGCGGCCTCTTCCGCCAGTTCGCGCAGCTGCTGCGCCTCCTCGGCCGCGGTAACGACGCCCTTGTGTTTGCCACCACGTTTGCGACGCTTCTTGGCCGCCGTAACGCCCGCGCTGACGAGTTCGGCAAGCACGTAATCGTTCTCGTCGTCGATATCGATAATGCGAATCTTCGCGGCGTTGCCCGCGTTATTGACCGCGTTCTCCACCTCGACCACACGTCCGCCGATCACGGCCCCCGCCGAACTCGCGTTGGGGAGGCGCCCGCCAAGGAGTTCAACGTCGTGCTCATCACCCACGCGCAGCGTTATCCCGTCGGCGCTTGCACGCTGCATGTGATCGACCCGCGATTTCTCCGGATGCAGCATCGGATCGACCCGTACGTGAATCTTTTCGTGGAGCGTTCCGCTCAGTTGCTGTAGCTCATCTTCGTACCAGAACTCGAGTTGCGCAGCGACCGTCGGCGCGACTTCGACATAGAGTTCGTCATGTGCGCCATGCGTATGTTTGGCATGTTCGCGCACGGCTCGCATCGTCTCGATCGCCACCGACTGTGGCGAGAGCACCGAGCCGAGCCCGCTGCACGTGGGACACGCTCCGCGCAGTTGACCCGAAAGATCCTTGCCGACACGCTTACGCGTGAACTCGAGCAGTCCGAGGTTCGAGAACGATTGAATGGTTGCGCGCGTGCGATCGCGGCGCAAGCCATCTTCGAGCGCACCGACCACCTTATTGCGCGCCGATTCCGACGACATATCGATGAAATCCACGACAATAATACCGCCAATGTCGCGTAAACGCACCTGACGCGCGATCTCTTTTGCGGCCTCGATGTTCGTTTTGACGATCGTGTCTTCCAGATTCTTGCCGCCGGTGAATTTCCCGGAGTTCACATCGATCACGGTAAGGGCTTCGGTCGTTTCGATCACGATCGAACCGCCCGAAGGGAGGTTGACCTTCGGCTTCATCAAACGCGAAATCTCTTCGTCGATTTTGTAGTCGGCAAAGAGATCGCGCCCATGATTGTAATGCTGTACACGTTCCAAATGCTGCGGGCCGAGTAATTGCAGAAACTCGCGTACCTTTCGATACTCTTCTTCGTCGTCGATCAGCACGCGATCGACATCGGCAGTGACGAAATCGCGCGCGGCCTTATAGACGAGGTTCATGTCGCGATGCAGAAGCGACGGCGACGGCGCACGTTTGAAGGTCTCGAGAATGCCGTGCCACATGCGAATCAGCACGCCGAGGTCGGCGATCAATTCGGCCTCGCTCACGCCGGCCGCCGCGGTGCGCACGACGGTCGCCATACCCTCGGGACGGATGCGCTTCATCACGGCCTTGAGGCGATTGCGTTCGTCGGCCGAGTCGATCTTGCGCGAGACCCCGGAGTACTTGCCGGTCGGCATCAGGATCAGATAGCGACCCGGAAGCGAGATATTGGTAGAAATCCGCGCGCCTTTGAGGCCCCGCGGCTCCTTGACGATCTGCACCAGCACATCGTCACCCTTCTTCACCTTCTCGCTGATCGTGAAGCCGGAGTGCCCTTGGGTGATCTCGACGTCGCCGATGTTCAAGGGCTGTTTGTTGATGTCATCGACGTATAGGAAGGCGTTGCGACCGAGGCCGATATCGACGAACGCGGCGCCCATGCCCGGGAGCACGTTCTGGACCCTACCCTTAAAAATCGATCCGATGACGCGCTCTTCGCGCTCAATGTAGAGCTCGGCTAACGCGCCGTCCTCAAGTATGGCGACCCGATTCTCCCACGGATCGCTCGAGATCAAAATCTCGCTCGACAAATTGTCCTCAATTACAGTGAGGGGCGGCGGCGCGGATCCGGCCTTCGAACGCACTTCGCGACGACGACCCAGCAAGACGGTTGCCTCGGGATCGCTCGAGTCTGCGGGCGACGCGCGGGCTGCTAACGACCGCTCCCTACAGAAAAATCTTAAAACGCCGTTCCGATTCCGGACCCGCTCGAGCCGGACCTGCACGAGAACCGGTTCAAAGGTCCCTCGACAAGCGCGGGCGCCCGAGGCATCCTAGTGGAGCGGGTACCATCGGGCGTTCATCGTCGCGCAGGAGGTCCACCCTTGCCGGATCCGCAAAATCGGCGTCTCTTCTATCGGCAGCCGATGCTCGTGCGCGTCGATCTGCGAGCCGCCGGCATCCGGGTGCCGGTCCCGGCCACCCTGGTCGATCTCTCGGGCGGCGGCTGCGCGCTCCACGCGCGAACGATGCTGCGCCCGCAAACCCCGGTTGAGTTCTACCTGCCGCGCGTTGACGGCCCACCGCTGCGCCTAGCGGGCAAACTCGTGAAAGTGAATTACGTTCCGGCCGACCGCACCTTCCGCTACGCGATGGCATTCGAGGCAATGAACGAGGAGACGGCCGACGCGCTCGTGCGCTTCATCAGTCACGAACAGCGCCGCACCATCTCGGCGGCGCGCGGTGTCGAGGTCGAAACCGCACCGCGGCCCAGCACCCGCATTCAAGAGATGCGCGCGGATCGCCGCATCGAGGTCAACCTGCCCGTGCGTTACTCCATACCCGACGCCCACGGCTCGTTCTCCGGAACCGCGGTCGATCTGAGCACCGGCGGCGCCCGCATCATCACCGAACAAATCTTACGCCAAGAGTGGAACGTGGTGGTGCGCTTCAAGCTTCCGCACGGAACGGCGAACGAGATTCGCCTGCACGCCCGGCCGTTGCCGGGAGTCACATCGACGCGCGGCCGCTTCGTTCAGAGCGTTGCGTGGAACAATCCGGATCCGCGCGTGACCGACGAGATCGATCGCTTCGTGCAGAACGCGCGTCTCGCCGGCATGAAGCGTTAACGCACGAACGCAAAAGGCCACGGATGGGCCCAGGTCGCGCGGCGATAGAGCTCGACGTTCTTCCGCCGTCCACCGATATCGATCTCGACGCGCACGAGCGAACGCATCCCGTGCACGAAAGCAACATCGTCGATCGCAAACTGCCAAAGCTCACGTAGTTCCAGCTCTTCAAGATGCTCGCAAGCCACGATCGCGTGCAACGAACCGTACGTCGATTGTGCTTCGATCGCAAGCGTGCGCAAAGCGAGCGCGGCAATCGTCTCGGACGGCGGCGGTGCGATAACGCCTGCGATGCGAAGCGCCCGCAGCGTACGCAGCCGTGCAAGCGCCGTAGGCGTGACCAAACGCACGTGCGCGCAATCGAGTGCACGTAAGGCTTCGAGCTCCGCGAGCGCGGCGATATCCACGTCGGCACGCAAGGCGCTCACCCGCAACGACTCGAGCGCGGGAAAGGCGCGCACCACCTGCGCGCTCGCGCACGGAACCAAGACGTCGAGCCGGCGCACGTGTGGGGCTCGCACGCGTTCGAGCGACACGTTGCCCGCGACGACCAGTCGCCCGAGTCGCCACGACGCGACCGTCGCCACGTGCTGCGCTCCCGCACCGTCGAGCCGCAACGTAGCGTGCGGATGGGTCGCAAACCATGCCTCCAGCGCAGCGAGTTGCGCGTGCGCGAGCGTGGCGCTGAGAACCAGCATCGCATCGCCGGGAATCGCCGCGAGCGTTGCGCCGAGATCGGCGAATGCATGCACGGCGCGAACCACGAGCGGTGCTTCGGCCGCAAGGGCGACGCCGAGCGCACGCGCCGCAAGCCGTTCAGCGTGGGCAGGACCCACGATCCGCGCAAAGCGCGGCACCGTCGCTTCGACCGATGGCTGCCCGCGCCCGCGCCGATGCCAGCGTTGTAAAACGAGCGCCCGGTCGGTCGTACGCAGCACCAGCACGTCGCGCTCACCACCCTCGATGGCAAGATCGACGAGATGATGAGCCTGCGCGACGATGCGCGCGCGCGCCACGCGCCCGTCACCCAGCGGCACGTCGCATGAGTCGCCCACGCGATAGGGAAGCTTCATGCGTGCGCAACTCCGAGCGTTTGAGCGGCCGACGATTCGATCACGACTACGGTGTTACCACGCACGCCGTACTCTTCCTCACCGACCTCGAACCCGAGGCTGTCGGAGACGCCGGCGCGCATGCCACGCATTACGAAGCCGTGCCGGTCTCCGATTTCCGTGCGCTCCTCTCGCACGTGCCGCCTGAAACGATCGCGAGCTCGACGTTCGTCGATGTCGGCGCCGGCATGGGTCGCGCGATGCTACTTGCAAGCGAGTACCCTTTTCGAAAGGTCTGCGGTATCGAGGTCTCACCGAGCCTCTACGAGATCGCGAGAGAGAATCTCGCCGAGGCGCGGGTGCGAAGCCGTCGTTGCGACGACCTGCGCCTGGTGAACGCCGACGCCCGCCTGTGGAAATTTCCGCCGGGAGACCTCGTCGTTTTTCTCTTCAATCCGTTCGACGCGCTCGCGCTGCGCGCAACGCTCGCAAGCATCCTCCACCGGCATCAACCTGGCGCAACCTGGATCCTCTACCACACACCGGTCGAACGTGCCGAACTCGAGGCGCTCGCGACCGTCACGCTCGTTGCGCAGGAGCGCTTCGGCATCGTGGTACGCGTGCCATGAACGCCGCGCCGCGGGGACTTACGAACGCCGAAATACAAGCGTTGCGCGCACAGTACGGGCGTAACGCCATTCCCGCACAGCCACATCATCCGCTGCTCGTCCTCGCCGCTCGTCTGTGGGGGCCCGTGCCGTGGCTGCTCGAGGTAACACTCGCGCTGACGCTTGCGACCGCGCGATATGGCGATAGCGCGGCGATCGGCTTCCTTCTCCTCTTCAACGCGATCGCCGCGACGATCCAGGAAGGGCGCGCGCGCAACGCCGTCGAGCTCTTACGCAAAAAGGTTACGGTCGCAGCGCGCGCGCTACGCGATGGGGTGTGGAGCAGCATTCCCTCCGAAGAACTCGTGCCGGGCGATCTCGTACACGTCAACGTCGGATCGATCATCCCCGCCGACGTGCGACTGATTCGCGGCACGATTGCCTCCGATGAATCCACGCTCACCGGCGAGTCGCTGGCGCGCACGATTCCATGCGGCGACGCCGCCTTCGCCGGGAGCACCGTCGTGCGCGGCGACGCGGACGCGCTGGTAACGGCGATTGGAACGCAGACGAAATTCGGAAAAACGGTGGAACTCTTTCGCACGACGCATGCGCGCGGTGAACTGGAGCGTTTCGTGCTCCGGCTCGTCACCTCGCTCAGCGTGATCGGCGTGGCGATCATTGCGATCGTCACCGCGATCGCCGTGCGCGCCTCGTACGACCCAGCCTCCATTGCAATTTTCGCGATCATGATCTTACTTGCGTCGGTGCCAATCGCGCTTCCCGCGGCATTCACGCTCGCTACCACGCTCGGTTCGCTCGAACTCGTGCGGCGCGGCGCGCTCGTGACGCGGCTCTCCGCACTCGAAGACGCCGCATCGATGGACGTTCTATGCACCGACAAGACGGGGACGATCACCGCAAATCGCATGAGCGTGGTCGCGTGCGCACCGTTCGGCGCGTTTAGCGATGCCGACATCGCCGCGTTTGCCGCGGCCGCTTCGGACGAAGCGGGGGCCGATCCACTCGACACCGCGGTGCTGCGCTTCGCCGAAGAGCGCCACGCTACACCGCTCGTTCGCAAGCTCCTCGTGCCATTCGATCCCGTCGCCAAACGCAGTTCCGCGCAGATTGTCGTGAACGCTAGCGACGCCGTCGCGATCAAGGGTGCGCCCGACGTGCTGCGAGCGCTGGCGAGCCGTGTGCCCGAAGATTTCGATCAGCGCGTGCACGCGCTGGCCGCGGAAGGACGCGTGCTTGCCGTCGCGCTCACGCACGACGGCACGACCGAGCTTGCGGGCCTGTTCGCAATCGCAGACCCTCCACGCGACGATGCGGCCGCGCTGATCGGACGCTTGCACGCGATGGGCATCGACGTCGCGCTCGTCACCGGCGACACCGCAGCGACAGCGCTGCACGTGGCTCACGCCGTCGGCATACCCGAGGCTGACGTGCATGCGTCGGTCTATCCCGACGGCAAGGTGGCGATCATCACGCGCCTGCAGCAAGCTGGGCATGTGGTGGGAATGACGGGTGACGGCATCAACGACGCGCCCGCGCTACGCGCCGCCGGCATCGGGATCGCCGTCGCATCGGCAACCGACGCAGCCAAGGCCGCGGCCGGCATCATCCTCACGGCACCGGGGCTCGCCGACATCGTAACCGCCATCGAAACGAGTCGCACGATCTTCGCCCGCATGACAACCTACACGATGATGAAACTCGTCAAATATCTCGAGATCGTCGGTATCTTGAGCGTCGGGTTTGCATTGACGCATCTCGTCCTTTTGACACCGGAGTTGATGGTCGCGCTGCTCGTCTTCAACGACGGCGTCACCCTCGCTATCGCGACCGATAACGCGACGCCGGTGCGGCGACAGACGGTGTGGTCGGTTGCCACGCTCTTGCGCGCCGCGATCGGCCCCGCGCTCGGCACCACGCTCTCGGTCACCATCGCCATCGTGCTTGCCGCGCACCTCCACGCGCTCTCGCTTGCGCAACTGCGCAGCGTGGTCTTCCTCGCGATCGTGACGATGGGACAATTCTCGGTGTACCTCGTCCGCCAGCGACCGGGCGATCCGCTTGTACCGCCGTCGCGCCCCCTCGCCATCTCGACGGTCGCCGCGATTGCCGCCGCGTGCGCGATGGTCCTGACGGGCACCCTCGCCGCAACGCTCCCGTCGCAGCTCGTGGTCGCGGTGGTTGCGACGCTCGCCGCATTCGGCGCGATGCTCTTTGCCGTCTTTGCGATTCTCGCTCGGCGCGACGGGAGCACCGCACGCCACCGGAGTAGCTCCGGTGCATGAGTACCGCATCCGGTGAACCGCCCGTCACACAGCTGACGATTCAGCTCCAAGCGCCTTATCAATTCGCCGTGCGTGTCGAAGGCGACAACGTGCGCGAATACCGCACCGGCGAGGGGCCGCCGCTTGGACCCGAAGGTATTCCCACGCCGACCGATATGCTCGCCTCGGCGATTGCCACGTGCCTTTCATCGAGCTTACTCTTCTGCACGCAGAAAGCACGCGTGACAATCGACGATCTCAGCGGTCGCGTCACCGTGCGGTTAAAACGTAACGAGAAGGGGCGCCTGCGCATTGGGTCGATCGCGGTCGCACTCGACGTCACGGTTCCGCAGGACCAACGCGAACGCTTCGCGCGCTGCCGTGAGATCTTCGAGGAGTTTTGCGTGGTGACCGAAAGCGTGCGCGCCGGAATTCCGGTAGAGGTCGATCTACGCGTTTCCTAAAACGTCGCGATCCTTCTGCGAGTAGATGTTGAGCAGAACTCCTACCGCGATAAAGTTCGTGAGGATCGCCGAACCGCCATACGACATGAAAGGTAACGGAATGCCCGTAATCGGCATGATGCCGACCGTCATGCCGATGTTTACGAGCACGTGAAAGAAGAGCATCGCCACGATACCGCTCGCAAGTAAGAAGCCGAAGCGGTCGCGTGCGGCGAGCATCGCCTGAACGCCGCCCAAGAGCATGAGGGCGTAGAGCGCCACGAGTACAAACGCTCCGAGGAAGCCGAACTCCTCGGCAAGCACGGTGAAGATGAAGTCGCGTGAGTGCTCGGGGACGAAATTCAACTGCGTCTGCGTGCCATGATGCAGCCCGCGCCCAAACCAGCCGCCGTTGCCGACCGCGATTTTCGATTGATTGAGATTGTAGCCAGCGCCCTGCGGATCGGCATTCGGGTTCAAAAACACGAAGAGCCGCGCTTTTTGAAACGGTTTCAGAATCACGTTGGTGCCGACGGCCACCGCGCCCGCGGTGAGGACGCCCATCGCGTAGATCGCGAAGTCGCCGAGTTTCGGCAGTCCAAAAAATAGCTGCGCGCTCAAGATCGCGAGGATGACGAGCGAGGTGCCGAGATCGGGTTGCTTCACGATCAGAAGGGCAGGGATCGCGACCGCGACGAGCGGCTTCCAAAGGTCTTGAATTCGATCGTACGTGCTACGGCAGAGCACCCACGCAAGCGCGATTGCGAGTACCAGTTTCGCCGGTTCCGACGGCTGAAACGTGCCGAGTGGCCCAAGCGAAATCCATCGCTGCGCGCCGAGCGCCGAGTGTCCGCCGCGCAGGATGAAGAGCAAGAGTACGAGATTGACCCCATACAATGCGGGCGCCCAGCGTTGAAAATTACGGTAATCGATGAACGAGACGCCGATCATCAGCGGTACGCCGAGAATCACGTAGAGGATTTGCTTGCGCACCTCGCCGCTCGCATCTGGACTGTGCAGGTCAGCCGACTGAATGCATACGATGCCGATAAGCGAGATCAGGACGCACGAAATCGCGAGCATCCAGTTGAAGTTGCGCACATACCGGCGCGCGTCGTTCCCGAAGATCAATGCCGCCGTTAGTGGGCTGTTGCGGGTTTGGACGACGTTTTCTTACGCCGGCGCCGTTTTGGAGGTTCACCCGGCGTCGCGTTCACGCTGGGAGCGGCGCTGCCCGGCACCGCGGCCGTTTGTGCGTCCTCCACGCGTTCTTTGACTGCCGGCTTTTCGCCGTCGCCACCGCTTGGCCGGTTCACCGAGATGATCGGAATGCTCGCCATCAATGCAAGGGCGCGATCTTCGCGTTCGAACTCGATCTCGAGCTTCTCGCGATCCACCTCGACGTAGCGGGAGATGACGTCCACCAGGTCGCGTTTCATGTTTTCGATGATCTCGGGCGCGAGCGCAAGATGATCGGTCATCAGCACGAGGCGCAACCGCTCCTTCGCGGTCGAGCTCGACGGCGGCGTACCGAGAAACTTCTTCAGCCATTCGATCATGCGCGGCGTCCTCCGAACATCGCCCCGAGCTTATCGAAGAACGATTCCTTTACCTCGACGGTCGGCGCTGGAACGTCCTCACCGGCGATGCGCGCGGCGATGGCGTGGTAGGCCGCCGCGGTGGTGCCGTCATCGCGCAGTGCCAGCGGTTCGCCCTTGTTCGTGGTGACGATGATTTCGGGCTCATCGGCGATCACGCCGAGCAGCGGCAAACGCAGGATCGCGTTCACGTCGTCAACCGAGAGCATTTTGCCCTTCCTCACAAGCTGCGGACGCAGGCGGTTGATGATGAGTTGCGGTTTGAATCTGTTGCCGAGCAATCCGACCACGCGATCCACGTCGCGTACGGCCGAAACCTCGGGCGTGCAAACAACGATCGCCTCGTCGGCTCCCACGACCGCATTCTTGAAGCCCATCTCGATGCCGGCGGGACAGTCGATCAACACGTAGTCGAACTTCTCACGCAAGCGCTGCACCAGCGCCCGCATTTTTTCGGTGTCGACGTCGTCCTTTTCGCGCGACTGCGCAGCGGCGAGCAGCACCAGGTTCTCGCTGTGCTTGTCGGGCACGAGCGCCTCCTCGAGCGTCACCTGCTCGTCGAGCACGTCAAGCACGTGGTACTTCACGCGGCTCTCGAGGCCCATGACGATGTCGAGATTGCGCAGGCCCACGTCGGCATCGACGAGCGCTACACGCGCGCCACGCTTGGCGAGCGCCGTGCCCAAGTTGGCGGTGGTGGTCGTCTTGCCCACGCCACCCTTGCCTGAGGTGACGACGATCGCGCGCCCGAGTTTCACCGGCGCTGCCGCCGGTGTCTGCGCGTCCATGGGTTGGAGTTCGTGCATCGGTTACCCCGCTTTCAGCGCGCCGAAAAGGCGCCCGAACAAGCCTTGCGCATCGAAATTGGTGAACGGAACGAGCTCGCCTTCCATGCGGCGTGCGATCTTGTCGTAGATCACGCGTAGCTTCGCCGTTTCGTCGAGCACGATTGGCTCACCGCGATTGGTGGTGTCGATGATCTCTTCATCGTCGGGAACGATGCCGAGCAGTTCGACCGCGAGAATCTCGCACACGTCGTCCACCGAGAGCATGTCGCCCGCCTTCACCATCGCGGGGCGCAGGCGATTCACGATCAACCGAATCGGCAGTTGCTTTTCGTTCAGCTTGCCGACCACGCGATCGGCGTCACGAATCGCGCTCACCTCAGGCGTCGTCACGACGATCGCCTCCTTCGCACCGGCGATCGCGTTGCGGAAACCCGCCTCGATGCCGGCAGGACAATCGATCAGCACAAAGTCGGCCTGCTCGGCCGCCTGCGCGACGATCGCAGCAAACTGCTCTTCGTTGATGGCGTCTTTATCGCGTGTTTGCGCGGCTGGAAGGATGGAGAGCGATTCGAAACGTTTGTCCTTGATGAGCGCTTGGCGCAACTGGCAACGCCCTTCAGCGACTTCGACAACGTCGAAGACGATGCGTTTCTCGAGACCGAGCACCAGATCCAGATTACGCAATCCGATGTCGGCATCGACGAGGATCACGCGCGCGCCACGCTTTGCGAGCGCCGCACCGAGATTTGCGGTCGTCGTCGTCTTGCCGACACCGCCTTTGCCCGACGTGATGACGATGCGTCGTCCACTCACTCTGCGCGTACCTCCCCTACTTTAGAAAACGGCGCGATGACGATGCGTCCGTCACGCACGAATGCAACCTCCGGTTCCGCGCTCGCGCGACGCGTTTCCTCGTCGACGGCGATCGAGGTTGCGATGCGAAGCTGCGTCGCCTGCAAGTGCAGCGCGTAGACGCGCGCTTGGTCGTCGCCCTGCGCGCCTGCATGCGCGACGCCGAGCAAGCGGCCGAAGACGAGCACGTCGCCCGTCGCCACGAGTTCCGTGCCCGGATTTACGTCGCCGACGACGACGATGTTGCCCACGTGGTGCAGTGCCTGTCCGCCGCGCAGCGTGCCGACGTGGAACAGCGTCCCCGGAGGCTGCGCTGCCACGTGCAGGGCGGCGCTCGGCGCGGACTCAGCGTGCGCAGGCGCCGGCGCTTGTGGAACGGCCGAGCGGCGGACGCTCGTGAGCCCGCTGCGCCGGCGATGCGCGATGTCGGCGCGCGCCCCTGCGAAATCGGCCACGAGCGATCGTGCTGATTCCGAGAGCTTCAGGTCGGCACTCGGGCGCTGCGCGCGCCGCCGTGCGAGCTCCTCACCACCGCCCGAAACGCCCAGCTCGATGCCCGCGAGCCCGATCCCATGGGTCTTGAGGAGGGCGCGGAGGGCGTCGAGCTGGGCGCTTGTCGGCTCGAACGCGACGACCGCGGTCGCCATCGTCCCGCGGTAGAACTCGGGTCGCTCTGCAAGACGAGCTTCGAGCTCGGCAAGCGCGCCCTCGAACTCCCGGTCGGCCAACATCAACTCGAGGCCTCGGCCTCGCCCACGGATCAGCGTCATCGGCAAGCGAACTTCGGACCGCTCGGGTCCCGGCCTTCAGGCATCCACAGCAACTCGCAAGTTCTTCATATTATCCACATTCAATACACAGTAAGGTCGGGTAACGTCGTGGTCCGGTCGAACGTTATACCGGCCCAGGCCGGGTCGTAACATTCGGACGAACAATGCAGTAAAGGTAGGCGATCCCATGATTCGTCGCATCATCCCCCTTGCCGTTATCTTCTCGATCGTTGGTGCCATATGCCCGGCACCAGCGCGCGCCGTTTCGACGCAATCCGAGATCGAGATGGGACGCATCAGCGACCAGCAGATCGTCGAGACCAACGTGATCGAGACCGATCCGCTGCTCAACGCCTACGTCCAGAAGATCGCCAACAACGTCTGGCGCGAGGTGGCGCGCAAAGACGTTCCCTACAACGTCAAGATCATCAAGGATCAAGACGTCAACTCGTTTGCGACCCTCGGCGGCTACATTTACATCAACGAGGGCTTGATCGACTTCGTGCAGTCCGACGACGAGCTGGCCGGTGTCATCGGGCACGAGACCGGTCACATCGAGCGCCGGCACGTGCTCACCATGCAGTCGAAAGCCGAAGGCTTGAACCTGCTCTTCGGCATCGCCTCGCTCTTCTCGCCGCTCATCTATCAGTTCGGCAACCTCATGGAGGCGGGAGCGCTCGCAAAGATCTCGCGCGAGGACGAACTCCAAGCCGACCGCACCGGGCTGCAATTGATGTCGCGCGCGGGCTACGATCCCGATGCGATGATGACGATGCTCGCGCACCTCAACGTCTTAGGCAACGCGCACAGCGACCTGGTCACCAAATATCTGCAGGATCATCCCGATCCGGGCGATCGCGTAAACCACCTGCTTGGGTATCCCGAACTCGATCCCAAACGCGTTACCGAACAGCAGTTGCTCGTGCAGGCGCTCAGCGACGAAGAGCGCGCACGTTACGAGTACTCGTCGCTGAAGTTCCAAAAGATTCTGAAGATGAATCCGAATAACGCCGAAGCGCTGCTCGGGCTCGGTCAGGACCAACTCGCGCTCGGCTTCCCGAACAAGAGCGAGCAGACGCTCGCGGAGGCCGCGCAAGAAGGCAACCCGCAAACGCGCGAGCTCGCCGACGAGCGCATCGCCGCACTGCGCGAAATGGATGCACAACGCGTCAACCTCACGCAACCAGATCTCGGCCGCCTGCAGGCGCAACTCACCGACACCAAAGCCACCCAGCAACAAGCAAACACCGCAATCGGCGAACGCCGGGACGAGGGCTTGGATCAGCTCAAGCAGATCAACGCGCGGTTGCAGGCGCTGCAGTACGAAGTTCCCGATATCAGCCAGATCAATCCGCCGCGCGGCTCGCGCCTCGAAGCGCTGCTAAAGAACATGAACGTGATGTCGCGTTCGATCAATAGCGCGATCGCCGATGCCGGTCAATCGATCAAAGGCGTCGGCTCGCTCGATAAGAACAAGGCGAGCGGCCTGCTGCGTGACAGCCGCGAGATCATTCGCGAGATGCAGGCATCGCTCGACGCCAAACCGATTCCCACCGACTCGCTTGCGGTACTCCCCTCATATCCGAGCATGTTCGGCGAATTGCGTTCCGCCGATAGCGACATGATTCGCTCGATCGACGCGGCGCGCGCCTCGCTCACGATTTTGGATCAGTCGCTCGGCGATCTTGACCAGTTTTTCAGAGACCTGAACACCTCGCGCCTCGATTTTCGCGGCGATGTCTCGCAGGAAACCTATAACAAGCTCGCGGTACGCGTGCAGAAGCTCGCGACGGCGTTCAACAACGCGGCAAATGCAGCCTCGCAGGCGGCGCAACTCTACAACATGGCACGCACGCGTCAACTCTCCACCCGCATCACCTTGCTCGGGCTCGGCAGTTCGAAACAGCGCTACGCCACACTGCAGTACGCGTTGAAGAAGCGGTTCGGCATGGACGGCGTGCCGTATGCCGAGATGCTGCACGACGGTCTGACCCCGGGTGACATCACCGTAGCAACCATTCTCGCGGCCGACATCAAATCCACGCCGAGCGAGATTTTGGACGAAGCAGTGCAGACCCACAAGTCGCCCGTCGATATCGCAAACGAGCACGGAATGCACGCCTGGCCGCTCGAAATTTTCACCGGGCTCATCTACCTCGATTACACCGACAACCCGCAGAAAGAGCTGCAGACTTCGTAACGGAGACCACATGGCATCAGCAGTTGACGCGCGCGACATCTTCCGCCTCGTTCGTAAAGGCATCGACGTCAAAACGGTGCACGCGAACGTGCGTAAGCCGTTCCGCTTCCTGCTGTGCGGCGATCCCGCGCTCGTCGCCGAGATGCGCACGCTTTTGCTCTCGGGTCACGACGACGCCACGATCCCGCTCGATGCTGCGGCATGTCTTGAGACGATCGATCCACATCGACCGCTCCCCATCGCCTCGAAAGAGGTACGTGTCGTCCTCTTCCTCGGCCACCGGGGCGATCTCGGCGGCGCGTTCCTCGAACCGCTACAGACGCTGCGCGTGCCGATCCTCGCGCTCACGATCGATCCGAGCGGCGCGCCGAGCGGACCATCGGCGCTGCCCGCACCGGCCACCGTGGGCGAGTACGTCGTACCGTCGCTCGCGCGCGAGGTCTTGCGCGGACGCGTCTTCGCGCACATCGTCGATGCAGCCAAAGGTGTAGAGATCGCGGTCGGGCGCCGCCTCCCCGCGCTGCGCGAAACCGTCGCCGCAAAGCTCACGCGCGACGCCGCGAACAACTCCTTGAAGGTAGCCCTCGCGAGCGCCGTCGTCGATCACATTCCCGTCGTCGGAATCGTGCTCGGCGCGTTTGCATCGGCGGGCGACATGGTCGCGATCACCGGCATTCAGATGATGCTCTTGCTGCATATCGAGGCCGCGTATGGACGCGACCCCGACGTTCAGCGCATGTGGCAACTTCTGCCGGTCATCGGCGGCGGCTTCGGCTGGCGCACGCTCGCACGCGAACTCGTCGGCTTCGTCCCCGTCGCCGGCATCGCGATCAAGGGCGCGATCGCGTATGCCGGCACGATCGTCGTCGGCGAAGGCGTCACGTTCTTTCTCGAACACGGAAGCCACATGAGCAAGGGCCAGGCCGCGCAGATCTACGATCGCACCAAAGACGACGCCATGCGCTTCACGCGCGACATCCTCACGCGCTTCAAACGCCGCTGACCGCGCGCGCTATTCAAAGCGTAGCGCTTCGATCGGGTTGAGCGTTGCCGCCTTCTTTGCCGGGTAATAGCCGAAGAACACGCCGACCAGACCGCTGAAGAGCACCGACGCGACGACCCAGAGCACGGGCACGTCGGTAGGCCACTTCGCGAGCAGTGCCACCGCAATGGTCCCGGCAAATCCGAAGACGACGCCGATCACCCCGCCAAGCGAGGCGAGGACGACCGACTCGGCGAGAAACTGCGCGAGGATCGTGCGCCCGCGCGCACCGACCGACATGCGCAGGCCAATCTCGCGGGTACGTTCGGTGACCGAGACCATCATGATGTTCATGATGCCGATGCCGCCGACGATCAACGAGACCGCGGCGACGCCCGCGAGCAAAAACTCCATCACCGCGCCCGTGGAGGATGCTGCGGCCGCGATCGATTGCAGGTTACGAACTTGGAAATCATCCTGCCCGTTCACGATGCGATGGCGCTGCTCGAGCGTAGCGACAACCTCGCTTTGTACCGCAGCTACGTCATCGGCGGTGCTCGCCGAAACCATCAACTGATTGACCGTCGCGAGGCCGGTAATGCGCTGCATCGCCGCCGTATAGGGAATGAGGATCGTATCGTCTTGGTCGGTACCGATCGCGCTCTGCCCGAGCGGCGCAAGCGTTCCGATTACCGTGAATGGCACGCCGCGCACGATGATCGTCTGCCCGATGGGATTCGCGCCGCTCGGGAAGAGCTGTTGGACGTCCGTCTGTCCGAGCACCGCAACCTTGGCTGCGGCATCGACGTCGTTCTGCGAAAAGAACGTTCCGCTCGCAAGCGGCCAGGAGCGAATCTCGCTATAGGTCGGGGCAACGCCGGTGACGGTCGTCTGCCAGTTATTTATCCCAGCCACGACCTGCGCCCGAATCGTTACCGCGGGCGATACCGCGGCGACACCGGGAAGATGCGCGAGCGCCCTGCCGTCTTGCGGCGTGAGCGTCGAAGCGGTACCGAATCCACCGCGAGCGCCCGCGGTGGTGACGCTTCCGGGCTGCACGACGATGAGATTCGAACCGAGCGAATCGATGCTGGCCTGGACCGAATTACGCGCACCGCTACCGATCGCGACCGTCACGATCACGGCGGCGACGCCGATCACGATACCGAGCATCGTGAGCACCGACCGCGCTTTGTTGCGCACCAATGCCTGCACCGCCAGGCGCAGGATGCTCATGCCATCACTCATGCGGCACGCTCTGCGTTTTCGCGGTCGTCCACGATGTGCCCATCGCGAAACGTCACGATTCGCTTGGCATGCGCGGCAATATCCGGCTCGTGGGTCACGAGCATGATCGTTATGCCCTCCTCGTCGTTCAGCGCCTTAAAGATGTGCATCACGTCGAGCGATGTTTTGCTATCGAGTGCGCCGGTCGGTTCATCGGCCAAGATGAGTCCTGGATTGTTTACAAGCGATCGTGCGATTGCCACACGTTGTTGCTGGCCGCCGGACATTTGGTTGGGATTATGCAGCGCCAAATGATCGACGCCAACGATCCTCATCTTTGCAAGCGCAATCTCACGGCGCTCCGCGGCGGGTACGCCCGCATAGACCATCGGAAGCTCGACGTTTTCGAGCGCATTCGTGCGTGGAAGCAAATTATAGGCCTGGAAGACGAAGCCCAGGCGGCGGCTGCGGATGTCGGCGCGCGCGTCCGGATCGAGATGCGCCACATCGGCACCTTCAAAGCGATACTCACCCGAGGTCGGGTTATCGAGCAAGCCGGCGATCTGCATGAATGTTGATTTTCCCGATCCCGATGGTCCCATCACCGCGATGAACTCTCCGCGCGCGATGTCGAGATCGATCCCATCCAACGCCCTCACCGTGGTCTCGCCGAGCGCGTATACCTTGCGCAACTCGCGCACGCGCACGACCGGTTCCGTCGCATGCATCTTATGGAATCCCCCGAGCAAAACCGCGCCCGGGCGCGCCGTGCGCGGCGAGCGGGTTGCCCTGTGACGCGCGCGTGCCGCTTGCAAAGCCGGTAACCACCGCTTCGCCTGCGCTCAGCGCGCCACGGCCAAGCGGAGTCACCGCCGCCTGCGTGGAGGTGACGAGGCCGACGTGGACGCGCTCCCGCTGCACGGTGCCGTTACGTTGCACGAGGAGGATCGCGTCGCTGCCGGTAGCGATCGGCGCGGTGTTTGCGCCCGATCCACCCCACGGCGCGTTCGATGTACCCGTCGTTGCCACCGCAGCCTGCATCGGATGCAGCGCACTCACCGGCACCACGAGCGCCTTTGGGGCACTTGCAACGACGATCGTGGCGTTTGCGGTCATGCCTGGAAGCAGTTTTCCGCTCGCGTTGTTTACGTACACGACCACATCGTACGTAACAACGTTGTTGACGGTCTGCGGGTTGATACGCACCTGATGCACGGTTCCGGTGAAGACCTGGTTCGGATACGCGAGCACGGTGAATCGCACGGGATCACCCGGTTTCACGCCACCGATATCGGGTTCACCAACGTTGATGTCAACCTCCATCTTGGCCAAATTCTCGGCGATCGTGAAGAGCGTGGGCGTCTGCAACGACGCGGCGACCGTCTGTCCCACGTTCACGTCGCGCGCAACGACCGTGCCGTCGACGGGCGAGGTGATGACGGTATTGCGTAGGTTGACGCTGTCCTGTTGCACGGTCGCGGCGGCGGCCTGCACGGCGGCTCGCGCGGCTTGCGCTTGTGCCGCCTGCGCTTGCGCGCTTGAACCGCTCTCACCGATCGATGCGCTGCTGGCCACGGCTTGCGCGCGCGCTTGAGCGTACGCAGCCTGTGCCTGTGCTAATGCCGCCTCGTCTTGCGCGGCCGACGATTGATCGATCTGCACCGTCGCCTGTGCGATGTACCCTTGCGCAAAGAGCGTCTGATCCCGCTGTAATTGCTGCTGCGCAAGGGTCAGCGCCGACTGCGCCTTTGCGATGTTCGCCTGGGCCGCCACCGCGGCCGCGTTTTGGGCGGCAGCGTTGGCCTGCGCGACGTTCACACCGCTTCCAGCGCCACTTGCATTCGCGTTCGCGACGGCAACCTGAGCCTGCGCCTGCGCATAATTCGCCTGCGCTTGAGAGAGCTGCGCCTGTATCGTGCTCGGATCGATGCGCGCGAGCACCTGGCCTTTTCGAACTTTAGAATTGTAATCAACGTAAATGTCGGAGATCGTTCCCGATACCTGGGTTCCGACCGAGATGCTGTTTTGCGGGTTCACCGTACCCGACGCCGTGACCGACTGCGCAAGCGTCTGTTGCAGTACCGGCGTGGTGATGGTGCGGGGTAGCGTCCGCGCGCGAGCGACCAGCGTTAGCGCGACCGCAATGGCGACGACGAGCGCGGCGAACGCGATCAGCATGGGACGCGGCACGCGTGCAGCGGCGCGAATGATTCCGCCGATACCGGCGGGCAGGGGCAGCGATTGGGTGGCCATGCGGAACTCCTCCACGGCCACCGTACGCGTGCGGATTGAGCGAATGTGGTGAGTTTGGTTAGAGGGCGATGAGAACGCTTGCCCTTAGAGGCGTTCGAGCAAGTCCTCGTCGTCGAGGCGCTGCAGATCGGCCGGGAGGCGTGGCCGGATGCGCGCCGCGATCGAGGCGGCAAGCTGTTTGCGACGTTCGCGCACGAGCGTGTCGCGGCGGTCCAAAAAGCGTTTGACGAGCGCGCGTTCCTCACCGCTTACGTAGGCGGTAGCCGCATACACCGGCTCGTTCACCGCTTCACGCAAGTCGCGCAGCGAAAGCTCCATGCGCCGGTCGCGCACGACGATGGTTCCGGCCGCCATATCCCCGATGCGCTTATTCTCGGGCGAGAGCAACGCCACGACGATCGAGATCGCATAGTACCCGAGCATCATCTCCCCCACGCGAATAAGGTTGCGCACGAGCGCCGCCGTCACGTCGATCGGATAGCCGCCGTCGCGCACCACGCGAATGCCGACCGCGCGCTTTCCGGGAGTCTGTCCGTTCCAAAGCGACTCGAAGACGATGAAGTAACCAAAAAACACGCCGAAGATGACGGCGACGATGATCGCCCATACGACCGCGTCGGGAAGGCTCTGCCGCGCGTGGCCCTTCGGCGCGTGGACGCCGATCTCGGCGATGCCCGTGAAGATTGTGGCCACGATCGCAATCTGGATCAGCAGATCGATCGTGACGGCGAGAAAGCGCGAGCCAAGACCGGCCAATTCGTACGAAAAGGCAATCGATTCGGGGGTGCGCACTTCTAGGGTTCGGTCCATCGCCCGGTAAAGTGGGACGCCGTGACCCAAGGTACCTTCGTCGAACGCCGCTCGCCTTCGTGGGAACGGCTCGACGCACTGCTCGCGCGCGCCGCAAAGCGGGGCCTGCGCCGTCTTGACCCCGACGAGATCGAGGAGATCGGCCGCCTCTACCGTGCCGTGACGAGCGATCTCGCCTACGCGATCGGTCGCAGCTACGACGCGCGACTCCTCGCGTATCTAAATCGTTCCGTCGCGCGCGCGCACGCGTACGTGTACGGGGCAAGCGCCGCAACCGGTTGGAGCCGCGTCGCTCGTTTCTATACGCACGCGTTTCCGCAGGAGTTTCGCCGCTCGTTCGCGCTCATCGCACTCTGCACCGCGATCACGGTCGTCACGGCGGTCGTCGCATACGTCCTGATCCGCACGCATCCGGGCGATGCCTACTCGCTGCTGCCCACGCAGTTGATTCCGGATCAGATCAAAAAGAGTCTGCACGATTCGAACTTTGCGGTCGATCCGCAAACCTCGCCGCTCATGTCCGCGGAGATCATCACCAACAACGTGCGCGTGGCGATCTTCGCGTTCGCCGGATGCGTCACGCTCGGCTACTTCACACTCGTGATCATCGCGCAGAACGGGTTGATGCTCGGCGGACTGGGCGCGCTCTTCACGAACGCGGGGTTCGGAAGCGACTTCTGGGCGACGATCGCGCCGCACGGCGTGATCGAGCTCACCGCGATCCAAATCTCGGGCGCGGCCGGCCTCCTGATCAGTCTCGGCATCATCGCGCCCGGCCGGCTGCGACGCCGCGACGCAATTCGCATCGGCGCACAGCGCGCGGGCGTGCTGATCGCCGGGGTCGCCTCGATGCTGCTCGTGGCGGGCACGATCGAGGGCTTTTACTCACCGTTGCGTCTGCCGCCGGGTCCGCGCGTGGCGGTCGGCGCGGTGAGCGCGGTGCTGCTCGTGCTCTACTTCGGATTCGCCGGGCGC
>DAIDGX010000012.1 GCA_027452165.1 Vulcanimicrobiota bacterium | reverse complement strand
CACGTTCATGACGCGCTTCTTGCGCCGCCATGCCTTGACGTGCCCGGGCCGCTACCTCAGGTGAGCGATTTTGAACTGCCCACCGACTAGTGCGCGATTTTCAACTGCCCATACGTGCGCGATTTTGACTGCCTGCCGAGGGGAGGCCGCGGTGGAGAGCGCCGACGCCGCACCTACACCCGATCAAGTGACGGCGTACGCGAAACTCTCACACACGCTCGATCATACGATCGCCACGCTCGCAAAAATCGCCGGCCCGATGTAATCGGGTGAGCGCGTATTCGCACGAAAAGGGGCTGCAGCCCAGGCTGCAGCCCCCTTTTTCATCGGTACGACTACTTAGCAGTGGCCAAGCAGATGTCCCGGATATTCCGGGGACCAATAATAGTAGCCGGCCTGATAGCCATCAAGCGCTATTGCCGGAAAATAGCTGCAGAGTACCGCCCCTGCATCCGCCTTTTTTGGCGCTGCCGTCAAACCAAATACGCCCACCGCCAGTACTGCCGCAAGGGCAATCGCGAGTTTCTTCAAGATAATCTCCCGTGATTATATAAAGTTACGCTTAAGTGCGCACCACGGTCGTTACAACCACGGATCAAGCTTCCTGCTGGTCGCGGCCCCGGAGCTTACGCGACGATGATTGCGTCTCTGCCAAGCGGGGCGTCGTCGGGAATGGTCAGCGCTTCTTCGGCAGCGATCTCGTTTGGGACGAAAAGGCGTGCCACATGGCCGCGCGAGCAACGTATCTCGACGGTCATCTCCTCGGGGACCTCATTGGCGGCAAAGCCGACCGCTTCGCCTGCGTCGTCGATCAAAAACGAACGCGCGCCCGCCTGCGCAAGCAGCTCGTTGCACTGATCGCAGCGCAGGTCACGCAGATGTACGAGTGCGAGAAACGGCATGCTCCGCTCCGAGCGGCTGGTAGAGTTCGTTTTTCAATCGGCCTACGGCGCGTTCGATCTGCTCGAGATACGGCAGCATGGAACCCTTGATCTTACGCAGGCGCTCCTCGCCCTGCGGCGTGATCGAATAGACGCGGCGCGAGCGTTTCGTCGGGTGATCCCAGGTTGCGGTAACGAACCCGCGTTCCTCGAGCCGGCGCAACAACGGGTAGATCTTATTGGTGTTGACGGCGACCAGGTCCCCGCAGATCGACTCGATGCGTTGCATCAGGCCGTACCCGTGATCGGGTTGCTCGGCGATGAGATGGAGCAAGAGCACCGGAAAAACGGTCTTGCTCTTGATAGGGCCGCGTAAGACTTCATCGACGCGGCGAGAGAGGGCGGTGCTCATGGCGATCCTTTAAACGTGGGCGCGCTCGTGCAAGTCAACGCTATACGCGCGCTCGATCACATCCCGGTAGCGATCTTCTACGATACGACGTTTGATTTTCATCGCGGGCGAGAGTTCGCCGTTCTCAACGCTAAATTCGCGCGCGATCACGATAACGCGGCGAATTTGCTCGAACGACGCGAGATCGGCCGTACGCCGGCGCACCTCGGCGGTAATGAACTCTTTGACGTCCTCGCGTTGCACGAGTTCGTCTGGGCTGAGCGCGGGCAACTTGAGTTCGACCCGCAACAGCTCCCAATTCGGGCAGACGAGCGCCGCCGGATGCGGACGTCCGTCCCCGATCACCATCGCCTGCGCGACGAACATGGAGCGTTTGATCGCACTCTCGACGCGCGACGGCGCGACGTACTTTCCCGTCGCGGTTTTGAACACTTCCTTCTTGCGATCGGTGATACGCAGGTAGCCGTCGGCATCCAATTCACCGATATCGCCGGTGTGAAACCATCCGTCCACGATCGCCTCAGCGCTGGCTGCGGCGTCGCGATAGTAGCCGTGCATCACGTTGCGGCCGCGCACCAATATCTCGCCGTCCTCCGCGATACGCACCTCGCAACCCGGAATCGCTTTACCCACCGCACCAAAGCGGTTGTCGCCGTCGCGGCTGGCGGTCACCACGGGCGACGTTTCGGTCAACCCATAGCCCTGCATGATCGGGACACCCAAGCCGAGGAACGTCATCGCTACGTCGATATGGAGCGCGGCGCTTCCACTGAGCAGGTTCGTCACACGATCGAGTCCGAGCCGATCACGCACCTTCTCCAGCACGAGCCGCTTCGCAACGCCGTATTGCATCTTCGCAAGCAGGTTTGCGCCCGAGCCGAAGACCTCTTGGCGCATGTACTCGCGGCCAACTGCGAGCGCCCAGGGAACCAACTTCGCCTGCAAGCCGCCAGCCTTGAGCGCCTGCCCCTTGACCCCGGCGAGCACGCGATCAAAGATTCGCGGAACCGCGGTCATGACGGTTGGGTGCACGTCACGCAAATCGGCGAGCAAATCGTTCGGATCGTGGCAGATGTTGTAGCGCATACGGGCGAGCAGATAGATGTAAATCATCGTATGCTCGTAGATGTGCGAATACGGCAGCACCGAGAGCACGTCTTGTCCCTCGTGGAAATCTCGCAGACCGTACTGTAACGAGGATTGCGCATCGAAGCCCAGATTGTCGTGCGAGAGCATCACGCCCTTGGGTTCGCCGGTCGTCCCCGAGGTATAGATGAGTACGGCAAGATCGTCAGGCTGCAACTCCGCCTCGTAGCGTTCGGGCAGATCGGGATGAGCCTCGCGAACGGCCGCGCCGCGCGCTTCGAACGCGGCGAGCGAATCGTCGCCGGCCGATTCGAAAATGATCGTCGACGGCAAGGTCATGCTCGCGCTCTGCAGATGCGCGAGCGTCTCGAACGAATCGATAAATAGCAACTTCGACTCGGAGTGCTTGAGGATGTACTCGGTGTGATCGAGCGCCTGCGTCGGATAGATTGGCACGACCACGCATCCGGCGAAGAACGTGGCGAAATCGACGATGACCCAGTCCACGCAATCGTGCGCGATCAACGCCACGCGATCGCCGTGCTGCAAACCCGCGTCGCGGATCGCGCACGCCACGCGCTCGACGCGCTCGAGCAAACGCTGCGACGAGGTGGGAGTCCACACGCCGGCTACCCGTTCGACCAGCACCTCGTCCCGTGGCTGCGAGAGCGCGCGGCGAATCAGGTGAGGCAGCGTTTCTTTTGAGGGCAGCTCCGGCATGCTCGTCCGCTTCGCCAGGCGTGCCATTGATCATTCTATCAGATACGTAGGTAGGACCCGGCGCGGCCGAGCCGGCTCGGCGTCATGCCCGCCACGTCGAGCAGCTCATCCAGGCTGTCGTAGGGCCCCTCGCGCGCGCGCAGGGCAACGATGCGCGCCGCGATGGTGGGCCCGATACCGGGAACCCGCGCAAGCGCCGCCGCATCGGCCTCGTTCAGCGCGATCGGCTCGCTCGGCGTGCTCTTGCGCGCGCTGCGCCGTCGCGACGTCGTGCCCGTACGCCGGCGAGCCGCGGCCGGAAGCCGCTCGCCTACGCGCGGAACCGCAATCTCTTCGCCGTCGCTCACGCGCGCCGCAAGGTTGACGCCTACGGGGTCGGCGTCGGGTGCAAGGCCACCAGCCGCCGTCACCGCGTCATTCACCCGGGCCGAGGATCCGACGCGGTAGAGACCGGCCCGGCGAACCGCGCCAGCGACGTACACGACCGCCACGCCTCCGGGCGCCGCCGCGTCGCGAGGCCGGTGCCGGTGCGATGCGCCTCGCCGTTGCGCGCCGGCGGACGAGGCTGGCGCGGCGACGAGCGCCGGATGCGGAGCCGGGTGCCAGATGGCGAGCATGGCGACGATCAGGATGGCGGCGGCGAGCACGATGCGTGTCATGGAACGACGATCACGCGCACGCATCCGACCGGAAAGGTAGCCTGGGCCTCCATGGGCGATTACCATCCCTCTTATGGCCGACAGCTACGATTTCGCCGCCGTCGAGCGCACCTGGCAAGAACGCTGGGAACGCGACGGCATCTACCGCGCTACCGAATCCGATCCGCGTCCGAAGTATTACGTGCTCGAGATGCTGCCGTACCCGTCAGGCGATCTGCACGTCGGACACGCCAAGAACTACACGATCGGCGATGCGGTCGCGCGCTCGATGCGCATGCTCGGCTACAACGTGCTGCATCCGATGGGTTGGGACGCATTCGGACTGCCCGCCGAAAACGCGGCGATCCAGCGCGGAATCGACCCGGCGACGTGGACGCGTTCGAATATCGCGAACATGCAGCGTCAGATCCGTCTGATGGGCACGAGCTACGACTGGTCCCGGGAGATCGCCACCTGCGATCCCGAGTACTATCGCTGGAACCAGTGGCTCTTCTTGCGCTTGTACGAAGAGGGCCTGGCCTACAAGCGCGAGGCGCCGGTGAATTGGTGTCCCAAAGATCAGACGGTGCTCGCGAACGAGCAGGTCATCGAGGGGCGCGGGTGGCGCACGGGGGCCCTGGTCGAGAAGCGGGAGATCCCGACCTACTATCTCAACATCACGCGCTACGCGGACGAGCTGCTCGGGTGTCTCGAGCGGCTGCCGGGCTGGCCCGAGCGGGTGCGGCTGATGCAGGCCAACTGGATCGGCCGCAGCGAAGGCTGTGAGATCTCCTTTCCGTATGCGCCCGACACGAGCCGCGCCATGTCCTC
>DAIDGX010000011.1 GCA_027452165.1 Vulcanimicrobiota bacterium | reverse complement strand
GGCGGCCGAGAAACGACGGCGGGTCGCCTTCGCAGGCACCTCGGGATCCGGGTGGGTTGGATTCGATTGCACGAATGAGACCTTTCATGCCCTCAGTAATTAGTTCCGGCAAGTGGTCTCACGTCAAACTGAAACGGAGGGCCGTGCGGTCGAGAAGCTCATTGGGCTCCCTACACTTGGAGACGCCCTCGACAGCGAAGCAATTCTTTGCGGCTTGCTGGACTCGTCGCACGATGCGTTGGCAACTGACGAGTCCATGAACGTTGACGCCCTGGTCCACGCTGTTCTGTTGGCGCTCAGCCGTTATACGCTGCTCTTGCGCCCCGAATTTGGCGATCGCGTCAGCGCATATATGCGCGACGGTGGAGAGCGCGTTGCGCGCGAGTTCGCTATTGACCTAAATCGCGCGTTCTATCGGATGCTTATCGCTGAACTTAGGCCCCCTTCTGCGCCAGTCGGGTTCGTGACAATCTGCGAGACCATGGAAGACCATGGGATCGACGTCGGCGTTCTCCTCACGGTCAGTGGCGAGGAAATGCGCGCATGGGATCGCGCGCTTTGGGTCGTGCAACGAGAGCTCTACCTAAACAATCCCGACTCGCCGGCTCGTGCACGACTCGCTGCAGAGAAGCGGATCTTCAACGTTTTTAGGGAGCACTTCGAGGTCCGTCGCGTTAACGCGGTGTCAAAAGCCGTAGCGGCTCGAACCGAGCCAAGCCGAAGGAGACACAAATCATGAGTGTTTATCGCCGCAAAAGTGGACGCTATGCAGTCCTCATCGACCTTGAACCAACGGCAGATGGTCGACGACAACGCAAGAGCATCGGCACCTATCGCACCCGCAAAGAAGCCGAATCTGCCGAACGTAAGGCGCTAGAGGCACGCGATCGTGGTATCGATCTTTCGCCCAAAACGGTCACCGTCTCAGAGCTATTAGATCGATATCTGAACGATCGTCAAGCCCTCGGAAGAGGCGCCAAAACCCTCCAAGAATACCGCGATTGCGCTGATCGACGCATACGCCCGTATCTGGGAGGGATGGCGCTAGCGAAATTGCGACCGGCACACGTCGCTGAGTGGCAGGCGATTCTGCTAGCGCAGGGCGGCAAGGCGAAGAGACTCGCAGACGGATCACTTGCAAGCCAGACGCTTTCAGCAAAAAGCGTCTTTCACGCATTTAGCTTATTGAACGGCGCACTAAGATTTGCCCTGCGCATGGAGCTTATTTTTAGAAACCCCTGCGAGGCAGTATCACGGCCAAGTCTTGTACGATCCGAAGCGAAGGCGCTCAACGAGTCAGAGGTTGCCGCTTTGCTCCGGGCGGTTCGCGCGACCCGCTGGGAAGCGTTCATCGTTCTTGCACTCTGTACGGGAGCTCGACGTGGAGAACTGTGCGCCCTTAATTGGGATGATGTAGACCACGCACGTAGCGTTCTGCACATTCGAAAGTCCTTATGTGACGTCCGCGGAAAAATCACCGTAAAGACCACGAAGAGTGGGAAATCACGAAGCATTCCTCTATCACGTATGGCGACTGATGCACTTCGCAAATTGAGTGCGATTCAGGCCCGCGAACGTTTGGCAGTTGGCCCTGCTTACCAGAACATAGAAAACGCCCTGTTTACGGATGAAGTTGGGAGACGAATAACGCCGATGGCGGCGTCGTGCGCATTCGAGCGTTTCGCGCGAAAGGCGAAGATCTCCACGACACGGCTTCATGATCTGCGTCATACCGCTGCGACCACGCTCCTCGTATCAGGCATCGATGTGCGGACAACGGCTGGAATACTCGGACACGCGTCGCCAACGATTACGCTTTCTACCTATGCGCACTTGATGCCAGAGGCCCAGCGCGACGCCGTTGACCGACTGGGAGAACGAATCGAGAGCTTATGCGCAGAAGGTAGTCTCAATTAGTCGGGCGGGCGCCATTCGGTCGTAAAATCGAGGGCGCTAACCATTTCGAATAAGGTGACGCACGCCACGCCAAACATACGGCATACATCGGGGATTTTTCGGTTTGCCCGCTGCTTGGAAGGCGCAGACGTCTCGAAGCTAACGACTGTGCGACCGTTAGGGTCGACGACAGCATACGAAATGAGAAATGGGTCCCGCCCCACTTGCTCAATTTCGTCTTCGTTGAGATCTCCGTAGCCCCTGAGCGTTACGTCGGCGACAATTCGCGGAATGGCTTCTTCTTGCAATAGGAGCGCGGTTCGCGTTTCCGGCAGCTTGAGCCAATCTACAATCTCACCACGACCCGATATCACTTCCTCGTACTGTTCCGCCGGTATTTTCACGCTACCGATTGAACCCATGTGTGCGAGCCACTCCCAAAAAATTCGGAAACGACCGAAAGGATAGGCGTTTTTGTCGCCGGTGATGATGCTGTCAGCGTCGAGAAGATACAGCACCGACAGTTATCACGCTGATTGGGCAGCTAGTAAGGGTTCGATATTAGTAGGCTTGACGCGAAGAATGCGGCCCGCCTTCGAAGTAGTCAGCACCCCAGCATCCAAAAGCCGATCTACCGTTTGCATTAATGAATGACCAAGCCTGTGGCGGCGCACAACGTAATATGATGGCCCGGACGCATCATCGCGCCGTTGACGTTGGGCAGCGCGCTCAGCCGAAAAGCGATTGTCCAGCTGTGCATACGTCAAGTTGTCGATTCGCCGCGCCTGTAAAAGATTGTAAGCCACCATGAGCCGACTAACTTTCCATCGCGCTGCGGCATTTCCAATTACCGAAACGAGCTCTTCGAAATCAGGCGCGTCGTCAATTGGCAATTGACGTAGGTCAGCCGGTGGGATGAGATACAGCGCAGCCGCCTGATCGCACATCCGTTCGAATCGATCAGTGCCACCATACCCGCTGATGTCACTCTGGCCAAGCAGAACGTGACCAAGTTCATGAAGCAAGGTAAATCCCCACGAAGACTTCGCATCCGTCTCGTTTACGACAATAAACGGCGCAACGTTATCCGCTATTGAAAGACCGCGAAATACTTCGTAGGGACTCAGATCTGTATGGAAACTACCGAGATTCCCCATCAACAAGACATAAATACCGACGCGCTCGACCGCCGTCCTTAAAACCGCAAAAGCATCCTCTGCCGTGCGTGCTGCGCGATACTGTTGCAGCTCGATTCCGAGCAATCTCTTCATCGCGTCGGCGATCTGTTGTGCCGACGCAGATGCGGGAATCGAACCGACAAAATCAAGGACTTCGGCGTCCTCGTTCTCCTCAAGTGCGCTCCTCAGCAGCGCTTGCCGCACATGCACGTCGCGGACAAGCGCATTGAGAGTTGCCTCGGCGCCAGCGTCTTGCTCCCGCGGGGCACGAAAATCGTGGTTGCGCGCACCTGAGCGCGGCGGATGCGCAACGTAAAATGCCAGCAGAGAACGGCGATAAGCCTTTGCCATGGCAATGAGCTGCGGACGCGTCGGTGTGCATCGCCCAGCTTCAAGGTCGCTCAGCCGCTCGATCGCTCGCACGCCACGAAGACCGATGGCACGAGCCGCTTCGGAGAGCGTCAACCCTGCACTCTCTCTGGCCCATTGCAGATTCTGCGGGTTGACGTCAGGCATTGTTGACGTATTTAGGACGATGCTTTCTCCGTATCCTTGGTCGCGACATGAAGCCGCACGGCTACCAAATGGCTACCGTGACGTGCGTGGGAAACTAAAAAGCTCCCGATTCGAGCACGAATCGAGAGCCTGTGTTGGTAGCGCCAACGGGAATCGAACCCGTCTTTGCCACGTGAAAGGCGGCTGTCCTAACCGATAGACGATGGCGCCACGTGGACGAAGCTAAGGCTACCCGACCTATGGCGGGGCTGTCAACGCCTCATGACACTTCTGCGCGGCGGGAGAGTACCAGCAGTCAAGAACAACCATACGATTGTTAGGAGGGACTTGTGCTCGTTGCTACCACCGATTCCGTCGCCGGACACCGCGTCAAAGCGACCCTAGGGCAGGCCTTTGGGGTCGTCGTGCGCAGCCGGGGTCTGGGCGGAAACATCATGGCCTCGCTTCGCTCGCTCGTAGGCGGCGAGATCGTCGAATACACCCAGATGCTCGAAGAGGCGCGCCGCCACGCGCTGGATCGCATGATCCAAAACGCCACGGCGATGGGCGCAAACGCGGTGCTTGAGATGCGTTTCGACTCCTCGGAGCTCGGCCAGTCGATGAGCGAGATCGTTGCCTACGGCACGGCCGTGCTCATCGAAGAGGCGTAAGTGCTGCGCGCAGCGGTCCTCACGATCGGCGCGCTGATCATCGCCGGGGCGATCGCCCTGGCCCTGATCGTGCCGATCGCGTGGCCCGTCTCGGCCGAGCTCGGCCTCTTCGGGGTGCTCGTGGTGGCGGGTACGCTCTTCGAGCGGCGCTACCGGGCACGCAAAGCCGGAGCCGGCTGGCCAGCGACGGGCGAGCGCTTCGTGGACCCAACCAGCGGCAAGCTGATCGAAGTACGGGCCGATCCCGCGACGGGGGCCCGAGCCTACGTCGAGATCAACGCGCCGTAGGACGCGTGGAATGGTGGGCCTGGTAGGATTCGAACCTACGCGCAACCAGTTATGAGCCGGCCGCTCTACCGCTGAGCTACAGGCCCCAGGCGGTCCAGGGACGGGATTCTGGGCCTCATCCCGTCATCCTGGACCGTTTATGCGGTACCGAGCGGCGCGCTTAGCGCAGCGCCCGGAACGGCGTCTTCCCCGGATAGCGCGCCGCGCTGCCCAGTTCGTCTTCGATCGCCATCAGGCGATTGTACTTGGCCACCCGGTCGCTGCGCGCGAGCGACCCGGTCTTGATCTGGCCCGCACCGGTCGCGACCGCGATATCGGCGATCGTCGTATCCTCGGTCTCACCCGAGCGGTGCGAGATCACGCTCGTGTAGCCGGCTTTGTGCGCCATCTCCACGGCTTCCAGCGTCTCGGTCAGCGTGCCGATCTGATTGACCTTCACGAGAATCGAATTGCCCACGCCCTCGGCGATGCCGCGTGCGAGGCGCGTGGTGTTGGTCACGAACAGATCGTCACCGACCAATTGCACCTTGGCGCCGATCGCGTCGGTGAGCTTGCGCCAGCCGGCCCAATCGTCTTCTGCCAAGCCGTCTTCGATCGAAACGATCGGGTAGCGATCGCAGAGATCAGCGTAAAGCCGCACCATCTCCTCGGCGCTCAGACCGTGCTGTTTGTCGTGCGCGTAATATTTGCCGTCCTGATAAAACTCGGTCGATGCGGGATCGAGCGCGATCGCAATCTCGGAGCCCGGCATATAGCCCGCGCGTTCGATCGCTTCGCAGAGCAGCTTCATCGCCTCGTCGATCGATCCAAGCGGCGGCGCATAGCCGCCTTCGTCGCCCACGAGCGTCGGCAGCCCGCGCTCGTGCAACAGCTTGCCGAGTGCGTGAAAGACTTCCGCTCCGTAGCGCACCGCTTCGGCAATGCTCGACGCGCCGACGGGCATAATCATGCACTCTTGAAATTGCAACGCGCCCTCGGCGTGTTTACCGCCGTTGATCACGTTCATCATCGGCACGGGCAACGTCGAGGCCGACGGACCGCCCAAGTAGCGAAACAGCGGCACCGACAAGCTCGACGCGGCCGCGCGCGCAACCGCAAGCGAACATCCCAAAATCGCGTTTGCGCCGAAATTCGCTTTGTTCGGCGTCGCGTCGAGTTCGATGAGACGCAGGTCGATCTCGCGTTGCGCGGTTGCATCGAGCCCTTCGAGCGCGGGGCCGATCGTGTCGTTTACCGCGGCGATCGCCTTGCGCACACCCTTCCCGTTGTAGCGGCTCTTGTCGCCGTCACGTAATTCCACCGCTTCGTGCGCGCCGGTCGATGCACCCGAAGGCACCATCGCTTCTTCCACCGCGCCGAAGCTCGTGGCAACCGAAACGGCAACCGTTGGATTGCCACGCGAGTCGAGTACTTCGCGTGCGTGAACCGCTTCGATCAGCGGGCGTCCCGCGCCGCGCAACGAGTCGATCGACATGCGTCTCCTTTGCCCCTTAGCCTTTGATCCAGCGCTCGAGATCGTGCTTGCGCGAAACGAACTCGTTAGCATTGAAGAAAATCTTCAGCTCGCGCGCGGCGCTCTCTTTGCTGTCACTACCGTGCACCAGATTGCGGCCGATGGTCTGGCCGTAGTCCGCGCGGATCGATCCCGGCGCAGCCGCGAGCGGATTGGTCGCGCCGATCATCTGACGCATGCCATCCACCGCGCCTTCGCCTTCAACCGCTAGCGCGACGAGCGGACCGCTCGTGATGAAATCGACGAGTTCGCCGAAGAACGGTTTGTCTTTGTGCTCGCCATAGTGCTCGCGAGCCTTGTCGCCGGGAAGCTGCATCAGCTTCATCGCGGTGATCAGATAGCCGCGGCGCTCGATGCGCGCGATGATCTCGCCGATCAGGCAGCGCGAGACGGCGTCGGGTTTACAGAGGATAAGCGTCGTTTCAATAGCCATAGCAGGCCCCGAATACGTCGCCCGTGCAAGCTCCACCTATGGCAACAGCCGCCGAACACCCGTACGCATCCGTCGCGGCCGCGCTGCGCGGTACCGCCTTTTCCGACATCCGCTACGTCGAGCGCACCGCAAGCACCAACGAGGACGCGGCCGCCCTGCTCGGCGCCGACAACGCCCGCGGCACCACCATCGTCGCCGAGTATCAAAGCGCCGGCGTCGGACGCAAGGCGGGGCGCGCGTGGCTGGCACAGCCTGGAACCGCGCTGCTCCTCACCACGATCCTGCCACGTTCGATTCCCGCATCCAACCTATGGATCGTGCCCTTCGGCGTAGCCATCTGCGTACGCCGCGCCCTCTGGCTCAGCGGCATCGAAACCGACCTGCATTGGCCGAACGACCTGCTTTTGGGTGATAGGAAAATCGCTGGGATCCTTTGCACCTCGCGCATCGTCGGCGAGCGCGCATGGGTTGCCGCCGGGGTGGGCATCAACGTCCACCGCACCGCCGCCGCAAACGAGATCGCGCCGCCGCCCGCCTTCTGCGACGACGCCAACGCACAGGTGGAGCGCGCGAAGCTACTCCAGGATCTCTTGCTGAACTACGAGGTCTGGCAAGAACTGCTCGACATGCCGCAGCGCATCGCACGCGTCTGGGAACGTCAAGCCCGGTTGCCCAAGCGCTACCGCATCCTCAAAGACGGCGAGACGACCCTGATCGAGGTCACCGCCCAAAGCCTCAGCAACACGGGCGCCCTCGTCGTTCAACACGACGACGGCAAGAAGGAATCCATTCCCCTTGCCGACGCCCGCGCGCTCCGCTAGCGACGGCGCCTATTTCACCACGCCGCCAAGGGCGACACCAGCGCCGGAGAGCGCCGTCTTTGCCTGCGCCTCGACGCCGCCGTCGATGCTCAAGCACAGATTCGACGCCGACGTCACCGACGCGGGCTTCGGAATCATCTTCGCGGGAACGCCGGCGTCTTTGAGCGCTTTGGTCGCGATCATCGTGTCGGCGTTGCTCGAGAAGAACAGAATGACATCAGCCATGACGTTTCACCTTAACTCGATTCGCCCGTCACGAGTTTCGTCAAGCCGGCAGCGACGTCGTTCAGATCGTGGACGCGTTGCACGGCCTGCTGCATACGGCCGCTCATCTCTTGCGAGAGCGTGTCGATCACGATCATGTCGCCGGTCAATTCGTCGTTCACCGCCTTCAGTTCGGTGAGCTTTGGCGACGATACGCCGCTTGCACCGAGCTCGGCGATCAACGTACCGCTGCGTTCCACTGCGGCCCTCGTCATTGCCACGTGATCGCCGGAGACCTCGCTGCCGACAATGGCGACGCCCAGTTCTTTTGCCGCGGCACGTACCTGCTGACTGCGCTGCGCAAGCGTATTCGAAAGGCGCTGCACGATCGGAATCGAGAGCGCGAGCGCTAGAATCGCCGCAATCACGCCCCAGAGGATCAGCGTCTGCGTGGTGTGGTTGATGATCGCGCTGATCTGCGCGAGCGGTGTGCCGTACCAGCGCGCGCCGATCACTTGATTTTGGTCGTTGGTGATGGGTTCGATGTGCACGAGGTACTTCGTCCCGCCGACGGTGTCGGTTCCGGTAAACGCCGTGTCCGATTTCACCACGTCCCTCGCCGGCGGAACCAACTCATCGACGGTGCGCGTGCCATCGGGCGCTTGGATCGTGCTCGCAACGATCGCGTCGCCTTCCAGAATGGCCGCTGAACCGCCGAGCGCGTGCGTGGCGGAATCCACCAAGTCGTAATAGTGGTTCATCAGCACGCCGCCGTAGATCGCGCCAATCGTGCGCTCGTTCTGATCGCTGATCGGCGCGGCGGCGACGAGCGCGAGCCCCTTGTCGTCGTGGCGCACCTTCGTCTTGCCGTCGGGGCCCACGATGTCGGCCTCGGCTTGCGGGCCAAGTCCCTCGCCCGAGAGCAGCGACTGCCCAAGCAGCGTTGCGGTGCTCACGGTTTCACCGGTGAGCGCGCGTTGAATGAGTGGGTCGGATTTGAGCGATCCGGGTTGCGGTCCGTTCGCGCGCGCGATCACCTTGCCGTTTTGATCGGTGATCGTCAGGAACGATAGTCCCGACGTGCGCGCGATGTTCGCGAGTTGATCTTGCAGCGCGGCAACGTTGTTGCTCTGCAGTGCCTTACGCAACGTATCGCTCACCGCGTCTTGCGCCACGAGCAGGCGAATCTGGTCCTTGCGTGAGTCCCAATAGCCGCCAAACGCGCTCGAACCGTTGGTTACCTGCGTGGCGCCCAGCGCAAAGAGGTCGTGCTGTAAGACCAATCGTGCCGCGGCGACGCTGATAATAAAGAACAGGACGATTGCGCCGATGATCGTGCCCAAAAGGCGAACGCGTAAGCTCATGCGTTGACTTCCTCCGTGCCCTTGTCGCTAACTTTGAACTGCTTGATGCGCCCGTCGATCTCACCTGCGAGATCGTTCATCTGATCGACCGACGACAACATCCGTTGCGCAGCGTCGGTCACTTCTTTGTTGACGTACGTTAGCACCTCAACCGACGACGCGTTCTGCTGCGAGATCGACGAGATGTCGGAAAATGCTTTGTTCACTTCGTCCGACTGGCGCGTCATCGATTGGGTTGCCCTGAGGTTCACCGCAACCGATTTCGTGATCTCCTCGATCTGCCGAATCACCTGGTACGAATTTGCGCTCATCGCGCGCGTCACCGAACTGATCTCGCTTATCTGCTGGTTCGCCGCGAGCACCGCCGTCACGATCTCTTGCAACGCGCTCGACGCAGAACTCGTGCTCGACGTGCTGTCCTCCACGCGCGCCGTAAGGCGACCCATCGCTTCGACCACTTCGCCGATCACGTGCTGCGTCGCGGTGATGTGCCCCGCGATCTCCTTGGTCGCCTGTACGCTGCCGTCGGCGAGTTTTCGAATCTCGCTCGCGACGACGGCGAAGCCACGCCCGTGCTCGCCCGCGCGCGCCGCCTCGATTGCGGCGTTCAACGCGAGCAAGTTGGTTTGTTCGGCGATGCGATCGATTACTTTGACGATATCGCCGATCTGCTCGGAGTTATTGCCCAATTGACGGATGTCGCCCGCAAGGTCGTTGATCGTATCTCGAATCGTGTGCATGCCATCGACGATCGTTCCGATCGAGGTTCCGCCACGCTCGGCGATGCGCGAGGTCTCCGACGAGATCGACGAGAGCGAATCCACCTGCGCAGCGACCTCTTCGATCGAACTTGCCATGTTCGACACCGCAAGCGCCGTCTCGTCCAGGCCTCGCGTCTGCTCTTCGGCGGCTGCGGCGATCGTCGCGATCGCGTCGGCCAGCGCCAGCACTTTCGCCGTCGCCTCTTCGACGATGCGTGTTTGCTCCTGAATGCCTTCGTCTAACTGCCCTTGCGCAACCGACGCACCCTCGATCACGGCAAGCGCTGTCGAAGCGGTGGAGCGCAGATCCGTTCCCGCCGAACCCAAGTTGCCGGCGTTGGCATGGAGTTGACCGAGAAATTCGCGCATGCCGAAGATCAGCTTGTTGAGCGCGATCGCCAAATCTTGAAGCGCCGCGTCGCTGACCGCGATGTTTTTGGTGAAGTCACCCTGCGAGACTTCGCGAATGCCCGATGCCAGCGCCGCAATGCCGGTCGAGGCACCCACGTTGCCGGTCTCGCCGCGCGGCAACGCGATCCGCGGACTTGCGCGAAACGCGAGCGAACCCGACGGCAAGCTCTCGAGCTCTTCCACCGGCGCCATCTCACCGTGAAAAAGCGCGCTCGTCACGATGCCCGCCACCAGAACGACAGCGGCACCGAGCGTGGCGTGGCCCGCGAGATGATGCACGCGCGCCAGGTAGTCGGCGACGGCCACCAGCACCGCCACGCCCGCGCCGAGCGAGAAGCCGGTTGCGGCAGCGGCCAGGGCAACGAGTGCGATCAATAAGGCTTCAAGGGGAGCCGGAGCCCCGAACCACGCGATCGAGCAGGCCACGACGGCCACCGCTACAGCGAGAAGCACACGAGCCACGAGGCTCAGCCGGGCACGTAGCCCCGCAAAATAGGCGGAGATCACAGCGCTCCCTTCAGGATCAGTTCACCAAACGATTCCAAGCCCGCAGCGAACACCTCACGCAGCGCGCCTCTCTTCTTATTCGAACATACGGCCAAAACGCTGCCCGGCTTTAGGCCAAAGGGCCCGCCACAGGCAGCGCGGCCAGGTCAATTCCGGCTTGGGCGCGCATCCGCGCCGAGAGCTCACGCTCAATGACGACCACGCGCCCACCGCGAGCCCCAGGCATTCCAATCCGTCACCGGCCGAGAGGAACGTGGCTGCGAAGCGCCCGTCCACTACGATCCCGGTCGCGCCGCCGGGCCGGCGGGCTAACGCGCCATTATGCGACGCTTAATGCAACGTTTAGCGTTCGTTACGAGCGCGCGTGATGCGACGATCGCACACGTCGCAAAAATGCGACATCTTATTATCGGTCTCGAAGATCGAGTTCGAGTAGTACATCGCACAGCGCGCATTATAGCAGTGCTTCAGCCCGAAGGCATGGCCGAGTTCGTGCACGCACTCCTTGAGCAGGCGCTGAAAGAGCACGTTCCCATCGGCCTCTTCACCGTAAAACTCGGAGCGTAGACGATGGAGCGAGACCGCGGCTACCCCCTGCTGCTCGTCGGCGTCTCCGTAGATGAAGCGGTGCGACGTCTTGTACAGGTCGTACTCGGTGACCGCAAGGTAGATGCCGCCGCCCTCCGGGAAGGCGCGCCGAACGCGGGTGACGAGCGTCGAGAGAAAAAGCTGCTGGCGCGTCGAGTTCAACGCGCTGCGTGGTACGGCGAGCGTGCGCTCCATCGACACCGTGCAAAGGAAGCGCTCCTCGAGCGTCGGGACGAGGCGATCGAGAAATGCCACGTCCAGGGCGTTGATCGGAACGATCCGGATGCGAGACTCCATCTCGGGCGAGCGCTTCGACGGAACCGACCGGAAAACTTGTTGAGGCGGCGAAGGGCGCACCATGGTCATCGGCGTGGGTATCGATCTCGCGGAGGTAGAGCGCTATCGCTTCGACGAGCGCAGCCTCGCATGGTTCGCGCGCAAGATCTACACGAGCGAAGAGATGACATACGCGCTACGTAAGCGGAATTGGCCCGAACGGCTCGCGGGATTCTTCGCCGCAAAGGAAGCGACGCGCAAAGCGTTCGGACACGCGATCCCCTGGCGGCTGGTGGGCGTCTCGCACGAGCGCAGCGGGAAGCCGAGCGTGCGCCTCTACGAGAACGCCGAACGATTGATCGCCGAGCGCGGCGTGACGAATATTTTGCTCACGATCACCCATACCGCGACGACCGCGGCGGCCGTCGTCATCTTGGAACGATGATCGAGGTTCTCGCACCCGCCGAGATGCGTGCCGCCGATCGCGATGCGTGCGAACATCTCGGTGATGTTACGCTGATGCGCGAAGCCGGCAGACGCATCGCCGAGCTGATTCGCGTGCGGCACCCAAGCGGACGCATCGTCGCCTTTGCCGGCCCCGGAAACAACGGCGGAGACGCGCTCGCCGCGCTTGCTGAACTGGACGCCTCCTACGAGCGTCGTGCCTTCGTCGCAGCCAACGACGCACCGTCGGCCGCGCGCGCCGACGCGATATCGCGCGCACGCGCCGCGGGCGTCTCGATCGAGCCGTTGCCGGAATACGACGATGATGCGCGCGCGAAGCTGGCCGGCGCATCGTGCGTGCTCGACGGTCTCTTCGGCACGGGCGCACGCCTGCCGCTCGACGCTGCATACCGCGCCGCCGCGCGTGCGCTCGACCGCTCGAAGCTCGACGTGATCGCAATCGACATCCCGAGCGGCATCGACGCGGGGAGCGGTGCCGTGGATACCGACGCCGTGCGCGCGAGCGTCACGCTTGCGCTTGCCGCCTTGAAGCCCGGCTTGCTCCTACAGCCGGCCCGTGAACGGGCGGGCGAGCTTTGGATCGGCGAGATCGGCATCGATGATGCAACGCTCCGCGCACACGCGGGAAGCTTCGCCGCGCTCGACGACGATGCGTTCCTGCGCCTTCTTCCCAAACGTGCGATCGACGCCGACAAACGCGCGGCAGGCGCACCGCTCATCATCGCGGGTTCGACGCAATTTCCCGGTGCCGCAATTCTCTGCGCGCGCGGCGCGGCACGGGCCGGCGCCGGGTACGTCACCGTTGCGACGCCTATGGCTGCCGCCGCGACCCTGCGTTCGCAACTGGTGGAACAAGTGGTCGTCACGATGCTCGACGGTACCGCCGAGGGATGCGCCGACGACCTGCTCGACGTTACGCGCCGCTGCGGTTCCGTCGCGATCGGCCCCGGGCTCGGACTCGACGAGCGCACCGGGCATATGATCCGCACTTTCATCGAACGTAGCGATCTCCCGCTCGTGCTCGACGCGAGCGCGCTTTTTCACATCGGTAAACACCTCGACCTGTTGCGCGGAAAACGTTGCGTACTCACACCACATGCCGGTGAATTCGCGCGCCTCTCGGGAAAGGGCACGGTTGGCGCAGGCGAACGCGTTGCGCGCTTGCGCGAATTCGTCGCACGCACCGGCATCGTCACGCTGCTCAAGGGCAGCGACACGCTGATCGACGATGGGACGATCGTGCACGTGAACGCGACGGGCTCACCGGCGCTCGCAACGGCCGGCACCGGCGACGTGCTCACCGGCATGATCGCCACGCTGCTCGCGCAGGGCCTCGCGCCGATCGATGCGGCGCGTGCGGCGGCATACTGGCATGGCCTGGCCGGACGAGCCTGCGCGGCGCAGCGGCGCGTCGGGGTCGTCGCAGGCGATCTTCCCGAGATGCTCGCGGCCGCGCTTCCGGAACGCGCGCCGCGCACGGCGCTCCGGCGCTACGCGTGATCTCCGGCGAGGTGCCGCAGCGCATCTTCGTCGATCACCGTAATCCCCAGTTGCTCCGCTTTGGCACGTTTGCTTCCCGCGGCATCGCCCGCGACCACGTAATCGGTCTTCTTGCTCACCGATCCGCTCACGCGCCCGCCCGCGCCTTCGATCAACGCCGTCGCCTCGTCGCGGGTGAGCGTCGGCAGGGTTCCGGTCAGCACGAAGATTTTGCCAACGAGCGGCCCATCGCTGCGACGACGCGGTGCTCCCGAGAGCAAGCTCACCCCCGACGCGCGTAAGCGCTCGATCATCGCGCGGTTTGCCTCCTGCGCAAAGAAGAGCACGACGCTCGCGGCGACCTCGGGACCGATGCCCTCGCTTCGCTGCAACTCCGCATCACCGGCTTGGGCGAGCGCATCGATCGAACCGAAATCTGCGGCCAGAATCGCCGCCGTTTGCTCGCCCACGAACCGGATGCCGAGCCCCGTCAACACGCGCGCAAGCCCTCGACCCTTCGAGTTTTCAATCGCTGCCAGCACGTTCGCCGCGCTACGCTCGCCCATGCGCGGCACGTTGACGAGCTTTGCATTATCGAGCGCATAGATGTCGGCGATGTCGCGTACGAGACCGAGTTGCGTCAGTTGCTCGGCGAGGACGTCGCCGAAGCCCTCGATATCCATCGCTCCGCGCGAAGCAAAGTGCCGCACGCGCTCGACCACTTGCGCCGGGCAGGCCGCGTTCGTGCAGCGCGACATCGCCTCACCCGCCGGATGATCCACCGCCGCGCCGCAGACCGGGCAGCGATCGGGCATGACGAAGACCCGCTCCTGCCCGGTGCGCTCGGCCACGATTGGTCCGACGACGCGTGGGATCACATCGCCCGCACGCGTTACGAGGACGGTGTC
This sequence comes from Vulcanimicrobiota bacterium, assembly GCA_027452165.1. Lineage (GTDB taxonomy): Bacteria > Vulcanimicrobiota > Vulcanimicrobiia > Vulcanimicrobiales > Vulcanimicrobiaceae > REEB354. The sequence goes on along the minus strand of DAIDGX010000011.1, from coordinate 36,637 downwards.
CCCGATGCGGATGTCGTTGCTTGCGATGTACTCGGCGTTGTGCAGCGTCGCGTTGCGCACGGTAACGCCGCCGATCGGCACCGGATCGAGCACAGCGCTCGGGTTCAGCGTTCCGGTACGTCCCACCGTGATCGTGATGTCGAGCAGCTTCGAGCGCGCTTCGCGCGGTTTGAACTTGAAGGCCGTCGCCCATCGCGGATCGCGCGCAACCGCTCCCAAGATCTCTTGCAGCGCAAGGTCGTCCACCTTTACGACCACACCGTCGATCTCGTAATCCAACTCGTCGCGACGCGCCTCCCACTGCTCGCAATATGCAATAACCTCGTCGATCGTGGCCGCGCGGCGGATGTTTTCGTTGACGTGAAACCCGAGCGCGCGCAGACGTTCGAGCGCGTTCCACTGCGTGCCAATCTTCGGGGCACGTTCCTCGAGTTGCGCGATCGCGTAGGCGAAAAACGAAAGCTTGCGCTCCGCGGTCAACCTGGGGTCGAGTTGCCGCACGCCGCCCGAGGCGGCGTTGCGCGGGTTCGCGAAGGCCGGCTGCCCCGCGCGCTCCCTCGTGGCGTTGAGTCGTTCGAAATCGCTCTTGCGCAGATACACTTCGCCCCGCACTTCGATGAACGACGGCGCCGGCTCGCGCAGACGCAGTGGAATCGTGGGGATCGTGCGCAGGTTCGCGGTGACGTCTTCGCCCACGCGTCCGTCACCGCGCGTGCCGCCGCGTTCAAGCATGCCATCCCGATAGTCGAGCGCAATCGCGAGACCGTCGATCTTCAACTCGCAGACATAGGTGATCGCCGGTGCGTCCTCACCGGCGGCACTCCCGGCGAGTTTGTGCACGCGTTCGTCAAACGCACGCAGCTCATCGGCATTGAACGTGTTGGAGAGGCTCAGCATCTGTCGCATGTGTTCGTACGGCGCAAAGCGTTCGGAGGCCGGAGCCCCCACACGCTGCGTCGGCGAGTCCGGCGCGCGTAGCTGTGGAAAGCGGGTCTCGAGCTCGATCAACTCGCGCAAGAGCGCGTCGAACTCGGCATCGGTCATCGCGGGATCGTCGAGCACGTAATATCGATAGTTCGCATCGTCGATCTGCGCCCGCAGATCGTCGATGCGCGTTCGCGCCTCGCTCGTCGTCATGGGCGGCGCGGCGAGCCGATCTGAATCGGATAGCCGTCCGGATCCGCGATCACGGCAACGCGCATCGGCCCCTCGTCGTACGGGTATTGCAGCACCGGTACGCCGAGCATCGGGCAATCGGCAATAAAGCGATCTACACTCTCTACGCTGAAGCCGAGTTGGAGCGACCCCGGTCGCACGGCAAGCAACTCGCTCGAGGGGTGCAGCCCAAGCGTCACACCACGGGAGAGTTCGAACTCAACCCAGTGCGGCGTCGCGTCCTTTAGCTGCTTGAGGCCGATGACCGAGCAATAGAAATCGCGCGAACGCGCGAGATCCGAACACACGAGCATCGCGATCGAAAATCTCACCACGAGGCTTAGGCTTCGACGGCGAGGCGTTCTCCCTTCGCGAGATCGTCGAGCGCGCGAATGTTTTCTTGCTCCAGACGCTCCAGCTTCTGCGCGTCGAGCATATGGTGCCCGGTTGCGCGCTCGTCGCGCAGCACCGGCACCAGATACTGCCCGGTGTACGAGCGCGGGTTGCGCGCAAGCTCTTCGGGGGTTCCCGTGCCGACGATCGTACCGCCGCGATCGCCGCCCTCAGGGCCGAGATCGATCAGGTGATCGGCGGTCTTGATCACGTCGAGATTGTGCTCGATCACGAGGACGGAATTGCCCAACTCCACAAGGCGCTGCAGCACGTCGAGCAGTTTGTGGATATCGGCAAAGTGGAGACCTGTCGTCGGCTCATCGAGCACGTAGAATGTGCGGCCGGTTGAGCGTCGCGCGAGTTCGGTTGCAAGCTTGACGCGCTGTGCCTCGCCGCCCGAAAGCGTCGTGGCCGGCTGCCCCATCTTGATGTATCCGAGCCCCACCTCGCAGATCGTCTTGAGTTTGTTGTGAATCCGGGGAATGCTCGCGAAGAGTTCGGCCGCCTCATCCACGCGCATCTCGAGAACCTCGGCGATCGATTTTCCTTTGTACCGCACCTCGAGCGTCTGCGCGTTGTAGCGCTTCCCTTTACATACCTCGCACGGCACGTACACGTCGGGCAGAAAATGCATCTCGATTTTTATGATGCCGTCGCCCTCGCACGACTCGCACCGTCCACCCTTCACGTTGAAGGAGAAGCGGCCTGGCGTGTAGCCGCGCAGCTTGGCCTCGGGAACCAACGAAAAGAGCTCGCGAATGTGGTCGAAGGTGCCGGTATAGGTGGCGGGGTTCGATCGCGGCGTGCGCCCGATGGGCGATTGATCGATCACCACGAGTTTATCGAGTTGATTTGCGCCCTTTACCGTGCCGTAGGTACCGCCCGCCGGTTGGCCGTGGAGATGCTGATTGAGCGCGCGCACGAGCACCTGGTTGACGAGCGTCGATTTTCCGCTACCGCTCACACCGGTCACCGCAGTAAAGACACCGATCGGGAACTTGACATCGACGCCGCGCAGGTTGTTCGCGGTAGCCTTCTTGACTTCCAGATGGCCGCGCGCCTCGCGGCGCCGTTTGGGAATAGGGATAAACTTGCGCCCCGACAGGTACGCGCCGGTCTCCGATGCGGGATGCTCCATTACGCGATCGATTGGGCCCACCGTGAGAATCTCGCCGCCTTCGGCACCGGCGCCCGGCCCAATATCGACGATGACGTCGGCCATGCGCATCGTATCCTCGTCGTGTTCGATCACAACGAGCGTGTTGCCCAGATCACGCAGCGTTTTGAGTGTGGCGAGAAGCCGCTCGTTGTCGCGCTGATGCAGCCCGATCGAGGGTTCGTCCAGAATATAGAGCACGCCGACGAGCGCGCTCCCGATCTGCGTGGCAAGGCGAATGCGCTGCGACTCGCCGCCAGAGAGCGTCGTCGCCGATCGTCCGAGCGTGAGGTAGTTCAGCCCGACATTCGTAAGAAAACCCAAGCGCGCGCGGATCTCCTTGACGATTTGATGCGCAATCTTCTCTTGCCGTTCGGTCAGTTGGAGCGCGCGGAAAAAACCCTCCGCGCGCTCGATCGACATGCGCGTGAGCGCGTCGATGTTGACGTCACCGATCGTTACCGCTAGAGCCTCGGGCTTCAAACGCGCGCCCTTGCACGTAGGGCACGTCGATGCCGACATGTACTTTTCGATATCTTCCTTGACGTACTCGCTCGACGTCTCGCTGTAACGCCGCTGGAGGTTGTTCACCACCCCCTCAAAGGACGCGCGGTACTCCCACGTCTTCCCCGAACGCGCCGTGAACGCAAAATCTTGCTCGCGCTCCGTCCCGTAGAGGATGAGATCGAGCACTTCTTCGGACATTTTCTCGATCGGTGTGGACATTTTCACGCGATACTTGCGCAACACACGTTCGAGCTGCTGCATGTAATACGGATTCATCGAGGGGAAGCGCCCGGTGCCGAGGCTCTTGCTCCACGGCACGATCGCGCCATCATCGATCGACCTACTTCGGTCGGGAATCACCTTCCATGGATCGATCTCGATCTTTTCTCCCAATCCACTACACGCCGGACATGCGCCGTACGGCGAGTTGAACGAAAATAGCCGTGGCGCCAATTCCTCGAACGAGATCCCGCAATACACGCAAGCAAAGGCCTCGCTGAACGTCAGCTCGCGCTCCTTTGCATCCCCTTGAGCCTTCGCTTCACCTTGAGACTGTCGCGTGGCAAGGACCGTCACGATGCCCGTGGAGAGGCGCAGGGTGGTCTCGACCGAGTCGGTGAGACGCTTGCGCACGTCGGGCTTGATCACGAGACGATCCACGATCACCTCGATCGTATGCTTGCGCTTCTTGTCTAGGACGATCTTCTCGCGCAGTTCCTTCGTCTCACCATCGACGCGTACGCGCGCGAAGCCCTCGCGGCCGATCTCCTCAAAAAGCTTCGCGTATTCGCCCTTGCGTCCGCGCACGAGCGGCGCGAGCAGTTGGATGCGCGTACCTTCCGGGAGTTCCATGATCGCATCGACGATCTGCTCGCTCGATTGCGAACTGATCTCGCGGCCGCAACTATAGCAGTGCGGGGTGCCGACGCGAGCATAGAGCAGGCGCAGATAATCGTACACCTCGGTCACCGTACCGACCGTCGAACGGGGATTGCGCGAGGTCGATTTCTGATCGATCGAGATCGCGGGCGACAACCCCTCGATGTAATCGACATCCGGCTTCTCCATCTGCCCGAGGAACTGCCGCGCGTATGACGAGAGCGACTCGACGTAGCGCCGCTGCCCCTCGGCGTAGATCGTGTCGAAGGCAAGCGACGATTTTCCCGAGCCGGAAAGGCCGGTGACGACGATCAGTTGGTTGCGCGGCAATGTCAAATCGACGTTCTTGAGATTGTGCTCGCGCGCGCCTTTGATAACGATGGAATCGAGGCCGGTGGTCATACGAATATCCTTCAACCCGAACGCACCGGGTCGAGATGCACTACGAGGCCGTCGGGCGATCTGTCAGCTTGAGATACTCACCCACGACGACGAGGGAGGCGTAGGCTACGATGACCTGCTCGAGGACTCCCGCCACCAGGGCTCCGGCCATCGGCGAAACACGTGAAATGAGCGACCCAAGCAGCGCACCCACGAGTGCGATTGCGAGCACCAGGGCGATCACGCCGAGCGTCGGTCCAAAGTTCGTGAACGCGAGGCTGCTCGATTCGGCGATCGCAGCGACCGGCCCATGTTCGCCGATGATCACCGAGGCGAACGTGTAAATGATGAAGATCGCGTAGATCGCGAGCGAGAGGTAGAACGTTACCGGTGCAAAGACCGCGGCACAGACGGCGAGGAGCTCGAGCAGGAGCCACGTGCCGATCATCGGCAGTAACCGGTGCGCAAGCGCGCTCCACCCGTCACCGAGCGTGGTACGCCCCTGCTGCCAGCACGCGCCGGCCATCCCCGTGATGTAGGAGAGCTGGACGAGTGCGAAACCCGCCGCAACGATGACGCTCGTCACCGCGGTGACGGCTTGCTCGGCATAGAGCGCGTCGCCCGATCCGTTGCCGCTCACGACGAACGCGGTGCCGATCAATAGACCGATCCCGTACTGCGCGGCGGCGCCGATGACGCCGATCACGATGCCGGGTACGATGATGATCCAATTGCTGCGTAGCAGCACCCATGAGCGAGCAAAGGTCCCTTCGAGATCACGCACGCTTTGCGTCATGCAGCCTCCAATGCGGCGGGAACGTCGAGAATCGTTTCGCAGGTTGCTTGCGGCGGGGGCACGCCTGGCGGCAACCGCTCTTTACGAACGTTCAACCACACGGCGTACATCCCCGCATCGAGCGCGCCGCGGATATCGCGATCGTAGCGGTCGCCCACCATCGCTCCATGCCGCGGCGAACTCCCGAGTTCCACACACGCATGAACGAAGAGCAATGGGTCGGGCTTGAGCATACCTACCTCGTCGGCGATGAAGATCGCGTCAACCTTGTCGGCCAGGCGTAGCAGATCGATCTTCTCGCGATGGGTCTCCGAGAAGCCGTTGGTGAGGATGCCAAGTTTCATGCCTCGCGATCGCAGCGTGCGCAGCACCTCGAACGTCCCAGGAAAGACTTCGAAGTAGCGCTTGCGGTATTCATTATAGCGGTACGCGCTCTCGCGTGCGGTCGCTTCGTCATCGATCCCCACGCGACGAAGCGCCGCACCCCACAACTGCGCGCGCACCCCCGATAGCTTCGTACGCAACTGCTCGCGATCGAGGCGATGCCAAAAGCCTTCGGCCTCGGCAACGTACGCTTGCTTGAGCGAGAGCGCATCGATGCCGCGGGCCGCAGCGATCTCGCGAGCCACTTCCTCCGCGGCGCCGTGAAACGCGCGCGTGTCGTCGTGCAAGGTGTCGTCCAGGTCGAACAGCACGACATCGATCGTACGCATGGAGTACCGGCGGCTATTGCGCGGGCGCGACGCGAAGGCCGCTCACCTTCCCCCTGCCGTCGATCGCATAGATGAAGTTCCACGTCTCACCGGTCTTGAACGTCACCGCGTACACGAAATACGTCGAGCCGGAGGTCGTACCGGTCGAGATTTGGGTGAAGCCGGTCGGTGCGCCGAGCGGCGCGAGCGCTTGCGAGGATGCCGCGAGCACCTGCGGCGTGAGCGCGGCGTGCATCGCGTCGGTCAACGCGGAAGCATCGAGCACCTTGCCCTGTTGCAACGAGAGGAACCACGCCTTTGCTTTTGCGAGCACCGCGGCATCCGGCGTGGCGGCCGGTTTGGGTGACGCCTGCGCCACCATGGCAGCTGTCGTAAGAATCATGGCGCGTTCTTACCAACCGGGCCGACCAGCTCCTTGAGCGCCGACTCAAAAATCTTTGGCGCCTTCCCCTGAAAGAGGAGCGACTCGTTGCCGCCAATCTGCTTGCGTAATTCGATCAGCTCGTCGCGCAGCGCCGCAGCTTTCTCGAACTCGAGGTTGGCCGCGAACTCGCGCATCTTCTTCTCCACTTCGGCGGCCATTCGCATCGCCACGTCGCGCGGCACTTTTTCCAGCTTGACTTTTTCGGTGGTCGCCTCGTCCGCGCCGATCATGCTCAAGATGTCGCGCACCTCTTTGCGCACAGAACGCGGTTCGATGCCGTGTTCCAGGTTGAAGGCGATCTGGCGTTCGCGACGCCGTTTGGTCTCGCCGATCGCGCGTGCCATCGATTCGGTAACGACATCAGCATACATGATCACCTTGCCGTCCACGTTGCGCGCCGCGCGGCCGATCGTCTGCACGAGCGACGTCTCGCTACGCAGATAGCCCTCTTTGTCGGCGTCGAGGATTCCGACGAGCGACACCTCGGGCAGGTCGAGCCCTTCGCGCAGAAGATTGATGCCGACGAGCACGTCGAAAATGCCCAGTCTCAGATCGCGCAGAATCGCCACGCGTTCGAGCGTGTCCACCTCGCTGTGGAGGTAGCGCACCTTCAGGCCGTTCTCGATGAGAAACTCGGTGAGGTCCTCGGCCATCTTCTTCGTGAGCGTGGTGACGAGGACGCGCTCCTTGCGCTCGATCCGCAGGCGCATCTCCTCCATCAGATCATCAACCTGATTGCGTGTGGGACGCACCTCAACGTCGGGATCCACGAGTCCGGTGGGGCGAATGATCATCTCGGCCACCTGCGTGCTGCGGCCGATCTCGTACGTTCCGGGCGTCGCCGACACGTATACGATCTGATTGACGTGCTGCTCCCATTCGTCGTATTGCAGCGGCCGGTTGTCGAGCGCGCTTGGAAGACGGAACCCGTGCTCGACGAGCGTCATCTTGCGCGACCGGTCGCCGGCGTACATGCCATGCAACTGCGGGAGCGTCACGTGCGATTCGTCCACGAAGAACAGACAATCTTTGGGAAAGAAGTCGAGCAGACACCAGGGCGTCGAGCCCGGTTCGCGTCCGGTGAGATGGCGCGAATAATTCTCGATACCGTTGCAATAACCGACCTCACGTAACATATCCAGGTCGTAACGCGTGCGCTGTTCTAGACGCTGGGCTTCGAGCAGCTTTCCGTGTTCTTTGAAATATTTCAATCGCACTTCGAGTTCGGCTTCGATCGAGGCAATCGCCCGGCGCAGTTTCTCGTCCGGTGTGATGAAGTGCTTGGCGGGGAAGATCAATACCTCGTCTTTGCTCTCGACGTACTCGCCCGTCATCAGGTTCACGACATTGATCGCATCGATCTCATCGCCAAAAAACTCGATACGATGAACCAGCTCCTCATCGACGCCGACGAATTCGAGCACGTCGCCGCGGACGCGGAACGTACCGCGCACCAAGTTCAAATCGTTGCGACGATACTGCATATCGACGAGCTTGCGCAGCAGCACGTCGCGCTGTATCTCCTGCCCGATCGCGATGCGTGCCGACATCTCCATGTAGTCCGAGGGCGATCCCAAGCCGTAAATGCACGAAACCGAGGCCACGATCAGGGTGTCCGGGCGGGTCAGGAGCGACTGCGTGGTCGAGTGGCGCAGCCGCTCGATCTCGTCGTTGATCGAACTGTCCTTCTCGATGTAGGTATCGGTCGAAGGCACATACGCCTCGGGCTGATAGTAGTCGAAGTACGAGACGAAATATTCGACGGCGTTATCCGGGAAAAACTCGCGAAACTCGGCACAGAGTTGAGCCGCAAGGGTTTTGTTGTGACAGAGCACGAGCGTGGGCTTTTGCACGAGTTCCACCACGCGCGCCATCGCAAGCGTCTTGCCACTCCCGGTCACGCCGAGCAACGTCTGTGCCCGGTCGCCTCGCAGGATACCCTCCGCGAGAGCCTCGGTCGCCTTTGGCTGGTCGCCGGCGAGCGCGAAGGGGGTGACGAGCTTGAAGCGCTTCTCGGCCATAGGGCTCCCTTCAACACGCACGCGCCGATACCGGGTTTCCGTGAGAAGGACGACCTGCTCGGACGGGGAGCCGTGCCAAGCTCCGCGAACTCCCATGCTTCCGTTCCTGCCGCCCTCGGAGAAGCACCCCGTTGAGCCACACGCCACTGATCTTCAGCGGAAACTCAAATCCCACGCTCGCTGAAGAGATCGCCAAGCGCCTGAAGGTGCACGTCGGCAAAGCCCTCGTCAACAAGTTCAAGAACGAAGAGACACGCGTCGAGATCGGTGAGAACGTACGCGGCTCCGAGGTCTTCGTCGTCCAATCGATCTGCAAAGCCCCCAACGGCAACGGCGTCAACGACGCGCTGATGGAGCTCTTGCTGATGATCGATGCGCTGCGCCGCGCATCGGCCGCACGCATCACGGCGGTGATTCCGTACTACGGCTACGCAAAACAAGACAAGAAGACGAAAGGCCGCGAACCGATCTCGGCCAAGGTCGTGGCCAACTTGCTCAAGGTAACAGGCGCCAAGCGGCTCGTCACGATGGACCTGCACGCCGCGCAGATTCAGGGCTTCTTCGATACCCCGGTCGACAATCTGCTCGCGCTACCGACGCTGTGCGATTTTCTCAAGCGCGAGGGCCTCAAAGGAAACGAAATCGTCGTCGTCTCGCCCGATGCGGGCGGCGTGCATCGAGCCGAGCTCTTTGCCAAGCGTTTGGAGAGCTCGCTTGCTATCGTCTTCAAGCGCCGGCCCGAGCCGGACGTTTCGGAGGTCACTGATATCGTTGGTGACGTGGCGGGTAAAATTGCCGTCGTGGTGGACGATATGATCTCGACGGGCGGGACGTTAGCGAAAGCGGCAGAGGCGATCAAAGCACGCGGTGCGACCAAAGTGTACACCGTCGCGACACACGGGATCTTCGCCGGCGATGCGGTGAACGTGCTCGAGAGCTCGGTGATCGAGAAGATCATCATCACGAACACGATCCCGTTCGCCGACCTCAAGGATCATCCGAAGTTCGTGCAGCTCTCGATCGCGCAGACATTTGCCGACGCGATCAGCCGCATCACCACCAACCGGTCCGTGTCGGAGCTCTTCAACGGCGAAGACACGGGCGCACAGGATCCGTCACCGGTGCTCGAAACGGCGACGGTCTAACACTTCTTCCATCGAGCGGAGGCAATTCCAACCCCTATGGCTACGAAAGAACTCTCGCTCTCCATCGAACGCCGCGACCACACCGGAACGAGCGCGGCCCGTGCATTACGCAAGAGCGGCAAGGTCCCGGGCGTGCTCTACGGCCACGGCGATGCTCCGATGCATATTGCGGTCGATGCCCGCGCGCTCGATGAGTTGCTGCATCACGGCGGTCGCACCGGCGTCGTCACGTTGAAGCTGGACGGCAAGAAGGCCGATACCGCCCTCGTGCGCGACCTCGAGCGCGATCCGCTCTCACATGCGATCGCGCACGTGGATCTGCAACGCGTCACCGCACACGAAGCCGTGCATGCACGACTCCCCGTTCACACCACCGGCGTCGCACGCGGTGTAAAAGAGTTCGGCGGCGTGATGGACGTGCTCGTGCACGAGGTCGAGGTTTCGGGCCCGGTCGATCAATTGCCGGAGCATCTCGAGATCAACGTAAGCGATCTCGGCATCCATCAGCACGCGATCGCGTCCGACATCGCTCTTCCCAAAGGATTCAAGCTGCTGACCGCTCCCGACACGATCGTCGTGACCGTCGAGGCGTCGAAGACCGCCCAGCATCTCGAAGAGGCCGCTAGCGGCGCCACGATCGAGCAGGGCACGCCCGAAGTGATCGGCGCGAAACCGGAGGCATAACGATCGCATCGCAATCCCCGCCGCGCCTGATCGTCGGGCTCGGCAACCCTGGAAAAGAGTACGAGCGAACCCGGCATAATGCCGGGTTCATGGTTGTTGACGAGCTCGCGCGCCGCTTCGGTGTCACGTCATGGAAGAAAAAAGATAGCGCGGAGCAGCATCTCGACGCATCGCGGCGCGTGGTACTCGTCAAACCGACCTCGTTCATGAATCTGAGCGGCACGCCGGTGCGCCTAATATCGTCGTGGTATCGCACGCCGCCCGAAGAGGTGCTCGTGATCGTGGACGAGATGGACCTACCCTTCGGGAGCCTGCGCATGCGGCCGTTTGGCGGACACGGCGGACACAACGGCCTGCGCTCGATCATCGCGACGATCGGCGATCGCTTTCCGCGCCTGCGTTTCGGTGTCGGACGTCCGCAATACGACACGATCGATCACGTGCTGAGCCCGTTCACCCACGACGAAGCCGCACGCCTTCCCGAGATCGTCGCCGCGGCAGCCGACGGCGCCGAGTTGTGGCTCGAACACGGCTTGGAACGCGGCATGCAGTTCGTCAACAACTGGAAGCCGGCCTAAGTGCTGCCGATACCCTAGGTACGGGATTATCCGCAGGGAGGTGGATCGCTACGAACGCGTTTAGCGGCAAAGCCTTTGTACTTCGCATCGACGAGGCCACGGTTCGCGACGGCGCAGGAGCCTTCGTCGATGACCTGACGCTGCTCGCGCAGCATCGCGTCCATCCGATCGTGATCGCACCCGATGCCGCGAGCGCGCAGCATCTGGTGCGCACCATCAATCGCAGTTCCAGCGTCGCGGTCTCGCTGCGCGGTTCCGATGCGGCGCTGCTCCCGAAAACACCCAACGGCATCGGGCGCATTCACACGCCGCTGATCGAAACGCTGACCGGCGCAGGGTATATCCCGGTCGTCGAACCGACTGCCTTTTCCGTCTTCGCCGAGAGCGACGCGGACGTGGCGGCAGATGACGTTGCTTGCGCAATCGGCGCCGCATGCTCGGCGGCACGCGCGATCTTTTTCCATCGTGCGGGGGGCGTGCTCGATCCGCACACGCAAGCGCTGATCGACGAATTGACCCCGGCCGAGGCGCTTGCGCTCGCCGACGATGCTACCACGAATGCCGACGAGTCCCTACGAAGTGCCATGCGCGCAGCTGCTCGCGGCGTGCGAAACGGTATCCCGGCCGCGCAGATCGTTGACGGACGCCGCTCGCATGCGGCGGTTGCCGAACTGCTCACCGCTCATCACTGCGGAACGCAGGTGACCGGCGGCCTCATCGTCGCCGCCTGATCGGCTAGGGGCAATCGGCGGGAACGCCGTTGATCGCCGCGATGCGCGCGGCCGGCGACGCCGTATCGTCCATGAACAGTCGCGTCATGATATCCGGACATACTTCGTGCATATTCTGTTCGGTGTCGCGCACGATCGAACGCACGGCTGCCGCACGATCTCCGGTGAGCGCGACCGCGTAGCGATCCGCGTCGAGCGACATGCCTCGAAGCATGGTGTTGTCGATCGGCACCACCACAAGATAGACGAGGCCGAGGAGCGCGCCGACGAGTGCGAGACGGGAGACCGGATCGTCGTCGCGACGAAAGCCGACGCGATCGGCGACGGTCACTGCGATCGCCGCGCCCACGATGAGAAAGATGGCGTTAGCAAGCGCGACGCGCCAGGCGAGGTGCATCGCCACGTACCCCAACTCGTTTGCGATATCGAATGCAAGTTCGCGGCCGCTGGCGACCGCAATTAACGTATCACCCACGGCAATACGGGTCGATGGTCCGAAGCCAAGGACGTATGCGCTGTCCTGGCGCAGGCCTTGCTGCGCCTGCATCACGATGGGTGTATGCACCTGCGCGCGCGTCTCGAGCGACGTGACGATGCGTTGCGCCGAAACCGGAAGGGGAGCGAATGTCTCGATATGCGGAGCGATCAGCAGCGGATTGAGATATACAAGCCCAATGCTCGTCGCAAAGATTGCCGCTGTGGTGTAGAGGTACCAGTGGTGCGTGCGATCGACGAGCCAAAGGACCACCGCTATGACGATGCCGGTTGCGAGCATCGCGACGAGCGTATTGACGACGTACCGCGAGCCCCACGTACGCAAGAGTTGATCGCTCAGACTCCAGGCGCGTTCCACGCGGTAGAGATAGAACTCCGGAAGCAAGGCGGCCGCGCGCGCGACGAGCGCGAGCGACGCGCCGAAGAGCAAGCGAGCCACAAACTCGCTTGGAACGGCGCGCCGCAACCGGTCGCGAACGCGCGCCGCCGTACCAGACTGCCAGTAATACGCGAGCGCCACCACCTGCGCGAGGATCGCGATAAAGAAACCCGGCAGCAGCCAATGCTCGAGCCGGATCGCCGCTGCCTGGCGCGCGGGATCGACGAGCGCCACCGCCGGCTTTCCGAGCAGGGCGGCAGCCGCGAGGCTATCAACCGCGCGATCCAGCAGGTTCGGACGCAGCAGCGCGGCCTCGGCGAGGCGCGGCACCGCGAGCGTGCAGAGGACGGCTCCGGCGAACGCGACGATCGACCGAATGCACAGGCGAATGGACATCGATTCGGCCCTTTCGCCCCAGGAGCGCCCGAACGCTGCCGCGCTAGCGGAACGTGGAAAACGATGCTCCGTCAACGGCGAAGGAGACGCGGTCGCGCCCGCAGCGCTTGCTGTGGTACATCGCCGCGTCGGCCACCTCCAGCAGCGCGTGTGCATCGCCCGCGTCGTACGGATAGCTCGCCACGCCGATGCTCGCCGTCACCGCCACCGGAACCGCGAATGCATGACGCCGGACCGCTTCGCAAAAGGCTTGCGCGCGTTCGATCGCACTGGTCTTTTGCGCGTCGACGACGAGCGCACAGAATTCGTCACCGCCGTTGCGTGCCGCCACGTCCGTCTCGCCGACGATATGCGCCCGCAAGAGCCCAGCCATCGTTTGCAGCACGAGGTCGCCGCTCGCGTGACCGTACGCATCGTTGACGGTCTTGAAATGATCGGTATCGACAAACCACAGCGACAGCACTTGTGCAGGTCTGCCGCGCGCTCGCTCCACGGCCTCGCGCAATCGCAAGCGAAACGCGCGCGGCGTCAGCAATCCCGTCAATCCATCGTAGGTTGCATCGGCACGATCGGCTTCACGTTCGAGCGCAAGCGCAAACGGCGAAGCGGCGCAGGTGACGGCCTCCACGATCGCTTCTTCGTCGATATCGCGCCGGTCGAACGACGACGACGCGTACACGACGGCACGTAGGTGGCCGCGATCGAGCATCGGCACGGCAAGCGCATGCCGGTCGGTCGGCATCATCGCACCCGCCGTTCCGGCAACGCGGTGGCCGGCGACGGCAGCGAGCGCAGGCAGCGCATCCGGCGCATCGCGCGGAACGCGTAGGCAAGAAAAGTGCTCGACACGCTCACCGCTCGTGTGGATGCACGCGAGATCGCCGCCGCTTGGCGTGAACGCCAGCACCGCATCGACCGCCGGTTCGTGATGGCGAATGGCTTCGGCGAGCGTCGCGATCACGCTGGCGCTCGAGTCGCGCGAGGCGTCGATCAGCGCGCGCATCGTCGCAAGGGCCGCCACGGCGCGCGCGTGCGCGGCATCCGCACGGCAGGCGGCATTGTCCGCGCGACGCCGCAGGTTCCAGGCGTGCGCCGCCACCAACGCGAGCAGCGCGACGGCAGCCGAAAGGAGCATCACCATGATTGCATCGGTCAGTGCCCGCAGCGCGGAGCTCGTGGACATGGCAGCGAAGAGGAGAGCGTGCTCGACCCCACCGATTGGCCGGCGTTTCGCGCGCTTAGCCACGCCGCACTCGACGATGCGCTCGACTACCTCGCGGGCATTCGCGACCGGCCGGCCTGGCAGCCCGTACCCGACGCCGTGCAGGCGCGGCTTGCGGAGCCTTTGCCGCAGGATCCTACACCGCTCGCCGACGTCTATCGCGAATTCGTGCAGTCGATTCAGCCGTACAACAGCGGCAACATCCATCCGCGTTTCTTTGGCTGGGTGCAAGGCTCGGGCACACCGACCGGGGCGCTTGCCGATCTCCTCGCGGCAACAATGAACCCGAACGTCGGCGGTCGCAACCACGGTGCCGTCTATGTGGAACGCGCGGTGATCGAATGGTCGCGCGAACTCTTCGGCTTTCCGGACGGCGCAAGTGGCGTGCTCACCACCGGCACCTCGGCGGCGAACTTGATCGCCGTCCTCGTCGCGCGCACCAAGGTCCTGGGCTCCCACGTGCGCGAGACGGGCGTCAATATCGAGGGTGGCCGGCTGATCGCGTATGCGTCAAGCGCCACCCACGGATGCGTGCGCCGCGCCTTCGAAGTCTCGGGATTGGGTTCGGCATCGCTACGGGTCCTTGCAACGGACTCGCTGCACCGCATCGATCCCGCAACCGTCGCGCGCTCGATCGAAGAGGATCGCGCCGTCGGCAACCGGCCGTTCTTAATCGTCGGAAATGCGGGAACCGTCGATGTCGGCGCGATCGATCCCCTCGACGAACTCGCATCGCTCGCCGAGCGCGAAGGGCTATGGTTCCACGTTGACGGCGCCTACGGCGCAAGCGCCATGATGGCACCGAGCATCGCACCAAAGCTACGCGGGATCGAACGCGCCGACTCGATCGCCTTCGATTTCCACAAATGGCTGCAGGTGCCGTACGAAGCCGGCATCCTGCTCGTACGTGACGGTGCGCTGCATCGCGCCACGTTCGCTTCGACGCCGAACTACCTTACGCGCATGCCACGCGGGCTCGCAAGCGGTGAACCATGGTTCACCGACTTCACCTTAGACCTTTCGCGCGGATTCAAAGCGCTCAAGGTGTGGTTTACCATCAAGGAGCACGGCGCAAAGCGCTTGGGCGCGGCGATGGAAGAGAACGTGCGGCAGGCAAAGCTGATGGGCAACCTCATCGACGAAAGCGACGCCTTCGAACTACTCGCGCCGGTGCAACTCAACGTGGTCTGCTTTCGCTACCGGCCCGACCACCTCGAAGAGGGGCCTCTCGATCGCCTGAACGACGAGATCGTGATTCGCCTTCAGGAGAGCGGAGAGGCTGTAACCTCTTCAACGACCGTCGGGGCGCGCCGCGCGATCCGCGTCTGCATCGTAAATCAGCGCACCACGGATGACGATGTTCGTATCACGCTCGCCGCGATCGAACGTATCGGCAACGCCCTCGCGAGCGCGCCGTAGCGCTAGAGCGAGACTTTGAGTCCGACGAATCCCGCCGTTCCGCCGCCGGCTACGGCGGTTTTATAGCCCCGGATTTCGAGCGTCGTCAGCGGCGCCAAGCGATGATCGTAGAAGAGCGTAAACGTTCCGCCCGCCTTCGACTCACCGAATTGGCCGATGCCGTATCCGACTCCGAACGCATCGCTTTTCGACGCGGCAAACGTACCATCGACGGTAAGCGCGTATCCGCCGCCACGTGCGAGCGGCGCGAATCCGGTCACGCCGACGCTCACCGGCACCACGGGGATGCTCGCGCTCGTGCCGATCACGATCGCGGCACCGGTGCTACTCTGCCCGTTGCCGCTTCCGGCGTACACGCCTGCGCCGATGCTGCCTTGCGCGATCGCGGGTGCGGCGCAAAGCGCGAGCATCGCACCCGCCGCGGCCATCGATTTCATGAATGTAAACGTCATGTTTCCGATCCTACCCGCGCGCCGCGCGGCCTAACCACACCCGCTTGCATCTATCGTTGCGGAAGCGGCTTCGCCGGATTGCCCGCGACGCGTCCGCCCGGCGCGACGTCCTTCGTCACGACCGAGCCGGCGCCCGTCAGGGCGTTGTCGCCGATCGAGCGCGGCGCGACGATCGAGGTGTTCGAGCCGATCGAGACGTTCTTGCCGATCGTCGTACGATGCTTGTTCTTACCGTCGTAATTGCAGGTGATCGTCCCCGCGCCGATATTCGACTCCTCGCCGATCTCCGCATCGCCGAGGTACGAAAGGTGGGCCGACTTCGCACCCTTCGCGTAGTGGCTGTTCTTGATCTCGACGAAATTCCCGACGCGGTTTCCCCCGTCCAGGACGGCATGCCCGCGCACGTGCGCAAATGGCCCGATCGCCGTATCGCTACCGATCTCGCTTTCCGTGACCACGCTTTCGCGAATCGTCACACGGTCGCCGATCCTCACGTTCGAAAGGCGCGAGTTTGGGCCGATCGTGCAACCTTCTCCGATCTCGCTCAAGAGCGAGATCGTCGTGTTGGGGTAGATCACCGTATCGCGGCCGATCGAGAGCTCCGGCTCGAGGTAGGTGGTCGTGGGATCCACGATCGTCACGCCGTCACGCATGTGCTGCGCGCAGAGCCTCGCGTTCATCTCCCTACGCGCAAGCGCGAGCTCGACGCGATCGTTGATGCCGAGAACGTGTTCGTGTTCGGTCACGGGAACCGGACGAACGCGCTTTCCCGAACGCACGAAATGTTCGACGGTATCGGTCAGATAGTACTCCCGCTGCGCGTTCTCGTTTCGCAATGCGGTGACCGCTTCTCGCAGCTCCGCCTCATCGAAGGCATAGATGCCGGCGTTCATCTCGTCGATTGCGAGTTCGTCGGCAGAGGCGTCACGCACCTCGACGATACGTTCGATATCGTGCCCCTTGCGCACGATGCGCCCGAAATTCGAGGGCAGCGGCATCTTGACGGTTACGAGTGCCATCGCCGAGGCGGCATGGCCGTTTCCGTCGAGCGAACCGACCATCGCGCGGAATATTTCAGGCGTGACGAGCGGCATATCGCCGCAAGCGACGATGACACGACCGCCTTCGATGCGATCGATCTGTTCCATCGCCACCTTCACCGCATGTCCCGTGCCGAGTTGTTCGCGCTGCACCACGCTTCGTACGTCGAAGGCCGCCAGTTGAGGGTCGAGCTCTTCATTCGATACGACGATCACGTCGTCGATGCCGGCGTCGCGAAGGGCCCGCAGCGTAAACCACAGCATCGGACGACCGCAGATCTCGTGCAGCACCTTCGGTGTGGCGCTCTTCATGCGTGTGCCCTTGCCGGCGGCAAGCACGACGGCCCGAACGATCATTCCGTCACCCCTTCCGCGGACGCCGGTATCAACCGCTTCCATTCGTCCTGCTCGCGCTTGCTTGGAGCTCCAAGAAGCTCGAGCGCGCCGCGTAACCGCTCGCGCACGATGTCGCGTCCGAGCAGTTCCATCGAATCGTACAGCGGCACCGAGGTGGGACTGCCGGTGATCGCGATGTAGAACGGTCGCGCGACATCGCGGAACTTCTTCCCGAGCGCGTCGGCAATCCGCTTGAGAACCGCTTCGATGCCGGCAACGCGCCACTCGCGTAACGCGTCGAGCTCGGCAAGCGCGAGCGCGAAGGCTTGACGCATCGCGAGATCGTCTAGCTTGCCGCCGCGCAACGTATCGGCGTTCAGCGGCAGGCGCCCCGAAAAGAAGAACGCGAGGAGTCCGCCCAGGTCGCTCAGGCGTTCGATGCGCGGCTGCGCGAGTTCGGCCACACGCGCCAGCCGTTCCGGCGCAAAGGCCCATGCACGAACGGCGGCCATGAATCCATCGCGATCGAGCCCTTCGCGCAGGTAGCGGCCGTTGAGCCAATCGAGCTTGGCCACGTCGAAGACCGGTCCGCCAAGCGGAATATGCTCCACACCAAAACGCTCGACCATCTGCGCGAGCGTCATCATCTCGTCCTCGCCCTCGCCGGCCGAGTTTGCGAGCAGCCCCAAGAAGTTCAGCAGCGCGCCCGGCAGATATCCCATCGCTTGGTAGAACAGGATGCCGGTCGGGTTCTTGCGCTTCGAGAGCTTCGATTTATCTGGATTGCGCAACAGCGGCAGATGGATCAGCTTCGGCATCTCCCAGCCGAAGTAGCGATAGAGCAGCACGTGTTTGGGCGCGCTCGACACCCACTCTTCGCCCCGCATCACGTGCGTGATCTCCATCAAATGATCGTCAACGACATTCGCCAGATGATACGTCGGCAAGCCATCCGACTTCATCAGCACCTGCATATCGACGCTCTTCCACTCGATCTCTATCGCGCCGCGACGCAGATCATCGACGACGCAGACGCCGTCGCTCGGCACCTTCATACGCACGACGAACGGCTCGCCCGCCGTCTCGCGCCAAGCGATCTCGCTAGGCGAATAGGTGAGGCAGAGACCGTCGTAGCGCGAGGGTTGACCCGATGCACGTTGCGCCACGCGCATCGCATCCAAGCGTTCGGACGTGCAGAAGCATTTAAAGGCGTGCCCGGCGTCGAGCAGCTGCTGCACGTACGTTTGGTAGATCGCAGAGCGCTCGCTCTGCCGATAGGGACCGTGCGGGCCGCCGACATCGGGCCCTTCGTCCCAACTCAGACCGAGCCAATGCAGCGAGTCGAGAATGGCCGCCTCGCTCTCGCGAGTGCTGCGCACCTGATCGGTGTCCTCGATGCGCAACAAAAACTCTCCGCCGTGATGCTTAGCGAAGCAGTAGTTGATGAGCGCGACATAGGCGGTTCCAACATGAGGGTCGCCCGTCGGAGACGGCGCGACCCGAGTACGTACGTTCACCGGCGATGCGTTAGCCGACGAGTTCGCGGCGTTTGCCGCATTCGGCTTGAACGAAGTCGATAATCTCTTGTAATGGCGCGCCGGGCGTAAAGACCGCCTTCACGCCACGCTTCTTGAGTTCGTCGGCATCCTCGGGCGGAATCGTCCCGCCACCGAAAAACACGATGTCGGCTGCGTCTTGTGCTTTGAGCTGGTCGAGCACGAGCGGAAAGAGCGTCATATGCGCACCCGATAGGATCGAGAGTCCGATGCCGTCGGCATCTTCCTGGATCGCGGTCTGCACGATCTGCTCGGGCGTCTGAAAGAGACCCGTGTAGATGACTTCCATGCCGGCGTCGCGGAGCGCGCGAGCAATCACCTTCGCGCCGCGATCGTGGCCGTCGAGGCCAGCCTTAGCGACGACGATTCGAAGTGGTCGGTTCGCCATAATGTCCTTTTTGGTCGAGCGCCTGACTCAAGCGCAGTGCTTCTTCGAGTTTGTTCTTGACTTCGGCAAGCGTTCGGCGCACCCGATGCCGTTCGATTTCGCTACGCACGCGCAACATTAGAAAACCGAGCGCTCCGTGTAGCGGCCGTACACCTTGACCATCGCCTCGACGATTTCGCCTTCGGTGCAATAGGCGTTGACGCAGTCGATCAGGTGCGGCATCACGTTGTCGCGCTCGTCCCGGCACGCACGTTCGAGTCGATCGAGGGCCGCGGCAGCGGCGTTGCCGTCGCGCGTCGTACGCAGGTCGTCAAGCGAGCGCGCCTGCTCCCGCGCAACCTCCTCGGTGATCTTGAGCAGATCCATCTCGAGCGCGTCTTCTTCGCGCTGGAAGTGATTGACGCCGACGATGATGCGGTCTTTCGATTCGACGGAGCGCTGGTAGCGATAGCTCGCTTCGGCGATCTCTTTCATAAAGAAGCCGGCTTCGATCGCCTCGATGACGCCGCCGTACTCTTCGATCTGCGCGAAGTACGCTTCGGCCTGACGCTCCATCTCGTCGGTCAGTGCCTCGACAAAATAGGAGCCTCCCAACGGATCGACCACGTTCGTCACGTTCGTCTCGTACGCGAGCACTTGCTGCGTACGCAGCGCGATCTCAACCGATTTCTCGGTCGGCAGCGCCAGCACTTCGTCCATCGAGTTCGTGTGCAGCGATTGCGTGCCGCCTAAGACCGCCGCCATCGCTTCGAACGCGACACGCACGATGTTGTTCTCCGGTTGCTGCGCGGTCGCGCTGCAACCGGCGGTCTGCGTGTGGAATCGCAGTTGCCATGAGCGCGGGTTCTTCGCGCCGTAGCGCTCGCGCATGCGACGCGCGTAGATGCGACGAGCGGCGCGGAATTTCGCGATCTCTTCGAAAAAGTCGATGTGCGAGTTAAAAAAGAATGATAGGCGTGGCGCGAACGAATCTACGTCGAGGCCACGGGCTATCGCCGCTTCGACGTACGCAAATCCGTCGGCAAGCGTAAAGGCAAGCTCCTGGGCCGCGGTGGATCCCGCTTCGCGAATGTGGTATCCCGAGATCGAGATCGTATTCCACTTCGGCATCTCGGCCGTGCAGAACTCGATCATGTCGGTGATCACGCGCATGTGCGGTCGCGGCGGAAAGATCCACTCTTTCTGCGCGATGTATTCTTTGAGGATATCCGCCTGAATCGTACCGCCGAGCATTTTGCGTGGAATGCCCTTCTTCTCAGCGGCAGCGATGTACTGGGCGACCGCGATCGCGGCGGGGCCGTTGATCGTCATCGAGGTCGTGATCGCACCCATGTCGATGCCGTCGAAGAGCTGCTCCATGTCGCGCAACGAATCGATCGCGACGCCGCACTTGCCGACCTCGCCGCGCGCCTGCGGCGAGTCGGAGTCGTAGCCCATCAGCGTTGGCATGTCGAACGCGACCGAGAGCCCCATCTGCCCCTGCGAGAGCAGGAAGTGGTAGCGCTCGTTGGTCTGCTTGGCGTTACCGAAGCCGGCGAACTGGCGCATGGTCCAGAGGCGATCGCGGTAGCCGTTCGGGTGAATGCCCCGGGTGTAGGGGTACTCGCCGGGCAGCGGCTCGACCCGCTTGACGTCCTCGGGGCCGTACACCGCCTTGAGCGGCACGTCGGAGAGCGTGCGGTCCACCGCGCCCGAGCCGGGGCCCGTGCGCAGGTAGCTCGAGGCGCTCGTCGTCCCGTTCGGAGCCGGGCGATCGATCATCTTAGCCAAGCTGGAAATTCCTCTTTAGAAGGGTATCGGAGAACCTATTCTCCCAAAGCGCGTCCCGCCCCGCAAGGGAGGAGGTCGCTACCCGCTAACCGTCGTGCCCGGTGAGGCCCCGCACGACCGCGCGCGGCCGCGCCGCGGCGAGCGCCGGCTCCGGCTCCTCGCCGCCGTACACACCGAAGTGCGCAAGCACCTCGTCGGCGGCAGCGTAGGGGTCGAGATCGATACGCGTATCGTCGTACAGATGGCGCTCCAAACGTGCCTGTAGACGCCCGAGGGCGAGCTGGCGCACCTGATGCGCGAATGCCTCGCGACGCTTACGCGAGATCTCGCCACTCTCGTTCAGATACACGACGTGCGAGTCGATCGCCCGCCACAAGTCGTCGATGCCGTCGCCGGTAACGGCTTGCGTCATCGCGAGCTCGGGAACCCATCCCGAGAACGAGAGCATCTCCATCATCGCGCGAATCTCGCGGCGCAACTGATTCGCCATCGGGTGGTCGGCTTTGTTGACGACGAAGATGTCGGCGATCTCCATGATCCCCGCCTTCAGCACCTGAATCGAGTCGCCCGAGCCCGGCTGGAGCGCGACGAGGGTCGTCTGCGCGAGCTCGGCAATCTCGATCTCGCTCTGGCCCACCCCGACCGTTTCGATCAACACCACGTCGAGGCCGAAGGCGTCCATCAGCATCACCGCATCGGCGGTCGCGCCGGAGAGACCACCCAGATGTCCGCGGCTCGCCATCGAGCGAATGAAGACATCGGGATCGACGAAGTGCTCGGTCAGACGAATGCGGTCGCCGAGCAGTGCGCCGTGCGAGAAGGGCGAGCTCGGATCGACCGAGATCACGCCGACGGTCTTGCCGAGCGAGCGGGCCTTCTTCACGAGCGCGGACGACAGTGTCGATTTGCCGACGCCGGGCGGCCCGGTCAGACCGATCGTCATCGCGCGGCCGATGCGCGGATAGAGGTGGGCAATCAGGTCGGCGCCACGGCCGCTCTCCGCCCAGGAGATAGCGCGGGCGAGTCCCCGCGGTCGCTTATCGTCGAATTCGCGCAGCAGCGCGTCAAGAGCCAGGTTCGCCAAAGTACCGCTCTGGTTTTGGGGCCGCGGCCGAAGCGGCCTCCCCTTCCGGCCCGTTAGGACATCTGGCGGCTGATCACCCGCAGGTCGTACTGCTCCCAGGGGCCGAGCAGCCCAAGCAGGTTCTCGGCCTCGCGCCGCTCGCTCGTCGTGAGCACGGCGGCTACGCGCATACCCATCGAAGCGGCGGAGCGCAGCGCCTGCGCGTCCTCGGCGCGGCGCAACTCCCCGCCGAGAACGACCTCGGCCGAGAGGCGCGCTGCGTGCTCGACGAGCGACCGAATGCTCATCGGCTCCGGACCGACGAAACGGATCGGACCGCGCTTCAAGCGCGCCGCGGTGGTGGCGAGGATCCATTCACCTTCGCCGTCACGATCGGCGTGCAGCACCGTAATCGACCGGCGCGCGGTGGTATCGCGCAGGCGCGCCAAGACCTCTTGCAGGTGCGGCACGGACAGCGTCATCGTCGGGAACGGATCGAATCGCTGCGTCATCTTGAAGATATATCGGCGCGAATTGGCCGGGGCTTTGCTCGCCTGCGCCGGAATCACCCCACTATGCTTCCCGCGTTCGTTCTTGCCGCGTTCGCACTCTCGGCCAAGCAGGCGAGCGCGATCGATCGCATCGTGCGGCACGTGATGCGCGCCCATGCGATCGCTGGGCTTTCGCTCGGCGTCGCACGCGGGAGAGATACGCTCGCATTGCGCGGTTACGGCGTGCGCGATCGCGCAACCGGCGCGCCCGCGGACGCCTACACGATTTACCGGATCGGCTCGATCACCAAGCAGTTCACCGCGGCGCTCGTGCTCGATGCAGCGGAGCGCGGCGAGCTTCCACTCGACGCGCGCATCCGCGATGAACTCGCGCAGAGCGACGGTGTAACGTGGCGGTACGACAACGCAAACTATCTCGCGCTCGGTGCAGCACTCGAACGCGCGACGGGTTCGCCGTTTTCGCATACGCTACGCGAGCGTATCTTGGAGCCGCTACACCTGATCTCGACGAGCGTGTCCTTGCCGCGTGCGTACAACGTCGCGGTTTCGCCATTGACGCGAGAGCGCGATTTCCCGCAGTTCACGGGAAGCGCCGCCGCCATGAGCAGCAACGTGCCCGATCTGCTCCGCTGGCTCGAAGCACTCTTCGCCGGGCGCGTCGTAACGCAAGCCGACGTGACGGCAATGACAACCACACGATATCTACGCGACGGGCGTCCGACGAATTATGGCTACGGGTTCTTCGTCACGCGCTGGTATGGCCGGCCGATCGCGGAGCACCCCGGATATCTCGACGGCTTCAGCGCGCTCGACGCCATCGACACCGGCAACGGTATCGCGATCGTCATCCTCACGAATGCCGACCGCGTCGACCTCGCCCCGCTCGCGATGAGCATCCTCGCGATCGTCGAGCCCCTCGACCGCACGCAGGTCGCAAGCCTGAACCAGCCCGCAGAGAACGAAAACCCGGCCGCCACCAAAATCCTCGCGCTCGCGATCGCGCAGCTTGCCGCCGGTACGATCGACGCGGGGCTCCTCACCCCCACGTTTCGCCGGCGTCTGAACCGCGACGAGCTGCGCGCGTTCCGCGAGCGTTTAGCACCGCTCGGTCCGCTGCGCGCGCAAGAGTTTCTCTCCCGCGAGGGCGGGATGGAACACTACCGCTTGAGTTTCGACCGCGCGCAGCTGTATGCGACGATGCGCTTGCTCAACGGCAAGATCGACGCGTTACATATTGAATCAACGCCCTAGATGCTCAAACCGATCGTCGCGGCGCTGCTGATCGCGCAAACGCTGATCCTGCCGCTGACGGGCAAGCGCACGCGCGCGATCGAGACCGCTTCGCTCTTTCACACGCTCTTCCACGATTTTTTCCCCGAAGACGACGAAACGACGTACGTACAGACGGGCGACATCCCGGCGATGTGGCTGCGCGACTCGGCGGCGCAGACCGTGCCGTACGTGCGCTTTCAGCAGGAGTTCCCGATACTGCGACGGCGATTCGCCGGCGTGATCGAACGCGACGCGCGCGCGATCAACCATGACGTGTACGCAAACGCATTCCAAGCCGACTACCATGTATGGGAACGCAAGTGGGAGGTGGACTCGATTGCGTGGCCCGTGTTGCTCGCCAAGGTGTACGTGCGACAAACGAACGACGCAAGCGTCTTCACACCGGAACTGCACGTTGCCTTGCGTCAGGTGGTGTACACGTACTCGTGCGAGGAACGCCACGCGACGTGCAGCCACTATCGTTACCCGTACCATGTGTACACCGACGATCGCTACAACCCCAACACCGGTTTGATCTGGTGCGCTTTTCGCCCGTCCGACGATCCGGTGCAGTATCGTTTCAACATTCCTCAAAACGCGATCGCCGTGGTCGCGCTACGGGCGATCGCCGACCTAGCGATACGCGGCTACCACGACGGCGCGCTCGCGCAACGCGCGCAGCGCGTCGCCGCCAGGGTAATGACGGGCATACTCCGATACGGCATCTTCTACAACCGGGAACGCGGCGTGTGGATGTACGCATACGAGACCGATGGTTACGGTCACGACAACCTCATGGACGATGCGAACATTCCGAACCTGACGACGCTTCCATATCTCGACTGGTCGTCGTTCTTTGATCCGATCTACATCAACACACGCGCGTTCACGCTGAGCATGGACAACCCGTGGTATTTTTCGGGGCGCTACGCCCAAGGGCTCGGAAGCCCGCACACGCCCTACGGGAACGTCTGGCCGCTTGGTATCATCGGACGCGCGCTCACCTCGACCGACGACCTGGAGATCGAGAACAGCATCACTACCCTCGCCGAGACCGATAGCGAGACCGGATTGATTCACGAGAGCTTCTATCCCGACGGGTATTGGCGCTACACGCGTCCGGAGTTTGGATGGGCGAACGCGCTCTATGCGGAGTTGCTCTTCCGCACCGTCGCCGGCATGCCAGAGACGCCGTTCGTCGCCGGCGGCACGATCGTACCGTTCGAGACGCTCTCGCAGACGCCGACGCTCGTTCCAACGCTCGTGCAACTCGACAACACCGCCGATCTCGTGCGGACCCTCGGAGCATTACTCTCCGCGGGTCGCGACGCGGCGATCAATCAACAGCCGTAGCGGCGTTGCCGTTCGGCATACGAGACGAGCGCATCGTCGAAATGCACCTCGGTGAAGTCGGGCCACATCACCGGGAGCGTAAGCAGTTCGGTATAGGCGAGCTGGTAGAGCAAAAAATTCGAGATGCGGTACTCGGCACCGGTACGAATCAACAGATCGGGATCGGGTGCGTGCGGCGCATACATCTTCGTGCGCAACGCCGCTTCGTCGATCGCTTCGGGAGCTAGGCGGCCGCTCCGGACCTCGGTCGCGAGGGCACGCACCGCGCGGACGATCTCGCTACGACCGCTATAGTTGAGCGCGAGCGCGAGGGTGACGCGGGTGTTGTGACGAGTCGCCTCGGTGAGATCGCGCAGCGCGGCGCGCGCCGGAAACGGAAAGGCATCGAGGTCACCGACGATCTCGACGCGCACACCCTGCCGCAGCAGCTGCGGGCGCTCGGCTTGCGCGCAGGCCGCGTAGAGCCCCATCAGTAGCCCCACCTCGCCCGCCTCGCGGCGCCAGTTCTCGGTAGAAAAGCCATAGACGGTCACCCGACCGACGCCGGACCTGGCGGCCGCGCGCACCGTGGCGCGAAGCGCATCCACCCCGCGGCGATATCCTTCGGCGATGGGGAGACCACGCTCGCGCGCCCAGCGCCGGTTGCCGTCCATGATCACGGCAACATGCGAGGGCGCGGGGGCTAACGCGGGGGCGTTCAGCATGATTCACTTTGTATCACAAAGTAACCGCTAGGCGCAAGAGCGGTGTGGCCCATTCGCCAACAGGAAGCCCGTCATGACGAACGGCTACTATCGCTATCCCACCATCGCCCACGACCGCATCGTCTTCGTCTGCGAGGACGACCTGTGGAGCGTGCCGGCATCCGGGGGGACGGCGAGCCGCCTCACCGTGAGCTTCGGTACGTGCGCCACGCCGCGACTCTCCCCCGATGGCGAGCGCCTCGCCTTCACGAGCAACGACGAAGGCAATCCCGAGGTGTACGTGATGCCCGCGGGCGGAGGGCAGCCGCAGCGGCTCACCTTCCTCGGTTCGACCACCGCGCAGGTGATGGGTTGGAGCGCAGACGGCCGCGAGATCTACTTCGTGAGCAACGCGGGCGCGTGGTTCGAAGGCGAGACCTTCGCGCGCGCGGTTGCGCTCGAAAGCGGAACCGTGCGCGACCTCAACCTGGGGCATGCGCGCACGTTCTGGGTTGACGCCGGGGGCACGATCGCGCTTGGACGTAACGCCGTCGATCCGGCGCGCTGGAAGCGCTATCGCGGCGGAACCGCAGGCGAAGTATGGTGCGATGCGGCGGTGCGCGGCGAGTTCGAACGGATCCCGCTGCCCGATGGCAACCCGGTGTGGCCGATGCTCGTCGGTTCGCGTCTCTATTTCTTGAGCGATCACGAAGGGATCGGCAACATCTATTCGTGCGCACTTGACGGCAGCGACATCACGCGCCACACGCACGAAGCTGAGTATTACGTGCGCTTTCCCTCGACCGACGGTACGCGCATCGTGTACACGGCCGGTGGCGCGATCTCGCTGCTCGACCTCCCAAGCGACACGGTGCGCGAACTCGATGTCAACGCACCCTCGGCCGCACCGCAAACCGTGCGTCGGTTCGAAGGCGCATCGGCCTCGCTCGAATCCTTCGCGGCGCATCCCGACGGTGCGCACCTTGCCTTCGTCTCGCGCGGAACGGTTTTCACGATGCCGCTCTTCGAGGGCGCCGTCACGCAGCATGGCGGCTCGAGCGGCGTGCGCTCACGCCTGCTCGCGTGGTTGAAAGATGGGAAACGCTTCGTTTGCGTTACCGATGCAAACGGCTACGAGCAACTCGCAGTGCACCGCGCCGATACGAACGACGAACCAAAACTGCTCACGCACGGCGACATCGGACGCGTCACGGAACTGGTTGCATCGCCCGTCGCCGACGTTCTCGCCTTTGCGAATCATCGCCACGAACTCTGCCTGCTCGATCTCGATGACGGTAAGGTGCAGTTGGTCGACACGAGCCCTGCGCGCCGTGTAAGCGACCTCGCCTTCTCGCCCGATGGACGCTTCGTGGCATACGTCTGGTGGCCCGCGCAAGGCACCTCGATCCTGCGGGTCGTCAAAGTGAAATCGGGCAAGGTGCACGACATCACCTCGCCGCTGCGCGTCGATCACTCGCCTGCATGGGACCCAGAAGGGAAGTATCTGTACTTCATCTCGACGCGCGACTTCAATCCGGTGTACGACGCGCTGCAGTTCGATTTGAGCTTCCCGCAGGCGCAGCGCCCGTTCGTCGTGACGTTGCGTACCGACGTGCCGTCGCCGTTTGTGCCCAAACCCCGCCCGCTGCATCGCGATCACGATCACGATCACGATGGAGATCACGACGACGATGCAAAGAAGGGCGGCAAACACGATGCGCCGCGCTTCGATATCGATTTCGACGAGATTCAAGGGCGCGTGCTCGCCTTTCCGGTGGAGGAAGGCGAGTACGATCAACTCGTCGCGGTCAAGGGACGCGTACTCTATACGCGCTTTCCGGTCAGCGGCATCAAACCCGCGGGAAATGACGACGACGAGGACGACGCTCGCGGGCTCGGCACGCTCTTTGCGTACGATTTCGATCAACTGCGCCAGGGCATCGTTGCAAGCGACGTCGGTGAGATCGCACTCGGCGCGGACGGCCGCACGTTGCTCTATCGCTCGCACGAACGCTTGCGCGCGATCGATGCCACAAGCGAGCTCTCCGACGACGAGCCCGAGAAGCCGGCGCCCGACCCGGGACGCAAGAGCGGCTGGATCGACCTGGATCGCGCGAGCGTCGAGATCGTGCCGCGCGATGAGTGGGCGCAGATGTTCCGCGAAGCGTGGCGCCTGCAAACCGAACATTTCTGGGTAGAAGACATGAGCGACATCGACTGGGATCGCGTCTTCGACCGCTACAACGCCGTGCTGCCGCGCGTGCGCACGCGCACCGAACTCTCGGACGTCATCTGGGAGATGCAAGGCGAACTCGGCACCTCGCACGCCTACGAGTACGGCGGCGATCACCGCGTGCCGCCGCAGTATCAGCGCGGATTTCTCGGTGCTGATCTGGCTTGGGACGAACCACGCGGCGGATATCGCATCGCGCGCATCTATCGCGGCGATTCGTGGACGCGCGCGAGCGACTCACCACTCGCCGAGCCCGGGCTCGACGTGCACGAAAACGACCTGCTGGTCGCCGTGGGCGGCAAGCGGCTTTCCAGAGAGGTAACGCCCGAGCGATTGCTGATCAACTGCGCGGGCAGAGACGTCGCGATCACGGTGCGCACGCGCAAGGACGAAGAACGCACGATCGTCGTCAAAGCGCTTGCGCGGGAGAACGCGCTGCGCTATCGCGCATGGGTGGAGGCGAATCGCCGCTACGTGCATGAGCGCACCGGTGGGCGCGTGGGCTACGTGCACATACCCGACATGGGACCATGGGGATTTGCCGAGTTCCATCGGGGATATTTGAGTGAGTTCGATTGCCGTGGCTTGCTCGTCGATGTGCGTTACAATCGCGGCGGCCATGTCTCGCCGCTGCTACTCGAGAAGCTTGCGCGCAAACGCGTCGGGTACGACGTGCCGCGCTACGGCGCCCCGATCCCCTATCCGCCCGAATCGGTCGCTGGACCGATCGTCGCGCTGACGAACCAATTTGCCGGCTCTGACGGAGACATTTTCAGCCACTGTTTCAAGCTCTACAAACTTGGGCCGCTCGTGGGCAAGCGCACGTGGGGTGGCGTTATCGGGATCGAACCCTACCACTCACTGGTTGACGGAACGCTTACCACGCAACCGGAGTACTCGTTTTGGTTCTCGGACGTGGGCTGGAAGGTGGAAAATTATGGAACCGATCCGGATTACGACGTCGATATCGCGCCGCACGACTACCGCGATGGACGCGATCCTCAACTCGACTTCGCGCTACGCTTGATGGATCGCGCACTCGAAAACGCTCCCGACGTACGTCCCGATCTGACGACGCGGCCGTCACTACCGCTTCCGACCTTGTAGCTACGTCGCGCGAACGGTTTCGGCCAGTCGTCGCACGCGATCGCGCATGGATTCGATGCCGACGTGTGCACCGATATCGTAGGCAAGGTCGTAGGCATCGGTTCCAAGATCGGTGAGCGCGCGCTCTTGAGCGTTCGCGATCCACGGCATAAGCCGTGCCGCGGGGCGAATATCTTCACGCCGCCGCAGCGCATCGACGAAGCCGAATAATTCTGCGGCAACGGACGGTTGATCGATTGCGGCGGCGATCAGCGCATAGACTTCAAAATAGAGCGCGAGCAACGCACGGTTGTGACTCGCGCAAACGGCGTCGTACGTGAACTCCATCTGCTCGATCGCTTCGTCGAAGCGGCGCATGAGGGAGAGCACGTGAGCGTTCGTGATGCGTTGCGATGCGGAACGCCACGAATATCCGTTCGCTTCGAAGAGTTCGATCGCGCGCGCGCCACGCTTCAAGGCGGTCGCATAATCGCCACGCGCGCGGGCGACCTCCGTCGAGTTCGCGAGCGCGACCGCTAGACCGAGAGGCCTTCCTAGCTGCTCGAACTCCAGGATGGCCTCGTCGTAGATGCGTTGCGCCGCTGCGATGTCGGCGCGAGCGTCGAAGGCGAGCAGGCCGAGGTTGAGTTGCACACGCGCCGCCTCGACCCGGGCACCGAGACGCGTAAAGAGCGCGAGCGCATCATCGAACGCGGCTTCGGCGCTCGCAGCGAGCCCCACGTGCATCTCGGAGAAGCCCAGAAAGAACCTTGCAAGCCCGAGGGCGTGTTCGTTGCCCGTCTCGGATGCAAGCGACGCCGCTTCGAGCGCGATCGTCCGCAACGCGTGATAATCGCCGCGGTCCTGCGCGCGTTGCGCGTCGGCTAGGAGCGTTTCAAGTGCGCTCGTCTCGGCCATATCGGATCACCAGTGTGCCACTCGCCTTCGCGTTGCGCAAGCAGCGCGTACGGCATCGCAGGCGACGAACAGATATTTTTATCAATAGGAGATATTGACAGCTTCGCCCGACTTTTGTATAAGGGTATAGCAGTCCATTGGTTTTTCGCAAGCCATCCAAATGACGCGATCCAATGGGAAAGTTGAACGATCCAAATCTTTTGCAGCCGAGTTGGAGGAGCATCCACGTGACCACGAACGAGCGCGCCGCAGCCCTGGACCAAACCTGGAAGAGCGATTCACGGTGGAAGGGCGTCGAGCGACGCTACACCGCACACGACGTCGTCAAGCTGCAAGGCAGCGTTGTCGTGGAGCAGACGATCGCGCGATTGGGCGCCGAGAAACTCTGGTCGCTGCTGCACGAAGCCGACGCCACCGCGGCGCTCGGCACGATGACGGGCGGCCAAGCAGTCCAAGCCGCGAAGGCTGGCCTCAAGGCGATCTACTGCAGCGGCTGGCAAGTGGCTGCCGATGCGAACGTATCGGGCAACGTCTATCCGGACCAGAGTCTGTACCCGGTGAACTCGGTCCCGCAACTCGTCAAACGCATCAACAACGCGTTCCAACGCCTAGATCAAATCGAGACGGTCGAAGGGCGTGGCGGTACGCAGAATTATCTACCGATCGTCGCCGATGCCGAAGCCGGCTTCGGCGGTCCGCTCAACGTCTTCGAACTCGTCAAGGCGATGATCGAGGCCGGCACCGCGGGCGTACACTTGGAAGATCAGCTGAGTTCCGAGAAAAAGTGCGGGCATCTGGGCGGCAAGGTGTTGATTCCAACGC
This sequence comes from Vulcanimicrobiota bacterium, assembly GCA_027452165.1. Taxonomy (GTDB): domain Bacteria; phylum Vulcanimicrobiota; class Vulcanimicrobiia; order Vulcanimicrobiales; family Vulcanimicrobiaceae; genus REEB354. Next base: position 5,679 of record DAIDGX010000011.1, on the reverse strand, counting down.
AACAAGCCGTGCGTCATCTCGTCTCGGCGCGCCTCGCGGCCGACGTACTCGGCGTACCCACCGTGATCATCGCGCGCACCGATGCGAATGCCGCGACGTTGATCACGAGCGACGTCGATCCGATCGACCGCCAATTCATCACCGGCGAACGTACGTCCGAAGGCTTCTTCCGCACGCGTGAAGGCCTCGACGCATGTATAGCTCGCGGGCTCGCCTACGCACCCTACGCCGACCTGCTCTGGGTCGAAACCTCGGAGCCGAACATCGAGGAGGCCCGCCGCTTCGCCGAAGCGATCCACGCCAAGTTCCCGGGCAAGCTGCTCGCGTACAACTGCTCGCCTTCGTTCAACTGGAAAAAGAAGCTCGACGATGCGGCGATCGCTACGTTCCGCGAGCAACTTAACGCCATGGGCTATAAGTTCCAGTTCATTACGCTTGCCGGGTTCCACGCGCTCAACTTCAGCTTCTTCGAATTGGCACGAGACTTCAAAATGCGCGGGATGTCGGCCTACGCCGAGTTCCAGCAACGGGAGTTCGCAAGCGAAGCGTTCGGGTACACCGCGACGCGGCATCAGCGCGAAGTCGGCACCGGTTACTTTGACGAGGTTGCACAGACCATCAGCGAAGGCCAATCCTCGACGACAGCTCTGCACGGTTCGACCGAAGCAGAACAATTCTACGAGACGCGCATCAAAGAGGCCGTTGGAGTCTAAGCCGATATGAACGTTGCCCCAGCGGGTTTCACGCTCCATCGCGATCTCCCGGCGGGATTCGCCGAGTTCTTTCTCCCGCTGCATGAAGAGTTCACGCCCTGGCAACAACGCCTGGCGCTCGCGCGAGCCGACGTGCTCGCGCGCGCCCATGCGGGCACGCTGCCGGGCTATCTGCCACCCTCCGTCGCAACCACCACCGCATGGCGCATCGATCTGCCGGAGTGGGCGGCCGATCAACGCAATCAAATGACCGGTCCCGCAGACGACGCGGAACTCGTGGTCAAGATGCTCAACTCCGGCGCGCCCGGCGTGATGCTCGATCTTGAAGACTCCATGGTAAACGCCTGGGAGCACCTGATGGCCGGTCACGATAACGTGATCGCCGCGCTTCATGGCGACCTCACCTACGAGGATCGTAAGCGTGGCGGGACCGTCGGAATCACCCCAAGTAGCACGGTCACGTTCACACGCGTGCGCGGACTGCATCTTGCACAGGCCGGCGTGCTCGAAGACGACCTCGTCAGCGCGTCGCTTTTCGACGTTGCGCTGCTCGTCTATCGCGTCGATGCCTCGCGTTTGAAGCATCCGCTGTGTATCTACATACCAAAGTCAGAATCGGCCGAAGAGGCGCTCTGGTGGAAGGCGCTCTTCGATCGTGTGCTTGCTGCGAAGGGCTGGCAGCCCGGATCGCTGCGCGCGATGGCGCTCGTCGAGTCGCACCCGATGGCCTTTCAGATGGAAGAGTTCCTCTTCAACTTACGCGAGTACATCATCGGCTTGAACCTTGGCCGCTGGGATTACATGGCGAGCCTCATCCACTTCAACTTACACGATCCGGCGTGGCTCTTGCCCGACCGCAACACGATTCCGCTCGACGTGCCGTTCTTTCAACGTCTGCGCACGTTGCTTCCCGAGATCACGCACAAGCATGGCGCTCTCGCCATCGGCGGCATGACCGCTCTCTACCCGAGCCGCGACGATGCCGAGTTGAATGCGCGCGCGCTCGCCGTTCTCGAACGCGACAAGAAGAACGAAGCGGCGTGCTTGATGGATGGCGCGTGGACCGGTCACCCGGATCAAAACGCAATTGCGGTCGCGCAGTTCCCGGCACCGAACCAAATCGACAAACGCCCGGCGCATGCCGACACCCATCCGGATTTACGCCCCGCGCCCGCGAGCGTTGGAGCGACGACCCTCGAGGGCACACGCGCGGCCGTGCGCACGGTGATCCGGTACCGCAACGGCGTGCTCGAAGGCAAGGGAGCAAGCCTGCTCGACGGCTACATGGAAGACCTTGCAACCGATCGCATCTATCGCCTGATGATCGCGCAGCGGCTGCGATTTCCCGGTGCCTACACGCCACCGTCGCTCACGCAAGTGTTCGACGAAGAACTCAACCGTATCACCGGCGAGTTGCACGATCCCACCCATGAAACACTCGCCCGCTACCGTCACGCACGCGATCTTTCCGAGCAGATGATTCTCACAGGAGCCTTCGATCCGGTATAAACACCGCGATCCGTGACGCGGATTATCGAGCTTACGTCGTAGTTTGATGGACGCATCCGAAGCTTCGCAGTGCGTACGCGCCGCCCATGCAGCGCGCACATCCGGTGCCTGCACGAACGTACAAGAACGGAGTTGTTTTGTTCCTCAAGAGAGTTATCTGCGTGCCGGATTTCCTCTTCGGTTAGGCACATCGATCGGATCGGTGAAAACAAATGGAGTTACGCGAATTAGCAGCGTTGTTGCCGTCGCGGCGATCGCGGAAGACGGCTCAGCCCGTGCTCTCGCTTGGATTGTATGGGATGAGAGTCCGGGAAGACCGAATTTCTCGGCGGATCCAGGCATGCACGTCCTCTTCGCGCCTTTAACTCGGCCGTTACCAAACGGCTACTCTCTGGTCACCTGCGCTGACGCAACAAGCCCCCGTCTATAAGTAGCTGCTGCAGAAGCATCGACTTCGCAACCTCGCACGTGAGGCCGTCGCTGTGCGACGGAGCCGGGCATGCCGCTTGCGCGATTAGCGAAAGCGACATGCCCGAACGTGATCGTTCACGAGGCCGGTCGCCTGCATGAACGCGTACACGATCGTTGGCCCGACAAAGCGAAACCCGCGACGCTTCAAGTCTTTGCTCAACGCACGGGACTCCTCGCTCTCGGCCGGGATAGCGGCCGGCGTTTCCGGTGCGTTGACGATCGGTTCGCCTCCGACGAAACGCCACACGTAGGCATCGAACGAGCCGAACTCGCCTTGCACGGCGAGAAATGCTCGTGCGTTTCCGATCGTCGATTCCACTTTGGCGCGATTGCGCACAATGCCGGGATCGCTCAAAGCGCGCTCGATCGCCGCAGGGGTCATCCGCGCCACACGCGCGGGATCGAACGCATGAAAGACGGAGCGGTAGCGCTCGCGTTTGCGCAAGATGGTTTCCCAGCTCAAGCCAGCCTGCGCTCCTTCGAGCGTAACGAACTCAAAGAACGTGCGGTCGTCGTGGACTGGCTTTCCCCACTCGGCGTCGTGATACGAAATCGAAAGCGCCGTGGTAGCCCACGAACAGCGCGCGGCATTTCCGTTCATGGGCTGCGATTCGTGCGCGTCACATCCCGGCGCCTGCACCTCGACCGGTAAACTGTCGACCTATCCGCCCGAACGCAACCTCGGGCCGCGCAAGCGCGCCTGCGAGCCCTCATGCTGGCGGCATCGTTCCACCTTCGATCAACGAGAGGAGCTGGGGATAGACGCGATCGGCTATCTCCGGATGGCGTAACGGTTCGATGATGTCGTGCGAGATCGGGATACCCGTCAGCACCACGTGTTCGAGCCGCGCGGGGTCGCTTGCACGCAGACGAGCCTCGAGTCTCCGCACCGCTCGATTGTTGACGGCCGCCTCACGCGCGTTGGTCACGAAGATCAAACGCTGCGCGGCGATACCTCGATCGGCAGCCTCGATCACCTCGCGCGCGAGCAGATACGATTGCGCGAGCGCGTGCGTCGCGTAACGCGGATATCCGTGTTCGGGCTGTTGGCGTTCGCGCCGGATCGGATCCCACCAAGCAAAGCGATTGGGCAGACACAGCATCGTCTGCGCGATCCTCTTCATGAATCGGTTCGGAATCCATGAAACACCGAAAAATGGGGCGATCGCGACGGCGCGTTCGATCGACTCACGCTGCGCTATCCACGTCGCGAGCAAGCCGCCGAGCGAAAAGCCACCGACGGCGATACGCGCGCCGAGGCCCCGCGCGGCCGCGATGCTCTCGCACGCGACGTGACGTAAATCGTCGGCCGTCAGGTGCGCGAGCGCCGTGGAGAGCCGGTCGCGGTGCCCATGACGCGGAAGGCGCGGTACGACCACGTTATGGCCGCGCGCGTGCAAATCATGAGCAAACCGCACGAATTGTGTAGGCGAGGCTGAAAGGCCGTGAAAGAGCACGACCGCGAGCGGACGTACCTCGTCGTGCAGGAGCAGCTTCGTGCGCCCGGCCTCGCCCACGCGATCGTGGTCGCGTGCGCGCAGGCGCGCGACCGTCGCCAGGGTTTCCTCGGAGAAGGCACTCATCGGCAGGCGAGGAGGGGGCCGTCCGCGGCGCAGGTAAGTTGATGCTGCAAGTGTTCCTAGAACATGGGCGCCCGCGCCCCCATGTTCCTTTCACCGCCGTCAATGACCGTGCACTTTTTCTAAGGTTATTATCGGTTGGGGAGGTAAACACACGCGGCGCTTTTTTGAGGATCATGCATGTAACTTCCGATACGACGCGGACTTTTATCGAGCTCGACGACACCTACGGAGCCCACAACTACGCCCCCCTCGACCTCGTGGTCGAACGCGCTGAGGGAGTGTGGCTGTGGGATGTTGACGGCAAGCGCTACCTCGATTGCATCAGCGCATACTCTGCCGTTAACCAAGGACATTGTCATCCACGCATTCTGCGCGCACTCATCGAGCAGGCCGGCCGCCTCACCCTTACGTCGCGCGCGATGCGCAACGACCGGATGGGCCGCTTTTTGAAAAAGCTCACCACCCTTGCCGGCTACGACATGGCGCTGCCGATGAACACCGGGGCCGAGGCCGTGGAGACCGCGATCAAACTCGCGCGACGCTACGGCTACGAAGTTAAGCACATTCCCGACGACCGCGCCGAGATCGTCGTCTTTACGAACAACTTCCACGGCCGCACGACCGCGATCATCAGCGCGAGCAGCGAACCCGCGTACCGCAAGCACTTCGGCCCGTTCACGCCGGGATTCGTCTTTGTGCCCTACGGTGATGCCGACGCGCTGGAGCGCGCGATTACGCCGAATACCTGCGCGATCCTGATCGAACCGATCCAGGGCGAAGGCGGCGTCATCGTGCCGCCCGAGGGTTTTCTCAAGCGTGCGTGGGCGATCTGCAAAGAGCACCACGTGCTCTTCATCGCGGACGAGATCCAAACCGGATTCGGCCGTACGGGCGATCTCTTCGCGGTCGATTACGACGGCATCAAGCCCGATATGATCGTCGTCGGCAAGGCGCTTGCCGGCGGCTATTACCCGGTCTCCGCCGTGCTCGCGAACGCCCCGGTGATGAACCTCTTCCAACCGGGCGATCACGGCAGCACGTTCGGTGGAACCCCGCTGGCGTGTGCTGTGGCGAGAGCTGCGCTGCGGGTGATTGTGGAGGAGCAGCTTGCGGAGCGGTCTGCGGAGTTGGGAGGGTATGCCCTGGCAAGACTCAAAAAAATGAGCAGCAGCAACGTTGTGGAGGTGCGTGGGCGCGGACTATGGCTGGCGATTGAGTTGAATGTGCCGGCGCGACCAATCTGCGAAGCGCTGCGCGACCGCGGCGTCCTGTGCAAGGAGACGCATGAGACGGTGATTCGCATTGCACCGCCGCTGATGATCAGCCGCGAGGACCTCGACTGGGGGCTCGCGCAGATTGAGCACGTGTTGGATGAGCGTCGCGTCGAGAACCTGGACGCTCAC
>DAIDGX010000010.1 GCA_027452165.1 Vulcanimicrobiota bacterium | reverse complement strand
GTCCTCGCCTTTGTGCAGCAACCATGCAAGCGCTATCTGGGCAGGCGTCGCGCGCTTGCGTTCGGCGATGTCGCGCACGGCCGACGCCGCGCGCACGTTTGCATCGAAATTCGCGCCTTGATAGCGCGGATCGTTATGGCGAAAATCGTCGGGCGGATACTCTTCCGCGCGCTTGACCGCTCCGGTGAGGAAACCGCGCCCGAGCGGTGAGAAGGGCACGAGGCCGATGCCGAGCTCGCGCAGGAGCGGAACGATGCGCGGTTCGAGGTTGCGCTCCCATAACGAATACTCGCTCTGAAGCGCGGAGATCGGATGCACGGCGTGCGCGCGGCGGATCGTCGTCTCGCCAACCTCGGAGAGCCCGAGAAAGCGCACCTTTCCCTCCTGCACGAGTTCGGCCATCGCGCCGACCGTCTCTTCGATCGGAACGGCCGGATCGAGGCGATGCTGATAGAGCAGATCGATGCGATCGGTGCGCAGACGGCGCAGCGACGCCTCGACCACCTCGCGCACGTGCGCCGCGCGGCTGTCGACGCCGACGATCGCGCCGTCGTCGCCGAACGCGAAGCCGAACTTGGTCGCGATCACCACGCGGTCGCGACGCCCTTCGAGCGCGCGCCCGAGCAGCTCCTCGTTCGCGAACGGACCGTACGCTTCGGCGGTATCGAAAAACGTACAGCCGAGCTCGATCGCGCGATGGATCGTCGCGATCGACTCGCGCTCATCGCGCTCTTCTTTCGCCCCATAGGCATGGCTCATGCCCATGCATCCGAGGCCGATCTCCGAAACGGTCAGCCCCTCGCTGCCGAGCGCGCGCATCTGCATAGCTCCACGTCCTCCGTGCCCGCGATGTACCGGAGCGGGCCCGCGCGGCCCTCTACACGGGTCGCTTCTTCAGCCGCCGAGCAGGTGTTTTCAGCGTCGCTGCTTGAAGGCGCCCGGATGAGCCTTCGTCTTTCTCAACGCGCGGGTGCCATGCTCGCGGCGTTGTTCGTTACCGCCGCCTGCACGGCGGCCGCACCGGCCGCGCGGCAGAACCCCCTGCTCGTTCCGAGCACGCTGCCCTTCGGCGCGCCGCCGTTCAATCTGATCAAGGACGGCGACTATCAGCCCGCTATCGATTTCGCAATCGCCAAAGAGCGCCGCGACGTCGAGGCGATCGCGAACGATCCGGCCGCGCCGACGTTCGAGAACACGATCGTCGCGCTGGAAAAAGCGGGTCGCCTCGTCAATTCGGTCACCGCGACGTTCTTTAACGTTGAATCCGCGAACACCGATGATGCGATGGAGAAGGTCGCCGCCACCGAGGCGCCGCGCCTCGCCGCGCTGAACGACGCAATCTACCTGAACCACAAGCTCTACGCACGCGTCGCCGCGCTCTACGCGAAACGCGATACGCTGAAGCTCGATCCCGAATCGCTGCAACTCCTGCGCGTCGACTACCAGCAGTTCGTGCACGCCGGTGCGAATCTGCCCGCAGCCAAACAGGCGCAGCTTCGCTCGATCAACGAGCGTCTCGCGAGCCTCGTCACCACCTTCCAGCAGAAATTGCTGAAAGGAACCGCCGCGGGCGCACTGCTGCTCACCAAGAAATCGCAGCTTGCGGGCATGAGCGCCACCTCGATCGCGAATGCCGCGAACGAAGCGACCAAGCACGGGCATCCCGGCGACTGGCTGATCCCGCTGCAGAACACCACGCAGCAGCCGGCACTCTCGTCGCTCTCGGATCGGGCGACGCGCCGCGCGCTCTTCGAACATTCGTGGATGCGCAACGAGCGCGGCGATGCGAACGACGAACGCGACACGATCTCGACGATCGCGTACCTGCGCGCGCAGAAAGCGCATCTGCTCGGGTATCCGAACTACGCCGCCTACAAGCTCACCGATCAGATGGCGAAGACGCCTGCGACGGTGCAGCGCTTTCTCTCGCAGCTGATCGCGCCGACGCGCCAAGCCGCCGCGACCGAAGCCGCCGAGATCCAAGCGATGATCCGCAAGGATGGGCAAACCTTCAAGCTCACCCCGTACGACTGGAACTACTACGCCGATCAGGTGCGTAAAGCCAAATACAACCTCGACGAGAGCCAAGTGAAGCCGTATTTCGAGCTCAACTCGGTGCTAGAGAAGGGCTTGTTCTACGCGGCAAATCAGCTCTACGGCATCACCTTCAAAGAGCTGCACGACATCCCCGTCTATCAAAAAGACGTGCGCGTCTTCGAGGTGTACGACAAGGACGGATCGCCGCTCGCGCTGATGTACTTCGACTTCTTCAAGCGCGATAACAAGCAGGGCGGCGCGTGGATGAACACCTTCACCGACGAGTCGAAGCTCTTCGGCACGAAGCCGGTGGTCTACAACGTCGAGAACATTCCAAAGCCCGCGCCCGGACAGCCCGCGCTCCTCACCGCGGGCGAGGTGAGCGGCATGTTCCACGAGTTCGGCCACGCGCTCAACGCCTTCTTCGCCACGCAGAAGTATGCGTCGCTCGCCGGCACCAACACCGCTCGCGACTTCGTGGAGTATCCCTCGCAGTTCAACGAGCACTGGGCCTTCTATCCCAAAGTGCTGCGCCACTACGCGTTCAACTACAAGACGGGCGCGCCGATCCCGCAGGCACTCGTGAAGAAGATCCAGGCCGCTTCGAAGTTCAACGAAGGCTATGATTTCGGCGAGCTGCTTGCGGCCGACGAACTCGACATGGCCTGGCACAGTCTACCCGCGAGCGCGCCCAAGCAACAGGTGGATGCCTTCGAGAAGCATGCGCTCGTTTCGGCGGGTGTCAACTTCCCGAACGTGCCGCCGCGCTACCGCTCGACGTACTTCCAGCATATCTGGTCGAACGGCTACGCAGCCGGCTACTACGCCTACACCTGGACCGCAATGCTCGATGACGACACCTATCAGTGGTTCCTCGATCACGGCGGCCTCACGCGCGCGAACGGCGACCGCTTCCGCGAGATGATCCTCTCCAAGGGGCACTCGGAAGACTACGCGACGATGTTCCGCGCCTTCTACGGCAGCGATCCCAAGGTGGGCCCGCTGCTCGAAGATCTCGGCCTCAAGTAGCCTCTCGCTCCGCGCGACAACAACGGCCCGGCGCCTACAAAGCGCCGGGCCGTTCTTGCAGGCAATTCCAGTTATGCAAAAAGTAAAACGCCCTATCCCAATAATGACCGTTGCGCTGGTCATCCTTGCGGACAGAGCGAAAATCTGGTGGAGCTGTCGGGGTACCGCCCCCCGAGTCCGAAAAGCCTAACCGGCGCGTTCTCCAAGCTCAGCTTTGACTTTTACTTACTCGGACGGACGTCTCAAAGCGGGACTTACCGTACGCAGCAGATTCTTTGTCTCGCGCGCCGGTCGCATCACGCCGTCGCGCCAGCCCGAATTTTTGGCCGGAGGGCAGAGCAGTTCGGGCCGACTCTCTGCGTCCGGTGGCTAACCTAAGTTAGGCAGCCAGTGCGTATTGATTGTTGGCAGGTATTGCCGTGCGATCGTTTTAGGAGAGCTCGCAACTCCGCTTGCTAACGCCGACCACGGATCTCCTCGTCGAGCCTAGTTCAGCCCCATGGTCAGACACCCACTATAACACGGGTCGCAAGTGGCTGGTTGCGGCTACTTCGGCAGCGCCGTTCGCCCGTCGCCCGGCAGCGCGGCGTCGTTCTTGAATTCGGCGACGGCGCCGCGAATGCGCTCGGCCTCGCCGCGCAGCGAGCCGGTGAGCCCGAGCAATTCGTGCGAGGCGGTGGCGATGCGCTCGCCGCGCTGCGCCACCGAGCCCACCTTGTCGTTGGTCTTGCGTACCGCATCGGCACCCGACGACGACGACTGCTCCAGATGCTCCGCGAGCGTCGCAAGCGAGCCTGCCATGTCGGTATTCTCGCCCGTCAAGCGCTCCACCAGGAACGTCGATTCGACGAGGGCGTCGGTCGCGCGCTTCTGCTCGCGTTGCGCCGCCACGACCGCTTCGATGCGCGCGCGCACCATATTGACGCTATCGACGATGCGCGCGAGCGCGTCGGCCACGAGCGCCGTCTTTTCGCGCCCCAGCTCGACCGCGTCGTTGCCGCGGCGCGTCACCGAGACGGCACGGTTGGTTTCGTCTTGCACCGTACGAATTAGCGAAGCGATCTCTTTGGTCGCGGTCGCCGACGAATCGGCGAGCTTACGAATTTCGTCGGCCACGACGGCGAAGCCGCGCCCGTGCTCGCCCGCACGGGCCGCTTCGATCGCGGCGTTGAGCGCAAGGAGGTTCGTTTGGTCCGCGATCTCGTCGATCTTCTCGGTGATCGAGCCGATCTGCAGCGAACTGTATCGCAGCGACTCCATCGTCTTCACCAGTTCCGCGATCACCTCGGCCGCCTCTTCGCTCGTACGATCGGCCTGAAGGATCGCCGCCGACGCCGCATCCGCGGAGGAGCCTGCCGTCGTGGAGAGATCGAGCACGTCGCCGGCAGCCTCGATCGTGGCGCTCGCGGTCTGAGCGAGCTGTTCAAGCCCCGCCGCGTTGGTCTGGGCTGCGGCTCCCAGACGATCCGCGACGGTGCGCATGGTCGATGCCGTGGCCGCAAGTTCGCGCGCACCGGTTGCAACGCGGGCGACCGCTTCGTCAAGGGTTCCCATCGTGGTCACGGCGTCGTTCAAGTCGTCGTAACTCGCGCGCGCGTCGGAGGCGAATTCATCGGCGCGTTCGGCGAGCGCCGACGCCGAGGATTCAAGCAGCGCCGCGGTCTCGCGCACGTTGCCGACAACGGTTCGCATCACCTCGACCACACGTTTGAAGGCGATCGCAACCACGTCACGTTCGGAGTTTGGGGAAATCTGCACCGCCAGATCGCCGCCGGCAAGACGCTCGCCGCTCGTCGCGAGGCGCGCGAGCCCGATGTTCGCATCGGCAAACGCCGCCACCAACAGCCCGGCCTCATGCGGGTAGCGCGGTTCGCCGTACAGCTCGTCGCTGCGCAAGACGTCGCCAGCGCGCAAGCGATCCATCAACTCGACCGTCTGCATGATCGGACGCGTGATTCCGCGCGAAAGGATGCGCGAGGCCAAAAACGCGATAGCGAGTGCGACCACGAGCGAGAGGCCCGCGTAGAGCTCGCCGCGATGCATCGCGATATCGGGCTTGATGCTCCCGGCATTCAACTCGACGAGCAGGTGCAGGCCGCTGCCGCCAACCGCAACGAGCGTTACCGCGATCAGCACGAAGAGCACGATCATGAAGCGTCGCGCGATGCCGCCCTGCGCCTGCGCCGAGAGTGGCGGAAACTCGCCGCGCACCATTGCCAGGATCCCGATCAAGCGCGCCACGAGGGCCTCGCTCATGAAATAGTTGAGCGCGCCTTCGACCATAGCTCCGCCCACGACGCCGGCGATCAGCACCGCAATCAGGTTGCGCCATACGGGCACACCCGCGAAAAGGTTCCCGATCGATGTCGTGAGCACCGATCCGACCGAATACGCGAGCACGAAGTTCAGCACGATCTGTGTGCGAAACCACTTCAAATGCGCGATCGCACGCTCGGTCGTAAGTCCGGATTTCGCATCCAGCCGGTCGCGGACGTAAAACAGGTAGCGCCGGTCGATCGCGTGCGCGAGCGGCAATGCGATTACGGCGAACACGCCAACCGCGACCGCGATGAAGGCAAGCTCTCGCGGCTCGAAGGAGCCGAGGACCGCGGCGATCAGAATCGTCGCCGGAACCGCGACGAAACCCGTCGCAAGGAGGCCCCGTTGAAACTCTCTGACGCGCGCGTCGTAACGGCGCTTGGCATCCTCAAGCATGGCGTGAGTGTTCGTTGAAGCGACGCAACGTTACTTCGTCCGTGCGGTCGATCGTAATCGGCGTTACCGAAGCATAACCGTCGCGAAGCGCGGCGAGGTCCCCCTCCTCATCGAGCGGCACCTCATTATGGCTGCCCCAGATCCACACGTACATCTCACCGCGCGGATCGAGCCGGCGATCGGTGCGATCGCGGTAGCGCTTGCGCGACTGCTTGGTCCACCGAACGCCGTGCAACTCGGCATATGGAAGGTTCGGCACGTTGAGGTTGAGCAAGGTTGTCGCAGGCAAGGCGAGCGCCGGCATCCGCGCTGCAAGTTCAACGGCGCACCGCGCCGCCGTCTCCCACTCCGGCCTTTCACGGGTAACGGGCCACGAGACCGCAAGCGAAACTGCAAGCGCCGGCACCCCGACCAGCAGCGCTTCGTTCGCGGCCGCAATCGTTCCCGAATAGGTGATGTCATCGCCCGCATTCGCGCCACGATTGACCCCGCTTACCACCAGATCCGGAAGCGCATCGCACAGTTCGTAGCTGCCCACCACCACGCAATCAGCCGGGGTTCCCGAACAACTAAACGTGCGTACGCCGCGGTCGTGTACCTCGCGCACGCGTACCGGATGGTGAATCGAGAGCGCGTGCGCCACGCCGCTGCGATCGCCGTCAGGCGCCACGACGATCACCTCACCGAGCGGCCGCAACGCCTCGGCGAGCGCCACGATACCGGGACTCTCGACGCCGTCGTCGTTGGTCACCAAAATGCGCAGCGGCGGCGTCCTCCTAGCGAGCGTCGGATGGGCGTTGCGAGAGCGGCACCGTCACGAACGTGTTGACCACCATCATGACGATCGCGCCGACGAGCGTTGCCTCCCACGCCGGCCACGGAACACCCGTCGCCTTGAAGCCGGGCGCAAGCCACACGGTGAGCCCGAAGAGCGCCCAGTTCACGACGATCGAGAAGAGCCCGAGCGTCACGATCGTGAGCGGAAGCGAGATCAGTTTCAGAATGGGCCCGATGATCGTGTTCACGAGGCCAAACACGACCGAGGCGATCGCGGCATCCAGGAGCGTGTTCATTTGGAAACCGGGAACGTATTTCGCGATAAACCAAAGCGTACACGCGGTGATCAGAAAGCGCAAAAACCAATGCATCGCAAGCCTCCCTATCACGTGCTCGTTCGCGTTCGGGCGAATGGGGCCTGGTCACGAGCGTGCGGCATTCCCCTCGAGCTCGCGCTTCACGGCCGCGGCAAGCGCCGGCGTCATGCCCTTCACGGCGGCGATTTCGTCAAGGCTCGCGCGTTTGAGCGCCGCCACCGAACCAAACGCCGTCAGCAGGCGCTTGCGTCGCACCGGACCGACACCGGAGAGGGCATCGAGCGCGGAGCGCGTCATCGCCTGATCGCGCCGCTGCCGATGATAGGTGATCGCAAAGCGGTGCGCCTCGTCGCGAATGCGCATGATCAAGTGCAAACCAGCCGAGTTCGGCGCGAGTACGATCGGGTCTGGATTATCGGGCACGTATAACCACTCGTGCTCCTTCGCCAAGCCCGCCACAGGAATGCCCGTCATATCGAGTTCTTCGAGCACCTCGACCACCGCGTGCAATTGCCCTTTGCCACCGTCGATCAAGAGCAGATCGGGGCGCTTGTTGAACTTTTCTCGTTTGGCGAGTTCGCGTTCGGTGACATCGACCGCGCCATCGGTCTCGTGACGCAGATAGCGCAGGCGACGACGCAACGTCTCCTGCATCATCGCAAAATCGTTCGGCCCACGATCGTATTGAATCTTAAACTTGCGATATTCGCTCTTCTTCGCGCGTCCTTCGACGAAGACCACCATCGACGAGACCGGATTGGTCCCTTGGATGTTCGAGATGTCGTAACATTCGATGCGATGTGGCGGCTCCGGCAATTCGAGCGCATCGGCGAGTTCGGTTAGCGAACGTGCCTGAGCCGACTCCTGCACCTCTTGGTGCGCGAGAAACGCTTTCAGGTTTTGCTGCGCGTTGGTCTGAACCAAGCGCAGGTACTCGGCGCGCTCGCCGCGCTGCGGTTGCAGGATGCGCACGCGCTGACCCTTGAGGTCCGAGAGCCACGCGGCGATAAGGCTGCCGTCCTCGCCCGGCAACGTCTGCACGAGCACCTCTTTCGGCACCGCGGCGGCCGCGGCACCGGCACGGCGCGCTCGCCGGCTCTCGGGTACCGGCGCCTGATTGTCACGCGCCACGCGCGACGGCATCGACGAGACCGTCCGCTCGGGAGCGCTCGCGGTGCGCGCCGTGTAGAACTGGGTAAGGAAGCGTTCCGTCAGTTCGGCATCGCTCTGGTCGTGGACGCCATCCAAGATGAAATGCTCTTGTCCGATCAGCTTTCCGCCGCGCACCATGAAGACTTGCATGCACGCTTGACCGTGCGAGCGGGCTGCGGCGATCAAATCCATGTCGAGGCGCGAACGCCACACCACCTTCTGTCCCTCGGTCATGCGCCGCACGTGCACGATACGATCGCGGATACGCGCCGCGGTCTCGAAGCCAAGCTGCTCGGCGGCGTCGATCATCTCGCGCTGCAGACGCGAGAGAAGCGACTCTTGCTTGCCCTCGAGAAAGAGCACGACCTCGTCGATCATCCGGTCGTAATCGGCTTCGCTCTGATAGCCGACGCACGGCGCAAGACAACGCTTGATGTGGTATTGCAGGCACGGGCGCCGGCGTTTGCCGTCGATCGGTTCGCGGCAGGTTCGCAACGGAAAGACCAGGCGCACCAGATCGATCAGTTCCCGCAACCCGTGAGCGTTTGTGTATGGACCAAAATATCGGGCACCGTCGTCTTTCACGGTCCGCGTGAAGACCACGCGCGGAAACGGCTCGTTCGTCACCTTCAGGTACGGATAGCGTTTGTCATCGCGCAAGCGCACGTTGTAGGGCGGTTGATTGCGCTTGATGAGGTTGGCTTCGAGGATCAGCGCCTCGATCTCGTTGGTAACGACGATCGTGCGCACGTCAACCACCCGCTCCACCATCGCTTGGGTGCGAATATGATGTGCGGCGGAATCCTGAAAATACGATCGCACGCGGTTGCGCAGCGAAATCGCCTTGCCGATGTACAAGATGCCGCCCTTGGCATCGAGCATCTGATAGACGCCCGGCGCGTCGGGGATCTGGGCAAGGGTGCGTTCGAGATCGGCGGCTTGTTCTTGGCTTCGCATGATGTGGTCGGAAGAAACTCCTTCGAGGCCTCGCCCCCGAAGACTTTGAAAATGCGTGCCGGATCATGGATGAGCGCCTGGCTTCATGGAGGTTACCGCTACGGCAATGGCAACACGACGCGTTCGACGCGTGGTGGGCCGATCGCCCGAAGGACGCGCTAATCGTCGCGACCCCTGGCGCGGGCAAGACCCGCTTCGCCGCTCGCCTTGCCCACGCGGTGCTGAGCGCGCGAATGGCGCGGCGGGTGCTTGCGGTCGTTCCGCGCGAGCACCTCAAGGCGCAGACGGCAATGGCCATGGCACAGGCGGGTATCAAGATCGATCATCGGTTCGAGAACGCGCACGGCGGGCTCGCGCCCGACGTACACGGCGCCGCGATCACCTACCAGCAGATCGCCGCAGCGCCCGACCTTTATCGCAAGCTCACCGCCGTGCCGACGCTCGTGATCCTCGATGAGATCCACCATGCGGGCGATGCCGCATCGTGGGGCGCTGCCCTCAAAGAGGCGTTCGCGCGTGCGGTCCATCGCGTCTCGCTCTCGGGCACGCCATTTCGCTCCGACGGGAGCGCGATTCCGTTCGTCCGCTATGAACGCAGCGAATGCGCGCCGGATTTTGCGTACGGTTATGCCGACGCACTGCGCGACGGCGTCTGCCGCCCGCTCTTCTTCCCGCTTCAGGGCGGCTATGCACAGTGGGTGAGCAAGGACGGCGAGTTGCACGCAGCCTCGTTCGAGCACGCGTTACGCTCGAAAAATCGCATGAGCGAACGCCTCCGCACGGTGCTCGTGCACGAAGCCTGGATCGGCGACGTGATCGCGAAGGCACACGCACGCCTGCTCGAGCTTCGCCGGGGGGAGCATCGCGATGCGGCCGGCCTCGTGATCGCGATGAACCAAGAGCATGCACGTAAACTCGCGGCGCTCGTGCGCGAGCGCACGGGCCACGAGCCCGCCCTCGTCCTCTCCGATGAGGATGGCGCCTCGCGCAAAATCGCCGCATTCGCACGTGGCAACGAACCCTGGATCGTAGCCGTTCACATGGTCTCCGAAGGAGTCGATATCCCACGCTTGCGTGTGGGCGTCTATGCGAGCAACGTCGTCACCGAGATGTATTTCCGCCAGTTTTGCGGACGCTTCGTGCGGGCGCAACGCGGCAGCGGATTACAGCACGCGTTCGTGTACCTTCCCGACGACCCGCGCCTGCGCGAGCTCGCCGGACGCATCACGGCCGACGTACGCGGCGTCCTGCACGCAAAGCGCGAGTTCGACGATCTCGCGCTCGCACAGCGCGTCCAAACCGAGCGCGGCGAGATCGACAACCGCTTCGAGGCGATCGCCGCGAACGTCGATGGCGAGCGCGTGCTCGACTTCGGTCCGCTCTTCAACCCGCAAGCATTCCTCCACGAACCCGAATTGGAAACGCAAGCACCGCTCGCGCCGACTGTCGCCGCAGGCGAGTTCGAGGAGCCCGACGTACCGATCCTGAGCGTTGCCGAGGAGAAGGAGCTATTGCGCCGCTCCCTCACCGGGCTCGTCGCGCAACTCTCGCAGCGTCACAACATCGAGCACCGGCGCATTCACGCCACGCTCAACCAGCGCTATGGTGGACCGATCGCCCGAGCGACGATCGAGAGCCTTCGCAAGCGGCGCGCGGCCGTGCTCAGTTGGCTCGAACGCGGCTACGACGGCCCAGGATGATCGCGACCACGATCGCAGCGAGCGCGACCGCGAGAATGACGAGTCCCCATTTGTGAAAGAGTGGGAGCACCGTGTCGAAATGCGCGCCGAGCGCGTTTCCGAGAAGGATCAGTGCGCCGCAAAAAATCGCTGAACCGAGGGTATACCACAGGTAGAAGTGGCCGAGGTCCATCTCGGCAAGCCCCGCCGGAATCGAGACGATACCGCGAATGACCGGGACGAAGCGGCAGACGAAGATCGCAAAATCGCCGTAGCGCGCAAAGAACGTGTGCACGCGGTCGAGATTGGCATGCGTGAGATGGACGTATTTGCCGTAATTATCGATCAGGGGCCGCCCGCCGAAACGTCCGATCGCGTATCCAACGCTTCCGCCCGTCACCTCACCGAAGATCGCGACCACGATCGTGCCCCAGAGAAACGGCAGGTGCCCAGTCGCGGTCAACGCGCCCGCAGCGGGCAACACGATCTCGCTGCCGATCGGCGCGCCGATGTTACCGAGCGCCATGCCGATGAAGAGCCCCGCGTAGCCGAACGTATCGACCAAGCCGATGATCAGGTGCTGGAGGTGTTCCATGCGGCTCCTTACTCGAGCGAGCGGGCGGTGTTGCGCGATGCGCGGCGGAGCAACTCCGCAGCGAGGCTCCCACCTTCGGCGCGCAAGGCAGCGAGCAGGTGCACGGGCGCAACCTCGCGGTCGCCGGCCTGCGCCTCCGCAAGGGCCACGATCTTGCGTACGCGAGGGGTCACAAGGATGCCCTCCCATAGCCGCTCTTCGGTGCCCACGAGCGTGCGACGTACGTCGGCGTGCAGTTCCCGCACGTCGATTCCACCCGTGCGCAGATCGTCGAGAATCGCCGGGTCACGCTCTTCAAGCAATGCCAACATCAAGTGCTCCGCACCGACGTAATATTGATTATGGTTCCGGCATTCTTGTTCGGCGGCGCGCAACACGCGCCGTGAGGCCGGATCGAATCTCGCGAACACCGCGCTACGTGCTAACCCGCAGGAATCAAACCGGGGCTCGCGGCTGACTCGCCGCAAGCCCCGGGCTTGGAAGCTATCGGGGCGACTGGATTCGAACCAGCGACCTCTACGTCCCGAACGTAGCGCTCTACCAAGCTGAGCCACGCCCCGACAAAACTCCCCGTTATTCTGATCTTCGGGCGATGCTCCTTCCCCCAGGGGAAAGACGCCGCCCCTCAAGAACGCTCCTACTCGCTCATGAGATACCTGATCGTCGGGTGCGGCCGCGTCGGCTCGGCACTCGCGAAACTCCTCGACGCCGACGGCAACGAAATCATCGTTGTCGACGAAAACCCCGCCGCCTTCAAACGCCTCGGCCAGAAATTCAAGGGTCACGTCGTCGTCGGTACGGGCATCGACTACGACGTCCTCAAACGCGCGGGCGCGGCCTCGGCCGACGGTTTCGTCGCCGTCACCGACGGCGACAATCGCAACATTATGGCAGCGCTCATCGCGCAGCGCATGTTCAAGATCAAACGCGTCGTCGCGCGCATCTACGATCCGCCGCGCGGCCAAATGTACCGCGAGCTCGGCATTCAAACGGTCGTCCCAACCACGGTCGGCGCGAAACTCATTCGCGACACGCTCATGGAGACGCCGTGGGATCCGGGCCACTCGTTCGACTTCGGTAAGGTCACGTCGCTCGCCGCCGTCGTCACCGAAACCGACGCGGGCAAGTGCGTTGGCGACATCGAGCGGCCCGGGCGCATCCGAATCGCGGCGATCCGTCGCGGAACCACGGGGGTCATGGTCGCCTCGAACGAACTCGTGCTCGAGATCGGCGACGAAATCAACGCGATCGTCGCTCCCGAAGCGATCAGCGAATTTGCGACCATGTTCCACGGCGCTACGCCGCAAGCAAAGACTGCATAAATGTTCATTCTCATCGTCGGCGGCGGTAAAGTCGGTTCGTATCTCACCCGCGCGCTCATCAACCAAAAGCACGAAGTCGTCGTCGTCGAAAAGTACGAGAAGAAGGCGAAGGCGCTCGATACGCTGATCGATCGTCAGGTGACCCTCGTGGGTGATGGCTGCGATCCAACGGTACTCGAGGCGGCGGGCGTTGCGCGCGCCGACGTCGTCGTCGCCGACACGGGCGATGATGAAGACAATCTGGTCGTCACGCTCCTCACGAAAAAGAAATCGACGGCCCGCTGTATCGCGCGCGTCAACAATCCGCGCAACAAGCAAATTTTCGACTCGCTCGATCCTGAGGATCCGGTTACCGTCATCTCATCGACGGAGATCATCCTCGACGTGCTCAACGAACACGTCAATGCGGCCACCTACTCGGCGGCGCTCGAAACGATGCACCTGTTCGGCAAGGGGAATCTGAGCCTCGTGCGCATCAGCGTTCCGGAGGATTCGAAGACGGCCAACCGGACGCTTGCCGAGCTCGCGCTGCCCCGCAACAGCGTCATCGTGGCGATCGAGCGCGAGGGCGAGGCCGAGATGCTCATTCCCACGGGCGATACCCAACTGCGCGTGGGCGATCGAATCGTGGCGGTCGTCAAAAACGGCGCAGCCGAAAAGCTCCAAGCCGTCTTCTGCTAACGTCAGATCAATCCGCGCCGCAATGCGAACACCGCCGCTTGCGTTCGGTCGGCGGCGCGCAGTTTCTCCAGAATATCGCGAATGTGCCCTTTGACGGTGCCGAGTCCGATATTCAGAGCAACAGCGATCTCGGAGTTAGCCTTACCGTCGGCGATGAGGCGCAGTACGTCGAGCTCCCGCGGGCTCAGGGGCGAATCACCGCGCGCCGCAGGCGTCGTGCGCGGCGAAAAGCGCGCAAGCACGACGTGCGCGATTCGCGGATCAAAATAGGCTCCTCCGTCGCGTGCGATACGCACGGCATCGACGAGCACCTCGATCGGCGAGGACTTCAAACAGTATGCATCGGCCCCCGCAGCCAGCGCCGCGATGACTTCTTCTTCCACATCGACCATCGTCATGATCACCACGCGCGTTGCCGGAAGCTCGGCTTTGACGCGTTGCGTAAGCGTGATGCCGTCGACACCCGGCAAGCCGAGATCGATGACCGCGACATCGGGCCTCTCGCGAAGGATCGTTTCGTAGCCGGCGATGCCGTCGGAGGCCTCGCCGATCACCGCGTACGCCGCACCGAGCGCCGTCCGCATCCCTTCGCGCGTCAGAGCGTGATCCTCGACGATCACCACACGCGCGCGCTCCTCGCTCATATCATCGCTCCTTGCACGGCAACTCGATCGTAAAGACGCTTCCACGCGGCTCACGCGGCTCATAGCGCACGGCGCCGCCGTATTTCTCCGCAATGCGCCGTACGATATAGAGACCAAGCCCCGTACCCGCGCCCGTTCGCACGCCCCCGAAGCGCTCGAAGAGCCGCGAGCGCCGGTCATCCGGCACCCCATATCCATCGTCGCGCACGACGATCTCGAGGCGATCGCCAACACGCGACGCGCACATCTCCACCTCGCCCCCGTCGGGCACCGCGGCGATCGCGTTGGCCGCAAGGTTTGCAATCGCGCGGCGCAATTCGTCGGCATTCACGACGAGCGTGGCGTCCGTCGCAGCGGGGTCCACGCGGAATCGAACACCGCGCACGTGGGCGACCGGGCGCAGTTCATCCAGCACCCGTTGCATGACCGCGACAATCGAGGTCGGCTCGAAGGCGCGCGCATCCTCCCCTGCTTCGTATCGCGCGACCAGTAACAGGGTCTCGACCATCCGGCGCTGATCCGCGTTCGAGGCGCGCATCGTCTCCGCAACCCGGCGATACGCCTGCGGAAGCGGGCCATACGCACCGTCGAGCGCCTGCGTGAGGGTGACGTCCGTCGCGACTATCGGCGTGCGCAGATCGTGCGCGAGCGCATACACGATATCGCGGATCACGTCGTTACGCCGTTGCACCTCGTCTTTCTGCCGTGCGATCTCGTCGTTCTGCTCGGCCAAGCGCACGAAGAGCCGTGCCTGTTCCACGGCAACGGCGAGATTCGCCGCAAAATCCTCAAAGGCGGAGCGTTCGGCGCGAGTGGGCCGGTGCGTGCGCCAGGCGACCAGCAGCGAGACCTCCACACCCTCGAGAGGAAGTGCCGCAACGAGCGCGGACTCGGCGAGCAATCGCCCAAGCGGCTCATCGGCATCGATCGCCACAACGGTTCGCGAAGCACGCGCGCGTTCGACGGCCGATGCAATCTCCGGCACGAGCGGCGCCCGTCGTACGTGGACGTCCTCGTCGAGCGCCTGCATTTCGTAGAGTTCCGCAACATCGATCGACGAGGCTCGCGAGGCGAGCAGCACTCGATCGGCTCCCGTCAGCGCACGCGCTTCGCGCACCGCCTCGCGCAGGATCAACTCGCGATTGAGGCTCGCGCGCACGTGCTCCATCGCATGACGCAACGCACGCTCGCGATCGACCTGACGCGCCCGCTCGTCCGATTCGCCCGCGCGGCGCGCGCTCTCTTGGGTACGCACCGTCAGTACCCCGACCAGCACGAAAGAGGCCGCCGCGAGCAAGCGGTCGCCGACCGCGATCGAGTCCCAATGATACCCGGCCTGCACGCCGTTGACGTAGCCCGAGACGACGTTAGCGATCTCGGCCAGCACGATCAGACGCAGCGTTAGCGCCGGCCGGAGCGCAAGCGACGAGAGCGCGATCGGGCCGTTGAGCAAAATTGCCGCGACGAAAAGCTGCGGCGTAAAGATATCGATAACCCAGGCGAGAGCCAGCAGGCCATAACAGAGCCACGCCATCAGGGAATCCGCCTTCGCGCGCAAGCATTCCATGCCTGCGCCGCGAAGCGAGGCCGACGATGGAACGGTCCACCCCCGAGCAGTTGCTGCGCGAGTACGGCGAGCGCGCTCGTCTCGTCCTCTACGTCGCGGCGGCGCCCGGCGCAGGCAAAACGCGTCGCCTCCTCACCGACGCGCGCCGCTTGCAGCATGCCGGAAAACGCGTGGCGATCGGATGGATCGAGACGAAGGCGCGCCCTGACCTGGAGCGGCTGACCGAGGACTTTGCCCGCATTCCGCCGCGCACCGTTCGCGCCGGCGAACGCTCGTACGAAGAGTTCGATCTCGACGCCGCGCTGTCAGCCAAACCCGACGTGGTCATCCTCGATGAAATCGCTCACGATAACCTGGGCGAAACCCGCAACGCCGCGCGCTGGCAGGACGCGCTTGCGCTGCGCGAGGCCGGCATCAGCGTCATCGGCGCATTCAACATCGCACACTTGGAGACGGTCTCCTCCACCGCGGAATCGCTGCTCGGATATCCGGTACGCTCGATCGTCCCGCTCTCGTTTTTGAAAGCCGCCGACGATGTGATCGCGCTCGATGCATCGCCTGCGCTTATCCAAGAGCGCTTGCTCGCGGGGAAGATCGTCCAGTCCGACGACATCGCGCGCGCGCAGAGCGGTGCCTTCAAGGAAGCAACGCTCAAGATGCTGCGTCAGCTCCTGTTGCGCACGATTGACAACCTCACGATCCCGATCGTCTCTGCAGCAAGCGTCTCGAGCGCCATCGCGTTGCTGCCCGCGGGCATCGATGCACGGCACTTCATCGATCGCAGCGCTCCCGTGGCAGCCGCCTTCGATCTGCGTCTCGAAATCCAACCCGGCGAAGGTGCGGACTTGCGCGAGATCGAGCGGATCGCAACCGAGCTCGATGCGGACATCATGCCGCCGGCCGCCATCGCGCGCGTCGATATCTCGGGTCTGCGCGCAGCGATGGTCGCGATGCCGAACGACAAACTCGCGAGCAAGGTGGTCAACGCGCCGGTCGAACGGGACATCTTCGTGGTCGATGCGACGCAGACATACCTCGAGCGTTCGGTCTTCACGACGCCGCTCTCCGCTACGCTTGGCGACCGCATGCGTGTCGGCTACGGAAAGCTGACCGTCTATCTTGGCGCCGCCGCGGGCGCGGGCAAAACGTACGCCATGCTCGATCGCGGTCAGCAACTGCGCGCCGAAGGCGTCGATGCCGTGATCGGCTTGGTCGAAACCCACAGGCGCCCCGAGACCGAAGCCATGATCGGCGACCTGCCGATACTCCCCCGTAAAACCGTGAGTTTCGATGGCATCACGTACACCGAAATGGACCGCGAAGCGATCCTCGCGCGCAAGCCGCGCGTCGTCCTGGTGGACGAGCTCGCACATACCAACGCGCCCGGATCGCTCGCACCAAAGCGGTACATGGACGTGCTCGCATTCCTGCGCGCAGGTATCGACGTGATCACCACCTTGAACGTGCAGCACCTGGAAGCCCTGAGCGACGTCGTCTATCGCCTGACGGGAACCAGCGTGCGCGAGACGCTACCCGACGGCATTCTTCCGCTCGCCGACGAAGTGATTTTGATCGACGTTTCGCCCGACACGCTGCGCGAGCGACTGCGCGCCGGCAAGATCTATCCCCCCGAGCGCATCGAAGCGGCGCTTGCGAACTTCTTCCGCCACGAAAACCTCGCGTCGCTGCGCGAACTCGCGGTTCGCGAGGCGCTCCGCGCGCGCACGCGCGAACGTATCGCAGCTCCCTTCGGCAAGCTCCTGTTGAGCGTCGTTGCGCGCCCCGAAGACGCGATCTTGATCCGCAAGGCCAGCCGCCTCGCGGCACGCCTTGAAGTCGATTTCGGGATCGCTCACATCGCCGAGCCACGCGATCAGAGTGACGACGCCTGCATCGCAGAGTTCGAGCGCATCGCGCGCAGCATCAACGCATCCTGGCGCGATGAACGCGCGCCCGACGCGGCCCAGCGCTTGCTCGAGGTCGCACGCGAGCAATCCGAAACGGTGGTCGCGGTCGGAGGAACCCATCGCGCGCCACGTTGGCCCGCACGCAACGCGTTCGCACGCCGCCTGCTCGACGCTGGAGCACGCGAGTTAATCGTGCTGGCGCGCCCCAAACAAAGCCTAGCCCCAACCACGGATGACGATGCCTGACCTACGAGCCACTGCAGGCGATTCGTAAGGTACGAAAGCCGGAGCACGCTACGGTCGAAGATCATCAAGCGCCAGGTTCAACCGCAATACGTTCACCCGCGGTTCACCGAGGAAGCCGAAGGTTCGTCCAT
Source organism: Vulcanimicrobiota bacterium (assembly GCA_027452165.1). Taxonomy (GTDB): domain Bacteria; phylum Vulcanimicrobiota; class Vulcanimicrobiia; order Vulcanimicrobiales; family Vulcanimicrobiaceae; genus REEB354. The sequence goes on along the minus strand of DAIDGX010000010.1, from coordinate 13,341 downwards.
CGACATGGCGCGCGATCAGCGCATCAACGCGCGCAAGCGACATCCCCCGGGCCTTGGCTACCCGCGGCGCTTGGTAGTACGCGGCTTGCGGGCTGATGTCAGGATCGATGCCGCTTGCGCTCGACGTGACCAGATCCATCGGAATCGGCAGCGTTGCATCCGGGTTTTCCCGCTTCAATGCAGCGATCGCGGCACGCGTGGCGGCAATCAACTTTTTGGAGGACGGCCCGAGATTCGTACCGCCGGTCGCGGTAGGATCGTAACCGTTCGTCCCTGCCGCCGACGGGCGGCCGTAAAAATACTGCGGCTTCGTCCAGCGCTGTCCGATGATCGCGGACCCGACCGGCTCTCCATTATGAATGACGAACGAGCCGTTGGCCTGATACGCAAAGAGGATCTGCGCAAACCCCGTCATCGCGAGCGGATAGAGCAGCCCGAGAAGCACGATCGTAACGATCGTCATACGCAAGGATGTAGCGACGAATTTCAGCATGACTTTCCCGATTACGTTAGATGGAGCACCGAGAGGAGCATGTCGATGAGCTTGATTCCGAGGAACGGTACGATCAAACCACCGAGACCGTAGATCAGCGCGTTCTCGCGCAAGACCGCGTTTGCACCCTTCGGCTCATATTTGACGCCGCGCAGGGCGAGCGGAATAAGCGCAACGATGACCAGCGCGTTAAAGATGACGGCCGAGAGGATCGCACTTTGCGGCGTCGCAAGGCGCATCACGTTGAGTACTTCCATCGAGGGATAGGCCACCGCAAACATCGCGGGCAGGATCGCAAAATACTTCGCTACATCGTTCGCGATTGAAAAGGTGGTCAATGCACCGCGGGTCATCAGAAGTTGCTTTCCGATCTCCACCACTTCGATAAGTTTTGTCGGGTCGGAGTCGAGATCGACCATGTTGGCCGCTTCTTTCGCAGCTTGCGTGCCCGAGTTCATCGCAACACCGACGTCGGCTTGCGCGAGCGCAGGCGCGTCGTTCGTGCCGTCCCCGGTCATCGCGACGAGTCTTCCGGCGCCTTGCTCGCGCTTGATCAGGTTCATCTTCGCTTCGGGCGTCGCTTCGGCGAGAAAATCATCGACGCCAGCCTCTTGTGCGATCGCAGCAGCCGTGAGCGGATTATCCCCCGTGATCATCACGGTGCGAATTCCCATCGAACGCAGACGATCGAATCGCTCGCGCATGTTGGGCTTCAGAATATCTTTCAGGTAGATGACACCGAGCACACATGTGTTCCGGGCAAGCAGCAGCGGCGTTCCACCCGCTCGCGCGATGCGCTCGACATGTCCGGCCAACTCAGGCGAGGGCTCACCGCCGTGCTCGCGGACCCAGGCGAGCACTGCGTCGGGCGACCCCTTGCGAATCATGGTGCCATCGTGCAGGTCGAGACCACTCATGCGGGTGTAGGCGCTGAACGGCACGAATGCGGCGCCGGCCGGCTCGTCCAGTTCTATATCGGCGCCCCTTGCGAGCAACACGATCGAACGGCCCTCCGGTGTTTCGTCCGACAGCGACGAGAGATATGCGGCGCGCGCGGCATCGCGTGCTTCGACACCGTCCGCGGTAATGATTTCCGTTGCGTGCCGATTTCCGAGCGTGATCGTCCCCGTCTTGTCGAGCAGCAGCGTATCCACATCGCCAGCTGCCTCGACCGCTCGGCCGCTCATCGCGAGGACGTTACGCTGCATGACGCGGTCCATCCCGGCGATTCCAATCGCCGAGAGCAGTCCACCAATCGTCGTTGGAATGAGGCAGATCAGAAGCGCGATGAGCACCGTGATCGTCTGGCGCGAACCTGCGTAGATCGAATAGGGCAAGAGCGTGGCAACCGCGATCACAAAGACGATCGTGAGGCCGGCGAGCAGAATCGAGAGCGCGATCTCATTCGGCGTCTTTTGCCGCTGAGCGCCTTCGACGAGCGCGATCATACGATCGAGAAATGTCTCGCCGGGGTTCGCGGTGATCTTGACCTCGATCGTATCGCTCAGGACGCGCGTTCCGCCGGTGACCGCGCTGCGGTCCCCCCCGGCCTCGCGCACCACGGGGGCCGATTCGCCGGTGATCGCCGATTCATCCACCATCGCGGCGCCACGCACCACCTCGCCATCGCCCGGGATCACATCGCCGATCTCGACGCGCACGACGTCGCCTTTGCGCAATTGCGTCGACGTGACTATTTCGATGGTCCCATTGGTCCATCGTTTGGCGAAGGTGTCGGATTTCGTGCGACGCAGCGATTCGGCTTGCGCCTTCCCACGCCCCTCCGCGACCGCCTCGGCAAAATTCGCGAAGAGGACGGTGAACCAGAGCCACGCCGCGATTGCGAAATCGAATCCGCCGTTCGCGGCGTGGGTGGCAAGATCTCGCACCACATAACACGTGGTAACGGCAGCACCGGCTTCGACGATGAACATGACCGGATTGCGCATCATCCAGCGTGGATCGAGTTTACGGAATGCGTCGGCAGCTGCGCGCGCGACGATGCTGCGATCGAAGAGCGGACGCTCGTGGGGACGGCGCTCCAAGCGGCGTTGCGAGAGCATATCAGAACGTGCTTCCTTGTGCGACGAGCAGGTGTTCGACGATGGGTCCAAGTGCGTCGGCGGGTAAAAACGTGAGCGCACCGACGATGACGATCGTCCCCATCAAGAGCGCGACGAAGATACCGGAATCGGTCGTAAACGTTCCCGGCCCCTCGGGTATCGCGCGCTTGCCAGCCAGTGACCCAGCGAGCGCAAGCGCGGGCACGATGACCGCAAAGCGTCCAAAGAGCATGGTGATCCCCGTTGCGACGTTGTAAAACAGGTTCGGTCCGAGACCCGCGAAGGCCGAGCCGTTGTTGGCATTCGTCGATGAGAACGCGTAGAGGATCTCCGAGAAACCGTGCGGACCGGCGTTGTTGAGCGTTGCTAGCCCCGCCGGCGTTACCGCGGCGATCGCCGTCGGAATGAGCACGAGCACCGGCGTGACGAGCACGGCGAGGATCGCAAACTGCACCTCGCGGCGCTCGATCTTCTTCCCCATGAACTCCGGCGTTCGTCCGACCATGAGGCCTGCGATGAATACCGTGAGCACGACGAACATGATCATGCCGTACAAGCCGCTGCCGGCGCCGCCGAAGACGATCTCCCCGAGTTGCATGTTCACGAGCGGGACGAGCCCGCCGAGTGCCGTGAACGAATCGTGCATCGCGTTGACCGCCCCGCACGACGTGTCGGTTGTCACGGTGGCAAAGAGCGCCGATGCGGCGATGCCGAACCGCACCTCTTTCCCTTCGAGGTTTCCGCCCAGCGCGCCGAGGTGGTGTATTAGCGGGTTTCCGGCCGCCTCGGCCCAATATGCTACGGTGAAGCCGCCGAAAAACAGCAATGACATCGCGGCAAACATCGCCCAACCTGCGCGACGATTGCGCACCATCACGCCGTACATATACACGAGTCCGGCCGCCACGATAAAAATCAAGAGCAACTCGAGAAGGTTCGAAAACGGCGTGGGGTTCTCGTTCGGCGACGCGGAATTGGCGTTCACGAAGCCTCCGCCGTTGGTACCGAGTTCCTTGATTGCTTCTTGCGACGCCATCGGGCCACCGGTGATCGTCTGCAGGCCGCCTTCGACCGTGCGCACCGTCGTGTAGGCATTGAAGTTCTGAGGAACGCCTTGCGCGCAGAGCGCGAGCCCCGCGACAATCGAGATCGGCACGAATATGTAGAGCAGCGCGCGCGTCAGGTCCACCCAAAAATTGCCGAGCGTCGCTGACGAAGTGCGGGCGATGCCGCGCACCACCGCGACCGCAATCGCGACGCCTGCCGCCGCCGAGACGAAGTTATGCCACGCGAGCCCCGCCATTTGCGACAGGTAGCTCATTGCAGTTTCGCCCGAGTAAAACTGCCAATTCGTATTGGTCAGAAAGCTGATCGCGGTGTTCCACGCGAGGCTGGGCTCCATGTTGCCGATGTGCTGCGGGTTGAGCGGCAGCCAACGCTGCGTGCGGAGCAATACATAGAGATAGACGAAGCCAACCAGCGAGAATGCGAGCACGGCGAGCGCGTAGGCGTACCACGGCATCTCGTGCGCAGGATCGATGCCGCAGATCCGGTAGATGAGGCGTTCGAGCGGCTCCACGACCGGCGAGAGCCACGTACGCTCTCCTTCAAAGACACGCGCGAAATAGAGTCCAAGCGGCTTCGTGAGTGCGAGAACGATCGCGAAAAAGACCAGAGCCTGGAGCCAACCGGTAATCGTCATCGTCGTCTCTTAAAATCTCTCTGGTCGAAGCATCGCGTAGATCAAGTACACGAGGGCAGCCACGGTGAGCACAAGGCCAAGGATATCGTCAAAAGACATGCACTTACACCCGCTCGCATGCGGCGACGTAGCGAACCAAGATCGCAAAGCAGAGGATCGTCAGTATGATGAGGACCGCTTCCAGCATCTCAGAATTGCACTCCTAGCTCGAGCAGATAACGGTTTTGCGTTCCGGAGCTGCCCGTCGGGCCGAAGGCAAGACCTGGGGCAAATGCATACGCGTGGACGTTTGCGTACTCGGCGCGTACGAAGAGGGGACCTGGATGGTAGCTTGGCGTAATCGTCCAGCTCTCTGCGCGGCTCCCCGGACCGTATCCCAGCAGGTCGGCGTTGGCCGACGAGTCCGCAACAGAGCTGGCATCGGCGGCGCGCTCGTAACGAAGCGCGATAGACGACGTGAGGTTGAACGCGTAGTTCGCAAGGAGGGCGTACGCGCTGGCACGTTCGCTCGTCGTGTAGTCGAGCCGTGCGGATGCGGGCGAGCGCACGAATAGGGCATAGGGGAGCAACTGCAACTTGCCGATCTGCTGCGTGAGCATCACATCGTACTCCGTCTTGTTCGCAATCGCGCTCGTCGGATTGCCCGGCGTATTCCGCCCGGGCACGATGAACGCGAGTTGGACGTTCGTCGCAGCGCTCGGCGCCAAGCCGATTAGGCCCTCGAGCGCACGGCCCGCGTTGCCGCTGTAAAACCCATCATCGATCTCGAGCGTGCCCGAAGCTTTTCCCTGCGTGTAGCTCGCGCGCACGCCACGGCTGATCGTCGGTTCGAGCGCGAAACCGAGCCCACGTTCGACGTTGACGTTTTGGAACGTGAACGCGCTCTCCTGACCGAGTAGCGTCGCGAGTTTTCCGGCGGAGATCGTCAGGTGCGCCGTCGGAGCATACACGAGATATGCCACCGGAAAGGCGCCGAAGAGCGCGGTGTTCGCCCCCGGCTGCAGCGTCGGATTGAGACTCTGGCCAACGGTGGGAAAACTATACGCTCCAACGGTTACACTCCCGCGCAGCGTTCCGGTGTTTTTGGTGAGCACGATGAGAGCGTCGCTGTCGTCAGCACGATGTGCGATATCCGCACCATTTGGCGTATCCAGCGCACCGGTAGCGTTGACGCCGTTCGTAAACGATCGCACGAACGCGAATGCGCCGTCGAGAGAATATGCCGGTGTTGAACTCGGGAGTGGAGCCGGTGAGGGACTTGCTGACGCGCCGATCACCACCGCAAGCATGAACGCGGAGAACATACCAATATGAGCCTACGTGAAGGCTGACCTCGTCACCAGCCTCCGAACGGATGATCCGTTCGGTTGGTTCTTGCTACGCGTGCGGTTCCAGGTCGAGGCGCTCGATGCGCCGTTCGTAGGTGAAGGCACCGATCAAGACGGTAAAAACGACAACCGTAAAGGTCGCATCGATGACCGTCGCTCGCTGCGGGACCGCGCCGGGAATACCGAGCGCAAGTGCGAGCGAGAGCGCGCCACGCACGCCGGCAAGGCGCACCACGACCTTCCACGAGCGGGCCATCCGCGGCGCGATCGCAAGCAGACCGTAGGCCAGCGCGACCCGCGCGATCAGGACCGCACCGAGTGTCCACAACAGTGTCGCCCGAAGCCCCCACAGGTGACCCGGTTCGACCGCGGCGCCGACGAGCACAAAGAGCGCGATGTTTGCGAACGTCGATGCGCCGTGCCATGCGCGCTCGACGCCGGCGGCAACGTCGATCCCTTCGTAGCGGCGTTCGAGCAGACGCATCACCATTGCGCTCGCCACGACCGCAAAGATGCCCGACCACGCGAAATGTTCGGCCGTAAAATACGCGGCATAGGCCGTACCGAAGGTGACGAGCGTTTGAAGTGCAGCCGGAACGTGACGCCGTAACGCAAGCGACCCAGCATACCCGGCGGCGATACCGCACGCGACGCCCGCTACCGTCCCGAGGAGCGCCTGTGCCGTGACGCGCAGCATCTCGGGCCACGTTGCGGAAAGGAGCAGCGCGGCAATGATCCCGCGGTACGCGACCACTGCAATCGCATCGTTGAGCAGTGCCTCGCTCTCGACGATCGTCGCAAGCAGCGACGGTACGCGAAGACGCCGGAAGATCGCAACGACCGCGATGGGGTCGGTCGCACTGAGAACCGCGCCGAGGAGGAGCGCGGGTGCGAGCGCAAGACCGCCGAACGTTCTGGCGACGAGCGCGATAACAGCCACGGTCACGAGGACACCCGGCAACGCGAGCAGCACGATCGGCACCCACGCGCGACGCATCATACGCGCATCGAGTTGCCACGCCGCCTCGAAGATCAAGGCGGGCAGAAACGCATAGAGCGTGAGCTCACGGAAAAGGTTCGTGACGGCACCTGGGTGCATCTCGCCGATCGCGAGGCCGAGCGCAACGAGCGCGCCGATGTGCCAGAGTTTCAATGCGTGTGCGTGAAGTTACCGACGGCGACGCGTGCGTCCCGAATCGCAGCGACGGCACGACGCATCCCGAGCGGTTCACGTGGGCGGCCGACCGCGTCGAAGTACCAAGCGGGATCGATGTTGAGCGTCCGAGTTTGGATCATCGCGACCGGGACCTCGCGTAAAAACGCGGTCATCGCGTCGATCTCCTGCGCATCGTCGGTGACGCCCGGGTGCGTGAGGAGATTCAAACTCACACGCAATCCGCGCTGGACCGCAAGACGGATCGAGGCGAGCACGTCGTCGAGATCGTATCCAATCGGACGATAGTATGCAGCGTACGCGTGCGGCCGAAACGAGTTAAGGCTCACGCGCACGGCTTGCAGCCCGGCGTCGATGCAGCGTTCCAGACCGCCGGTCACGCTGCCGTTGGTGTTCAGGTTGATCGTTCCGTTGGTGCGTGAGGCACGAATGCGTTCGATCGCCTTAGCGATCGTGATCGAGCGTAGCAGCGGCTCGCCTTCGCATCCCTGCCCGAACGAGACGATGCCCTCTTCGACGCGCTCCAGATGATGGATCGCGATGCGGGCCAACTCATCGACGCTGGTCTCGAAGGCGATGCGCGCCTGCGGCGATTCGAGACCGCTCTCCGGCTCCTGTTCCGAGATGCATCCGACGCAGCGCGCGTTACATTTCGGGGAAACCGGAAGCGCTGCTTCGCCGCGCTCGAGGAACACGTTTTGCGCCGTAAAACAGCCGTATTCGCGCGAGCAGAGCGCCACCTGAGCGAGCACGCGGTTTGCCGGATCGGCGGCGATGCGCCGGTCGAGCAGCGTCTCGAGCTCGCCCTCCGCGAAGTAGCGTGGCTGCCAATCCTCGCTTTCGTCGGTCTTCATCGCGGCAACGTAGAGCTCGTCGTCGATCGCGCACGCGAACGTATATCCGAAGAGGGGCAGCGCCGGCGCATCGCCCTCGCTCTCGTAGGCGGGCACGAGCAAGCGCGTGTAACCTGCCGGCAGGATCGCCGCGAAGGCATACTTGCCGCGCAGCGAGCCACGCGTCGTGCGTGCGCGACGCCCGGGAAGGATCATCTCGAGCGTTCCGGGCGGAGCCGGTATCAGTTCATCGGCCTCAACCTCGCGCACGACGCCCCCATCGGCGAGCGGCTCATAACGATCGTCGTAGTAGATGCGACCGTCCCGATCGCAGTACACGAGCCCCGCACTCATGGGCGGTTGAACTCGTGTGGATCGATATCCGTAGTGAACACGTGCATCGCGGGACCGGTCATGTAGGCGTCGCCCGCCCCGTCCCACGCGATCGTGAGCTCACCGCCCGGCACGTGGACCGTTGCCGGCGACTGCACCGCCCCACGGGCAATCGCGGCGACCGTACACGCAACCGCACCCGTCCCACAGGCCATCGTGAGCCCGACGCCACGTTCGAAGTGCCGCACGCGCAACGTCCGTTCGTTTTCCACGACCGCGACATGCACGTTCACGCCGTGCGCAAAAGCCGCGTGCGCCTGCATGCGCTCGCCGAGCATGCGCAGATCGACATCGTCGAGCGCCAGGCGAAAGAGCACGGCGTGCGGGTTCCCTGTATCGACGACCACCGCGTCCGCGATCCCGATCTCGACCGGAACGATGCGCGGCGTGCCCATGTTCACGCGCACGCGATACTCGCGACCACGTTCGACGACGTCGGTATGGATGATGCCGGCAAGCGTCTCGACGCGCAGTGCGCCCCCGTCGCCACGTCCGTCCGCGTAGCATGCGACACAGCGTACGCCGTTACCACACATCTCGGCTTCGCTGCCGTCGGCGTTGATCACACGCATCGAGAGATCGCCAACGCTCGAACGCCCGACCACAAGCAGCCCATCGGCGCCGATGCCGGTATGGCGGTCACAGGCGGCTCGCGCAAACGCAATGGGATCTTCAAGCTGGGCGACGCGGCCATCGACCAGGATGAAGTCGTTGCGCGCGCCGTGCAGCTTTGCGACGGCGACGCGCGCGCTCACGGCGACGGTGTCGCGCCGAGCGCGGCGGCCGGAGTGATCGTCGAAATCGCGTGCTTGTAGATGAGATGCGTCTTCTGCTCGTACTCGAGCAACAGCGTGAACGGGTCAAACCCCACGACCGTTCCGCGCAATTGAAACCCGTTCATCAGATACACGGTCACCGGCGTATTCTGACGCTTGCACTCGGCAAGAAACGCATCCTGAAGGCTACCAGGCATGCCACCACCTTTACGTCCAGCCGAGTTTTTCCCTTGCCACGCGCTCGACGCCGTCGCTACCCACCCATAACGCGCCAGGTTCGGCACGAAACCATGCACGCTGCCGCCGCGCGTAGCGGCGCGTCGCGCGCGCGAGCGCGGTACGCAACTCCGGCCACGTGCACCAGCCGCGAAGATACGCGAGCGCCTGCGGATATCCGACCGCCGAGGCAGCGACCGCCTCCGGGCCGATGCGCTCGGCCTCATCGATCAGCCCGTGTGCGAGCATCGCATCGGTACGGCGCTCGATACGCTCGTCGAGTTCGGCAAGCGGCACGTCGAGCACGACAAAAGCGTAGGACATGCCGCGCGATGCCAAGCTAGCGCCGCCGCGCTCGGCACGCTCCGTGCCCGGCTTCGCAAGAGCCACTTCGAGGGCGCGAACGACGCGGTAGATGTCGTTCGGCTCCAGGGCCGCCGCGCGGCGCGGATCGTGTAACGCAAGCCATGCATGGAGGAAGGCTGGCGGGTGCATGCGCGCTTCATGGGCAAGCCGTTCGCGCAACGCATCGTCGTGCTCCGGCGCGAGCGCCACGCCACCGGCGAGCGCGCGCAGATAGAAGCCTGTGCCCCCGACGACGAGCGCGCGCTTCCCGCGCGCGTGGATCGCCGCGATCGCGTCCATCGCGTCGCGCGTAAAGCGCGCCGCGGAGTATCGTTCGTGTGGATCGAGCGTCTCTACCAGGTGGTGCGGTATGCGCGCGCGATCGGCTGCGCTCGGTGCCGCCGTACCTATCGGCATCCCCGCGTAGATCTGGCGCGAATCCGCACCGATGATCTCGGCGCCGTACCGGCGTGCCAGATCGAGCGCAAGCTCAGTCTTGCCTGAAGCGGTCGCCCCCGCGAGCAAGAGCACGCCGTTCATCAGATGCGTTTGAACATACGCGCGAGGTCGTCCGGCGCAAGGCGCACCATCGTCGGGCGCCCGTGCGGACAGTGCATCGGGTTTGCGCAAAGCTGTAGCCGATCGACCAATGTCGTCATCTCGTCGGTCTCGAGGCGCTCCCCGGCGACGGTTACCGAATGGCACGCAAGCGATGCCCAGATACGCTCGCGCACGTCGCGCGCCTTCGGCTCCTCGGTGAGGTCCTCGAGAAATCCGGCGAGATCGAACGGACGCGCCGCGTAGCCGGCGGGCGTCGAGCTGATACGAAAGGTTCGTTCGCCGAACGGCTCGATCTCAAGCCCTCCCTCCGCAAGCAGGTCGCGCGCGCGCTCGAGCGCCGTACTCTGCGCCGCATCGAGTTCCACGACGAGCGGCACCAGCAGCGGCTCGCTCGGCGCACGGGTGTGCGCGTGCGCCACGATCGACTCGTACGCGATGCGCTCGTGGGCCGCGTGCTGATCCACGAGCAGCAACCCCTCTCCGTCGCTTGCCACGATGAACGTGCGATGGAGTTGCGCGAGCACGCGCAGGCGTCGTGCCGGTACATCCTCCGGCGCCCCGAGTGCCCCGTCGAACAAGGACTGCACCTGCGCATCGATGGCATGTGGTGCAAGGGAAAGGCCGGTGACGCCTCCGGGGTGCGTCGTTGCATCGCGAAAGCGCGCCGTCGCATGGACGCGCAGCGTCGTTGCAATCGCGCGGCGGACCGCGTCGGAGACCTGCGTGCTAAAGCGCAGACGCACGTCGCTCTTGGTGGGATGCACGTTCGGATCGACGTGTTCGGGCGGCAGATCCAGCATGAGCACGCCGTACGGATGACGCCCGATCATCGCAAAGGTCGCGTATCCGGCCGTCCACGCGCCAGCAAGCAGCGTGCTGCGCAGCAAGCGCCCGTTTACAAAGAGGAGTTGCATACGGCGATCGCCGCGATCGGTCCCCGGCGCGCTGATGAAGCCGCGCACGCGCCCGTCGAGCGTTGGTGTAGCCTCGGGATCGAGCTCGATCAGCGACGCCGCCGCGTCGCGTCCGAACACCATCGCCAAACGCTCGCGCACATCGCCCGTCGAAGGCATCGTCCAGACCTCTTTGCCGTCGTGCCGCAACACGAAGGTGACGTGCGGATACGCAAGGGCGAAGGTGCTGAGCCACGACGATATCCGCGTGAACTCGGCGCTTGGAGATTTTAGGTATTCGCGCCGTACCGGCACGTTGGCGAAGAGTTCGGTCACGAGCATGCGCGTGCCGACGGGTGCGGCGGCGGGCTCGACCGGTTCGGCGAGCTCGGCATGGGCGACGATGCGGCAACCGATCTCGGCGCCGGCCGTGCGCGAGAGCACCTCCAGACGAGCAACCGCGGCGATCGATGCGAGGCCTTCACCGCGAAACCCGAGCGTGCCGATCGATTCCAGGTCCTGCACGACGCGAAGTTTGCTCGTCGCATGACGTCGCACGGAAAGGACGATATCCTCGCGTGCGATCCCCGCTCCGTCGTCAATAACCTCGATCGACTCGGTTCCGCCGCGCTCCAAGACGACCGTTACGCGCGTCGCACCGGCGTCAACGGCGTTTTCGACGAGCTCCTTGACGACGGATTGCGGGCGTTCGATGATCTCGCCGGCAGCAATTTGGCCCACCGTGACGGGATCGAGGAGGACGATAGACGGCACGCGGTGGCGTTTCGCCCCCGCGTGCCGTTCCCCCGCGCGACCTGATGCTTAGAGTGGGCCGATCGGAAGCGCGAACCAGACCAACCCGTTCCACGTCGGCTTCTGGTTTTGATTGAAGAGCGCTTCACCGTACACGTGCACGAAGCGCATCACATGGTACGACGCATCGACCGTGCCGATCTGTGTTTGCGTTCCCAGGCCGTCGTTCGTGAACTGCTTTCCGACGGAGACCAGCGCACGGTCACCGATCGGTTCGTAGAGCTCAAAGGACGACGCGTTGCTGCCGGCCGGGCCGAACCCCGCTCCCGGATTTTGATCGTGCGCCATTTGATAGGTCATGAGCACGCCCGGTACGCGATTCACTGGATCGCGCTGCACGTAAAACGCGTGCGTATAGTACTGGTCGGTGCCGCCTTCGGGAAGCGGGAACGATCCCGTCGAGCCGTAGTAGCCAAACTCGAGCGGATTTTCCGGCGTCGCATAGGCGAGCTTGTATTGCAGGGTCTTATCCGTGTCGTTGCGGAAGTCGGTCGCGCCGTCCAGATCGGTTCCGGCCGCGGTCCATGCCGCTTCGGCGTCGAGTTTCTTGTGAATGTACGCGAGCTTTGCGCCCCAACGGTTTGCATCGACTTCGTAGGCATGTTCGCCGACCGTCATCTCGGCCGACTGGAAGCCGGTCAGATCGAACCACTGCGAGAACGGGCTCGGTGCCGGTTCCTCGACCTTGCCGAGAAACAGGTGGCCGTCGCGATGGAAGAGGTTGTTGTATGCGACCCACATCGTGTCGAGCCCGCCGGGTTGATTGCCCTGGACGAGCCACTGCTGCACGTGATAGGTCCAGTCGTTCGCGACGGCACCATCGAGATGAATCGCCACGTTGCCCCCCTGCCAGGTCGCAACGTTCGGAGTCTGCTCAGAATAATTTGCCGACGCGTCCACCCAGACCGGATACTCACGACGCAGCACGTGCGGATCGAGCGATGCGTAACCGGTGCGTTGGACGTAACGTCCGTATGCGTTCAAACCCGGCACCTGCGTGTGGCAGACGGAGCACTGCACGCCGTAGGCTTGGGCGAAATTCGGCATGGCCGATGCACGCAGCGCCGTCGCACCGAACGCGAGCGCAAGCGCGGCAGCGGCGATGATGACGCTGCGTTTCATTGTATCACCTTCACTATCAGCTTCATGTTCGCGTGCCCCGCACCACACATGATGGCGCAATGGAGCACGTAGGTTCCGGCCTTCTTCGGGGTTACCGTAACCGGCACGAACTTGCCCGGCATGATCGTCGTGAGCGGAATGCCGAGGTCGTCGGACTGCACGCCGTGCACACCCTCAGACGAGGTAAACCGCAACACCTGGGGCTCCCCGACGTGAAGCGTTATCGTGCCCGGTGTGAACTTCCAGTTCGAGGCGACGATATCGATCGACGGATGGGCCAGCACCCGGCCCGCGAGGCCGAAAACGAGTACGGCTGCCGCGGTCAATGCAAGAAAAGAGAGACGCTTCATTACCTTTGTTCACTCCAGCGGACGCGGGAATGCGCCCGTCGGCCCTATCGTAACGACGCGCTTGAACCAACTGACGAAAGGAATGTGAAGACCGGAAGAATGCCCGCTCCTACTCCCCGGCAAGAAACGACAATTGTCGCTCGCCCTCGGTCACGCGCACCATACGGCGTCGTAGCGGGGCCTGTACCTCCACGTCGGCATTCCCCGAGAGCGCGTCGGAGATCTCCGTCGCACGCTCGATAACGGCCTCCGGCAAGCCGGCCATCCGCGCCACCTCGA
>DAIDGX010000009.1 GCA_027452165.1 Vulcanimicrobiota bacterium | reverse complement strand
CGGAGACTCCGACGAACGCGACGAGGCAGCGCAGCACGTTCGCCACATCGCTTGACAGGTGCACCGAGCGCCGCGTAACATTTTAGACGCCGCACACTAATCACGCGCGACGCTGGTCTCATTCAAACTGAAAACTTCCGGATTTTTTCCCGGGTAGAAACTAAAGCAGGCGGTGTTTCTCGAACCGATAACGTCGTTATCGTATATTGCACCGTGCGCCTGCGACGCATCCTCGATAACCGCGACCCCACGATCATGTGCAATAGCCTCGATCGCATCAAGATCACACGGATGACCAAACAGATGAACAGGAAGTATCGCCTTCGTCTTTTCCGTAATAGCCGCCCGCACCGCTAACGGATCGATGACGAAATCGGGACGTGACACATCGACCAACACCGGAGTCGCTCCCGTATATACAATTGCCGCTACGGTAGCGATGAACGTGTTGGCTTGGGTGATGACCTCATCCCCAGGACCGATCCCGTGTGCGAGCAACGCCAGGTGCAGCGCCGAGGTTCCCGAGTTCACAGCGACGCAGTGCCGTGCGCCACAAAACGTTGCGAATGCCTCTTCGAAGGCATCTACCGACGACCCGAGGACGTATGCGCTTGTTTCAAAAACCGCGGCGAGTGCCGGCCACAGCTCATCCTCGATGGCGCGATACTGCGCGGAGAGATCGAGATACGGAACGCGCACGCTACGATCTTTCACGCTTGCGGGATACATGACGATTCGCGCGCGATTCACCCACAGCCACCGATTCTCCATGCCGCGACAGCGATAGGCTGAGCGCTTCCAGCACCGTTGTAACGCGCAGTCCCATCGCACCATCCGCTATGACAGGCGTGCCTCGCAAGAGCGTCCCAGCGATGTTCTCGATTTCGACGGCCAGGGCCTCAATATTTTCGAGCCGAGGCGCAACCATGTCGCCTTCTCGATACTCCACAAGACGCTTATAGATTTCCCCGCGGTCACTCACCGTTACGCCACGATCGTAGATGCGAAGCTTCTCTTGAACCGCCGTTTCATCGTAAACCAACATTTTGGCATCACCGCAGAGGAGCACCTGGCGTATCTTGACCGGTGCAAGCCAATTCGCATGGATGTGTGCGATGAATTTGTCGTCGTACATTAATGTGGCGTACGCGAGATCGGAGAGCTCTCCAAAATGATTCACGCCACGACAGGAAACGAATTCGGGCATGCGTCCACCGAGAAGGTAATCGAGAATCGATAAGTCGTGCGGCATCAGGTCCCAGAGCACGTCCACGTCATGTTGGAACAGTCCAAGATTGATCCGCGTGGAGTCGTAATACAATAGCTTTCCCAGGCCGTCTGAATCGAGCAAGACCTTCATCTTCTGTACTGCCGAAGTAAAGACAAAGGTGTGATCGACAAACAAACGGACGCCTGCGCGCTCTGCGCACGCGACGAGTTCTTCTGCCTCGCTGCGAGACGCGGCGAGTGGCTTTTCTACCAGCAGGTGTTTGCCCGCCGCGATCGCCGCGAGTCCAAGGCGTGCATGCGTTGAGACCGGAGTCGCAAGGGCGATCAAGTCAATCTCGGGGTCCTCAAGCAAAGCTTCGAAGCGTGTCGTCGCCCGAACGCCAGGATACGTGCGTTCGACCTTTGCTAGGCATTCCGCGCGTACGTCACAGATTGCGACGACCCGCGTGTTCGGCGACTGCGAGAAGTTCCGAACCAGATTCGGTCCCCAGTACCCGTAACCGACAACGCCGACACCGATTACATCCTGTGAATCACTCATACCACAAACGCACCTTTATCGCCGACCAGTTGGCGAAGTAGCCGGCCTAGGCGGTCCATCGCCTTGCGTGGATCATACTTTTCGCGCGAATGCGCCACGAGCGCGGCCCCATCGCGGGCACGCAGTTCGGGGTCGCGGGCATAACGCAAGGCGAGTCGCACGTAATGCTCGATCGATCCGCCCCGGGCAATCTCCACAACATCTCCTAAGCGCTCCGTAACGGCACTCAAGCACATAGGCACCCGAAATTCTGCTGGCACGGGCGCATCCTCCATACCGACCACCGGGCGGCCCGAGCGCATCGCCTCGAAGAGTGCTTGACCCCCCGATTCTGGGAATGGATCAAGATAGACATCAAAGGTCTTGAGAATTCCCCCGACATCGTGCTGACGCCGCCCGAGAAAATGGACCCGGTCGCGGACACCGGCGCTGCGATACATCTCCTCGATAAGCCCCTGTTCACCTGCGATCTCCGGCCCCGCGAGCGCAAGACGCGCGGTATCATCGCGTTGGAGCAGTTCGATGGTCGCGGGTACGTAACCATCCAACAATTTGAGTAGGCGGCCGACGGTTCCAAACAGCGTACCGCCGTCCGGAATCCCTAGGGCGGCGCGGCCCGTTGGCGATGCGTTCTCGACCGCATCGGCGAGGCCGGCCCCGTTCCCAAGATACATCGCCGGCGCCGGGCCATGCGCAACTTGAGCTTGGTTCTCGTTGATGAAGAGCATCCGGTCAAAGCTGCCGCAGTACGGTTCAAACGACGACATCACATAGACCTGAACCGGAGCGGCGCGGACGCAAGACATGATTTTGGCTACGCCATCCATGATAAACGGAACGAAAATCGCGGCGTGAACGGGGTGGGCGACAAGCGAATCAAATGCAGCCGATAGGCGTTCCTCGTAGGTACCGCTTCCCGCATCGAACACGTCGATTCCCAGCTGTTCGAAGTCGGCCCGTGCTCGGTCGCCTGAAGCCAACGCATGTCCGGTCGAGAGCACGCGCACGTTGAAACCGGCGTCACGGAGGCCGATCACCATGTTGCGGACGTAAGCGGTCCCACTATTTTCATCAACGATTCCCGATACAATCACCGCGCAGCTTAGCGGTATGCCAAATGGTTGCGGGGTACGATCCATGGACACCAAGGACGCGAGGCGTTCATATGCAGCATCGATCTCCGCGTCACACAGATAGTTCCATGCAAGCCGGCCGCTCCGTGTTGAGGTTGAGCATTGAGCTGCCAACAATTGCGCCTGTTCAAGATGCCGAATCGCCGACTCAAAATTTCGCGTGCCAGCGGCTGCAAGACCCTGCCGTTTCAACATTTCAATCACTGGAAGCCGATCGCCCGAGCATCGCGTGAGCTGATCGAGCAGGGCGATCTCGTCCCGATTCTCATACCCGCTGAGGCTCATGAATGCGTGTAGCCGCCATACGGCCTCGCGGAGCGCGTCGCGCCACGCGATCGCCGCGACCAGCTTGCGATCCGCTAACGCAGGGCTTTGCGACAACACGGCAAGTGCAGGGTCGTCGTCAAAGTCGTCCCCAAGCAGATACGCTCGCCTCGCGGCCGTCCTAACCTGCTCATTATCGTCACCCAGGTGGTTCATGCTCACGTCCTAGTATCGGCGGGGGCATATTCTGTCTTAAGCGCCCGACACGATGGCAGGTTTTTTTGAAAGGCGCGAGGGAGGTGCTGCACCGATGAAGGCCGTTATTCTCGCCGGTGGTCTCGGGACGCGTATTAGCGAGGAGACTACCTTGCGCCCAAAACCCATGATCGAAATCGGCGGAAAACCCGTTTTGTGGCATGTGATGAAGGCGTACGCGCATTGGGGCATCAACGATTTCATCATTTGCTGCGGGTACAAGGGCTACATGATCAAGGAGTATTTCCATAACTACTCCCTGCATATGTCCGACGTCACCATCGACCTCCGTGCCGACTCGCTTACGGTCCATCGCAGCGACGTGGAACCATGGTCTATTACGTTGGTAGATACCGGCTCCGAAACGCAAACTGGCGGGCGTCTGAAGCGCGTTCGACGCTACCTTGACGACGGTGAGACCTTCTGCTTCACCTACGGTGACGGCCTGAGCGATGTCGACGTGTCAAAGGCGATCGAATTCCACCGGAACGCAGGGACGCTAGCGACGCTAACCGCGGTGCAGCCGCCGGGCCGCTTTGGCCAGCTCGAGATGTCCGAACAACGGATCACATCCTTTCGGGAAAAGCCTCCCGGCGACGGAGCGTGGATCAACGGCGGCTATTTCGTCCTCAACCCGAAGGTCATCGATTACATCGAGGGCGACGATACGCCGTGGGAGCGCTCACCGATGGAGGCGCTCGCCGCACAGGGTAACCTCGCGGCGTGGGTGCACCGTGGATTCTGGCATCCTATGGATACGATGCGCGATAAAATCTATCTGGAAGGACTCTGGGCATCGGGACGTGCGCCTTGGAAGGTTTGGGATTAGGCTCGATCGATCCGACGCGCCGGATTCCCGGCAACGGTTGCCTTCGCCGGTACGTCGCGAGTAACAACGCTCCCGGCACCGACGATCGCCCCCTCCCCAACGATCACTCGCGGGAGCAGGGTCGCATTCGTACCGATAAACGCGCAGCGCCCCACTTCGACGCAGCCCGCGAGCCTAGCTCCCGGCGCAACGTGCACCCCATCCTCAATTACGCATTCGTGATCGACGCTTGCGGAGGTGTTCACGATGCAGTGCTGCCCGATCCGTGCTCGCGCACCGATCGCCGCCATCGCGAGAATCTGGCTACCCGCACCTATGACCGCATCGTTTGCGACGAACGCCGCCGGGTGAACGGCGGTTGCAACCGAAATCCCCGCGCTCTTGAACATCGCGGCGATCTCGATGCGCGCCTGCCCCCGCTCGCCACCGATCGCGACCAACGCTTCAACGGGAACGATCCGGTCATATGCGGCCACCCAACGCGACAAGCCGTCAGCACCGTAAAAGAGTGGGACCCCGGCGAGCGGCGACTTCGCGTTCGGGTCGTTATCAAAAAGCGCGACGATCGGACGCCCCAAACGCCCATACAGCTCGGCAAGAACGATCGCCTGCCCCGTGGCACCCCAGAGAACGAGGTTCATGCTGCGCTCTCTTCCCGCCGATGATTGGGTTGGACCTTTCGCGAAGGAGTCTCCGTGCATACCATGGATCGCATGAACGCCACGCTCGAGCACATCCCCGTTTTCGTGCCACGAATCGGCGTTGACACCTTAAAACACCTCACCGATGCACTGGACGTCGGCTGGCTAGGCATGGGCGCAACAACAAAAGAGTTCGAAGAACGGATCGCAGCCTATCTCGAACTTGACGGGCGTCACGTTGTCGCGACCAACACTGGAACCTCCGCCCTTCATATAGCGTTGTTGGCCGCCGGAGTCGGCCCGGGCGACGAAGTCATCGTACCCTCCTTCAACTACGTAGCGGATCACCAAGCCATTCGCTATACGGGAGCCGACGTCGTCATGTGCGACATCCGCGATGACGATCTAGGTATCGATTGCGCAGCGGCCCGCGCCCTCATCACCCCTCGCACAAAAGCGATCATTCCTCTTCATTTCGCCGGGATTCCGTGCGATCGAGCCGGTGTTTACGAACTCGCGCGCGAGTTCGACCTACGCGTCATTGAAGATGCCTGTCATGCCTTCGGCAGCACCATCGACGGTAAGAAAATCGGAAGCGACGGGGACGTTACGTGCTTCAGCTTCGACCCGGTCAAGATCATCACGTCAATCGACGGCGGCTGCGTGGTCGTCAACAGCGAGGACGAACTCGCAAGGCTTCACCACCTACGCCTCTTGGGTGTTGACAAAGACACGACGGAGCGCTACAAGAACGCGCGCGCCTGGGAGTACGACGTGGTAGATCAAGGCTTCCGCTATCACCTCACCAATATCATGGCCAGTGTCGGCATTTCGCAAATCAAGCAAGTCGACGCCTTCATCGCCTCGCGCCAGGAAATCTGTCGCAGATATAGCGATGCGTTCTCGACGTTGAATGGCGTCCGTGTTCTCCGTCGCAGCTACGACGACGTCAGCCCCTTCATCTATAGCCTGCGGGTGCTCCGCGGGCAACGCACCGATCTCATCGACTTTCTCAAAAGCCGAAATATCGCGGCCGGCATTCACTTTATGCCGGTGCACGAACACACGTATTTCGCTTCCTCGCGCCGCGGCGATATGCGCGTCACCGAACGCGTCGCAACCGAAGTGGTTACGCTCCCACTACACTCGTTCATGAAGGAGCAATCGATTCAACGTGTCATCGACGCCGTTTGCAACTTCTTCCGGTAGTCTCAGGCTCTCGATCGATGTACCCGAACTCGTCGCGTCGTATCAGCGAATGCTTGACACGACCTTTCCCGGAAATGCATCGATCTTTGCCAACCTCGGTCGCGTTATCGATGAGGCACTTCAACGCACGGAGCAGTGCTTTGCGGCGATCACATTGCACGGGTATCGCCGCGATGGAGCACCTTACTTCAACCATCTCCACGGGGACCAGCGCGCGATCTTCAACTACTTCGCGGCAAACAGCGCGTGGCGCCGGGGAGACATCGAGCTCGCCTCGCGCTTTTTCCTACTCAACAAGATGCAAAATGGGCTCGTATGTATGTTTGATACGCAATTGCCTGACATCTTCGTCCTGATCCATACCGTAGGAACCGTGCTTGGGAAGGCCAGCTACGCGAACTATTTCGTCGCCTATCAAAACGTAACGATCGGGACGGAGTCAGGGCGCGAGCCGACTATCGAAGAGCACACGGTTATCTATGGCGGCTCAATGGTGCTAGGAGCCACGCGTGTGGGCAAGGGGAGCGTGGTCGCAGCTCAATCGATACTCGTGGATGCTCAAATTCCACCGAACTCCGTCGTAGCCGGTCGGTCGCCGGCTCCGATCATCAAAACACGCAAACGCGATTTCGCGGTCCAATATTGGAACGTAAAGCCCTAGCTTAACATCGAAAGCCGCGGCCATTGCCGATCGCGCTCGGAGATTCGCGAAATCGGAAGCGGCCATTGGATCGCAATGGACGGGTCATCGTAAGCGACGCCACGTGCGAATGCAGGAGCATAAGGCGCCGATATTGCGTACATAACATAGGTGTCTGACTCTAATGTTTGGTAACCATGAGCGCACCCGGGCGGCACGTACAGCGCACGAAAGTCTCGGTCGTCCAACTGGAGCGCGATGTAGCGACCATACGTCAGGCTCTGCGGCCGAATATCCACAACAACATCGTACAGCGCCCCTTTGAGGCATCGAACGATTTTCGTCTCTTCGTGCGGTCTTGCCTGGAAATGCAATCCGCGAATCGTTCCGACCACATGGTTCTGCGCAATGCTTTGCTCGGGAAAGTCGGTCGTCAAGCCGGCCTGCGCAAAGGCCGCCGCATCAAACGTCCTCGCGAAAAATCCGCGGTCGTCTAACAGGCGCTCAATATCGATGATGCAGACACCAGATATTTCGGTTTTTGTAATAATCAAAAAACTTCAACCTTCGGCATGGCAACCACATACCGCGCACCCCACGTGCGCGCGAACGAAGTCTGTGCTACCACCTCATCGCGAATATTCCACGGAAGGATGAAGATGTAATCCGGTTTCGTTTCGCGCAAACGCTCGACGGCATAGACGGGAACACGCGAGCCGGGGAGCAGCATTCCTTGCTTGGCGGGATTGCGATCCACGGTGTACTCAAGCATGTCGGTACCGATGCCGCAGTAGTTCAACAGCGTATTTCCCTTTGCCGGCGCACCATAGCCCGCCACGGATTTTCCGGCCTCGCGTGCGTCGATAAAGAACCGTAAGACGTCGCGCTTGCGCGCCGCCACAAGCGGGCCGAATGCACGATAAGTGTCGAGCCCGTTGAGGCCTGCCGATGCTTCGAGCTCGCGTATCTCAGCGACCGATGCCTGTTCGACGCGCGAGTCGGCATTGCGGACGACCCAAAGGCGCAGCGATCCGCCGTGCGTAGGTAGCTTTTCAATATCCCAGACGCGCAACTCGTGACGAGCAAGAACGTTTTCCATCGCGATCAGCGAATAATACGAGAAGTGCTCATGATAAATCGTATCGAACTGCACTTCACGTAGTAGATTCAAGAGATGTGGAAACTCGACCGTAAGCGTGCCGCCATCATCCATCAAACTTTCCAGTCCACCGATGAAGTCATGAAGATCGGGGACATGCGCAATCACGTTATTCGCAATGACAAGGCGCGCCGTTCCTTGCTCCAATCGCAACCGCGCGCCACTATCTCGCCCGAGAAACACACTCTCGGTCGCGATTCCTCGGGCTGATGAAACGGCGGCAACGTTGCGCGCGGGCTCGATTCCCAATACGCGAAGCCCATGACCGCGAAAATACTGTAAAAGGTAGCCGTCATTGCTTGCAGCCTCGGCGACAAGATCGCCTTCACGAAGGTTGAGTCGCGCCGTTGCCATGTCAGCAAAGCGACGGCTGTGTTCGAGCCACGAGTCGGAGTACGACGAGAAATACGCGTAGTTACCGAAGATGTTCTCGGGGGTTTCAAACGCCTCCACTTGCACGAGCAGGCATGCACGGCAGACAAATGCATGCAGCGGGTAGAACGGTTCCATCTCTCGAGCGCGCTCGGGTGCGATGTAGGCGTTCGATAGCGGCGACATCCCCAGATCCACGAGCGTTACGTCAAGACGTACGCCACAGTTTCGGCAGGGTGCTTCGGTGGTCATCGTTTTAGATAATCCTCGATTTGGCGCAATGTCATCGCACGCATATCGTGCCCAGCTATCCAGGCGCGGTACCAGTCCGCGGTCCAAACGATCGTCTCGCGTACGGTCATTTTGCTCGCCCACCCAAGATGCGTGCGCGCCTTCGTAGAATCGACGTGGAGCAGCGCCGCTTCGTGCTCGGCTGCTTCAACTGCCTCTTCCCACACCGGCGGTCGCCCAAGGGCACGCAACATGTTCTCTGTGAGTTCGGCCACACTCGCCCCCGCGTCCAAGGGGCCGAAATTCCAGGCGCTTGCGGCACGCGGATCGCGCGGTAGCCGCTCGGCGAGCGTCATGTACCCGGCTAGCGATTCGAGGACGTGTTGCCAGGGGCGAACCGAGTGCGGATAGCGTAGCACCGGCGGCCGCCCCCGAAGCGCCGCTTGTACGATGTCCGGGACGAGGCGGTCCCGCGACCAATCGCCTCCGCCAATGACGTTCCCCGCACGAGCAGTCGCCGTCGGAGGAAGATCGTCGAACGACGCCCGATATGCGTGCGTCACCAGTTCCGCCGCAGCCTTGCTGCTACTGTACGGGTCGTCGCCGCCAAGTGCCTCGTCCTCTCGATAACCTTCGCGTCGCTCGTAGTTCCGGTAGCACTTATCGCTCGTTACCACCACGAGTCCACGCGTGGAGCGCCCCCGTAACGCCTGCAGTAAATGGACCGTCCCGAGGACATTCGTCTCGAAGGTCTCCACGGGGTTCCGGTACCCCTCTCCAACGAGCGCCTGCGCGGCAAGATGAAAAACAAACTCCGGATCGGCCTCGTCGACGACGCGACGGACGGCGAGCGGATCGCGCAAATCCGCAATCGTCGAGCGCATACGCGCCTGAACACCCAGCAATGAGAACGCGTTTGTCGGTTGGACTGGCGGCAACCCCAGCCCATAAACGTCGGCCCCCGCTTCGATACATAGGCTCGCGAGCCACGCCCCCTTGAACCCGGTGTGCCCCGTGATAAGCACGCGCCGGCCACGCCACGAATCGAGATTCACCATGGTGGTATTGGAGGCCCAATGCAAATTTTCCGGCCTCGCAACGGAAGGCGTTCGGTCCTGGCGAAGCACGGCGACATGGCGGTACCGATTCGCGGTGTAAGCATCGTCCTTACCTCGTTTAACTATGGCCACTTTATCGGCCGTACCCTAACCAGCGCCTGCGAGCAACGCGCTGACGATCTTGAGATCGTCGTGGTCGACAATGCCTCTACCGATGATTCATGGGAAGTCATTCAGGCATGGGCAAGCCGCGATGCGCGGATTCGCGCATATCGCAACGCCGAGAACATCGGCATGATCGGCAATCACGTTCGCGGACTGGAACTCGCCACAAAAGACCGCGTCCTCTTCCTCTCGGCGGATGACTACCTATTGCCCGGACATGTGGCGCGGCTCCTCGCCGCCCACGCTCAGCACCCCGAAATCGACTATTTTTTTTCCAGCTACGCGCACGTGGACGAGCACGATCGCTTTTTGCGCGCCTTGGGGCACATCGGGCACCTTCGCGGGAGCTACTTTGGATGCCGCAATGAGTTTGCGGAGTTGCTCACCTACGACTGCTACACGTGTACGCCGACGACGCTCTTCGATCGCGAAGAGATGCTCGCTCACGGCGGCTTCGACCCGAACGTCATCTGCGGCGATTACGAAGCTTATCTCCGACTTGCCGGGAGCGGAGCACGCTTCGGTTTTATCGATACGGTCGGCGTTGCCGTGCGCATTCACGCGGCCGAGATAACCGGCAAAGAAAAATACGTGGCGACAGGCAAACAACTGCTCGACCACCTCTACATTCTCGAACGCTATCTTACCCCCGGATACGAACATCTCGTCCAAGGCCACGAGACGCGCATTGGGCGCTTGCTCCAGGCAAAAATCAACAACGCGCTGCAGTTTCCCGTAGGCTCGGAAGTGGTCGCCAACGAGCGCTCGCGCATCGAGGCCTTGATTGGGCGTCTAACGAATCTCGTGACGCGGACCCGCGCGACTCCCCAAACGCCGAACCCGCGTGTCAGCGTCATCCTCGTCGCGGCCGAAGACGTAAATGCAATCGCCAACGCACGCAAGCAACTCGAGGCGCAGACCGTTCGCAACGCTGAGCTCGTCCTCGTTGGTAACGCGAACTACGACAACATGCCCCTGCTACTCGACCGCGCTGGACCTTCAACGCCAGCGATCGACTACCGGGCGCCACAGTCGTATGCGGTCGCCCTCAACGATGCGCTTCGGGTTGCCTCCGGGGATATCGTCACCTACCTTTCGGCCGGAACCATATGGCCACCAGATCATCTCGAACGTCTCATGCGCGCGTTCAACGATCAACGCGTGGACGCGCTCTGCGTTCCAGTTGACCTGGCGATCGAACGCAACGGCAGTGTCGTCGCACCGTTGCCGCATTTTTTTGGCGACCTCGTCGCCGAACGCGCGGCACGAATAGGCGAAGCCGCACCGCTTGCCTCGCTCGCTCATCGTAGACGACTATTGGATACGACGGGCCTCTTTGACGAGCGCTTGTCACACCTCGTCGAATTTGAGTTCCTACAACGCGTCCTCGACTGCACGCCTCTCGGCGTGCTCGATGCGGGCAACATCGTGCTCCACGTCCCTGCAAGCCAGCTCCATCCCGCCATTGCCGACCCGAACGGGTACCTCACCGCCCTGCGAGCGATTTATGGAGCGCACAGCGTCGATGGGGCGACCGCAAATTTGCGCGAACAGCACCTTCGTGCTCTCACCGTGGAACTTCAGGAACTCGCTGCAAGCCCGACGTTTTCGCGCGCACGTGCGTTCGATGCCTTTACCCGCGGAGCCGCGCCCCGCGTAGCACCACGTCGTCGTCCGCGTATCCTCGTTATTGACGATCGCGTACCATACAACGAATTAGGTCGCGGCTATCCACGCGCACGATCCATTCTCACCAGCCTGCGCGACGCCGGTTACGAGGTGCTGTTCTATCCGCTCGGTACTCCGTACGACGAACCGCCACTCACAAGCGGCGTCGAAGGCGTCAACATCCTCTATGGGAGAGGACGCGACCTCCTGGGCATCACGATCGATACACTCTCCTCGGAGATCGATCTGCTCTGGGTAAGCCGGCCACACAACATGAAGGACGTTCATGAGGCCTTACGTCACCGGGGTTCAACCATTCCGATCGTCTACGACGCGGAGGCGGTGTACATCGAACGTGAACGCATCCGCGCCGAGGTCGCCGGAACCCCGCTTAACCCCGAACAGTATCGCGCGAAGGTCCAAGAGGAACTGGCGATCACCTCGAAATGCAGCATGATCTGTGCGGTCTCCGAGGGAGAGCGCGCCCTTATTGCCACACAGTTTCATGGTCCAATCGAACTACTCTCCTTCTCGCTTGAGGCACGGCCTACCACGGCGGACTTTGCCGAACGGCATGGCCTGCTCTTCGTTGGCGCAATCGAAGCCGACAGTCCAAACGACGACGCGCTCACCTGGTTCGTCGAGGCGGTGTGGCCTCGTCTCCCCGGCGTTTCGGTCACTCATGCGGGCGTTATGCGCTCCGCGCGTCTTGCCGGCTCGGGGGTTACGTTTCTCGGTCTCGTCGATGATTTACGCCCGATATACGATCGCGCGCGCATCTTTATCGCTCCGACGCGTTTTTCGGCCGGGCTTCCACAAAAAGTATATGAAGCAGCCGCAAGCGGCGTTCCCATCGTCGCCACGAGCCTCCTTGCCCGCCAGCTCGAATGGGAGGCTGACGTGGACATGCTTGTTGCGGACACTCCGGAGGCATTCGCAGATGCCATCATGCGCCTCAACAACGATCGTACGTTGTGGTACGCGCTGCGCGAGCGCGCGCTCGCGCGCGTTCGCAACGAGGTTTCACCGAAGTATTTTAGTAGCCGCGTCCGGCACATTGTTCAACGTGCGCTATCCGCCGAGTCAACGCAGAATACCTAATGGATCGGCCGTGCATCATCCATGCCGGAACCCATAAGACGGGAACAACGTCTCTTCAGTATTTTCTTCAAACGAACAGTTCGACACTCGACCAAGCGGGGCTGCACTTCGCAAAGAGCGGATGGTACGGTGTGGTCCCCGGTACGCATGCGGTTGCCTGGGAGTTGCTGCACGGCGCACCCGGAGAGCAATTGCGCTTACTGCGCGACGAGCTTGCGCGTACCGATCGCGCTGTCGTCTTGAGTTCGGAAGAGTTCTCGCTCTTTCACGATCGACCGGAGCGCATGGAGCCACTCCTCGCAATGTTGCGCGGACTCGGATTCACGCCGAAGATACTGCTCTACGTTCGCGCGCAAGCCGAATTTGCGGAATCGATCTATGTCGAGCAGGTCAAACACGGCTCCGTTCGCGACCTACGCGGTGTCTTGAACGAAATATGCCGCACGCGCATATATGACCTTGGGGAACGCACGATCACCTTTGACTATAGCGAGATGGCCCTGCGTTTTGGCGCGCTGGTCGGTCATGAGAACGTGCTCGTCCGGCCCTATAGCCGCAGCGCACCCACCCTTACGATCTTTCACGACTTCATCACTGCCCTTGCACGTCTTACGCCCGCCTTCGTACGGCCCGATGCTCTCGAACTTGCGCATCCGCGGATCAACGAAAGCCTGACATTCGGCGCACTTCTCGGCTATACGTTCGTCCATCTACGCCCCGAGACAGGTCTGCCGGACGATCCCGAGCGATTTTTTTCAGAGCATCTCCCCGAGGTACCACGCGCCTGGCTAAACGAACGCTACGCGCTTCTCACGCGAGACGACCATCTGCGCTTGATCGACCATTTCGAAGCCGACGTTCGCTCGCTCGAGGCCCGTTTCTCGATGCTACTCCCCGGCACGCGTAATCACGACCTTGCTCCTGAGAATGCTCCCGGCTGGGAACGCGCCGACGCGGAGCGCGCCATCTTCGACCGCTGTTTCACTGCGTGGTCCCAGTAGGAGGTTCGTTTTGTCGATGCAGCCGCGGATCTGCTTCATCCACATCGGCACCCATAAAACCGCGTCCACGGCGTTGCAGTTCTTTCTCGACGAGAATCGCGTTACGTTCCAGCAGATGGGCCTCACCGTGCTCAACACCGGCCGGGAGACCTTTTCGTGGGAAAATCACGACCTTGCGTGGGATCTGCTCGCGGAGCGGGCGCAGGTTCGTCTAGCGCAACTGCGCGCGGAGCTTCTTGCGTGCGAGGCGTCATGCGCTATCCTCACCGCCGAAGACTTTTCGCTGCTTCACAACCATCCTGCGGCAATTCGCGATCTCGTCACGACCATTCAGAGCGCCGGCCATCATGCCGCAGTCATCGCCTTTCTTCGAGACCAGGCATCCTACGCAGACTCCATGTACGGGCAACGATTTCGTTCGAAGGAGCCGGCCCATGGATACGATGCCTATCTGCACCACGTCCTGAACGAGGGCACCTTCACAACACCGGATGGCGGAATCGTCCTTTTTGACTACGAGCGCTTGCTTGAGCCATTTTCGGCAGCTTGCGGGCCTGAGCGCGTGGCCGTACGCGCGTACGAACCGTGGCGTGGACCTGGACACATCTATCGCGATTTCCTCGCGGGCCTCGCAACGATCGCTCCCGACCTACCTCTTGCATCATGGCCTCTTCACGTCGCCCATTTAAACGTCAACGAGCGGCTTCCGTTTATCGCGATTCTCGGGACCATCTTCGCGCGGCTATTCCCCGAGATACCGCTCCCGGACGATCCGCGCGACTTTCTTCGCGACATAGCCCCGGAACTGGACCCAGCGATCGCGTTTGGGCCCTACACGCTCATGCTGTACGACGAAGCCGTTGCCATACTCGAGCGTTTTTCGCCGTCGAACCACCGCGTGATGCAGCGGTACGGTTGTCAGGTCGCGCCGGATGACCTTTGCGCGTTCTTGCGCCCGGGCGACGAGCGCTGGGACCTCGCACGCACGCAACGCGCGATCTACGATCGTTGCGTAGCGCGCTGGCTCGCGGGCATCCCCCATCCGGCCTCGTGAGGAGCTCCGCAGCTAGCGCTGCGAAGCGTGCGCGAGCAGGACGCGCTCCTCGATAAATTCGAGCAGGTGTGACGCCGATTCATCGATGCTCGATGCGGCCGTATCGAGTCGAAGATCCGGCGACTCGGGAACTTCGTACGGCGACGAGACGCCGGTAAAGCGCACCAACTCACCCAGACGCGCCCGGCGATAGTGTCCTTTGACGTCGCGGCTCTCCGCGGTCGCAAGGTCACACGCCACATGCACCTCATAGAAGCCCGCACGGCACGCCGATCGTGCGAGTTCGCGATCGGCCGCAAACGGCGAGATCAACGCGCAGATGACGATGAACCCGGCGTCGGCAAAGGTTCCTGCGACCGCCGCAGTGCGCCGGACGTTCTCCGCACGATCGTCGTCCGAGAAGCCGAGGTCCATGTTGAGTGTCGTTCGCAGCGTGTCCCCGTCAAGCACGTACACGTGACGCCCACGTTCGAAGAGCATCCGCTGCGCGACCATCGCAACGGTGGACTTACCCGCGCTCGGCAAACCCGTCAGCCAAAACACGCCTCCGCGATGACCGTTGCGCTGTGCGCGCTCGTCGCGATCGACCGAGGAGGCCATCGCGACCACGTTGGTTGCGCCCTCGCCACGACTCTGCGACACGACCGCCTCAACCTGACCGCCTGCGACGATCGCGTTACCACGCACCAATACGAATCGTCCGATGCTCGAGCCTTCGAGCGCAACGTCGGCGGCGATCAGCTCGCGGGCCAGGAGGGTCACGATCGCGACGTCGCCGCTTTCGATTCGCTCCCCATGACGCGGCTCGAGCGTATCGGGATCGGCTATCTCGTCAATGCGCTGCAAGGTAACCGGCATCTCACGCGTGCCCAGACGCATGCGTAGCGCCTCACCGGTCCGCACCGGTTCCGCGCCGAGCCAAACGATGCGGGTGCGAATGACGTGGCCGAGTTCGGGCGCATCGCTCGCGCGACTTGCCACGGCGCCGCGATCCACAAAAACACGCGCGTCGAGTTCGATCGCAGCTGCGCCGCCCGCGCTCACGTATGGCACGTCGCCTTGCGGCCACTGAAGAATGCGTTTGACCCGCGCACCCGTTTGCAACGGCCAAAACACGATGGGCTCGCCGGTATGCAGCGTACCGCTCTCGACACGCCCGACAACGATACGAGCGCCGTCGCGACGATAGACGTCTTGGACGACCAAGCGCAGCGGGCCATCGTCGCGCACGGTACGGCGCGAGATGCGCGCAAGTGCCTCGATCAGCGTCGGCCCCTCCCAGAAGGCGGTCGTCGCCCCCGGCCTAACGACGTTATCGCCGCTGCGCGCTGCGACCGGTATCACCGCCGATGCGGCGATGCCAAGGTGCTCGAGCAGCGTGCGCACCTCGCGTGCGCGGCGCTCGTAGGCGTCGCGCGCATCGTCGGCAAGGTCGAGCTTGTTGATCGTCACGAGAATTTCGCGAAAGCCGAGCCATTGGAGGAAGAGCGCTTGGCGGCGCGTCTGCTGCGTCAGGCCTTCGTCGGCTGCCACCACCATGACCGGGATATCGACCTCGGATGCGCCGCTTAGCAGATTGCGTATCAACTCTCGATGCCCGGGCGCATCGACGAAAACGAACTCCGCCTCAGGTGTGCGCACCCAAACGCGCGCGATATCGAGCGTGATCGCTTGATCGCGTTCTACCTGAAAGGCATCGAGCAGAAACGAGTACTCGATCGGCACGCCGCGCCTTGCGCTCGAGGTTTCGAGTTCGGCCAAGCGCTCCGCAGTCACGGCTCCGATATCGACGAGCATCCGCCCGAGGATCGTCGATTTTCCTGCATCGACGTCACCGACCATCACGATGCGAAGCTGATTCACATATACCCCGCAGTCCGCAGGCGTTCGAACGCATCTTCGGTCTCACGATCCATGGCACGCCCCGCACGTTCGGGCTCGCGCGTGACTTCCAATTCCGCCACGATCTTCTCGAGGGTATCAGCGTTGCTTGCGATTGGAAACGTGATGTTGCTCTCGCCGAGCGAGCGGTAGCGTTTGCCGTCGCGCGCGAGATACAACGGTACGTAGGGGATCTGTTCGCGCAGCGTGTAGCGCCAGATATCGAGCTCGGTCCAATGCAGCAAGGGATGAATGCGTACGTGCGCGCCGTCGGGCACCTGATAGGGGAAGTACTCCCACAGCTCGGGAGGCTGCGCGCGCGGGTCCCACGAGCCGTCGGCGTTGCGCGGGCTAAAGACCCGTTCCTTGGCGCGAATCGCCTGTTCGTCGCGCCGGATCCCTAAAATGATTCCTCGGTAGCCCTCGCGTTCGAGCAGGGTGCGAAGTCCCGCGGTCTTACGCGCCGCATGACGTGCTGCCGCCGGCAACGTCTGATCGACGCTGCTTTCGGGCGGGCAGAGTTCGTTTGCCACGGGTAGCTCCCACTCGCGCACGAGCCGATCGCGAAACGCATAGACCTCGGCAAACTCCATGCCCGTATCGAGCAACACGACCGGAAAGGGCACCTCACCAAGAAAGGCCTTACGCACCATCCATAGGAGCGCGGTTGAATCCTTGCCGATCGACCACAGCATCGCAAGCGGGTTCACGCACGAGAACGCTTCGCGCAAGATGTAGATCGTGCGCGCTTCCAATTCGTCAAGGTAGCCGTCGTCGAGACCCATATGGTTTAATGAATCGGCTCGTCTGACCGATAGCTTAGACGTGCTGATCGATCTCCATATGCATACCGACCGCTCCGACGGCGTCTGGAGCGTCGAACGCGTGCTCGAGGAGGTCCGCGCGCGCGAGCTCGAGCTCTTCTGCATCACCGATCACGACACGCTCGATGCGTACCCGTTCGCTGCCCCGCCCGGCGCACGCGCGATCGCGGGACTCGAGGTCGATACGCATCACGACGGCCACACGGCGCACCTTCTCGCGTACGGGGTCGAAGACAAGGCTTCACCGCTTCTCCATGCCTTGAGCGCGCAACGTGACGCCAGGCTGGAGCGCATGGAGGCGATGGTCGCAGCCATGTGCGCCCGCGGCATCCCCATCACGATCGACGAGGTACGTGCGCAGACGGCCCCGGGCGCAAGCCTCGGCCGCCCGCACCTCGCGCGCGCGCTCGTCGCTCGTGGCGCCGTCGCAAGCGTGCAAGAGGCCTTCGACCGGTATCTCGCCGACGACGGCGTCTCCTACGTCGCCCTCGAGCGGCTGAGCGCGGCAACCGCGATCGGATTGATTCGCAGCTCGGGAGGGGTGAGCGTCGTCGCCCACCCCGCGCGTCTGCGTACGCCTGCGTCACTTCAGGCGCTCATCGAGCTTGGCGTGGACGGCATCGAGGTCGTCCATCCAACGGCGGATGCGACGGTACGTGCAGAGCTCTTCTCGCTCGCACGGGAACGCGGCTTGCTCGTCACCGGCGGCACCGATTTCCACGCCCCGGTTCCCGACCGTCCGATCGGCGTCTCCTTCCCTGCCGACGCGATCGAGCGATTGCAAAACGAGATCGAATCGCGTCAAGCACAATGAGCTTGGCTCTCACAGGTCAAAATGAGCGCTACGTCATGTCGCGCTATTTTCGCTACTTCGGCCTCGAACGCGATCCGTTTCTCGATACGGCGGATCCCTTTTTCTATTGCGAGCTCGGGGCGCTGCGCCGCGCCAAGGAGCGTCTGTTCGACTCGGTCGATGCCTCGCGCGGCCTGACGGTCGTTCTCGGCGATCCAGGCACCGGAAAGACCAGCCTCAGCGGAGCGCTCGAGCAAGAGCTGCTCGCCGATGACCGCATCGTGATGGGCAAGATCCTCGATCCCACCTTTGCGACGGAGACCGAGTTTCTCGTCGCGATCGGTCGCGTCTTCGGTCTTGCACTGCCCGCGCGATCGAGTGCGGCGCTGAAGAACGCCCTCAAGAACTTCTTCTTCGAGACGGCGGTCCTCGAAAAGCGCACGCTCGTGCTCGTGATCGATGAGGCGCAAAACCTGAGCGACGAAAACCTCGAGGCACTGCGCCTGCTGCTCAACTACCATGTGCCGCAGCGCAAGCTCTTGAACACGCTGCTCTTTGGGCAGAGCGAGCTCGAAAAGCGTATCGACGCCCGCGGCAACCTGGCCGACCGCGTCGATGGCTGGATTCGCCTCGACCTCCTCGACGAACCAACCCTGCTCGCGATCCTCGACTACCGCCTGACCAAGGCCGGGCTTTCGCCCGGCCAGCAACTCTTCACGGCCGACGCGCGCGCGCTGCTCGCCCAGGCCTCCGGCGGCGTGCCGCGCCGTCTGACCATGCTCGCACATCACGCGATGCGCGAGGCTGTGGACCGCGCGAGCACCCTGATCAACGAGGATCACGTGCGAGCGGCGATGCTGGCGCGCGGGATTAGCCTCAAGCCGCGCACCGCCGTCGTCGAGACGATCGCGCCGCCCGCGGAGCCTCGCGGGCTCTTCGCTCGCCTCTTCGCCCGCCGCGCCTGATGAATCTCGATCCAGATTTCGAGTTGAGCGCCGACATGCGGCTCCTGGAGCTGCAACGGGCCGCGCTCGGCCTTGCGACCCCGAACAAGACCGCCTGGCAGTCGCGCGGCCTTGCCGAGGCCGGCAGCATCATTGGAACCGACGAGACGCCTCCAGCACCGAAGAGCGCCGTCGTCAACGTGGAAACGACCGCGACGCCCCAAAGCGGGGTCATCCCTGGGGCTGTCGTGACGCTGACGCTGAGCCTTGCAAATGACGGTGCGGAAGCTGCCCAAGGCGTCGTAGCCGCCGTTCCGGTTCCGGGGGGCGCGGCCTATCGCGCCGGCTCGTTCGTGATCGATGGGCGTGACGGTGGCGAGGAGGCCGCGGAACGCTTTCTTGGCGCGGGGCTTCCGCTCGGCGATCTGCCTGCCGGCGGGCGCCGGACCTTCGTCTGGAAAGTGGGCGTGCGCCTTGGCACCCAGCCGCTGGTGATCGCACCCAGCGTTCGCGCCACCGGCGCGGCTATCGTCGGCGCGCGTGCCGTTACGGTCGCGCGCAAGAGCGGTCCGCCTTCGGCTGCCTTCGTCAGCGAGCTCGAACGCGTTGACCCGGCGCTCTATGCGCCAAAGCCGCTCATCCCGGTCGATATTCCGACCGGCGAACTCCCCATCTACGAGCTCGACGCCGAGGAAGAGATCGTCTTCGAAGCGGCCGATGCCGCGCTCTCCTCGGCCGCGCCGCCGCCCCCGCCACCCCCGCCGCCCCCGCCGCCCGCGCCGGCTATGGAGGCTGCGGAGGCCACCCAATCACCTCTTCCCGAACCGCCGCCGGAACCTGCCACCGCAGCGCCGCCCGTACGCGACGCCGTCGTGCTCTTCGGGCGCTTCGACCGCGCAACGCTCGCGTTCTTCGAGCGCACGCTCAACGGCTCGAAACCGCCGACGATCTTGAGCCACTGCATCTTTGCAAGTGCCCTTGCCTGCGCGACGGCACCCGATGGCGGCGATGAACTCGGCTTGAAAGCTCATCTGGCCGCACAATCGCAAATTCTCCATCGCGCGCAGCTCCACGAACGCCTCGGCAAGAAAGAGGCCATTGCAGAGTACGCAGGAGCGCTGCTCGCCGATTTGGATCGCATCGCGCCGGCGCCGGTCCTCTCCCCCGAACCCATCAAGGATGCACTCGTGCTCGCGGCGGAACTCGAGGAGCCGACCCGCGCGGTGCTTGCCAGGATCGGCGAGGAGCGTGCCCGTTTCGACTTTGTCCGGGCGCGACAACTCACGCTCGCGCTTCAAGCGCAGCGGGTTGCCACTCCAGCGCTCGACGCCGCGCACGCTGCGTCGATCGAGAACGCGCTTCGCATGTACGCCCAGACCTCGATGACGGTATTGCAAAAGCTCTTCGTACGTCTACGCATCGATCGGACGACGGGCGTACTCTTTCAGAACGACGCACAACTCGACGTTGCCGCGCGGGCCGTGATCGCCGCCTTCGGCGCCGCGCTGTAACCGCGGCGATGCGACTGCTCGTCGGAATACCGACCGCCGGCGCACCCACGCAGCCCTTCCTCACAAGCCTTGCGCACCTTGCACCTTCAAGCGCGGTGGAGGATATCGACCGCTACGTTGTGACCGGTAACTACGTCCCGGCACAGCGTGAGCTCATCGCCGAGCGCGCGATTGCCGAAGGATTCGATCTTTTCGCCATGTTCGATGACGATATGGTACTCACGCCCGATGCGCTGCCGCGCCTCATCGACACCCTCACCGCCGATCCGCAATGCGCCGTCGTTGGCGCCCTCTACTATTCACGCGACGGTTTTCGCCCGATGGCCGTCACGCGCTGGGACGACACCAACACCACGACGGCGACCATCCCCGCATTCGAGCACGCGCCGGTCGCCGTTGACGGTGTCGGATTCGGTTGTGTCATCGTGCGAACGGCGGCGCTCGCGACGCTTGCCGCGCCGTACTTTCCGGCAAACGTGTACGTCGAACGCGATCCTCCGCGCGTGCGGATCTGCAACGAAGACTATCGGTTCTGCAGTCGCGTGCGTGCGGCCGGCCATCGAGTCGTTTTGCACGCGGGCGTGCGCTGCGGGCATTTCGATCGTGCGAGCGGTACCGTCTTCCCGCGTTCCTGGGAAGCACTGGAGATCACACGCCACGAGCGCGTTGCCGTCATACGCGACGGGGTCCCATGCCTTATCCCCTACGAAGCGCTACCTCCCGGCAACGAAACGCGCCAGGAGGCCGAGCTCACCTATATTCGACCGGGGATTTAGCGCAGGCCGTCGATGAGCGACGAGCGCTGCATCGCGTCGCGCGGCGTTCCCATCGAGCGCGCGTAGCTCTTCCAACGCGAGATTTGGCGCAACCGGTTCCCGATCTCGTCGTGATAGGCGCGCAGCGCTTCGAGCCGCTCGTGCCGGTACGAGTAAATTTCCTGTAAGCGGGCAAACGCCGCTCGGTCGAAGGCTTCGTCCCGGTAGGGAAGCGCTTCGGCCATCGCATTCTCCAAGCCGTGCATCGCCTTTCGTGAATCGGCAATCGCGCGATCGAGACGCGCCCACTCGCGCGCTCCGAACGCCGCATCGATCTCGACGCAGAGACGCTCGAGCGTATTGATCTCGACGGCGACCGCTTCGAGCGCGGTCCGGGCTTCGTCAGCCGACGGCGGCAAAACTCGCCCCACCGGGAGCCGGTTGCGGCGCGCTCTTCATCGCCTTGAACTCCGCAACCGCTTGCGCCCATGTCTTGCGGTATTCGGTAAAGTACGGGAGCAGGCGCGCAACACGCTCAGGGTCCTTCTGCATGTTGGCCATAACGAGTTCGTGGTGCCAGAACTCATAGACGCGGAAGAGATTTTTGGCAAGCTCCCCGCCGATCTCCATGTCGAGCGAGGCCATCAGCAGCGCGCAAGCCCGTTGCGCCCGCAGTAACGCTTTGTGAATCCCTTGAATATCGTCGCGCTCGCCCAGCAACTTCTCGTGCGCCTGTTGGGAGGCGATGATGAGCGCATCGAAGATCTTGACGATCAAATCTTCTTTCGAGGCGGTCGCAATCGACGTCTCGAGGTACTTCTGATCGGCCGATGTCTTCATACTCACTTACCCACCCGCACTCTTGAAGAACCCTCCCAACTGCGCTTGTAAGGCTTGATACTCAGCGATCGTCCCCTCAGTGCTCACGAACTCGGTACGCAAGGTGTTCGCCTGCTGGTTTGCGTTGTCCGTGATCTGGGTGATCTGGTCTTGAATCGACGTAATCGCATCGGTGTTCGTGTTTTCGAAACCTTGGATGATCGCCGTGTTTCCGATCGGCAGGATACCGGTGAGGCCCGAATTCAGCAACGTCGGTAAGCCGGTAACCTGCCCCAAGTAGTTACCGAGTTGCGACGTCAGGCTCGAAGCCCCTTGGAAGATCGCCTGGACACCGCTCGGATTGGCTGCAAGCGCCGCCGTGAACGTCGCGACGTCGAGCGGTTGGAGGGTACCGTCGGTGCCTTGCAAGCTCTGCGTCGTCACCGGGTTCGTGGCACTCGTACTGCCGCCGTTGCTCGAGGTTTGGACGATCGAGAACGAGCTCGACACCTGCAGGCCGATTGCGGAAAGGGAATCGTATTGCGGCACGGGGCTCGAATAGCTTGCCGAGTCCGCTTTGAACGGGTTGCCGAAGAATCCCGTGATCATGTTCGTCAACTCGTCCTTGACCGAGTTGATATCGGAGTTCGAAAAGAGTACGCCACCGCCGACCGACGCCGAGGTTGCGGTCGTCGAGGAACCCGGTTGCGGCGAGATGACCGCCGGGGGCTCGGTTGCGTTATTGATCTCGGTGATCGCGGCGTTATACGCCGAGACGAACGTGTTGACCGCCGAGATGAGCTTTGAGTTATCTTGCCCGACCGAGATCGTGTAGGGCGTCGTAAAGCTCGTGATATTGAGTTGGACGCCGTTAATAGCATCCGTCACTTGATTTGAGTTGCTATAGACCGTGCTGGTCGTACCCGTTGGGTCTTGGATCGTCACCGATGCTTGCGCGCCGACCTGCGTCGTGGCGCCCGCCGCCGTCGTCAATCCTGCCGCCGTCAGGAAGTTACTCGTGTCACCACTGGCGCCCAGCACGATCGTTTGCGGACCAGTCGCCGTTGCGGCCAGCACGATCTTGTTGGTCGTCGCGTCGTACGATGCGATAACGCCCGCACTGCTCGCGTTGATCCGCGCGATCACCGCGGCCGTGTTGTCGTTCGCCGCGTTGAGCGAGATCTGGACGCCGTTGATCGTGAATGTCCCTGAGGTAACCGCGGTCACGTAGCCCGCATTCGTCGTGCTGTTGAACGCCGCGGCCTGATTGATGCCGCCGATGTTCGACGTGCTCGTGACCGTGCCGCTCGTCGAGGTGTTGTTCACCTGCGCGGTCGAGAGCTTGAGGACCTGAAGTAAGTTTCCCGTGTCGCTCGGCGAGCCGAGCGTAATCGGGTGCTGTGTCGATGAGATCACCACCTCGCCGCTTGCGTTGAGGGTGGCGGTAAAGCTCGAATCGCCGGTCGCGGTCTGCACCTGGCTCTGAATCTTCGAGAGGATGCTCTGGACCGAATCGACGTTGACGTTGTACGACACCTGCACGCCGTTGACGGTGATCGTCCCTTGGCCGCTCGTTCCCGCCGTGGGCGAGACCGCCAAATAGGCGCTCGTGAGCGGCAGATTATTCGATCCGCCGTCATAGATGCTGTGTCCCGCAGCCGGATTATTGGTGATCGTCGTCGAGGTTGCTTGCGTCGAGCCAAGGATCGTGTAGGTTCCCGATAGCGGCGTCGCTCCCGCGACGACCGATGCGACGCCTTCGGCCGTATTGCTCGATGTCGCGTCATACGACGAAAAGAGCGACGGATCGGAGAGACCGCCGAGCGCCGTCTGTACGCACGCGAGCAGGTTATTGATCTTGATCAGTTCGGCGTTCGCCGCATTGAGCGTCGCAATCTGCGCGTTCAGACCAACGTTCTGCTGCAACGTCAGTGACGTCAGCTTCGTGATGATCGCGTTGTAGTCGATACCCGAGGCAATGCCGGGGAATGATATCGGCGGGACGTTGGTCCCGGGAACGCTGCTACTAGACATCCATGTCCTCCAGGTTAAGCATTTTGATCCAGCGTGACGCCTTGCTGTTGATCGAAGAACTGCGCGAGCCCGATCAGGATCTCGGGCGGAAACTGCGCGACCTCTTGCCCCGTCTTCGGATCCGTGAAGACGGTGACGATTTCATGATTCTTGAGCACGCGATAGGAGACGTCGAGGTTCACCGGTTGCGGGATGCCTCCCGATCCAAAGATCTTTGCGACGGCCGGCGCGATGCCGGAGGTCGTTCGTGCCGTCGGCGCATCAGTTGACGCGCTCGCCGACGCAGCCGCAACGGGTTGCGGCGACGCGGTCGCCTCTGCGGCGCCGGCAAAGATGTCCGGTGGCGTCGCACTGCCGACCACGACGTTCGCGCCGGGTGCGGGAGGGGGTTGGACGTCCATGTAGGTGGGGTCTCCTTCGATATGCCTCTCATGTAGAAATCGGCACCCGGTCGATACCAGTTTAGACGCTATCCGTTAAGAGCCCGCCTAGGAGGCGTTAGGGAGCGACGGGGAGGCTCGCTTGCTGGTACGCTGAGACAACCGCGATCAGCCCGGCGAACGGGTCGCAGCGCTCCGCGGTTCGAGCGGCGATTGCTGCTCCTACGAGCGGCTGCGCCTCCCATGCAAGGGCTAGCGCCTCTTCGATACCGGTCATACTCGCGGGATCGGCCAACATAGCGAGTTCACCCCACACGTCACTTGCATACCCGCCGAGACTTGCCACGAGTGCCGCGCCGCATGCAGCGGCCCGCGCGAGCCGGTGAAGGCCGCGCGAGGACCATCCGACGTCGGCAGCGACCCGCGCGCGCGCATAGAGGCCGGCGAGTTCGGCGTCGGTGAGCTCGTGATCGCGCAGGAGCATGGTCCCGGGACCGACGACCTCATTGACGTAACGAGCGTACTCGATATCCGCAAGCGGTCCGAGCAGAACGAGCGGGTAGCCGAGCCGCTGGGCCGCAAGGGCGGTAGCGAGCTGATTGCAGCGCGGCTCGATCGGCGCGTGAACCAGCACGAACGCATCGGGACCGACGAGCGAGCCGATGCGCTCCGTGCCAGCCGCGAGCGGCACGGTAGCCGCAATCGGAACGGTGATGCCCCGATAGCCAAAACGCTCACGAAGGAACTCGGTCTCGGACGAACTCACGACGATGGCTGCCGACGCGCGCGCCATGAGGACAGCCGCATCCTCGCCGTACCACGGATCCGTGGAAAGGTTCGAGATGCGGCGCGACGCAAACGCGCGCATGTGCTCATCGAAGCTCACCGTATCGTTGGTGACGCGGGGGATGAGGAGCGTCCCGGAACTCCCCGACGTTGCTTCGCCCCGGCGATCGTCGGCATGCGGGGTGACCACAACCGGCGTCCCCGTCTCCTCGGCACGACGCAACAGCTCGACCATGGCAGCGCCGTGACGCAGGCCGAAGACATGTACGACATCGCAGGAAGCCGGATCGACGTTCGCGGCAATCCCGACCGTTGCCTCAAAGCCTTCCGCCTGCAAGCCGCGCGCAAGTTCCTCGGCCGCATCGATATCGGCGTCGCGAAGCTTCGCGGCATCGTCGCGAACGACGAGCGCAA
Organism: Vulcanimicrobiota bacterium; assembly: GCA_027452165.1. GTDB lineage: Bacteria > Vulcanimicrobiota > Vulcanimicrobiia > Vulcanimicrobiales > Vulcanimicrobiaceae > REEB354. Next base: position 75,267 of record DAIDGX010000009.1, on the reverse strand, counting down.
CGTGCCCGCGCGAGCCGCCGCCGTGAACAGGCTCCACGATAGACGAGAGGCGCACGGGCAGCGTACGCTCAGCGACCGCGAAGCGGCGGGTCACCGGCGCGTCCTCGGGATCGAAGGAGACCGTAATATCGGTCGGAATCGGCTCTACCTGGGCGATCGTTCGTTCGTCACCCGATGTACCGGCCCCATCGTCGAAGATGCTCTGCTCCGCAGGCACGGCCTTATCGCGGGGACCGAGGTAGAGATCGTATCGCTCGCGCCGGCCGAACGCCTCGCGCGGGAGGCCAGCGAACCACCGCACCGCATCAGCGTCGCCTTGGCACTCCCAGGCAAGCTCGCGCGTGACCGCCGAGAGCAACGCGGCCCCGTTGGCCGCATCGGCGCCACGCAGCGCGACCGACCGGCCACGCGCCATGCGCTGTGCATACCGGGCCGGCCCAAGCGTCCGCAGAACGCTCGCGTACGGCGCAGCGCCAAGAAGATTCGCCGACCGTGCTCGCTCCCAGGTGTCGCGCAGGTGTGGCCGATCGCGAAACTGCCGGATCATCTCATCGTTGACAAACCGTCCTAGGGTCGCCGCGCGCAACCACAGGACGACCGGCTCCTCGATCGCGCGCAGACGCCCGTCCGGAAGCGATGCGTAGGCGGTCGGCCAGCTCACCGGCTGATTCTCCGGCAACATCACGGAGATACCCTCGACACGCAGCAATGGTAGAACGAGCCACGCACCGTCGCACTCGAACGCGAGATCCATGTATCCCTCGTATCGCATCGAATAGACCGGCTCGAAGCGTGCATGCGTCAAATGCTCGACGCGGCAAAGGGCATCAACGAACTCCGCTTCATATGCGGGCCAAAATGCCGAGAAGCGATTGTGGAGCCTCATGCAACCGCATCCTTGAGCAGCCGGCGCAGCGCGCTTGGGCTCCGGTCCTCGATGCCGCTCGCATCGATCACGCTCTGCGCCACGAGCCGATCGCGCCACCCTTGGACATCGTCCTCGTCACTCACCACGACGTCCGCACAGGCCGCCTCGGCGATACCTAACTTCTCGAGCGTTCGAACGAGGCGCTTGGCGATCGTCGCGGCATCGGGCGAGCCAAGCGTCGCGATCGCAAGCGAGACCGGATTCGCTGAATCGAACGCTTGTAAGTATCGCCGGCTAAATTCGGCCGCCTGGCTCCAGGTCGCTTCATCGCGCACGACCAGCGCGAACTGCACGCATATCGCCGGTTGCCGATCGACCGGGGACGTCGCATCGCGGCGCCCCGGCAGGGGCGCATAGTGTCGTTCGCGATCGAACCCACCGGCGATCGCTTTCCGCGGATCGTATCCCTGCTCGGGAAACGCGCTTGGGTATCCCCACTTCTGCGCAAACCGCGCCCAATTTTCGCGCATCGTGAGCCCATGATCCACGTTATTGGCTTTGAACGATTGACTTCCGAAATGGTGGATGAAGCAGTCGTCACAGACGTAGATTTCGTAGCCCGCTGCTCGTACGCGGATCGAAAAATCATCGTCCTCGAAGTTCCCCATGCGGAACCGCTCGTCAAAGCCACCGATCTGATCGATAACACGCCGGTCGATGCACAAGCAAAACCCAATCGCGCGGTCGGTGACGTAGCCGCGTTGCGCATGAACACGTCGTCGCTCCCGTGCATACGCATGCATCCCCTCGAGATCGCGATACGACGCATCCACGACCTCTTGATCGCCGACAATCTTGTTGCTGCGCGGCGCGGTTACGCCGACCGAGGGCATGCGATCGAAGGGTTCGAGCAACGCATCGAGCCAGCCATCCGTGACGACCACGTCGTTGTTGAGCACGACGACGTACGCGCCGCGCGCGGCAGCGATCCCGTCGTTGTTTCCGCCGCCGAAGCCCCGGTTGGTCGCGTTATACACAACGCGTACGTGCGGGTCATCGAGTGAGGCCAGCATATCGAGCGTCGCCTGATCGGAGCCGTTATCGACAACGATCACTTCGTACGGCTCCGACGTATGCTTGCGAATCGACGCGAGGGCCGTGCGCGTAAACTCGGGCGCGTTCCAGCTCAACGTCACAATCGACACCAGTTCACGCGCCCGTCGCGGCCGCGCCGCCATGATGCGCTCGATCTCGCGGCTATCACTGGTCGTAAGGGTCGAGATGGAACGCCCATGCACACTCTCGAAGACGGCATCTGCCGGTAGCGCTGGAAGCGTCACGAGGTCGAGCGCCGCACAGCGGGTTCCGTACCCGTGCGGAATCAGACGCAGCGCAAGGTCCGCAAGCGATCCCCCGAGCGTCTCGAAGGCCTCGAGCTCCATATGCTGGGGAATGACCATGAGATTGAAGAGCATGCAGCGGCCGTCCGGCGCGAGCGTCGTCACGTTCTCAGCGCGCGGCAGGCCGGGCGCATACGTCGCCGCGACGGTCGTCGGAGTCGATGTCACCTGGCGAACGAGCTCATCGAGCCACCCGCGCTTCGGATCGGCGCCGCCGTGGACGAACGCGGCGTACCGAAGCCCGCGAACGCGCATTGCGTTACGCGCAACCGCAAGCGCGTCGTCGCTCGTTGCCCAGTGCACGGCCGCAATCGGCACGTGGTTCGCGCGCACGGCGGCTTCGAACGCCTCGCGCGACACCCACGGCTCCTGGGCGTGAACGATCACGTTGACCGGCGGTGTCGCCATGATAAAGGAATTAAGCCCAAGGCGTGCGCTGCGGTTCGGATGGCGAACCAAGCCGCGCGCAAGATTCTTCTCCAACGCATCGTAGTGCATGGTGCCGCGCCAGCGGCGTTCGAGGAGTTCGGTGTTCCATGCGGTTTTACGGAAGCGCTGGATCCCGGACTGCGATTCAAAATGGTAGAGCACCGCGTCGGCATCGTAGACGACACGCAACCCCTCGCGACGCACTTTGAGACAGTAATCGACGTCCTCGTAACCATTCCAATAGCTTTCGTCGAGACCGCCTAAGCGCGCGTACAGCGCGCGCGGCGTGACCAGGCACGCACCGGTGACGATTTGAAAATCCTGCGTTCGTCGCACGTCTTCATCGTCGAACGGGACAATATAGTTGTAATGGAACGGCTGCGATTCTTGGCGCCCGAAGGGGTTTCCAATGACGACGACGCCACCGTGCTGACAACGCTTGTCGGGATAGAGCAACCGCGCCCCGACCGCACCGACGCCCTCGTGTTCTGCGTGATGAAGCATGCTCGCAAGCCATCCGGCCCACGGAAGCGTATCGTTGTTGAGCAGAACGAGAAATTCGCCCTGCGCCTCGGCGGCGGCTTGGTTGTTCGCGCCGGCAAAGCCGAGATTCGTGGCGTTGCGGATCACTCGAATCCACGGGTAGGCCCGTAACACGCGCTCCGTATGGTCGCTCGACGCGTTATCGACGACCAGAACCTCGCCCTCGCCAGCGTCGGCAATCGTGGCCGGCAATGCGTCCAAGCACTGTTTCGTCAGATCTGCTTTATTGAAAACCGGAATGATGATCGAGTAGCGCATCTACTGGGTAAGACCCGCCTCGGCGACGCGCGCAGCCTCATCGTATCGGCCCGTCCGCAAAAGGAACGCGGCAAGTTCGACCGAGCCGCGTTGGGGATCGATTTCGCGAACGCGCCGCAACGTCGTCTCGCTCACCGCGGCATCACCGAGTGCCTCAAAGAGCCCAGCACGCAGCAGCAGCGCCTCAACATGTCCAGGCTCGAGGGCGAGGATGCGCTCGACGGCCGCCATTGCCTCGTCAAGATTTCCCTTCGTGCGAAAAAGCTGTGCGCGCAGCATCTCCGCTGGAAGTGCGACCGCAGCGTTCTCGCCGTGAATATATCCAACATGTTCGAGCGCTCGATCGCTCTGACCGAGCGCAGACGCTGCGACCGCCGCATTGTAACGCAAGTGTTCGTGATTGCTCGAAAGCGTCAGGCCGCGCTCGGCAAAGCGCAAGCCCGCCTCGAAATCCCGTGCGACGTTCGCCTGATAGGAACGCCGCAAAAAGTCGGCGGCAGAAACGGGCTCTGTCTGCGCCTCCGCCTGAAGCAGGCGCTGTAGGCGCGCCTCATCACCACGCTGCCGGTAGATCGCTTCGAGCCAATTAAGAATCTCGGCGTTTCCCGGAGCCCGGCGCGCCGCTTCTTCCAAATACGTTTCGGGATCCGGCCGGCCGAGTTTCGCAGCGATCTGCGCCGCAGCGTGCAGGAGCGCAACAGCATGCTCGTCTCCCATTTTCGCGTGCCGTGCATCGATCACCGCGAGTGCTTCTTCTGCTCGACGCCGTCGCAGCAGGAAATTCACCCAGTCCACCGTGCTGTGATCGTCGCCAAACTCGTTATAGACGGCGGCGAAGAGTTCGCCCGCCTCTTCGAGCGCACCCGTGCGTTCAAGCGCTCGCGCAAGGTTCAAGCGCAGCGGCTGAACGCGTGGTGCGTTCTCGAGGCCTTTGCGAAACCAGGCAATTGCGCTCGCCTCATCGCCTTGAGCTACGTAGGTGGAGCCGATCTCCGAATGCGCTTTCCAGAGTGAGACTTGATCGTCCACGACGAACTGCTGATGATTGTAAGCTCCGTCGGCAATCGCAAGCTCAAACGCGGCGCGCGCTTCGTCGTATCGCCCTTGAGCTGCGAGCGCCTTTGCGAGTTGGAAGTGGGCGTTGGCATACCGTGGGGAAAATTCGAGTGCCTCACGAGCGATTTGCTCGCCGTGCACCGGGTCGCGTAACTTATCGCAGTAGAGCTCGGCGAGGATCGCATACCCGTTGGCGATAAAGCCGCGCGGACTCTTGCCGTTGAGCTCGCGCATCTTCTCAAACGCGGAGCGCGCCAGCTCAAAGTCGCCGACCAGAAATGCGGTCGAGGCGAGGTTGAACCAGGCGAAGGGATCGGATGGATCCTGATCGACCGCGGCCTTCACGATCTCGAGGTTTCGCGCGCCTTTGTTGCGTTCCGTGACGACCTCGGTGAGGTAGCCGTAGTGGTCCATCGCGATCGGCGCTTGGACTGCCCGGATCCCCTCTGCTCCGCCGTCGAGCGCCACGAACTCGTGGATCATGCCGCGAAAACGGATGCGCTCGTCGTTCGGAAAGACGCGCACCAGCGCGTGCGACATCGATCCCGTTCCGCGATAGTCGTCAGATTGGTTAAAGCAACGCACCCACACGCCAACGTGGTGCGCGGGTGCATTTGCCAGGATCCGAAGCGCGGCCTTGGACTCCTCGCGCAGCACCTCGTCCGCATCGAGCATCAAGATCCAGCGTCTCGTTGCGAGCGCCAACGACTCGTTGCGCGCCCACGCGAAATCGTTGCGCCAGGGGCGCTCCACGACGCGCGCCCCATACGAGCGCGCGATCTCAAGCGTGCGATCGGTCGATCCGGTATCGACGATACAAATTTCATCGACCGCACCCGCAACGCTACGAAGACACGCCTCCAGAAATCGCTCTTCGTTCTTGACGATCATGCAGAGGCTCACGCCCGCCGGCTTCTGTGGCGTGCCCGGTGGAGGCGCGGGAAGACCAAACGGCAGCGCAGCTCCTCCGGCAGGCGCCTGAGCTGGCGCCGCGAGCGCTCGTTTCGATGAGACACGAATAGGCATTCGTACAGGTTTTCGGCACCGAGGACAAGGGGCGTTAGAAACGCGACGAGGGCCCGCCGGAGCGGGCCCTCGTATGCGATTTCTCGCGTTGCTTCCGTCGCCGGAACCGCTCCCGATTTATCGGAAGAGGCCGAGGACGCTTTGCGCGTTGGCGTTCGACTGCGACAGGACCGAGGTGCCGACTTGCACCAGGATCTGCAGCTTCGTGAACTCCGTCGTCGCCTGGCCGACGTTGAGGTCGCGGATCGAAGATTCCGAGGCCTGCAGGTTGACCGCAGCGATATTGTCGTTCGACGCGTCTTCGTTCAAACGAACGATGACCGAACCGATCTGCGCGCGCTGATTGAGCAGCACGTTGAGGGCGTTATCAAGCTGACCGATCGCATCTTCTGCACCGATCGACGGGTTGTTCGCCGCCGAGAGTGCGAGGTTCACGTTCGAGATACGCAGCGTCTGCGTATTGGTCGCTTCGATGCCGACCTGGATGACGTCGCCTTCGTTCGCCGCCGACTGGAAGTTGAAGGCGGGGTTCGACGGATTCGTCAGCGCCGCGACGTTCTGGCTGACCTTGATGTACGAGGTCGTGCCGACGTCGGCCGTCGTGATCGTGCCGAGCGTGACCGCGACGTTGTCGAAGGCGTTCGCGCTGCCCTTCGCGCCGTAGAGCGTCGAAGAGACGCACACCTTGCCGGTCGCGCTGTCGAAGAACGTTTCCTGCACGGCGATCGAGACGCCGGTGTTGATCACCTGGAGCTCGATCGTGCCGTCGGTCGTTCCCGTTCCGCCGAAGCCGGCCGTTCCACCGACGGTGGTGAAGAACCCGGCGCCGCTCGCCGCGACCGTCGCCGCGAGGAAACCGTAGTTGATGCCGCCCGTCGAGGCGATGTTGCCGTTGGTCGCAAGCGCCGTGTTTGCGGTAACGTTGATGAACGCTTGCTGCTGCGCCTGGAAGCCCGCATGCGAGCCGTCGAGGAGCGCCTGGCCGTTGAAGTTCGTGTTCTGCGCGATGCGGTTGACTTCGAGCAGCAACTGCGAAACTTCGACTTGAAGGTTCTGGCGATCGCTGTTCGAGTTGATGTCCGACGATGCTTCGACCGCGAGCGAGCGAATGCGTTGCAGAATGTCGGTCGTCGTTTGCAGAGCGCCGTCCGCGACCTGCGCCGCGTTGTTGGCGTTCTGAACGTTTTGAACGGCCTGATTGAAGCCATCGACCTGCGTCTGCAGGTTCGTCGCAATGGCAAGACCCGACGGGTCATCTGCGGCACTGTTGATGCGCAGACCCGACGAGAGTTGCGTGACGATGTTCTTGAGGGCTTCCTGATTCTTATTCAGGTTGAGGGAGACGTTGTTTGCCAACAGGTTGTTGGCAATGCTGAGACCTTGACCCATGTGTTCCTCCATGATGCGCGATGATCGATCACGCGCGCGTTTTGCTAGACTAGTCTAGTGGGGAGCGTCCTGTCCCCACTAACCCTGATATCGGCTTTTCGGGGGTCGACTTTAGTGACGAGGAGGGCCTTTTTTCCTCGGCTGGAGCTGCGCACGGGCAGCCGGGGCGGCGGGCAGCCCAACGGCCGCGACGGCAGCCTGGTTCGCGCGCTGGATCTCTTCGTAGATCTCGGAGCGGTGGACCGAGACGCTGCGCGGCGCCTCGATGCCGAGTTTGACCTGGTCGCGGTCAACGGCGACGACCACAATGCGAATATCGTCACCAATCATGATCGATTGATTGACTTTCCGACTCAGAACGAGCATTGGTCACGGCCCTCCATGGCAGCCGGCGAAGCGCCGAGCACGCAGGAGCTTCTCGCCGCGGCCAGGGGCCTTCCTCTAAAGGCCTAGCGCCAAGGAGCTCCGAGCAGCCGGCTACGCGTGCCGCGCTACTCGGCTACCGGGGCCGCGGATTCTGCCTTGCGCGGGATGGCCTGGCGTACCGAAAACCCGGAGTTTTCGAGGACGACCTGCCGCGCCTTGCGGCTGCGCAGGTTCACGACGATCGGCGCGAAGAGGTTCATGGTCATCTCTTCCGCCGCATCGGTGACGACGACGACGCAGAGCATCGTAAAGTCCGAGGCATTCTCGATCTCGAGCGCTGAGACGGCATACGAGGGCAGCTTGGGGTCGTAATCCTCGAAAATCAGGTATGGATCGGCCGTTGGCAGGGCGACATTGACGTCGTCAAGGCTCTGGAGCCAAACGAAACTGCTCTGGGTCTCGACCGTCAACGCGAGCCAACGGCGCAGGTTCGGAAAGCCGGGAAGCCCCCATGGGAACTCGATGACCTCGGCCTCCACGTACGAGCACTCGCCGAAGCGAGGAAACTCCACCGTTACCGGTTGCGTCGGGTTCATGTCCATCTCCATGCGTGCCGTCATTGTTCCCAGACCCTATTTACAGATAGTCGAAGAGCGTCTTTGATTCCAGGCGCGACGTCGTCGCGTATGCGGCCTGCAGCACCGTCTGCGTCTGCGTGAACTGCGAGGTCACCTTAGCAATATCGGTATCTTCCAGGCCCGACTGCACCGAGGTGTCGTTAAGTACCTGTGAATTCGCGGCGTTGCTCAGCCCCTGCACGCCCTGCAGCACCGCGCCCACCGTGGCCCGGGCGTTCAGGGCCGCCTGCAGCACGTGGTCGATATCGCCGATCTGCGTCGAAAGGTCGCTCGCCACCGTCGCCTGCTGCGTCACGTTGAACGCCGCGAGAAAATTTCCGGTGTTGGTAGCACCAGCGCTCGGGACGTCCTGGATCTCAAAGGTAGCGGGCGGGTTCGAAGTGCTCGAAAATGCGAGCTTTTGCGTTTTCGCATTGAAGGTCGCGCTGATCCCGAGCGGATTGATCGCCGTATTGATCTTCGTAAGCGCCGAGGCGACCGTATCGGTCGGTAGCAGCGTGATGGTGACGCCGTTTGTGTTGACACCGTTCGCGACGTTGATCGACACGTTGCCGCTCGAGTCAGGAGTCAGCGGCGTCGCCATCAACTGCGGTATGGCACCCGTCGAGAGCTGCGCGATTGTGGTCGTCGAGCTGATCGCGGTACCCGCGAGGTTGAGCGCCTGTTGGCTCTGATCGACGATCGAACCATTTGCCAGGGTGTCGCGCAGGTTGATGAGCGTTTGAAAAACGTCCGGCGACCCGTCGGCGGCCCCGTAGTTGAAGGCTTGTTGCAGCGTGACGTTCGTCGAGACGGTTTGACCGTTCGGCAATTGCTGGACCTGTTGCACCAGGTTGCCCTGCGAGGTCACCGACGAGATCGGGCTGCCCGAGCTCTTGACCAGCGGCTGCGACGTCGGCACTGCCGTTCCCGCGAAGACGTACTTTCCCGCGTATTGCGTGTTCGCAAGACCGATCGACTCCTGCAGCAATTGATCGATTTGCGTCGCGATGGCCCCGCGCTGCGCCGCCGTCACCGTATCGCTCGCGCCTTCGATTGCGAGGCTCCGTGAGCTCTGCAGAATGTTCGTGAGGCTGCTCATCGATCCATCGACGGCGTTGAGCTGATTGGTCAGGTCGGTGAGGTTCGACCCTACCTGCGTCGTAACGCTGTTATCGTTGCGCACGGCGAGATCTTGCGCGATCACGGTCGGATTATCCGACGGCACGTTCAATGACTTGCCGGTGGACAGCTGCTGCCCTTGCTGCTGGTAGGTCGCGGCAAGGTTATCGATCGAAGCCGTTTGATTATCGTAAATGGTCGAAGTTGCAATGCGCATCGGTTAGCCTCCTTACTGTCCGACACCCAGGTTGTTGATCACGACGTCCAACAACGAGTTGAGCGTTGCGATCGTTTTTGCCGCCGCTTGGTACGCGTTCTGGAATTTCACCAAATTCTGCGTCTCTTCATCGAGGTTGATGCCCGAGATGCTCTGGCGCACGTTGTTGATGTTCTGCGCGAGGGTCGTCTGGGTGGTGGTTCCTGTGATCGCGGTCTGCGTATCAATGCCGACTTGAGTGATCGTCTGCCCGTAGAACTGCTGGAGCGTCTGTACTTGTGCCGACGCGATCGAATAGTTGGCCGCGTGACTTTGTGCCGGCGTGAACGTCACCGACTCGATGCCCGTCGTCGGATCGAGAGTGACGGCGCTGACCACCACGTTCTCTTGCGGCGGACCGCCGCCCGGTTGCGCATCGAGCGTCAGCACCTGACCGACCTGGATGTTGTTAACGCCCGACGGTAGCGGAACCGTTACAGCCGACCCGGCCGTGACCGCCGCCGTACCTAAGGTCTCGAGCGCCGGTACCCCAACATTGCTCTGGAAAACGTTCACGAGCGCGTTTGCACCGCCGTTGTCGCTCGAGGCAAAAGCGTTCGAGGCATCCTGCGTGATGCCGTTGAGATTCTGCCCGCCAAGTACACCGATCAACGAAGCGGCCGGCGTGCCCGCGGTAAAGTTCGAATCGGTGATCGTGAAGCTCGGCGTGTCCGGATTGGCCTGCTGCGTTCCTCGTAGGACCAAACTTTCGTTGGATGGGTCGCGCGCAAAGACGATGCGTTGCGACGCGGTATCGAACGACGCGGTGACGCCGTAGTTCCCTGCATTGAAACTCGAGACGAAGTTGTCGATCGTGTCGGCGTTACCACCCGCGCCGGTATTGTAGGTGAACGTCTGCGTTATGCCGTCCACCCCGATCGTCAGCGTACCCGCGAGCGCCGCCGCCGGCGGATTGGCAAGCGACGCGTCGTTCGTAATTTGCTGCGACGTGTCAACCGTATTATTCGCCGAATTCAGCGGAACGACCAGCGAACCGGCGCTCGTATTTGCAAGCGAGACCGGAAGCTGCGAGGGGTCCGAAATACCGACTTTGATGTTCCCGGCCGTGATCGGCAGCGAGGAGACGATGGGCTGAAAGAGCGCCGTCCCTGCTTGGCCGTTCTGATCGTACGAGCTCTGCGTAACGCGATTGACCTCGTTTGCAAGTGACGACGCAAACTGATCGAGCTGCGTTCCGTACGCACTCAGCTTGTTGTTGTATAGATCTTGAAGCGCGGCCAGCTGTCCGCTGCCGAGCGGAATTCCGGGCGCGTTCGATGCGGCCGGAGGCGTCGTCGCGAAATCTATCTTGAACGTCGAGGTCCCGTTCGAGGCTTGACCGATCACCGGCGCTGCAAGGTGATAGGTCACCTGGTCGTTGACCAACGCTTGGCCGTTGACCGTAACCAAGGTCGAGCCGTCGCTCTGGATCGATGTCTGCGTGGAGATGTACTGCGAGAGCTGGTCGATCAAATAGTCTCGCTGATCCGAAAACGTGTTCGGATTATCTCCGACGGCCGTCGAGGCGCGGATCTGCCCGTTGAGGGCTGCAATCTGATCGAGGATCCCATTCACCTTGGTCACGAGCGAGGCGCCCTGTTGCAGCGTCTGCGACTTTGCGTTCGTAATCGCGCTCGACGCATCGCCAAGAGCGGTTGCCAGCGCCTGCGCCTGCGCGAGCACGTTTGCCCGCGAGGAGCTCGGACTACCGCTGCCGGCCTGCGAGACGAGCTGCGTGATCGCGGTTTGAAACGCCGTTAATTGGGTGCCGATCCCCGAGTTCGGAGCGCCCAGCTGCGACTGGATCGCCTGCAGCGTGTTCTGCTCGGTCGTGTAGTAGTTTTGCGATGCGGATGCGCCGCGAAAGAGCGAGTCGTACGAGTTATCGTGAATGCGCTGAATCTGCGAGACGATCACACCTTCGCCCGCGGTGCCCGCGACGTGCGTTGCCATGAAGGGAGAGCCGGCAATGGGCGGGGCCTCGGTGAAGTTTACCTGCTGGCGCGAAGCACCCGGCGTATTCACGTTCGAGATGTTGTCGCTCGTCACGTTCTCGGCGACGGAGAACGATTGGAGCGACGTCGCCATGAGATCGAGCCCGAAGAACGTACCCTGCGGGAAAAAACTGCTCATGCTTTGCTACTCACGAGAACGCTGTTCGACGGTGGTGCGACGATACCGCGACGCTTGTACGTACGGGGACCGTCGTTTGAGGCGGCCTGTAACGCCGACGTCACCTTCATCAGACGCTGCATGCCGCTCATGATCAACGATTTGTTGTTGTTGTTCGTAATGCCGAGGGCGATCGAGGTGGTCGTCAGTTCGGTCAGGCGCTGGTTGAGCGTCGGCCACAAGTTGCGTGGCGCATAGGCGCACACTTGACGCAAGGTCAGGTTGCCGAAGCCGCGCACCTGCATACCCCGCCGCTTGGCCGAGGCTGTCTGATAGCCCTGACGCGCAGCGTCGAGCGCGCGCTCCGCTGCGGCGACCTCGTCGAGTTCGTTCGCCACGAGCGCTCGCGTCAGGCGCTGGGCGGCGTCGTGTACGTTCGAGAGCAACGAGGCCTCGTCCCCAAGAACGGCGATGAAGGTTTCCCACGAATCGTTCATGGTCCAATCCTCCCATCCACCTGGACATGCGCCTCGCGCTGCGCATCTCCCAGGACCTGGCTGCGCAGTTGCTCCTCGAGCACCTTCGCGATACCGACCGCGCCGCTCTTGGCCATCGCCTGCGCACGCTCGTCGTTGAGCATGCCTTGCCAGGTCGATTCCGAGGCGGATTGTTTGCCGAAAATCGAATCCTTGGGAACGGTGTCTTGCATCGAACTCATCACCATCTGCAAAAACACGCCTTCGAGCTTGGTCGCTGCCTGGTGTAATCGCGCGAGCGCTTCTTGCTGAACCGGCGTCAGTGGCTGCGCCTGCGTCTTGCCGACGTTCGATAGATCGCTCATGGCTAGATCATCTCCAGGTCTGCTTGTAGTGAACCCGCTTGCCGTAGCGCCTGCACGATCGCGATCAAATCACGAGGCGAGACGCCGAGCACGTTAAGTGCGCGCACGACCGAGGAAAGGGTCGTTGCGCCGGCGACGAAGGTGAGCTGATGGCCCTTCTCCGAGGCTTGGATCGTTGAATTTTGTTGAAGCGCCGTCTGACCGCTGGCGAGCGGGTTCGGCTGCGAAACTTGATTCTGCGTCGCGATCGTGATCGTGAGATCGCCGTGCGCAATCGCGCAGGGCGCAAGTTTGATATCGCCGCCGAAAACGATCGTACCCGTGCGCTCGTTCATGACCACCTTTGCCGTCTCGTTCTGATGGAACGAGATATCGTCGGCGTCGGCGAGAAATTGTACGGGGTTCCCTGCATAGGCGGGCGGGAGCGTTACATGTACGGTCTCGGCGTCCGTCGCCCGGGCCGTGCGCGCACCGAAGTGCGCGTTGAGCGCGGCGGCTAGATTCGCCGCGGTTTTGAAATCGGGCGTTGTGAGCACGTAGTTAAATTCGTTGTTCCCGTTCGTCAGCGGGGTATCCATGCTGCGTGCGATCACCGCACCGTTGGGGATACGTCCGGCGCCGGTGTAATTCTTATTGACCGACGAGCCCGAGAACCCGGCGACGAAACCACCCACCGAGACGGGGCCTTGTGCGGTCGCATAGACGAGGTTGTTGGCCGCGCGCAACTCGGTGAGCACGAGGGTTCCACCCTGCAAGCTCGTCGCATCGCCCATTGCCGAGACATCGACGTCCACGTTGTCGCCCGAGTGGGCAAACGGCGGCAACGTCGCCGTGACGATGACGGCGGCGACGTCGCGCGTGCGCACTTCCTGCTGCGAAACCGTCAAGCCGAATGACTGTAAGATATTCTGGATCGTCTGGCTCGTGAAGATGACCGAGGTCGAATCGCCGGTCCCTTGCAGGCCGACCACCACCCCGTATCCCACCAGTTGGTTTCCGGTAACGCCCTGGACGTGGGCAATATCTTTGACGCGTACCGACGTGCCCGTGTTTTGGGCAAGCGCGGGCAGGGCGGCAATTGCCACCGTCAACACCATCGCTGCCATCGCCTTGAGCATCGTCATCGTCGTCGTTCCCCTAGAAGAGCCAGTTCACGATCCGCGCGAGCAGGCCCTTATGCTGTTGATCGTTCCCCTTGAACGAGGCGTGCACGTCGGCAACACGCGACGAGAGGACCGTGTCCGTGCTGTCGATATCTTCGGGCCGGATCAGCCCCGTGATGTGCAGCGTCTGCGCGCGTCCGTTCACGGTGACGCCCTGGTCGCCCGAAATCTGCAGGGTACCGCTTGGCAGCACGTTCGTCACCGTCGCCATCATCGTCGAAGTGAACGAGTCGGCGCCCGTCGCACTCTGCGCGGTCGATGTCGTCGATTGACCGCTAAAGGTGTTCGAAAGACGCACGAAGGGGAGCCCGAAGAGCCCGGTCCCGTTGCCGCCGTTCACCGCGCCTTGCTTATTTGAAGAATAGTTGTTCGTATGCGAGTTCGCCGCGGCGAAGTCGAATGCAACGTACACGAGATCGCCGATCTGCTGCGCGCGGTGGTCCGGTCCAAGTTGCAAGGGATGACCCGGACCCGCCGGCGGCGGGGCGGCCTGGTAGAGGGTATCCGCCTGCGCGAGGCCAGGTACCAACAATGCCGCGATCGCGGCGAGCGTTATCAGAGTTCTCACGGTGCGTCTCCCGAGAGGTTGAGTTCGACGCGGTCGGGCCCGACTACCGTGCCCGAGAGCGTTCTGTTCGTTTGCGGGTTATAGACGGTCACACCCTCGCCCAGCCCCCCGCCCGTGCGAGCAACGACATCGGCAACGACGGCAACGCCGTTATCGCGGACGATCATGACGACGGTGGCGCCAGGCTTGACGATCTGGTTGACCTGCGTACTCTCGATTGCGATCGGCGCGCCCTTGCGCACCGCCGAGAGGATCTTGCGTCCGATCAGCACGTTTTCGCCGTTCGTCCGGCCGCCGTTCCAGGGGATACGAGCCATGGTGAGATCATTCGGCGTCAACACCGTTCCCGGCACGAGGTCGTGCGCGGCAACCGCGGTGTGGACGTACCGCTGCACGCGATACCCCACGAACACCTGCCGAACGAAGGTTCCGTTGACGTCGATGTCGATCGGCACGTTCACGTACGAGGGCGATGCGATCGCCGAGCCGACCACGAGCGCGAGCTTGCCGCTCGGCACGATCTGATCGGCCACCGGAAACGAGCGCTGCAACTCGGCGTCGCCCTGCAGATGCACGCGTGCAAGTTGCGGCTTGGCGAGCGCCTCCAGTCGTGCGCCGGGGATTCGCTGCGTCGCCATTTGCGCACGCGCAACCATCGGCACGCCGGAAGCGAGGACGGCGAGCGCGATGGTTGCGGCGACGGCGGCGATGCGCATGGCTATGCTCCTATTGGAACGGCGAGAGGTTGACCGCGGTCGCGATCATCTGATCGGCGGCGCCGATCGACTTCGAGTTGGCCTCGTACGCGCGTTGCGCGACGATCATGTTGACGATCTCGTTGACCACTTGGACGTTGGAATTCTCCAGGTAGCCGCCCTGAAGCGCGCCCGCGCCGTTGAGGCCCGGCGTCGTCACGATCGGCGGACCGCTCGCGGCGGTCTGCGTATAGATGTTGTTACCGCTGATCGGCGAGAGGCCGGCCGGATTGACGAAACGTGCGAGTTGGATCTGGCCCAGCGTCTGCGGTTGCGTGCTCCCGGGGACCTGCGCCGAAACCGTACCGTCCTGACCGATGTTCACCGCAATCGCGTTTTGCGGAATCGTGATCTGCGGCTGGACGAAGTATCCGTTCGCGGTCACGATCGAGCCATTCGCATCTTCTTTGAAGCTACCGTCGCGCGTATAGCCCGTGGTACCGTCGGGCAACGTTACCTGGAAGAATCCGTCTCCTTCGATCGCCACATCGAGCGGATTGCCCGTCTGCATCAGCGAGCCTTGGGTGAAGATTTTCTCGGACGATGCCACCTTCACGCCGAGGCCGACCTGTTGACCGACCGGCACGAGCGTCGCGCCGACCGGCGTTCCGGGCGCTTGAATCTGCTGGTACACCAGGTCTTGAAACCGCGCTTGATTGCCCTTAAAACCCGTCGTATCGACGTTCGCGAGGTTATTGGAGATCGTGTCCATGTTGTACTGCTGGGCGATCATGCCGCTTGCCGCAGTGTAGAGTGCTCGCATCATATCAGGTACGTGCTCCTATTGCGTCTTGGCGACTTGCGTGATCGCCGTCTGTGTTGCGTCGTCTTGCGTTTTGATGGATTTTTCGTTTGCGTCGAACCAGCGTTCCGCCGTGATCAAATCGACCATCGAACGCACGACGTTGGCGTTGCTCTTCTCGAGAAAGCCCTGTTGTACGCTCGCTCCGGTTGCGGGTGCGGGCCCTGCATTTCCGGAGACGACATAATTGTTCGCGCCCTCGGGGCGGAGGTTGAGAAGGTTGCCGAACGAGGTCAGTTGCAACTGCGCAAGCGGCAAACCGTTCTGAGACACCGTGCCGTCGTTCGCGACCGTGATGTCGCCTTGCCCCTGCAGCGTGATCGGCTGGCCCTGCGTTGAGAGCACCGCAAACCCATCTTGCGTCCGCAGCACGCCCTGCGCATCCTTGACGAACTCGCCGTCGCGCGTGTAGCGAATGCCGTTCGGGGTGGCAACGGTAAAGAACGCGTTGCTCGTTCCGCTGATCGCAAGATCGAGCGGGTTGCCCGTCGATTGCAGCGCACCTTGCTCGTAGCTCGTCGGCGTATCGTACACCCACGAGCCGGTCCCGAGGCGACCCACGTACTGTGCCGTGGGCACGCCGGGGAGCGCGCTCTTCGACGTCTGCCCGGGATCGGTCTGAACGCGGTAGATATCCATCGACGGCGCCGACTGAATCTGCAACAACGTCTTTTTGAAGCCGGTCGTATTGACGTTAGCGAGGTTATTCGCCACGTTATCGACCATGCTCTGTGCAACGAGTGCACCACTCGCTGCCGTGTACAGGCCACGTACCAAAAGAAAAACCTCCGCACGAACGGGTGTGCTCCGGAATACATCCGTCGCGTGCGAGACCGTCGATCAATCGGGTCTCGCGCGGCCCCCACCCTTCGTGCACAGGTGTCCAGGCCGCAAGTCCGTCCGCAGTATCCGGACGGCCTCATCTTCTTCAATCGGCACGGGGCCCCCGGAGTTTAGTCCGGGGGCCTCGCGGGTCTCTTTAGAACTGCATCTGGTCGATCTCTTTATAAGCGTCCAAGAGCTTGTTGCGCACCGCCAAGGTAAACTGCATCGCGAGGCTCGCCTCTTCAAGGGACTTGACCGTACCCTCCAGGTCGTGCGACTTGCCGAGCGCCAGATCGACCGACTTCTGCTGCGCGGTGACCATCTGATCGTTCACGTCCGAGAGCATCTGCTTGACGGTGTCCTTGAACGAGGTCCCGGCAACGCCGGCGACACCCTGCGCATCTGCGGGCAACGGTTCCGAGCGCGGTCCCTGCGGCGATACGTCGGGCACGAAGCTACCAGGGAGCACCTTGGCGATCGCGTCGTTGTAGCCGTTGATATCCATCAGCTCTTGAGCAACTGCATGGCGGCGTTGTTCATGTTCCGGTTCTCCGTGATCGCCGCGACGTTCGCCTGGTAGGCACGCGACGCAGCCATCATATCGACCATTTCTTTGACGATCTGGACGTTCGGGTAATGCACGTAGCCCCGCGCATCGGCGTCGGGGTTCCCCGGATCGAAGACCAGCCGATCGGGGCTCTGATCCTGCACGATGCCGAGCACTTGCACGCCTTCCACTTGCGCCTTCTCGGGTTTGAACGGATCGAAAGGATCGCTACTTGACTCGGTCGCGCCAGGCTTTTGCGCAAAGACGACCAGTTGACGTTTGAAGGCGCCGCCTTGCGGCGTACGCGTCGTGTTCGCGTTCGCGATATTGTTCGCGATGACGTCCATTGCCAGACGCTCGGCCGAGAGGCCGGATGCGCTGATCTCGGTTGCGGTATAAAAACCCATTACGGCTGCTCCGTGACCGCTTCGCGGATAAACTTGTACTGCTCTTGCAACAGCTGTGCCATCGTCTGGCCGTAGCCGGAGTTCGCGGCCAGCTGCGCCGACTCTTGGTCGATATCGACGTTGCTGTGATCGACCCGCATCTGGTCGGTCGTATCGACCATCGCCTTCGGGTCGAAGGGCTGCGGAGCGGTTCCGTCGTCGATCTGGAACTGGCGCGCGTTGTCGGTCGCGAGGCCGAGCGTACCCGGTGGCGGCGGGGCCCCGAGCGATGCCTGCAGCGCCTCTTTGAAATTCGTCGTCGAGCGCCGGAAGTTCGGCGTGTTGACGTTCGCGATGTTGTTCGCGATCTGATCGTCTTCGAGGTCGGCACCCTTGATCGCGTTCGCGAGCAGATCGGTGGTCGTGCCGAACGAAATTCCGCTGATATCCGCCATCATCTGTTCTATCGGCGTGCTCCGGGCTCGATCTTAGAGGCGGCCTAGACCGAGAACTGCGCGGCATGCAAGCGGGCGTAGTGACCGCCGCGTGCGAGCAGTTCCTCGTGCGTGCCCACCTCGAGCACGCGGCCGGCCTCGATGAAGAGGATCTTCGTGGCACGCCGGATCGTCGAGAGGCGATGGGCGATGATGAACGTGGTACGACCGGGCAAGAGGCGATCGAGGGCCTGCTCGATCAGCGCCTCGGAGTGCGAGTCGAGGGCGCTCGTCGCCTCGTCGAGGATCAGGATGCGTGGGTCGCGCACGATGGCGCGGGCGATCGCGATTCGCTGGCGCTGCCCGCCCGAAAGGCGCACGCCGCGCTCCCCCACCTCGGTCGCGTAGCCCTCGGGGAGCTGGGCGACGAACTCCTCGGCATTGGCTTCGCGCGCCGCACGGCGCACCTCGTCATCGCTCGCGTCGAGCCGTCCGTACCGGATGTTCTCGGCGATCGACGCACGGAAGAGTTGCGGGTCTTGGGGCACGATCGCGATCTGCGCGCGCAGATCGGCGAGGCGTACGCGCGCGATGTCGATGCCATCGATCAGCACGCGTCCGTGCTGCGGGCGATAGAAGCGCGGGATCAAGTTCACGATCGTCGTCTTGCCGGCGCCCGAGGGACCGACGAGCGCGACGATGTCGCCCGGCTCGATCTGGGCGTTCACGCCGTCGAGCGCGCGACCCGACTCTTCGTCGTACGAGAAGCCGACCTCTTCGAAGACGACCGCGCCGTGGATGCGTCCAAGAGCAACGGGCGCCGTAACGTCGTCCTCTTCCACCGGGAGATCGAGCAACTCGAACGCGCGCCCGGTCGAAACGATCGCTTTACTGAGATCGCCGACGAACGCCGCCATCCGATTCATCGGGTTCACTAAGTTGACGACGAGCGCCCAATAGTTGAGGATGCCGCCGCCGTTGAGATGTCCGACCAAAACCTCGCGCGCCGAGAGCCAGATGATCGCGACCACGCCGAGGGTAAGAATCGACGAGATCACGGCAGGCTGCATAAAGACGAACTGGTTCATTTTCATGAACGCGCCGAAATAGTCATCGTTGCGATCCCCGAATCGCGTCGCCTCGAAAGTCTCTCGCCCGAACGCCTTGACAACGCGCTGCGCGTGGAGACTTTCGGTGAGCGCCGCCGACATGTCGGCCACGCGCGACTGCGAGCGTGCCATGCTCGTCGAGATCAGTGTTTGGAAACGCGACACGGCAAACGACATCAACGGTGCGATAACGACGAGGACGAGCGTGAGCAACCAATCGATCATGATCATCGCGACGAATGAACCGATGAAGGTCAAGATGGCGCCGATCAATTGCGGTAACGACACCGATACCGCGTCGCTCATCACCTGTAAGTCGCTGTTGAAGCGCGCGATCAACTCACCCGGTCGCCAGCGATCGAAGACCTGTAGCGGCAGGTTGAGCAGCCGCTCGTAGAGCGACTGGCGCAGCTTTGCAAGAAAACGCTGACCGCACCACGTGGTGATATAGCTGATCCCATAGGTCGCGAAGTTCGAGAGCACGACCGAGAAATAGATCGCCGCAAGCGCCCAGTAGAGCACCCGCAAGTCGGGTAGCCCATGCGCCCCGCTCGAGGTGGCCGGCTCGATGACCTGATTGAAGATGACGCCGAGGGCCCAGGGCGCGACGACCATGAGCGCGCTGTTGACGGCGCCCAGCAGGACGGCCACGGTGAGCCTCGGGTAGTACGGACGCGCCTCGCGGGCGAGGCGTGCGATCGTTGCTCGGTCGGTCATCGGTGGAGCCGTGTGCTACCCGCGCACGGGTGAAACCTGCCCGGCTTTGCACGGTACGTGAGGATGTACGCCCACGGAGTTACTGCGAAGAACGATGGATTGCTACTTCCACCCGAACGTCCCTTCGATCGCGCCCTGCATGCACTGCAGCAAGGCGATCTGCGCGACGTGCCGTGACGAGCGCGGCACCTGCCCGAGCTGCCGCCTTGCCGAGAAAATCGACGCGGCAACCGGCACGCGCACCCCGCTCGGCGGCCAAGTGCCGCCGCGGCCCCACGCCTCCCCTCCGCCGCAGCAGCCGCCGCGGGCGCAGCCCTACGCGAGCGTCGGCGTTTCGGCCCCGCTCGATCCGGTGGAGTCGCGCGCGCTCGTCGCGCTCGGCTATCCGCTTTGGCCGCTCGCGCTGCTCGGGCTCTTCGACCGCAAGCAATCACGCTATCTGAAGAAGCAAGCGCTCCAGGCGCTCGGCTTCAACGTCGGATTCGCGGCATTCGGCGCCATCCTCGCGTTCGCCAGCAACATCCCGGTCCTCGGATTCTCATCGAGCGTCATCCTGCCATTCCTCTTGCCGCTCTTCATCATCGCCGGGGTTTATTTCGGCATCAAGGTATGGCACGGCGACGATGTGCACGTGCCGATCATCGGCGACTGGATCGACGAGCGGCTTCCCGCGGCCTAACGCCGCAGCGCTACACGCTACCCATTAACGAACGCACGGTAGCGCGCGAGAAATGCGCGCGCAGCCTCGTCATGGTCGACCACCGGTTGCGGGTAGTCGTCATGGGCGAAGAGCGCGAGGCTCAACTGCCCCTCGCGCGCATGCGCGCCGTCCCACGCCGCAACCGGAACCGCCGCAAGCTCGTGCACGTAGCGTTTCACGTACGCGCCGTTCGGATCGAAGCGGCGCCGCTGCTTGTCGGGGTTGTAGATACGCGGGTATTGCACGAGGTCGGCGCCGACACCGGCGATCCACTGCCAATTCCCGGTCGCAAGCGCAGGATCGTCTTCGACGAGATAGCGATCCCACTCGTCGCGTCCGACACGCCAATCTACCCCCAAATCGTAACAGAGAAACGATGCGGCCACCGCGCGTACGTGCGGATGCATCCATCCCGTCTCGTGTAGCTCGCGCATGCCCGCATCGACGAGCGGAAAGCCCGTCGTACCCGCGCGCCACGCATCGAGCGCGCGGTGCGAACGCGCGAATGTAAACGCGCGCATCCGCTCTTGCAGCGGTTCGTTATCGGCATACGGATGAAAAAACGCCAATTGCAGAAAAAAGTCGCGCATCGCGAGCGAGCGCAAAAAGATGCGAAGGCTCGCCCGCTCCTCGCTCAAAAGAAACGGGTCTTCCAAGCGCTTCCGGGTCGCACGCACGACGCTTCGCGCCGAGATCACGCCGAACGACAGATGTGCCGACAGCCGCGCGGTGCCATCAAGGCTCGGTACGTTCATGCCGGAGGCGTACTGCAACGCCGCCCCGGCGAGGAAACGCATGAGTCCCTCGCGCACGTCGAGTGCGGCTACTGCGCTCGCGCCGCCGGAGGCGTTGAACTCGCTTGCCTGCGGTAGTGGTTCGCTCTGGAGATCGGTTGCGGCGAAGCGCACGAGCAGCGGGGCATCGAAGGCCGCGACCGCAAGCGTGCGCCACACCTCGAAGTACGGCACGAACGCACGGTAGCCGTTGCCGCCGCTCGGTCGCGCAGCGGCGGTCTCCTCCGGAGCGATTGCCGGCGCGTCGTGGACCACGAGCGCACGCAAGCCGGCCTCTTCGAGTTCCGAGCGCAGCCGGTCGTCGGCCTGCGCGCCCGCCCCGTCGTAGCGTGCGGTCCACGCCACCCCGCGCGCTCCGCTTGCGCGGGCCACCTGTTTGAGGATCGCTGCGGCCGTGCCGCGCCGGACGATCAAGCGCGCACCCCGCTCGCGCAGGGCACGGTCGAGCGCGGAGAGCGCGGCGACCGCATAGGCAGCGCGCCGCGGCGAACGCGCCATACGCGCCTCGAATGCTCGGTCGATGACGAAGACGGGCAACACTTCGCCGTGCGCCGCCGCCTGCACGAGTCCGGCGTGATCCTCCACGCGAAGGTCGTGCGTAAAGCGAAAGATGAACGGAGCGTTCGTCATCGGGAACTCACAGGCGCTCGATGTAGGCGGCGAGATCCTCCACGTCCTGGGCTGAAAGCTCGCCGGGAAAGAGCTTTGGCATAGGCGGTTCGGGGTCTTTAATGATAGCAACGACGGACGCCAGGTCTTTGCGCTCCCGCTCGCCCGTGAGGCTGGGACCGATACGCCCGCCTGCACCCTGCGCGCCGTGACAGGCGGCGCACTGCTGCGCAAAGATGGCCGCGCCGCGGCCTGCACTCGCGCTCGCGGGCGTGGGCACCGCGTCGTCGTATGCAGCGATGGCGGCGTGCGCCTTCCGGTGGTGACCGCACCCGCTCGTGGCGGCGAGCAATACTAGCACTGCGATCAGCGTAACGCGGCGATCCATCGTGCTCGCGCATTCTTGATGAAGGTGCTCTTCTCCCCACGTACGGAACAAGACCGGCGTGGCCAACAAGATCTTCATTCGCTTCGCCCAGGCGACCGACATCGATCGGCTCACCCGCGAGGGGGTTCTGACTGGCGTGCCTGCCGCGAATGAATCCTGGAACCAGCGTATGGTCAAGTGCCTCGCGGAGCAGAAGGCGGGCCGTCGCGTCATCCTCATCGCCGAGGATCACTCGGGACTGCTCGGCATGGTACAACTTGTCTTCAAGCTGCCGATCGGCTACGAAGACCCCGAAGCCGCCAACGGCATGGACGTCGCGATGATCGAGAGCTTGCGCGTGCGTCAGGGTGCGCCGGCGGAGGTCGGGAGCGAGCTCGTCGGCGAGGTGCAGCGCCTGGCAATGAAGCGCAACGTCAAGACGCTCACGTTCCTCGTCTCGATGAACAATAATCGCGGCATCGCGCAAGTGAAGAGCTGGGGATTCGAGGAGTTCCGCATCATGCCCGAACGCGACAAGATGCTCGCCTTCTTCCGCAAGTCCGTGGACTAGCGCGCCGGCGTCGCACCGCTCCCGTGGATAATCGAACGCAGCTCGAGCTCTTAGCCGCTGCGGAGGCGCAGGTCCAACGCATTCGCGCATCGTTGCTCGCTGCAAGCAGCGCCCGTGCTGCGCTCGTCCAACCGTACACGGGGAGCGGGACGCCGATTCGTCTTCTACAACTCGGCTCGTCGATACCCGGCGGTCACACGAATACCGATCAGATCTTTACCGCCGACCGATACGAAGTGACGACGATGCTCGTCGAGCATTGGAACCTCACGCAGCCGTTGCCCGCCCACGACGTGCTCTTCAACCTGATTGCCGACCCCGACCTCGGGACGGCGCCGCTCGCGATCGCCCGCGCGATCGCCGAGCGTTCCCCGCGCCCGGTATTGAACGCACCTTCGGCGTCGCTCGCGGCCGGCCGCATGGGTAACCGCGAAAACCTCACCGGCCTTCCCGACGTGCGCACGCCGCGCATCGCACGTCTCAGTAAGCGGGCGTTGGCGACGCTTGGATCGGCGGCTCTCGAAAGCCGCGGGCTTACCTTTCCGCTGCTCCTGCGCGCGATCGGCTTTCACAACGGCGAGCACTTCGTGAAAGTCGAGGGTTCGAGCGATCTCGACGCGACGCTTGCCACACTTCCCGGCGACGAGCTCTACGCAATCGAATTCGTCGATTGCACCGATGCAGCTGGACGCTATTGGAAGTACCGCGCGATGCTTGTCGACGGAATACCTTACCCCGCTCACCTAGCCGTCTCACGACGCTGGAACGTACACTATTTTAGCGCGGAGATGGGCGAGGAAGAGCAGGCGTCCCAACGTCGCTACTGCGACGATATGGCGGGCTATCTCGGCGAGCGCGCGATGGGCGCGCTTGCCACCATCGCCGAGCGACTTGGGCTCGACTACGCGGGCATCGACTACACGCTCGATGACCGCGGTGACGTCGTCGTCTTCGAAGCAAACGCCGCCATGACGATCTATGTTCCCGATTCGGGAAACTCACTTGCGAGCCGCCGTGCCGCAGCCTTACGCATTCACGATGCCGTGCGCGCGATGGTCGCACAACGCGCGGCCAGCCGGCCCTAACCGCGAGATCTACTGCATCTCGGGAAGCGACGTCGTGTCGGTCTGCTCCGCGCGGAAGGTGAACGCATCGCGATAGACGCCCGGCGTCGGGCGGCCGTTCACCGTCCTCGGCGCGTAGCGCGCATGCATCGCCGCGGCACACACCGCTCCGTCGAGCGAAAGAAAGCCCGACGATTTGGTGATCGTGCAGCGTCGCGGGACACCACGATCGTCAACGCTCACCTCGAACGCCGTCGTGCCCTGTGCGCCCTGCGAGTACGCAATCAGCGGGGGACGAGGATTGATCGCCGCGTCACCGCCAAGCGGGCTCACGTCACGGATCACCGTGTTCGGCGCGATCGCGATGGATTCAGCCCGGCCCTGGAGGATTGGCGGCGCTGCGTGTGCGCGTGGAAGCGCGGAACCGCGACGCCAAATCGGCACGTTCGCAGGACCTGCCGAGAGCGAGGCAACTTGGGTCGTCGTAATGCGCGTTTCGGCCGCGGGTAGGGTCTTCTCCGCGTGCCGGTCCGCGATGCGTTCGGGTGCTTTGAGCGTAATGACGTTGTGCACGACGACGAGGCTCGGCGTCACGACGCGGGCCGGACGTAGGGGACGCGGATGCGGCGCGGGCACGACGGCCGGCGTTCCCGCGCGGTGCTCAAACGTCACGTGCATGATACCGGTCGCAACCTTCGGCGCGCCTGCTCGCGCAACGTCCATCGGCCGTATCGCCGCCGCCACGAGCACATGGACGGCAAGCGAGAGCGCGAGCGCCACCACCACACTCCAGAGGCCTACGCGAGCGAGCGAGCGCGCCACGCGTGCGCGACGCGCCGCGAACGACGGGACGAGCGGCTGCCATGTCTCCATCTCGCGCGCCTGCACCACGGTATGCATCACGCGCTCGATCTCGCGTTCGCCGCCAAGCGACTGCACGCAGGGCGCGCAGGCCGCGATATGGCGGCGATACTCGTCGCGCTCCGGATCGGTTGCTTCGCCGAGCGCGATCGCTCCGGCAAGGATCTCTGCGCGAGCGCAGGCTGTCTTCACGATGTCTCCGTCATGATCGTACGCAGTGTTTTCATCGCACGGCAGACGCGCTGGCGTACCGCGTCGGCCGTGGTTCCAAGGATCGCCGCGGCTTCGTGCGACGAGTATCCCGCATAGCTTGTGAGCAGCACCGCCGACGCTTGCTCCGGCGGTAACCGGTCGATCGCCGATTGGAGATCGAGCGAGACCGCGCTCTGCTCGTCGATACGCCACGAGTGGACATCGTGGTCGCGGTCGAGCGGAAGCATGCGGATGATCTTTTTACGCCGCAAGAACGATATCGCGCCATTCGTCGCCGTTTTGTAGAGCCATCCGGCGGTCAACGGACGTTCGGGATCGCTCCGAAGCGTGCGAAATGCAGCAAAGAATACGTCTTGCGTGAGATCGAGCGCGACGTCGCTATCTCCGACCATCCGGCGAAGGTAACGCGCAAGCTTCGTCTGGTACTCCCGAGCGAGATCCTCGACCCGGGCGTGCGCTCTCGACTCGGTCGAACCGGTCGCGAGGTAGACCTCCTCCATCCGTGGCCCTCCTCTTCGTAGCGCGTTAACGGATGGGCTTCGCCGCCTGTGACCGGCTACCCACCGATCTCGGAAAACGCCCGCATCCGCGAC
The DNA here is from genome assembly GCA_027452165.1 of Vulcanimicrobiota bacterium. Lineage (GTDB taxonomy): Bacteria > Vulcanimicrobiota > Vulcanimicrobiia > Vulcanimicrobiales > Vulcanimicrobiaceae > REEB354. Next base: position 49,906 of record DAIDGX010000009.1, on the reverse strand, counting down.
GAGGCCTCGCCCAGTTGCAGGTGGTGACGCTGAGGCTTGATCGTCATCGCCGCCCGCAGCATCGCGGCCAGGTCGCCGGTCGAGGCTCCCGCGCGCAGCGGCGTGCGCAGATCCACGTGCTGGTCGCCGAAGAGGCAGAGGCGCAGGCGGCCGTCGGCCGTGAGACGCACGCGGTTGCAACGTTCGCAGTACTCGTGCGAGAGCGGGCTGATCACCCCGATCGCGCCCGGTGCCCCCGCGAACGCGAAGTATCGGGCCGGACCGTTCCCAACAGGCCCGGCCACGGGTGCGATCTCGCCGATCGCTCGCACGCGTTCGAGAATCTCGTCCGAGGGCACATAGTGCTCGCGTTGGAGCTCCAGATTCTCATGCACGGGCATCACCTCGATGAAGCGCACGAAGATCGCCTTGGTCCGGGTAAGGCCGGCAAAGGCGGCGATCTCGTCGTCGTTCTTCCCACGCATGACGACGCAATTGAGCTTGACCGGCGAGAGTCCGGCTTCGATCGCCGCATCGATGCCGCGCAACACGCGGTCGAGCCCCGGGCGCCGGGCGATATCGACAAACCGTTCCTCACGCAACGTGTCGAGCGACACGTTCACGCGGGTCAACCCTGCGCGCAACAACGCCGGCAGTTGTTCGTCCAAGAGCACGGCGTTCGTGGAGAGCGCGATCTCCTCGATCCCGTCGATCGCGCGGATACCCGCGACCAGGCGATCGAGATCGCGCCGTACGAGCGGCTCGCCGCCGGTTAGGCGTACCGTGCGAACCCCCACGCTCGCCGCGGCACGCACGATTTCGACGATCTCCTCATAGCGCAGCAGCTCGTCGCGCTCCAGCCACGGCAAGCCGGATTCGGGCATGCAATAGACACAGCGCAAGTTGCACTTGTCGGTCACGGAGACGCGCAGGTAGGTGATGGGGCGATCGAACGCATCGGCGAGCGCCTGCGTCAGATCGATCGTGTGGGTCATGCTCCGCCCGCTTTCAAAGCAGCGTCGATCTCTTCCAGAACCGTTGCATCGGCTTCGCCGTTGCGCAGCGTACGCAAGGACGCGCGGGCCGCCGGCGCGCCGATGCGCCCCAGCGCCCAGGCCGCAGCACCTCGAACCATCGGATGCGGATCCTCGCGCAGTGCTTCGGCGAGGACCCCAACCGCACTGCGGTCGAGCGCGTTTCCGAGCGCGATCGCCGCGTTGCGCCGCAAGATCGCGGCACCACGCCAGCCCATCGCGGTGCGCTCGTAGCGCCGCTTGAATTCACCGCTACGCAGCCGCAGCAACGCGACGAGCGACGGTTGCGCGGTGGCGCCGTCAAAGGGCGCGAAGGATGGCGCCCCGCGCACGCCGGCCCGTTGCGTCGGCGGGCAGACTGCTTGGCAAAGATCACATCCCCAGGTCCACAAGCCCATCCATGGCCGCAGGGCACGCGGCACGGCGTCGGTACGCTGAGTGAGGTCAGCAATGCAGCGGGTCGCGTCGATCGTATAGTCGCCCCGCAGTGCGCCGGTAGGACACGCATCGACGCAGCGCGTGCAGGCGCCGCACGTCTTGCGTAACGGCTCGTCGAGCGGTAGCGCGAGCGTCGTGACGATCTCTCCTAAGAAGACGAAAGAGCCGGCATGCGGTGAGATCAGATTCGTATGCTTGCCCACCCAGCCAACCCCGGCTCGTGCGGCAAAGGCGCGTTCGGCGAGCGGTTTGGTATCGCACGCGATCGCGGTCACCGGTGCCCCGGCTGCCGCATCGATCTCCGCCGCGACCAGACGCAAGAGTTCGCGCATGCGTCGATGGTAGTCTTCCGACCACGCATAGTTCGAAACGCGTCCATGCAGCGGTGGGATGCGCTTCGGATGCGGCGTCGCGTACGGGACCACGATGCAGATGACGCTAAGCGCTCCCTCGAGCAACTCGCGCGGATCGTTTGCGCGCTGTGCGTACGCGGCATCGTAGCCCCACGTGGCAAAATCGCCCCGCGCAAACGACGCGGCCATGCGCTCGCGACTCGCCCGATCGGGGACGGCGGCCGCAACGCGCACGTCAGCCGCGCCGTGGGCACGCGCAATCGTGACGGCGCGCGCCTTGATCGCGGCCGGATCAGAGCGTTGCAAGAGGTCCGGCATCGCCACGTGGGAAGGCAGCATCGATTGCAGCCACGTCCTCGGCATCCAGCCGCAGATCCGAGGCGCCGGCATTGTCATCGACGTGCGCGATACTCGAGGCTTTCGGAATCGCCAACACCTGTTCGCCGCGCGTCAAGAACGCAAGAATCACGGCTCGCGCCGTCACACCGTGCTTGGCTGCGATGCGGCCAAGCAGACCGGCCGGTTGCGCCGCTTCACGCGGGAACGTGCCACGCCCGAAGGGCGTGTACCCGACGACCGCGATTCCGGCGGCACGCGCAGCCGGGAGCAGATCGTGCTCGATACCACGCGCGTGCAGATGATACAGCACCTGATTGCAGGCGAGCGGCACGTCGCCGAGCGCACGCTGCGCCTCCAGCATCTCCTGCGTGTCAAAATTGCTGACGCCGACGAAACGCGTCTTTCCCATCTCAACGAGCGAGCGGAGCGCACCCATCGTCTCAGCCAGCGGCACGTGGCTGGGCCAGTGCAACAGATAGCAATCGAGATACGCGAGCCGTAGGCGACGCAAGCTGCGCTCGCACGCCGCGATCGTGCCCTCGTAGGTCGCGTTACTCGGAAGCACTTTGCTCGTCACGAAGACGCGTTCACGCGGAATGCCCGCGATCGCCTCGCCGAGCATCTCCTCCACGCCACCCGCACCGTACATCTCCGCCGTATCGATGTGCGTCATGCCGAGTTCGATGCCGTGCGCTATCGCCCGTTGGGCTTCGCGGCGGCGCGCGCCGGATTCGGGGAGGTCCCACGTGCCTTGTCCGATCGCGGGCAGCGCGACGCCCGTCGCGCCGAACGGCGCGGTGCGCATCAGAAAAACGCGAACTCGGGCCGGGTCGCAGCGTATGCCAGCAACCCGCCGCGTAGATGGCGCACGCGTGTGAATCCCGCATCGCGCAGACGTTGAACGGCCCAGCGCGATTTCGAGCCGACACGGCACGCGACGATGTAGTGCGTCGTGAGATCGAGTTCGTGCAAGCGCGCTTCGAGTTGCGACGCCGGAAGATGGAGCGCATCCTCGACGATGCCGAGTACCACTTCGTGCGGCTCACGTACGTCGAGCAGCACCGCCTCACGCAGCGCCGCATCCAACTCCTCGGGGCCAAGTTCTTCGCCCGGCACAGGTTCCTCGTCGTCGTCCATCAAGCGCGCCTCGCGGATCGTCGGCACCTCGCCGCAGATCGCGCAGTCCGGATCGCGTTCGAAGCGCACCTCGTGCATCCGGCCGCCGAGCGCATCGATCAGATTGAGGCGTCCGACCAGCGGCTCACCGATGCCAAGCAGCAACTTGAGCGCTTCGCTTGCCTGTAGCGTGCCAACGATACCGCCGAGTACGCCGAGCACGCCGCCCTCCGCGCATGACGGAACGCTTCCCACGGGCGGCGCCTCGGGGTAGAGACAGCGGTAGCATGGCCCGCCATGCGCGTGAAAGACGCTCACCTGACCGTCGAAGCGAAAGATCGAGGCATAGACGTCGGGCTTTCCCTCGAGCACGCACGCGTCGTTGATGAGGTAGCGCGTCGGGAAGCGATCCGTGCAATCGACGACGACGTCGTAGAGCCGCACGAGTTCGCGCGCGTTCTCCGGCGCAAAGCGCAGCGGAATCGGATCGACCGCAACGTACGGGTTGAGCGCGTGGACGTACGCCGCCGCCGCCCGTGCCTTCGCAACGCCGATGTCGGATGTCGTAAAGATCGTTTGGCGCTGCAGGTTCGTCTCATCGACGGTATCATCGTCCATGATACCGATGCGTCCGACCCCCGCGGCAGCGAGGTACTGCAGCACGGGCGAACCCAATCCGCCCGCACCGATAACGAGCACGCGCGCGGCTGCTAGGCGCTCTTGGCCGGCAAGCCCGACCTCGGGAATCAACAGATGACGGCTGTAGCGGCGTAGCGCAGGAGTACCCGCCAAGTTCACGCCCGCCGATGGAGCGCGTCTAACCATTGCAACACCTCACCGCGCGCATGTTCGCCGGCATAGGTATGATCGCTTTCGATCGTCACGAACGACTTCGGTTCGGGAGCACGATCGTGCAACTCGCGTACGCTTGCGGGGCTCACCATACCGTCGCGCGAGGCCGCGACGTAGAGCACGGGACGCCCGGACAACTGCGGCAGTAACCGCGCGTAGTAGGCATCGACGCCCTCCACGAGCGCCGGAAGATCGACGCCATCGACATACGAGGCACGAAAATCGGTCGCGCCCGCGGCGCGCAAGGTGGCAAGCGCGCTCGGGCGGCCGTAGCCGGTCGCAATCGCGATCGCGCCCGCAACCGACGGGTCGCTCGCAGCGGCAAAGAGCGCCGTCATCGCGCCCATGCTATGGCCAAGCGTGTATATCGGTTGCGCGCCGTCTTCGCGCGCGTGTGCGATTACCGCTTGCATCGCATCGATGCAATCCTCGATGCCGCGCAACACCCCGCCGCTCGCGCCGAGTTTGTGCCCCGGAAAATCAAGACTATACACGCCGAACCCGTGGCTTGCGAGAAACGCACACAACGCGTCGAGATTGTGCTTGCTCGAGGAGTAGCCGTGTCCGGCCACGAGCGTGACGCCACGCGCCCGCCGGGGTACGTATCGCAGCACGGCCACATCATTGGTGCGTGCATGCACCCGAAACAGCTCAACACTCATTGGCAATCCAGGCTTCCGTTCCGTCGGCATACTGCTCGTGCTTCCAAATCGCCGCGCGCTCCTTCAGCTGATCGATCGCGTACGCGCACGCAGCAAAGGCCGCCGCACGATGAGGGCTCGCCGCGCAAACGGCGACCGCGATCTCTCCGATCGCCAACTCACCCACGCGATGGACGATCGCCACCCGAACGTCGCCAAAACGCTCGGACGCCTCGCGCGCAATCTCGACAAACTCGGCGAGCGCGAGCTCTTCATGTGCTTCGTATGCAAGGCCCCTGACCGCGCGCCCATCGTTTGCCCGGTCGCGTACGACGCCGAGAAACGTGACGATACCGCCGTCTCCGTCGCGGCGCAGCGCGTGCTCGAGCGCGCGCGGGTCGATCGGCTCGGGCGCGATGCGAAGCACGGCTAACCGCCTCCGACGGGGGGAAGCAGAGCGATCTCGTCGCCGTCGGCGAGCGCCACGTTCAAGAGCGCAGCGACACGGCCGTTGCGCGCCATGCGCGTGCTCGCGCCGAGCGCATCGATCGCTCTATTGCGTAGGCGTAGCGTTTCCCACAGTGTCACAAGCGTCGCGCCGTCGGGCAGCTCAAGCTCAAAGTCTCCCGCACCGAGGAGTTCTCGCAACCGCGCAAAGGCCCGCACCTTTACGCGGATCGTCTCAGTAGCCACCGATATCGGCCGTATATCCGCGTTCGGCGAGCCACGCGCGCGCGGACTCGTGAAGCGCGAGCATGTCGATCCGATTGCAGATCAGCTTGTGCAACATCACCTCCCAGAAGTGCTGGTCCTTGGCATAGATGTCGTCGGGAATCTGGCTCTGCGCGCGCGCGAACTCGCGAAGCGCCTGCCAATCATAAGCGGTCAGGATCGCACGCAGTTGGGCCTCGTATGCGGGACTCGGATTAGCGTTGTTCATCGTTACGCGCTCTTCTGCTCGTCGGCGGGGGGATTGAGGACAAAACGCTCGATCGCGCGGGCGACGCCGTCGTCGTCGTTGCTCGCGGTTACGTATTTGACGGCCGACCGCACCTCGGCAAGCGCGTTGCCCATCGCGACACCGATGCCGGCAAACCGCAGCATCGGAACGTCGTTTCGGGAATCGCCGACGGCGAGCACCCGTTCCGGTACGACACCGAGGTCGGCGCAGAGACGCTCGAGCGCGTTCTTCTTCGTGGCGTCGATGCTCGTCACCGCAAGCTCTTCGAAGTCACCCCACGTCTCGTATTTAAAGTGCAACGGCAAATCGCCAAACGTCTCGCGCACCGCGCGCACCGCGTCGTGTCCGAAGAAGCGCAGAAACGTCGGTGCGCTCCCCAGGATCGGCCCGAAGCTCGCGACGTCGCGCCAGTGCGGGCCGTGCATGTCCTCCATGTAGTGCGGCATCGAGCGTAAGCGATGGAAGCACTCGTCGAGATAGACCGCGACATTGAGCTCATGTGCCTCGGCAAACTCGATCATCGGTTTAGCATGCACCAGCGGCACGGGAATGTGCCCCAGCACCTTGTTCGCTAGGAAGTCCTTGGTGAGGGCGCCATGCGCGCAGATGACCGGGAGGTTGAGGTTGAGCTCGCGCGCGAAGGCCGCGGGCGCGTCGGCACCGCGTCCGGTGACGAGCACCACACGCACGCCCGCCGCAAGGGCGGCGCGAATCGCCGCGCGATTACCCGGCGAAATCGCGTCGTGGGAGTCGAGGAGCGTGCCGTCGAGATCGAGGGCGATGAGGTCGATGGTGGACACCACGCTCTAGCATAACGCCCCGCGTCAAACCGCGCGTCGACGAGGGTGCGATCTTTTCGCAAGCCGAACCGTTCCCTCATCAGAATGAAGTACGCAACCCTAGCCCTGCTCCTTCTGCTCATCGCTTCGCCGTCGGCGGCGTCGGGCCAGGCGCCCTGCTCCCACGAGACGCTGAGCGTTCTTGGGACGCCGGTCGCCGTGGGATACTGCGTCGAGGCATCGAAGCCGGCCGGCGCGGGCGAGGTCGCGCTCATCGTGGCGGCCTCCTATGCGGGGGGCGGCCATACGATCGCCCGGACGACGACCATGCGTTTCCTCACGGCTGAGGGCCCCTCGCGTCTGCTCGAGAGCATCGATCTGGCCCCACTTGGGATCACCGGCACCCTGCATTTGACCCTCGTCTACGCGGGGGGGCTCGTGCGGGTCGAGAGTGCGCTGCTCACGCCCGGGGCGGTCATCGTCAAGTAGCCCTTTGCCTGCCTCGCCGTCGATTGCAACCCCGACGGCTTTGAGGCAATCTATGGGAACAATATGCGACGTCGATACATCGCGTTCGTCAGCGCCAAGATCCCCGACGGTTGTTGTCGGTAGGAGTAGCTTTTCTATGTCCTGTACGGCCAGTGCGCCGAACCTCACGGCTCGTGAACAAGCGCAGTTCATCCACGATTCGCTTCCGGACGGCCTCTTCAAAATCGAAGACGAGCACGAACGGATTCCGTGGCGCGTAAGTCCCGAGCCGTTTGCATTGTCCCCCAAAACCGTCGCCGAACTCGAACGCATCGGCAACGATCTCCTCGCCTTCTACCGCGCGCTCAATAGCCTCTACAACCGGAGTGCCCGCGGCACCGCGCCCGCGTTCGTGGCGGAATATCTCGACCGCGGCAAGCCCGAGCACATCGTACGGCTCGCGCGCCAGAATCGCTTCAAACAAGAGCTCCCCGGCGTCATCCGCCCGGACCTTCTGTTAACGGACACCGGCTATACCGCCTCGGAACTCGACAGCGTTCCGGGAGGCATGGGCTTTGTCGGGGCGCTCGCACAGGCGTACTGCAAGGCCGGGATCGAGTCGATCGGCGGCGTGGAGGGTATCGCGCACGGATTCGCGCGCATGATCGCGCACGCAAGCGGAGCGGCACGCCCAACCGTGGCAATCGTGGTCTCCGAAGAATCCGCCGATTACGTGCCGGAGTTGACGTGGCTCGCGCAGGCCGTGAACGCAACCGGCGAAGCGATCGCGCACGTCTGCGCGCCCGAGGCGATCATCTTCACCGAAGATGCGCTCTTCGTTCGTCTCGACGACGGCCGCGAGGACAAGCTTGACGCACTCTATCGCAATTTCGAACTCTTCGATCTGCTCAACGTTCCCAAGCACGAGCTGATGCTCTACGCCGCGCGGCACAATCGCGTGAAGATGACGCCGCCGCCCAAGGCCGCGCTCGAAGAGAAGCTCGCCTTTGCGCTCTTCCACCACCCGGCCCTCGCGTCGCTGTGGCAGGCGGAACTCGGCAAAGAGACCTTTACGCGCTTGCGCGCGCTCTTTCCGCAGACCTGGGTGCTGGATCCACGCCCGCTGCCGCCGCAGGCCTTCATCCACGATCTCCACGCCAACGGCACGCCGGTGCAAGATTGGCGCGCGCTGATCGATCTCGGCAAGAGCGAGCGCGATTACGTGGTGAAGCCGTCGGGATTTTCGGCGCTCGCGTGGGGATCGCGCGGGGTGAAGATTGCAAACGATCTCACCAAGGAGGCGTGGGCAGCGGCCCTCGACGAGGCCCTTGCCTCGTTCGAACGGACGCCGTATATCCTGCAGCGATTCCATAAGGGCAAGCGCATACGCATGCCATACCTCGATCGTACCGAGGGTGAGATTCGCATGTTCGACGGTCGCGTGCGCCTATGCCCATACTACTTCGTGACCGGCGACACGAGCGTGACGCTCGGCGGCGTGCTCGCGACGATCGCACCTGCGGACAAACGCCTGATCCACGGCATGACCGATGCCGTGATGACGTCGTCATTCGTGAAAGAGAACGGTTATTAGCGCACGCTAGGAGCGGGTGACGGTAATGCCCTGCGCAGTAACGATCTCGTCGGGCACGTACGTGGTGGGATCGTACCAGATGGTGAAAGGCGCTTCGCCGCCAAACGAGATCGCGACATCGCTTGCCGGAACGTTTGCGGGGCGCGCAGCGGTTGCGCTTGCCTGCGGTGCGATCGCAAGCGACTGATCGAATGACGGCACAACCGCCGTCACCGTCGCGTCGTTCCAGGCTTTCATCTGTGCCGCAAGCGGCATGAAGCCGACGAACGTGCCGAGATCGACGACGACGAAGTGGCGCGACCCTGCGCTCAGCCCGTACGACGACAGGCGCCGGCCGTCTTTGATGGTTGCCGTGCTGCCTGCGATGGTGGTCACCGTATGGGTCGGCAGGCCACCCACGTTCCCGACCACCGTGTAGCTGGAGGGCGAGAGGTCGCCAGCGAGCATGAGCGTTGCGTCGCCCGTGGCAGCCGTCCCCTGAAAATCCCCGCTCACGCGCTCGTCGAGCTCGGTGGACGTGCCGTTCGCCTTCACCACGATCGTCGAGGTGCCCACGTTCTGCCCGTTATAGGTCGCGCGATAGGTGTAGGTGCCCGGCGCGATTGCGGGGACAGGCGCCGCGGCGAGAACGGCGGCGAGGGTGAGAGGGATCAGCACGGGCGAGGTACCTCCGGATTGTTACGACGCGCGCAGCGTGTGGACGCAGCGCGGCAGGGCTTCGAGCAGGCGGTCGATCTCGTCGGCCGTGTTGTAGCCATGCGGGGAGACGCGGATGCCGTTTGCGCGCCAGGTCGTCACGATCCCTTCGTCATGCTGGAGCGCCTTGCCGAGCGCGATGCTTTCACACCCAGGCATCGAGAAGGTGACGATGCCCGACGAGACGCCCGGCCCGCGCACGGTCGTAAGCTCGGCCCCCGCCCGTAGCAGGCCCTCGTACAGACGGTCGGTGAGATGCAACACGTGCTCGCCGATACGCGCGACGCCGGCCCGTTCGAGCCCGTCGATCGCACGGTCGAGCGAGAGCGCACCGATGAAGTTCGGGGTCCCGCCTTCGAAACGCGAGGCCTCGAGCGCATCGGGCTGCTCGTAGTTCAAGAAATCCCAGATGTCGCGTTTCGTCCGCCATCCCGGCGCGGCGACGCGCAGGCGCTCGCGCACCGCGTTGCTCACATACAAAAAGCCGACGCCTTGCAGCGCGAGCATCCACTTCGCGCCGCTCGCATAAAGCGCGTCGATACCGAGCGCGCGCACGTCGAGCGGAAAGGCACCGAGTCCCTGAATCGCATCGACGCAAAAGAGCGCGCCATGGGCATGCGCGATCTCGGCTAGCGCGGCGAGATCGCAACGATACCCGTCGGCAAACCCCACCCAGGATACCGTAACCAACCGCGTGCGTGGCGTTATCGTCGCGCGCAACGCGTCGGGCGTAAGACGTTCGTGCGCACGCTGGATGAAACGCGTGCGCACGCCACGCTCGCGAAGCGCGAGCCAGGGAATTGCGTTCGACGGGAATTCATCGTCGGCGAGAATCAGTTCGTCGCCGGCACGCCAATCAACGCCCTGGGCGAGTGCGGTCGCGCCATCGCCGGTGTTGCGCAGGATTGCCACCTCAGCGCCGCTTGCCCCGAGAAATGCGCCGACCCGCTCGCGGTACGCCGGCATCTGTGCTTCGTAGGGAAAAACGCCCATGACGCCGCCCGAGGCGTGTGCGGCGATGAACCCGTCGAGTGCAGCCTGCGTGCTGCGGGCCAGTACGCCGACGGCGGCATGGTTGAGGTATGTGTAGCGTTCGGTGACGGCGAATTCGCCGCGCGGTAACGGCGTTATGTCATCCTGCGTCCGTCGAAAGGTCACTCGGCGCCGATCATCTCCTTGGTATGCCAGGCGATGTTGTTGGCCCGATCGCCCACGCGTTCGAGCGACGCGAGCACGAAGAGGTAGCGCGTACCCGAGCGTACGAGCTCCGGATCGGCCTGCATCTCCTCTTGCAGCAGCTTGATGCTACGCTTGTAGAGCTTATCGACCTCGTCATCACGTTCGATCACGTCGGTGGCGAGATTCTCGTCGCGTTCGGTATATGCGCGCATGGCATCGAGCAGCATGCCGTGGGCGACGCTTGCGATCCGGTCGATCTCCACCTTCTGCGGCCGCAGCGCCTGATCGGCAAGCTTGATCGCATTTTTGGCGATATCGACGGCGTAGTCACCGATACGCTCGAGGTCCGTTGCGATCTCGAGCATCGCGGCGATCTCACGGAGTTCCCCGGCAACCGGCTGCTGGCGCCAGATCAGCTCGATGCAGTGCGATTCGATCCGGCGGCGCAGGTCGTCGATCGTGTCGTCCCCGGCGACGACGCGCGCTGCAGCCGTGGCGTCGCGACGGTCGAGCGACTCCACCGCGACGCGAATCGCGTCGCCGCAGAGGGCGCCGAGTCGTACGACGTCCAATCGTGTGGCTTCGAGCGCCTCATGGTAGGCGGTGCGCACCTTGCCGAACTCCTCCTTATAGACCTGCGATAAAACTCGCTTCAGTATAGGGTACAGGTGACTCTACCGCAACGCAGAGAAAGCACCTGCGCTCTTTATCAAACCATAAGGTCAACAGGGAGATATTCGTGTCCGAGATCCGTACGGTAGGCGTCTGCGGCGCCGGCTTGATGGGCAACGGCATCGCGCAAACCTGCGCCGCCGCCGGCTTCAACGTGGTCCTGATGGAGGTTGCCGAGGAACCCCTGAAGCGGGGCCTCGCCTCCATCACCAAATCACTCGACAAGTTCGTCGAGAAAGGCAAACTGCCCCAGGCGGAGCGTGACGCCACGCTCGCGCGCATCACGACTACGACCGATGTCGCGGGCATGAAGCATTGCGACCTCGTGATCGAGGCAATCGTCGAAAACGTCGAGATCAAGACCAAGCTTTTCCAGCAGTTGGACGACGTGCTCGCGCCTCACGCGATCATCTGCACGAACACCTCGAGCCTGTGCGTGATCGAGCTTGCCGCGAAGACCAAGCGCCCCAATCGCGTCGCCGGCCTGCACTTCTTCAACCCCGTGCCGATCATGAAGCTTGTCGAGGTCGTGAAGACGATTGCAACGACGCAAGACGTGGTCGACGCGCTCTTTGCCTTCGCGACGAAACTCGGCAAAGAACCGATCCTCGCGCAAGACACGCCGGGATTCGTCGTCAACCGCCTGCTGATTCCGTACCTGCTCTATGCGATTCGGTGCCTCGAAGGCGGACTCGCGAGCAAAGAGGATATCGACAAAGGCATGAAGCTCGGTTGCGGCTACCCGATGGGTCCCTTCGAACTGCTCGATTTCGTCGGCCTCGATACGACGTACTACATCGCCGAGATCATGTTCGATGAGTTCAAAGACCCGATCATGGCGGCGCCGCCGCTGCTCAAGCGCATGGTGCTCGCCGGGCGCTTCGGTCGCAAAAGCGGCCGAGGCTTCTACGACTATGAGTGAGTCGCTGCACCACATCGCGGTCGAGCGCGACGGCGCGATCGGCATCATCACGCTCAACCGACCGAGCGTCTTGAATGCCCTCAACGCAGGGCTGCTCGGCGAGGTTTCGTGCGCGCTCGCGGGCTTCGAACACGACGCCGATGTGCGAGCGGTGATCGTAACCGGAGCGGGCGAGAAAGCCTTTGCGGCGGGCGCGGATATCGGTGAACTCAACGCGCTCGAAAATGCCGTTGCCGGCGCCGATCAGGCCCGCAAGGGACAGGCGATCACGCGGCAGATCGAGCGCATGCGCACACCGGTGATCATGGCGATCAACGGCTTCGCCCTGGGCGGCGGCTGCGAGCTTGCGATGGCGGGCGACATCCGCATCGCAAGCGAGAACGCCAAGTTCGGACAACCCGAGGTGAACCTCGGTCTCATTCCCGGCTACGGCGGCTCGCAGCGCACCACGCGCCTGGTCGGCAAAGGGATGGCCATGTACCTCTGCCTCACGGGCGAGATGATCCCGGCCGCCGAAGCACATCGCATCGGCCTCGTCGAGAAGGTCGTGCCCCTGGCCGAGCTCATGACCGAAGCCAAGCGCGTGGCAAACGCGATCGCGCAGAAGGCGCCGCTTGCAATCGCGGCCTGCAAACGCGCGATCAACGGCGGCGCACACCTCGCGATCGACGACGCCCTGGAACTCGAAGCATTGGAGTTTGGTACGCTCGTCGATACCGGGGATTTCCGCGAGGGTACCGGCGCGTTTCTCGAAAAACGCAAACCCACATGGAAGGCCAAGTAGCCCGCTTCACGCGGCGCCTGGCCGAACAGGGCGCGATCTGGCTTGCCGGATACGCACTCGTGATCTCCGCAACGCCGGCGGCGCTCGCCGGCGTTGCGCTTCTCGGCTTGGTCTATGCGCGCAACCTCGAGTTCATGCACGAATGCCTGCACGCAACCGCGCTACCGCGCCCGCGTGCGAACGCGCTCTTCGGAACGCTCTTGGGCATTCCGATGCTCGTCAGCTTCACGCGCTGGCGACGCGAGCACATGCAACACCATCGCGACGTGCGCATCGAAGGTTTTCGCTATGCCTACGACCGCCTGACAACGTGGCCCGAGTACGCGCTCCACGCGCTCATGCTACGTCACTTTGCCGATGCCGCCGTCTGCATCGCGCGCGGCGACCGGCGCTATCGCGCCGTGACGGTTGCGCTCGCGCTCGTGGCATGCGTGGCGGCGGCGTTGCATTCGTGGCTTCCGATCGTGCTGTGGATCGCGCCGCTTCCGCTCGCGGCGATCGTCCACACGCACATCGAGCTTCCCGAACATCTCGGATTGGACGCAATCGCAAGCAACGATCCGTTACGCAACTCGCGCGTGCTCCCCGCCGGCGCCTTCGTCACGTGGCTCGTGAATGCCAACAACTATCACGCAATCCATCACGTCGCCCCCCGGCTCCCGATCGCGAGCCTACGCGGCGCCTTTACCGCTCTGGAACCTGGAAGCGTCGAAACGTGCAGCTATGGCGCGTTCTATCGTGCGTTCTTTGCGCGCCTCGCGCGCGGTGCGCAGGCGAGGATCCCCTAGTTCGTACCGCCGAGGGTGCGGGCCGCGTGGTTCATCGCAAGCGCAATCGCGGGATTGAAACCCGACCACGTTGCGCGGATGTCGCCCTTGGGGTCGATCACCACGATCGTCGGGAAGCCCTGCACGGCAAAGAACCCCTGCGCGCTGCTCGTGGGGTCGAGCGCGACGTCGCGCAGGCGCATGCGGCTGGCAAATGCCGCAACCGCCGCACGTGACTCGCCCACGTCGATCGGTACCACTTGGACGTTCGGATGCGTGCGTGCGAAGTGCTCGACCATCGGCAGCTCCAAACGACACGGCTCGCACCATGTCGCAAAGAAGTCGAGGAAGAGCACCTTGCCGCGCGCCTGCGGAATGCGGAACGTGCCGCCATCGAGCTTCGCATAGGCGATGCGCGGTGCCGGGTATGCGTCGGGTGCTTTGAACGCGCGCGGCGCGATGAAGATTTTCCAGAGCACGAACGCGATCACCGCGAGCGCGACGAGATCGAACAGGCGGCCGAGGCTGAGCCACGGCCGCCGTTTCGGTTCGTCCACGTTACTCGGCCGCGAAGACCGCGGCGATCCCCTGGCCACCGCCGATGCACGCCGACGCGACGCCGTATCCGCCGCCGAGGTGGCGCAGGTCGTTCAGCGCCGTCAGGGCGATGCGTGCGCCCGATGCGCCGAGCGGGTGCCCGAGCGAGATCGCCCCGCCGTGCGGATTGAGGCGCATGCCGTTTGCCGCATGGGCGTGCTCCATATCCTTGATACACGCGAGCACCTGCGGTGCGAAGGCTTCGTTGATCTCCATCACGGCGAGGTCTTTCGCCGCGATGCCGGCGCGTTCGAGTGCTTTGGGGATCGCGACCGCGGGACCGATGCCCATGATATCCGGATCGACGCCGACCACGCTCGCGCCGAGCAAACGCCCGATCCACCTGAGGCCGTCGGCTCGCGCCTGCTTCACCGTCGTCAACACGACCGCAGCGGCGCCGTCGGTGATGCCGCTTGCGTTTCCAGGCGTCACCACCCCGTTATTCACGAAGCGCGCGGGAAGTTTGCCGAGTTTCTCGAGCGAGAGTCCCGCACGCGGGCCCTCGTCGGTGTCGATCACGGTATGGGTTCCCTTCGGCCCCGGAACGCTCACCGGGGCGATTTCATCGGCAAAGTAGCCGTTGCTCTGCGACTCGAGCGCGCGCTCCTGGCTCGCAAGCGCGAACTCATCGCACGCCTCACGCGTGATCGCGTACTTTTTCGCGAGGTTTTCCGCAGTGACGGCCATCGGCGTGTTGTTGTACGAGTCGGTCAGCGCCGTCCAGAGCGAGTCCTCGAACGGGACGTTGGCCCCGAGGTGAAAACCCTTGCGCGCGCCGCGTACCACGTGCGGCGCCTGGCTCATGTTCTCGGCGCCGCCGGCCAGCGCGTAGGTCGCGGTACCGAGCGCCAGGGACTGCGCCGCGCTCAAGATCGCCTGGAGCCCCGAACCGCAGAGCCGGTTGAGGGTGAGCGCCGGAACGCCGACCGGGAGTCCGGCGCGTAGGCCGATGTGACGTGCGAGGTAGATGGCATCGGCGCTCGTCTGCATGACGTTGCCGAAGACGACCTCGTCGAACTTTTCCTTAGGGACGCCACTACGGGCGATCGCCGCCTCGGCGGCCACCAGGCCGAGGTCGGTAGCGGTGAGGCCTGCGAGGGCGCCGCCGAAGTTTCCGAACGGCGTGCGCGCGCCCGCGATGATGACGATATCGTTGTCGCTGATGGGGATGCTCATGGGCGCGGTCTATTCCCCATCGACCCGCTCGGGTCCGGCACCGAGGAAAAATCGCCGCCGTCCCTAAGCAACGCGGGTCATGCCAATTAACCGTCCTGCCGCCATCACGCTCGATGCCCGGTCCTTGTCGCCTGCGAGCAAGACCGAGAGCATCCTCGAACACTTCGACAAACTGCCGATCGGTGGAGCGCTCGAGATCAACGAAGAGGGCGACCCCCGCGCGCTCCGCAACGAGATGACGCAGCTACGTCCCGGCCGTTTCAGCTGGGATGCGCGTAACCTCGGCGGCAACCGCTGGACGGTCCGGCTGGAACGCATCGACGAAAACGCGGACGGCGAAGGCTTTCTCTCCCACGTTTCGCAGTTCACCGCCGCGAAAGCGACGACGATCAAGGAACTCGCGGGCCAGATGAGCGAGCGCACGTACAAGTCGGGCGATACGATCTTCGACGAAGGCGAGATGTGGCCGTACCTCGGCATCGTCAAAACCGGCAAGGTCATCTATACCCTGCTCTCTCCCGACGGCAAGACCCACACGATCGGCGAACGTCTGACCCACGACACCCTCAACGAGAGTGGCAGCTTCGACGGCGGCGGCGCGACCACGCGCGCCGAGGCGCTCACCGACGCGACGGTGGTCACCCTCCCGAGCGAAGCCGTGATGCATGCGATCCGCAACGATGCCGAACTCGCGCTCGGCTTTTTGATCGCAAGTTCGCAGGCGCGCCGTCGCTCGATCGACACGATCGCCGACCTCGCCTTTGCACATGTCTTACAGCGTGTCGCAAAGTTCTTGCTCGGCTATGCACGCGCGTCCGTCGGCATGACGCGCGGTCTGCCCGGCGTCGAAAACCTCTCCCAGGCGCAGATTGCAGCCGCTGCCGGAACCGTCCGCGATATGGCGGCGCGCGCGCTGCTCCGTTTGAAGAATGCGGGCGCCGTCGAGCTCGATCGCGGACGCGTCAAGGCGATCGATCGCCAGCGTCTCGAAGCCTTCGCACAAAACGTCCAAGCACCGCCGGTCTAGCTCTTGGTGTGCGAAGCTGAGGCTTCGCACGATGCGGTCGAATGATCGAGCACGTGCCGGTTACGGCGTATCGGACGATGCCGTGGAAGAACGGCGGCGGCGTTACGCATGAGATTGCAGCGGAGGCGGGGACACCCCCGCTCTGGCGCTTGTCCGTTGCGACGATCGACCGCGACGGGCCCTTCTCCGACTTCTCCGGCTACGACCGCACCATCGTCGCGCTCGACGGATCAGTCGAGCTCACGTGCAACGCATCGTCGTTCGCGCTCACGCCGCTAACGCCGTTTATATTTCGCGGCGAGGACTCGGTGACGTGCCGGATCGCGGCTGGACCGGCTCGAGACTTCAACGTGATGACGGCGCGCGATGCCTTCATGCACGACGTAGAGATCGTGAACGGTCGCAGCGTCTTTCTCGTCGACGATGACGAGCTTGTCTTCGTGTATCTCGCACAGGGCAACGCACGCGTCGATTCCGTCGCGTGCGTTGCGGGGGAGACCGTCTACCTCGATTCGGTCGAGCGCATCGAGATCGTCGCCGAGCCGGGTGCGCGCGTTTGCGTTGTGCGCATCACGCCGCGCTGAACGTCTCCTCTTAGATTTCGACTGCGACCGATTCGAGCGCCGCGGTTTCATCGGGCGCCTGGATATCAAAGGCGGCGCGTTTGCTCTTGGCGGCCGCCTCGGCTAGTGCCACGTTGGCCGGCGACGTCGATGGTCGCGGAGCGTTCGCGAGCGCCGCGCGGCCCTTCTGGACCGACCCGAGGGCGCTTGCGAGACGCGCTTCCATTTCGGCGAGGACTCCAGCCGCGTACTCGTCGGCCCCGGCACGAATCTTCCGCGCACGTTCTTCGGCGTCTTGCAATACGCGCTCGGCTGTGGTTCGCGCACGCTGCACAACCTCGTTGTGATCGACGAGCTCTTCGTGCACGGTCGCTGCTTGCTCGACAATCGCCTGCGCCTTTTCTTGCGCGGCGCGTAAGACGCGGTCTTGATCTTTTGCGATGATCTTTGCGCGACCGACTTCCTCGGGAAGCGTCGAGCGAATCTTTTCGACGAACTCGAGCAAGCGCTCTTCGGAGAGGATGCGGTAGCCAGCGGGCAGCCACGTGCCCTCACGCACATAGGCTTCGAGCTTGTCCAATACGCGATCGACCGACATGGAGTACCTCCGTTACGAGCCTTTGAGAGCAGAGCGTTTTGAGGTCATGACCTCGAGTACGGGAGCCGGGACGAACGGCGCGACATCGCCGCCCAGAAACGAGACTTCTTTGACGAGGCTCGAACTGACGAACGAATACTTGGCATCCGACATCAGAAAGAGCGTATCGACGTTGCTAAGCGAACGGTTCATGAGCGCGGTTGACATCTCGCTCTCGAAATCGGAAACGACTCGCAAGCCCTTGACGATGACATCCGCGTCAATGGCGCGCACGTAATCGGCGAGCAAGCCGCGAAACGGCTCCACACGAACGTTCGGCAGATGCTCGACGCAGCGGGCAAGCATCTTCTCCCGCTCTCCAAGCGTGAACATCGGATTACGCTTTTGTGGATTGACGACAATTGCGACGATCAACTCATCGAATACACCCGCGGCGCGTTCGATGACGTCGAGATGACCGTTCGTGAGCGGATCGAACGATCCCGGGTAGATCGCGCGCGAACCCTGTGGACGCAAACCGCTACTCACGCGCCTTCGGGCGTAAAGAACGCCAACGCAACATCGCCATAGACTTCTTCGCGCGTCGAGCGATACCCCGGTATATCCGGGAGAATTCGCTTCGCCGCGTGCTCGTAGATCACGAGCGCGTCGGGTGCCAGGAGCTTGCGCTCGAGCATCAGCCGGAAGAGCTGGAGCGGCACCTCGTTCGCATACGGCGGGTCCATATACACGATGTCGAACGGACCTTCGATCCGGTAGAGCGCGCGCTCGGCCGGCGCCGCCATCACGCCGACGCGATCGCCCAGCCCGAGGTCGGCTACCGCTTCTTCAATCGCCTGCGCCGTCTCGCGGTGTGCCTCGACGCTAACCACGCGCGTCGCACCACGCGACGCCGCCTCGAAGCCGATCGCGCCGGTACCGGCAAAGAGATCGAGCACGGCCGCACCCTCGATCCGATGCATCAGGATCGAGAAGAGCGACTCTTTCACGCGACCGGGCGTGGGCCGGACGTTCGTACCTTTGGGTGATTTCAACTTTCGGCTCCCGAGACTTCCGCCGGTGATCTTCGGGCTCACGAGACCGCCGCCGGAACGAGGTCGAGCACGTCGCGCAGCGAGCGAATGGTGTGATGCGGGGGCGGCAGATCGGCCGGGTAACGGCGCCCTTCGTTATCGAGCCAGACGGCCTGGAGACCGGCGCGCATCGCGCCCATCACGTCGGCGGCCGGATCGTCGCCGACGTAGAAACACTGTTCCGGCTCGACCCCGAGGCTACGGCAAAGCGCCGCGAAGGCCTCCGGTTCCGGTTTGCGCGCGCCGATGTCCCCGCTTGCGAGGACCGTTCCCATGAACCCCGCGCGGCGGGCTTTCGCCGTCTGCAGCGGATTCCACCCGTTGCTCAGCACGCCGATCGGCACACCGCGGGCGTGGAGGCGATCGATCGTGTGCTTGGCCTCCGGATCGGCAACGATGAACGTTTCCGCCATACGCAGGCAGAGGCGCCGGAAGCCCTCGGCATATGCCTCGGGCGTCCGGCCGCCTCGCTCCTTCGCAAAGCGCGCGACGGCATCGTCGATCGAGCTTCCACCCTCGCGCTGGTGCGCGAGGAGGGCATCGATCGCCTCCGTCTCGTGCTGCAACGTGCCGAGGGCATGCCCGCCCTCGGCAACGATACGATCGAGCAGATGGAGCAGCGCGACGCGCTCGAGTTTGTTGTCGATCGCAAGCGTATGATCGATATCGAACCCGACCGCGAAGCCCACCGCTACTTCGGCCCCGGTCCCGTGACCACGCGGACGAAGCTCTGCGGGCGCACGTACTTCGCGAAGGCGGCCTGCACGGTCGCGGGCGTCGCATTCAGGAAGGCCTGCGCATCGGTCTCGTACTGATCGAGCGGTAGCCCGTCGGCTGCATAGCCGAGCAGCAGCGAGGTGACCCCGTCGTAGCTGGCCTGGCGGATCGGCACGTCGCCGAGCAACAGAGCCTTCGCGCGCAGCAACGCCTCGTTCGAGAGCGGATGTGCCTGCAGTTCGCGCAAATCGGCGAGTACCAGGTCTTCCGCGGGAACGATGTTCTGCGGATCGCATGCATACTCGACGGCAAAGGTGGAGCGCACCCTGCCAGCGTTCAGATGGCTGCCGACCGCGTACGCATAGCCGTGCACTTCACGCAGATCGTGGTACAGGATCGACGAGTAGAAGCCGCCGGTCAGCGCGGTGTTCGCGAGTTGCAGCGGCGCCCATGCCGCGTCCTTGCGATGGACGTTAGCGAGCTCGACGAGTTGCACCGAGGATTGCACGCGGCCCTGCGCCGGCACAACCACCTGCGCGGGAGCGTTGAGCGCCACGGGCGGCGGGAAGACGGTGGGCTTCGGTCCCTCTGCGCGCCACGAGCCGAAGTACTTGGTGAAGACCGCACGCGCTTGCTGTGGCGTCACGTCGCCGATCACCACGATTGAGGTGAGATCGGGGCGATACGCCGTCGCATACCACTGCTTGACGTCGGCGAGTGTGAGCGAACTGACGGTGCTCACCGTTGCGAAATTTCGCATCGGATCGCCGAGTGGATAGAGCGCGTCATTCAATGCAACGCGTGCGAGGTAATCGGGAGAGGTCATCTCGCCCTTCATCGCACCGACTTGTTGCATCTTGACGATGGCAAAGCTCTGTGGGCTAAATGCCGGATGCAGTTCGTCGTCGGCAAGCAGTTGCACGCCTCGGTCGAAGTTCTTTGCGAGCACCTGCAGCCCGAAGCTCGTACCGGCGTTGACCGTCGCGGCGATCTTATCAAGTTGCGCCTGATACGCAAGACGCCCATAGGTGCTGGTACCGAACGGGAAGAGAGCGGTGGTGAGATCGTTGACGCCGCGCTGCGCCGCCGGTTCCTGAACGAACGGATTGTTCTCAATCTGACCCGAAACGACCACGGTCGGCGAGATCGTCTCGCGTTGCACGATGAGGCGCACGCCATTCGGCAGCGTCATCGAGACCGGGGCGAGCGTTTTGTTCGGCACATGCAGATGCGCGAGCACCGAGTTCGCCCACGCCGGAAGCGGTTGATGCTTGCTCGGCGGAATCAGGTTGTTCTCTTTGGCCATCGAGCCCGAGCCCGCGTTTACTGCTCCCGTGTTTTTCGGTACGGCGTACGCCGCGACGACGTGGTCGTTGTCCAAATACGTGCGCAGTACGCGATTCACATCGGCAGTGGTCACGCGCTCGAATGCGGCCTTCATCGCATCAGGCGACGAGAGGCCCTGCACCGCAACGGCTTGACTCCACTCAAAGGCGAGCCCTTCGATCGAATTCGCGTTGAAGGCGAGCTGTGCGATCTCACGGCGTTTCGCTGCGGCAACGAGATCGGCGGGAACTCCGGTTTTGCGATAGCCGTCGATCACGGCACGCATCGCTTGATCGATCGTCTCGGGTTTCGTCGTCACCGGGACGAACGCGATGACAAGGCCGAGCCCTGCCTGTTGGAACGTCTGCGGTTGCACGCCGACGCCGAGCGCTTTGCCGGTTGCAACTAAGTTATAGAGATTGCTTCGCGGGCTATTGAGCACGTCGCTGAGGATCTGAGAGGCTGCATAGTCACGGCTCGAATATCCGGGCATGCGGTAGCCGAGCATCACGGCGGTATATGGCTGGTCCGATGTGTCGCGATAGACCTTCGATTGCATCGGGGCTAGCTTTACGGCGGGTCGCGCCGGGAGTTTAGCCGCGGGGATGCTGCCGAAAAGGCGTTTTACTTTAGCGATCGTCTGCTTGGCGTTAACGTCGCCGACGATGACGTACACGGCATTGTTCGGATGATACCACTCGCTGTAAAACTTGCGCAGGCGCGGCATCGTCACCTGATGTGCAAAACCGTACACGGTACCGAGGCCGTTCTTTGCATACGGCGTACCGCCGAGCGTACGATTGAGCATCTTCGTGAAGAGGCGGTAGAGCGCATTGCTATTGTCCTGCGTCACCTCTTGGGTGATCGCTCCGCGCTCCTGATTCCACTGCGCGGTCGCAAGCGACAATCCGGTCGCGCGCGAGCGTTCGGCGTGCAGGGCGATATCCAGATACTGCGACGGCACCGTAAAAAAGTACTGCGTAACCGCATCCTGCGTATCCGCATCGAATGCGCCGCCGGTGATGCTGATCGCGTCCATCAGTTGCGACGACGAAAGCGACTTGCTGCCACGGAACATCATGTGTTCGAGCGCGTGAGCCTCGCCGTCGATCGATTCTTCGTCGGAGCCGACTTCATAGTTGAGCATCGTCGTGACGACCGGCGCGAGCGTATCGCGCACGACGACGACGCGCATGCCGTTTGCGAGCGTCGCGCGAGTAACGGTAACCCCGCTCTGCGCGTACGCCGGCGCTACGGCGAAGAGTACTGCGGCGCACAGCGCGAACGCCGGTGCCGCAAGACGGATGAAACGCAAAGAGACCTCCTTAGAGCAATGACGCCGAGCGGCGCCGAACCCGAGGGAGTTTTGAGACGCCGAGCGCGAGCCCTCTAGGAAGAAAGGACCAACGAGCGCGTCGAGGGCCGGCGCGCGAGCATGGCGTGCAACCCGCGGTGCTCCGGGCGGCGCAGGTCCGGGTCTCCGGCGAGAATCTGCGCTGCCTCCCGCTGCGCGTCGCGATAGACGTCGATATCGCGCACCAGATCGGCGATCCACAGGTCCGCCGCGCCGGATTGCGCCGTGCCGGCAAACTCACCGGCACCGCGGATCCGCAGGTCCTCCTCCGCAATGCGAAAGCCGTCGGTCGATTCGGTGAGGATCGCAAGGCGCTCGCTTGCGCCCGCGTCGTCGGGATAGACCAGCACGCAGTACGACTTTGCCGCGCCGCGCCCGACGCGGCCGCGCAGTTGGTGGAGTTGCGCGAGGCCGTAGCGGTGGGCATCCAGCACCACCATCACGCTCGCGTTCGGCACATCGACGCCCACCTCAACGACCGTCGTCGCCAAGAGTACATCGATCTCGCCGCGAGCAAAGCGCCCCATGACCTCGTCCTTCTCTCGCGCGCTCAAACGCCCATGAAGCAGGCCGATACGTAGGTCCGGCAGCACCTGGTTTTTCAAGCGCTCGGCCTCGGCAACGACGCTCGTGAGCGTGCTCTCGCCGTCGTCGTCTATAGCAGGTGCCACAACGTAGGCCTGGTGCCCGCGCACGACGTTCTCCCGTACGAAGGCATAGACTCGTTCGAGACGGCTCGTGCGCACCGCATAGGTCTCGATCGGCGTGCGGCCGGGCGGAACCTCGTCGATAACCGAGCAATCGAGGTCAGCATAGACCGACTGCGCAAGGGTCCGCGGAATCGGCGTGGCCGTCATGTGCAACGTGTGCGGGGCGCTGCCCTTCGCGCGCAAACGTGCACGCTGCTCGACGCCGAAGCGGTGCTGTTCGTCGATGATCGCGAGGCCTAGGCGCGCGAAATCCACGCCCTCGGTGAGCAATGCGTGCGTTCCGACGGCGCACGCTGCTTCGCCGCTTGAGAGGCGATCAAGCGCTGAGGCGCGCGAACGTGCGCTCTGACTCCCGAACACGGCTTCGACCGCGATGCCGAACGGCATCAAGAGCGGCGCAAGCTTGCTCGCATGCTGCGCCGCGAGGATCTCTGTCGGCGCCATCAGGGCGGCTTGAAGGCCGTTTTGGGCACAAAGCACGATGGCGGCCGCCGCAACCAACGTCTTTCCGCTTCCGACATCGCCTTGCAAGAGCCGGTTCATCGGGACATCACGCGTCATGTCGTCCCAAATCTCCGCGATCGCGCGCCGCTGCGCTCCGGTCAGCGCGAAGGGTAATGCCGCTTGAAACGCATCGAGCAAACCCGGTGGAACCGCGAGCGCGCGAGCGTCGTGCGCCGACTCGCGCTCCAGGCGACGCAGGTGCGCGGCGGTCGCGAGCGCGAGAAATTCGGTAAAGATGAAACTCTCGCGGGCGCGTTCGGCCTCCTCGGGCGCACGCGGCGCGTGGACGGCACGGTACGCCTCGCGCAGCGCCGGATACCCTTTTCGTTCCCGCAGCGCCTGCGGCAGCGGATCCTCATCCACGAGCGCGAGCAGCGCCGGCAGGTTCTTCTCCACCACCGCGGCGATCTTGCGCGTCGTCAGTTCTTTGCTCGCACGATAGATCGGCACCATCTCGCCATGATAGGTTTCGTCGTCGCCGAGTTGCGCGTAATGGGTGACGTTGATGCTCGGCCCAGCGAGCGTACGCTCGACACGTCCGCGCACGAACAGGCGCATCCCCGCTCGAAAGCGCCCGTACACGTAGCGATTGCGTCCGATCCATTTCGCGACGAAGACGCCGTGGTCGTCACGCAAGCGCGCCTCGACGATCTCGAGCCCACGCACGCGCCGCTCCCGTATATGCTCGATCACGCCGACGGCATTCTCTTCAGCGCCGCCCGTCGAACCTAGGCGCGACGACGGCGTCGGAAACCGCAAGTCGTCGTAACGAAATGGGAGATAATCCAAAAGTTCGCGGTCGGTCGTGATTCCGAGCTCGCGAAAGAGCGCGACGCTTTTGGGACCGACGCCGGCGAGATCGCCAAGCGCGGTCATGCGCCCGGCCCGTAGCGTGCGCGTAGCGTGTGGTACGTCTCGTTTAGCCGCGGCACCGGGACCCCCAGCCGCGTACCAAGCTCGACCACCGCTCCCACGATTGGATCGAGTTCGAGCGGACGGCCAGCGAGCGCATCTTGCAACATCGAGGTACGAACGTCACCCAAGCGTTCGGCATAGGCAATGCGCGTTTCGACATCAACATTCTGCACGACACCCAGCGCGCGGCCGACCTCAAGCGCCTCGCACATCAGCGCGCGAACCTCCGCACGCCTGGGCGCGTCGGAAAGCATTGCATGAATCGTGCGTTCGTAAAGCGTGCTCACCGTATTGAGTCCGACGTTATTGACGAGCTTGAGCCAGACCGTCGCGCGCACATCCTCGTCGCGCTCGGCATGAAGTCCGGCCAACTGCATCGCCGCAACGAGCGCATCGACGCCGGCATCGATTCGCCCATCGGGCGAACCCAGCACGTACCGTGTGCCTCCGCTCTGATGGATGCGTCCCGGCTCGACGATGTGTCCCGACACATGCACGACCCCGCCGAGCGCCTGCGTGTCGTCGAAGAGCGCGCCGATCTTCCCGCCGGGATCGACGCGCTCTAGCCACGGCGTACGCACATACCAAAACGGAACGCCGTTTTGCAAGGTGACTATCCGTGTCGCGCTGCCTGAAAGCGGCGCCAACTGCTCGATGAGCGTCGGCCACTGGTGGGCTTTGAACGTCGCGATGACGACCTCGAAGGCACCGAGGTCGCGCAGATCGGAGCCAGCGGCGACGCGGACGGAAAACGGCCCGAAGTCGCTCGCGACGAGCTCGATGCCCTTGCGCCGGATTGCATCGAGATGCGCCCCGCGAGCGACGACCGCGACATCGTGACCGCCTCGCGCCAGGGCCGCAGCGAGGAATCCACCGATCGCGCCCGCGCCGACTACCGCTATTCGCATATCTGCTTGGAAAACTTGGAGGCGACGGGCAGATTCGAACTGCCGAATGGGGCTTTTGCAGAGCCCTGCCTTACCACTTGGCTACGTCGCCGTACGGCACTCGACGGCGCGCGTTCGCGTCTCGAGTGCAACACGATTGTCTTAAATACGCCTACGGTCCCGCCGGTTGCAGCGGGTCCGGGTGGAGCGGGTAGTGGGAATCGAACCCACGCATCAACCTTGGGAAGGTCGCAGGCTACCATTACATCATACCCGCGTTCCACGGCGGCCCCCCATTCGTTGCAGGCCCGAACGCGTCCTGTGCCGCAAGCGATCCAACACGATGGCGTGGATCTACGACCTCCCCATATGGGCCACGTGCTGCATCTTCATCGGCGGCATGACCTCGATCGCAACGGCCGGGCTGTTGCTCGTGCGCCTGCGCGTAACGCAGCACTCGATCACCCACAACGACGTCGCCGGCCCCATCATGGCCACCCTGGGCACCGTGCTCGCGGTGATGCTCTCGTTCATGGTTGTGACGATGTGGCAAGAGTACGATACCGCTAGCTCGTATGTGACGCACGAGGCGGGCGAGATTGCGGATCTCTATCACGAGGCAGCGATCTTCCCGCAGCCCTGGCGCAGTGGCATCCATGCGGCGCTTCGCAATTACGTCGCGCTCGTCGTGCACAACGAATGGCCGCGCATGCACGAGGGTCAGGAGAGCGCGCGGACGCGCATCGCCGCCATCCACGCGATCGAACTCGTACAAAGCTTTCGCCCCACGACCCTCGGCGAGCAGACGGCCCAAGCCGATGCACTTCGGCACGCACACGGATTCCTCGATGCCCGCCGCGAGCGGCTCTTCGCCAACGAAGAGGCCATGCCGCACCTGCTTTGGGGCATGATGATCTTCATCGCCCTCGTCACCCTCGGCTCGGCATACTTTTTCCGCGTCGACAACCTGGTTGCGCACGCCGTGATGACGGCGGCGCTCGCGGCGGTGATCGGAGCGATCTTCGTCCTGCTGGTCGAACTCGATCTTCCGTTTCGCGGATCGATGCAGATCGCCCCAACCGCCTACGCGAAGGATTACACCGCCTTCACCGACACCGCGCCTTAAGGACGTTCAGCTCAAAATATTGACCGAGCGCGCGAGGATGAGCGCAACCGTGATGAACGATATCAGGGACTCGAGCAACATCAACATCTTCGCCCAACGCGAAAGCGGCATCGTGTCGGTTGGGCTCACCGCAAGCGCGTTCGTAAACGAAAGATACAGATAATCGACAAAATACGGTTTCCACGACGCGTCGTAGCCTTTGATGCGTTTGGGATCCATTTGCATCTGCGGGAACAAGAAATCGGGTTGGTTGAACTCAACCGCGCAATGATACTTTGCCCGTCCGAGTGGACCATCCGAATCAAGCTCCCAGAACCATAGCGCAAACACCGCTATGTTCGTAGCCCAAATCAATGCACCGTTGCGCAATAGATCGAGAGCAGAGACGGTTACGTGTATGCCATGGCCCGCGTGAACGAGATCGGCGACCAACAACGCGATCGAGATCATGTTAAGCAGATTCAACACCGCGATCAACCCGATCGAAAGGACGCGCATGGCGCGACTGTCGGCGTGACGGGTCGGGTGGAGCGCCACGATCGGGATGAGAAAAAATGCGATCAAGAGCGGCGCGGCCCACACGGGTCCGAACGTCAACTTCGGCGGGAGCAGCATGTAGAGGATGAGGCCTGCTACAACGGCGGCGCGGGCCTGCCAAGCATCGGGTACCACGGCCGCACGATTCGCGCGCGGTCGGCAACCGCCTTCGCATTGCGCGCGTTCTAGCGTGTATGGCTACCGATTTTCGAGACGGCAAAACGTTTCCACGGCGGGGGCGCCAAGCGATCGGCGATGTCCTATGGCTCGCTCGCATAGCGGATAAAGCGCGTGCCGCTGCCGCCGGAACGATCCACGATTACATCTACCCCTGTCCAATGGACCAGGGTGTCCTGGAGCGCTGGGGCGTTACCGTGAGCGAGTTCAACGCGGCAACTCGCACGCACCTCAGCGACGATGCCCTGCACGCGTGGCTGCTCGCGAAGACGACACCGGAGCGAATCGCACAAGCAAATGTGTGGCTCTTGCACGAAAAATGCGCCAACCTCGACCGGCAAGACGCCGAAGAAGGAGTAACTGTTTGAGCGGCATGATCGAGTTTCAGCGCCCCGACGGGCAGAAAGCGCCCGGCTACTACGCGGCTCCCGCGAACGGGGATCACCAGCCCGGCATCGTTCTTTTGGAAGAATGGTGGGGCGTTACCGAGCACATCAAACACACCGCTGACGCGCTCGCTGCGGCAGGCTTCCGGGTGCTGGTACCCGATCTCTATCGTGGCCGCGTCGCAGCGATCGGAGACGAAGCGAACCATCTGATGCAAGGCCTCGATTTTGGCGATGCGGCGACGCAAGATGCGCGCGGCGCAGCGCAATATCTCAAGGCAACAGGCAGCCCAAAGGTCGGCGTCATCGGCTTCTGCATGGGCGGAGCGCTCACGATGCTCTCGGCGATGTTCGTTCGCGAGTTCGACGCCGCGGTGGATTACTACGGTTTTCCACCGCCCGAAGCGGGCGATCCCGGATCGATCGCGATTCCCTTCCAAGGTCATTGGGCGACGCACGACGAGTTCTTTCCGATCGCACGCGTCGATCAGATCGAGGCGCGATTCAAAGAGGCCCACGTGCCTTACGAGTTCCATCGCTACGACGCCAAGCACGCGTTCCACAATCCGAACGAGCCAGGTTCCAGCGGTCTTGGGAATTACGATAAGGTGCTGGCGGATTTATCCTGGCACCGCTCGATCGATTTCTTTAAAAAGCACTTGGCGTAGCACCCGGCATCCAGACACAAAGAGAGCGGGGCGGCGCGTTTGCGCTGCCCCGCTCTCTTGCTTGGTTGCAATGGGACCTATTTATCGAAAAGCGTTCCCGCATTGATCGGAACAGAACGCAGCGCTCCTTGTTCGAGCCCCCACTTCTTCAGCAATCTGTCATACGTGCCATCGGCAATGACTTCGGTGAGCGCCGCTGCCACGCGCGAGCGAAGCACCGTATTCCCTTTAGCAAACGCAATGCCATAGGGTACGAGCGCGAACTGCCGGCCCGCAACCTCGTATTTTCCACCGCTGCTTTTTGCCAAGTATGCTACCACGGGAAAATCGGTGATATGCACGTCTGACTTGCCCTCGGAGAAAGCTTTGAAACCTTCTGAATCGGTTGCAAAACTCGTGATATGGATTGCCCCGAGATGTACGGCCGTACACTGCTTCGACTGGGCCTCGATTGCCGCTTGTTGCGAGGTGCCACGCTGTACGTCAACACGCAAGCCGCAAAGCCCACCTAAATTGAAGACGTGATTGGGATTCCCAGCCGGGACGAGCATCCCACTCCCCGCCAAAAGATAGTCCACGAAATCCACTCGCGCTTCGCGGGAACGCGTGTCCGAAATTGCCGAAATTGCCAAGTCAAACCGCCCCTTCTGCACGCTTGGAATCAGATCGTCGAAGGTGTGATTTTCGATCGTGATCGGCATCGCAAGCTTCGACGCGACCGCCCGAATCAAATCGAGATCGAAACCGCGCATCGTTTGATGCGGCCCGTAGAACTCGAGCGGAGCGTACGAGATATCCGACCCTACTTTTAGACCGGCGGCCGAGACGACGCCGACACACGCAAAAAAGAGCGCGGCGAGAACGGGCGCACCGGCCCGGAACAGTCTGCTCATAGAGCATGTATCGGCGCGCGGGCGCGTTGGCATTACGAAGCGAGCGCCCGGCAAACGCCGAGGGACCCGCCAATGGCGAGTCCCTCGTTCGACATGGTGCCAAGGGCCGGAATCGAACCGGCGACACCGCACTTTTCAGGCGCGTGCTCTACCGACTGAGCTACCTTGGCTCGCCGCTGGGCGACTGCTGCGGGTTCGGCGGGCATAGCGCTCACCCTTCTGATAAAAGTAGCTCGCTCGCGAGATTTTGCACGCGTCATCTCAGTTCGTGAAATCGACCGTGAAGAGGTAGGTACCGCCGACCGGCGTGCAATCGCGCACCTCGGGGCTGTAGGTGCTCATACGTGCCGCGCGCAGCGCCGCACGATCGAGCATCATGTCGCCCGTCGAGCGGTAGATGCTCGCCGCTGAGACCGATCCGCTCGGCGTGAGGGCGACCGCCACTTTCGCGGTTCCCGTCATCTGTTCGGCGTCGTCGGGCGTGCTCGGCTGCACGACGTCGATCGCCTTTGCCGCAACGTCCGGCGCTGCGCACGACGGCTTCGGCGTAGGCGTCGGCGCAGGCGATGCCGATGGCCCGGAGGTCGCTCCGTCCAAGGGCCCGGGAGCACCCGTCGGACCCGTCGGCGGCGCGACGGCAGGGCCGGGTACTGCGGGCACGTTCGGAACGACCGGA
The DNA here is from genome assembly GCA_027452165.1 of Vulcanimicrobiota bacterium. GTDB lineage: Bacteria > Vulcanimicrobiota > Vulcanimicrobiia > Vulcanimicrobiales > Vulcanimicrobiaceae > REEB354. The sequence goes on along the minus strand of DAIDGX010000009.1, from coordinate 20,422 downwards.
GGCGCAAGGTGTCGCGGGCGGGCGGCGACGACGCGCCGATGCACCGCCACCTTGCGGGGCGGCTGAGGCGTCGGTGGAGGAAGGGTGGGTCGGACGATGATGTCGATTCGCGCCGGCGGCTGCTCTGGATGCGCCTCAACGCGCGGAAGCGTTCGGACGGCAAGCGCAAGCGCACCGTGCGCGACAATCGAGACGCCTAAAGCCCATAAGAGAATGCGATCACTCCGACGTTTCATGCACGATCAATGCGTCAACCAAAAGTGTTGTGACGCGCATCGATCCGCCGCACGAAACGCGGCGCACGGGATCCACCATGCACGCAGTAAAAAGAGAGCCTCTCGATATTCACGAGAGGCTCTCTTTTATCGGTTCTACCGATCAAAATGGCGACGCTGGTGGGGCTCGAACCCATGACCTCCGCCGTGACAGGGCGGCGCTCTAACCAACTGAGCTACAGCGCCATCGCCAACCTATGCTTCGAGAACCTGATGGTGGGCACGATAGGATTCGAACCTATGACCCCCCGCGTGTGAAGCGGATGCTCTCCCACTGAGCTACGCGCCCGAAGCGTCCAAGATCGTTGGACAAGACGGCAGTTTATCCTATCGGCGGCATGTTGTCCAGCCTCTTCGGTAGAATCCCGCCGCCCATGCTCGAAGGCTTCCCCCTGCTCTCCCGGTTCTCGGTCCCGTTTGCCGACGTGGACATGATGCGACATGTCAACAACGTCGCCTATATTCGCTGGTGCGAGATGATGCGCGCCGAGTACTTCGCGCAGGTGATGCAAACGCCGATTAACGGCGACCGCGGCATGATTCAAGCGACGATCAACTTCGTTTACGAAAGAGAGCTCGAATATCGCGAGCAGATCGCAATCGGCGTACGGATCTCGCGACTCGGAACGAAATCGTGGGACTTTGCCTACGAAATTTGGAGCGAAACCAAGGCCCACCGGGCGGCACATGGTATCACAACAGTCGTTGCGTACGATTTCATACACCACGCCACGATCGCCATTCCGGACGAGTGGCGCCGTGCTATCGACGCTTACGAAGCGGGTCCGCAGCGCATCTTCCTCTGAGCCGCCACCATCGCGGCAGGGGAGGCGCGCGCTTCGCCTAATCCGTTTGACGCCCTCGGGGGGCTTTGCTATACTCCCGAAGGCCCCAGGGTACGTGCGTGTAGCTCAGTGGGAGAGCACCACCTTGACACGGTGGGGGTCGTAGGTTCAATCCCTACCACGCACACCATATACAACAAAGCCCCGCAACAACGCGGGGCTTTATTGTATTGCTTGAAACTTTTGCAGGACGCTCGCCGTACCGATCACGTGTTTTATCCACGAACCCTGTCTCTTGCCCTAGCCGCGATAGCGGCTCTTCTGCCTTGCGCCGCGTCACCGGCAAGCGCCAGCCCCGTAACGGCGGCAAAGCTATACTCGCAAGCGATCGCGGCGATGACCGACTTGCCGCAGCCGCAGTTCCTCACCTATGACTTGACCTCGCGCGGCTCTGGCCTCAGGGTCAATCCGGTCGTGCAAGGTGGCAACGTATGGCTCACAATCAGCAGCGGCTCGGGTACGCAGACCTGGCGCATCAAACACCGGACCTACGACTATGAAACGGTTTTCACGGACGGCACGACGCGCTATCGCACCGCGCGTTCATTTTTCGACCCCACGTGGTATGGAGCGTACCGCGCGCTTCATCAAGGCATGTTTGACACACAGGATGCTGCCCCGCCGCGCTCCCTCAATCCAGCACCCGGTCCAATCCCGAACCTAGGCTTGAGCATCATCGACGTCGTCCACGTCATGGGCCCGCAGGTTTACAACGTGTACGACCGCGGTCCAGCCACCTGTACGGACGGCGATCCGGGTCGAGCGCTCCACCTCATGTCGCGCGTACGCGGCGGTCGCCATCAACTCACCGACGTCATCGTCGATCTCGCGAACAAACGGTTCTGCATGATGCGCTTCAACGACCATGGCGGCACCGGGTTTCACGGAACGCTCGATCAGTACTACGGCAACGTGAATGGGTACTGGATCCAAACCGGTGGCTTTCTGGACGGAACGCTGCGCGCATTCGGCATCTCCTTCCACCATGGAACCTGGTCGTACCAGCTCACGCATATCGCGTTTCCAGACGAACTCGCGCCGGCCGTCTTCGCCATCAAAAACCCATGATCAGAGCACCAAAACGCGCGAAGTTCTTCACCTGACGTTAATCTTAGCATGTTGTGGCTTCGCACACTGCGAAGCAGCGTGTACTACCCTCGCATGCCCGGAGGTCTCTCGTGAAGCGCACCGTCGCCGCATTCCTCTGCTCGCTCACGCTGCTCGCCACCTCGGCGCCGTCGCCCGCCCAGGCACCGCCGCGCAAGGCGTCAACCGATAGCGCGTTCCTCGCGCTCGTACGCAAGCGCATCAAGCACGTGTTCGTCATCTATCAGGAGAATCGCTCGTTCGACTCCTATTTCGGCACGTTCCCGGGGGCCGACAATCTGACCGACGCGATCGCAAACTCGCAAGGATTTCGCCAATACGATCCGCTGGGCCATCAGTGGGTGACACCGTTTCGCATCACCGCTTCGGACACAGCGGACGCCAATCATTCGCGCCCTGCGCTCATTACCAAAGCCGATGGCGGACGCATGGATCTCTTCGTAAGCACCGAGGAGTTCGGGCTGCTCGCACGCGGCTATTCCCGCGAGGACGCGCAACGCGTCGGCCTTCTTACGATGGCGTTCGAAGATTGCGACACGATCCCGTATCTTTGGAAGTACGCGCACAACTTTGCGCTCTTCGATCACTTTTTCCAAGGCATGTACGGCCCGTCCACTCCAGGAAACATCGATTTGATCGCCGCGCAGACTGGGCAGACGCAATGGGCACGCGACGCCACGATGGAGGTGAGCCCGCACAGCACCGGACCGGGCGTTCCCGTTGTGAACGATCTCGAGCCCGCATTCGGCCCATACGGCAGCGGCTCGCGGCCCACGTTCCGCCACAGGCAAGACGATCTGACCTTTGCAACGTTGATGCTGACCCTAAGCGGCAAGGAAGCCACGCAAGCAAAACACGATGACGACGACATCAAGCAAGATATCGCCGATCTCGCTCATCGCGGCAAGGCGGCGATTCCGTGGGGCTGGTATCAAGAAGGCTTCGCCTCGACACCTGGTAGCATCGATAATCCTTACGTTACGCATCACAACGCGGTTCAGTACTTTGGATATCTGCGCAAGAATCCATATTTCTGGAACGGCGTGCACGATCTCACGGCATTGATCCCAACGATCGAGCACGGAGAACTCGGCAACCGCGGTGTGGTCTTCGTGAAGGGCGGTTCCGTCGATCCGTTCGGATTCAAGCCTGCCAACAAAAGTCCGGAGATTCAGCAGAATTTTCGCGGCGACGATGACCATCCAGGATACTCCGACAGTCAGGTCTCCGAAGCGATGGTTGCGAAGGTCGTCAACGCAATTGCCAAGTCGAAATATTGGCATGATTCGCTGATCCTGATCACCTGGGACGATTCGGAAGGCTTCTACGACCACGTCGCTCCGCCAAGCTTCGAACGCTGTCCCGACGGCAACCCATGCGGCGATGGCCCACGCGTACCGGCGATCATCATCTCGCCGTTTGCCAAGGATCACGCCATCGTCCACGACCTCTCGGATCACGCGTCCTTTGCGAAGATGCTCGGCGCCATCTTCAATCTGCCCGCGCTCGCGTCGCTGCCCGACGAAAAACCGTACTTGCCGGAGGGTCCGCGCGATACGAATCCGCGCCTGTCGAATCTCCTCGGAGCACTCGACCCCGAACGTCTTGCGGGCACGAAGCTACCAATTCCCGCAAGCGCCGCGATCATCGACGACGTCGGCGTTCCCCCGCACATGTCGTGCTCAAGCCTTGGTATCGTTCCGGCCGTCATCCCGAACGAGAACACCCCGCCCAAAGGTTTCGCACCGCTGACGCTCGAGCACTAGCTCGGCGTCAGCGGCAACGCCGCTATCAGCGCGACCTGTTCGTCTTGTACTCGACGAAACTGCGAGCGAGCAGGTTCGTTGCGAAGATGAAGATCATCAGCAACGCTGCCGCCGCATACGCCAAGCGGTGCGATTCGGAGAATGGTTGGCTGATATACGTCCAGATGACGTACGTTAAATAGCCGACCGGCGAATGCGTAGGTGCAAGCGTCGGCATGTAGTTCGACCAGCCCGCGGTGTAGATGAGCGGAGCCGTCTCCCCGAGACCAATGCCGACTGCGACGAGCAACCCCGTGAGAATCCCCGGCAGCGCCCACGGAAAATCGATGGAGAAAACCACCATCGCAGGACGCGCCCCAAGCGCAACCGCGCCCTCGCGTAACGTGCGCGGCACATTCGAAAGCGCTACGTCCGCGGCGCGTACCACGTACGGCAACATGAAAATCGCAAGCGCGAGCGCACCGGCAAGGAGCGAGAATCCCCAACCCGCTTCTTCAACAAGCGCAACGTAGAGGAAATATCCCACCACGATCGATGGCACGCCCGCAAGCACATCGACCATAAATCGAATCAGGCGCTTTGCCCATGGTGGTGCGAACTCGACCGTCCAAATCGCGGTTCCGAGGCCGACGAATGTTACGAAGACGAGCCCAATGGCAACGAGCGAAAACGTGCCCACGATCGCGTTCAGAAGCCCGCCTGCGGTCCCCGTCGTGACGGTCGTAAAGAGCGACCATTTAAATGCCGGTAACCCGCGCGCAAGCACGAAGGCGAAGATCGAAAATAGTATCCCGACGACCGCAACCAGACATGCGGAGCTAACCGCCCACCACGTGCGGCTGGCCCACGTTTTAGGCGACATTCCGGTACGTGCGATCGCCATTACGCAGCCCGTCCTTCGCGACGATCGGCGCCGCGCATCACGGCGCGCGCGATTACGTTGATGATGAGCGTGATCAAGAAGAGCGCGCACGCGAGTTCTGCAAGCGAACGTTGCGCCATGCCGCTTGCATCGGTCAGCGCCGATTCGAGTTGCGACACGATCACCGAAGCGATCGTGTTGATGGGCGAAAAGATGTTTTGCGGATACGTGTTAATCGCCGCACCGCACACCATCAACACCGCCATCGTTTCACCAAGCGCGCGCCCGAAAGCAAGCAGCACCGACGCGGCGATACCGTTGCGAACGCTCGGCAGCACGACGCGCGTCATTGCCTGCCAACTGGTGCTCCCGACCGCCATGCTCGCCTCAAACAGCGAATTCGATTGCGCAAGGATCACGTCGCGAGTTGTCGCGACCATGATCGGGATCACCATCAGCGCGAGAATGAACACTGATGCCGCAAGGCCGTTGCCGCTTCCCGCTGCGCCGCCGAGAAACGGTATAAAGCCAAAGTGCCCCGTGACCCACGGCGCGAGCTTCGTGCCGATCCAGGGAACGAGCACAACCAATCCCCACACGCCGTACACGACCGACGGCACGCCCGCCATTAATTCGACGAGCGCGTTTGCAATCGGGCGAATCGATTTGGGCACGGTGTACACGAGTGAGAGCGCCACCATGAGCGAGAGCGGCACCGCGACGAGCATCGCAAGCGCGCCTGTGATCAAGGTGCCGAAGATGAACACGAGCGCACCAAACGACGCGCCCGGCTGCGCGGTGAAGCCGTTGCGCGTTATCGTCCCGCTGCCGTACTGATTGCCGATATTCCAAATGCTATTGGTGAAGAAATCGATGCCGTTGAAGCGGATCGCCGGATAGGCGTACGCCAACAGAAAGAACAGCATCAAAAAGATAATGGCAAAGCTCGCGACAGCCGCGAGCCCGGTAAGCACAGCGAGGATCGTTTGCGATCCCGTCCGTTGAAGCGCAGCTGGGGATACCGCGTTCGCGGTACCCCCAGCCCGAATGTCCATCGAGGCCATTCTGCCTTATTTGATCTTTTCGATCTGAGCCTTGCTAAGTGCGACGATCGGTCCCGGCAGCGGGAGGAAGTGCACGGCGTTCAGGAAGCGCGCTTGCTGGCCGCCATGCGGTTCGATCGCCCACATGAGGAACTGCTTGAGCTGTCCGGCCTTCGCGCCGTCGGCCTGATGCGGGTTCACGATCGCGTATTCGTAGTTGATGATCGGGTACGACGACGCGCCCGGAGCGAACACGAGCGAGATGCGCTCGTCACGCGGCGTACGCGACGAGAGTGTCGAAGCGGCGGCGTGGATCGTGGCTGCGGTCGGCAGCACGAAGTGGCCGGCGCGGTTCTTGAGGGCCGCGTAGCCGAGGTGCGCGCGGTTCGTCTCGTTCAGGAAGCTCACACCGATGTACGCGATCGAGTACGGCGTGTGCTGGCAGGTCTGCACCATGCCGGGGTTGCCGTTCGCGCCGACAGCCGTGCTCACGGCCGGCCAGCTGATCGAGGTGCCGTAGCCCGGGCCGTTCTTCCACGAGGGCGTCGAGAACGACAGGTACTGCGAGAAGATGAACGTATCGCCCGAACCGTCGGAACGGTGGATCGGCACGATGATGCGGTGCGGCAATTTCACGCCGCGGTTCATCTCGGCGATCTGCTTGTCATCCCAGTACTGAATGCGTCCCGAGTAGATGCCGGCGAGCACCGGACCCGACAGGTTCAGGTGGCGATTGTTGAGGCCCGGCAGATTGTAGTTGATCTGCTGTGCCGAGATCGCGAGCGGAATGTTGAGCATCGGCGTGCCCTTCATCTGCGAGTCGGCCATATAGGCATCCGACGCGCCGATCTGCGCCACGCCCGAAATCGCCTGCGAGATGCCGGTACCCGAGCCCGTACCCTGCGTGGTGATCTGCACGTCGCCGTGCGCCTTCTGATAATCCGCGACCCACAGGTTCATGAGCGGATAGAGAAGGGTCGAACCGGTTTCGAGAAGCGAGGTGCTGGCCAAGGCTTTACCGCCGCCGAGCGTACCGGCCGCGATGAGCGCCGCGAACGCGAGCGCCAGGGTCTTACGCATGAAAAAAACGCTCCTATGTAAGGCTGCTTCGAGCACGAGTGCTCACACGCTCTATGGTGCGGCCTTCCGCGCTATGGTGACTTTAAAAGCGCCTTATGACGCCCTTAATCTTTCGCCCGAGAAGTGACGCCCGGGCCTTCCGACGAATCGGCGTCCCCTATGCCCGAAGCACCCCACGCCCACGCGACGAGCCTCCCCGAGCTGCGCCACACGGCGGCGCACGTCTTGGCCTACGCGGTTCAAGACCTCTTCCCCGAGGCCAAGCCCACGATCGGCCCTGCGATCGAAAACGGCTTTTACTATGATTTTGCGCGCGAGACGCCGTTCACGCCCGAGGATTTGGCGCGGCTCGAAGCGCGGATGACCGAGATCATCGCGGCGAACTACCCGATGACCGGTCGCGAAGTCACGCGCGACCAAGCAATCGAAGCCTTCGCCGGCAATCCGTTCAAAGTGGAGATCGCGCGTGAGATTCCCGCGGGCGAGCCGATCACGCTCTACACGATCGGCGCATTCACCGATCTCTGCCGCGGCGGCCACGCCCACACCACGGGCGAGATCGGCGCGGTCAAGCTCATGAACGTGGCCGGCGCATATTGGCGCGGCGACGAGAAGAATCCGATGCTGCAGCGCATCTACGGCACCGCGTGGTACGGCAAGGACGAACTCGACGCGTACCTGCACCAGATCGAAGAAGCGCAAAAGCGCGATCACCGCAAGCTCGGCGTCGAACTCGATCTCTTCTCCATCGAGGAGGACGCGGGCGGAGGCCTCGTCTTCTGGCATCCCAAGGGCGCGACGGTGCGCGCGATCGTCGAACAATTCATCCGCGAGGGCCTGCGCGAACGCGGCTATCAGCCGGTCGTCACACCGCACGTCGTCAGCGAAAAGCTCTACGAGATCTCGGGCCATCTCGAAAATTATCAGCACGGGATGTTCGGTCCGCTCGAGGTCGAGGAGCAGCGCTTCCGCCTCAAACCGATGAACTGTCCCGGCCACATCCTCATCTATCGTAGCCATCTGCGCAGCTACCGCGATCTGCCGATTCGCTTCTCCGAGTTCGGCACGGTCTATCGCTACGAGCGCTCGGGCGTGCTGCACGGGCTCACGCGCGTGCGCGGATTCACGCAGGACGACGCGCATCTCTTCTGCACGCCCGATCAACTGCAGAGCGAATTCGAGCAAACGCTCGACGAAGCGTTGCGCTTGATGAAGGCGTTCGGCTTCACCGACTTCGAATATTTCCTCTCCACGCGCGAAGCGCAGCTACGCGGCGAAACCGATCCCATCGCCGAAGAGGCGATCCGTCGCGCGCTCGAACGCTACGGGCTTCCCTACGGCATCGACGAAGGCGGCGGCGCCTTCTACGGCCCCAAACTCGATATCAACGTGCGCGACGCGATCGGCCGTAAATGGCAACTCGGCACCGTACAGGTCGATTTCGTGCTGCCGCAGCGCTTCGATCTGAAGTATCGCGGAAACGACGGCCACGATCACCGCCCCGTCATGATTCACCGCGCGCTCGCGGGCTCGATGGAGCGCTTCTTCGGCATTTTGGTCGAGCACTTCGGCGGCGCGTTCCCGGCGTGGCTCGCCCCGGTGCAAGCGGTGCTCGCGCCAATCTCCGAGCATCAACTCGACTACGCGCGCGAAGTCGCCACCACGCTCAAAGCCAAGGGCTTCCGAGTCGAGATCGACGAGAGCAACGAGAAGCTCGGCTACAAAATTCGGCACTGGAAGACGCAGAAGGTGCCCTACATTCTCGTCGTCGGCAAACAAGAAGCCGCCGACGGCACGGTCAACGTCAACGAGCGCGCGATCGACGAAAAACGCACGATCTCGGTTGCCGCCTTCGCCGAAGAGCTCCACGGAAAGGTCGAATCCCGCGCATGAGCCATCGTGTCACACCGCGCTTCCCGCAGTACGCGCTCGCCGTGCTCGCCGCCGCCGCGCTCACCGCATGTCAGGGCGGCTTCGGCGGCACCTCCGCGCCCGGCGGCATGACGCCGCCGGTCAACCAACAGGTTCCCGCCACGCCTGCGCCGGCCCCGACGGACACGCCCAAAGCCTCGCCCGCGCCGAGCATTCCGCCGGGCACCACCGCGTCGTACGCGTTTGCCGACGGCCCGAAGGGCCTGCAGTGTCCGCAAGATCAGGGCTACACCTGCTTTCTGCAGTTCAACCTGCCGCCCGCATCGCCGTCGCCATCACCCGGCGCATCGGCTCATGCGATGGCAAGCGCATCCGCATCGCCCACGCCCACGCCCACACCGACACCGACACCGACGCCAAGTCCCGCGCCCAGCGGCTCCGCCTCGCCATCGGCCAAACCCTCGCCGTCGGCAAGCCCCGGCCCCAAGCTCACGCTCACGCTCGCAGCGATGCCCACCAACGCGCCCGCGATGATCGATCCCGACCCCAAGGCGGTTGCCACGATCGCGCTCGTGAGCGTCCGCATGAAGAGCGACGCCGACGTGCTGCTCGACGGACGTGCCATCGCAACATTCACGCTACCGCAAGCACAGATCGGCGGCCGCGGTTTTGCCGTGCAGCTCTTCCACGAGCAACAAAAGCACCACAAAACCACCGACACCTTTTTCGGCTCGTACTCGCAATCGACGCTCCAAAAGAACGTGCTCACCTTCACCCTGAACGTGCCGAAGCTGCAAATCAAAAAAGACGAGACGTGGATGTTCGTCCTCTACGGTGACGAACGTCCGAGCGCAACCGCAAGCGCTTCGCCGAGCGCTATGCCGAGTAGCTCACCGGGCGCCTCGCCGCAGCCATCTTCCGAGGCGTCGGCCTCGCCGCAGGTAAGCGCATCGCCGTGACCTCCGCGGCGAGGAGAACGTTCGTCGCGAGCTTCCTCGGGTGGACGCTCGACGCGTTCGACTTCTTCCTCGTCATCGTCGTCGTGCCGCACCTCGCGCACGATCTCGGGCGCAGCGTGATCGACGTGCTCTTCGCCGTCACGCTCACGCTCGCGCTGCGTCCGGTCGGCGCGCTGCTCTTCGGCTGGTTCTCCGATCGTTACGGCCGCCGCACGCCGCTCATGATCGACATCGCGCTCTACTCCGTGCTCGAACTGCTCACCGCGTTCTCGCCGAACTTCACCGTCTTCTTGGTGCTGCGCGCGCTCTTCGGCATCGCGATGGGCGGTGAATGGGGCATCGGCGCCGCACTCGCGATGGAGTCGTTACCACCGCAGCGCCGCGGCCTCTTCAGCGGCATCTTGCAAGAAGGCTACGCCGTCGGCTATCTGCTTGCCAACCTCGCGCTCTGGCTACTCTACGATCGCATCGGCTGGCGCGGCATGTTTGTCGTCGGCGCACTGCCCGCGTTCCTCATCTTCTTCATTCGCGCAAGCGTGTCCGAATCACCGGCGTGGCTTGCGCAACAGCACGAACGCCTCGCGCACGGCGGCGACGTGCTCGTCACCACGCTCAAGCGCCACTGGCCGCTCGTCATCTACGGCATGCTCTTCATGGCCGCGTTCAATTTCATGTCGCACGGCACGCAAGATATCTACGCGACGTTTCTCACCAAGCAACATGGTTTTTCGCCCGCGCTCGTTGGGCAACTTGGCAGCGTCACCGCCATCGGCGCAATTCTTGGCGGTGTGATCTTCGGTGCGCTCTCGCAACGCTTCGGCCGTCGCATCTGCATCGTTATCGCCGCGCTGCTCGGCCTGATCGCGATCCCGCTCTGGGCATTCGGATCCACGATCGCGCTTCTTGCGCTCGGCGGATTTCTCATGCAGTTCATGGTGCAAGGCGCCTGGGGCATCATCCCCGCGCACCTCAACGAAATCGCGCCATCGCTCGCGCGCGGCACCTTTCCAGGTTTCGTCTATCAACTCGGAAACCTAATCGCTTCACCCACGTCACAGATCATTGCCGCCCTTGCCGCAACGCGCTTCGCGTTCCCGAACGGTTCCCCCGATTATGGCCACGCGATGGCCACGTTTATGCTCCTCATCTTCGCCGCCGTCATCGTCATGACGATCCTCGGCAACGCGATCCGCCCCGAACGCCGCGAAGACGTCTTTTAAGGGGCCCCACGACGCTCTCCCTGACCCTCGCCAGGTGCACCAACGCCCTATGGATAGAATTGCAACGCGATTGCAAGCGCTGCGAAGGCTGGTGCTAGGAACCACAGATACACGCCGCCGAGATACGCACAAAACGATAGGATGAGCGCACGGCCATATCTCTTACGGCGCAGGAATGCGAGCGCGACCGGCACGACCAGCGAGACGAGCGCGATCGGATAGGTATAGCCGGGAAGCGCAAGGTCGCGCGGTTCGTGTCCTCCGCCTGGCACGCCGAACATCGCCCGATCGATCTGCATCGCGATGATCTGCGCGTGCGCGTAGTCGGCATTACATAATACGACGATCGCGTCGCGCCGGCGAGGAATGAGGATGTTCATCGCCTTGTAGCCGTAAACGGTGCCATCGTGCCACACGATCGTGTCGCCGGCCGTATCGCGGTAGGCATACTCTCCGAATGCATAGCCGCCGCGACCGATCGGGTCGATCATCGCACGAAACATCGGCGTTTCGAGTACGCGCCCGTCCATCAGACCGATATCCCACCGAGCGAGATCGAGGACGTCGGAGACAACGCCGCCCGCCGTTGATGTCAATCCAACGCTCCACGGTGTGACGGCGCGGACGCCAAACGGCGTTTTACTGTACGCGCACGACGTATCGCCATCACACGCACGCGCGTCAGCAAGGGCGCTCGCTGTCATACCGAGCGGAGCAAAGATGTTTTTTCGCAGGAGGCGTGCAGGCGACACGCCCGTGACGCGCCGCAGAATCACACCAAGCAGCACATAATTCGAATTACTATACGCGAACCGTGTGCCAGGCCGAAACGTCAGGGCCCGCGCCACGATCTCGCGCGCCAGCTCTCGCTGTGACGACGCACCCGAGACGAGCCAAGGCAACTCTTGTACGAGCGCGCCCGGCTGGTTATAGTCCGGAATCCCCGAGCGCTGATCGAGCAAGTCACGAATCGACACGTGAGCCGCTGGTCCCGGACCGAAAAAGCGACCGATTGGCTCATCGAGCGAAAGCTCACGGCGCTGGACGAGTTGTAGGGTGGCTGCAGCCACAAGCTGTTTCGTAAGCGAACCGATACCGTAACGTGTACGGGCAGTCGCCGGCATGTCGAGCGCACGATCGCGAACGCCGAATCCGCGCGCGTAACGGAGGCGACCGCCTTCGACGATCGCGATGCTCATCCCAGGTATGTCGTAGCGGCGCAATGCACGTACGGCGATCGCATGGACAGCGGTTCGTTGCGCCGCGGTCAGACCTCCAGCGCGAACCGCAGCCGGCAGCGCAACCAGCATCATCACGAGGAACGCAACACGAGGGCACGCCGCGAGAGCATCCTGGACTACGAATTTGGGTATGCCATTGCCTATACGCACTGATCGTCATCCATGTGAACGCGGGTACAGAGGCGCCCCCAAGGTATCACGCCGTCCCCTTCGGATTCCAGCGATACGTCCGCGCTCCTACGGTGCGGCTGTCAAACGCTGCGATAAAGGCCCACATTACCCGAATGCGAAACTCAGCAGTCGGGATGTGGGCGATTTTGTTACGACGCAGCTTTGCGCGTCGGTTGTCCACCTCCACTTGCAACGTTCGTACGGTGAGGAGGACCGCAAGTCATGACTCAATCTGGAAACGCCAAATACACCGGGCCGATCTGGCGCGGGGTTGATTACAGCCCGACCTGGCCGACTTGGGAGCCTGGAACACAGGGCACGCAAACCGGGGATTCGGATTTCGCCAACGACGCCTTCGCGTCACTGTGGGGCAAAGCGTATCAAGCCGCACCGGCAAACGATCCGAGCCAGCCCCACAACAACGGCCGCAACTATCGCAACGATCTGGCGACCATCGCCGACGCGGGTTTCAATCTCGTTCGTCTCTACAATTGGGATATGGCGCGAGGCACGACTCCCGCGTCGAACGTTGGACTCGACCACGTCAACTTTCTCGACTATGCGCATACGCTTGGTCTCAAAGTCGTGGTCCCCGTCTCCGACTATTTTCTCTGCGACGATAAATACGCGTGGAATAATCAGGCAGCGACGCTAAATTATGACTATTCCAATGCGCCGGCCGCAATCCAAACCGATTTCGAACAGTTCATCGCGAGCATTACCGACCCGAAGACCGGAAGGATTCACACGGCCGTTCATTCCATCAGCGTCGGCAACGAGGGCGATATCGGGCAGGGCCTCAACGAGCAGACAACGCCATCGAACTTTCTGTATCGCACCATTTGGTGGATTGTGAATCTCCACCAGCAGATCAACGGTAGCGGTGCTACCGGGCCCGACGGCCAGCCCGTCGTCAACGGCCCCACCCCAATCGTTCGGTTGACGGCGACCTTCTCTAACGGCGATCAAGGACTTGGAAACGGCAGTTGGTTTGGCTGCGTCATCAACGGCGCTTCGCAAGGGCAGACCACGCCAACGCAGCTCCCCGGACAGTCGGGAACGTTCGGTGCTACGGTCACCGGTCTGAGTGCCGCCGACGCGACCTGGGCAACTTATTATTACAACAGCACGAACATCAGTCAGGTCTCGCCCTCATCACCGTTTTCGAATAGTTTGGCGGCGACGTTGAAGCTCTACGATCAAGGCGCCACCCCGTGGCCCGGAGCCAACTGTACCGTGCCACTCCTGCTCATGGAGGTCTTCACGCCGAACCGCGATGCGTTTCCGACCGGCACGGACCAGGCGGCAGCGGCCGTCGGGCAGGTCGAAGCGCTCGAGACGTATCTTGCCCACCACGAGGGCGGTACGGTGCAGAGCTCCACCTACTTGATGGGCTACAACTACTTCGAGTTCAACGACGAACCGCAGAAAGAGACCGGGCTCTTTCAATTTACGCAGTTCACGACCGCGAAGACGGGAGCGACAAGCGTCTTTTACTCTCCATATTCGTTCCCCACGGCGGACTTTCCAGTTTACGCTCTAACGCCAACACCGGGCCCACAGGGCAGCGGCACGCTGGTCGAGGCGATCGCGGCGTGTTTCCCGATGAAGTTGGAGGGCCAAATCGTCGCGCGATTCGGTGATCCGGGAGATTGGCGCGCGACGTTTTACACGGGCACACCGATACCCTACTCCGTCGTGGCCGGTGGCGCGGTCGTTTTGGGCAGCGGGATACCGCAAGGAACCACCGTCGCTCCGACGGAGCCGAGCCCCGCGACGCCGGTGGCGGTCGTGCTTGAAAATCAGAGTCCCACGCACGAGAATCCCTTCTCGCCGAAAACCACCGAAATCTTGGTGCTAGACGCCTAACGACCCACGAACACGACGCAATGAAAGGGTTCGGCGAGAACGGCGATCGCATGTCCAACGCGCGCAATGCGATCGACCGCTCTCGCCGACACCTGCGTACGGGCGTTGCCCGTCAACAGCCGTCATCAACGGCTGAGCGCGACCCTCGCCAAGCCACCGCTTGTACACCACCGCGAGGGACACGATTTCTCGAAGTTGCAAACTCGGCGTATCGCTGCGAATCGCGGCATTTCGGTATAAAAAGATCGGGGGCTCCTTAGTCAAAGGAGCCCCCGCGGTTTTCCTCCGTGAGGTCCGACCGCTACAGACCAGCCAGCGGGTCCTGTGCTTGCAATTGCGATTGCGCGGCAAACTGTGCCGCGATATCGCTGAAGAGCGAGGCGCCGGCCGTTGCCGCCGGTGTAGCCGCGCTCGTGTACGGAACTCCGAACGCGTCGGTCGCCGTATCTGTCGACGATGACGCGTCGGAACCGCCGCCGTGTCCGTGATGTCCGCCATGATGCGAGCGCAGGGCTGCCAGGTCGTTCTGGAACGTTTGCTGCTGCGCCGGCGACAGGACACCGTCGATCTTGCCTTCGAGTTGCGCGAACGAAAGGCCGTTCGCTCCCTGCAGTATCGCGGCAATCTGACTCTGTTCGCTCGACGTGAGGTTTAGGTTAGCAAACGGAGTGGTAGCGGCCCCGGTGTTCGTTGCGCCGCTCAGGGCGGTCGCCGACGATGGGGTCGATGCCTGTGCCGGATTGAACAGATACTGCAAGGCGTTGGTGGGGGAAATGCTCAAGTGATTTCACCTCCTTTCTCTCTAGAGTATCGGCTGGAATGAACGCAGGCTGATGAGCGCCAGCGCCCGGCTCGTCGCTAGGCCATCAGCCAAGTGCTTCGAGGAGCGGGCCGAGCCATGCCCGATAGGAAGCTCCTCTGCCAACCGAGGTCGCGTACACCGGCCGTCGCACCTGCACGGCGCTTGCCGTGCGCACGGGCCGGCCGGCGTTGTAGAACGCGAAACAATCGTCGTGCCATTCCAAACCGCAATGTTTCACGATGCTGCGCGCCTGCCGTTCGAAATCACCGATCAATTCTTCGTAGCGTACCTCGAGCATCACGCCCGGAGGAAGCAGGCTACGCCAATGGCGCATCAGCTCATCATATGCCCGGTAATATCTTCCCAACTCGCCGAGGTCGTAGCTGAACGCTTGGCCGTTTTTGAAGAGTTGCGCATAACACGAGAAACAGGTATCCACCGGATCCCTCTTCACGTGCACGATCCGTGCATGTGGCAACGCCAGATGAATCGCCCCAAGGCATTGCACGTTCGATAGCGTCTTGTCCGTGATGCGCGCCGCGGACGGAGCAAGTTTGGTCACGCTTTCGATGTACGCTCTGCCGATGTTCGCCCAAGACTCGATTCGCATGCGCTCAACGATATCTTCGAACAGTGCGAGTTCTCCCGCGGCCATCACGCTTGGATGAGCCGCGAGTACCTGCTCCACGAGCGTCGTTCCCGAGCGCGGCATGCCAACGATAAACACGGGCACAGACGATCGCTCACCAGCCCCGGCGTGCTCCTGCATCCATGCGGCCGTGCAAGTCGAACGTATCATCTCCATAGAGGCGAGGGTTCGCGTCTCGTCATAAGCAACGAATTGGCGCTTCTCCATATTGGCGATCTGAAAGTGCCTGAACCCTTCGTCGTAACGCCCCAGATCCTCGTACGTCTTTCCGAGCGCAAAGTGCAACTGGATGCGATCGTCCGGCGCGAGCGAGGCGGATTGCGCGAGGCTTGCTTCCATGGCCGCGATGGGGGCAGCGTCCGATGCTACCGGACTAATTTCAGCCCAGCGCCGAAAGAGCCACCGCTTCGTGGAGCAAGAACGATTGCGCGTTCGAGCAGCTCGCGCGCCTCATCGAGCCGGCCCAACTCGATGAGTACCTCGGCGAGGTGTCCGAGCGCGCCTGCATTCTTCGGCTCGATAGCCAACGCGCGGCGGTAGTGCGCTTCCGCCTCATCGAGTTCCCCAAGCATATAGAACGCGACGCTTAAGTTACAGTGGGTCGTGGCCTGAAGCGGCCGCAACGCGATTGCGCGCTCAAAGTGTGGGATCGCTTCGCGAACGCGGCCGATCGAGCCAAGGAGCGTGCCGATGTTATTGTGCGCATCCACGAAATCCGGGTTGATCCTCAGGGCTCGTTGATACGCCTCGAGTGCTTCGCTCATTCGTCCCGAACGCTGGAACTCGACGCCACGAGCGTTGGATGCTTCTGCAACTGGGTTGCGCACGACCCTTCGATTCTAGCGGTACCGTCGCTCAATCGTCTCTCAAGCTACTCTTAGCTCGCCTCGCACCGTCCGGGCTGCTTCGTTCTCCTCCTCGTGCCGGTAACCGGTTCCCCATACATCCATAACCAGCGCTCTTGCGTTGACATGCCGATCACCCCGATCGCTCTTCATAGAGGAAGGTCATCGTATGTCGTTTCGCCCCCTCGCGTCGCTGCTGTTTGCCGCCACGCTTCTCGCGCCGCTCGTCGCGGCAACGCCGGCCAGCGCGCAGCCGCCTCGTGCCCGTTTCAGCAACGTTCTGAGCTACGTCGGCGCGCCCGATTTGCCGCTCACCCTCTCGATGATCGAAGCTGGCGGCGGACCGTCGCGCTTTGAGACCACCAAACTGGTCGGCGTCCTCGCCGGCGCGCAGACGCAGGCCGAAGTAAAGAAGCTGACGAGCGAATATGGCTCGGCCGACGTCACGTCGTTCCTCAACGTCTTCAATTACGTCGTGAGCGACGCGTTGCGGATCGCGGCTCAAGACCACGTTGCGCTTCCCTCGCAGCCTAATCCCTCGCCCGAGTCGGGCAAGGCCCTGGCACAGGCGCTCTACGACGCAGGTCTCTCGCCGCAGGGCTTTGACGTGGAGTACATGCTCGACAAACTCGTTTCGCACGGCATTCACGTGCAAGTCATGCTCGATATCGATAAGAAGTTCGGACGCTACGCCGATTCGAATTACCACACGGTCCTTCAGACGGCGATGACCGATCTGAAGAGCGCCTACAACTTCTAGCCGATGCGCCGCTCGCTCGTACGAACCATCGCGGGCGGCTACGCGATCGCCCTGTTCTGTCTCGCGCTCGTTGCCACCGTCTCCCTGCTGGAGATGCGGCAAATGCACGAGCGGAATCGGGCGATCGCTTTGAGCGTCCCCCTCCTACAGAGCGCGGACGATATTCTCTTGCGCCTGGCCAATGAAGAGGCCGGCGTTCGTGCATACATCGCCTCGGGTGACTCCAGTTACATGTCCGCATCCGATGCCGCATCGCTCACCATCGTCAAAGATTTCGATTTCATCAACGGCAACGACGCCGGGCGTCCAAAGCTCAGATCGCTGATGGATTCGTTCGCGCGAGAAGTACGCACCGAACAACAAAACATCGATCATGCGAGCGATCTGATGGACCGCGGACAGCATGCGGCGGCACTCGCGCAGATGATATCGGGACGCGCGTCCTTCGGAGCGGTCCAATCCACCGCCGATCGCATTCGCGCCGAAGCGACCATCTTCGTCAACAGTGCAACGGCCGATTTCGAGAACGCGCGCCATACAGCCGTCCTGACACTCGCCAGCCTTTCGCTCGCCGCCATCGTACTGTCGCTTGCGTTCGCATTGCTGATTGGCCGGAGTATTCGCGAACGCTTGCGCGCGGTCTCTGAGGCCATCGACGGGGTCGTCCGCAACGATCTTCCCGAATTAACCGTCGCCTTTGAAGATTTCTCGCGCGGGGACTTCCTCCACACCTTCGTTGCGGCAGCTCGTCCCATCGACGTCAGCGGTCGAGACGAACTCGCGCTCTTGGGACAGCGCTACAACGAGCTATGCCTCGGACTCGAGCAGATTTCACGCGGCTTTGCATCCATGGGCGCGTCGCTTCATGCCGTCGTTCACTCGGTCGATACGTCCGCCGATTCCCTCGCCGTCGTTGCGGCGGGCGGCGACGACAATGCGCATCGCGTCAACGAACAAATCGTCGCCGTGTCACGCACCGCAGAGAACGTCTCGCTGCAGGCGCGCGGCCAGAAGGAAAGCTCGGACCGGATCGTCGGTTCCATCGCAGAACTCGCGTCGGGCGCGCGCGAGATCGCGCAAGGATCCGCTTTGCAGAGCAACGCCTTGACCGCGATGCTCGAAGAACTGCGCGGCTTAACCCGATCGGTTGAAGAACTGGTAGAAGCCGGCCAGGCGTTGGGAACGGCGGTGCAAACGACCGAGCAACTCGTCACCAATGGACGCCGTAGCGCCGAGCAGACGCGAGAAACCGCGCACGAACTTCGCAGCGCGGCCGAAGCCAGTCAGTCGGTGCTGAGCGACCTCGAGTCACGCACGGTCGCAATCGGCGAGATCGTTTCGACGATCGACGCGATTTCCGACCAGACCAACCTGCTCGCGTTGAACGCGGCGATTGAAGCGGCGCGGGCGGGCGAACACGGCCGCGGCTTCGCCGTCGTGGCAAGCGAGATTCGCAAGCTTGCGGTGCAAGCGGCGCAATCAACCCGCGAGATTGCCGCGATTCTTCCGTCGATTCGCCGGGGGGTATCGCATGCCGCCGGTGCCTCATCGCGTGCCGCGCAAGCTTCGGCCGAGGTACTCGAACTGGCCGAACGCACCAATGGAGCGCTCGGCGCAATCGGCGAAGCGACCGCCGTCGCCTCGACGAGCGCGCGCAGCTTTTCCGAACAAGTCGCTCGCCTCGATGGCGCAGGCCGTGCGATCGCCCAAGGCGCTCACGACGTCGCCGCCATTGCCGATCAGCATCGCGCCTCGGTGGCGTTGATCACGCACTCCGCCGGTGCATCGCTGCAAGACGCCCAAGCACTTTCGGCTGCATCGGCGCTCCACGCGCAAGGCGCGGATCAACTCGCCACGGCGATTGAGGTGCTCGAGAACGTCGCTCGTGCCATTGGTGAGGATGCGCGCGGCGTCGGCTCCGCCGCGCGCGACCTACGCGTCGCCCTCAGCGACCTCGTGGGTATTGCTCCCTAATCGCGAGCGCCGACCGCTCGTCCACGTATCATCCCATGAACGCGTAGGGCGAACGTCGAAAGCACTGGTATGCTGCTGCTCGGAATCGAGACCTCGTGTGATGATACGGCGACCGCGCTCGTGCGCGATGGCCGCACCGTGCTCGCTTCCGTCTCGACCAATCAAGATGCGTTCCACGCAAAATACGGCGGCATCGTCCCGGAAATCGCGAGCCGTCAGCACGTCGCGCTGCTCTCCGCCGCCGTTGACGACGCGCTCGAACGCGCGGGCGTCAGATTCGACGACGTCGATGCGCTCGCGGTCACGCGCGGGCCCGGGCTCATCGGCAGCCTCGTCGTCGGCGTCGCCGCCGCCAAAGCGCTCGCTTTCGCGCTCGAGCGACCGCTCTATGCGGTGAACCATCTGCACGGCCACATCTTCGCCGCGTTCCTCGATCGCGATGAAACGCCGCCCTATCCGTTTCTTGCGCTGCTCGTCTCGGGCGGCCACTCACAACTCGTCGATGTACGTTCCGCCATCGATATGCGCGTCATCGGTCGCACGCGCGACGACGCCGCCGGCGAAGCCTACGATAAAACGGCGCGACTGCTCGGTCTCGGCTATCCCGGCGGTCCACAACTCGACGCGCTCGCCAAACGTGGCAACGCTAAAGCGTACGCGTTTCCGCGACACCGTCCCGACGCCGGTAGCCTCGACCTCTCGTTCTCCGGCCTCAAAACGTCGGTGCGCTATTTTCTCGAATCCGACGCCGGTCGTGCCGCCGCACCCGAAGACGTCGCCGCATCGTTTCAAGCCGCCGTCGTCGATGTGTTGCTCGCGCGCCTCGATCGCGCGTTCGATAGCGCCGCATACAACGCCGTCGTGCTCTCGGGCGGTGTCGCATCGAACTCCGCGTTGCAATCCGCACTCCGCACCTGGTCCGAAAAACGCAACGTTCCTAAGTTCATCCCGCCGCCAAAATACTGCACCGATAACGCCGCCATGATCGCGGCGGTCGCGTATCATCAGCGCGACCGCGTTCGCGCCGACGCGCTCACCCTCAGCGCAGATCCGAACCTCCCGTTCGTTCTGGTCACCGGCTC
>DAIDGX010000008.1 GCA_027452165.1 Vulcanimicrobiota bacterium | reverse complement strand
GCAGATCGTATGGGCCGTTTGCGAGGAAGGGCCGCTGACCGCACGCTGCGCTGAACGCACTTGCCGTATTGCCCAACACCGCGCCGCCCTCGTCGCGGGGCAGCACCGCTACGCCCGGCGTGTTCGGCGTCGAGGTCGTGGGCGGGTAATAGACGGCGAAATCGCCGAGGAAGATTTCGTCGATGCCCGGCGGCTTCGATCCAGTCGTTTGCGTGGAGCCGTACGTGCTGCTAAACGACGTGAAGGCAATCGCGCTGCCGTCCCAGTGCATCGTCTGCGTATTCACCCGTCCCGCAAGCGAGTTCCCAGCACCACCGAAGGTGTCCACGGCAACATCGGGATGGCCGTTCGGCCCCCACGCGTATGTCTCGTTGGTAAGCGTCATAGCCGGCATCGTCTTAGCGCACGCGAGACCCAGCGGCGCTCCCGGCGCCGGCGTTGCTAGCGGCGAGCCGCCAATCTCCACGCCGCTCGTGTGACCGACGGTGTGGTTCTCCACATCGTACTGGTAGCTGTCGCCGTAAGGCTCGTACACCGGGCCGCAACTCGTACCGTACTGCGACGTCCATTCAAGCTTCCGTAGCGCCGTCGTCTGTTGCAGATCGCCACGCGCATCGTACATGGCCATCCCGTTGGATGCGTCCGACGGGTTGTAGTAGAACGTGCCGCCGTACTGACCGAGGTCCGGGCGCGGATCCGGCCCAAGACTCGCACCGGTGCGCGCATCCCAATCGCCGAGCTGGCTCGCCGGGATCGGGATGCCCTTGGCCATCAACGCCACCATGTGCCCGTTCGCGCTACGCTGCAGAATCGGATACGTCTTCGTATTGCTATCGCTCGTCGTATCGCGCACGAGTTCGCCGCGCAGGTTGTAATCGAGGTGGATCGGGTAACCCGAACCGCCCCCCGGTGCCGATAGGTAGCCGAGCTTGTCACCGGCGGCATCGTAGGTATAGCCACTGTCGCTTTGGCTCTGCGCCGCCGCCGACGCGTAGGTAAGGCTGCTAATCCGCCCAAACCCGTCGTACCCGTAGGTTTCCTGCGATGTCTGCGGAGCCGTAAACGTGAGCATCTGGCCCGCGGCACTATACGTCCACGAGAACGCAAGCGACGTGCCGTCGCCGCTGAACGTCTCGCTCTTCAACTGTGCCGTGGGGTAGTACGAGTAGTTCTTACTGAAACTGAACGCTCCACTCGGCGTTACCTGCGTTGAGGCACGACGGCCGTCAGGATAGTAGCCGTATGCGATCGTCGCATGGTTTTGCAAGGAGGCTGGTTCGACGGTTTGCGCGACGTTGCCATCGGCATCGAACTGCCACGTCTGCGTACCGAGCGCGTTGGTAATCGCGGTCGTGCGCCCGTCCGCATCGTACGTGAACGAGCGGTACGGGTTCGTCAAGCCCGCAAACGTGGTCGTCTCCGAGAGGACGCGGTTTGCGGCGTCGTACGCGCTGTAGGTGAGTACGCTGTCATCGGCGTTCTCCACGCTCGAGAGCAAGCCGTATTCGCCGTTCTGATCGTACGTTGACGTTTGTGCCTCAACCTGCGGCGCGCACAAGACCGCGCCGGTGCCGCCACTAGTGGCTACGCATCAGATCCGGCGACCGAACGCAGCTACATGTGGAATCTCAACAACCCGATCAAATACTCTGACCCGTCTGGCTACTTCCCATGCGGAACTGACGATGGCTTCGATATCTCGACGTGTATGCCGTCATCGGACTTCGGCGACATGTGGACGTACCTGTTCGGCGGATCGTACTTTCACGTAGGCCCATTCACAATTACCACTGCTAGCGTCCTAGACGCCCTTTACAACGAGACCCAAAAGGTCGACAAGCTCGTTCCAAGTTCGTACACCGCGACAGTGGGTCCAGGTTCCCTCGTATTTAAAAGTTGCGGCGTCCAGGCGGACTATTCTACCGGCGTTGGAACAGGCGGACTTTCTGTTACGGCGGACTGGCAAATCAACGACTCTCCATCACCGGTATCGGTCTCGGGAAGCGCATTTTTCGGCCCAGGCGTTTCCATGTCAGCCGCACCGACGCAGCAGTCTCCGCTTTCCGTGACTGACTTCAGCGTCGGCGCTGGCACGCCGCAGGCTTCCATTGGACTCACCATGACCGCAGCATCGTTTGGCTCGTGCCAGTGACCATGTCGGAAACGGGAGCCGCAATTCTGAGCCCGAACCACCGGCACCATGACCTCCAACGATCTGCCGAACGGCGACGCGCGCCCGTACGAGCCGGCCAAAGGGCCCGCGCTGCGCCGCATCACCGCCGGAGCGATAAAGCGCCGGAAGGGCGGCACGCCCGTTCCTATGGTGACCGCCTACGACACGCCGTTCGCCCAGTTTGCCGAAGAGGCGGGCATCGATTGGATTCTCGTCGGCGACAGCCTTGGCAACGTGGTGCTCGGATACGATGAAACCACGCCGGTCACGATGGAGCAGATGCTGCACCACACCGCGGCCGTCACGCGTGCAACTTCACGCGCGCACATCGTCGCCGACATGCCGTTCGGTTCGTATCAAGTAAGCGACGAAGAGGCTGTCCGTAACGCGATTCGCCTCATTAAAGAAGGCGGCGCGCAATCGGTTAAACTCGAAGGCGGGGTGTACGAGGCGCAACGCGTTCGCGCGATCGCGCGCGTGGGCATTCCGGTCGTCGGTCACATCGGCGTCACACCCCAAACCGCGGGCCTTGGTCCCGGTTACCGCAAGCGCACGCATCGCGATCGATTGCTTGAAGATGCCCTCGCGGTGCAAGAGGCAGGCGCGTACGCGATCGTCCTTGAGGTCGTTGATGCCGAGATCGCGCGCGAACTCACCGAACAACTCGCCATCCTCACAATCGGCATCGGCTCGGGGCCGCACTGCGACGCCCAAGTGTTGGTCATCCACGATCTGCTCGGCATGTATCCGCATTCGCCGCCGTTCGCAACCCGCTTCGCCGAGATTGGTCGCGCCGCGACCGAGGCGCTGCGCGAGTATGCAAACGCCGTCAAACGTGCTGCGTTCCCTCAAGCGTGAGCGTCCCGCAGTTCGACGCGTCGTTCCGCGAGCGTCTCGCCGAACTCTTTCGCTGGCGCCGCGACGTGCGACATTTCCGCGCCGATCCGGTCGATCCGGCCACACTGCAGGCGCTGGTAGCCGAGGCTTCCCTCTCGCCCTCGGTCGGCTATTCGCAACCCTGGCGCTTCGTCGCGGTCCGCGATTCCACGCGTCGTAGCGCCGCAATCGACTCATTCACGCGCGCCAACGCCGATGCGCTCCGTGGCATGAGCGGCGAAGACGCCGAAAAATACGCTGCGCTCAAACTTTCCGGCATGCGCGAAGCGCCCGTGCACCTCGCCGTTTTCTGCGATACCGCAACGAACAGCGGTCGCGGTCTCGGCCGCGCGACGATGCCCGAAACCCTCGCCTACTCTGCCGTCATGGCCATTTACACGTTCTGGCTCGCCGCGCGCGCTGCAGGCATCGGCGTTGGCTGGGTCTCGATCCTCGAGCCCGACGTCGTCACCGCGGCACTCGACGTTCCCGCCGATTGGCAACTCATCGCCTACCTTTGCGTCGGCTACGCCGAGCACGACGAGGAGCGACCCGAACTTGAACGCAAGGGTTGGGAAATCCGCGATGATCGCGCCGCCATGCTCTACGAGCGTTAGCGGCACGCATGCGGCAAATCGGCACACCGCAAAAAGCCTACAGCTACCTGTGAAGTCTCCCAAGCATCTCTGCTCCCAGGCAGGCTAGCATCGAACCATGCGATACCAACGCCGGCTCTCATCCTCGCTGATGGCGCTCGCCGTCGCGCTTGCCACGCTCACGACGGGCGCACTCGAAACCCCTATCGCCACGGCGCGCACCGCCGAGCCCGCGATCTGCCCCCACGCGATGACCTCGCATGGGCCGCTCGATTGCTCGCGTCTTCCGCTTGGCGATCGGCATTTCAGCACCACCGCTGCGCACAAGGGGAGCATCTTCCTCTGCCGCGCGCCGCGCCGGCGGCGCCCCGTCGTACACGCGGCGCCGTGGCTCGCCATGACCACCTGGAATGCGTACGAGAAACCCGCGGTCCAAGGACGCGTTACGTGGAATGGAAACGTACGCATTCGCCTGCGTGGCACCACGCGAACGATCCGCGCCGACGGCGTTCCCACCGCACCGGCGACGACCGGCAACTTTCCGATATCGCCCGATGATCCCGCCTTCGCCTACGATCGCAATCCCAACGCGATCTCGCCATACCGCATCGATCTGAAGCTTCCGGCTGATCCGCAGGTGGCGGCGGCGCCCGGATGCCTGCACGGCGGACCGATCGGCATCACCGTCACCGGTGTCGCCATCTACGACGCGTTCGACGCTGCCGGTTACGACGGTGTCGCGCACGAACTCCAGGATGCCTGCCACGGCCACCCCGATCGCTCGCAGACCTATCACTATCACGGCTGGCTACAAACCTGCGTTCGCGACGACGGTTCGCCCACGCACAACTCTTCGCTGCTCGGTTACGCGCTCGATGGATTCGGCATCTACGGTCCGTGGTACAACGGTAAGATACTCACCAGCGCAGACCTCGACGCGTGCCATGGCATCACAAGTCCCGTGCGTTGGAACGGGCATATCGTTACCATCTACCACTACGTCTCCACCTACGATTTTCCGTACACGCTCGGTTGTTATCGCGGCGGCAACCTCAACTAGGCTCCACTATCCGCGCAGCGACGCGATCGCCTCGATGTCCCGCGCGTCCGTACCACAGCACCCCCCAACCACATGCAAACCAAACATCGTCGCGACATCCAGCACCGCGCGTGCGAATGGCTCGGGCTCCACGCGTTCCACGCGCGACGCGACGTCCAATAGCGCAGGCGGGAGCGCAGACGGATTCGCCTTGATACCCACCACGCGATGCGCGAGTTCCGGCGCGCCGCGAAAGAGCGTGGCAAGTGCGGTGTAGGCATGTTCGGCCGCGATGCAGATCAATTGGTAGTGCCACGGCCGAGCCGGCCCGTCGTCATCGATACGCGCGATCGCTTCGGCAAGCGATGTGCCGTCCATCATCGCGCCGTCGTCGCGCAGCATCGGCGCTAACACAAACGGGGCCTTCGTCTCCCCACACGCGCGCGCAACGCCCTGTAGTTCGGCAATCGACGGAAACGTCTGCGCAAAGATCATGTCCACGCCGGCACCCACGAGCGCATGGGCTTGCTCCCGGTGATACGCGTGCGCGTCGCTCACGTTGAGGGCGTCGTGCGGGTCATAACCGTCGCCAGCCGGCCCCATCACGCCCGCGAGCACGTGCTCGATCCCACATGGTGCGATCGCATCGCGCACGAGCGCGACCGCGTCGCGATTCACGCGCTCGACCTCGGAGGTATAACGGCGGCTCGCGTGCCACGTCGGCGTACCAAGTTGCATCGGTACCGCATGCTTCGATGCCACGGCAGCGTAGCTATGGTAAATTTCGCGCAGGATGCCTCGCCCATCCTCATCGGCCAAGAGCGAAAACGTCTCGGCGTCACCCAGCGCTCGGCCAAATTCGTGAACGACGCGCGTCTCGATTGCACCGTCGGTTAGCACGAACGGCGCTTCGCTGAAGAGTTTCACTCGTCGGCGAGACTGCGGTACGCATCGAGCACGTCGCGGCGCGTGACGATTCCCATGAGGCGATCGTCCTCACCGACGACGGGTAGCAACGGAACTGTCGCTTCCGCCATGATCGTCGCAGCGCGTTCCACCGTATCCTCGGGCTGCAAGCGGTCGCTGGTCGCACGCACGATCGAGTGAATGGCGTCACGACCTTTTCCGTGCGCAATAGCCGCGGCAAGCTCAACCGACGTCACGATCCCGATGAATCGTTCGCCGTTACATACCGGAATCGCAAGTTCACCGCTCGCGGCGTCGCGTTCCACGATCGTATCGATGGAGTCGTTCAACTGCGCGATCACCGGCGGCGTGCGTCCGATCGTCTCCACGCGAACGCGCGTGAGGAAGCGTGGATGCCGCACCTTCTGCCAATCTAAGCCGCGACGAAGCAATTTCATCTCATAGATCGTCGCACCCAAAAGGCGCCGCCCGATCAGCGTCGAGATCACGACCGCCACCATGAGCGGCAGAATGATCGTGTAGTCGTTCGACATCTCGAACACGATCAAGATTGCGGTCATCGGCGCTTCCGCTGCCGCAGCGAACACCGCCGCCATACCGACCAACCCATAGGCCGCCGCGGGTCCCGTCCACGACGGGAACGCCACATGGACAAGTCTCCCGAAGCCATCACCCAAGAACGCGCCGGTGAAGAGCGACGGTGCAAAAATACCGCCCGATCCGCCGCCGCCAAGCGTGAGCGACGTCGCGAGCGGCTTCATCACGGCAAGTATGAACGCATGCGCTGCGGGAACGTGGCTGTAGAGCACCTGTTGGATCGAGTCGTAGCCAACGCCGAAGATTTGCGGAAACTTGATGCCGATCAGCCCGACGGCGGCGAAGCCGATCGCGCCCTTGATCCATGCCGCAAGCTTCATCTCCTCGAACCCGTCTTCGAGGAAATACAGCACCTTGACGAACCCGAACGCCCACACCGCCGCGATGATGCCGAGCAACGCGTAGAAGACCAGTTCGTACGGCGATGCGAGTTGGAACGGCGATGCGTCGAACGAGGGATGGTTGCCCAAGTACGCGCGTCCGATCACGGCCGAGAGCACCGACGCCACGACGATCGCCGCGAACGATCGCGGCGCGAACTCGCCCAAAATCACTTCGGCGGCAAAGAACACGCCGCCGATCGGCGCGTTGAACGTCGCGGAAATACCAGCGGCCGCGCCGCACGCCACGAGGGTGCGCACGATCGGTGCCGGCGCCTTGGCGAACTGCCCCAACACCGAACCGATCGTCGAGCCGATCTGCACGATCGGTCCCTCGCGCCCGCAGCTGCCGCCGAAACCGATCGACGTGGCCGAGGCGAGTGCCTTGATCGCGATCACGCGCGGGCGCATCACGCCGCCGCGTAGCGCAACCGACTCCATCACTTCGGGCACGCCGTGCCCCTTGGCTTCGGGCGCAAACTTCGCCGTGATCCACGCGGCGATGATGCCGCCGATCGCGAGTTGCACGACGATCGAGCCAACCCCGATCACCTTGCCCAGATGGGCACCGATCACGTTGAAGGCAAAGTTTGTCTCAAACGCGATCAACCACCGGAAGACGACGGCGCCGAATCCGCCGCCGATGCCAACGACACCGGCGGCCAAGAGCAGAAACGTGCTCTGCGACACGGTAAAGCGACCGACGCGCATAACGTAGCGGCCATTTTGGAGAACGTAGGAAATCAATGCATTGCTTTTTAACAGACTGCGCGCGCGTGATGCGCGGCGGGGACGTTTGGATATTCGCCGTTGAGGCAACCGAGACACATCTCGTTCGCCTTCCGGCCGCTGGCCTCCACCAAGCCGGCCAGACTCAGGTAACCGAGCGAGTCGGCGCCGGTCTTCGCCGTGATCTCTTCGACGGTAAAGTTCGCGGCGATCAACTCGTCATAGGTTGCCATATCGACGCCCAAATAGCACGGGTGCTTGATCGGCGGCGAGGTGATGCGTAGGTGCACTTCCTTCGCGCCGGCGTCGCGCAAGAGCCGGACGATGCGTGGTGTGGTCGTGCCACGCACGATCGAGTCATCCACCACCACCACGCGTTGCCCGCGCAGATTCTCCACCACCGGGTTGAACTTCAGCTGCACGCTACGCGAGCGCATGCCTTGGTCCGGACTGATGAACGTGCGTCCGATGTAGCGATTCTTGATCAGTCCCTCGACGTAGGGCAGGCCGCTCTCGGCCGCGTAGCCGATCCCTCCGGGAACCGCCGAGTCCGGCACCGCCATCACCACGTCCGCCTCGACCGGATGTTCCTTCGCAAGCGCCCGCCCCATGGCGTAGCGCGCCATGTAGATCGAGCGTCCGTTCAACTGCGAGTCCGGACGCGCAAAATAGATGTATTCGAACATGCACAGCGCCGGATGCGCGCGTTCGTGCACCGCATGATGCGATTCCACGCCGCTTGCCGTAATACGCACGATCTCACCCGCATCGATCTCGCGTAAGAACGTGGCGCCGATCGTCGGCAAGGCGCACGACTCCGAAGCCACCGCATAGCCGCCGTCCGGAAACGTGCCGATGCAGAGCGGTCGCACGCCCCACGGATCGCGAAATGCGTAGAGCTCGTCCTTGGTACACAGCACGATCGAGTACGCCCCGCGCGCGACCCGCACCACTTGCTCGATGCGCTCGAGCATCGAACCCTTTGCCTCCACGATCGTCTTCGCCATCACTTCCGAATCCGACGACGCGAGCAGCGTGGTCGTTGGCGAGAGCGATTCGCGTAGATCGTCGGTGTTCGTCAGGTTGCCATTGTGTGCGAACGCAAAGTCGCCGATCTCGGTCGTCTCCAAGAGCGGCTGAGCGTTGACCACAACCGACGAGCCGGTGGTGGAGTAGCGTGTGTGGCCGATTGCCACGTAGCCGGAGAGTTCCGCCAGCGTCGATTCATCGAAGATCGCGCCGATCAGGCCCATATCTTTGTGCGAGCGGATCGAGCCGCCGTCGCCCGCGGCGATCCCGGCCGATTCCTGGCCGCGATGCTGGAGCGCGTAGAGCCCGAAATAGGCGATGCGCGCCGCGTCTCGCCCCGGCGCAAAGATCCCCGTAATGCCGCACATGGTGTAGTAGCGCCTATTCTAGTCGTTCGACCGGCGGCCTCCACCAAAGATTTGTAGCAGCGCCAAGAAGATGTTTACCGCGTCCAGGTAGATCTGAACCGCCATCTGGACCGGCGTGAGCCCGTCGCCGCCCGCGCGGATCCGCGCAAAGTCGATCAGCACGAGGCCGCTAAAGATGACGAGGGTTGCCCACGAGTAGAACGTCGGCGAGACGATGTGGATGAAGAGCGAAACCAGCCCCACCACGACGAGCCCGAGCAGCGCGATCATGAAGATGCCCGAAAAACGCCGCAAATCGAGCCCGGTGGCATAGACGACCGCACCGAGCGCGAACATCCCAAAGCCGGTCGTGAGGGCCGCGTTATAGACCACCTGGTCGCCCGCGACGTGTGCGTAATAACTCACGATCGGCGCGATAAAGATGCCTTCGAGAAACGTGAACAGATAGAACAGCGCAAGCGAAAGCGCCGCGTTGTTGCGCGTCGCGTTGATCGCAAAAAGCAGCAGAAATCCGCCGATGAAGCCGAGCCAGCTGAAGCCGGCGTTGGGAAACAGGTGCACTGCGAGCGCCGAGACGCACATACCGAGCGCGGTGATGCCAAGCACCTGCGCGAGCAGCGATTGCGTCGGGATCGCATAGCCCGCCGTGCGATAGGGTTGCCGAAATTGATACGCCATGACCTCTCCTTAGTAACCTTCGGGTGGCTTCAGGGTTACACGTCCCCCCGCCCGGGGCTTGCATCGAACACCTGTTCGATATACGATAATTCCCATGCGAGGCGTTGAGGTCATCGAACAGCATGCCGCAAGCGTGATCAACCCGGTTTCGGGCATGCCCTTCGCATGGTCGATCAACCCCTACCGCGGCTGTTATCACCAGTGCCGCTTCTGCTACGCTCGCCGCACCCATGCGTTCCTTGAAGCCGACGGCGTGACGCAATGGGGCAGCAAGATCTACGTCAAGATCAACGCCGCCGCCGTCGTGCGCGCCGAGCTGGCCCGCAAGCGCTCGATCGACCACGTGGCGGTCGGCACGGCGACCGATCCCTACCAGCCGATCGAGGGAACCTATCGCATCACCCGCGGCATCCTCGAAGCCCTGCGCGATCATCACGTCCGAGCGGGCATCATCACGCGCTCGCCACTCGTCGTGCGGGACATCGACATCTTGCAGCAACTCGCCCGCATCGCGGGCCTGACCGTCTCCGTCAGCATCGCCACCATGGATGCGGCGCTCGCGCGCGAGATCGAACCGACCGTTGCGCCGCCCGCGCAACGCATACGCACCGTGCGCATGCTCGCCGAAGCGGGCCTCACCGTCCACGTCGCGCTCGCGCCGATACTGCCGCAGATCACCGACGCGCCCGAGCAGATCGACGCGGTCGTCCGCGCCGCGCGCGATGCCGGCGCCACGCGCATTTGGCACGATGCGCTCAACCTGCACGACGTCACGCGCGACGCCTTCTTTGCCTACCTGCGCGAACGCCGCCCCGAACTCATCGCCGGCTATGCGCGTCTCTACAAAGGCACATACGCCCCGCGAGCCGTCGCCCGCACGCTCGATGCGCGCGTCGCCGCAGCGCAAGCCGCGCATCCCTCACGCGCGCTCCCGCGCATCCACGCCGCCCCCATCACCCAACTCTCGCTTCTTGCCGCGTCACCCTAAGGTGACACCGGGCGATTACGCTAGATCGACGCGATGTCGGTGCGATAGGTCAGGTCGTTCGTACCGATGCGCCCCGCGAGCATCTTCACGGCGTCGTACGCGTTCGCACGAGCCCGCGCGAGATCGTCGCCGAGCGCGGTGACGGTGAGCACGCGTCCGCCGCCGCTCTTCACCACGCCCTCCTCGAGCGCACTTCCGCCCCAAAACGCCTGCGCGCCGAAGGGCAACGAGAGATCGGGGTTCAGCCCGGCGAGTGGCGTACTCGAGCGCGGATAGTCGCTGGTTGCCAGCACCACACCCACACACGCCTGCGCCGACGTCGTTGCCACACTCAAATCCATCGCACCATCGGCGCACGATTTCAAGAGATTTGCAAAGTCGCCGTTGATGCGCGGCATCAGCACTTGTGTCTCCGGATCGCCGAAGCGCACGTTGAACTCGATCACGTACGGTCCGTCCGCCGTCCACATCAACCCGCAGTAAAGCACGCCGATGTACGCCTCGCCTTCCGCGAGCAACCCGCGTAGCACGGGTGCAAGAATCCTCTCGCGCACCTGATCGTACATATCGTCTGGAAAACCATGCGGCGGCGAATACGCGCCCATTCCGCCGGTGTTGGGCCCGGTATCACCGTCACCCGCGCGCTTGTAGTCGCACGCAGCCGCCATCGGCACCATCGCGCGCCCGTCGGCAAGCGCAAACACGCTCACCTCGCGACCTACGAGCATCTCCTCGAGCAGCACGTCGGTCCCGCCGCCCGGTACCTTGTTCCCCGTGTACCACTCGTTGAGCACCGCGCGCGCCTCATCGACGTTCGCGCATACGACTACGCCCTTACCCGCCGCAAGCCCGTCAGCCTTGACGACGACGCCACCGCCTCGCCACTCATCGAGCGCCTTCATCGCGGTCGCGTGTGAATGCACGATCACCGCCTTCGCAGTCGGCACGCCGTGACGCTCCATGAAGCGCTTCGAAAATACCTTGCTCGACTCGAGTCGCCCGCTCGAGCGATTGGGTCCAAATACCGCAATCCCCGCGTCGCGCAAGCGGTCGCCCACACCAGCGGCAATTGCAACCTCAGGTCCCAGCACCACGAGATCGATCTTTTCCGCGAGCGCTCGTTCGACGATCGCCTTGCCGTCGGTCGCCGAGATTCCCCAATTCACGCCGCGGAGCGCCGTGCCCGCGTTTCCCGGCGTCGCAAACAATGCCTCGCACGACGCCGACTGCGCGATACGCCATGACAGCGCATCCTCACGAGCCCCATTCCCAACGATCAAGATTCGCATAGTTCCTCTTGTAGTTCCCAACATAGCGACGTGACATCAAAACTCCCGGCCCACCCAAGCCGGACCTTCAACAAACGGAGCCACATGCGCGGGTGCTTGCACCTGGATCCACGGGCGTCTGAGAATCGGCCGAAGCCAGGATGGCGAGAGGCCGATTTCAGCGAGTAGCATTTTTCCACCAATGGAAAAATGCGGGCGTCCCGGGGAGCCAGGTGCAAGCACCCAACCCGCCGGCCAAAAAGCGACCCGCCTATTCCCACTCCACCGTAGACGGCGGCTTCGACGTGATGTCGTACGCGACGCGGTTGACACCGCGAACTTCGTTGACGATACGTGTCGAGATGCGTTCGAGGAGGTCGTGCGGCAAGCGCGCCCAGTCGGCCGTCATCCCATCTTCGCTCGTAATCGCGCGCACGGCGACGAGGTTGGCATACGTGCGGCCATCGCCCATCACGCCGACACTGCGAACGGGCGTGAGCACGGCAAAGTACTGCCACGGGTGCGGTCGTAGGTCCTTCGCGTTATCGATCTCTTCGCGCACGATCGCGTCGGCGTCGCGCACGATATCCAAGCGATCCTCCGTGATGTCGCCGATCACGCGCACCGCGAGGCCGGGTCCCGGGAATGGCTGACGCTGCACGATGTGTTCGGGCAAACCCAGCACGCGGCCGAGATTGCGCACTTCATCTTTGAAGAGCGCACGCAGCGGCTCGATCAGTTTGAAGTTCATCTTTTCGGGCAAGCCGCCGACGTTGTGATGCGATTTGATCTTGTGACCAGCTTTGCTCTGCGGCGTCTTCGACTCAATGACGTCGGGGTAGAGCGTGCCCTGCACCAGATACTTCACACCGGGAATCTTCGCGGCTTCTTCTTCGAACAGCGCGATGAACTCGTGGCCGATGATGATGCGTTTGCGTTCGGGATCTTCCACGCCGGCAAGTTTGGAGAGAAAACGATCCTTGGCATCGACGGCGATCAGATTGAGATGCAGGACGTCGCGAAACGCGGCGATCACGGATTCGGCTTCGCCTTTGCGCAGCAAGCCGTGATCGACGAAGACGCAGGTGAGTTGTTCGCCGATCGCGCGCGCTACGAGGGTCGCCGCGACGGCCGAATCCACGCCGCCCGAGAGCGCACAGATCACTTTGTCGCTACCGACCTGCGCGCGAATCTCTTCGATCGCGCGATCGACGTACGACTCCATCTTCCAATCGTTGCGCAGGCCGGCGATGCGATAGAGAAAGTTCGCCAGCATCTTCGTGCCTTCGTCGGTGTGCACGACTTCCGGGTGGAACTGCACGCCGTACATCTTGGTCGCGGGGTTGCCCATCGCGGCCACGTTGCAACGCGGCGTCGAGGCGATCTCGTGAAAGCCAGCCCCCAGTTTCACCACCGAGTCGCCGTGCGACATCCACACGCGCGATGCGCTCGCCACCTCGGCGACGAGCGGCGAATCGGCGCGGTCCACGTGCAGCATCGCCGGGCCGTACTCGGCATGGTCCAGTTTCACCAGCTCCGCACCGGTGTGGCGGGCCATCAGTTGCATGCCGTAGCAGATGCCGAAGATCGGCAGACCGCTGCGCAGGATCGCGGGATCGAGGTCGGGTGCACCGGGCACGAGCGTGCTCTCGGGGCCGCCGGAGAGGATGATCGCCGCGGGATTCCGGCCGGCGAGCTCCGTCCAAGCCACGTCGAAGGGCACGATCTCGCAATAGACGCCGAGCTCGCGCGTGCGGCGCGCGATCAGCTGGCTATACTGCGCGCCGAAATCGAGTATGAAAACGGTGGGGGGCATCGAGCGCCATTTCGGCTCTCGTGCCCCCGCCTCTTCTTGCCGACAAACGTCGGCCCGCCTGGTTAGGCGACGGCAGCCTTGGCGGCGGCGAGCGCCGCATCGTAGTCGGGCTCGCTCGTCGTTTCCGTCACGAGTTGCACGTAGCGGATCGTCTTATCCTTGCCCACCACGACGATCGCGCGCGCGAGCAGGCCGAGCTCCTTGATCAGCAAGCCGTAGTTGCGTCCAAACGCGTGCTCGCGGTAATCGGAGAGCATGCCGAGCGCCACGTCCTCGCCCTGCGCACCGCACCAGCGCGCTTGCGCGAACGGCAGATCCATGCTCACGACGTAGGCCTTCACACCGGCCGGCAGTTCGCCCAAGCGGGCGTTGAATTTCTGCGATTCGAGCGAGCAGACGCCCGTATCGAGCGATGGCACCGCGATGAACATCGCCGCGCCGCCTGCGAGCAGATCGTCGAGGGATTTTACCGACAGATCCCCTGCCGTTAAGTGCATCTCGGGCGCCGCATCGCCCGCCTTGAGCGCCGGTCCGAGCAGGGTCATCGGACCGCCTTTGAACGTGATCGCGCCGGAGCGCTCTTGAACTGCTGTTGACATGAATGTAGCTTTCGCATGCGCACAAGGCCTTTCCGCTTCGTGCGCGCAAAGCGGTGTGCACGATGAGCGAACACCATCATCATCACGGCCACGATCGCACCGGCGCGAAACAGCCGGAGATTTTTCATCACGAGCGCGCCGCGCGTCTCGACGATCCCGCGCGCGAAACGTATTCGCCCACCCAGCGGATCGTCGAGCTCCTTACCGTTCCTACGCACGCTCGCGTGCTCGACTTCGGGGCCGGAACCGGCCGCTACGCGTTAGCCGTCGCGCGCGCACACCCGCAGGCAACCATCGTCGCGTACGACGTGCAACCCGAATTTCTCGCGATGATTCGCGAGCGCGCGCGCGACGCCGGCCTGCATAACGTCGAGGCGGCCGAACGGTACGAGGGACGTTTCGAGCGTATCCTCTGCATCAACGTGCTCCACGAGATCGGCGACGCCGACATCGTGCAGATGCACCACGCGCTCGCGCCGGGCGGCAGCGCGCTTGTGATCGATTGGAACGGCGCGATCGAACGCCCCGTCGGCCCGCCGAACGACCACGCTCACACGCCCGCCGAGGCGCTCGCCCGCCTGCGCGCCGCCGGCTTCGCCGCCGAGGAGCACCCCGACCCCGCCTTCCCCTACCACTTCATCATCATCGCCACCACCCACTAAAGCCCCGCGGCTACGACACAAAAAAACAAGGCCCGCACGGAAATGCGGGCCTCGCTCGTTCGGTACGATCCCCGGCACCGTCGTGCCGAGAATTTTCGCGAGGTTAGGATGCAAGGGCCGCCGCGTGCAAGAGCACGTAAGGCCCTTGCAGACGACACCCCGCGGAAATTATCGGTACGACGGGCGCGACTGGAAGCAGTCGCGGCAGTACACCGGCTTATCGCCGCGCGGTTGGAACGGAACTTCCGCCACGCCGCCGCACTGGCTGCAGGTCGCACGGAACATCTCGCGATTTCCGCCGCCGCCACCGCCGAAGCCGCCGCGGGCGCCGCCGCCGCCGCCACCGCGACCACCGGCTGCCTTACGGGCCGCACGGCAATCCGGGCAACGATTGGGCTTGTTCTGGAAGCCTTTCATGGCGAAAAATTCTTGTTCGCCGGCCGAGAACGTAAACTGGCGCGAACAATCGACGCAGTTCAGGTATTCATCTTGATACATGGGTGTTAACGAGGACTCCTCGAGAGTAGGTAATTGAGATGTTCTGGGAATCTGCTCGTTTACGCCCTCAGACGATACAACCGACCACGATACCTAGAGACTCGTTCAGACTAACACGACACCCGCCCAAAAGACAATCCCGGTCCATTCAGCCTCTATTTTCACTCCCGACTTAAGTGAGAATCGCCTCTAGGCGGCCGCTCTCGCGCGCCATCGCGAGCTCCATCGCGATGCGCTCCCCGACCGAGACGTCCCGGCCCCAGCGGTACGCCGAATAGGGCGTGTAGCGGGTCCCCGGCGATCCTGGGATCCGCAGCGAAACGTCGTAGCAGACGAACTCCTTCGGCGGCCCGGCCACGATAATGCACTGCAAGGCAAACGGCCCGATCACGCCCGGCGCGTTCGCCTCGCGCGCCGCACGTACGAAGCGCTCTCCCATCTCGAACGCCTTCTCGAGCGTCGATTCCGTTAGGGTTGCGGCGATGTGCCCCGCCTCTTCCAAGCGCATCGGCACGTTGCGCAGCGCGTCGTACACCGAGGGAGGCACGTTGCGAAAGCCTTCCAGGTTGGTTTGCCGCCGCGTGTCGGTGCCGAGCAACTCGAGTTCGTCGAGCAGCGGCGAGTAAAAGAAGTTCAGGTTGATCGAAGGTCCGAGTAGATACTCCTCGATCACCGCGTCCTTCAAGCCGGCCTCGCTCAGCATGCCCTCGGCGATTAGCCGCGCGCTGGTTTCGCGATACTCGTTGGGCGACGACACCAAAAAGAACGCGCGCTCGAAACTCACCTTGGCATGCGGCGCCTTCACCATCACCAAGCGATCGATGTCCTCGGGCGACGAAAATTGTAGCGGATGGCGAATCCCCGCGCGCTGCATCAACGCGTACTGGTTGCCCGCTTCGTCACGTTCTTCCGCGCGCAGCAAATAGCGATTGCCGAAGAACGGCACGCGCATCCCGCGCTCGATCTCATCGTAGCTGTACTTTTGATGAAGATAGACTTCGAACGAGCGGTTCGCAAGGAAGACCACGTTGCGCGCGAGCAGGCGTTCCTGCACGTCGTCCTGCAACAGGTCGGTGAACGCCTCCAACTCCAGCACCTCATCGACGCAGCCGCGCGGCACCGGCGATTCGCGGCGGATGAAGTGCTCCGTATAGGTGCGTTCGCGTCCCTTGGCCGTCACGACCAGGTTGCGCAGTCCCTGCGCGCGCGCGCCGTAGGCCACCTCGAGCGCCGAATGGCTCCCGATCGAGCAAAGGGTCAGGCGCGAGCGGTCGTATGCGGCAAGCGCGCGTTCTACGTAGTCCACGCCGCCCGGTTACTCGCCGACCGAGAGCTTTCCCGCCAGATGCCGCGTCACGAGCGTGCCGTAGATCACGACCGCGATCAGGCCCACGATCGACACGGTCAGCGCGCTCGCGAGCGCTGCGGGCGAGGGTGCGGCGTCGTAGATCGAGATGCCGGGAATGCTCGGCGTCAGGCTCGGTAGCAGGTACGGAAAGAGCGTCCCGGCCGCCTGCAGCATCAGCGAGAGCAGCCAGAGCGACGACGCGGCAAACGCGCGCCGCTCGCCTCCTCGCCGAATCTCCACGAGCAGCCACACGAAGGTCACTAGCGTGAGGAGCGGTATCGCCGATATCCACGAAAGGCGCACGCCGTGCTCGACCACGCTGAGCACGCTTGCGAGGGCGTACCACAGCAGCACGATGTACCACAAGCGCACGGCCAGCGCGCGCGCCCGCTCGGTCAACGGCCCGTTGGTACGCATCACGAGAAAGACCGCGCCGTGCAGCCCGAGCGCGGCTACCGCAAACACCCCCACCACGAGCGCGTACGGATTGAGCAACCGCGCGAAGGTTCCCACGAAGTATCCGTGCGGGTCGAGCGGCAGGCCATGCAACAGGTTGCCGAGCGCCACCCCGAAGAGCAGGATCAGGAGCGCGCTGGATATCGCAAAACAGGTATCCCAGAACGTATGCCAGATCTCGCTTGGAAAATGCCCGCGCAGTTCCATCGCTATGCCGCGGCCCATGAGCAGCCACAAGACGATGATGAGCGGCAGATAGAATCCCGAGAACGCCGAGGCGTACGCCTGCGGAAAGAGCGCGAAGAGCGCGCCGCCCGCAGCGATCAACCACACTTCGTTGCCGTTCCAGAACGGGCCGATCGCACGCATCGCACCCTCTCGTTCGCGATCCGATCGCGCCACGAATGGCACGATCGCCGCGACACCCAGATCGTAGCCGTCGAGGACCACATACGTCGCGAGCATGAACGCGATTACGATGAAGGCCGCGACGCTCATGCCGGCAACTCCGCGCCGTGCGCCAGCGCCGAGGCGCTCGGCCCAAGCCCGATTTCACGCAACGTCAGGTACAAGAACAAAACCCCGAGCATGAAATACATGCCCGCAAACCCGAGCAGCGTGAAGATCGTCTCACCGGTCACGACGGTCGGCGACGCAGCGTGCGCCGTCTTCATTAGGCCGTAGATGATCCATGGTTGCCGTCCAACTTCGGTCGTCACCCAGCCCGCCTCGTTTGCGATGTACGGAAACGGCATCGCCAAGAGCAGCAGCCACAACACCCAACGCGCCTCAAAGAGCCGCTTACGCCACATCCACAGCACCGCGACCCCCGCAATCGACACGAAGATCGTGCCGAGCCCCACCATCACGTGATACGCATAGTACGTCAATTCCACCGGCGGCCAAAGCTCGGTCGCATAGGCGTTAAGCCCTTTGACATTCGCGTTGAAGTTACCGTAGGCGAGAAAACTCAAGATGTCAGGAACGAAGACCGGGTCGAGTATCGTCCGCGCATGCACGTCGGGCATGCCGATGATCGCGAGCGGCGCGCCGTTCGTAGAAGCAAAAAGCCCTTCCATCGCAGCGAGTTTCACCGGCTGATATTGCGTCACGTTCGCGCTGTTGCGATCGCCGGTCGGAAAAATCGCGAGCATCGAAAACACGAGCGCCACAATCGTACCGCTCTGCACGAAACGCCGTGCGAGTGCATCCTCCCGCCGCGAAAGCACGTAGTACGCGCCGATCCCCGCCACCACGAAGCCGCCCGCCACCATCGCGCCCGCGAGCACGTGCACGTACTGCCACCACGCAAACGGTGAGGTCAAGACGGCGAACAGGCTGGTGAGCTCGATGCGACCGTCGGCACCCACCGCATAGCCAACCGGGTGCTGCATCCACGCATCCGTCGCGGTAATAAAGAATCCCGAGAGCCACGAACCGAGCCAGACGCACACGCCCGAAACACCGTGCAATGCGGGTGCAACGCGATCCTTACCATAGAGCAAAACTCCGAGAAAGATCGACTCGAGGAAGAACGCGTAGATACCCTCCATCGCAAGTGGCTGCCCGATCACCGATCCGCTGGCGGCCGAAAAACGCGCCCAGTTCGTTCCGAACTGGAACTCCATCGGGATACCGGTCACCACGCCGACGGCAAAGTTTACCGCGAAGATCTTGGTCCAAAACGCTGCCGCCTTTGCCGCGTCCGCGTCGCCGCGCTGCGCCTTGAGCGTATAGAACGCAACAAAGGGCGCGAGGCCCATCGTCGTGATGGGAAAGAGGTAGTGGAACATCACCGTGAAGGCAAACTGTAACCGATCCGCGAGCACGACGCTCATACAGACCTCCTCCCTAACAACTCGCCAATAACCAAACCGCTACACCCCGGAGGTCGCCGAGACCTGGGGGCCGCTGCCGTTATTCGCCCGTGCGGTCAGGTACCGCCCGCGCCACGCGCGAATCAGCGTCAAGCGAGCATACCGTGATACCGTTCAGGCCAGCGAGCGATCGGCGAGCAGACGCTCCGCAGCCCATCTCCCGCTCTCGGCCGCGCCTTCGGTCGTCGGCGTGTTGAGATAATCGCCGGCGAGCACCACCTTCGCACCCGGCGACCAACCCGCGCGATACCCGCGCACGTCGCAACTGCGCCCAACCGGCGAACGCGGTTCCGCCGTCCGCCAGCGATGGTAAGCGACGGCGGCGATGCGACGCTCGATGCACCCAAAGAGCTCGTTGAGCTCAGGCAGAACAGCAGCGAGCACCGCATCGTCACTCGCATCCAGCAAACGCGCGCCGGCGGACCCATCGAGCATGACGTTGAGCAGTTCGCCGCGCGCGACGTATCCCCGCGATTTCCGCGACTCGATTGCGATCCCCGCGATCGCGCGCCGTTCCTTGCGCGGAATCAGCAGACCGTAGATGTCGGCTGGAATCGCCGATGGCGGCAAGCCTTCCGGAATGATGATACTCAGATTGATGGTGGAGCTGTATCGCGTCGCGAGCAGCCGCCGTTCGATCTCACTTGCCGGCGCGTAGAGCGTGCTTGCCACGTTTGCCGGCACCGCGAGCACGACTCGTTCCGCCCAGAACGTTTCGTGCGGCGTCGTCAGCGTAATACCGGAAGACGCAACGTCGATGGCGGTCACAGGCATCCCGAGACGTACGTCAAGAGAGGCTGCGATCGCCTCAGGCAGACGTCCGAGGCCGCCGTCCAATGCGGCAACCACCTTACCTCGCGCGCCATAGCTCCAGACGAGCGCCGCGAGCGCCGCCGATGTCTCCTCCGGTTCCTGAAAATAGAACCCCGCAAGCATCGGTTCGAAGATGTATTCCAAGGCTTCTCCACCGAAGCAAGCGGCGATCTCGTCGCATGCACCTCGCTCGTCCATAGTGGCCCACTGCGAATAGTCGCTGAGCGACCACCCGCGCGTTCGGCGATTGAGGTCGAAGGTCGCTCGCGCCAAGCGCAGGCTCGCGGGCCACCCCAACAGTCCGCTCGTCGCAACCGTCCATGGGCGACGCGGATCGACACGGCGAACGCGCCCAGCCCGCAGCGTTCCGTTCGCCGCCT
This sequence comes from Vulcanimicrobiota bacterium, assembly GCA_027452165.1. Classification (GTDB taxonomy): domain Bacteria; phylum Vulcanimicrobiota; class Vulcanimicrobiia; order Vulcanimicrobiales; family Vulcanimicrobiaceae; genus REEB354. Next base: position 147,467 of record DAIDGX010000008.1, on the reverse strand, counting down.
GCACGGTGGCGAATTCCTGCGAGAGCTTCACCTCACCGAGGAGTTGCCGAATGGTGGTATAGCCATCCGAGAGAAACTGCGCGCCGCGATCGAGCACGCAACCTTCGATATAATCGGTGCTCATGCGACCGCCGACGCGATCGTCCGCCTCGAGAACGATGACGGGAACCTGCGCCTGTGCGAGCCGGTGCGCAGCCGTCAGGCCCGCGATACCCGCACCCACGACGACGACCGGTTTACGCTTCAACAAAGAATCCCTCGTAGCGGTTTACCGCCGGTCAATGACGCGACGCGCGTGCCGCGTAGCTAGAACGCAACAAAGGCGCGAGGCCCATGGTCGTGACACGTTCCCGCCATGCTCCGTAACATCGCACTCGCCAAAGCGCGATGATTTCGACAATGCATACCGTTGCGCAATGTTGATCACGCCACCTTCGGGGAACGATGGTCAAAACGTCCTGGCACCTTGAGCGCCCGACACGGCCGAATTCATCCTCTCCAACAACCGGGATCACTGGCGCTTAGGAATGCATCCTTCCAGCGAGAACCCGGGCGGCAGGTGCGGCAGCCTGCCAAGATATTTGGTCCCGCCAGCATACCGTTTCATGTCGAATAGGCGTAACGTTGGGGAATCGATCGTGCGCACAGGACGCAACCACGCGTCCCCTCGATCATCGAGATATATCCATCCCTCGCGCTTTCCGTTATGCAAAATGAGCGCCATTGCTTCAAGCGAGCGTGGCGATTTCGGGAACACAAGATTGTCGCCGAGGTTGAGCCACGACGAACACGGTGGGTACTCCCAAGCCATTGCCGGCGCCATGGTGACCACGACGCTCAAGGTAAATAGCGTCATGAATCGCTTCATCCCCATGCCCCCGCGCTTTGTTGCTGCCAGCAAGGTTCTTCGATATCTCCAATGGTCCCAACGGAAGGCTCGCCATGAGGATGTCCCGATGTCTTGAGCCAGTGCGGGCTGCTGTCCTTGTGATCAGTTATGTCAAGCGACGCGCCGATGCCTTCGTATTCAGCAGAGACCGCCGCAGACCAACCGTCGCTAGCAAATCCACTGGCATTTTGCTGGTACCAATACGCATACGCTTCAACAAAGAACTCGCCGACCGAGACGACGTAGGCTCCCGTTTCAAGGGATTCGATATTGGCGTTCCGCGTTGGCTTACCAGGCGCGATGAAATGCAGAGCGACGTTCCGTTCGGCACTCCAGTGCAGCATTGCGTGACTCGTGAATTCGTAGGCGTTGTCAAGTTTACCAGGTCTAACCTGCTGCCCCACGATCACCCGCATGAGAGGGGACTTCGAAGTGAACGCCGGGTCTGCACCCAGTTCCGTGCGGTGACACATCGTACGTCGACTGAGATGACACGACCACCCATGAAATGGACGGCATAGAAGCCGCGATTGACGCCATAATTCCAGGTGTCTTCGCCGAGAAGCGTGGCCTTGTCGGCGACCTCCCATGGGTAGCCGTGGCTCCAAATCACATCCTCGCGTGTCATTCCGGGGTATATCGCGGCATCATATGGAGCGTCCGGCGGAGGCGTCGAGAGACTCAAGGAAACATCTACTTGAAAATCGGCGAGCACGAGCGCCGGACAATCGCCCTTGTCACCATTTTCGCCGCCGTACTGTGCGACCGGCTTCGCCGATGTCGGCGCAAAGACAAAACGTAGCGGGTCGACCGCCGAAAATGAAGCGCCATACATATCGACTCCGAGCTGATTTCCGGTTCCGATATTCGCAATCGTTCCGCGTTCGCGTTCGACGCGCACGACACGCAGCGGGGTCGCCGAGGAGTAGGTACGCCTCCAGCCTGCACACGAGATTGTCACGCCACCAAATCCGTGGACGATCTTCCCGTCGTAGCGCTTGCGAAGGCGTTGCAGTTCCGCATCGCCATCGGATTCATCCGGCCGCCACACGAGCGGCGGTGGAAGTCCGACGCCGACGCCAACGCTTCCAAAAGGAACGAGCTGCCCATTGAGATAGAGGCCTGGTTTCGCCGGGGCGCTCGCCGCTACACTCAAAAGACAGACCATCGCCGAAACGGCGACCGGCCGACACTTTTTCCCGAACACTGCGCTGATGCCGAAGACGCGAGTTGAACCACACGCGATCATGCGCTCGAGCATAGCCTTCATCGATTTAGCAGGCGTCACGGCTGCACCCATGCGACGTCGAGCGTATTGATCCGAAATTCCCCATATGAGCCTCCTTTTCGTGTTGCCAGAGAGCGAGTCCGGCTGACGGGCGGGGTGGATGGCACCAGAACAGCTCGATGCACAGCGCCAACGTGCCTGAATCGAGCGCGCGGGCGGCGAGATGCGTATGTCATCCGTCCGCTAGGAGCAGGTCGTAACGCTGTCGTTAGCACGTCACGGGCGGACTCGCGCAGTAATATCCGCCAACGGCCACGTGCGAATCAGCGTCAAACGAGAATAGCGAAGCGGGATTGTGCTCTACAATCAAAGAGTACACTCGCTTTTTCTACTGGCTGCGAAGTGCGTGCGTGAAGCAAGCCACCCTGACGATGTTATCCTTCAGCAATGCTGAGCCTGATTTGCCAAGCACGGCGTGCATGGAAGCCGGGAAGTTCGGAGCTGACGCCTGGTGGGTGTGCGCAAGCGGGGCCGAGGAGTATGACACAGTAGTACTAATGCAACTGAGCCGTCTTGCAAAACGCTGCAATGCCACGGATGTTACCCTTCGAACATACCGAAGCTTGGAATGCCGTAAGAAGCTTCTGCGAGGCCAACGCGGGTACGCCAGCCAGCTCGAGGTCATGGATAGTTGGGTATCCGCCTCCTTTTGCAATAAGCGTCCAACCGCTTATGCTATGCTCGTAAACCGCCGAGTCGTTCAAATCCGAACCCGGGCCGATCGAGTCCACTGGGTCGCTGAAGCCGCAAATACCCCATATCCCATCGATAATCGCCGCATCGAGCCGGTTGTTCCCTTTAAGTTGCGAGTTGCAAAATTCGGCGAACGTGGGGTCATCGTATTTTGTCAGCGCATAAGGGATATTCGACGCTGCAACACACGCAACAGTCAAGGCGATAACAAAAATAAATCCGACAACTGCTTTCATGATGTCTCCAACTACCTGTTTACTTGAATGATTTGTGCATGACTCATAGCGGCGTCCTGCGCCTGCGGATCCTCTGCTGAACCTGAATCTGCAAAGTCGCATTCTTGATATTTTTCAGAATCCGTGGTGCTGTTTGCAATGGCATCTGAGCAGTCCGAATTTAGACATATGCCAACGTGCTCGTGGCAGTTGTTGTCTGCCTCGCACCCCGACCACGTCGTTTGGCCGTCCCCGCCCCACCAGTCAACAATGTCGCCTGTGGCATTAGCTATTGGAGTGGTAGGATAAGACGATTTTAGGGTTATCTGCCCTGCGTTCAGCGCGCTGCGCAGTGCTGAGTCAATGTAGTCGGAGCCGTTTCCGATTGTTCCAGCGCCGGCTGCGATCATCACCTGGTCTACTGACCACATGCAACCGTTCCCATAGTCGCCATTCAAGGCACTGCTGCATCCGGGATGAAGGCCTTCGAAACCCTTGGCTTTGCTCGCTATTGACGCGCTCAGGGGCGTGGGCTGCTTCGGATCTGGTGGGCAGTACGCGCTGCTCTGACCGCTTATGCATCCTTGCGATCCGCCAGTACCCTGCCCTTCGCCACCGCCCGGTGCCGGAATGCAATCGGTTAACGGTCCGCCCGGGCCTGTGGTGGTCCAGTACGCAACGGAGCCTGGTGGGCACATGCCTGGCCCTCCGCTAACCTTAATCATAGTTCGTAGCGCACGCTTCGAGACGGAGGAGACCGCAGGCATCATGCCCGCGCCTTGACTCGAACATGCGGCGAGCATGCTCCCCGCCACGGCCGCGCAGAGATATCTCTTGAGGAACAACAAAGGACTCCGTCCTTGAACGACCTGCAAGCACCGGATAGGGACGTGGCAATAGCGCGGCACAAAGTCACCGCCATCCTACGTACTCGCCCACACCTCGGGCATGAGACCACCGCTACCCGTGATGATCTCAACAACGCATACCGTTGCGCAAGTGCGATCACGTCACCTTCGGGGAGCGATGGTCAAAAAGTCCTGGCATCTTGAGTAATCGCGACGAGAGAACATTGCGTGCTTACGATGCGATATTGCGCCTCATGCACGCACTATGCGGAGCGCGTGATTCGCAAACGCCCTCATCCGGCGGACGTCGCTTGGAGTACCTTCTGTGCTTGCGGCGAGTCCTGGTACTCCACCGTGAGGATGCCGCGCAGATGTGCCGCCGCCGCTCGTGCTTGCGGGCTCGTCATCCGATCGAGCGTCGTGATGCAGGCATACAACAACTTTGCCATGTCGCGATCGCGCGGATACACCTTGTGCATGTCGTCGATCGACTGCGCGACGAGCACGGTCTGCCCCGCCTCGCGATTGCCGTAATGGTAATTCAGCATGAAGTTGATGTGCTTGAGTTCGTTCTCGATGCCGAGCACCGAATAGCCCATACGTCCGAAGTACTCGTCGGCCGGAGCGAGGGTCGTCAAGTACGCGTCGTGCGGCACCGCCTTGATCGTCGCGATGACCAGGGGCGAGGTGAGGTTCTTGACATCGGCGAGGATCGTCTGCGCGTTGTGCTCGTCGCCCGCCGTCATGCCGGCCGTACCCGTTGCGGCATCGTTGACCGCTTGCAGAAACGCACCACCGTAGGTCGTTGGCAGGTGACCAATCGGAAAATTCGGCTGCGCGGCACGCTCGAAGGCAAGCGAGCGCCACGACGGATCGCGGGTGAGCACCCAAGCGCGCCAATCGGCCTCGAGCTGCTGTAACTCAGCCGTAACGTCATGCGGATAGGCTTTTGCGTTCGCGCGGGCATCCGCGTCGGCATCGTTCGCGAGGGTCTCGGGCGCGTTTTCGGAGTTCACCCGTTCGAGCAACGCCTGCGCCTGAGCGACCAGCGTCGGGTCGCTTGCATTTTTTGTCACCCACGCCGAGGCCTCGCGCACCCACCAGACAGCGGCGTCATGATTCGTCAGCGGGTTGTAGTGCAGGCCGCTCGCCACTTGCACCGTGAGCGTCGCGAGTTCGCCGTAGGCCGGATCGTTCGGACGCTGCAGCGCATAGGCGCGCCCCGCGTTGAAGATCGTCGAGAGATAGACTTCCTGATCGCGAAAATCCCAGCCGTTCGCTGCGGCCTTGTCGTAGGCGCTCTTCATCTTGGCGTAGAGCACCGCCGGGTCGGCCTGCAGCGCCGCCCGCGCGTGCAGGGGAATCAGCACGAACGCAGCGGCGGCGATGAGCACGGGGAGTCGTTTACAACACGCTTGTATCATCCAACACTAAACGCAGATTATTGGTCAACAGAGCATTCTTGATCTCGCGGGCGATCCGCCGTCCGGTGGACATCGGCTCCGCGTAGTTCAGATACGAGTACGGCGAACCGTTGATGAAGAGGTTCGTCCCGGCAACGATGCGCGCCGATATCTCCATCACGTAGAACTGCATGTCCGGCGTGATGATCGTCTCGATGCAGAACGCGCCGAAGAGGCCCTTCGGTCCGCAGATCTCCTTGCTGACCTTTACCACGTTCTCACCCATCGCAAACGCTTCGGCCAACATCGACTCACGCAAGGATACCGACTGGTTCCCCACCACGACGTACGAGGGACTCACATCCATGCCTTCCTGCGCCGCGGCCGGGATGCGGCCGAGCGAATCGACGTTCGTCTCGTAGCGACGATCCATCGACATGATCTCGAGCCGATCCGAGAGCGGAGAATAGAAGTAGTGAATGTAGAGCGGCACCCCGATGATGTATTCCTGAATCGTGTAGGCCTTCTTCAACTCGCCCGCTCGCTTCTCGAAATCAGCGGCGTCGCGAATGAACATGTAGCCCTTCCCGCCGCCCGCGCCGTACAGCTTCACAATCACCGGGCGATCAATCTCGGCACCGGTCTTAAACTGCCGCGGCATGCGGATGCCTGCTTGCGTAAGCCAATCGCGCTGCATTTCGCGGCTCGACTCCCAATCCAGCACCGCCTTGTTGCCGAAGTATGGAATCGTCATCTTCTTGTGTTCGTCGAGCGACAGGTACGCAACGAACGAGCCGTGCGGGACGATGATGCTCTTACGCTGCTCGAGTTCACCGATCAGCCCCGGAAACTCCGAGTAGCTATCGACGCCGATCACTTCATCGATAAAGGCGAAGGAGCGATAGAGCCGCTCCGTATCACGATTGGCGATCGCGAGGGTTTTGAAACCTTCGTCGTGCGCGCCTTTGAGGATTTGCAGCGCGGAATGCGAGCCCAGGGTGGCGATCGTGTACGGACGGTTCATTTATGCGTAGTGCGCTTTCTCGATGGCGGGGTTACAAAGCAATCGTTCGGCGGCCTCGCGCAGGAGCGCGCGATCGGCCGGCTTTCCGTCGCGGTCGAGCAATCGCCAGCCCACATACCGGCGACGGCCGTGCGGCGCGTGTGCGCCGGTTTCTTCGATCCACATCTCACCCGCGCGCGGCGCGTTCGCGTCGAGCACGGCAAGACGATGTTTATTCGGGTTGAAGAGCGTCTCGTTGCGCTCCATGCGCGCGGCGAAGTCATCGGCATCGCCCGCGTCATCCACCACCCAGATTTCGCTGCGCTCCACGCGCGCCACCGGTAGCCCAAGGCGTTGCAACGTGGTGAGCGTCGTGTACGCCGCGTTATCGGGGATCTTCAGCGTGATCGCACACATGCGCTGCGTCATGCGTTCACCGCCTGCACGAAGCTGCGAAAAAACACCGCGCCGCCCGACGGTTCCAATATCGCGTTTCCGCGCCGGCGATCGGGATGGTTGAACGTCCATCCGTCGCGTTCGGGATGTGGCATCATCGCGAGCACGTTGCCTTCGCGGTTGACGAGCGCCGCGCATCCGAGCGCCGCCTGATTGGGAATCGCGGTGTCGTCCACGCTTCCATCCGCGTGCGCATAGACGAACGCCACGTGGCCGCCCTCGCGTAGCGCGCGCAATTCCGCCTCGCTTGCGGCAAGACGCCCCTCCCCGTGGGAGGCCCACGCGGGAATCAACGCGTCGCGTTCCAGGCCGCGCAGCATCGGCGAACGTTGCGGATCGACGGCGAGTTTCAACCACACGTGCGTGTTGATGAAGTGCGGCACGGGCCCGTTGCGCGTGAACGCAGCAGTCGGCCGGCGCACCTCGCCCGTGCCGGGCACGAGCCCAGCCTCGAGGAGAATCTGCGCGCCGTTACAGATGCCGTACACCAGCTTGCCCGCGCGCGCGCCCTCGATCACGTAGTCCATCATCTCGTCGTGCGCGGCGATCGCGCCCGCGCGAATGCGATCTTCGTAAGCAAAGCCGCCCGGCAACACGTACGCATCGAACCCAGGCAAAAGCTTGCCGTGACTCCAATGCACGAGGTGCGCGTCGCCGCCGCACGCCCGCAGCAGCCGCACCGTCTCTTCTTCCGAATTGGTTCCGGGAAAGACCAGCACCGCAATGCGTTTGCTCATGGATACACCTCGCGCAGCGGCGCACTCCACACGTCGCGCAGACGATGCAGATCAAATGCCTCGGTATCGACGGCGAGCACCGGCCGGTCGATCGTCACGCCGATCTCCCACACGCCCTCGACGTCGTCGGCAAATCCCTCGAACGCCTCGACATCGTTCGCAGCAACCTCCACGACGAAGCCGCCGGTCTCCGCAAAGAGCGCTTCAAGATCGCCCACGGCGCCGTGCGTCCACTGCCACGGCTCGTCGAGTTGCACGCCGATCGGCGCATGGCCGCGCCGCAGCGTCGGAAACGCCATCTCGCAGAGCGCGACGAGCAGACCGCCATTGCCGAGTTTGTGCGATGCGCGCAGCAGGTTCGCGTCCGCCGCTCGCGCCATGAGCGCGTGTTGCGCCCGCACGAGATCGTAGTCGATGCGCGGCAGCACCGATTCGTGTCGTCCGAGCTCATCGAGCAACACCGATCCGCCAAGCGCGGCTTGCGGGCGGCCGATAAAGTACAGAATCGAGCCTGCTGCCTTGAACGGCATCGTCACCACCCGGCTGACGTCGTCGAACGCACCCACGCATGCAACGATCGGTGATGCCGGAATCGCTTTGCCGCCCGCCGATTCGTTGTACAGGCTCACGTTGCCCGAGACGTACGGCGTGCCAAACGCCGCCGCGGCACGAGCGAGGCCGTCGATTGCGACCACGAACTCGCCCAAGTGATCGGGTTTTCGCGGGTTTCCAAAGTTCAAGCAGTCGGTCAGTCCGACCGGGCGTCCACCCACGGCCACCACCGCGCGCACCGCTTCGTACACCGCATGCTCTGCTGCGAGTTGCGGATCGAGCTTCGCGAAGCGCGGATTCCCCGCCACTGCGAGCGCGACGCCGAGCGGCGATCCCGGAACCGGCGCAAGTACGCCCGCGTCGCCTGCACCGCGCTCGAGCACCGTGCATCCACGCACCACGCCGTCGTATCGGCGATAGAGGTATTCGCGCGAGCAAACGTCGCGATGCCCGAGCACCCGCTCGAGCAGTTCGTCGAGTTGCACGCCGGTGACGAGAGGACGCTCGCCGGCGCCCGGCGGTACCTGCGGCTGCGTGTACGGCAGCTCGTCGCGGATCGATCCGGTGAGGAACTCGATATCCACGTCCATCACCGTTTCACCGCGATAACGCAGCACGTAGCGTGGATCGCTGGTCACCTTTCCGATCACCACCGCGCGCGCGTTGTGCGCGATCTCGGGCAGCGTGTACTCGTCGTTGTAGATGCGTAGAACATCCGCGGTGATCTCCGGCGGCAGCACCCAGATTAGGCGCTCCTGCGTCTCACCGATCGCGATCACTTCGGGCTTTAAATTCTCGACCGCCAGGTTCACCGCATCGAGATCGATCGTCGCACCGTAGCCGCCCGCCGAACAGATCTCCGCCGAACAGCCCATGATACCGCCCGCGCCGAGATCCTTGAATCCGACCGTCAACTTGCGTTCGCGCAGATAGGCGAATACACGATAGCTCGCGCGCATCAAGACGTTTTTCAAAAAGGGATCGGGCACTTGCACCGCGCCCTTGTTCGATTCTTCATCAGCCGCGTCAAGCGTCAACGACGAGAACGACGCACCGCCGAAACCGCTCGGATCGGTCGCCTTTCCGACGAGCACGATATCCCAACCGTTTGCGTCTTTCGGCGCGTACGAGTGGATGATCTCGGACTCTTTCACCAACCCCATTGCCACGACGTTGACCAGGCAATTGTCGTCGAAACGCTCGTCGAAATAGACGTCGCCCGCAATGTTCGGCACGCCGATCGCGTTACCGTAAGCCGAGATACCATCGACCGCGCCCTGCGCCACGTAACGTTGGTGCGACGATGGATCCTCCACGCGTCCGAACCGCAGCGGATCGGCAACCGCAATCACCTCGGCCCCCATGCACACGACGTCGCGGACGATGCCGCCGATCCCCGTCGCCGCGCCTTCGAACGGCACCACCTGCGAGGGATGGTTGTGCGATTCGTGCGCGATGACGACGCCGTACCGTTCGCCGTTATGATCGCCGATATACAGAATGCCCGAATCCTCGGCCGGTCCGAGGATGACGCTCGGACCCGTGGTCGGCAAGTTCTTCAAATGGTGCCGGCTCGATTTATAACTGCAATGCTCGCTCCACTGCGCGTCGAACGCATGGAGTTCGACGACGGTCGGTTCCCGCCCGAGTTTCTCGGCGATACGTTGCAGTTCGTCGGGCCGCAGCGCGACGTTGGTTGCCGCGTTAGCCAACGGTTGCGCCCGGGGCGCGCTGCGCCTGTTGCTGGAGCATGGCGTCGGCCTGGAGCACCGCCGAACGCGCGTTGGCCTGCATCAACAGCGTGCGACCGTAGAGCACCGTGTCGTCGAGCGCGAGCATCTTTGCGCACTGCATCGCAACGGCATGCGCATCGCCACCCCAACCGAACACCGGTGAGGATGACGCCGCGTCGAGCATCGCGCGCAACATGTCGTCGCTGCCGACCGCGATGAAGAACACGCGCGCAAAGGTCGCCTCGAGTTGCTGCACGAGTTGCAGCACGAAGCCCGGCGTGCGCGCAGGGCTCGCCACGTGACGAACGGTCGGCAACCCGAGTTGCTGCAGCGCAAGGGCGACGTTGTTCGCCTGCTCGACGCTCTCGGGTCCGTCGCAGATGATCGCCGCCATACCGGGACGCATCACCGGGAAGGTCCCGACCAAATCGGCCACCTGTTCGTAGGCCGCCTTCACGCGTTCGAGCGCGGCGTCGTTCACCTCGGGCAGATTGCGATACATCTGCTTATCGAGCATCAACTCTTCGCGCCCTTGCGGCCAGATGCGCCATGCGTCGTTGTCGATCACGTCGGCGATCACCAGTTGCCCTTTGTCCGGGCCACCGACCACGCGTCCGAATTCGATCTTCAGATCGACGAGCAACACCTCGCGTTTGCGCCAGGCGTGCGCGAGAATCTCGAAGGTCAAGCGCGCAAGTTCGGTCATCACGCCGAGTTCCGCCGGCGAAGCCACGCCATCGGCCACGATTTGATCGGGCGAGATGATCGGGTCGTGCTGTGCGTCGTCCTTCAGGAAAAACTCGATGACACGCGGCACCATCAGCGCACCGCGTCCGACGCCGGGGTTACGTTTCACGAACGAGCCGGCCGCGACACCGCGTACCACCACCTCGAGCGGAATCATGTTGGCGCGCCGCACCAGCATCTCGTTGTTGTCGTCGTCTTCGCCGCCGCTCAAGTAATGCGTCGGCAATCCACAGAGGTTGAGCAGGCGAAAGACGCGAGCGGTCGTCTGCGCCGCCAATCGTCCCTTGCCCGCGATCACGCTCTTGCGCGCGCCGTCACCCGCGGAGATGTTGTCGGTCTGCGCCACCACCAACTGATCCGGCGCCCCCGGATGTTCGTACAGAACCTTGGTCTTGCCGCGCGCAATCTCGATGCCTTTGTTCATTTGGAAGGCGCTCCGGCCCAGCCTCCGCGCCCCCCACGTTGTGGGGCCCCCATACCGTGGGCCGCATCGACCCGGCTGCCCGGCCGCGATTCCCCTCGGGCGGCCCTATTGGGCATCGCCTCGGTCGCCGCGGTGAGATCGGGACTCCGGCGGGCTTTGGGCATCGCTTCGCTCGCCCTTTGGCGGGGTTGGGGCATCGCTTCGCTCGCCTTGTGGCGGGGTTGGGGCATCGCTTCGCTTGCCACTTGGCGGGCGGGGGGCGTTGCTTTGCTCGCCACTTGACGGGGGGGGGTGCTATGCATGGGGTGAGACCTCTACGAGTTTTTGTTTGGGGAATGCGGGGAGGGCGGCGATTTTCTGGGCGAGGGCCTGAGCGCGTTGCGGGGCGGTGCCGACGTGTTTGCTTGGGTCGAGGAGGCGACGGATCTCGGCGGGATCGACGAGGGCGGTGAGCGCTGCGTCGGCGGCGAGGGTCTGCGCGAGGGGGTTGTCCTCACCGCGCGCTAACGCGGCCCAGGCTTCCATCGCGGCGCTGCGGATCTGCTCGTGCAGGTCCTGGCGGTTGCCACCGGCGCGCGCGGCCTCCATCATCACGGCTTCAGTACCGGCGAAGGGACCGTAGGTGCGCAGGTTGTGCGCGATGCGACGCTCCTCGACGCGTAAACCGTCGATCACCTTACGCGCGAGCGTGATAATCTCGTCGGTGCAAAGCAGCGCTTCGGGAAGCGTCGTGCGGCGGTTCGCGCTGTCGTCGAGCGTGCGCTCCAGATAGTTCGTCGCGGCGTTCTGCCAAGCGACGTCGCTATACCCCACCAACAGACGCGCGAGCGAATCGATCCGTTCGCAGATGATCGGGTTGCGCTTGAACGGCATCGCCGAGCTGCCGACCTGCGACTTGCCGAACGGTTCGGCAACCTCACCGAACTCGGGGCTCGAGAGAATGCGAATGTCGGCGGCAAACTTCGAGAGCGACGCACCCAAGCCCGCAAGCCCCGAGAGCAGCAGGTAATCGAGCTTGCGCGGATAGGTCTGCGTCGCGATCTCACGCGCCTGTAAACCGAACGCGGAGAGCACGTGCGCTTCCAGCTCTCCCGAGCGCCCGCTGTGATCGAGCAGATGCTCGTACGAAGCCGCCGTGCCGACCGCGCCGCGCAGCCCCTTCGTCGTCAACTGCTCGAAGACGAAGCGCAGGTTGGCGTCGTCGATCAGCAGATCTTGCGCGTACATCGCAAGACGATAGCCAAGCGTCGTCGGTTCGGCGGGCTGCAGATGCGTGAACGCCATGCAGACGAGATCGCCGTACTGCTCGATACGCGAGGCAAAGCTCTCGAGCAGGCCACGCAGGTTCTCGCCCACCATCGCAAGCGCCAAGCGCAGCCGGTAGGTCTCGACCGTGTCCTCGATGTCCATCGAGGTGGCGCCCAGATGCAGCTTGCCGCCGCCAAGCTTCGCCTGCGAGGCGAAGACACGGATCTCGGCCATCAAGTCGTGATGAATCTCGCGCTCGATTGCAAGCGCGGCCTCGACGTCAACCTCGTGCGCGTGTGCGCGGAGATCGGCGAGTTCTTCGGGAGTGACGAGCCCCTTCGCTAGTTGCGCTTCGGCGAGGGAAACCCACACCGCACGCCACAATTTGCGGCGTTCTTCTTCCGAGAATAGCGTGCGAAGCTCGGCTCGGCCGTATCTCCAAGAGAACGGCGACGCATACGTACGGTAATTCATGGGACGAAGGGCTCCGTTCGCCCCCGCCTAGAGCGCCGCCTCGTCGTCTTTCGTCGCAGGGCTGGGATTGGCGCGCACCTCGAAATCGGCCAGCGTGAAGAGCACGTGATCGGGCGATCCGCCGTCGATGGCGCGCAGCGCCGCGCGCCGCCCTGCTTCATCCACGTACTGCTTGAGGTGCTCGAACGTCATCCCCTCGGTGCGCGCTTCGAGCTCGTCGAGCGAGGCCTCCAGGTCGAAGTCGAGCGGGCGGCTCCCAAGCAACTCGCGGAGCCCCTCGCGGCGAGCGGGGCCGTCGAGCTCGGTCAGGTCGATAAACTCAGGGAAGCGCGCGCGCAACTCCGGGTCGAGCACCGAGGCGTCCGCGGTGGAGGCCAGCACGAAGATCGGCTCGTGCGCGTTCGCGATCTCATCGACCGTCATCGCGAGGTGGGCGATCGCCCCAAGCTCACCGTACTCGGGGACCTCGACCTCGATGAGGGCGCGGCCAAGCCCGCGGGCGTGCGCAAGCGCATCGTCCAGGAGGTCGAGCGTGGCATCGACCACCGGCAGGCTCGTCTGTTCGGCCAGGCTGTTCACGACCGTCTGCCGCGCATCGCGTGACGGCCCTGCGATCAGCACCGCGCGCGGCACGGTGATCCCCTGCGACTCCATCGTCTCGACGTGGGCAAACATCGCCGCGAGCAGCCGGTTGCGGGCAACGACCGGCGGCGAGAGCGCCACCTCCACACTGGGCAGGCCCGCGGCCGCGCCGTCGATCACGGTCGTCGAGGTGGACTCCTCGGCACTCGGCGCGATATCCAGCAGCACCCCAAAGCGCGCGAGCGCCGTCGGATCGAGCCCCTCGCGTGTGTGCGCCCCCGCGATCACCCACACGTCGGTCCGTCCTTCGAGCTGATCCCACTCCTTGAATAGCGCCTGCTCCACCTCGCGACGCATCGCCTCGTACTGCGACGACGCCGTCGTCGAGAAAAACTTATCGGCTTCGTCGATGAAGACGATGGAGCGCACGCGCTTGGCCTGATCGAAGATGCGCGCGACGGTGGATGCCCCTTGGCCCACATACCCGATCTTGATCTGCGAAAACGACATCTTCAAGAGCGTCGCCGCGCTCGCGCGCGCAAGCGTCTGTGCTACGTCGGTAAGGTCGGCGCGTTCGCCCGCCACGATGAACGCGCCGCGGCGTACCGCCGGGTCGCCCAAACGAAAGAGCACGACCTGACGCAGCAGCCGGTCGCGCGCCGCGGACGGCAGCATGAGCCCACGCATGATCGCCGCGGTACCGTCGAACTCGCGCAATTCCGCTTCGAGCAGGTGTACGCGATCGTCGGCCTCCTTGCGCTTGCCGTACCGCGCCACGATCTCGCGAAAGTCGTTTGCTTGTTTCTCGACCGCCGGAAGATGGCGCTCGAGCGCGCGTTGAAAAAAGACGCCATATGCACGGACGAACGGGTTCTCCAAATCGGCGTGAACGAGCGTCGGTTTGCGGTCGGGGAAGCGCGTGAGCAACACGTTGCTACGGCGTTCGTCGATCACCTCGATGAAGGTTTCGAGCATCGCGTCCTTGTCGCGCACGCCGGGGATTTTCCACGCCCGGTCTTCGAGTTTGCCGTTGGTTGGGCCGTCGAATCCGATCAACGGGTGATTGAGTCCGGGTTCGTAGCGCGAGAACGCCACGAAACGCACGTCCTTCCCGTCGGAGCCAAGATAGGACGAGCGTGCCTTGCGAAGCGGTGCGAGGCATTGATCGCGCGCGACCACGTACCCGATCAGGCCGAGAACGGCATAGAGACCAAGCACGGTCATCGCTCCCGCAGCTTGCGCGGCGTAGATCGCCCCAACGAACGCGAGCACCGCAAGCGCCGCCGCGACAAGTTGGTAGGTTCCCAACCATCCGAAGGTAAGCGCGGCGGTGATGTTATCGCGGTCGCGCATCCGTTGCTGCTGTCCGTTGATGTCGCGCCACACGGCGGTTACCATCGCATCGAGCGCGGTGCGGATCTCGGCCAAGCGCTCCTGATCGGCGGCGATCTGACGGTCGAGGTCGTCGCGATCGGCACGCGCGCGCTCCACATCGTCGATCAACAATTGCTTGGGATCGTTTGCGGACGCAGAGCCCAAATCCGTGGGCGTGAGAACCTCCATCTCCCTGGTTATCGGCGGCTCATGGCCGAAAGCTCGGCCGTTATCCGTTCGACCAACGTCCGATGATCCTCTGGGTCGTTGCCGGCGGAGCCCGTCACGATCGACTCAACGCCGCGCACGGCGCGCTCGTACGCAATCCGTGCGCGGCGTTCGCCGACGCGTCCGGCGAGCGGCCGCAGCGCCCGCTCGCGCCAGCGCGCGCGGGCAGGCAGCGCGCCGCCCGGCCGAGCGAGTTCCCAGAGGAACCCACACTCGGTGGCAAGCGCCGAGAGCAACGGGATCGCGGCGCCGCGCGGATCGTTCGCGAAGAGTTCGTGGGCGATCGCCAGCGCCTGCGCGGTCTTCCCTTCGACGAGCGCGCTCGCGTAGAGGTACGCCTTCGGATCCTCGATCGCGAGCGACTCGCTCTCCAAATCCTTGAAGGTGATCTTTCTGCCGCCGAGCGCGAGCTTTTCCAGATCGTTGCGCACCGCGGCGAGCTCGGCTTCGCTGCGTGCCAACTCGCTCACGACGCGCGGCTCGGCCGTTGCGCCGAGCGTCGCAAGCAACTCGGTGATATAGCGCGTGCGCGTTTCCTCGCTTGCGGTCGTATCGATGCGCAGCGCCGCGCGCCCGAGCTGCGCGCCGAGCGGTTGCGGACGCTGCGAGCGCGCCGGGACGAGATCGAGGATAACGAGCGTATTGCCGTCGGGGAGGTTCTGCGCCACCTCGAGCAGATCGCGTCGCGCTTGCGCCTTGAGCGCCTGCGCGTCAGCGACCACCACCACACGGCGCTCGGCAAGAAACGGCATCGCCTGCACGGCCTCGCGCACGCGTCCGGCATCGCTCCATTCCGATGCGGGAATGCGCTCCAGATTCAGCTCGCGCATCTCGGGCAAGAGCCGGTCCATCAGGACCTCGAGGACGCGCTCCGCGAGCACCCGCTCCGTTCCCTCGATCACCACGAGCGTGCCGATTTTCGGGGACTTGTCGAAGAATTCGTACGCCTTCATGCTAGATGAGCGCGCTAAAACGCGGCCGTAGTTCGAGCGCGGCGATCGTCTCGGCATACGGCGGCTTCACCACACCGTATTCGGTGATGAAGGCCGTCACCAGATGCCCGGGCGTCACGTCGAACGCGGGGTTGTACACGGCAGCGCCGGTGGGCGCGACCGGCGTGCCGCCAAACGCGGTCACCTCCTCCGGCGCGCGCTCCTCGATATGAATCTCGTCGCCCGAGCGCATCGCAAAATCGAACGTCGAACGCGGTGCGGCCACGTAGAACGGAATACCGTGATGTGCGGCAAGCACCGCGAGCCCGTAGGTGCCGATCTTGTTTGCCGTATCGCCGTTACGCGCGATCCGATCGGCGCCGACGATCACGAGATCGATGTGTTGACGCTGCATCGCGATCGCCGCGGCCCCGTCCACCTGGAGCGTCGCATCGATACCGGCTTGCTGCAACTCGAAGTAGGTGAGCCGGGCGCCTTGCAGCAACGGGCGCGTCTCATCGACGAAGACGTGCGGCTTCTTGCCGGCGCGTTGTGCCGCGACGATCACGCCGAGCGCGGTGCCGCCGCCGGCCGTCGCAATCGGTCCCGTATTGCAGTGCGTGAGGATGCGCGCGTTCTTCGGGATCAGGTCGAGGCCCGCGTCGGCCATCGCTTCATCCATCGCGATCTGTTCGCGATGAATCTCCTTGGCCTCGGCAAGCATGTTCGAAGCGGCAAGCACGCGATCGACCGCCCATGCCAAGTTGACCGCCGTCGGACGCGCCTCGCGTACGCGCTGCGCCGCGGCACGGAACGCCTCGTCATCGGCGATGAGATCGCGCAGCAACGCCACGCCGTACGCGCCGAAGACGCCGATGGCGGGTGCCCCACGTACCGCAAGCGTCTTGATCGCCGCTTCGATCTCTTCGACGGATCGCGCGCGCTCGTGCCGCACGTCGTGTGGTAAGCGGCGCTGGTCGAGGTAGCGAACGGCATCGCCGTCCCAGGTGACGGGGCAGAGATCGTGCGGGGTGGGCATGAGCGCCCATTAGTCAGGCGCGCACGGGTACCTCTGCCTTCTCGAACGCTTCACGGCCCGCTGGTAGTGTACGCTCATGCTCTTGCCATGGGTACCGACGATACAGATCGGCGCGCGCGTTCCCGGAAATCCCACCTTTGTCGATCAGCTCGGCCGGCGCGTGCGTTGGAACACGTTTCACGGGCGCGCACGGGTGCTTGCGTTCATGTATACACGGTGCGCCGACGCAACCGAGTGCCCCGCGATCTCGCTGAAATTCCAGGAGATGCAGGCACACCTTCCGCCGAGCGCGCGGTTGATCGAGGTCACGATCGACCCCACCCACGACACGCCTCGCGTGCTGCGCATCTACGCGCGCAACTTCGGCGCCGATCCCCGGCGCTGGAGCCTGCTCACGGGTGATCCCGCCACCGTTTTAACCTTCGCGAAGCGCTTCAACGTGAACGTATCGCCCGGCAACGCGCCCGGCGTGCTGGTGCATGGCGAGGCGCTCGCCATCTTCGACCGCAGCGATCGCCTAACGTCCTTGACGGCCGGGAACTCGTGGGAGCCGAGCGAGGTGCTCGCCGAACTGCGCACCGCCGACGGCGAAACCGGCAATCCGCTCGAACGTCTGGGCTTATGGCTGCAGAACTTCGGCGTTTCGTGCGGTGCCGCGTTTGGGGTGAGCGAGAGCTTCGCTCGTCCGCTCGCCTACGTTATTGCAATCGGCATGCTGCTCTTCACCGGCGCCGCGATCGTGGCGCTCGCGATCGCTCTGCGGGCGTGGCTCGCTACGAGCGGAAGCCCGCCCGCGGCTGGCCGCCGGTAACGCTCGCGAGGTGCGCCACAGCCATTGCCGCTTCGTAGCCTTTGTCCATCCGCGACGGATCGGCGCGCTCTTGTGCTTGCGCGAGCGTCTCCGTGGTCAGCACGCCGAAGCCGATCGGCACGCCGCTGCGTAATTGCACGTCCATGATCCCGCGCGCGCATTCGCCGGCGACGAAGTCGAAATGCGGCGTATCGCCGCGAATCACCACGCCGAGCGCCACTACCCCGTCGTAGCGATCGAGGTCGATCACCTTGCGGCATCCAAGCGGCAGTTCGAAGCAGCCCGGCACCTCGTAGAGATCGACGTCGCCCGGATCGACGCCGCACGCCGCAAACCCACGCCGTGCGCCATCGATCAGCCAATCGGTGAGCTGCACGTACCAGCGCGCGCTCACGATGGCAAAGCGTTTGCCCGCGCACTGTGGCGCGGGCAACGTGGTCGTGATCCCTCCGTCGCCCGTCTTCACGACGCGGCGATCGATTCGTCGAACATATGCCCGAGCTTCGCGCGCTTGGTGGCCATATAGCGACGGTTGTGCGGCGTAGGCGGCGTCTGCATCGGCACGCGTCCGACGATCTTGATGCCGTAGCCCTCGAGGCCAAAGATCTTGCGCGGGTTGTTCGTAATCAGGCGCAGCTCTTTCACGCCCAGATCGGCCAAAATCTGCGAACCGATGCCGTAATCGCGCTTATCGACCGGCAACCCGAGGGCAAGGTTGGCTTCCACCGTATCGGCGCCTTTGTCTTGCAACTCGTACGCGCGCAGCTTGTTGGCAAGCCCGATGCCGCGCCCTTCTTGACGCAGGTACAGGAAGATGCCGCGCCCTTCTTGCGCGATCATCTCCATCGCGCCGTCGCGTTGCGCCGCGCAATCGCACCGGATCGAGTGCAGAGCGTCGCCGGTGAGACATTCGGAATGCACGCGCACGAGCACGTCTTTCCCACTCGAGATATCGCCCATCACGAGCGCAACATGCGTGTTGCCGTCGATGGTGGTTTCGTACGCGTGCCCGTCCCATTCGCCGGTTGTCGTAGGCAGATGGAATTGCGCGACGCGCTTGATCAGTTTTTCGGTACGCATACGGTAGGCAATCAAATCCTTTACGGTGATGAGCCGCAGACCGTGCCTGTCGGCATACTCCCGTAACCCGTCCAAACGCTCCATCGTTCCGTCGTCGGCCATGATTTCGCAGATCACGCCCGCCGGAGCGAGCCCAGCGAGGCGCGCCAGATCGACCGACGCCTCGGTCTGACCCGCACGTACCAGCACGCCGCCTTCGCGCGCGCGCAGCGGAAAGGTGTGCCCGGGGCGCAAGAAATCGTCGGGTGTGGCCGCCGGATCGAGCAACTTCAAGATCGTCGCCGAGCGATCGTGCGCGGAGATGCCGGTCGTCGTGATCCCGCGCGCCTCCACGGATACCGTGAACGCGGTCTCGTGTACCGCCGTATTGTCACTCACCATCTGCGGAATTTGCAGCACGTCCAAGCGCGACCCGAGCAACGGCACGCAGATCAAACCGCCGGCCTCTTTGCGCATGAAATTGATCGCCTCGGGCGTCACCTTCTCGGCCGCCATCACCAGATCGCCCTCGTTCTCGCGATCCTCGTCGTCGAGCACCACCACCATCTTGCCCGCCCGAATATCGTCGATGGCATCCTCGATCGCATCGAAGGGGGACTCGTCCCGTTCCACGACCCCGAGCGCCGGAAGCACCTTCACCAAGCGCTGAAGCGTGCGGTACGAAGGCTCCCGTCTTCCCGAACGCAGCAGCGAGACCGCCGAATCGGTCACCCCCGCCTTGGCCGCCAGCTCGGCGGCGTTCAGGCCCGCCTGCTCCATGGCCGCATTGAGGGCCGCAGAAAACTCACTCATACCGCCACCCTAGGCCTCGTCTTGACAGATGTCAAGACGATATGCCTATTGCGGCTTTGCACAATTAAGTGGCTCGGCGAACTCCTTTTATGGGCAGAGGCTCTGAAAGCTCGGAAAGCCGAAGGCCAGGGATCGCTTCCCGGCCTCTACAGCTTGCTTGTCACGCACAGGGTTCATAGCACAGGAGGTCCTATTTTCGCGCGCCTCCTGGCGGGTGTCGGATACGTGACAAGCAGGCGTCTTACCGCTAGACCACGCCCCCGGCGGTGCCGGAGTTGCAACACCCATGTAGAGCGCATCGAGTTCAAGTGCTATCTGTATGGCATAGCAGCTTAGCCGCATCGGAAAATTCCGGCGTGGGCGATCAGCTTGTAGGCAGCATGCCCACCACCATTGCCTCGACCTAAGCGGCAACAGCTTTCCTATGATCACCGGCTTGCGCGCGTAGCGCATCCGCTCTCAAACCCATTGACACATTCCGGCGTTCGCAAACCGACGAGTTTAGGGTTTAAAAATCCGATACGTGAACGGAGTTAAACGAAAACGCAAGCTAGGTCGAATAGAAATGATACATATTGAGGATTGCTTATGCGCTTTGTTTCATTTCAGGCTGCGGTGCTTCTAGTCGTAACGTCTTGTTCGCATTCGTCTCATTCGGTAAAGCCCGCATCGTCGATAGACGTAGGGCCCCTGCGTAGCGCTGCCGCGTCAGAGCGGCAACGGCCGCAACCTCCGTTGCCGCCACACCTTTCAGGCTCCGATTTAAAAATTGCTTGGTATATGAGCCATAAGGCCAACCGAAACGATATGCTGGCTCGGTGCGATGCTCTTTATGCCAGGAATGCGTCTCTACGACTGCCGCAAAGGACTGCAGCTCAATGTGACGCCGTAATCGCCGCACAAACTCGACTGTACTTAGCAAATTGGAGCGCGCTGAAAGCGATTGCTGAGCGCTGCGATCGCCGGAAAGATGAGCGTACGCTGTTCAGCGAGTGCCGGGCGGCAATGCTCGCTGATCAGGCGGCGGTCCACCGCGTTCGACGGCCTTTTTGAAGGCTTCGATGATGCCTTCCGTCGGGACCAACTTGAAGCCGGCACGCGTGGCGAGCTGTTCAAGAATGAGGCGTTCTTGCTCTTTTGTGAGCACGATCGTCTCGCCGCCCGTCGTGCGTTTGTGGCGCAAGAGTGGGATTTTATGTGCAGTCTCGGTCCAGCACCTCAAGCAATCGCTCGCGGAACGCGGCCGGGAGCGGCATGCTTCGTTTCGACTCGCGATTCATGCAGGCCACGGTCAGCGTCATTACGGCGCTGGCCTCACCGGTACGCTCGTTGAAGATCACCGTCTTCCAGCGCACGCTCGATGCGCCGACCCGCTCCACGTGCGTGCGCAGCTGCAGCCAATCACCCATGAGCGCCGGCGCATGGTACTCGGCTTCGGCCTTGACGCGCGGCAGCCAGAAGTCGAGCTCCTCGAAGACCGTGTTGTAGGGATAGCCAAGTTCGCGAAAGAGTTCCATCTCGGCGTATTCGGCAAAGCGCCAGTACGCGGCAAAGTACATGATGCCGGCAATATCGACGTCGGCCCACTGCACCTGGAGCCGAGCCTCAAACGTTTTCGCACCCGGCGGGAGCGTATCGCGAAACCGGGTCATCGCGATCTCACGCGCACGGCTTCGGCAACGTACCGCGCGAGCGGATCGATCTCGATATTGACGGCGCTTCCCTCAGGGCGCTCGCCAAGCGTCGTGCGCGCGAGCGTCTCGGGAATGAGCGCCAGTTCAAACCAACCATCGCCCACCGCCGCGACCGTCAGGCTCACGCCATCGATCGCGATGAATGCCTTCTCGGTGATCGTTGCTTCGAACGGGTCCGCACGCTCGATACGAACGCGTTCGCCCTGGCCTTCATGCTTGCGAGCGAGCACGCGCGCGGTCGTATCAACGTGTCCGTACACAAAGTGTCCGCCCATGCGATCGCCAATGCGCAGCGAGTATTCGAGATTCGTCACGTCGCCGACGCGCAACGTGCCAAGCGTGCTGCGGTCGAGCGTTTCCGGAATCACGTCGAACGTCACGACGTCACCGTCGATCCGCGTCGCCGTCAAGCAGACGCCGTTCACCGCGATCGAATCCTTCACGGCGGGTTTCTCGGCCGCAACGCCCTCGCACCGCAAGCGCAGGGTTGCGCCGCCGCCCTCAAGCGCGTCGTTTCCAACCACCGTTCCGCGATACCCGATAAGCCCGCTAAACACGCTTGTGCTCCATCATCCCGGTCAACACCACATCCGCACCGATCATTTCAACCCCGTCAAAGCGCACGCGCGCACCATACGCCGCAAGATCGGCACCAGCAAGCACCGGTACGGCCACATCCGTCGTGAGGAGCACCGGTGCAATAGCCCAGTACACGCGATCGACGGCATCCGCAGCGATCATTCGCGCACCCAGGGTCGGTCCGCCTTCGCACAACACGCTCTGAATCCCGTAACCGCGTAGCGCACGCATCGCTGCGGCGAGATCGAGTTGCATGGCATCATCGCTGCCGACGAATATCACTTCCGCCACGTCGCGGATATTCTTGAATCGCGCACGCGCGCCGGATGGCGCAAGCACGACCGTGCGCGCATAATCGTCAAGCGAAGCAAACACTCTGCTCGTTTCGGAAACGGTGTCCGTTTCACAGGCAACAACACGCGTGTATGGCCGGAGGCGGTGCGACGATGGTCGCACGGTGAGTTGGGGATCGTCCACACGCACCGTTCCCGCGCCCACCATCACCGCATCGTGGGCAATACGCAGCGCGCGCACGTAGAGGCGCTCTTCTTCGCTCGTGATCCACTGCTGCACGCCCGGACGCGACGTAATGCGCCCGTCGAGCGACATCGCCATCTTGAGCGCGACATACGGACGATCGCGGGTAACCGCCACGGCAAAGGGTTCGATGATGCGGCGCGCGCGCGGTTCGTCCAGCACCGTTACGTCGATACCGTGTTCGCGCAGCAGGGCGACACCGCCGCCGTTGGTTTTCGGGTTAGGATCGAGTGTCCCCACGATCACGCGCGCGATGCCTGCCTCGACGAGCGTGCGCGAACACGCAGCCGTGCGGCCCACATGGTTGCACGGCTCGAGGGTCACGTACACCGTTGCGCCCCGAGCATCGCCCGCCTGCGCAAGCGCATTCACTTCAGCGTGGGCACCACCCGCGCGATGGTGATAGCCTTCGCCGAGAATACGGCCGTCACGCACGATGACCGATCCGACGGCTGGATTGGGTGCCGTGTTACCTATACCGCGCGCCGCAAGCTCGTAGGCACGCTCCATAAAGAGCCGATCCGCTGAGGTCACGCTCCTCCGTTCGCGATAGCTATCACCAACGCATGCGCCACCCGTCCGCCGGCCGACCGAATCGCCGCGGCACAATCCTCGAGCGTCGTTCCCGTCGTACAGACGTCGTCGATCAGGACCACTTCTCGCCCCGCAAGCATCTCCGCATCGCACGCGTACCGCCCGCGCGCCGCGCGCCGCTCCTCGCCGCTGCGACCACGCTGCGCGTCGGCACCACGGCGCGTCAGCACGGCGTAACACGCGGTATCGGTCAACTGCGCGAGGCGGCGTGCGATCGTTACCGCACCGTCGAAGCCACGTACACGCCGTCGCGCCGCACTCGTGCAGACGGGAACGAGCACGCCTGGAGGGCCACCGCGCGCGAGACGCAACGCAAACGCCTCGGCAACGTCGCGCCGGCCATCCTTGAGCGCCAGGACCGCAGTGCGTAACGCGCCTTCGTACGCGCCGAGCGCGCGCACGCGCAACGTCGGCAACGCGCGGGTGAGCAAGGGCTCGTTGTAAGGAACACATTGCTCGCAAAGTCCCCAGCCGAGCGCACCGCATGCCGCGCACTGCCGTGGAAAGAGCACCTCGACCAGATGGGTGAGCACGCAAGGCATTCACGCGCTACGCGCCATCCGCCAAGGCCCAACGTCCGGGCTGCTACGCCAAAGGTTCGTTTGCGACGACCGCGCCGTTCAAGCGCGCATCCGGTGCAACGGCATAGCCGATGCCGACCACCGAGTCGCGCACCGTCGCGCCGGCGCCAACCGTGGCACCCGTCCACAAGATGCTGCGCTCGATCTGCGCGCCCTCGGCAAGTTGCACGCCTTCGCCCACGACCGCGGGCCCCGCGATACGTACGTGCGCTCCGATCCGTGCGTGCGGGCCGATCCACACGTTCGCATCGATCTGCGCGCTCGCATCGATCGAGGCACTCGCGTCGGCGCCGCTGCCGCGCGTGCCCGGAATGCGAAAGATGCCGTTCACCACATCTTCGCTTGCGCGCCGGTATTCGCCCGGCGTGCCGATATCGCACCAGTACGCATCGCGTGCGTCATAGCCGAAAAAGCGCGCACCGGATGCAAGCAGTTCGGGAAAGACCTGTTTGCCAAAGTCGTAAAACTCCGCATCGGGGATATGCGCAAAGATATCCGGCGAGAACGCATAGATACCGGTATTCACGAGCTTGCTGCGCTCCGTTCCGCGCGCGGGCTTCTCCTGAAACCCCGCGATCCGCCCGTCGTCGCCAAGCACGACGACGCCGTAGTGCTCCACTTCGGGGCGAATCACAAGTCCAATCGTTGCGAGCGCCGCGTGGCGCTGATGCTCGGCCATCAACGCATCGAGCGGCAGATCGGTGAGATCGTCGCAACCGACGACCACGAAGGTCTCGTCACCAAAGAAGGATTGCATCGCCTTCACGGCGCCGGCGCTTCCCATCAGTTGGGCTTCATGCAGGTAGGTGAGTTTCGCGCCGAATCGTGCGCCGTCACCAAGCGTCGTACAGATCGTGTCGGCCAGGTAATGTACGTTGATCGCGATCTCGTCGTAACCGTACGCCTTCAAATAGTTGATCAAATGCACGGCGTTCGGCACACCAGCCACGGGCACGAGCGGCTTCGGCACTTGCTTCGTTAGCGGATAGAGGCGCGTCGAAAGGCCTCCGGCGAGGATCATCGCTTTCACGTGGGGTTACGTCCCTTTCTTGGTCGCAAGTCCGAATCGTTCGATGGTGATGAGCCACACGAAATACGGCAGCGCGAGTTGCCGCTGCCAGCGGCGCGGCTCGCGTATGAGCCGGTAGAGCCATTCGAGACCGAAACGACGCCACGCAGCCGGCGCGCGGCGCACGCGCCCGCTGATGACGTCAAACGATCCGCCCACACCGATGCCGGCGCCGCAGCCCGTTGCACGCAAGTGCTCCGCCAGCCACAGTTCCTGACGCGGCGAACCCAGACCGACGAAGAGCAACTGCGCCGCGCTCGTTCGAATCTCGGCAACGATGTCGGCAATATCTTCCTGGGCGAAGTATCCGCTGCGCACACCCGCGATCGGCAAGCCTGGAAAACGCGCCTCGAGCACCGCCGCCGCATCCGCCGCAACCCCTTCGGCACCGCCCAAAAAATAGACTGGTACCTGCTCGGCAGCAGCGCGCGCGCACAGACGCTCCACCAACTCAACGCCCGTCACCCGCTCGCGCAGCGTCGCACCGCGTCGTCGCGCGACGGTCAACAGGCCGACCGTGTCGCAAAGCGAGAGCGCCGCGTGATTCACCACGTCGCGAAATGCCGCGTCACGCTGCGCGAGCACCACCATCTCGGTGCCGAGCGTGACAACCTGGGCCGCCGCTCCGGTGCGCGCAAAATCGAGCACGCGATCCGTGGCGGTTGCCGCATCGAGCAGATCGAGCCGGCAACCGAGAATCTCGATCGAATCGGGCACGGATGCCTTACGCGCCGGCCGTCGCCGTGCGATAGGCCGCGACGAGCGGCGCCAGGCGCTGTGCAAGCGATGCCGGCAACTCATCGAGCGGCAGACGACAGCGTCCCACCTTGAAGCCCAACTCGTTCATTGCCCACTTGATCGGAATCGGGTTGCTCGTCGCAAAGAGCGCGTCGAAGAGCGCCAACAGCGATGCGTGAATCGCCGCCGCATCGGCAACCCGACCCGCACGATAGGCTTCGAGCATGGAGCGAAACTCCGTGGCGCACAGATGCGAGGCCACACCGACCACGCCATCCGCGCCAACCGCGAGACACGGCAGAAAGAGATGATCGTCGCCCGCGAGCACCCGGAAGCCGGGAGCGCGATCGCGCACGATGGTGGCGATCTGTTTGAGGTCTCCGCTCGACTCCTTCACCCCGAGCACATTGCGATTCCGCCGGTGCAGTTCGAGCAGCGTCTCCGGCAGCATGTTCGCCGCGGTGCGACCCGGGATGTTGTACACGATGACCGGCAGCGGCGTTGCTTCGGCAACGCCGCCGAAGTGCGCGAGCATCCCGCTCTGCGTCGGCTTGCTGTATGGAGGCACCACCACGAGCAGCGCATCCGCGCCCGCATTCTGTGCTTCGCGCGCGGCGCGACAACTGGCGCGCGTGTCGCTCGTCCCCACGTTGGCGATCACGGTCGCGCGCGTGCCAACCGCCTCTTTCACCGCGGACACAAGCGCATTACGCTCGTTTGCGTCGAGCGTCATCCCTTCGCCGGTCGAACCGGCGATCACGAGCCCGTCGTTGCCGCGCTCCACGAGCCAACGCGCCAACCGTCCCGCTTCTCGTGTATCCAGCTCTCCGCGTTCGTCGAACGGCGTGACCATCGCGGTCACGATCGTGCCGAGTCTCTGCACCTTATGCCTCTCCTGCTTCCAGATGGAACTGATCGTGAACGGCGGCCTCGGCGCGAACCACGTCGCTCTCGGGCACCAGAATCGAAATCGTGATGTTGCTATCGGTGCAATGGATGATCTCCACGTTCGCCCGGCTCAGCGCTTGGACGCACTGATGAACGACGCCCGGCATGTAGCGCATGCCGTGCCCGACGACCGAGATCTTCGCGCAACCCTCGCGCACGCGCACGGCCAGGTTCAGGTCGCCAAGCAGCGTGCGCACGTCACGACCGCGGTCGCCGTCAACCACGAAGGCTACGCCCGCCTGATTGATCGTCACCTGATCGATCGAGATGCCCGCGTCGGCGATGCGCCGAAACATCTCGAGTTCGGTCTGCATGCGTTGCGTCGGATTCTCGATGTCTCCGCGGATCACACGCACCCACGTCACACGCCCCGACGCGGTCACCCCGGTCACCGGGCGTTCCGATTCGTACCCGGCTTGCACCGTGGTACCGATGTCGGTCGTCAGCCCCTTGATCGTGTAGGTGGTGCCGGTTCGTTCGGCATACGCGGCGGCCTTATGATGCATCACCTTCGCGCCACGCTCCGCGAGTTCGGTCATCTCTTCGTGTGATGCGCGGTCGATGACGTGTGCAGTCGTGACGCGGCGCGGGTCGGCGGTCATCGCGCCCGAGACATCGGTGTAGATATCCACGCGCTCCGCACCGAGCGCATGGCCGAGCGCAATCGCCGAGAGGTCGCTGCCGCCGCGGCCGAGCGTCGTGATCGCGCCGTCGGGTCCGGCACCCTGAAAACCAGCGACGATCGGCACCACGCCGCGATCGATCGCAGCGCGCAGCGCCTCGCCGTCCACGTCAAGAATCTTCGCATCGCCGTGCGCGCCGTCGGTGCGCACGCCCGCCTGCGCGCCGGTCATCGCCTGCGCCTCCACGTTCATCGCGCGCAACTCCTCGGCAAACACCGCCGCAGCGATCAACTCACCGCACGCGAGCAGCACGTCCGCATTGGCGCTTCCCGTATTGCCACCGATCAAGCCGAGCAGCGTATCGGTCGCGTAGGGCTGCGGCGAACGCCCCATCGCCGAGACCACGGCAACCGGCGCAAAGCCCGCCTCGCGCGCCTCGAGGATGCGCGCGAATGCCGTCTCGCGCGCTTCCCGCGTCGCAACCGACGTGCCGCCAAACTTCATCACCGCCACGCGCATCGTCTGCATCGCCTATACGTAGCCTCGTTCGAGCAACAGTTCCAAAATCTGCACCGCGTTCGTCGCCGCTCCCTTACGTAACTGATCGCCCACGCACCACAGCATGAAGTGATGCGTCGCGCCGTCTTCTTCGGCGTGGAGGCGTGCTACGTGGACGAGATCGGTTCCCTCCACGTCGCGCGGCGTCACGATCCCGTCGCGATGAAACACCACGCCCGGCGCGCCCTCACATGCGTGCGCGAGTTCCTCGACGCTGGTCGCGCGTTCCGTCTCAAACCATACGGCCTCGGAGTGCGCGGTGCGCACGGGCACGCGCACCGTCGTCGCGCTCACGCGCAGCGACGGCAACCCGAGCATCTTGCGCGTCTCCTCGCGCACTTTGCGTTCTTCGCCCGTGTACCCCGACGCATCGAAACTGCCGATCTGCGGCACCACGTTTCGCGCAAGCGCACGAGGGAAGACCGCTGCCGGCGGCTCCGTCGCACCGCTCACGAGCGCGCGTTCGCCCGCGAGCAACTCGTCAAGCCCCGCGCGCCCAGCACCGCTGGCCGCCTGATAGGTCGCCACACGTACGGAGCGCAAGCCCGCCGCGTCACGCAGCGGCGCAAGCGCGGTGCAAAGGATGATCGCGGTGCAATTCGCCACGGGGAAGAGCCGGTGATCGCGTGTCACGTCGCCCGGATTCACCTCGGGAATCACGAGCGGTACATCCTCGGCCATGCGAAAGGTGGCGCTATTATCGATCACGATCGCGCCGCGATCGACGAGGCTCGGCGCATACTCGGCGCTTGCATCTTCCGTACTGGCAAAGAACACCACCGGATAGGGAGCGAGCGCATCGAGCGTCGTCGCCTCCACGCCGTCGCGCGCGCGCGAGGCAAAGCGCCCCACCCGGCCGACCGGCACGCGCCGCTCTTCGAGCACGCGCAAGATCGTCTCGCCCACCACGCCGGTCGCGCCGACGATCGCAACGTCAACCGACGACATGGTCCAACCCCACCACAAGCCCGCTCACGCTGCCTACCGCCCGCACCGCGGCGAGCATGCCCGGCACAAACGATTCGCGGCCGAACGAATCGTGCCGGATCGTCAACAACTCGCCTTCCGTGCCAAAGAGCACCTCTTGGTGCGCGAGCAATCCACGCATGCGCACGCTATGAATCGGAACGTTCGCGGGCCCGCCGGCCGCGCGTACACGCTGCGCGGTCAGACGTGCCGTGCCCGATGGTGCGTCCTTCTTCTTGTCGTGATGCAGTTCCACGATCTCGACGCTCGGAAAGTAGCGTGCGGCCATCTCGGCAAAGCGCATCATGAGGATCGCACCAAGCGCGAAATTCGGCACGAGCATCGCGCCGAGGCCGCGCTCGCGGGCGAGCGCATCGAGGGCGCTGCGCTCGCCGTCGCTCCAACCGGTTGCACCGATCACCACGCGCACGCCCGACGTCATCGCCCGCGTCGCGATCTCGACGCTCGAGGGATGCGTGGTGAGATCGAGCAGCACGTCGGGTTTCGATGCAAGCAGCGTGTCGAGATCGTCCACGATCCCCTCGCTTGCAAGGGGCGCACGCGCGAAACCGCCGGCATAGGTCATGCCGTCGGTCGTTTGCAGTGCGGTACAGGCGACGCGCCCCATGCGGCCGAGCGCGCCGGCCACGGCAACACGTAGCATCGGCGTCTTCGTTTCGGCTAGATTTTCTCGAGGGGTGCGTACTTGAGCATCAGCATCTTCTGGCCGACGTTCGGGAAATCGATCGTCACGAGGCCATCGCCGCCCGCGCCTGCGATATCGCGAATCGTCCCCTCGCCCCATTTCGGATGGCGCACTTTATCGCCATCCTTGAGATCCATGCCGATACCGGCGCCCGCCGATTCGTGGATCGATACCTCGCGCCAGCGACCGCCCGACGGGCGCGGCAGCGCGACGCTCGTGCTCTCGAGCACGTCGAGGCCCGGCATCTCTTCCAAGAAGCGTGACTTCGGATAGGCGTAAGTGTTGCCGAAGATCGCACGCCGCTGCGCGTACGAAAGAAACAGGCGATCCATCGCGCGCGTCACGCCGACGTAGGCCAGGCGACGCTCTTCTTCGAGCTCCGGCATATCGGTCAATGCGCGACTGTGCGGGAAAACGCCCTCTTCGAGCCCGGTCAGGAACACGTTCGAGAACTCGAGCCCCTTCGCGCCGTGCAGCGTCATCAACGTCACGTACGACGCGTCGGCGTCGAGCGCGTCGAGATCGCTAATCAGCGCAATGTTGGCAAGAAAGCCCATGAGTGTCGGCTCGCCGTCGCCGGCCTCATACTCGCGCGCCACGCCGACGAGCTCTTGCAGGTTCTCGATCCGTGCGCGGGCGTCGTGCGTCTCCTCGGCCTGCAATTCGCGTACGTACCCCGAATCTTCCAGGACCGCGACCACCAGGTCGGCCACGCCGAGCGATTCCGAGCGCGCCTGGAACGTGCGCATCAATTCCGCGAAGCGCTCGAGTTCTTTGAGCTTCTTCGGCACCGCCTCTTTGAGCAACTCACCGTCGAAGATCGCTTCGCCTACCGAAATGTTGCGACGCGTCGCCGCCTGCACGAGCGAGGCAAGCGTCTGAGCGCCGATGCCGCGTCGCGGCACGTTCACGATCCGCTTGAAGGCAAGCGCATCCGAAGGGTTCATGATATAGCGCAGGTACGCGATCACGTCCTTGATCTCGGAACGCGCGTAGAACCCAACGCCTCCGACCACGCGATAGGGAATGCCATCGGCCAGGAGCGACTCTTCGAACACGCGCGACTGCGCGTTTGTCCGGTAGAGCACGAGGAAGTCCCGATAGGCGGAACCCTCGCGAACCATCTCTTTAATCTTCTCGGTGACGTATCGCGCTTCGTCGCGCTCGGTCGCCGCCGGATAGACGGTGATCGGTTCGCCTTCGGCGCGCTGCGTGAAGAGCTTCTTATTCGCGCGGGTGCGATTATTCGCAACCATCGCATTTGCCGCATCGAGGATGCGCTGGGTCGAACGATAGTTCTCCTCCAGCTTGAACACCTTCGCGCCCGGGAAGTCATCTTCAAAGCGCAGGATCATGCGATAGTCGCTGCCGCGCCACGAGTAAATCGACTGGTCGTCGTCGCCGACAACCGTCACGTTCTTGTGCTTGCCGGCGAGCAGCGCGATCAGGCGATACTGCGCGATGTTGACGTCCTGGTACTCATCGACCAGCACGTACTGAAACTTGTTCTGATATCGCTCGCGAACGGCCGCGTCTTTTTCCAAGAGGTCGATCGTGCGCACGATCAAATCGTCGAAATCGAGGCTGTTCGATTCGCTCAAACGCCGCTGGTACTCGGCATACACGTTGCCGATACGCTCGCCGAGAAATGCGGTCTGCTTCTCGAGGTACTGCTCGGGCCACACGAGCGCGTTCTTGGCCTTGCTGATCTCGTGCAGGCAGGCGCCCGGAGCGATCTGGCGTTCATCGTAATCGAGGTCATCGAGAATCTCTTTGACGAGTTGGCGCTGATCCGTGTCGTCGATGATCGCGAAACTCGGTGCAACGCCGACACGCGAACCATCGCGGCGCAAAATGCGCACGCACATCGAGTGGAAGGTTCCCACCCACAGGTCGCGGGCCTGCGAGCCGACCATGCGCTCGAGGCGCGCCTTCATCTCGCCCGCGGCCTTGTTGGTGAACGTGACCGCAAGGATACGATCCGGAGCGATTGCGCGTTCGTTGAGCAGGTACGCGATGCGGTGGGTGAGGACGCGCGTCTTGCCACTTCCCGCGCCTGCGAAAATCAAAACGGGGCCGTCGGTATGCGCGACGGCCTCGGCCTGAACGGCGTTAAGGGACTCGGACTCCAGGATCATCATCCCGTAATACTTCGCCGTGCAAGGCACATCGGCCTCGAATGGCGCCTCAACGTGCCGCGCGCAGCTCGGAGGGACGCGCCTCGGCCAGTGCGTAGCTCGCCGCAAGGTACGCAAGCGTGGACTCCGCGCCCATGTTGCGGTTGGGGCCGTCGTGCTCGAGGCCATCGTAGCAGCCGCCGCCCTGCGCCATCGTGACGCCGAGCAGATTCTTGCCGTGGAACCACGCGAATGCCGTCTCCGCGGCCGTAAGGTAGCGCGCCTCGTGCGTGAGCGCATGCGCGGCAAGCTCGGCCTGGACCATCGCAGCGGCCTCGAGCGGCTGCTGTGCAAATCGCGCGCGCGCCCCGCCACGCCGGTACCAGCCGTCGTTTCCAATCGGGACGAAGCAACCGCCCTCGAAGACCACGCCTTCAAGGAAGCCGAGCGACGCGAGTCCGACCCGTGCGTACGCGGCATCGTCCAGCGCCGACGCGGCCCGCAGCAGCGCTTCGGGCAACCGTGCGTTGTCGTAGGTCAAACATTCGTCGAACCACACCCATTCCTCGCGCGTCGCCTCGTCCAGCCGCGCGGCCGAGCGATCCGCTAAATGTCGCAGCGAAGAACGCAGATGCGCGCCGCCGTCTGCAGCGACCGCGTGCGCGAGGCCCAGCATCGCGTAGGCTTCGGAGCGCTCGTAGGTCAGCCAGGGGATGCCCGTAAGCGCGCGATCGAGCATGGCGGCACAGACGCGTCGCCACGGTGCATCGGGTGCAAACCGCGCACCGTACCCGAGCGCCCAGATCGCCCGTCCACAGCTATCGTGCGTGCCCACCGCGTCGAGCCACGTGCGATCGTAGCTCATGAAGTTGTGAAAGCGGCCGTCCGGAATCTGCGCGTCGTGCAAAAAGGCGAGGTAGATGCCCGCTAAGCGATGCGCTTGCGCGTCTTGTGGCACCTGACGCAGGCGCGCGAGCGTCACCATGAACGCGCGCGCCACATCGTCGGTACAGTATCCCGTCGAACGGTTGGGGACCGACTCCGTCGCATGCTGCACGATGCCGACGTCGTCGCTGAGCGTGACGACGTGCTCGAGCCCCGGTACCTGCGCGCTCACGCCGAGGTAACGAGCGCCATCTCGGTGGGCGGCACCAGACTCGCGAAGAGTTGACCGTACTCGCGTGCGAGATTCGACCACGTCATCTGACGGCCAAACCGGTAGGCCCGGCGCTCCGTCGCCCGGCGTAACGCGGCGTCGTCCAAGAACACGTTCAGTTGCCGCGCGATCGACGCAGCGTCGCGGAACTCGCATAAGAGGCCGCGATGATGCTCGAGCAGTTCTCGCGCGTACAGGTACGGCGTCGAAACGATCGCCTTACCACACCCCATTGCATAGGCGAGCGTGCCGCTCACGATCTGCACCGGATTCAGGTATGGCGTAAGATAGATGTCGGTTGCTTCGAGATAACTGACCAGTTCGTCGAAGTCGAGATACTTATCGACCAGTTGAACGTTGTGTTGCAAGCCGTACTCGCGAATCAATTCCTGTAACGATTCACGGTACGATTCGCCCTCACGACGACGAACGACCGGATGTGTCTCGCCAAGGATCAGGTACAGGGCCTCAGGATGGCGCTTCACGACCGCGCGCATCGCCTCGATCGCGTACTCCAGTCCCTTGCCACGATTGATCAAGCCGAACGTCGAGATCACGAGTCGCTGCCCGATGCCGAACGAGGCCTTTGCCGCATCGGTCGAACGGAACGGTACGTCGGGAACGCCGTGATGAATCACGCGCACCACCTCGGGATCGATGCCATAGACGCGTTCGAGCAGATCGCGCCCGGTCCCCGAGAGCGAGACCACCGCCGACGAACGCCGGCAGAGTTCACGCGTCACGCGCAACATCGTCTCATCGGGTTCGGGCAACACGGTATGCAACGTAAGTACGATCGGCTTCTCCACCGCATCGAGCATATCGACGAGCCATTCGCCGCGTTCGCCGCCGAACAACCCGTACTCGTGCTGAATCGCAAGCAGCTCGGCGGGATGCTCGTTGACGAACTGCGCGATCGCGCGATAACTGTAGCGATCCTGCTCGTTCAAACGCGCGACGACGTCGCTCGGATAGCGGCGCATCTCGCCGCCCGGCTCATCGATCGCGACAACCGAACTGCGCACGCCGAACGCACGAGCGAACGCATCGGCCACGTCGTGTGTAAACGTCGCTATGCCGCATTCCCGCGGTGGATATGAGCCGAGCAGTAACGCTCGCGGTACTTCACCCACTTTAACCAAGGAAACTCCTTCCCGCTCCGTTCCTAGTGTACCCCAAACGGCGCGAGGGATAAACCTCAATCCGCGTTAGCGCGCAATCGGTGCGGTCGCTCCTACACGGCTGCCGGCGTCGAGCACGCGTCCCGGTTCGATCGTCGTATCGTGCCCAATCACGCTGCCCTCGAAGACGCGCGCCTCGCGCCCGATCCGCGCGCCGCTCGCGACGATCGCCCCTTCGACGATCGCGCCCTCCTCGAGCACGACGCCATCCCACAAAACGGAGTCTCGCAATACCACCCGCGCGCCAATCGAGCATCCGGCGCCGATAACGACGTTCGGTCCTACCACCGCTGACGGATCGATCGTCACCTGTGCGTCCGCATGCACCGGGAGTTCGAGTCGCGCAACGCGTGCAAGCGCCGCCGCACCCTCGCCGGTAGCACCCGGTTCGAGCGCGAGCATTGGCATCCGTCGCGCGAGGATATCCCGATGCGCTGCCAGATACTGCTCGGGCTTGCCGAGATCCATCCAGTAATCGCTCGTGGTACAAGCATAGAGCCCTTTGCCCGCCGCAATCACCGCCGGAAACGTTTCGCGTTCGATCGACACGTTTCGCCCGGCTGGAATCATGTCGAGAATCTCGCGTTCGAAAAGATACGTGCCCGCGTTAATCTCGTTCGTGGGCGCCGTCTCGCGCGGCGGTTTTTCGACGAAGGCCGAGATGCGCTGCTGCGCATCATGCACGACGCAGCCAAACGCCGACGGATCATCGACG
Organism: Vulcanimicrobiota bacterium; assembly: GCA_027452165.1. Lineage (GTDB taxonomy): Bacteria > Vulcanimicrobiota > Vulcanimicrobiia > Vulcanimicrobiales > Vulcanimicrobiaceae > REEB354. The sequence continues at coordinate 113,157 of DAIDGX010000008.1, read as the reverse complement.
CGGATGAGGTGCAAGAGCCCGAGGCCGCCGAGACGTTCGTGTTCGGCGATCATCGCCTGCAGATCGAGGCTTGTGAGCACGTCGCCGTTGAGCACGAAGAACGGCCCGTGGATGTGCTGTTCCACGTTCTTGAGGGCGCCCGCCGTGCCGAGCGGCGTCTCCTCGATCACGTAGGTGATCTTCATGCCCAGACGCGAGCCGTCGCCGAAGTAATCGACGATCGCTTGCGGCATGTAGCCGGCAGGCAAGATCACGTCGTTGATGCCCGCGTGGTGCAAGCGTTCGAGCGTCCGCGCCAGGAACGGCACGCCCATGATGGGCACCATCGGCTTCGGCGTTCCATACGTCAGGGGCCGAAGGCGGGTGCCTTCACCGCCGACCAATACGATGGCTTGCAACCAGGAGCTCCTTTCTCAGCGCCGCGCCGGCCCGCATGGGCCGAAGGCGCGCCATTCGACGTTCACCCTCCGGCAACATCGCGGCAACACTCGCGAACGCACGTTCGGATACACTGAAGGCGATGGGACGACTCATCTACGATTGGACCGCCGTCCAGCAGTTCTACGACGAGGGGCACACCTATCGGGAATGCCGTGAGCGATTCGGCTTCGCCGCGCAATCCTGGACGAAGGCCGTTCGGCGCGGCGTGCTCAAGGCGCGGGCTCGCGCACGACCGCTCGCTCTTCTCCTCGCAACGTCGTCCTCGCGAGCCGCGATCCGGCGACGCCTATTGGCAGAGGGTCTGCTCGAAAACCGGTGCTCAACCTGCGGTCTCACCTCATGGCGCGGGACTCCGCTTACGATGCACATCGATCACATCAATGGTGTGCCGACCGACCATCGCATCGAGAACCTGCGGATGTTATGCCCAAACTGCCACAGTCAAACGGCGACGTATGCAGGGCGGAACGCAAAGCGACGACGACGCTTGCAAGACCACGACCGGGTCGTGTAGTATAACCGTCGCTGCCGTTCCCGGTTGGTGAAATGGTATCACGCCTGGCTCTGAACCAGGTATTCGTGGTTCGAGTCCATGACCGGGAGCCATGGCCCTATCGTCTAGAGGCCTAGGACGCCGCCCTCTCACGGCGGTAACGCGGGTTCGAATCCCGCTGGGGCTACCATTTCCGGCCTTGTAAATCAAGGCTTTCCGCGACAGTCGAGCCTCCGTTCAACAGATCTGCAACGGAGGCTCGACTCTTTTTTCCTATCCGAGGAGCCTCTCTCGAACGCTGCCGCCGCCTCGGCGTCACGGAGACGCGGCCACACGATTGAGAACTATCCACTCGCGTTCGCAATCCCGACTTCGGACTGACCCGGGGAAGAGGGTACCGGATAGTCGCTATGATAACGAAAGGATCACCATGTTAGGATTCATCGACGGCCCGATTCTCGTTGTCATACTCGCCGCCGGACTCTTGAGCCTTGGCGTCATCGCCGGTATCATCTGGGGCATCGTTTTTATCGCGACGAAAGCCGCCCAGAACGCTCCCAAATAAATACGCGAGCACGCGCGTAAATAAACAAGCCGTTCTATCGCAAGTCTTTTCGAGAATGTTGCCCGCGTGTGTAAAGCGATGCAACCGTAGGCAGCCGCTGGAGGGTATATGCAGCGCGTTACTGCGTACTTCATTTTCTTCTTCGTGTTATTCTGCCCAATGGGGGCGTCAGCGCAAACGCCGCCACCAGGCGCGGGCGCAGCCGCTGGAGCGCCACACACCGTGTCGGTCTTCGTCCCGAAGGGCACCGTAATCGTAATCGCCACCGCCGAGGCGATAAATTCATATGCGGCGAGCCCGCGCGAGCCCATTCCATACACCGTGGAGCAAGACGTTGTCGTCAATGGATATTTGATCGCGAAGACTGGCGACGAGGCCGACGGCCATGTGCTTGAGGCGCAGCAGGGTAAAGCGGGCCTCGATGGATTCGACTATAAAGCCGCAGACCTGCGGATATCCGCGGAGAAGGTTCACAATTTTTGCGGCGACACGATACACCTGGACTTTATTCGCAGTGAGTATCGCAGGCGACAAGGCATTTTTGGATCCGAAAAAGACGTCCAGATCATCGACGGCCAAAAATATATCGCCGTGACCGCATATCCGCAGAGAATTTGCGGGCAAGCCACTACAGAAAGCAACCCACCCGTGCCGCACGATGCACTCGCGGGCGATAAGCCGTAGGAGTAGCCCTCCTCTGGTTCCTTCGTTCTCCCGCGCGTCAGGAGCGAGTTGGTTGCGGGCGCGCAACATCGATGGCAACCGCGAGATACCAGAGTCCGGCAAGCATCGACGCGTCGTGGCCAAGCGCAGCGAGCACAACCGATGCGGTGCATACGCCCAAGGCAACGGCCCACGCAAGCGGTGCCCGCGCGCGAAGGCTAAATGCAAGCAGAACGATCAGCACCGATGCAAACACCGGATACCAGGCAACGTCTCCCTGGTAGAATGCGATCGCCGAAACCGGCACGCTCGAGTCGCCCCGAACCCCGCTGAACGCACGGAGCATGCCGTCGAGAATCCAGTACGGCACCCACAATAGCGCTGCAACCGCGCCGATCCACGACCGTGCCGTAATCGCTCCGAGGACGAATGCGAGGATCGCGACGACATCGCACAGGAGCGACGGTACGATCGCATTGGCCCCGGAAAGAGAATCGAAGATCGCGATGCCCCACAGAATCGCCGCCGCCGCGAACAGCGTGGCTAAAGCGACTTCCAGCACCCGCCGCAACCTCATCGCGATAGCTGAGCGTAAACGCTACGGCTTCAGCGTGGCCGCGCGTTGCTTGAGGAAGGTGTGGAGCGCCGAATGGCTCCCCTTATGCTCGGTGCAAATGATCTCTCCGCAGTTTTGCTGCTTGCATCGCTCGCGCGCAAGAACATCGCATCCGGGCGTTTGACACGTCCGCCTCTCGGCTGCCGGCACGCTATACCACTTGCGTTTGATTCGGGGTTTGGTCATGCCGCCCCGATTCGACGCCGGTGCGACCGCCTACCGCTTCCCACAGCCGGCGAGCGCGGGCGGCTCACCCGCCGGCCATGGCCCCCACGATGAGCAGGGGTTCGCGCCCCTCGCATACCTCGTTAGGCAACGGCGTTTCGGGGGAGACGTGCGAAAGGTCGCGCTTGCAGGCAAAGTATCGCACGTAGGGACGGCGCGCCCCGCTCGCGCGATCGCGAATGGTGCCACGCAGTTGCGGAAAGCGTGCTTCAAGGGCATCGAGCACCGCGAGCAGCGTCGCCTCCCCCTCGATCGCCACGACAACCTCGCGTTCACCCACGTGCGCAAGCGTACGCAGATGCGCGGGCAAGACGACGCGAATCACGCGAGGGTCTGCACCTCAACCGAGAGGACCGACGGCAGATGCTCCGCGATTGCCTGCCAATGATCTCCGCCATCGGGCGAAACGTACACTTGCCCTCCCGTGGTTCCGAAATAGATGCCGCACGGATCGAGTGCGTCCGTGGCCATCGCATCGCGCAGCACGTTTACGTAGCAATGCCGTTCGGGAAGCCCACGGCCAAGCGCCTCCCACTCGTCGCCCCCGGTACGGCTGCGATACACACGCAGCATGCCGTCGGGCGGATAGTGGTATGAGTCACTCGTGATCGGAACGACGTAGATCGTTTCGGGCTCATGCGCGTGTACCTCGATCGGAAAGCCGAAATCCGTCGGTAGGTTACCGCTCACTTCGCGCCAATGCTCGCCCGCATCGTCGCTGCGCATCACGTCCCAATGCTTCTGCATGTAGAGCACCTGGGAACGCGCCGGATGCATCGCGATGCGGTGGACGCAATGGCCGACCGTACGGTCAGGGTCCGGCAACTGCTCGGAATGCAGCCCGCGATTGATCGGTTTCCAATGCTCCCCGCCATCGTCGCTACGAAATGCACCCGCCGCCGAAATGGCGGTATAGATACGCTGCGGGTCTCCCGGATCGATCACGATCGTGTGCAGACACATGCCGCCCGCCCCCGGTTGCCACTGCGATCCGGTCTCATGATCGCGCAGTCCCGCAAGCTCGTGCCAACTCGCTCCGCCGTCGCGCGAGCGAAACAGCGCAGCATCTTCCACGCCAGCATACACCGTCTGCGCATCGTGCGGATCGGGTTCGAAATGCCAAACGCGTGCGAACTCCCACGGATGCGGCGTTCCGTCGTACCATTGGTGCGTGCCGGGCTTCCCATCGTAGGCAAATGCGTTGCTCATCTGCTGCCAGGTGATGCCGCCGTCGTCGGAACGCTGCACGACTTGCCCAAACCACGACGAGCTCTGCGATGCATAGATCCGGTTCGGATCGACCGGCGATCCCTTCAGGTGATAGACATCCCAACCGGCAAAGTGCGGCCCCTCGATGCGCCAGTCGCGCCGCATGCCGTCGGCGGTAAGGACGAAGGCACCCTTATGCGTTCCAACGAGAACCCGAACTTTGCTCATATCGCGGCTCCTTTGCGAACTCGCCGATAGTTCCCCGTAAACGTAACGTTGATACCGCCGCACCGGTCGTTATCGCGCACGACAAGGTATGCCCCGGCGCGCCGAAGGTGCACGATGCAGCCCGGCATGTCGGGTGGTTCGATCGTGATGCGATCGCCTGCCGGCGTGGCGATCGTCGCGGTAAAGGTTCCAACCGGAATCAGACCGCGTGCAGCAAACGCACGATCGTACCAGACGTCCGTGCCGGAGATGCGCACGAGCGAGCCACGTCGCACGATCGTGATCGACTGTTGGTTTGCGCCGGTTCGTGCGGTCCACGTCCCGGCCCACGCGCGTGCATCGCCACCGCGCGCGAGCGCGAGCGCAGCAAGGGCAAGCACGACGAACGAACGCATCGACCATCTCTTCGCGCGGCAGCGAACGAGCGCCCGCAGGCATACCGCAAGCGGGACGATTCCACCGGCGCCAAGAAGGCGCGCCTCCGATGGGACGCCGAGCGACAGCCGCGTGGTTCTGCCTCGTCGCGGCCCTCACCGCGGCGAGCTGCGCAGACCCTTTGCTCGAGGCGGCATCCAACGCCGGCCTCTTCGGTCGCGGCACCTTCACCGACAACAGCAACGCCGACGTGGGCCCGGCGCTCGCGATCGCGCTGTGCTTCGCAATCGTGTACCTCGCATCGCGCCTGCGCGAGGGCGCGCCGGGATCGGTTCCCACGCGCGCGTGGCGTCTCTTTCCGGCGATCTTTCTTGCCCAAATCGCGACTGTGTACGTCATGGAATCGTGCGAGCAACTCGCGATCTACGGACATCTGCTCGGACCGGCGATCTGGCTTGGCGCCCCGGTCGCAATCGCACTCGGCGTTCACGCGCTCTTCGGTGTGCTTGCGCTCGCCGGGCTCGCAGCGCTCCTCGACGCGATCTACGGCAGTACGATCCGGCTGATCCGCCACCTACGCATTCTCGCCACACGTCCGCGCGGCACCGGCCGCCCCGCACGGTTACCCATCGCCTCCACGCCACCACGCACGCATGCGTGGTATGCGCTCACGCGCCTTGGCGAACGCGCCCCTCCCTCGTACGAAGCAGCATAACCGCATATATCGCACCTTGTCTGCTTTCGCACGAAGGGATTCTCCGTGTCGCTCTCTCGCCGTTCGCGTGGGCGTCGCCGACGCCTCATCGCCATGTTCATCGCCGCAACGATCGTCCTTACGATCGTCGTGTTCTTTGCGAAGCCCTTTCGCCGCCTTACCGGCGGCGTCACCGCACGCATCGCCATGGGAGGAACTCCCGTGGACATCTTGCTTATCGCCAACAACGCACGCGGGGTCGCCGCCAACGATCCGCTCGGCCTTGGCACTGCCGCCGGACAAGCCGACGTCATCCTGCTCGCGCGTCTCGACCCCGCCGCGCATCGCATCTATGCAATCACCGTCCCGCGCGACATGCTCTATGCGCAGCCCGACTGGCACGATCCGGTTCCCAAAATCAAAACGCTCTTCTTCATGGGCGACCAAGAGACGCCGGCTCGCGGCCCACAAGATCTTGCCAAGGCGGTCGCGCACGTCACCGGCCTACCCGTCGATGGATACATCGCGGCAAACTTCGCCGGCTTCGAAAGAGCGATCGATGCCGTCGGCGGCGTCACGATCGACGTCAAAGCACGCATCATCGATCCGCGTCATAGCGGCGCAAACTTTTTTCCGGGCGTCCAGCGCATGAACGGCGCACAGGCTCTTGCGTTTGTACGCGTGCGCCAGAACGAAGCAGGCAACGGCTACCGCGTCAACGATTTCCAGCGCATGCAGGCCGAGGTACAGGTCCTCGGCATCCTGCGCAATACGCTACTCGACCCACTCCACGCATCCCATCGCATACCACGCTTCGTAGCCACGATGAAAGGCGACATCGCGACCAACCTTCCGGAAGATCGCTTGATTCGCATCGGCATCGCCATGGCCGGCGCCCCCGTCTATCAAGTGCCGCTCGGCACGATCGCCGACGCCATGCAACTCGCGGGCGCGTCGGTCCCGGGCATCAACGCCGACGGCTATCTGGACGGGGCCGATTACGACGTCCTGGATCCGCACGAGATCGACGCTAAACTTGCGCCGTTCGGCGCGCGGCCATCCGAGATGGGCCTGCCATCGCCCCAACCGCCCGCCGATCTGCCCGTCACCCTCTACGGCACGCAGCATATGGCGCTCCACCTCGAGCATCTCGGCTTTTCGCACGTAACGATCGCGGGAGCCCCAACCGGAGAGAACGAGGTCGTCTATCCGGCAAGCGCTCCCGCGAATGGTTGGCTCGTTGCACGCTCCCTTGGTACCGGCAGCGTGTACGTTACCCCCGGCAACGTCACGAACGTCACGGTGTACCAGTAGCCGGCATCAGGGCATGCGAGTCGCTTGGCGCGGTTGGCTCCGAGGCAACGCGCAGATACCAACCGGCGTTCGCGCACAACGGCGGCGCGTGAAACGCGGGAACGCGCACGGCAATGCCGGCATCGCGCTCTGCCACGAGGGCAACGAGCGCGGCTTCGTCCAGTGCATCCGACTGCGCGAGCACCGACGCGGCCACCCGCGACGCTAGCGTTTGCCGCTGTGCGAATGAAAGCGACGGAACGCGATCGACGACCGCAAAGAGTTGCGCTAGCGCGTCGGGATAGATACGTCCTGGGTCGGGCGTCGAGAAGCGCCCGCTTGCCATCTCGTACGGACGTACCGCTTGCACGCGATCATCCCACAGGTGCGCACGCAGTGCGCGCGCCACCGTCGCGGCCGCGCGGTCGAAGCGGCGCGCATTCGCTCGATCGTCGAAAGCCTCACGCATGAGCGCCGCCGCGTCGCGCATGCCGCGCATCACCTGCTCGTTATCGATTGCATAGAACACGTGGCGGTTTGGGCGTGCCCACGTCAGGCCAATCGGTTGCAGCGTCGCAATGCTGGAGTCCGCGATGCGAACCAGATCGGCATGATGCGCGACGACGAAGGCGCGCAGCGACGGATCGCCGCTTTCGTACGCGTCGCGCGCAAGCGAAAGAAAGACGGCGCCGTAGGCATCGGTCGAGTCGGGGCGGCCGCGCGAGGTCTCGACGCCGTCGCGCACGGTCGCGTCGTCAGCAACGCCGTCGATCCCGCTTCCCGATCCATGGGCATGCGCGACGTACCATGCCATCCAGCCGAGCACGAGCTGTGGTTGCATCCGAGCGCGCACGAGACCATCCGCGGTCATGCTCCCAAAATATCCGCTCACGAAGTGCCCCCCGGGACGCACGCGCAGGGCGCCACCGGGCAATACGCAATGTGCGGCAACCCAGGTACTTGCGCGTTCGCGCTGCACCTCTGGCTGCAGGAGCGAAATAATGAGGGCTACAGGGCCGAAAATCATCATAAAGGAAGCCACCGGGTTGCTTCCACCGTTCCGGTGAAAGGGTCGAGGTGCCGAAAGCTGGGGCCGCGCAGGCTGCGCGCGTTACCATTCGTCCGCATCGTTCCTATAGAACGTTGCGCGTCTCACGTGTGAGTTGGCTGGGAAGCGCGGTCACCCTACCGATCGGCGTGCTGCTCGCCTATGCCGCGCTGCTCGTGCTATGGCCGCGTGCAACCGCGTGGATGAGTGCGCTTTTAGCACAGTCAACCCCCATCACGCGAAACGTGCCCGATAATTTTCTCTTCATTGCCTCCACCGTGCCGATTCCGAACCTTCCCCCACTCTCGGTCTTCGGCGCGCTCGACGTGGCGGGGCTCTGCGCCGCGGCGATCCTCCTTGCGGGGTTCTACGCCAAGAAGAACGCGCCGCTACCGCTCTGGATCATCGGCAACCTGATCGTCCTGCTGATCACGGCCCTCTGGGCCTTTTTCGAAGGACGCGCCGGGTACGACGGACCGACCTACATGCTGCTGCTCGAGCGCACGAGCGTCATCATGATCCTCTGTTCGCCGATCTTTGCGGTCGTCGTCGCCGCGCTCTTACCCTTCACCCTGCTCGAGCGGGTCACGCTCTTTACCCTGCTGATCGCGCTCGATTTCTTCATGTCGGTGCTGCGCCTTGCGGTCTTTGCCCTGATCCTCACCCACACGGGCGTGATCCTTGAGACCAATCTTTACCTCTTTCTTGGGCCGCTGATCGACGTGGTCTATTTCATCGCCGTCTATTCGTTGGTCGTCGTCTCGCTCAGCCGAAGGCTCGCGCGCACCGAGGATGCGTGGGAATGGTTGTAGCGCTCAACGCCTGGCTCACGGTCGTCATCGCCTTGATGTCGATCTACACGATCCGGCACTGGGTCTTCACGTTCTCGCGCGTGTACGGCAAACAGCGCATGTCGTTCTCGGATGCCTACGAGGAGCATCCCCCGTCGGTCACCGTGCTCGTCCCCATGCACAACGAAGAGAAGGTCGCCGAAGCCTGCCTCGACGCATTGCTCGCCTCCGAGTATCCGAAAGACCAGTTGGAGATCGTCGCGATCGACGATCAGTCCGCCGATGCCACCAACGACATCCTACACGCGTATATCGAGCGTCACCCACAGGTGAAGATCCTCACCATGGCGGGCCCCGAACGCGGTAAAGCCAACGCCCTCAACGTCGCCCTCGAATCGGTCCAGTCCGACTTCGTGCTCGTCTTCGACGCCGACTACACGCCCGGTCGCGGTCTGATCCGCACCCTCATCAACGCGTTCGTCGATCCGGAGGTCGGCGCGGTCATGGGTCGCGTGGTCCCGCGTAATACCAGCCGCAGCCTGCTCACGCGCCTGCTCTCGATGGAGCGCGCGGGCGGCTACCAAGTCGATCAGCAAGCCCGCTACAACTTCAACCTCTTGCCGCAATATGGCGGCACGGTCGGTGGTTTTCGGCGCCGCATGCTCGCCGAGCTTGGTGGCTTCGACCCGCATGCGCTCGCCGAGGACACCGAGCTCACGGCAAAGATCTTTCAGCACGGATGGAAGATCGTGTACGACAACCGGGCAGAGTGCTACGAAGAAGTTCCCGAAGCGTGGGAATCCCGTTTCAAGCAACTGCGCCGCTGGTCGCGCGGACACAATCGCGTCCTTTGGAGCCATCTCTTCGGCCTCGTCACCGCGCCGGTCCTCACGATCCCGCAACGCATCGACGCTGCGCTGCTCATGCTTTGCTACGCGGTGCCGCCGATTTTGCTCTCCGGATGGCTCGCGGCGATCGCGCTCTTCTTACTCGGGCGCCTCCCCTACGTCGGCGGCGTCACCCTCGCATTTGCCGTCGTGCTCTACAACGCGTTCGGCAATTTTGCTCCGGTGTATCAAGTCGCGACCGCAGAAGTCTTAGATGGCTCGACGACGCGACTGCTGCTGCTCCCCTATCTCTTCTACATGTTTCCGTTCAATACGTGGGCGATCACGACCGGCTTCATCGATGCGGTAGGCGACATCGTCAAGAGCCGGCGCGGGCGATGGGATAAGACCGCCCGCGTTGGAAACGCGCCGTGACGCCGGTCGAAATCGGCCTGTACCTGCTTTACGCGCTGGTCGTCGCATTGCCGCTCCTCCCCGGTCTACTCGAACTGCGCGCGGGCGACGACGACGATCCGCTAAAAATCGATGCGTCGTACGCGCGTGACCCGCGCTTCCTCGGGAAGTCGATGCGTGCCAAGGTCGAGCCGATCGTGGATGCGACGCACGGCGAGGCCCGCGTGCAGTTTCTCAATCGCAAAAATGAGTTCGCGTTGATCACCGACGCCTATCGCTCGCCCGATCGCGTGCGCTTCGACGATATCGTGCTCTCGCGCGGAGATTTTCACGTCGGCGATCGTAGCGTGATGCTCGACGTGTATGCGCGCGGCGACGTTGCCGTCGGGGCATACGCCCAGGTGCGTACGCTCGCGGCCGGGCGGAATGCGCGCTTCGGGTCGCGCTTGAGCGTCGTACGCTGGATCGACGTCGAGGGCGATTGCACGATCGGCGACGCCGCCGATCTCGGCCAGTCGGTCGCCGCCTCGAAACGTCTCGTCATCGGCGCGGGCGTGCGCTTCAGTCGTCTCTTTGGCCGTCCGATTTCCGTGATTGACGGACGTCGCGCCGAATTGCACGCCCTCAGCGCGGGTCCGCTTCTCGCGCGTGCCTCCGGCGCGCGACGTCTGGTCAAAACGCTCACCCTCGATCCCGGCGCGCGCATCGAGGATGACGTCGTCGCCGCAGGCGATGTCGAACTCTTGCCGGGCGCGGTGATCGCCGGAAGCCTCAAGGCGGGCGGAACGGTCACGCTTCGCGCGAATGCTTGCGTCGTGGGTAATATTGTTGCGCGAGAAACCGTCACGCTCGAAGCCGACGCGATGGTCCTCGGGCACATCTTCGGCGACCTCGACGTCGTGCTGCACGCGGGCGCGCTCGTCGGCGACCGGCATGCGCCGAAAACGATCCACGCCTCACGCGCGGTGCGTATCGCGCCGGAGGCTTGTATTTTTGGCTGGCTGATCGCCGAGCGTGGCGGCCAAACCACTGCAAAGGACTCCCCCGCATGAACCTCGCACGCGCTCGCACCATCGCGATGTTTGCAGCCGCCATCGCCTGCACCGTCGGCGTCGCCACGCAAGCATCCGCGCAAGAACTCACGCTCTCAACCACGCTCGACACCTTTTCGAGCCCCGGCAATCTCTACGGACCGTGGCAGACCGAACTGCTCGAATATCAGTGGCAAGCCGACCCCAAGGACGTGCCGTCGTTCACGCTCATCGATCGTAACGATCGCGACCGTAACGCGCTGAACGAAGCGGCGCCCACGCGCTCGACCGCCATCTACGCCGACGACTACCACACGTGGTCGCAGAGTTTCTTCACCTACGCGCAAGTCATGACGTCGAGCGGCAACATCCTACCAAACCGCCTTGCGTATCTCGAAGGCGATGTCAAGCTCGGTCGAAACCATACGCTGGTCTTTGGAACGGGCGCGTCGCTCTATGCAAACCCGGACGGGAGCGTCACGCGCTCGCTCAGCGTCGGACCGACGCTCTATACCGGCCCGATGGTGTACACCGCTCGCTATCTGCCGACGACGGTGCGCGGCAACTATACGGGGCTCAATTCGAACGGGACGGTCGTCTCGGGCGCGAATAGCGCGAGCGGCTCCGCGCTCGAACTCGTGGCCGAGTACAACGTGCTCGGCAAGAACCAAATCACCGCGACGTACCTCGGCGGTACGCAGCCGGGCTTGCTGGTCGGCTTCGTCGGCGCGCTTCCCCCTTCGTTCACGAGCTTGCAACGGGTCGGCGAGATCGATCTCACCGCAAAGCATTGGATCCGGCGCGACTTCGGCGTGATCGTCGGCGGAACGATCGCCTCGCATGCGCTGCAGAGCACCGGGGCGAACATCTACCACCAATCGGGAATCACCCTCGGCCTATTCTTCGGTCGGGCCGTCGGCTTGCCGCGCTAACTACGAGCCAGGAGACCGCGCGATGCGTCAGTTCGTTCTCTTCGCCCTCCTCGCGAGCGCATTGACGCTCGTCGTCGCATGCGGCGGCGGAGGTGGCGGTGGCGGCTCCTCGAGCGGTGGTGGCGGCGGCATCATCCCGCCGACGCCCAGCAGCTCTCCCGCATCGGCTCCAACGCCGGTGGCAACGGCGACCGCCGCGATGAGCGGCGGTAACGGTTCGACGGTCGGCCTCATCTTGGCACCCGCAGCGACGAACGGCGTCTCGGGGATCACGGTGGCGCTGCCGCCGACCAGCGCGACCGGCTCGTTCGCGGTCGGCGGCTGGACCACATTGCCGCCGGGCACGGCGGCACTGACGGCACCGGTCGGGCCCGCGCCGGTCGCGCTCGCGTACGTCACGCTCACCCCCTCGGCCCCGGCATCGTTCGCGACCACCCCGAGCATCATCGTCAACCTCGGCACCGCCACGGTGACGAGCGGCATGAGCTACTACGTCGCCGCGCTCGCGCCGGGCGCGACCGCCTGGCAAGAGCCACTGCTCGGCCCGGCCACGCAGAGCGGCGTTCAGCTCACCCTTCCCGCAAACCTGAACGTTGGCGCCTGGAACGTCCAAGCCGGCACCACGTACACGTTTGCCATCTACGCGATCCCGACGCCCGCGTTCACCGACGACTGGACGACCTACGCGCACGACGCACAGCGCACCGGTCACGAGACGCTGCCGAGCGGCTCGAGTCCGCTCGGCACGATCACGGCGCAGAACGCGCCGTCGCTTGCGCTCGCGTGGAGCAACGCACCCGACCCGGCCTGCCACACCACCGCAACCGCCAATGCGGTCGTCGTGGATGAGGCAAGTCCGCTGGTCGCAAACGGTTTGGTGTACTACGCCGACACCTGCGGCTATATCGCCGCCCTCAACCGCGATACCGGGAAGGTCGCGTGGTGGTACCAAGCCCCGAATATCCCCCACGGCATCGACGGTGTGCTCGGAACGCCCGTCCTCGACGGCACGACGCTGATCGTCCCGATCTGGGGCGATCCCGGCAACTGCGTGCTCTCGACGCTCGCGACGTGCGATCGCGCGCACGGCGGGTACCTGCTCGCCCTCAACGCGACCACGGGCGCACTGCTCTGGCAGAGCGCGCCGCTCGCGCTCGGCAACATGCGCGGTGAGCCCTTCGTCCTCAACGGTCAGGTGTACGAAGGCATCTCCGGAGGCGATACCTCGAGCGGCTTCGTCAACGGCGGCCTCGCGGTCTTCAACGAGACGACCGGCACCCAGATCGGCTCGACGCTCTACTTCGCGCCGCCCAACAGTACGTACGGCACCTACGACGGCGGCAGTTCCTGGTCGCCCATCACCTACGACGGATCGCGTCTCTTGCTCGGCACCGGCAACACGCGCAACGACGACGGCTACGAAGACGGCATCCTCGCGCTCAACCCGCAGCCCGGCGCTCCGCCCACGGTCGACACCGGCTACGTGATCGATACCTTCGATAGTGTCTCAGCCGACGAAGACGTCGGCGGCGGCATCCTGCTCTTGGGCGGCAACCTCTACTTCACCGCGAAGAACGGCGACTTCTACGCGTTCAGTGAAACCAACGCCGCGACGCCGCTCGTGCAGACGATGATCAACACGAACCCGCGCCCGGCCGGCAACGGCGGCATCGGCACCCCGACGACCGACGGCACCATCATCACCGCATCCTCGGGATACAACGTCTGCAACGCCGGGAACGCCTGTCTCGCAAGCAATCTCGACTGCTTCACGCCGGGGTCCTCAACACCGCTTGGGATGTTGCAGGCAACCAACTCGACGATCTTCTCCTACGCCGCGTATGGCTCGGGCGTCGGTTTTATCGGCATCGACAACGGTGCCACGGCGGGCGTCCCGACGGGAGCGGCAAACCCGGCACCCGAGTTCGTCGCCTTCAACGACAGCTGCAAAATCATCTGGACCGCCAACCCGGTCAACGTCATGGCCTACTTCTACGGGGGGCCGGCCGTGGTCGCAAGCGGCGTTTACGCGATCGACAACGCCGGAAACGTCTATGCCTGGAAGCTGCCCTACCAGATGGGCACGACGGCCGCGCTTCCCCTGCGCGAACGCCTGCACCAGACGCCGCGAACCCTGATCACGAGCACGCATTATCTACGTTCGACGGGGCATTTGTAAAGCAAACGTATGGCCAATGTAAAGAGTCCGCCAAGTCGCCTTCGCACAATCCGAAGCCAATCTGCACCTGCCGATATCCCGACTATGCGCAAGCTGATAAACCGCTGGACCATCCTCATGGCGCTCGTCGCAGCCACCCTGTTCGGCGTTCAGCACCGGCTCGCCACGCTCTCGGTTCACGCCCCGGCACTCGTCTCGGCGGCGTCAATTCAGACCGCCCACTAACACTTTTTACGCAGGAAGGCGCTTTCATAAACTCGGAGCTGAGCTCCGGGAGGGCTTCTTGTTGTCGTTTTCACCCCGTGGGCTCGTTCTTGCCACATTCGCCGCCATTCGTTTTCTCGTCGGCGCGATTGGGTTACTCGCCGCGCTCGCTTACATCGGGCTCTTCGTTCTTAGCCTGGTTCACGCACCGCACATCGCGTCGAATCGCTACGTCGAACGCATCGCGCACCTGCTCGCCCCGTCGATCGTTGCGCTCTCGCGTCAATTCGGCTGGCGCTGGCCCGGCACGCATCCCAACTGGGCGCCGCTCATCCTGAGTGCAGCTGTCGCGATCGCCCGCAGTCTGATCGACGGCGCACTCTTCCGCCTCGACGGCGCGATTCGCCGTCTCTGGAAGCCCGCCGCTCCCAAGAACGCCGCGGGCGAGGCGCGCGCGCAAAGCCGCTATACGTTGAGCGCGCAATCGGAGACCGACCGCACGCTGCTGCTCAAACGCTATCGCGAGATCGAGGAGGCGCTCAAATCGACGGCACGCAAAACCTGCACGTTCGTTTCCATCGACGTCGTGGGCTCCACCGAGATGAAACGCGGCGAGCGCGAGACCGCGATCGCCGCCACCTTCCAAGCCTACGAAGAGATGGTACGTACGATCTTCGCGCAGTACCGCGTGTGGAAAGACACCTGGACGCCCGACGGCGTGATGGCCTGCTTTCTCGATTGCGACCTTGCCGTCTCGGCCGCGCAACAGGTGCTGCTCGCGCTTCCAAAATTCAACGAAAGCGAGAACCAGCTACGTACGCCGATTCGCGTCCGTTGCGGACTCAACCAAGGCGAGGTCGTCGTTTTCGAAGATAGCGCGCTCGAGAAAGTAGCCGATCACGTCATCGACGTCGCCGGCCACATGCAAAAACACGCACAGCCCGACGGACTGCAGATCAGCGATGCCGTCTATGCAAAGCTCGCAAAACCCGACGGCTTCGTCGCAACCGATCGCAACGTCGATGGCTATGCGACCTACGAATGGAGTTCGCCCGCTACCGGCGCGTGACGGCCCGCTGCTCTAGCGGTGGACCGTGCTCATATCCGGATAACGCGTCCCCGCCGCCGCGCCGCGCGGCGCAGCCTCGGAGAGCAATCGTAACTCCGATGGCGTGAGTTCGATCGCTGCCGCGGCGACGTTCTCTTCCAGATACGTTCGCCGTTTCGTCCCCGGAATCGGCACGATATCGTCGCCTTGCGCGAGCACCCAGGCGATCGCCAACTGCGAGGGGGTCACGCCCTTTGCCGCCGCGATCTCCCGCACGCGCGCGACGATTGCAAGATTTTGCGTGAAGTTTTCGCCCTGAAAACGTGGATGGTTGCGACGCGTGTCGCCGACGGCAAGATCCGCGGGCTCGGTGAAGCGGCCACTCAAAAATCCGCGACCGAGCGGACTATAGGCCACGAAACCGATGCCGAGCTCGCGAACCGTGGCGAGCACATCTTCTTCGACGTCGCGCGTCCAGAGTGAATACTCGGTCTGCAGCGCACTGATCGGATGCACGGCGTGGGCGCGACGAATCGTACCCGGCGCGGCCTCCGAAAGTCCGAGATAGCGCACTTTTCCGGCATGCACCAGCTCGGCCATGGCACCCACCGTCTCTTCGATCGGCACCGCCGTATCGACCCGGTGCTGATAATACAGGTCGATGTGCGAAACACCCAGGCGTTTGAGCGAGGCGTCGCACGCTGCGCGCACGTAATCCGGGTCGCCGCGCACACCCTTGAACGATCCGTCGCTACCGCGCACGTTCCCGAACTTGGTCGCGAGCACCACGCGTTCGCGCCGATCGGAGATCGCGCGGCCGACCAACTCCTCGTTCGTAAACGGGCCATACATATCGGCCGTGTCGAGGAAATTGACGCCGAGTTCGAGCGCCCGGTGAATCGTCGCCAGCGACTCCGCGTCATCGCGCCCCGCATAGAACTCCGACATGCCCATGCATCCAAGCCCAAGCTCACTGACGGTGAGCCCCTGCGTTCCAAGCGTTCGTTGTTTCATACCACCATGGGACCACCGGCGGTTTTCCGGTGGTTGCGCCTATTGCGCGGCGATCGACGACGCGCGTCCGCGCAACACGTATTTCTGGATCTTTCCGGTCGCCGTCTTGGGCAATTCGTCGATAAAGTGAAAGCGTTTTGGCACTTTGAAGTGGGCCAGTTCCGTTCGCGCGAACGCGCGTAACGCTTCTTCGCTCGGCACGTTCGCGGGCGCTGCAACGACGAAGGCATGCGGTGCTTCACCCCAGCGTTCGTCGGGCATTCCCACGACCGCCACCTCGATGACGCCCGGGTGGCGCAAGAGCACCCCCTCCACCTCGACCGACGAGATGTTTTCACCGCCGGAGATGATCACGTCTTTGATGCGATCGCGAATCTCCACGTACCCGTCCGGATGCACGACCGCCGCGTCGCCGGTGTGAAAGTATCCGCCCATGAAGGCCCGCTCGGTCGCATCGGGATCGTTGTAGTAGCCCTCCATGACGACGTTCCCACGCACCACGATTTCGCCCACCGTCGCGCCGTCGTGCGGCACCTCGATGCCGTGCTCATCGACGACGAGCAGTTCTCCCGAGGTCGCAAGCTCGACGCCTTGACGCGCTTTGATACGTGCGCGCTCTTCGAGCGAGAGGGTGGCGTGTGCCGCGCGCGGTTCGCACACGGTGATGAACGGCGCCGTCTCGGTGAGCCCGTACACCTGCGTGATCTCCCAGCCGAGCTCGTGCTCGATGCGTTCGATGGTCGCCGCGGCGGGCGGCGCACCCGCGGTGAGCACGCGCACGCCGCGTGGGACGTTACGGCGTAGTTCCTGTGGGGCGTTTGCGATCGCGATCAGCACCGTCGGCGCCGCGCAGAGCATCGTCACGCGCTCGCGTTCGATCACGTCGAAGATGCGCGCGGCCTCGACCTTACGCAAACACACGTGCGTGCCGCCTGCGGCCGTTACCGTCCACACGAACGTCCAGCCGTTGGCATGGAACATCGGCAGCGTCCATAGGTACCGGTCGTCGGGCGTCATGTGCACGTGAATCAACGTCCCGATCGTATTGCAATAGGCGTTGCGATGCGTGATCATCACGCCCTTGGGATGCGCCGTGGTACCGCTCGTGTAGTTGATCGTCAACAGATCGTCTTCGGAAATATCCGGACGTTCGAAGGTCGCCGGCGCCGAGGCCAGCTCCGCTTCATACGAACGCCATCCGTCGCGCACGCCCTCCAACGCAACGTAGGTGTGGACGCGCGGCACCTCGTCGCGCACCGCATCGATCGCCTCGAGATACTCGCCGTGCGCGCAGACGACCGTGGCACCCGAATGGTTGATGATATACGCGAAATCGTGCGCGGTGAGCCGATAGTTGATCGGCACGAGGACTGCGCCAAGTTGGGGTACGGCGTAGAACGATTCGAGCTGCGCATGCGTGTTCGGCGCGATATACGCAACCCGGTCGCCCTTGCGCACACCCATACGCTGCAGCGCCGCCGACCAGCGATCGCACCGGGCGAAAAACTCCGCGTAGGTAAGACGCATGCCCTCATCGACAGCGGCCTCTTGCGAGCCGTAGAGGCGGCGCGCGCGACGCATGAACTCGAGCGGCGAGAGCGGTGTCTTCATGGCGCGGCATTCGCCGCATGGACCGGGCCGCCCGCCCGCATACAACGCGAATGGGGACCCGCCGCGCCGCGGCGAGTCCCCATCGTTTGGGAAGTGAATTCCCGTACTGCGCGTTACTTCAGCGTCAGACCCGTGCTGTCGATGAAGAACGAGGTTTCAAGGCCGTTGTCTTCGGTGCCCGTCCAGAGGATGGTCACCTTCTTGCCGGCGTAGGCCGAGAGGTTCACCGTCTCAAGGGTGTACGGTCCGGCGTCGACGTTCGAGAACGACTGCACCTTGTTTCCGTTGACCGTCAGGACGAGGTGGTCGAGCGCCGTGTTTCCGGTCTTCTGCGTCTCGATGCTCAGCCAGTAGGTGAGCGTCGCGGTGCAACCGGCCGGGATCGTCGCCGACTGGCTCAGCGTATCGGTGTGGGCATAGCCGTAGCCGTCAAGCCACGCGTAGCCAACGCCCTGGTACGAGTAGGCGCCGTCGGTGTTGATGACGCCCGAGGTGCTGCTCCAGCCCGTCTGACCGCTTTCGAAGCCAGGGTTGACCAGAAGCTGGCCCTTGCAGTTCGAGCTCGGCGTCGGGGTCGGCGTCGGGCCGACGGTCGGCGTCGCGGTCGGAACCGGCGTCGGAACCGGCGTCGCGGTCGGGACCGGGGTCGGCGTCGGAGCCGAGCCGTAGCTGAAGGCGCATCCAGAGATCGCGTTGCTCCACTCCGGCTGGTTCGGGAACACCGCACCACCGCTCATCGTCACGTTCTGGTCGTTCGTCCAGGCGCACTTATCGCCGATCTCCGAACCGCTCGAATCGATCCAACCGTTGCCAGCTCCCGGATCGGTGATGGTCTCGGTGATCTCGTGGCCGCCGACGATCGACGCGCCATCGAGGGTGCCGGGCGAGTTCACGCTTCCCTGGCCGCAGCCCGAGCCGGCATCCGGCACATACGGGAAGTCGGTGTAGGCGACCGGGCCGCCCGATCCGCTAAACGTGTTGTGGTACGCGCACCACTGCGAGCCGAAGCCACTCGTCGTGTAGCCGGTCGGCGTCACGACGAAGTAGTTTGCATCGGCGCTGTAGCCAAAGTGCGAAACCGCCTTCGCGGCTTCGGCCTGAATGTCCGAATCCGCGTAGTTCGAGGGCGGGGTCGACGAGTCGTACCACACGCCGCCGAGCTGATTGCTCGGGTTCGTGATGTTGCCTTGGCCCGTACCGGTGTACTGCGTCGCAACGTCGGCGAGGTTGCTCCCGCCAAGCGCGGTCACGTAATTCACGAGATACGTCGCCATGCCGTCGGGATCGGCGTTGGTGTCGTTGGCGCCGGTCCATCCCCAGAAAATCAAGTAGATTTTCGGCGTCTTCTGAATCGGGCCGCCGTTGTACACGAGGTTGTTCGTCGCCATCGCGGCCACGCGATTCACCTGTGCATGGGGACCGCTGTGGGGAAGCTGCGGATGCGCTTCGACATACGGTTTGCTATAGAAAAAAATGCGGTGTCCCTGGGCCGCCGGCTTTTGCGCCGTGTTGGTCGGGCCGGCCGGAACGACCGATGCGCCGTGCGATCCGCCGCCGCAACCGGCGAAGATCGATGCGGCTGCCGTCAACGCGACGAGCGCGCGGGTCGATGAACGGAGTGATTTCAAGAGCGAAAGATCCTCCAGACTCTAATGCAGCAAGCGCGGCCTCTCCACGGGGGAGTGGCCGCTTAACCGATTCTGAACAAGTTTGAAGGAGCTGCCTAGTCGGCAAAACGCATCTAGCTGGCAGCCGGTCGCGAGCGTGCGGGCCGTCAGCGCACGTAGCTGCCCCCGTTGACGTCGATCGTGGCCCCGTTTGCGTAGTCGCCCTCGCCGCCCGCGAAGAACGCGACGATACGGGCCACCTCCGCCGGCGTCCCGACCCGCCGGCCGGGAATCTCGCCCTCGATCTCGCCGCGGCGGCGCTCGAGCTCCTGCGCGGCCATCTCGGTCTCGATGAACCCCGGTGCCACGGCGATCGCCACGATGCCATCGGCCGCGCACGAGCGGGCGATCGACTTCGTCAGGTTCGCAAGTGCCGCTTTGCTTGCGCCGTAAGCGGCAAAGGTGAGCTCGCCGCGATGCCCCGCGCGCGACGTGACGTTCACCACCGTCCCCCCGCCGCGCTCGCGCATGTGCTGCAAGACGAGCCACGTGAGATCGGCGGTCCCGAAGACGTTGACCGCAAAGGTGCGTTCCCACCCGGCGCGCCACGCGTCGTAGGTGGTGCCGAAAAACGGATTCTCTTCAAAGATCGCGGCGTTGTTCACCAACACGTCGATGCGTCCAAAGCGCCCGATGCAGCCTTCGACGACCGCGGGAAGCGTCGCATGTTCGGCAAGATCTGCGCGCAACGCGAACGCTCGCTCGCCGAGTTCACCGTACAGCGCGTGGGCGCGGTCATCGGCCGTCGCGTAGGTAAAACATACGCGCGCGCCACGCGCATGCACTTCGCGCACGATCGCTTCCCCGATTCCACGCGTGCCGCCGGTCACGAGAACAACGCGCCCCTCCAAACCGCTCGATGCTCGCATCTACGCGGTCAACACCATACGAAAGCGCGCGTCGCCGCGCATCATGCGCGCGTAGGCGTCCGGCGCGCGATCGAACGGCATCGTTTCGATCATGGCGCGGACACCGTGTCGCACGGCAAACGCCATCGTCTCTTCGGAATCGACGCACGTTCCCGACGGCCACGCTTTGATCGAGTGACGACCGCCGATCATGGGTGCGGTCGGCACCGCAAGCGGCTCCATCGCCGCCCCGACGACGAGCAGTTGGCCATCGATCCCGAGCCCCTGCAACGCGGGCTGCATCGCGTCGGCCGCCGTCACCGTCGAGAGTACGACCGCCGCCCCACCCAGACGCTGCAGTTCCTCTCCGACATCCACGGCCCGGCTGTCCACATAATGATGCGCGCCGAGTTCCCGGGCGAAGCTCGCCTTCTGCGCACCACGCGCAATCGCGACGGTCTCGAAGCCCATCTTCGCCGCGAATTGCACCGCGAGGTGACCGAGGCCGCCGATGCCGAGGACCGCCACCAGGTCACCCGCGCGCGCCGGACTGTGGCGAAGCGCATTATAGGTCGTAACGCCCGCGCACAGGAGCGGTGCCGCCTCTTCGTCGCGCAGTTCGCTTGGAATGCGCGCAAGCGCGTTCGCCGGAACGACCACGTACTCGGCGTAACCGCCGTCGTAGGCCATGCCCGGCACTTGTAAGGCGCGGCAGGTGATGAAATCTCCGCGACGGCAACGATCGCACCGGCCGCAGTGCCCGCCATGCCAGCCCACGCCGACGCGATCGCCCACCGCGAATCCGGTAACCCCCTCGCCCACCGCGTCGATCGTCCCGGCGATCTCGTGGCCCGGCGCCCGGGGAAAGGTGATGCCGGGGAAGACGTTATGGACGGTCAGCGCGTCACTGTGGCAGATACCGCACGCCCCGACGCGAACGCGCACGCTGCCCGGCCGCACCGCCGGTTTTGCCAGCGTCTCGATCACGAGCTCCGGACGGTCGGCCGCCGGCACGCAAACGGCCCGCATGGTGTTCTGACTGCTCTCCATATCGAGCTTGAAACCCCGGGTGCCGCGGTAGGTTTCGAAACGACCTCGCAGCTTGACGCGAGCGGGGAAATCATGATTAAACTCATCGTTATGCGCCCAACGTCCGCCCTTCGCACCATCACCCTCGGCCTCGCCTGCGCCGCCGCTGCCTGCGCTCCGGTCCTCGCGCAGCAGACGATTCATACGACGCCCTGCCATCGAGCGACGCTCGCGTCAAACCGCACGCACGCACGCTTGTCGCCGTGCACCGCAGGGCTGCACCGCACGATCGTCGAGACGATGTACTATCAGAACGCGTCGAAGGCCGGCGGCACGGCGCTCGCCGCATATCCGGAGGTGCGCGTCCGCTACGGCGTACTCGCCCATCTCGAGGCCTTCTACGACGCGCCGTCGGAGATCGCGAAATCGGGGCTCCGCGGCGCCGGCGTGTACACGATGACGCATCCGGGCCTCGGGCTAAAACTGCACGTGGCCGATCTCGGCGATGCGGCCGTGAGCCTGACGGCCGAGTCGCACCCGCCGATGAGCGCGCTTGCAAACACCGATCTGATTCCGCTCTCGGACGTCCACCTCTCCGCCAATTGGAGCGGCGCGGATGCGATGCAGTACACCGCGATGGCGGGCCTGCTCAACTACGCGAGCAACGACGAGTCGGGACACCGGAGCACGCCGCTCGTGGCCCTCTCGGCGACGCACACGCTGCCTCACGACAACTTCCTGACGGGTGAATACGCCCTGCAATCCGCGTCGTCGATCGGCGCAAGCGCCCAATCGAGCGTCACCATCGCCTTCGCTCATGCGGTCTCACACCGTCTGCTGCTCAACGTCGAGATCGGGAGCGCCTTCAATCAATCGGATAACAGCAAGCCGCATTACCTCGGATTCGGGGCGACGCTCCACTAGGCGTCCGCCCTGCGCGGGGACGAAAGCCTCTCGATAGGCCAAGGGGCCCAGGAGCGGACGCGGTTCGCGTGGTACCCCTGAATGTCACCATTCCTTCGGGAAATCTCGTGCGTGCGGGGTTTCCTTTTTTGCGAGAGCGCCATGAACACCGAAGAGCTGCACCCCGCCCTCGAGACGCCCGCCGCGCTCGACATGACCGTGGTTTCCCCCGAAGTCGCCCCCGAACCGGAGACGCAGCCGGTTGCCATGCCGGTTCATGAGCCGGCGGCGGTCACCCCCGAACCGGCGGTGAAAGCCCCGGCACCGGAGCCCACGCCGGAGCAGCTGGCCGCACGCAAGGCGGCCGACGAGGGCCGTAAGCGCGCCGCGGAGACGTGGCAGCGCATCGCCGGCGCAAAAGAGAGCTCGGCGACCGTCCACGGACGCGTCAAATCCGAGATTAAGGGCGGGCTGCTCGCCGACGTCGAGGGCTATCGCGCGTTTCTTCCCGCATCGCAAGCACGCGTTCCCAAAGGGACGCCGCTCGCGACGCTCGTGGGACAGACGGTTCCGCTGAAGGTCATCGAGGTCGATGAGAAGCGCAAGCGCGTCGTGGTCTCGCATCGGCGCGCACTCGAAGAAGAGCGGCGCTCGGCGCGCACGGCGCTGTTGCAGTCATTGCACGTGGGCGAAGAGCGCGACGCAACGGTCGTTCGCATCGCCGACTTCGGCGCGTTTGTCGATCTCGGCGGCGTCGATGCGCTCGTGCCGATCGGTGAACTCGCCTTCGAGCGCGTTGAGAAACCCACCGACGTGGTTGCGGTCGGCGACGCATTCCCGGTAAAGATCATGCGCATCGATCAAGGTGGCAAGAAGATCTCGGCCTCGCGTAAGGCTGCGCTTGCCGACCCGTGGCGGGATCACGGCGATCTGCTGCGCCAAGGCAACGTCGTCGAAGGCAAAGTCGTCGCCAAAATGCCGCGCCTCGAAGTCGAGATCGCGCCCGGCGTTATCGGCAGCATCTCCGATCGCGAAGCCAACCCCGACGAGTACGAAATCGGCGAAAGCGTCGAGGTCTCGGTGCGCACCGTGGATTACCGCAATCGTCGCATCCGCCTGAGCACCATGCACAACGCGACCGCCGTATCCTCGACCGGCTTCGCCCCGCTCGGCATCGAGCTCAAGCGCTCGTAGGCGATGCGTCGCGCACAGCTCGCAACGGTCGTAACACTCGCCCTCGCGGTGCTCTTCGGGCAGGTCACCGATCGTACGACCGGTCAGCCGATGCCGCGCGTAACGCTGCATCTACGCGGGAGCATCCGCGCGACCGCCACCACCGATCGCAGCGGACGCTACAGGCTCGATGGATTGCGTCCCGGTGTGTACACGGTGACGCTCGAGTCAAACGACGTACCTCCCGTGAGCACGCGCGTCCACGTCGGCGTGCGTACGACACGGCGCAATTTCGTCGTCTGCAGCACGACGCTCGACTATTCGTGTGCCGGCGCGGGAGGCAACGGTCCCGGATAAGATGATGACCGGCGAGCAGCCCGTCAAGCGCGTGGTACCGCGTATCCCCGACACGCCGCAACGCCGGCGGCTCGCACGTCAACGCAGCGTTCGCGAGATCGTCTTCGGCATGCAAGACGGCATCCTCACCACGCTCGGTCTCGTTACCGGCGTGGGCGTCGCCGAGGGCGAACGCTCCGCCGTATTCATCAGCGGCTTTCTCGGTCTGCTGGCCGGCGCGCTCTCGATGGGCGTCGGCGAGTATCTCGGCGGCAAATCCGAACGCGAGGTCGTCCGCGCGACGATTCGGATGGAGAGCGAGGAGATGGCCGCCGATCCGCAAGCCGAGTTTGCGGAACAAGTCGCCTACTACAAGCTCAAAGGCTTCAGCTCCGACGAAGCCCAGATGATCGTCACGCGGCTCACGCAACATCCCGAAATCTACCTCTACGAGATGATGCGCGACGAGTTCGGGATCGATCCACGCGAAGCCGACGACGCGAGTTTGCGCGGCCCGCTCTCGATGGGCGCGTCCTTCGCGGTTGGATCGCTCGTGCCGATCCTGGCGTTCCTGTTGCCGATCTCGATGATCGCCTCGTCGATCACCTCGCTCGTGCTCGCCGTCGTCGGGCTCTTCACGGTCGGCTATTTTGCGGCGCAGAACACCGATCGCAATCCGGTCATGAAGGGGCTCGAGATCGTCGCGTTCGGCTGCATCGTCTTCGCCCTCTCGTTCCTCGCGGGCCACTACATCCCGCCGCTCTTCGGCCACGCGCCCGTCGCTATCGGCGGATAGTACAGAGGGAATACGCGCCGCTCTCCGGCGAATCGCCCATCCCGTGTCACAGTACGTTTACTCCATGTATCGCGTCGGCAAGCTCGTACCGCCGAAGCGCCAAATTCTCAAAGATATCTCGCTGAGCTTTTTCCCGGGCGCCAAGATCGGCATCCTCGGGCTCAACGGCGCGGGAAAGTCCTCGCTGCTACGCATCATGGCGGGCGTCGATACGGAGTTCGATGGCGACGCGTCGCCGGCGCCGAACCTCACGATCGGGTTTCTGGAACAAGAACCCAAACTCGACCCCGAAAAGACCGTGCGCGAGTGTGTCGAGGAGGGCCTGGGCGAATTGATCGTCGCGCGCAAGCGCCTCGAAGAACTCTACGCGCAGTACGGTGACCCCGACGCCGATTTCGACAAACTCGCCGAAGAGCAGTCGCGCCTCGAGGCGATCATCGCCGCCGCCGGCGACGATCTCGATGCGCAACTGGAGATCGCGGCCGACGCGTTGCGCTTGCCGCCGTGGGATGCAAAAATCGCACCGCTCTCCGGCGGCGAGAAACGCCGCGTGGCGCTCTGCCGCCTGCTGCTCTCGAAGCCCGATATGCTCTTGCTCGATGAGCCGACAAACCACCTCGACGCCGAGAGTGTCGAATGGCTCGAACAATTTCTCCAGCGCTTTCCCGGCACCGTCGTCGCCGTGACGCACGATCGTTACTTCCTCGACAACGCCGCCGAATGGATCCTCGAGCTCGACCGCGGGCGCGGGATCCCCTGGAAGGGCAACTACAGTTCGTGGCTCGATCAGAAGCAAGAGCGTCTCGCGCAAGAAGAGGCCGCAGAATCCGCACGGCGCAAAGCGCTCAAACGCGAGCTCGATTGGGTCCGCCAAGGGACGAAGGGTCGCCAATCCAAGAGCAAGAGCCGCATCGCGCGTTTCGAAGAGATGAGCAGCTACGAATATCAGCGCCGCAACGAAACGCAGGAGATATTCATCCCCGTCGCCGAGCGGCTCGGCGAGCAGGTCATCGAACTGACGCACGTGCGCAAAGGCTATGGCGACCGCCTGTTGATGGACGACGTGAACGTCGCGATCCCACCAGGTGCGATCGTCGGCATCATCGGTCCAAACGGCGCCGGCAAATCGACGCTCTTTCGCATGATCTCCGGGAAAGAGCAGCCCGATAGTGGCACGGTGACGGTCGGTTCGAGCGTCAAGCTCGCACTCGTGGATCAGAGCCGCGAATCGCTCGACAACACAAAGACGGTCTGGGAAGACGTGAGCGGCGGACTCGATCTGATGCGGGTCGGCAAGTTCGAGATGAACTCGCGCGCATACGTCGGGCGTTTTAACTTCAGGGGCGCCGATCAACAGAAGATCGTGGGTACGCTCTCGGGTGGTGAACGCGGCCGACTGCACCTTGCAAAAACCTTGCTCACCGGCGCGAACGTGCTGCTGCTCGACGAGCCTTCAAACGACCTCGACGTTGAAACCTTGCGTGCGCTTGAAGACGCGCTGCTCGAGTTTGCGGGAACCGTCCTCGTCATCTCGCACGACCGCTGGTTCCTCGATCGCATCGCGACGCACATTCTCGCGTTCGAAGGCGATAGCCGCGTGCATTTCTTTGAAGGCAACTACCAAGAGTACGAGGCCGACAAGATCAAGCGGCTCGGCGAAGAGGCTGCGCGCCCCAAACGCATCCGCTATCGCCCGCTCACGCTCAGCTAGGCGGCATGCTCGCGTTAGCGGCGTGAGCGGTGCGGCGATGGTGTAGCCCTGATCGCATCGGCTCGCGCGAAGAGCGCGTGCGCGCGTGATGCGAAGGCACGGATTGACGCATCGTCGCGCTCAATCAGTTGCGCCTGCGCTTGCGTCGGACCCGTCAACGAGGTTTCGATGATATGTCGCAGGTACGCAATCTGGTCGATCGGACGAGCCGGAGCCTGATAGCCCGCGTTCTCACTCCCGTTACCGTTGCGTAAGGCATTCGCGAAGGCATCGAGTGCGCGCACGAG
Organism: Vulcanimicrobiota bacterium; assembly: GCA_027452165.1. Lineage (GTDB taxonomy): Bacteria > Vulcanimicrobiota > Vulcanimicrobiia > Vulcanimicrobiales > Vulcanimicrobiaceae > REEB354. The sequence continues at coordinate 86,506 of DAIDGX010000008.1, read as the reverse complement.
CTTTGGATCGCGCGTGCCGATGCGCTTTTTCGCCGCGCTGACATCCGCGAGCCACATCTCGCCGGTCTCTTGCGCGCGTGCGAGACGCGCGAGCGCCGCGTACTGCGCGCGCAGATCGCTCGTCCGGGCCTTCGTCCGCGGATCGAGGCGCACGCGAACGGCCTGTTCGAGCGTCACGCCGCGCGCCCTCAGGCGCACGGTGTACCGTCCCGGCAGCACCTGCGGTCCATCGATCTGTAACGGATAGAAGACGTAGTAGGGTCGCGAATCTTGCTTCGCCGCCAAGCCGCCCGGAGGATCGGTCGTCAAATCCCACGTCACGCGGTTGATGCCGGGTTTCGCTGTTGCATGGAGATGTCGGATCACCCGCGTTCCATCGAGGATCTCGAGCACGACCTTCTCGGGCGCGGCCTTCTTCTTCACGGTGCCACGCACCGGCGGCATCGGCGCAAGAAAGTACGAGATGGTCGCGCCGTAGGGTTTGTTGTCGGCGACAAACGCGTCGTGGCCAATGTCGTAGTACGGACGCGACACATAGCGCCAGGCGTCGCGCGGCGCAAAGAGCGCGACGCGCGTACGCACGGCTCGCGCGAGCCCTTCGAGCGGCGTGATATCGTCGAGGATTGCGAAGCCGCGTCCATGCGTCCCCGCGATCAGGTCGTTTGCATCGGGTTGAATCTGCAGATCGTACACCGGCACGTGGTGCGTTCCGAGCAAGAGGCTCTGCCAATACGCGCCCGCGTCGAACGAGACGTAGATGCCGTCTTCCGTACCCGCAAAGAGCAGTTTCGGTTCGCGTGGATCCTCGCGCACCACATAGGCCCAGAGCGGAAGCCCCCGGTCGACGCGCGACCACGTCGCGCCGTCGTCGCGCGTCACGTACACGTAGGGCCGCGTATCGCCGAAACGATGACGATCGAACGTGACGTACACGGTTCCGCGTGTCACGCGCGAGGCCTCGATCGAGGCGATCCACGAGCGCGGCGGCAGACCGGGGATGCGCGACGTGAGGTCGTGCCACGTCGCACCACCGTCGCTCGAGTGCTCCAGATTGCCATCATCGGTTCCAACCCAGAGCGAGCCGCGCACGCGTCCGTGAGCGATCGCGTAGATGGTGCAGTACGCCTCCGCGTTGGTGTTGTCGTGGGTGATCGGTCCGCCGCTCGAAGCCAGCCACGCACGTTTGCACGGTTGGGTGAGATCCGGGCTTACGACGCGCCACGACGCGCCGCCATTGCGCGAGCGAAAAAGCACGTTCCCACCAAAGTACAGCGTCCCGCGCGGCGTAACGAGCAGCGGCGCGCTCCAGCTAAAGCGATAGGGATAGCTGCCGACGCCGGTACCAAAGGTAATCTCCGGTTGCGGCGAGATGTAGCGCGCCTCCCCGGTGCGCAGATCGCGACGCGTGAGATCGCCAAAGTGCGTATCTTCGTAGATCACGTGCGAATCGCGCGGATCGGGCACGGCATACTGCCCGTCGCCCCAATCGGAGATATTGCGCCATGAACCGTCCGAGACGCCGGTGTCGTTCCAGAGGGTATTCGGCCCCCACCACACCTCGTGATCCTGCATCCCGCCCATGATGTGATAGGGCACGTCGCGATCGTAGCCGACGCGATAGACCTGCGCGAAGGGCACGGTGTTCTCGTACGTCCAATTCGCACCGCCGTCGAGCGAACGATCGAAGCCCATGTCGCTGCCCAGTAGCACGCGATGCGAATCGGTTGGATCGATCCACAAATCGTGATTGTCGCCGCCGGCATCGACGCTCTTAAACGTTTTGCCGCCGTCGGTCGAGAGCCGTAGCTCGCCGGAGACGATCCATACGCGGTTCGGGTCGTGCGGATCGGCGCGCACCTGCGAGAAGTAGAACGGCCGGAACACGAGATCTTGATTCGCGTTGACCAGCCGCCAGCGTACGCCGCCGTCGTCAGACCGGTAGAGCATACCGCGCTTGGTCGGCACGATAGCATAGACGACGTTCGGATGCTGCGCGCAGATCGAGAGGCCGACGCGATTGATGATGCCGCCCGGGAGTCCGTCGTGGAGCGACGGATCGGTAAGACGCGTCCACGTTACGCCGCCGTCGGTCGAGCGAAAGAGTCCGCTGCCGGAACCGCCGCCGCGAAACGTCCACGGTCGGCGCAGGTAGTCGAAGGTGCCGGCGAAGGCGATCGCCGGGTTGCTCGGATCGAACGCAACGTCGCTACCGCCCGTCGTCGCGTTGCCCGCAAGCACACGCTGCCAGTGCTTCCCGCCGTCGCTCGTACGATAGATGCCGCGCTCGCCGCCCGGCGTGTACTCCGGGCCCATGGCCGCGACGAGCGCAACGTTGGGATCGTCCGGATCAACGGCAATCCGCGCGATATGCTGCGTTCCGCGCAAACCGAGCGCGCGCCAGGTTTTACCGGCATCGGCGGAGCGGTAGATGCCATCACCGAGTGCCGCCGTGTTGCGTGGGAAGCCTTCGCCCGTACCAACATAGAGCACGTTCGGGTCCGACGGCGCGATGGCGAGCGCTCCGATCGCCGACGAGCGTCCCGCATCGAAGATCGACGAAAACGAAACGCCGCCGTCGGTCGATTTGTAGAGACCGCTCGAGCTGTGCCCCAGGTAGATGATCCGTGGGTTGCCGGGAATACCGGCAACCGTATCGAGCCGCCCGCCCATCACGGCTGGGCCAACGATGCGCCAGTGCAAGGCACCGAAATCGCGCGGTGCAACGGTTGCGCGCGCATCGACGACCGGACCCGCGGTCACGATCGGTGACGGCATCGGCGTTCCGGTGGAACACGCTGCGAGCAGCACGCACGCAAGCGGAGCGATGCGGCGAAGATCCATGATCGTAGCTCACCCTTCTTGAGGAAGAACGGTCGTCTTTCGATCACTATATCGGGCTGACGGTCAAAAAGTCCTCAAGCCAAGAGGTGCCGCGGCGCTCGCGCGAAAGATCATCACGACCAAACACAAGGAGACTCCGCAGATGAATCCTTCCGACCGTCGCTCCATGTCGCGCAAAGAAGCTCTCGGTGGGCTCGTTGTCCTTCCCGCACTCGCCGCGACGCTGATCGCCGGCACGACGGCCATCGCCGAGGCCAAGGGCACGAAGGCGCAGTTCAAATATCAGGATCACCCAAACGGCAAGCAGCAGTGCTCCGGCTGCGCGCTCTTCATTCCGGGCAAGACGGCGAAGGCTGCCGGTACGTGTAAGGTGGTCGGAGGACCGATCAGCCCGCACGGCTGGTGCACCGCCTTCGCGCCCAAAGCAAAGTAGCGGCGCGTCTCTCGCGCACGTGCAACGATGCCCGCGTCCATACGGACGCGGGCATCGTTGCATACGGATAAAGGCCCGCGTGCGAAGCGCCTAGGCGACTTCGAAAAGTCCCGCCGCGCCCATCCCGCCGCCGACGCACATCGTCACGACGACGTACTTCACGCCGCGACGCTTGCCTTCGATCAGCGCATGCATCGTCATGCGCGCACCGCTCATCCCATATGGATGACCGATCGAGATCGCTCCACCGTCAACATTGTAACGGTCGTTCGGGATACCGAGCGTATCGCGGCAGTACACGGTCTGCACCGCGAAGGCTTCGTTGAGTTCCCACAGGCCGACGTCGTCAATCTTCAACCCATGCGCCTTGAGCAGCTTCGGAACGGCAAAGACCGGACCGATACCCATCTCACCCGGTTCGCATCCGGCGACCGCGAAACCGCGATAGTATCCGAGCGGTTGGAGCCCACGTTGTTCGGCGAGTTTCGCATCCATCAGCACGACCGCGGCGGCGCCGTCGGAGAGCTGCGAGGAGTTGCCGGCCGTGATCGAGGTCTCTTTGATGCCCGGAACCGCGCCCTTGAGTTGCGAGAGTCCATCGAGCGTCGTCTCGGGACGATTGCCTTCGTCGTGACGCAGCGTCACGTGCTTTTCGCTAACGACGCCGGTCTCTCGATCTTGCACGTACATCCACGACGGCATCGCGACGATCTCGGCATCGAAGCGCCCTGCCTGCTGCGCGGCGGCCGTGCGCTGCTGACTCTGGAGCGCGTACTCGTCCTGCGCTTCACGCGAGACCTTGTACTTCTTCGCCACGTTGTCGGCGGTATACAACATCGGCATGTACACGTCCGGCGTGTGGCGCAGCAGCCACTCCTCGGTGTAGTGCGCCATGTTCAACTCGTTCTGTACCATCGAGATCGACTCAACCCCGCCCGCAACGACGACGTCGGCGCCATCGACGATAACGCGCTTCGCGCCCGCTACGATCGCGTCGAGGCCGGACGCACAGAAACGGCTCACCGTCGAACCGGCGACCGTCACCGGGCAACCGGCACGCAACGCCGTCGTGCGCCCGATGTTGTTGCCGCTCGCGCCCTCGGGCAAGCCCGCGCCGATCACGACTTCTTCGATTTCGGCCGGATCGACCTGCGCGCGGTTCATCGCTTCACGCGCGACGAAGCCCGCGAGCGTCGCGCTCGGCGTTTGATTGAAAGCGCCGCGAAATGCCTTACCGATCGGCGTCCGCGCCGCGGAGACGATGACCGCCTCACGCATTGATCAACTCTCCCTGTTTCAGAGCAGCAAAGGTGCCGTTCTTCTCGGCGATAGATTTCAGCAGCGGGGCCGGCTCCCAGCCGAACTCGACCACCTTGTCGTACACGTGCTTTACGCCAACCTCGTCGGCATACCACATCGGGCCGCCGTGGTGCGGCGGGAATCCGTATCCGAAGATATAGACGATGTCGATGTCGCCCGGTCGTAGCGCGACGCCCTCTTCAAGCAGATATGCACCGCGATTGATGAGCGCAAAGACGAGGCGTTGCAGGATCTCGTCGTCCGAGACCTCGCGTGGAGCGATGCCGTGCTTCTTGGCCTCATCGGCGAAGAGCGCTTCGATCTCCGGATCGGCGATTGGCTCGCGGCCCTTGCCCACGCTCTTGTCGTAGCGGAAATATCCAGCCATCGTCTTCTGCCCGAGCCGCTTCATCTCGACCAGACGATCGATCACGTCGGTGCGACCCTTGGCGACGTCGGGGCGCGCCTTTGCGATATGCCACGCAACGTCGATGCCGGAGAGATCGCCCATCGCGAACGGTCCCATCGGGAAGCCGAACGTCTTGGCGACGCGGTCGATGCGCATCGGTGAGATGCCCTCTTCCGCGAGCGCTCCCGCCGCCTTCGCGTAATCGAAGACCATGCGGTTGCCGATGAAGCCGAAGGCGTTGGTCGAGAGCACCGCGGTCTTACGCAGCGTTTTGCCGAGCTTGAACGCGGTCGCGAGCGTCTGCGCCGACGTGTCTTTACCGCGCACGATCTCGAGCAACGGCATGATGTTCGCGGGCACGAAGAAGTGCAAGCCGACGAACTTGTCGCGACGCTTCGTAACCGAGGCCATCTCGTCGATGTCGAGCGTCGAAGTGTTCGAGGCGAGGATACCCTCGGGTTTTACGATGCCGTCGAGCTTCTCGAAGACCTGCTTCTTCACGTCCATGCTCTCGAAGACGGCTTCGATCACGACGTCGGCGTCGGCGAGCTCGTTGTAGTCATCGGTGAAGTGGATCGACTGACCGAGCTTCCAGGCTTCTTCCTGCGTCATGCGGCCCTTCTGGACCTGATACATGAACATGCCGAAGACGGTCTGGCGCGCCTTTTCGACCGCGTCGGCGTTCGAATCGATCACCGCAACGGGGATGCCCGCCTGCGCGAAGGTGATCGCGATGCCGGTGCCCATCGTTCCCGCACCGATGACGCCCGCTTTCTTGACTTCGAGCGGCTTCGCGTCGCCAAGGCCCGGGATCTTCGCGAGCTCGCGCTCGGCGAAGAACACATGGCGCAGTGCAAACGATGGCGCCGAGCGCGCGAGTTCTTCGAACAGGCGCGCTTCGCGCGCGATACCGAATTCGAAGGGAAGTTCGAACGCGGCTTCGACCGCGTCGATCAGCTTGTGCGCCGCGAAGCCGCCCGCATCTTCCGCCGGAACCATCTTGTGCGCTTGCGAGACGATGAAGGGCGCAGCTTGCGCGGTGATGCCTTTGCCGAGTTCGACCTTGCGGCGCGAGATGCGACGCTTCTCCGTGTTCTTTGCGAGCTTCAGCGCGGCATCAAGCAGCCCATCGGCCGACTCGACGACCTCGTCGAGGATGCCTTTCTCTTTCGCGTCCGCAGCTTTGACGTTCTTGCCCTTGAGCATCATGTCGAGCGCATCTTGCGCACCGATCAAACGCGGCAGACGCTGCGTGCCGCCGGCACCCGGCAGCAAGCCGAGTTTAATCTCGGGCAGACCGACCTTCGTGTCCGCCGTCGCGACGCGGTAGTCGCACGCGAGCGAGAGCTCGAGACCGCCGCCGAGCGCGTTCTTCTGAATCGCGGCGACGTAGATCTTGTTGCTGCGCTCGACCGCCGCGATCACGTCGCGGATCGTGCGCGTCTCGGGCGTCGGTTCGGTCGAGAAGTCGTTGACGTCGGCACCAGCCGAGAAGATGCCGTTTGCGCCGATGAAGACGACCGCTTTGACGCCGTCGTCCTTGTCCGCGGCCTCGACGATCGGCACGAGTTCGCCCGAGAGCGCGAACGAGAGAGAGTTGACGGGCGGGTTATCGAGCGTGATAACCCGCACGCCGTCGCGATCTTCCGTGCGGATGAACGACATGATTACGCCGTCACCGCCATCTTGCGATCGAGTTCGTAGGCCTCTTCGGGCAGCGTCATCACGTCGCCTGATCCATCGATCACCTGACGCTTGTACCACGCGCCCTGCGAGAGCACGTGCGAGGCAAAGAACTTCGCCGTCGTGATCTTGGCGGCGTAGAACGGATCCTTGTCACCGCTTGCGATCTTTGCGGCGCAGACCGTCGCAGCGCGCGCCATCTGCCAGCCGCCCGCGACGACACCCCAAAGCTTGAGGTAGGGGACCGAGCACGCGAAGGCCTTGCGCAGATCGCCCATCGCGTTCATACCGAGCCACTGCGAGACTTCGGCGAGCGTCGCGATGCTCTTGAGCAGCGCTTCGCCGGTCGCTTTGACGTCGGCGTTCTCGCTTGCAGCCGCGACCTTTGCGTCGGCCTCCATGCGCTTGATCACCGCGGTCGCGGTGGCGCCCATGTCGCGCACGAGCTTGCGTCCGACCAAGTCAAGCGCCTGGATACCCGTCGTGCCTTCATAGATAGTCGTGATGCGCACGTCGCGATACTGCTGCGCGATACCGGTCTCTTCCACGTACCCCATGCCGCCGAAGATCTGCAACGCGTTCGAGCACAGATCGATCGCATTCTCAGTGCACCAGCCCTTGACGACCGGAATCATCAGCTCGACAAACGCCTTGTGCTCCTTACGCACCTTCTCGTCGGGCGATTTGTGCGCAAAATCGAGCGAAGCCGCGGTCACGTACGAAATCGCGCGCATCGCTTCGATGTTCGCCTTCTGCCACATGAGCATGCGACGCACGTCGGGGTGCTCGATGATGCGTACCGACTCCTTGCTACGCGAGGCGACGTCGGTCATCTGCACGCGTTCCTTCGCGTAGGCAAGCGACGATTGATATGCGCGATCAGCGACGGCATAGCCCTGTACGCCGACCGAGAAACGCGCCGCGTTCATCATGATGAACATGTACTCGAGGCCACGGTTCGCTTCGCCCACGAGGTAGCCGACGGCGCCCTTGCCCTTCTCGCCGAACTTCATGGTACACGTCGGGTTGCCGTTGATGCCGAGCTTGTGCTCGATGCCCGCACAGACGACGTCGTTGGCTTCGCCGAGCTTACCGGCATCATCGACGAGGAACTTCGGCACGATGAACATCGAGATGCCCTTGGTGCCCTCCGGCGCGTCGGGAAGACGCGCAAGAACGAGATGCACGATATTCTCCGCCATGTCGTGCTCGCCGAACGTGATGAAGATCTTCTCGCCTGAGATCAGGTAGTGATCGCCCTCCGGAACCGCCTTCGCGCGCACCTTGGCGAGGTCGGAGCCTGCCTGCGGCTCGGTAAGGTTCATCGTGCCCGTCCACTTGCCCGAGACGAGGTTCGGAATCCACTTCTTCTTTTGCTCGTCGGAACCGCAGAGTTCGATCGCTTCGATCGCACCTTGGTTCAACAACGGACCGTTGGCAAAGCCGATGTTCGACGCGTTCCACATCTCGAGCGTCGGCCCGAGCAAGAGCGACGGGAGCCCCTGACCGCCATACTCGGCCGGAACGGGAAGTCCGATCCATCCGGCTGCGGCAAATTTCTTGTACGCCTCTTTGAAACCGGTGGGCGTCGTGACCTTGCCGTCAACCCACGTACAGCCTTCTTTGTCGGCGATCCGGTTCAACGGATCGAGCACGCCGCTCGCAAACGAGCCGGCCTCTTCGAGGATCGAATCGAGCACGTCGGTCGTGTCTTCGTATCCCGGGAGTTTGGCGACGCCTTCGACGTCGGCAAGTTCACGCAGCACGAACTGCATGTCACGGAGTGGGGCTTGATAGGTGCTCATCCTCGTCGTTCTCTTTCCGCTTGTTTAAGCGTCAGGCAGCATCAACGTCGTAGAGCTCGCGACGGAGTCGTTCGATCGATCCTGCGAGCATGTCGAGATAGGGAAGCATCCCCGCTTTGATCCGTTCGAGGCGCGCGTTTCCGGCGTCGGTGATCCGGTAGAACCGGCGAGAGCGCTTGGTCGGATGCTCCCACTCACCGATGATAAAACCGCGCTCTTCCAAACGTCGCAACAGCGGGTAGATGGTGTTGGTATTCACCGCGAGCAGCCCGGCGCAGAGGCTTTCGATGCGGGCCATCAGCCCGGAGCCGGTGTCGGGTGCGGAGGCGAGCAGATGCAGCACGAGGACGGGGAAGACCGTCTTCGATTTGATTGGCCCCTGAAGGAGCTCGGCCCAATCGGCCGGCGCTGCAGAGGGCTTGCCTGCTGCCTTTGTCGCCATGATAGATAGAACATTATTAAAACTAATAAGCTCGCTTTTGACAAGAGGGGCGCCCAAGGTTCTTCCGCTACCGCCCCCCGGTCGCACCTCAGCCGTCGGCAGCGCCATGCTCACGGACGGTCAGCAGCGGAATCTCGGACTGGCGCACGAGGTTTTCGCACGTGCTGCCGAGGAGCACCCGCGCGAGCCCGCGCCGCCCGTGCGTCCCCACGGCGATCAGCGCCGCACCGATCGAACGCGCGTACTCCAACACCTGCACGCTGACGTGGCCGCGCAGCACGTGGGTCTCGATCTCCACACCATACGACGCCGCATGCTCGCGCGCTCCGCCAAGCGCCCTCTGGGCTTCGTCAGCCAGGAGATCGGGTGCGTCGGCGACCGCCTTCGCAAGGCCGGCCGGCGGCGTAAAGTAATCGACCACCGCGACGACGTGAATCTCGGGAGGCGTCCGGAATTCACGCGCCAGATCGAACGCGGCACACAGCGCCTGCTTGGCGACACTCGAACCATCGGTTGCAACGACGATCTTCACGCCGTGGACCTCCCTGCGCGCCTGCGCGCGACGACGCCTTTGAACGGCTCGAACCACAGTGTGGCGAGTAACCCGACGGCACACGCGAACGCAAATTGCGACATCGATGGCGTCGCGATTCGAAACGCGCTCGCGACCGGCGTAACGTAGAGCAGTGCGATGATGAATGCGAACGTTCCGGCGAGAACGAGCAGCAATCGCGGATTATCCCTGAGCGATTGACGCCAGACCGGCACGTCCGACGATCGCTCCGCGACGACCATCGCCATCTCGCCGGCAAGCAGCGTCGCAAGCCCGACGCCCCGCGCAAGCGCCTCGCCTTCGCCCGCGGCAAGCGCCCACAGAAACATCCCGAGCGAGGCAATCGCCAGCGTCATTCCCAACATCATGGGGCGCACCCAATCATCGCCGCGTAGCAGGCCCGCCGCGTTGCCGCGCGGCGCAAGCGTCATCACGTCCTCGCCGCCTTCATCGTTCTCGTACACGAGCGCCGAGGTCGGATGCACGATCAGCTCGAGTGCCACCATATGCACGGGTAAGAGCAGCAGCGGCACACCGAGCGCAGGCGTCGCAACCGCCGCAACGATCAGCGGCAGATGAAACGCGTTGAGATACCGGAACGCGCGACGCAAATTGCGAAAAATCCGCCGCCCGCCCGCGATGGCGCCGGCGATCGTCGCGAACTCGTCGTCGAGCAAAATGAGGTCGGCGGCGGCCCGCGCAACGTCGGTCCCACGCTTGCCCATCGCAACCCCGATATCCGCTTCGCGCATGGCAAGCGCGTCGTTGGTTCCGTCGCCGGTCATTGCCACGACGTCACCGCGAAGGTGCAGCGCCGTCACGATGCGCAGCTTCTGCTCGGGGGCGATGCGCGCAAAGATACGCGCTCCCTCATCGAGCGCCCGCACCAACCCGAGATCGTCGAGCCGTTCGAGTTGTGCGCCGGTGATCGTTGTGGAACTGTGCAAGCGCACCTGACGGGCCACCGCCTCGGCCGTCGCCGGATGATCGCCCGTGACCATGATCACCGCTATCCGCGCGCGTTCGCACGCAACGAGCGCCTCCGGCACGCTCTCGCGCACGGGATCGCTCAACGCCATGAGCCCAACGAGTTCGAATCCGCGTTCGTCCTGCGCCCGCGCCGCATCGCCCGCAGCGTGCGTGGTGCTCGCGATCGCGATGACCCGCATGCCTTCGGCCGCATAGCGTTCCGCTTCGCGCGCGAACGCGGAACGGCGCTCGTCGTCGCCGATGCTCAATGCTGCGATCGCCTCGGGGGCGCCCTTCGCAACCACCAGCACGCCGCCGTCGCGCGACCATACTTTGGTCGTGCGCCGATGCATCGCGTCGAACGGATACGAGCGCACCGGATGCTCGCGCTCGAGCACGCCGGCCGGCGCACCGGTACGCTCGGCATAGCGGAGGATCGCCTGATCGAGCGGATCGAAGGGTTTGGCTTCGCACGCGCGCACCGCGCATGCGACGACATCGTCGCGCGACCATCCCGGCATCGCGCTCACCTCCGCAACGTCGAGCGTCCCGTAGGTAAGCGTTCCGGTCTTATCGACGCAGATGACGTTCGCCGCGCCGAGCGTCTCCACGCTCGCAAGCCGCCGTACGAGCGCATGCGCCTTTGCGAGTCGCCACGCGCCAAGCGCCAGGTAGAGCGTATAGACCGCGGGCAGCTCTTCGGGCAGTGCCGCCATCGCAAGACTCACTCCGGCGATCAACGCGGCGGGCCAGAGTTCGCCGTGCGAGCGTTCGAGGATGACGACCGCCACGCACAATACCAGCACGGCCGAACCGATCTGATACACCACCTTCCGGATCGCCCGCTCGATCGGCGTGGACGCCTCGTGCATTTGCGACATCAAGGTCCCGATGCGGCCATACCGTGTCGCAGCGCCGGTCGCCGTAACCAGGACCACCCCGCGCCCGCTGCGCAGCGCGGTCCCCGCGAAGACCGTATCGGCCTCCCGCTCCTTGAGCACCGGGTGCGATTCACCGGTCAGCGCCGATTCGTCAACGATCAAGACGTCACCCGATACGAGCGTGCCGTCAGCAACGAAGACGTCGCCTTCCTGCACGAGCATCATGTCGCCCGGCACGATCTCGCGTGCGTCGATGACGAGCTCGCGCGCGGCGCGCCGTACGCGCGCCGTCGGTAACGCCGCATTCTTCAATGCCTCGAGCGCGCGCTCCGATCGATGCTCCAGTACCGCCGTCACGAGAAAGATCGGTAGGAGCGCGCCGAACGCAATCGACGCATCAAAGCGATCGCCAAGCACCACGTAGGTGATGCCGGCGACGATGAGGAGCACGACCATCGGATCCGCAAAGAAACGCAACGCCCACAGCAACGGATGCCCGTGCCGCTCCGGCACGAGCACGTTCGGCCCATATGCGATCAGACGCCGAGCCGCTTCGTCGTCGTCGAGCGGTTCGACGCTCGCTGCGGCGAGCGGTATATCCGCCGGCGTCAGCATGAACCGTCAGGTGCGCACGGAGGCGCGCAGGGTACCAATCGCAGCGGCGATGTCGTGGAGAAACTGCGTCGCCGTACGCTCGGCGATCAGATGGCCGATCGTCGCGTCAAACGCTGCACCGACGACGTGCCCGAGCGGCGGTTCGTAGGTGCCGTCGAGTTCGAGATAACATGCGGCTGGGTGCTCCTCGCTCCAAAGGATCAACGTCCCATCGAACGCCGGGAACGGCCCGCCGCCCGCCGGTTGCCATGTGATGGCATAGATCTCGTTCAAGTTCTGCTCGTCGCGACGCCGGGTCACCCGCACCTCGACCTCGCGTCCGATCTCAAGACCGAGCGGCACGCCGAAATCCTCGAGCGCGACGTGAAGCGGGAAACGAATGATACCGTCAGCGCCGCGATAGCGCTCGAAGACCCGCGGAAGCAGGGCCTCCGCCTCGTGTTGCGGACACGCAAGGGCGACGCTCGCCCGCACTCGTTCCATGGGTGTACCTTCCTCTCGGACCGAGCGTACCGCCGCCGTAGCGCGCGATGAAGAAGACGCCTGGAAAAGTCTTTCACTACCTCTTCCCGAGGCGGCGCTAGACTGCGGTCAATCACTCTTCCTACAGGACAGATGCAATCAGTATGACTGCTACGCTCGACGACACCCGGCTTTCCAAGAATCACCGCTTGGTCTACGACATCGTTCAGGAGCAGGGGGTTGGTCGCCATCTCCCGATGTCCGACCTCTACGAGCTTGCACGGACGCGCCGCCCCGGCATTGGATTCACGACCGTCTATCGTGCCCTGACGCGCCTGCGCGATCTCGGCATGGTCTCGGAGATCACGCTGCCCGGAGCCGATAGCGCGTTTTACGAAGCAGCCGGACCCGCGCACGCTCATTTCCGCTGCATCCAGTGCGGCAACGTGAGCAACGTACGATTCGCGCTTCCACCCGACGTGGTCACGGTTGTCGCAAGCGAACTTGGGGCGCAGGTCAGCGACTCCGTCGTGAGCCTGCTCGGCCGGTGCCATACGTGCACGACCTCGACCACCGTAGCGAGCTAAGCTCTGCGCCGATGACCACGCTGCTCCAGCGCTATTACCTCCATTGCCCGTACGCACGCGCGCGCACGCACCTCGACGCTGCGCTCGGAGCGTTTGCCGAGTCGGGCGAGCATCAAGTGGTCCGGCTGCGCGTCCCGATCGACCTCGACGGATCCGCCGCCGGGCTTCAAAAGGACGTGCTCGTGCAGTACGGCAAGGGAACCGATCCACTGCATTTCGACGAACCATGGACCGTGCGCTGGACCCCGAATCGCGGTGGCCCGTTTCCCGATTTCGACGGCACGCTCACCGTACGTGCGGACGAAGACTTCAATGTTTGCGTGCTCGAGTTACAGGGAACCTACGATCCACCGCTCGGCATCGTCGGTGCGGCCTTCGACGCGGTTCTCGGCTCTCGCATCGCCTCGGCAACCGCCCGCGAGTTCTTGCGCCGGATCGGACGCGACATCGAGAACCGCTACCGCAGCGAAGAGCACGAGAAAGGGCACGAAGCCTCATGAGCAGTTCGAAGATTGAAATCTATGCGCCGATGCATCTCCCTGCCACACTCGCGCGCGACGCCGCGCTCGGCATTCTCGAAAGTATCGCGGCGCGACGCGCACCGTACGAACACGTCACGCTCTCGATGGGATTACGCGACGTGCACCTGCCGCTCGACGGAGCGATTAGCGTTCCCGTCTCAGCCGCCGTCGAAGCGCGTCCGATGCGATGGGAGTGCCGCCTCCAACTCGAAGCGGAGCACAACCGTCAACTCTTCCCGCGTTTCGACGGCACGCTGACGGTGACGCCGAACGGCAACGACGAATCGGAGCTGTGGCTCCAAGGCAGTTACGAACCCCCACTCGGCGCGCTCGGCGCGGGCACCGATACCACGGTGCTGCACGGCGCGGCCGAGCGCAGCCTGCAGACCTTCCTTACGTGGGTTGCAAACGAGGTCGTGCGCATCGTAGGCGAGCACGAGCACGACGTCGCCCGGGCCGCGCGCCAAGGACACGCGTAGAGCGTCACTCTGCCACGATCGGCAGACGGATGCTGATCATCCGTTGTAACGCTCCATGGCCGTTCGAGGCGGCATCACGAATCGCGACCGCCAATTGGCTGTCGCCCGTGGGGACGCTCAACTCGACCGAGCCGTGCGGCGGAGCATAGCGAACGGCGTCGATGACCGCCTTGCGGACCATACGCCGGACGTGCGTCGCATCGCCGCGGCAATGTTCGGAGCCGGGCGTACGCACGTACGTGACCTGCACGCCCTTCTCGCTCGCAAGCCCCGTAATCGCCGCGACGTTGGCCTCGATCAACTCGGCAAGCGCCATCCGCTCGTCGCCCACGTCACGAATATCGTTGCGCGCCGGGATGCGTCGCAACTCGTCCAACAGCGCGCCCGCCGAGCGCAGCGATCGCACCACCGCCTCCAGGCGCTGCGGCGTTGCCTCGAGCACCCCGTCGGCCATGCCTTCCAGATTAGCCTGCGCGATCGAGAGCGCGTTGCCGATCTCGTGACGCGTCACCGCAACGGCCCGCGCGCGCGCCTGCTCCCGCTGTTCGAGTTCGCAGACGAGCAAAAACAGACGCCCGGCGATCGCGTTGTCGTATGGTTCGAGCAGACGTTTGGCTTCATCGAACTCTTGCATCATCGCAAGGTCGAGGCAATGGAGGATGGCATCGCGCTCCGCGTCGCGTTCGATCACGGCTTTCTCATCTTGTAACCGACGCCATAGACCGTCAGCACGTACTCGGGCTCTTGCGGATTAGGTTCGATCTTTTTGCGCAGGTTGTTGATATGACGGTCGAGCGTGCGTTCGAAGATCGATCCATCGTCGTGCAGATGGTCGAGCAATTGCGCGCGCGTGAAAACCTGGCCCGGATGCTCGCCGAGCACCGTAAGAATGCGAAACTCCGACGGGGTCAGCGGCACGCCCTCGCCGCCGATGCGCACCTCATGGGCCCCAAGATCGACCTCAAGCCCACCGATACGTATGCGCTGCTCGGGTTCGCTGCCGTTCGCGGCAGCGGGCACCTCGCCCGAGCGTCGCATCACGGCGCGCACGCGCGCAACCACTTCGCGCGCCGAGAACGGCTTCGTGACGTAATCGTCGGCCCCAAGCTCAAGCCCGACGATGCGATCGACCTCGTCGGCTCGCGCGGTCAGCAGGATCACCGGAACGCCATGCTCCTGGATCGAGCGTAGGATATCGAGGCCGCTACCGTCGGGCAGGGTGATATCGAGGATCAGGAGGTCGGGTAACCCGCCTTCGAGCTCCGCGGCCGCCCCGGCAACCGTCTCGCGAACGATCGTTTCGAAGCCCTCGCGCTGCAGATAGGCGCTCAGCACCTCCCCGATCTGCGGCTCGTCGTCAACGATCAAGATGCGCTTCACCAAACGGGGCTTAGGTACGCTCAGGACGGGCACCTTCGCACGATGTTCTCAAGGGCTTCATGGCGAGAAGCTAGCGTAGCATCGGTAGCCTCTTGTCACCACTTGGAGGGATATGCCGGTGATCGACCACGACCATGATCGTGAGACGCCGCTCCCGGGAACGCTACGCTTCGTCCTTGTGATGGGCGCGTGTTTTGCCGTGGGGTGGTTTCTTCTGTACTTCTTGATGCTCGGGCGGTGGTAACGCATGCACATCCATCGTTACGAGCGCCTTTGGATGATTTTCGGCGCCGCCATGCTGGTCGTCTTCTTAGGGGCGATCGGCTTTGCGTCGATCGCTGACAACATCAATCCGCCTTCCGGCATGCAGACGATCGACCCGACCAAGGTCGCGCAGACGCCGCCGTTCGACAAGCCCGGTCTTCGTCAGATCGGCGACCACCGCTACGAAGCCTATTACGTCGCCCAGGTCTTCCAGTTCACGCCGAGCGACCTGAGGGTTCCGGTGGGCAGCACCGTCACGTTCTACGTCACGAGCCCCGACGTCGTTCATGGATTCTTCGTCCCGGACACGGACATCAACATGATGGTGGTCCCCGGTTGGGTCAACACCGAAACGCATACGTTTACGAAGAAGGGTACCTACTTGCTGCTCTGTCATGAATACTGCGGCATCGGTCATCAAAACATGTTCGCGAAGATCGAGGTGATCTAGCATGAGCGCATCTGCAGACCGCGCCCAACGCGCGGAGAACCGCCTCGTCATCGCCCACGTCTATACCGGAACCGTCGCGTTCGTTCTCGGCGCACTCTTCGGCTTGCTTCAGGTCTTTTCGCGCGCCGATGCGATCACGGCGCCCCCGTGGTTCGACTACTACCGGATCCTCACCACGCACGGCGTGATGATGGCGCTCGTCTTCACGACGTTTTTCATCACCGGCCTCTCGACGTTCGTAACCTATCGTTCGATCCCGCGCGCGCGCTTGCTCGTGATCGGGTGGCTCGGCTGGTGGGTGATGCTCGCGGGGACGCTGATGGCGGCCTACGAGATCCTAGCCGGTAATGCGACCGTGCTCTACACGTTCTACGCGCCGCTCAAGGCAAGTCCGTGGTTCTACATCGGCGCAACGTTGTTGATCGTCGGCACGTGGCTGGTCGCCACCGACATCTTCGCAAACGTGATCTGGTGGCGACGCACGCATCGCGGCGAGCGCATTCCGCTTCCAGCCTTCTGCGCTGCCACGACCTTTCTCATGTGGTGGATCGCCACACTCGGCGTTGCGACCGAAGTGATCGGCATCCTGATACCGTGGGCGTTCGGCTGGACGCCGGGCGTCAATGTGTTGCTCACGCGTCTGCTCTTTTGGTACTTCGGCCACCCGCTCGTCTATTTCTGGATCATGGGCGCGTACATTGCGTGGTATAACATCGTGCCGACGTACTACAAGGGTCATCTCTTCTCCGACAGCCTGACCCGGCTCACGTTCATCTTCTTGCTGTTGCTCTCGACGCCGGTCGGCATCCATCACGAGTTTCTCGAGCCAGGCATCGCCGATCGATGGAAGATGCTACACACCGTCCTTACCTACGGCGTCGCTATCCCGTCGTTCTTAACCGCGTTTGCGATCTTCGCGTCGTTCGAGTTGAAAGCGCGCACGCTCGGCAAGATCGGCTTCTGGGCGACGGCACGCTCGCTGCCGTGGGATAACCCCGCGTTCGCCGCGACCGGGTACGCGATGCTGCTCTTCATCCTGGGCGGATTCGGCGGCCTCGTCAACGCGTCGTACAACATGGATCTGCTCGTTCACAACACCATCTGGGTGGTCGGTCACTTCCACGTGACCGTGGGCGGACCGGCCGCGCTCACATTCCTCGGCACGGCCTATTGGCTCATTCCAAAGTTGACCGGCCGTGAACTCTGGTCGAAGACGTGGGCGCTCTGGCAAGCGCGCCTATGGTTCGTCGGCATGCTCGTCATGTCGATGGCGATGCACCTCGTGGGCCTCATGGGCGAACCGCGCCGCACCGCGAGCGTCGACTACCTAGGAAGCGCCGTCGCCACCCTCTGGCACCCCTACAATCTCGTCGCCGCCGCCGGCGGAACGATCCTGTTTGTCAGCGCGATGATGTTTGCGGTCGTCGCTATAGGAACGCTCGTCGCAAACCGGAAGACGCAAACGATGGACGCGGACTTCGCGACGCCGTCCGAGGAATCGGGAGCGACGCCGGCCATCTTCGATCGTATCTTCCGCTGGGGCGTCGTTGCGCTCGTCCTCGCGGTGCTCGCGTACGCGGGACCCATCGCGGAATTGATGCATACGCAGGGATTCTTAGCTCCAGGCATGAGGACGTGGTGAAATGTTTTCATCGATACTCGTCGCCGTCGACGCATCGGAGGCCGCGCAAGCGGCCCTCCGGCAAGCGTGCGACGTAGCGACATTAGCCAAAGCAAAGGTGACGCTCGTCAACGTCATTGACGTCTCCAAACTGCTCGCGGTCGCGGGCTACGAAACGCCCTACCCCGTCGATGCGATCGAGATCATGCGCAAAGACGGAGCGCAGATGTTGAGCGAGGCGAGCGCAACGTGCGCAACCTACGGTCTCACCCCGGCAACGGTCACCGGCGAAGGCGACGCGGTCGAGGAGATTCTTGCTACCGCAACGTCGGTCCACGCCGATTTGATCGTGCTTGGCACGCATGGCCGCAAGGGGCTTTCACGCCTCTTCATCGGCAGCGTCGCCGAAGGGGTGTTGCGCCGCGCCGACGTGCCCGTGCTCGTCGTCCGACACTGATGGACGGACATCCCGCAGACACACCGCGGCAGCATCCGCGCCACGTTCACGCGACACGATGGTGCGGATGTCCACCGCACCAACCCTCGCCGCACGACTGATCGCACGCGAACGCCCCGATACCGGGCGCGCAATCGCCCGCACCCTCGAACGCTTCGGCGCGGGAGCACTCGCCTTCGCGCATCGTGCCGGCACGCGCATCGCTCCGCTGCACCGCGGCGAACTCTACCGCAATGCCTCGCCCGCCCTCGCACGTCTCAACATCGACGTCGATGCCTGGCCCGCCCCGCCGGCGGGGCTCTTCGTCGTCGAGGAACGCACCGTGTATGTGCGTTCGCGCAGCCCGATGACCGTCGCGCACGAGTTCGGCCACGCGCTCGATTGCGCGCTCGGCGGCGGGGTCTATCGCTCGGGAATCGACCCGGCCCTGCGCGCGATCTTTACCGCGGCAACGCGCTTCGTCACGCCCTACGCAGCAACCGGCATCGACGAATATTTCGCAGAGGCGTTGCGCGCCTATGTCGAAATCAACGACGTCACCTCGCATTGGCCAAGAGCGACGAAGGCGCGCCTGCGGAAGGTCGATCCAGATTTGTACAACTACGCGGAGCGTCTCTTTCTCGTCGATTTCCGATTTGCAGCCTAATTGCACGTTTGGGCACGCAGGACCGGCGCCTGGCAAAACGAGTTCCGCTTTGCGGTTCAATCTGTTGCTCAGCGCAGAACTCGCCGGGTTCGAGTGCGCCACATCTACTTCCCAGCCGATGGGAAGGTCGTGGTCCAGGTATATTGCGTGGGTAGCGGGGCGCACGTTGCATACGAGTTGTATCCGTGTGTCGCGTTCCATGCGAGCGGCGCACCGTCCGGACGGACCGGCTTAAAGCGATTGCTCGCACCCAGAGGATATACATAGCTTTTCGCTGCCGCGAGCATGGCCGCGTCGAATGCACGATCTCCGGTCCGATGTAGCAGCGAGGCACGAATGACGTTCCCACGGGCGTCAACGACCACGCGCACCGAGCCGGAGAGCGTCGTATTTTGCGTGAGCTTGACGTCTGGTATACCGCCATGGAGGAGATCGGGAACCTTGCACGCGCCTGGATGCTGACGACTCCAGCCATGCGGATAGACTGCGCTCACAACCGAGATCGGCACGGCTGCACCCATGTTCATGCCAAACGCTACACGTATGCTCGACGCCGTCGGGTGACATCCGATGACTGCCGGCCGATACGCGCTGCGCTCGAATAGGTTCTTTGCTGCTGCAGCATCGCGTTCGTAAGGCGACGAGACGATGGTGACGTTCGTCAGTTTCCCGTTCGCATCGACGGTCGCATCGACCACCGTGTCTCTTGGATTCGTTGCACGCTTCGCGTAGGCGCCGAGCGGAACCCATCGATGTGATGGTTTTCCAGTGCGAAAATCGGGGAGTGCGATCATGATCCCGTGATTCACGCACGCCGTCGTGGATGCAAGCGATGGTCCTTCGGCAAGGGCCAGCACCGGCGAGAACACCGGCACGATCGCCGTGAACGCGAGCAAGAGCGCCAACGCGCCGGCAAGCGCTCCTGCAGAGACCCGCAGTCGTCGTGGGCGCCGGTCCAGGAGCCGTTCGATGCGTTCGACGAGGGCGTTTTTTGATCCAACCGCAGCCGGTACGGCGAGCGACGGAACAAGTGGGCGGCAAGATAGCGTCGCGAGCGCCCTTGCAAGGACTTCACCTCCGTCGATGCGGGATACAACCCAATCGTCACAGGCGATCTCGCGTTCCACACAGAGGCGCCCGGAGACGAACCACGCGATCGGATTGAGCACGAGCGCGATTTCAAGGATGCGTACGACGAGGTTCGTCCAGACGTCATAACGCCGCAGATGAGCCGCCTCGTGCATGACGATGGCCTCGATCGCCTTCGGCGAAAGCTCGGCCCCTAGGTTTGCCGGCAACATGACGGCGGGGCGAAAGAAGCCGACCGCCAGCGGCACCGTGGCTCGAGCCGACGCGAGAACCGGATACCCGAACGCATCGCGCACCCGCACCGCGGTCCGCCGCAGCCGAGCAAGCTCCGACAGGTGCGCGACGAGAATTGCGCTACGGGCCGCCGCGAGCGCCAAGCAAAGCAACGCAACCACCATGGAAAACACCAGCGGCACGTCAATGTAGCGACGCGATGGCACCACCACCTTCGCCGCTGCGGCGGAGTGCTGCGCGTTTCTCGCAGCAACCATACGATGGGCAGAGGTTTCTGAACTCGACGTTACCGGAATCAGGACGACTGGCGTATTCGACGAAGACGGCACGGTCGAGGCCGCGACCGTGGTCGCGATCGGTGCGGCGACGAGTGCCATAAGGGTGCAGAGCCAAATCGCGTGACGGGTCGATGCGCCAAGCTTCGGAACGCATCGCAAGCCGGTCCAAACGATGGCGACGATGATCGCGCCCTCCCAAATGCTCGTGAAGAGCATGCTCGATATCGCGAGCGCCATTGGCGCCAAAATGCTGTTCACTGTTTATCCTTTGCAGAACGTTCGAGAAGTTCGCGGATACGCTTGCGGTCGGCATCGCTAACGGGTACGTCATTGAGCAGCGCAAGGGCGAGCGCGTTTGGGGAATTTCCAAAAAAACGCGCGATCACGTGGCTTACGGCGGTTTTTGCTGCATCCTCTCGCTCGACTCGCGCATCATAGATAAACGCCCGACCCGCCGTTTTGTGTGCGACGTAACCTTTTTTTTCGAGCGTTCCAAGCGTCGAGAGGACGGTGTTGTATGCCAGCGGCGGCGCGGTCAGTGCGGCGGTCACTTCGGAAACGGTGGAGGGTCCTCGCGCCCACAGCACGTCCATGAGCCGCAGTTCATGGTCGGTGAGTACGAGCGCCCTTTTCTTCGGCATGATGTATCTCCTAGATTACTAGGTGTAGGATATCCGCAACGCCGCCGGGTGTCAACTAGTATCATAGGTGACGATCGAGTGCCGCGAGCTTGCCTGACAATGCACGCTTCTTGCAGGCGACGCAGATCCAAAGAACCTACAGGCACGAGCGGTTGCTCGACACAATACTCACTGCTGTGGAGAATGCGACGTCACGCCTGCTCGATGCCGTGTTGAACGGCCGCCGGAACACCGCCGGCGAGTGGCTCGCATATTTCCAGGAGTTCCACGACGCATACCCCACCGCGAACGACCTCTTTACGCTCCTGCGCGACGAGCACGGGTGCACGAGCTACGAGCGGCTGGCGCTCGAAGCGCGCCCCGACGACGAGATGCTCGAAGTTGGCTGCGGCGACGGCAACTTGGTGGAGGCGCTGCTCGACCGTCTCGGCACCGGCGCACGCTGGATCACGGCTACCACCATTAGCGAATCCGAACTCTCCGTGGCGCTCGGGCGCTACGGTGGCTCGCCCAATCTTACGCTCGAACTTGCCGATGCGGCCGATCTTCCCTATCAAAGCGCGAGCTTCGATCTGGTGCTTGCGCATCAGTTTTTCAACTTTCTTCCCGATCCCAAGCGCTACTTTGCCGAAGCCGCGCGCGTTCTGCGCAAGGGCGGGCGCCTCACGTTTGTGACCAATCGCGGATGGCAAAATGACCGCGACAACACATGGATCGAACTGCACACGGCAGCCGTCGAGAGACTCCGCTCATTCTATCCGCACTTCGTGTGGCCCGACATGGAAGACCGCCGGATCTACGACGACGACGGTATCGCCAATCTGCTCGGTGAGTCGATCGCTTTCGCGCGCGACACGCTCGAGATCACCCCGTTCACGGCACACGCATACATGACGCCCGATCGCGCCGCCGCCATCTACAATCGTCTCTACCTTTTCAGTTCGGTCCCCGAACGCGAGCGCATCGTCGAAGCCGTGCAGCGTAAGGCCGAAACCCTTGCGGAGTTCGATGGACGCCTTGACGTGCAATTGCCGTTTCGCCTCGTGAAGATCGCACGCCGATGAACCCACCACGCATGCCGGTCCTGTTCCTCGGTCACGGCAACCCGCTCAACGCCTTGGACGACAACGCCTACACGCGCGCGTGGAATGAAATCGGACGATCGATCCCGCGCCCGCGCGCGATACTGATGGTTTCGGCGCACTGGTATCTGCCCGGCACCTTCGTGACGGCGATGGAGCACCCGCGCACGATCCACGATTTCGGTGGTTTTCCGCGCGCGCTGTTCGAGGTGCGCTACCCGGCGCCCGGCGATCCGGAACTCGCAGCGCACGTCGCCACCCTGCTCGCACCGGCGCGCGTGCGCATGGATCACGCCTGGGGCCTCGATCACGGCACGTGGTCCGTACTTCGTCACGTCTATCCCGACGCAGACGTCCCCGTCGTCCAACTCAGCATCGACGAGTTGCAGCCGCCCTCGTACCACTACGAGCTCGGAGTGCGCTTGCGTCCGCTGCGTGACGAGGGCGTGCTCATCGCGGCGAGTGGAAACATCGTGCACAATCTGCACGCGTACGCATGGGGACGCCATGTCCAGGAGCCCTACGACTGGGCCATGCGCTTCGAAACGACGGCGCGCGAGTTGATGCTCGCGCGCCGGTTCGATCCGCTCGTAGACTATGAGACGCTGGGTGACGACGCGCTACGATCCGCACCGACGCCCGATCATTATCTTCCGTTGATCTATGCGATGGGCGCCGCCACGCCCGACGACGCGGTAACGTTTCCGGTCGAAGGAATCGACGGCGGCTCCATCTCGATGCTAAGCGTTCGTTTCGGCTAGCGCTACTGCGCTACGCCCGCGACCTGCGCTTCCGTCACGGCGCCGGCCTTGTTCCCCCACGACGAGCGGATGAACGTGAGCACCGCGGCGATGTCGGCGTTCGAGAGCGATTGCCCCCACGCGGGCATCATCCCGTTGTAGGCCTTGCCGGCCACCGTAATGTTGCCGCTCAAGCCATATTTCACGATGTGCGCCACTTTGGTCGCGTCACCCGTCACGACTGGGTTGCCCGCAAGCGGCGGGAACGATCCGGCCAGACCCGTGCCCTCGGCTTGGTGGCAACTCGAACAGTTCGTTTGATACACCTTACCGCCGTCTGCCGCAGCCGCAGCGTTCTGCGGTGCCGCAGCGACCGATGCCGCCGGAGATGCGGCAGCCGATGCCGCTGCCGTGGCTTCAGGAGCCGTCGAGGCCGACGACGTGCTGCTCGACGTACTGCTCTTCGAGCAAGCACCCAGCGCAAGCACGAGTGCGACACCGACGAGTCCGATCTTGGAAAAACGCTCCATGTTCGCTCCTTTCAGTTCGTGCTTTCGGGCGTTAGCGCTGCGATTTGGACACTCCTCGTTTGCACGAAGCTCTCGAACGCGGCAAGCGACGCCGGCAGCGGCCGCATGAGCAAGGTCAAGGCTCCCTCGTGCTCGGAGCGATCGGCGGCGCGTTGCAGCATGAACAGGATGTAGCTCTCGGCGGCGCGATCGTCCACCGTACCGTCGCGGGCCACGAACGGTACGCGCGCAGCGAAAAAGGCTGTCGGATTCGCGTCCCCACGTTCGTCGAAGAACGTGAAGCCCGTGCCGGCGAGCGCGCGCGCCATGCCCGCGCTCGTGCGCGACGCGATGCCCGTAAAGGTGCCGAAGCGCGCGCGCAACGACGTGAGCATCGCCGCGGACGGAACGTCGTTCACGTGGAGGAAGAACGGCATCTTCGCCATTTGTGCGAGATGCGCAAAACGCACCGCATCGGCCCCATGGGGGTCCACGTCGAACGCAAGCGGCACTCCCAGATGCAAAAACGCCGATTCGATCCGCACGGAGTAGCCGCATAACCCGACGACGATCGCAAGGCGCGCCGGGCGCCAGGTCGTCGAAGCGCTCGCGTGACGATCGACGACAACGTCGTCGCGACTGAAGATGTCATCCACCGCAATGTCCGATGCATCCGCCCCCGCGCGCGCGTGCACGCTTGCGAGCGGTTGCGGCCGGTACGTCACGACCGCCGGAGGGCGGCTTCCCGCCGCGCCGCTCACAAAACCCGCGCCGATGGCGAGCAGCGCTAAGGCGATGACGACGAGCGAGATCGTGTTGGTGCGCATACGCGAGCGCTCATCGCCCAGATGAGCGCGATCATGAGGAAATTCGCGACGAGCGAGCTTCCCCCGTACGAAAGAAACGGTAGCGTGATGCCCGTGAGCGGGAACGCACCGATGACGCCACCGATGATGATGACAACTTGGAATCCAAGCGTCGCGGCAAGACCGGTAGCGAGCAGCTTTGCGTAGAGATCGGGCTGATCGCGCCCGACGGCGAGCATGCGGCGCACGAGCACGGCGAAGAACGCGATGAGCACGAACGCACCGAGCAAGCCGAACTCCTCGGAGAACGCGGCGTAGATGTAATCGGTCGCGACGTCGGGGATAAACGTCGGATGGCCAAGACCGAAACCGGTGCCGAAAATCCCGCCGGCCGCAAGGGCGTAGTACGCCTGCGAGGACTGATACCCCGCGCCGAGCGGATCGGAGAACGGGTTGCGCCATACCGCGACGCGGGTCTGCACGTACGGAAAATGATGCATGGCCCAAAATGCGGTCAACGCAAAGATGCCAACGCCCGCGATCACGATATCGATCCGCCGCGTCGCGACGTACAGAAGCGCCGCGAAGGTCGAGAGCAGCAGCGCCGCCATTCCCAAATCGCGTTGTACCACGAGAATCGCCATCGAGGCAACCCAGCCGATGAAGAGCGGCCCGAGGTATTTGAGATTCGCGCGCACCGACCACGGACGCGCTGCGGCGATCACATCGGCGGTTTCGGCCAGATACGCCGCGAGAAAGAACACGATGAAGAGCTTGATGAGCTCGACCGGTTCGTACTGGACGGGGCCGATCTTGATCCACAAGCGCGCGCCGTTGACCTCTTGTCCGAAGGCGAGCAAGAGTCCAAAGAGCACGAGCGATCCCACGACCCAGAGGTACTTGATCGCCGCAAATCGCCGGAACGTCGTAAAGATCGGTCCCGCCGCGATCGCAAGCGCGAGCGAGACGAGGAGCCAAATCTCTTGCTTCTGCGCAAGAGCCGGAGACAACCGTGCCACGAGCGCAAGCCCGAGCGCCGCGAGCACGACCGCAAGTGCCGGAAGGTAGTCGTCGCGTACGGTCGTCGGCGGCTGCCATGCGGTCCAAAAGAGCGCAAGCGCGCCCAGGAGCGCGAGCAACCACGGCGAGCCAAGGCTGTGCGGGGGCACGAACGCGAGCAACACGGCCGACACGGCAAGCGCGCCCAGCATCGGCACCACGCGGCGCGCGCCGCGGATCAGTGTATCCACGCCGTCGTCGAGATCAACACCGTCGCGAGCGCACCGATCGCCAGCACCACGCGTACCACGACCGAGAGCAGTGTGCGCTTGGCCTCGTGCGCTACGAGCGCGCCCTGCGACGCCGCATCGCCGTCGTCAAAGCGTACGACGAGCATATGCTCGCTCGGCCCCGCCCGCTCCACGTGCGCGATCAGCGCGCGTCGATCCACCTCGCCGCGCACGCGATGCCCGAGCAACATCATCACGTCACCCGGCTCCACGTCAACGCACGTAACGGCGATGTCGAGCGCGGCGCTCGTGCCGAGCGCGCGTCCCAAGAGCGGAAGCGCGGCATCGTCCAACAGATCGTCGGCCGTCAGGGCGCGCACCTCACCGCGATGGGCCAGGTACGCCGCCGTGCCGCCCGCATGCATCACGTAGAGATGCTCGTGCAGCACGAGCACGGCCGTGAGCGAGCAGCCCGCCGGGACGTAGTCGTCGTTCCCGGCGCTGCGCGCAAAGAGCTCGCCGTTTACGCGTGCGAGTACGCCGAGCAGTGCGGCGGCGGCGGTGTTCGTGCGCGCGATCGCACGACGAAAGCGCTCGCCGCGAGCGCGGCGTTCGCACTCGGCGCGCAGCCGGCCGAGTGCCGCCGGAGCGGCCGCCACGCCGTCGATGCTGCCAAAGCCGCGCGCGACCGCAAAGAGCCACGCATGCGGCCCTATTCGCACCGACAGACACGAAGCGCGGTCGCCTCGAATCGCTACGTCCACGGTTGCAGGTCCTCGACGGTGATGCGGGTGACGCCGACGTCGATCTCGTCCCCCACGCGAACTTCGATGGGGCTCGTGACCCGGCGTCCGTTTAAAAAGGTTCCGTTCCGGCTCTCCAGGTCCCGCAGGTAGAGAACCCCGCGTTGCGCCTCCAAGCGAGCGTGGCGCCGGCTCACCTCGGGGTCGCGCAGGACGAGGCCGCACGTCTCGCCGCGCCCGATCTCGAAGGGCGCAGCCGCTTCGTACGCGCGCGTCACGCCTCCCTCGAGGACCGTGGTGCGCACCCCCAGTGGTGCGAAGCGTTCGATCTCGGAGACGGCATCGCGCCGGGGCACCGCCGCAATCGCGGTGACCACGGCGAGCGCGGCGAGCATCTCGAGCGAACCGACCCGCATCGACGCGGCGATCATTCGCGCGCTTCCAAGCGCATGTGCGTGTTCCCGAAGATGACCTCGTCGCCCGGCGCAAGCCGGCGCTCGGTCACACGCTCCCCGTTGACGAAGGTACCGTTCGTCGATCCGAAATCGCGCAACGTCACGGTGCCGCGATCGATCACGATCTCGGCGTGGTTGCGCGAGACGCTCGGATCGACGAGGAAGATGTCGCTGTCCTCGCTTCGCCCGACCGACGCGCGTTCGTCGATAAAATAGACGCCGTATGCGGGCACGCCTTTGAGCATGCGCAAGTGGTACCGGCGCGCGATCGGCGCGTCGTTCGTTCGCGGAATCGAGACGGTCATGTCGCTAGCGACGACGATATCGACCATACCCACGGCCACGCTCTCACGCGATTCCATCGCCACGTTCGGGCCGCCGTCGTAGAAATACACGCCGACGCGCCCGGCCATATCGCGCAAGAGCTCGGCCCACTCGCGCTCGAGGTACCCGCGATGTTCGGCCAACCGGGCGTAGTCGTCGGGATGCACGTACACCACGTACGAACCGGGCGCGAGCAGATGCCCCTCGTCGCCGCGCGTACGCGCTTCCATCGTCGCGATCAGTTTGCGAGCGACGACGGCCGGCTCGAGATCGCTCGGAAAGGTCGTGGCAAACGCGCGTTCGATGAACGCGGCGCAGGCAGCCTCGATGCGGGTGAACCAGCTCATCGCACGTACTCCGTTACCCGCGCTAGCGCCGCTCGAGCCTCGCGATGAAGAACCCGTCGCGTCCGTCGAGTCCGGGCGGGATCAGCACATCGCCCGCCTCGGTAAGCAGGTGCTCGTAGGCCGAAGGAATGAGCCCCCGGTCGAAATTGTGGTGCGCGAGGAACCATGCGATGACGTCGGTCGTCTCCCTCGGATCCGTTGAACACACGGCGTACACCAGCGCTCCGCCTTCGTGAACTGCGGTTGCGACCCGTTCGAGGATCGCCACTTGCGTCTGCGCTAGCCGTTCGCCGTCGTTCGGCCGCTTCTTCCAGCGTGCCTCCGGATGGCGCCCGATTACGCCGATACCGGAGCAGGGCGCATCGACCAGCACGCGGTCGAAACGCTGCCCCGGCGCGAGCAGTTCCGTCGTGGCGTCACCGAGCACCATCGCGGCCGGAAAACCCGCCGCCGCGAGACGCTGCTGCGCAAGGTGTGCCTTACGCGGTTCGAGTTCGATACAGCACTGACTGCCTTCACCGGCAAGCCGCGCCCCGATCTGTAGGGCCTTGTTGCCGCGACCGCTGCACACGTCGAGAATCGCTTCGCCCGGCTGCGGGTTGAGCACATCGACCGGCATCGCCGAACTCTCCGATTGCACCCACCACGCGCCGCCGGCGCTTGCTTCGTTGCGCCGGACGTACCCGGCATCATCGACCAGCAGCGTGCTTGCGACGATGGAGGAGGGCATTGCACGTACATGCTCGTGCGCGAAGCGCTCGATCACCTCGCCGGGCGTCGTCATGCCCGCGTTGACGCTGATCGCCGCGCGTGCAGGTTCATTCACGGCGGCGCAGACCGCCTCTGCCATCGGCCCGAAGACGCTGCGAAACTGCCGTACGATCCAGGACGGCAGCGAGTAGCGCGTGCCAAGATAGTCGTCCTCGTCGGCGAACTGCTCGCGCGCCGGTTCGGGGCGCCGTTCGCGCAGCATGCCGCGAAGCACGGCGTTGACCAGGTTTGCAACGCCGCGGTGGCCGTGACGCTTGGCGAGATTCACAAACTCAAAGACCGTTGCATGCGCGTCCGCGCGCGTGTACACGAGTTCGTATACGCCCAGGCGCAAGATCTCGCGAATCGCTGCCGGCAACTGCGCCGCACGCTCGCCGATGAACGGTTCGAGATACCAATCGAGCGCGCGTCGCATCTTGATCGAACCGTACGCAAGCTCGGTTGCAAACGCGCGGTCGCGTGCGTCGAGGTGGGCTTTGGTCGCGCGATAGTCGAGCGCTTCCTGGGCTCCCCGCTCCATGCCGGCTCCCGGCAGCGGGAACACGTCGCGAACCGTTTGCAGCGCTACCTCGCGAGCGTTCATGCGTGCCCCCGCATTCCACGCGAGCGCAGATATGCATCACCCGTCATGCGACCGCGATTCGGCGCGATCACCTCGTCCAAAACAAGCTCGTCGCCTTCGACATGCGCGCGCAATATCTTCACGCTCTCGCCGTCGATATCCGCACGCGCGCCCGGTTGCGGAGAAAAGGCGCGTACGATCCGTACCACGCGCTGCGCGGGCCATTGTACATTCACGATCGTATCATCTTTCGTAATCGGCGACGTGAGGCTTGCCTCACCCGATTGCGGACGGCGCGGCAGCGGTCCTTGCGCCGCGAGTTCGATAGCTCGCCCGAGCATCGCCGCGCCGATCGCGGCAAGACGATCGTGCAATTCACCGTACGTTTCCGCCTCCTCGATCGCCACCGGCTCCTGGAGCACGAGATCGCCGGTATCCATCCCCGCGTCCATCAGCATGATGCTCACGCCCGTCGTCGCTTCGCCATTGCGCAGCGCGGTTTGAATCGGCGTGGCGCCGCGATAGCGCGGCAAGAGCGAAGGATGCACGTTGAGCGCACCCAACCGCGGCACGTCGAGGAGCGCTTGCGGCAGGATGCGTCCGTACGACGCGAGCGCAAAGAGATCGAACGGACCTTCGGATGCAATCGCCTCGACGAACGGCTTGAGTCGCACCGGTTCGTACACACGCAGCCCCAATTCCAGCGCCGCGATCTTCACCGGGGTTGGCGTCAGTTTGTGCCCGCGTCCGGCCGGACGATCCGGTTGGGTGACCACGCCCACGCAATCGGTTTTCGCAGCGACGATGCGCAAGCTCGGAACGGCGAACGCGCTCGTTCCGAAAAACAGCGAACGCACGGTGCGCGTCAGGACGCTTCGGCTTGCGCGGCGTCCGCGATCTGTTGTTCTTCTTCGGTCTCCGGAATGCGCACGTTCTTCGCGCGATCGACGTAGAGTACGCCGTTCAAGTGATCGATTTCGTGCTGCAAGCACTGCGCGAAGAGGCCTCGCCCCTCCAGGCGGATCTTCTGACCGTGGCGATCGAGACCGGTGATCGCCACATGATCGAACCGCGTGATCTCGCCCACGTATCCCGGCACCGAGAGACAACCTTCGGTCATCTCCACCTCGTCCTGCGCAAGCTCGACCTTCGGATTGATGACCACCGCCGGTTCGTGCTCGTCGTCTTGCACGTCCATCACGAACAGGCGCTTGGAGACGTTCACCTGCGGCGCGGCCAGGCCGACGCCCGGCGCAGCGTACATCGTCTCGAACATGTCGTCGATCAGTTGCTGGAAGAGCGGGTCGTGAATCTCCTTCGGGTCCACCTTCTTCGCCACTTTGCGCAGCGTCGGATGGCCGTCATGGATGATCTCGCGGATGTAGGGCATGGGCTCCTATTCTACACCGCGAAGCGGGCGCCTCATGCTCGCCTTGGTCGCACTGCTCAAGCCCCTGCCCGCGCTTGCGCTCGGCCTCCTGGCCTGGCGCAGCGGCGGACCCGCGCGCCTCCTCGCCGCCGGCCTCGTCTGTGCCGCAACCGGCGACGCCATCCTGCTGCGCGCGGGTGACGGCGCGTTTCTCTGCGGGATGCTCGCGTTCGTCGCCATGCACGCGTGCTACATCGCCGCCTTCTCGCGCTGCGGATCTCGCCGTCCGTACACCGCGATCCTCGCCGCGCTCTACGCCCTCGTGGCGTTGAGCGTGCTCGCGATGCTCGCGCCCAAGGCAGGCGCCTTCGCCCTGCCCCTCGTCGCATACAGCGTGGTGCTCGTCACGATGGCGTCCTTCGCCACTCGCTCCGGTGCGATGACGGCAGCCGGTGGGGCGCTCTTCGTCACCTCGGATATGTTGCTCGCGTTCGCGCGGTTCTGGCCCGCATCGCCGCTTGCGCCGATCGACACCCCGCCCGTCGTGCTCGCGACCTACTATGCCGCCCAGATGCTGATCGTCGCGGGCATCCTACGCGACCGGGCTACTGGGTCGTAAAGGTCGCGCCCGGAATCGCAAGCGGCGTGCAACTCGATACCGGCACGTTGATCCCGATGCCGCTTACCTGCGTCGCCGGTGCGAAGGCCGTTTGCAACTGCACCTGCTCGTAGGTGGGGTTCGCGAAGGTCGCGGGCTTCGATCCAGCCGGCAGTTGACTTGCCGCGATCTGCACGAGGTAGTTCCCGGTCTGCGCGATGCCGCCCGAGAAGCTGGTGCTCTCCAGTTGCAGGTTGTACACGTTGTTCGGCAGCGGCGTCGAGACCGCAACGACGATTTGCGTGATCGTATCCGGCACGCCGATCGCTCCCGGGGCCGGATAGACGAGCGCGCTGTTCACGCTCGTCGGAAGACAGGTTGGGCCGGGCGCCGGGGTAACGATCGTCGTGCCCCCGCCGCCGCACGCGGCAAGCGCCAGCACCCCCGCCGTCGCCACCAGACCGGCGGCCAACATTCGTAACTGCATTTACAGAATATACCCCGAAAGATCGGCGTTTTCCACGATATCTTCCAAGCGGTTGCGCACAAACTCCGCGTCGATGCGCACGGGTCCGTTCGTCTCGGGCGCATCGAAGCTAATATCTTCAAGCACCCGCTCGAGCACGGTATGCAAACGCCGAGCGCCGATATTCTCGGCCTGCTCGTTCACCTGCATCGCAAAGCGAGCGATCTGCTCGATTGCGTCCGGCGTGAATTCGAGATTGACGTTTTCCGTCGCAAGCAACGCTCGATACTGTTCAATCAACGCGTTTTTCGGTTGGGTAAGGATCGTCGTAAAATCCTCGGCGGTAAGCGAATCGAGCTCGACACGGATCGGAAAGCGTCCTTGCAACTCCGGGATCAGGTCCGACGGCTTGCTGACGTGAAACGCGCCCGCAGCGATGAAGAGGACGTGATCGGTCTTCACCGGACCATGCTTGGTGTTGACGGTCGAACCCTCGACGATGGGCAGGATGTCGCGTTGCACGCCTTCGCGCGAAACGTCGGGGCCACGCGCCCCTTCGCGGCCCGCAACCTTATCGATCTCGTCGATGAAGATGATGCCGTCCTCGCTCGCGCGTCGCACCGCTTCGCGCTTGACCGCATCCATATCGATCAGATTGTTCGCTTCCTCTTGCGCGAAGATGCGTCGCGCCTCGGCCACCGTCACGCGCTTCTTCGCGCGACGTTTGGGCATGAGCCCGCCCAACATCTCACCGATGTCGCCGCCGCCCATACCCGGCTGATCCATACCGCCACCGATCATGCCGATCGGGAGCGTCGGCTGCTCGTCCACCTCGATCTCGATCAAACGCACGTCGTAGAAGCCGCGTTCGATCTCGGCCCGCGCTTGCTCGCGAATGCGCTGTGCTTCGCTCGGCGGCGCCTGCGGCGGGGCGGGCGCCGGCGCTGACGCCTGCGGGTAGCTGTTGCCGAAGATCGATCCGAGCGTGGCCGCAAACGGATTGTTCGAGGGCTGCGCCTGGCGCGGGGCGGTCTCGGGATGCAGGACGTCGATGATGCGCTCGATCGCCTGTTTCTCGGCGAGATCGGCCACCTCGGCGCGGCGCTCGTCAAGCAACATACGCACCGCGGCCTCGACGAGATCGCGCACCATGGACTCCACGTCACGGCCGACGTATCCAACCTCGGTGTACTTCGTCGCCTCGACCTTCACGAACGGCGCGCCAACAAGCCCTGCCAGCCGGCGCGCGATCTCGGTCTTCCCGACGCCGGTCGGTCCGATCATCAGAATATTCTTCGGTGTGATCTCGTGGCGCAAGTCGTCGCGGACGAGCGCGCGGCGATGCCGGTTGCGCAGCGCCACCGCAACGGCCCGCTTGGCCTTCGCCTGCCCGACGATGTACGCATCGAGCGCGGCGACGATCGCGCGCGGTGTGAGCGCCGTCTCGTTCGCGGCGCTCACGACAGCGTCTCCACCGTGATATCGGCGTTGGTATAGATACAGATCTCACCCGCGATCTCGAGCGCCTTTCGCGCAACCTCGTCGGCGGACAGCGCGGTGTTGCGAACCAGTGCGGCCGCGGCGGCTTGCGCGTGCGGGCCGCCGCTCCCGATCGCGGCGATACCCTCATCGGGTTCGATCACGTCGCCGGTTCCGCTGAGCACGAAGAGGTGATCCGGCGTGCCGACGATGAGCAGTGCCTCGAGGCGACGCAACGCACGATCCTGCCGCCAGTCCTTTGCAAGCTCGACCGCGGCACGCGTCACGTCTTTGAACTCGTTGAACTTCTTCTCGAATTTTTCGAGCAGGGTGATACCATCGGCCGCGGAGCCCGCGAAGCCGGCAACGACCTTGCCCCCCGCGATCTTGCGCACTTTGCGCGCACTGTGCTTCACGATCGTCTTGTCGAGCGTCACTTGGCCGTCGCCCGCGATGGCAAGCATGCCATCGCGGCGCACGGCGAGAATGGTGGTGGAACGGATCCTCATATCGACACCCTTCTACCCCGCAGCGGGAGGCGAGGTTTCATGCACGTCATTGCGCGGTCCCTATCCCTGCTCGGCGCGTTCGCGCTACTCCCCCTCGTGACGTCGGCGCAGGGGATTCCTGTGCGCCAATCGTTCCCGATGCCGCTGCGGTCGAACGACAGCCACGGTATCACCGTCACCGGCTCCGCCACGACACGGGTCCCGGGAACCTCCGCCGACCTCACGCTCTCGTTCATCGGACGCGGCGGAAAGCTCGTGCTGAACGCGCAGACGCTCCAGCCGGTGATCGATGCGCTCGTCGCCGACGGGATCCCGCGCGACGCCATCCAACTGCCGCTCAACCTGAGCGCGCCCGGCAATAGCAGCAACGCCTCGATCGCCGCGCACGTCGAAGCGCCGACGGCCGCCATGCTGCAAAACGGGGTCCTGAAGGTCGGAACGGCAATTGCCGGGCTGCCCGACGTGATCTTGGGTTCGGCGATGGTCCGGGTCAGCGCAGCGCACTGCGGCGCGGCACAAGATGCGACGCGCGCCCGGGCAATCGCGCTCGCGCGCGCAAAGGCCGCGACGATCGCAAAGCAACTAGGCGTGCGATTGGGACGCGTGTTGAACGTGGCAGCCTTCGACACGCAACTCGCCGGCGATAGCTGCTCGTGGCAGTACTACGTGGGCGCCTTCTCCCCAAGCGGTCCGATGACGTCTGAGGATTACGTAAAGGTGCCGGTCACGGAGAACGTCACGATCACCTTCGCGATCCGCTAGCCTGAAGCGCTTCCCGCCAGCCCTCGAGCGCATCGAGCGCGCGCGCCGCGAGCATACTGCGGCGCGCCTTTTTATCACGCACCTCGCGATCGAGCGGCGGAAACGGGGCCCACGTCACGTTGGCGGGCTGAAAATCATGCGTGGTCGTGTTCTGTAGGTGCGCAACGACCGCGCCGAGCGCCGTGACGCGAGGAACGTCGATCGCCGGGAGGCCCATCATCCGGCGCGCCGCATGTATGCCCGCCATCAAACCGCACGCCGCCGCCTCGACGTACCCCTCAGCCCCGGTGATCTGTCCGGCGAAGTACAGCATCTCGTGCCCGCGCAAGCGTAGGTGCGCATCGAGCAGACGCGGAGCGTCGATGAACGTGTTGCGATGCATGACACCGAGGCGCAACCATTCGGCCTGCGCGAGGCCGGGGAGTTTACCAAACGCGATCTTTTGCGCGGACCACGAGAGACGCGTCTGGAAGCCCACGAGGTTAAAGGCCGTTCCCTCGACGTTCTCTTTGCGCAGTTGCACGACCGCGTACGGGGTTTTCCCCGTGCGCGGATCGCGTAGCCCAACCGGCTTGAGCGGACCGAAACGCAGCACGTCGTCGCCGCGATCGGCCATCTCTTCGATCGGGAGGCACCCTTCGAAGTATTTCACGGTAGCGGCGTCGGTCTCGAATTCCTTTGGCTGATGGCGTTCGAGGGTGCGCAGATCGTGCAGCAGCATCGCATACTGCTCGCGATCGAGCGGGATGTTGAGGTAGTCGTCGCCGTCGCCCTTTTCGTAGCGCGACTTGCGATACATCGGTGTTTCGTCGATCGACTCTGCGGCAACGATCGGCGACGCCGCATCGTAGTAATGCAACCGTCCTCTCGTGTCGTGCGCAGCTTCTCGCAGCAGCCCGTCGATCGCGCGCGCCAACGCCTCGCCCGGCAGCGGGCCGCATGCCACGATGACCGGACGATCGCGCGGAATCTCGGTGATCTCCTCGCGGTGCACGGTGATGTTCGGATGGTTGTGAAGGCGCCCTTCGACCGCCGCCGCAAACCGCTCGCGATCGACCGCGAGCGCACCGCCGGCGGGAACCGCCGCTTCGCGCGCCGCCGTCACGATCGCGGAATCCATGCGCGCAAGCTCTTCTTTCAGCAGGCCGACGGCGTTGTCGAGGGCCGCGCCGCGTAACGAATTACTGCAGACGAGTTCGGCCAAGCGATCGGTCACGTGCGCGGGTCCCCGCCGTACCGGCCGCATCTCGTAGATGTCCACGCCCACGCCGCGCGTGGCGGCTTGCCACGCGGCCTCGCACCCCGCAAGTCCCCCACCGATAACGGTGAGGCGCTCCTTCGTCATGAGCCCTCGTCCGGCCGAAACGTCTAAACTTCCGCGAGCTCGCGCCCGTCGTGCGCTTCATCTCCAGCGTTCTTCGGTGCGAGCGACGAAACGTCGTGCTCCTTGTCGGTCGCGCATTCGACAAGCACCACGCCACCGCGGCGATTCTTCGCAACAACGTGGCTTCCGCACACCGGGCACGGCTCCGGAATTACGCGATCCCACGAGACGAAATCACACTTCGGATAGTTGGCGCACCCGTAGAACGTGCGCCCCTTCTTCGAGCGCCGCTCGACGACCATTCCGCCGTCTTTGGGACACTTCGCCCCGGTATCTTTCACGATCGGCTTGGTGGTTTTGCACTCGGGGTATCCGCTGCATGAGATAAACTTTCCGAAACGTCCGGTCTTGATCACCATCGGCCGGCTGCAATTCGGGCAGATCTCGTCGGTGGGCTCGTCCTTGATCTCGAGTCGCGGCAGCTTCTTCTCGGCCTCTTCCAGCTCGATTGCGAACGGGCCGTAGAAATCTCGCAGGATCGCAACCCAGTCTTGATTCCCCTCGGCGACCTTATCGAGTGCCCCCTCCATCTCGGCCGTGAACTTCAGATCGACGATATCTTTGAAATGCTCGGCCAGGAGATCGTTGACGGCGATTCCGATCTCGGTCGGTTTGAAACGCCGATCCTCCTGCGTCACGTATCCGCGAGCTTGGACCGTATCGACGATCGTCGAGTAGGTGGAGGGACGTCCAATGCCGTTCTCTTCGAGCGCCTTGACGAGCGTCGCTTCGGTGAAGCGCGGAGGCGGCTCGGTAAAGTGCT
This sequence comes from Vulcanimicrobiota bacterium, assembly GCA_027452165.1. Taxonomy (GTDB): domain Bacteria; phylum Vulcanimicrobiota; class Vulcanimicrobiia; order Vulcanimicrobiales; family Vulcanimicrobiaceae; genus REEB354. Next base: position 50,568 of record DAIDGX010000008.1, on the reverse strand, counting down.
GCTTGGCATCGAGCTTGCTGACGTCGAGCCCGTCGCCTTCGTGTAACTCCGGCAAGCGCACGCGCCCCTTGCTCTTCGCGCCGGCAGCGGCGCCCGCATCGGTTTTATCGGCCGCGACCTCTTCGTCGCGCCCTTCTTCATATACGCGGGTGAAGCCCTGGAACTTCACCACGCTCCCGGTGGCGCGGAACGTATAGTCACCGGCTGCGATATCGACTGCGGTTTGATCGAAGACGGCGGCAGCCATCTGCGATGCAACGAAACGCTCCCAAATCAGCGTGTAGAGACGTAGCTCGTCGCGTTTGAGCACGTGCGCCACGCTCTCGGGCGTTCGCAGCACGCTCGTGGGCCGGATCGCTTCGTGCGCGTCCTGCGCGCCCTCGCGAACCTTGTGCGCCCGGCCACCGTGAAACGCCTCGCCGTAGGCCCCGACGATGTACTCGCGCGCCGCGTCCCGCGCCGAATCGCTGATGCGCGTCGAGTCGGTACGCATGTAGGTGATGAGGCCCTGCGTCCCCTCGCTACCGCCGAGATCGACACCTTCGTAGAGCCCCTGTGCGATCTGCATCGTGCGGCGCACGCGCAGGCGCAGCTTACGCGATGCTTCCTGTTGGAGGGTCGAGGTCGTGAACGGCGCGGGCGCGTTGCGTCGCACTTCGCGATGCTTCACCCCCGCAACACAGAAGGCGGCTCCCTCGAGCGCGGCGAGCGCCTCGTCGGCCTCGGATTTCTTCGTGATCTCGAACTTCTCGCCGCGGCGTGCCACCAGCTCCGCGGGGAACACGATCGCCGGCTCGCGGCCGGTCGCAAGCGATGCCGTAAGGCTCCAGTACTCGCGCGGAACGAACGCACCGATCTCGCGTTCCCGATCCACGATCAGGCGTACCGCGACCGACTGCACCCGCCCGGCGGAGAGCCCGCCGCGCACCTTCGCCCACAGCAGCGGCGAAATCTTGTATCCGACCAGACGATCGAGGATGCGGCGCGCCTGCTGGGCGTTCACGCGATCCATGTCGATGCGATGCGGCTCTTTGATTGCCGCGAGCGCCGCATCTTTCGTGATCTCGTGCAACTCGATCCGCTTGGGATCGTCGAGCTTTAGTAACTCCGCCAGATGCCAGGCGATCGCCTCGCCTTCGCGATCGGGGTCGGTTGCGAGGAAGACGTCGCTTGCGCCCTTGACCGCGCTTTTGAGCTCCTTGATGACGTCGCCTTTGCCCTTGATCGTCAGATATCTGGGTGTGAAGTCGTGCTCCACGTCGACTCCGAGCGTGCTCTTGGGAAGATCGCGCACGTGACCGACCGACGCTTTCACCACGTAGCGCGGCGGGAGAAACTTCTTGATCGTGCGCGCCTTGGTCGGCGACTCGACGATGATCAGGGGCTTTTTCACGGGGCTAAGTATACTCCCGGGGTCAAGACCCGGGCAAACGACGCCGCTGGTCCAGGGCGCGCGCACACGCGTGTACGCGTACGCGTGCGTGCGCGCACGTACGCGCGATTTGCATGATTTGTCGAAATCCTTTATAGTGCGCTTAAAGCGTAATTGTGCGCTGTCCAACTATAGCTGTTCGTCCCCCGGGGGACGAGGAGGAATGAATGGACTCGGATACCATGATGAATGGCGAAACCATGGGTGAAGCCAAGAAACCGCGTCGCAAAGCGTCGCGTCGCAAAGCGGCCGGTGGCCGCAAGAAAGCTGCAGGCGGACGCAAGAAGGCGACGCGCAAAGCAGCGGGCGGACGCAAGAAGGCCGCAGGCGGTCGCAAGAAGGCTGCCGGCGGACGCAAGAAAACTGCGGGACGCAAGAAGGCCGCGGGACGCAAGAAAGCCGGCGGACGTAAAAAGGCCGCAGGCGGACGCAAAAAGGCTGCGGGACGCAAGAAGGCCGCGGGCGGACGCAAGAAAGCCGCACGCAAGGGCGGACGCAAGAAAAAAGCCTAGCGCCTAACCGACGCTTCTAATGAAGAGGGACGATCGCTCGATCGTCCCTCTTCGTTCGTTTTTATCCGCGATGGCGCGTTATGGTGTTGCGCTCATCGTGAGCGCCGGCGCTGCGCCCGCGTGCTCTTCGACCCAATGACACGCCACATAGTGGTCGTTGCCGTAGCTCTTGAACGCCGGAATCTCCGACGTGCAGCGCTCGAACGCGAGCGGACAGCGCGTGTGAAAGCGGCAACCCGGCGGCGGATTCACGGGCGATGGAATATCTCCCGAAAGCACGATGCGTTCGCGCCGCGCCTCGACGCTCGGATCGGGAATCGGTATTGCCGAAAGTAGCGCCTGGGTATAGGGGTGCAAAGGATTTTCATAGAGCGTATCGCGATCGGCGATCTCGACCAGCTTGCCCACGTACATCACGGCAACGCGCGTCGAGATGTGCCGTACGACCGAGAGGTCGTGCGCGATAAAGAGATACGTAAGACCCAACTGCTCCTGCAGATCCTCGAGCAGATTGATGACTTGCGCCTGAATCGATACATCGAGCGCCGAGACGGGCTCGTCGCACACGATGAACTTCGGGCTAACCGCGAGCGCCCGCGCAATGCCGATACGCTGACGCTGACCGCCGGAAAATTCGTGCGGATAGCGATTCGCGCTATAGGGACGCAGCCCGACGAGCTTGAGCAAGTCCTGGACCCGCTCGTCCACCGCTTTGCCCGACGCCAGACCATGGATGCGCCGCGGCTCCGCGATGATATCGCCGACCGACATGCGAGGATTCAGGCTCGCGTAGGGATCCTGAAAGATGATCTGCATCTCGCGACGCAGCTTGCGCACGTGGGTGCGATCGGCATTGGTGACGTCGATCCCATCAAAGAGCACCTGCCCGCTCGTCGCCTCGAGCAGGCGCAAGATCAGCCGCCCGACCGTCGTTTTCCCCGAGCCGGATTCTCCGACGAGACCGAGCGTCTCGCCACGAGCGATCGTAAAATCGACGCCATCGACCGCTTTGACGTCGGCCACATGGCGCGACATGAGTCCCGCGTGAATCGGGAAGTACTTGATAAGGTTGTGCACCTCGAGGAGGGGTTTGGTCGCGTCGCTCATGCCGTACGCATCTCCCCGGCAACCGGCATCACGCCGTCGTAGAGGCGACACCGCGCGACGTGTCCGTCGCCGAAGTCGTAGAGCGGAACCGGTTCGTCACAGCGATCCATTCGCTGCTTGCAACGCGGGGCGAAGGCACAGCCCGGCGGCAGACGCAGCAAGTTGGGCGGTTGTCCCTCGATCGGCTGCAGGCGCGTGTGCTCGCGTGAATCGAGCCGTGGCAACGACGCGAGGAGGCCTTGCGTGTAGGGCATCTTCGGCTCTTTGAAAATCTGCGCCGCCGTTGCGTATTCGACCAAATTGCCGCCGTACATCACAAGCACGTTGCGGCAAACCTCGGCGACGACGCCGAGATCGTGCGTAATCATGATGATTGCCGCGCCTGTTTCACGCTGCATCTCGTTCATGAGTTCCAGTATCTGCGCTTGAATCGTTACGTCGAGAGCCGTCGTCGGCTCATCCGCGATCAACAGTTCAGGATTACAGGAAAGGGCCATCGCGATCATCACGCGCTGACGCATGCCGCCGGAGAATTGGTGTGGGTACTCGTCAACCCGCTGCTCCGGCGCGGGTATGCGCACGCGCTTGAGCATCTCGATCGCTTTGTCGCGCGCATCCTTCTTCGAATAGCCGAGGTGCAGGCGTACCGCCTCGGCGATCTGCTCGCCCACGGTCAGAACCGGGTTCAAACTCGTCATCGGATCTTGAAAGATCATCGCGATCTTATGACCGCGAATCTTACGCATCTCGACTTCACTCTTCTTTTGCAGTTCGTCGCCGTGGAAGAGGATGTGGTCGGCGCTCATGCTCGCGTTGCGCGAGAGGAGCCGCATCACCGAGAGGGCCGTGACGGATTTTCCCGAGCCCGATTCGCCGACGATACCAAGCGTCTCGCCCGGACGTATCGCGAACGACAAGCCGTTGACGGCGGTCACGGGGCCGTCCTCCGTACGGAATGTCGTACGGAGATTCTTAACGTCGAGCAGCGCGCTCAATGGCGGGGTTAGATTCCGCTGAGCGACAGGAAAAACGCGCAGAACACGAAGATGCCCGCCACGATACCCGTGAGACGCTGCAACTGTTCTTCAGCCCCCAAACGACCGCGATAGGCCGATTCGACTCGGCCGCCGATCGTGCCGGAAAGCCCCTCTTGTTTCGTCGTCTGGACGGCAAGCAGAACCACAAGCGCGATCGCCGCGAGGATGAAGATGCCCGCAACGGTATGCGTCAACCAGCTTGCATGCATCTGCAGAAACGTCTGGGGCATCGGCGCCGGCGGCGGCGCGGCGGCCGTGAGCGGCGGGGCCGATACCTGCGGTGCCGGCAACGAGGTGACGAGGGCGTGCGGGTGCGCGGTAGCCGCTGCTGCGACGTGGCTCAACGAATTATCTCCTGACGACGATCTTCGAACGCACGAACGACCCGCCGCGCGATGTTTTCCGCGGAGAGGCCGAAGAGCGCTCGTTGCCGGGCTTGGGAATCGTGTTGGACGAGCACATCGGCGATCCCGATGCGCTCGACGTAAAGCCCCATCCCCCGATCCGAAACGCTCTCTACGACCGCCGACCCAAAGCCGCCTGCGAGCGCGTGCTCTTCGAGGGTGAGAATCCGGCCGTGGTCGCGCCGCAGCTCCTCGAGCAGCCCCGCATCGACGGGCTTGGCGAAGCGAGCGTTCACGACGGTCGGCAGGCGATCCGAGGGTCCGAATTCGCCGCTCGCAAGCAGGTCGTAGGCATCGAGCGCCAAGTCCACCGTGTTCCCGAGCGCCAGGATCGCGACGCCCGCGCCGCGGCGCAGCACCTCGGCCCGCCCATGCTCCACCGGGGTAATGGGATCGGTATGGCGGCCGCTTGTCGAGCCGCGCGGATAACGCAGGGCCACCGGCGTTCCGAGGGAGAGGGCGTGCTCGAGCATCGGCAGGACCTCGTCTTCGTTGCGCGGCGCCATCACGGTCATGTTCGGCAGCGTACGCAGATAGGCCACGTCGTAGAGCCCCATGTGCGTCGGACCGTCGTCACCCACGAGGCCGGCGCGGTCCATCGCGAACACGACGGGGAGATTCTGTACGCAGACGTCGTGCACGATCTGGTCGTAGGCGCGCTGCAAGAAAGTGGAGTAGATCGCACAGATCGGTTGCAATCCCGAGGTCGCTGCCCCCGCCGCCATGCAGACCGCATGCGCCTCCGCAATGCCGACGTCAAAGAATCGCTCCGGGAACTGCTTGGCGAATTTCGAGAGTTTGGTACCGTCCGGCATGGCGGCGGTGATGCCGATCACCTTCGGGTTGGCGGCGGCGACCGCGTTCATCGCCTGTGCGAAGGCATCGGAGAACGTCGGACGCGCATCGGGCTTGAGCTCGAGCTTCCCGTTCTCCACGTCGAATGCGTTCGAGAGCCCGTGAAACGTGCGCGCGTCCTTCTCGGCCGGCTCGTAGCCTTTGCCCTTGATCGTGCGCACGTGGAGCAAGACCGGGCCGTGCACACCTTTCGCGGTTTCGAGCGCGGCGGCGAGCGCATCGATGTTGTGCCCGTCGAACGGTCCTAAATAGCGAAACCCGAGCTCTTCGAAGATCACCGCCGTCTTTTCGGCCGGCGCTACGAAGCGCATGGCTCCCATCTCCGCCGAGGCGATCGCCTTGCGCGCTGCGCCGCCGAAGGGAATGTGTCCGAAGACGTCCTTCGCGCGTTCGCGCACGAAGTTCACGAGCGGCTTGCTCCGTAGGATCGAGAGGTACGAGGCGATCGAGCCGACGTTCGGCGCGATCGACATCTCGTTATCGTTGAGAATGACGATGAAATTTGATTTGAGCTGTCCGGCATTGTTGAGCGCCTCGTAGGCGAGGCCGCCGGTGAGCGCACCGTCACCGAGGACGGCCACCACCGTTTCGTCGCCGCCGGCCAAGTCGCGCGCAATCGCCATTCCGTATGCCGCGGATACCGACGTCGATGCATGCCCCGCACCGAAGTGATCGTATTCGGATTCGCTACGCATCGAGAACCCGGAGATGCCGCCACCCTGACGCAGCGTCGCAAAGCGCTCGCGCCGCCCCGTGAGGATCTTGTGCACGTACGTTTGGTGCGAGACGTCCCACACGAGCCTGTCGACCGGGAGATTCAGCACGCGGTGCAGCGCGATCGTGAGCTCGACCACGCCCAAGTTCGGCGCCAGGTGTCCGCCATTGCGCGAGCAGGTAACGACGAGCATATCGCGGATTTCGCGCGCGAGAACCTCGAGTTCGTCGTGTGCGAGCGCTTTGACGTCGGCGGGGGAATCGATCCGTTCGATGAGCATGGTGACCGGCCAAGATTCTCCGGGGAGCCCAAAGAGGCCCGCTAGGGCCGCTCCCGCCGGGAGGGTCGCGGGCGGGCGACTAAGTAGGCGGCCGATGCACGAGCAGCTTCCGGACCTCGTCCCGATCAAGAACCGCAAGGCGTGGCGCGACCTCGCTCGCATCCTTTCGACGGTCTTCAACCCGTTCTTGACGGCGCTTGCCCTCTTCGTGATCCTGGCGCACGCGAGCGCGCGTGGGACGATCGACTTTTGGTGGTTGCTCTTTCTCTCGACCTTCTTCACGTCGCTCGGGCCGATGCTCTACGTCTTCTGGCTCTATGGAACCGACCGCATCTCCGATCTCGACATGTCGGTACGCCACGAACGCGAGGCCGTCTTCGGCGCGTTCGTCGTGTTCTATCTGCTCGGCACGGTCGCCATGTTCGTCACGCACGCGCCGCGCTTGATGGTTGCGTCGATGGCTGCCTATACGCTCTCGACGCTCGTCGTACAGTACATCACGCGGTATTGGAAGATCAGCACGCACGCGCTTGGTATCACCGCACCGCTCGTCGCGCTCACACTCCTGTACGGAAACGAGACGATGCCGTTCCTGATCTTGATTCCGATGGTCGGTTGGGCCCGCGTCTATCTCAAGGCCCACACGCTGATGCAGGTAATCGCCGGCGCCGCACTCGCGACCATCTCAACGATCGTCTTCTTCCACCTCTTCCACGTCGGCACGACCGTCACGCTATAGGTCCGCACCTTCATCGGATCAGCCCTCGAACCAACCCGATGGGGTGACGTCGAGATTGATGTTGATCTGTTTGACCTCGGTGTAGGCATCGTAGCCGTAGGTGCCGAGTTCGCGTCCCCATCCCGATTGCTTGTATCCGCCCCACGGCGCCTCGTTGTACGTCGGATGGTACGTGTTGATCCACGTGATGCCGGCGCGCAGGCTGCGAATCACACGCTGTGCCCTCGCGCCGTCGTTCGTGAATACAGCGCCCGCAAGACCATACGGCGTATCGTTCGCGATACGTATCGCATCGGCTTCGTCGTTAAAGCGCTGCACCACGAGCACCGGCCCGAAGATCTCTTCACGGACGATCTTCATGCCCGAGGTCGTGCGGTCGAAGATCGTCGGCGCGATGAAGTTCCCCCCCGCGAGCGGCCCTTCCAAGCGCCCGCCACCGCACAGTAACGCCGCGCCCTCAGCCTTCCCGGCTTCGAGGTAGGTTTCGATGCGCTCGAGATGGGTGCGCGAGATGATCGGTCCCATCTCGGTCTTCGGATCGAATCCGTTGCCCACCCGGATCTTCTTCGCGCGTTCCACCAAGCGTTCGAGGAAGCGGTCTGCAATCGACTCTTGCAGCACGAGGCGCGAACCGGCCGAACACACCTGGCCCGCATTCGCGTAGATAGCGAAGAGCGCGTAATCGACGGCCGTTTCGAAGTCGGCGTCTGCGAAGACGACGTTGGGCGACTTGCCGCCCAATTCGAGCGTCACCTTCTTCAAGTTTCCGACCGCGGCACGGGCGATCGAGCGTCCCGTCACCGTACCTCCGGTGAACGCGATCTTATCGACCAACTCGCTCTCGGCAAGCTCGGCGCCGACGATGGGCCCGGCACCGCATACGACGTTGACCACGCCGCGCGGAAACTCGAGTTCTTCGAAGATCGTTGCCAAGCGTAGCGCCGAGAGCGGCGTCAGCTCCGACGGCTTCAGGATGACGGTGTTACCCGCCGCAAGCGCAGGCGCGAGTTTCCACACCGCCATCAGCAACGGGTAGTTCCACGGTACGATCTGCCCGCACACGCCGATCGGCTCGCGCACGGTAAACGTCTGCGATGGCGCGGGCACCTCGAACGTCTGCCCGCTCGGCTTCGTAGCAAGGCCCGCATAGTACCGGAAGCAGCCTGCGGCATCGGCGACGTCGTACATCGTTTCGCGCAACGGCTTGCCGTTGTTGAGCGTGTCGATGTACTGCAGTTCCTGCGCATGCGCATCGATCGCATCGGCAACCTTGAGGAGCAGCGCGGCCCGATCGGCCGCACGCATCTCGCGCCACGGTCCCTCGTCAAAGGCCTTGCGCGCCGCAACCACCGCACGTTTGGCATCTTCGCGCGTACCTTCGGCGATGCGCGCGATCGCAGCGCCGGTCGCCGGATCGACGAGCGTACGCGTCGCGCCGTCGGAGGCTTCGCACCAACTGCCGTCCACGTACATGAGTGCCGTCTCGCCCGAACTCGGCAGGTTGCGCAACAGGTCTTTGGGGTTGACGCCGGGTTTTGCCATCGTGTCCACGTTCGTTAGACTCCTGTTTTCTCGCGTTGGTTAGCCATGACCGCAAGGGCCGCGGCGATCTGCTCGCACACGTAATCGGCTTGGGTTTCGGTGATCGTAAGCGGCGGCTCGACGCGCACGACGCGTGCATTCACGAGCGTACCGGAGACGAGCACGCCCCGGTCGAGCAAGAGTTTACCCAATTCGAAGCCGGTCTGATTGTCGATAAACTCCATCGCCATCAGCAAGCCCTTACCGCGAACGTCCACGACGAGCTCCGGATACGCCTGCGTCGCGGCCTTCATGCCGGCAAGCATGCGCTCACCCATGACCGCGGCACGCTCCGGAAGCCGTTCTTCGATCAACACGTTGATCGTAGCGATCGCGGCGGCACATGCGAGCGGATTTCCGCCGAACGTGGTCGTGTGCAGAAACGGGTTGTCGAAGAGGCTCGAGAACACGCCGCGTGTGGCGACGACCGCGCCCGCGGGGATCACGCCGCCGCCGAACGCCTTCGCAAGACAGATGATGTCGGGTTCGACACCGTAGTGTTCGAAACAGAACATCTTGCCGGTGCGCCCCATCCCGGTCTGCACTTCGTCCAGAATCAAGAGTGCACCGAACTCGTCGCAGAGCGCGCGCACGCCGCGAAGGTAATCGTCATCGGGAATGTTGACGCCGCCCTCGCCCTGGATCGGCTCCAGCAGCACGGCGCCAACATCCTCGCCGACGGTCCTCAACCATTCGAACTTGCCGCGAAGTTCCGCAAGATCGTTAAACGGAAAGTGTTCGACGTTGGGAAGCAGTGCGCCGAACGGGCGGCGGAACTCTCCTTTAGCGCTAACCGAGAGCGCGCCGTAACTCTTCCCGTGAAAACCTTTGAGCGCAGCGACGATCGTCTGTTTGTGAGGGTTGTACGCGCGCGCGAGCTTGAGCGCCGCCTCGATCGTTTCCGTGCCGCTGTTGCAGAAGAACGCGTATTCGAGCTTCGGAGGCAGCAGCATCGAGAGCGTCTTCGCGAGCATCGCGCGCAGCGGATCGAGGAGATCTTGGCTGTGCAGCGGTTGGCGATCCAACTGCGCCTTGACGGCCGCAATCACTTTGGGGTGACGGTGTCCAACGTTGAATATCCCGAAGCCGCCCAGGCAATCCAGATACTCCTTGCCGTTGACGTCACGGTAGCTATTGGGCCCCGCGTCGGACCACTCGACGGCGGCAGCCGCATGTTCGACTGACGTCGCCTTCCGGTACTCGAGAAATCCAGGGTTGACGTGATCGCGGAAGTTTTCCACGGTTTCGCGCGTGATCCACGCCGCCTGTTCGGGCGAGATCGACGAGGATGTGATCAGTTCGAGTAACTGCGTCGTATAGGCATATGCATCCGCATGTGATCGTTCAAGAATTTTCTTTGCCTCCTTAGGAAACCAGTACGTGGTCGATCGCCGTGGCGATCGCGTCGAGCGCTCGGTCGAGCGTCGGATCGTCGATAACGAGGGGCACGAGGGTGCGAATGACGTTGCCCTCACCGGCCGGCATCAGCAGCACACCGCGCTCGCGTGCTTCCGCGACGATGCGCGGCACCACGGGATCGTGCCCACGGACAAACTCGATAGCGATCATCGCACCGAGCCCGCGCACTTCGGCGACAGCCTGTGGGTAACGCGCGGCGACCGCCTCGAATGCCGCTCGCACGCGCGCCCCGATCGCCTGCGCGCGTACGAAGAACGCAGCATCCATCAGCTCGATTGTCGCAAGCGCAGCTGCGCACGCGACCGGGTTACCCGCGTAGGTTCCACCGAGGCCGCCCGGGCCGGGTGCGTCCATCACGTCGGCTCGTCCAACCACGGCGGCAAGCGGCATGCCGCCGGCGAGTGACTTCGCGGTGGTGATCAGATCGGGTTCGACTGCGTAATGCTCGGTTGCGAAGAAGGCTCCCGTGCGCCCGAAACCGCTCTGAATCTCGTCGCAGATCAAGAGGATCCCCTCACGCGTGCAACGCTCGCGCAGAGCCTCGAGATACGCGCGCGGGACGGGTACGAACCCACCTTCGCCGAGCACCGGCTCGATGATGATCGCGGCCGTGCGTTCGGGAGCGAGCGTACTCGCAAAGAGCTCGTCGAGCGCGTCGAGCGCCCGCTCGACGCTCCAGCCATGCAACTCGTGCGGGAACGGCGCGTGCGCGATCTCGGTGCAGAACGGTCCGTAGTTCTGCTTGTACGGCGCGTTCTTTCCGGTCATCGACAGGGCGAGCAGCGTGCGGCCATGATAGCCGTGCTGAAACGCGATCACGCCCGGGCGACCGGTCGCATGGCGCGCGATCTTCACCGCGTTCTCGGTCGCCTCCGCACCCGTCGAGAGCAACAGCGTCTTCTTCGGCGCCGTCCCGGGCGCGAGCCGGTTGAGCGCCTCGGCGAGCGCCACGTACGGTTCGTACGAGGCCACTTGGAAACTCACATGCGTGAATGCGCGCGCTTGATCCGCGATCGCCGCGACGATCGCGGGATTGGCATGCCCGGCGTTCATCACGCCGATTCCGCCCACGAAATCGACGTAGGAATGCCCCTCGACATCCCAGAGCATGGCCCCCTCACCGCGTGCAATCGCGATCGGATGGACGCACCCCACCCCGCGCGGAACGCTCGCGGCACGGCGGCGCGCGATCTCGGCGTTATGGGTTCGAAGGGCCTGCACGGCGATTGCAATCCTTTCTGAGAGGGGTGGCACCTTAAGCCTACGGTAGAGTTGCGGCCGCACTCTACGGTTGCCGAAACCAATTTTTGCCGGATTCTTCGTGCCGGCGCACGAAACGAGCCCCATGAAACTCGCCGAGGTCCTGGCCCTCCCGGCTTTCGCCCAGGCCCACGTGGTCGCCGGCGCGGCCCATCTCGAACGCGAGATCAGTTGGTCCCACGTGGTCGATATGCCCGACCCGATGCCGTGGCTGCGCCCCGGCTTCTTGCTACTGACGACCGGGTTCAGTTGGCCGGGCGACGAGGCCGCCCAACGCCGTCAGATCGCCGATCTAGCCGCCCGTGAAATCGCGGGGGTGATTCTCGCCGTGCCGCGTTACGTCGAGCACTTCTCCGCCGCCGAGCGCGACCAGGCCGAGCTCTCGGGCCTGCCGTTGATCGAGATTCCCTTCGAGGTGCCATTCGCGCAGCTCACGGAGCAGCTCCACCGTGCGCTGATGGCCGAGCCGTACACGATCATCGAACGCGCGGAGCAGATTCACCGCGCGCTCATGCGCATGGCGACGCGCGAGGTGACCCTCGACCAAATCGCGGCCGAACTCTCGAGTCTGATCGCGCGGTCGGTAACGTTCGAGGACCCCTCCGGGAGCGTGCTCGCCGCCGCCTCGCTCCCCGAAGACGTCGACGACGTTCGCCGGCAAACACTCGAGCTTGGACGCAGTCCGCTCGAAGTCGTCGGGACGCTTGAGCGCGGCGCCCTCAACCGCCGCATCCGCGCATCCGAGAAGCCGCTCCGCATCGCTGCGATCCCGGAACTCGGCATGAACGCGCGCGTCGCGTGCCCGATTCGTATCGGCACGGAGCTTGCCGGCGTGGTGTGGATCATCGAGGGCACCGAGCCGCTCAACGAGCTCGACAATCGCGCTGCCGAGTACGCCGCACTCGTTGCGGCGATCCACATCGCGCACCAGCGCGAACTGAGCACGACCGAGGCCCGCCTCGGGTACGCGTCGTTTCTCTCCCTCCTCGAAGGCGAACCCGGCGGCGTGCCGATCGCCGACGAGCGCGTGCGCCTTCTCGGGTTCGACGCTTCGTCGAACTACCGGGTCGGTATTGTCGCGATCCCTCAAGCGCTGCCGCTCGATCGCGGCGGTCTCGAGCGCCGCGATCGCATCGCCGGCGCTGTTCGCGACGCGCTGCGCAAGGCGGGGCGCGAAGCGCTCGTAACCATCTCGCTCAATTTGGTGCCGTTTCTGCTTCCGTCCGGCATCGCGGCGGCCACGATCGACGGCGCGCTCGCCGATCCATCGCTCGCCATCGTGATCGGTCGCGAGCATCGCGGCGTGGATGGCGCTCGAACGAGCTACCGCGAAGCGCTCTCGCTGCTCTCGTATCGGGACCGGCCCCGCATCGCCACCTACGACGACCTGCTCGTCCCACGCGTGATCCTGGGAGATCCGTCGGCCCGCACGCAGTTCCTCGACGACTTCTTCGCCCCGCTCCGTCAGCGCAAGAACGGCCGCGAACTTGCGACGGCGCTACTCACGCTCGCGCGCCACGGCTTTCGCTTTCGCGCTGCCGCCGATGCGCTTGCAATTCATCCGAACACCCTGCGCTACCGACTCGATCGCGTTGCCGACGCCCTCGGCATCGACCTCAGCGATGCGGACGTCCAATTCCGCGTCCAACTCGCCGCACGTCTTTTGGATATCGAGCAGCGCGATTGGTGAACCGAGCAAAACCAGCGGCTTTGTAATCGTAGGACAGAAATTCAGGCAACTTTTGTAGTAGCGCTACATAGGCGACTGAAAATCATCGGCGGTACACTACTTCCAACATGAAACGATTGCTAGCCTCGAGCTTATTGCTCGCGCTGTTTGTTGCGACCAGACCGGCCCTGGCCGGCACCACGGGCAGTCTCAAAGGACAGATCACCGACGCCGTCACGCACGCGCCGATCGCCGGCGCCACCGTCACCGCCGTCTCTCCGTCGCAAACCGAAACGGTGACGACCGACGCGACCGGCACGTACGTCTTCATCTCGCTTGGGCCGGACACGTACACGGTAAACGTCACCCACGCCGGATACGAGGTGACGTCCGCACCCGGTCAAACGATCTTTGCCGATCAAACGAGCGAACTCAATTTGACGCTCGCAAAAAGTTTGAAAACGATTGCCGTCACACGCGCGAGTTCGACGTCGCTCGTCCGCGCAGGCACCACGAGCGACGTGTACTCGGTCAACGCGAGCGGCCAAAAGATGACGCAGGCGCTCGGCGGTTCCGGCAGTCTGGACCAAGCATACAGCGCAATTGCAAGCGTTCCGGGCGTGAGCATTCCGACCGGACAACAGGGCTGGTATCAGAGCGTCTTCATTCGCGGCGGCGATTACGATCAAGTCGCCTATGAGTTCGATGGTATTCCCGTCATCCGCGAATCCGACGGCGCACCGATCACCACGCTCTCGGTCCTCGGCCAGCAAGAGGTGCAAGTGTACACGGGCGGTACGCCCGCCACGTCGGATTCACCGGGACTCGCCGGCTACATCAATCAGGTCATCAAGACCGGCGCCTACCCCGGATACGGGAACGCCTCGCTCGCCGTCGGCGGGCCGTCGTTTTATCACAAGGCCTCGCTCGAGGCCGGTGGCGCGACGCCCAACCGCACCTTCTCATATTACGTCGGGCTCGCAGGCGCCAACGCCGGCTATCGCTACGGCGATCAATTCAACGGTGCCTCGGACCCGCTCTTTTTCTATCCGCTCACGATTCCGACGACGAACAGCTCCTTCAACATCCTCGACGGTTCGTGCGGCGATCCGACCCTCACGACGCCGTGCCCGGGCCCGAACTACGGCGCGCAATTTAGTCCCGGATACGCGTGGCTTCAAGCCAATAACGAGGACCGCGAATCGATCGTCAACCTGCACTTCGCCATTCCGCACAAGCACGGCTACGGCCGCGACGACATTCAAGCACTCTACGTCACGGGCAACATCTTCACGAGCTACTACTCTTCCGCCAACGATATCGGCTCGCCCCAAATGACGTACCTCGACGCCAACACCGGCGTCGCCAACGCCAACGGCATCAACGGCGGCTACTATACGGGTCCGGTCTTTGCCCCCCCAAACCCCAACGCGTTTACGAACGGCCAGTTCCCGAGCGCGCAGGAGACCGGCCTCAACCAGCCCATTCCGACCAACCTGCGCGACGGCGGCAGCAACGGCTACTCGATCGAAAAACTCCAGTATCAACGCAACATCAACGAACGCTCGTATCTGCGCGCGATCGGCTACTCCGAATATACGAATTGGTTCCTCAACGGGCCAAACAGCGCGAATCAAACGTATGGTGCAACCCTCGCCGATTACGAAGTGCTCGGTCACATTTACGGCGGAAGTTTGATCTACTCGAACAGTCTCTCCGACAAGCACCTGATCACCGGCTCGCTGTCGTACCAGACCCAAAAACTGCAAACCTACAACGCGACGTTCGACACGACGTACGGAGGATCAACCGGTCAATTCGGCAGCGTTCTTGCGAACCTCACCGACGGAAGTCACTGCTACGATCCCGGCACCGGTGCCTACGCTTCATGCTACGCGACGGCGGTGAATTTCGGGGCCGGAAGCGCGGTGCCGGCACCGACCTACACATGCCCGAACGCGGCAATCCCCGCCTGCGTCAACGGCGCCCAATACCTGATCACCGAGAACGGCCAGAATGCGCAGGTGGATAACGTGACGCCGAAATTTTCGTCGATCGCGCTCACCGACAGTTATCGCCCGAACGACAAACTCACGATCAACGTGGGCGCACGTTTCGATCATTTCGCCTACGTCCTCGATAATCTCGCGGCAAATTATCCGGCGCGAGCGTTCTGGTTCAACGCCTACAACAACGAGCATTGCAGCGCGCCCGGTGTCAACAACGTGCTCGGCACGCTCAATCCGGCAACCGGAGC
The DNA here is from genome assembly GCA_027452165.1 of Vulcanimicrobiota bacterium. Classification (GTDB taxonomy): domain Bacteria; phylum Vulcanimicrobiota; class Vulcanimicrobiia; order Vulcanimicrobiales; family Vulcanimicrobiaceae; genus REEB354. The sequence goes on along the minus strand of DAIDGX010000008.1, from coordinate 35,301 downwards.
GCTCGCGTGCCCGTCCGGGTACACGCCGATGACCACGCCGGGATACGGCTTCGTCAACTCCACGGGCGGCACGACCTCGCAAAACGTCTTCCAACCACGCCTCGCCGCTACGTACGTGCTCAACCCGACGACGGTGTTGCGCGGCTCGATCGGCGTCTATGCCCGCCCCGCGGCAACCTCGTACCACGAATACAACACGTTCCAGCAAGATCTGCCATCGTTCATCGACCAATTCTCGGCGCTCGGTTACCTGTCTCCCGATCACAACGTTCGCGCCGACACCTCGACCAACGCCGACTTCTCCTACGAGCATCGCTTTGCGCATTCGCCGCTCTCGTTCAAGGCCTCGCCCTTCTATCGCACGACCAGAAACCAGCTGCAGTATCTGAACATCAGCGCGCTCGGCGGCACCTTGGCGGGCATCAACGTCGGCACGCTGCGCGCGTACGGCCTCGAACTGGGCGTTCAATACGGTGATTTCAGCCGCGACGGGCTCTCGGCCGAGCTTTCCTACACCTACACCAACACGCGGACCCGGTATAAATCGCTCTCAAACGGTCTCAACATCATCGACGTGCTCAACCGCTCGATCGAGCAGTACAACTCGTACACCTCGGCGTGCGCGTCGAACGAATCCGCCGCGGCATGCGGCAGCGGGCTCTACGCTGCCAACGGCGCCGCCTCGTTTACGAACGGCGCCGCGACGATTCCCAATCCGTATTTCAACAGCACGCCGCAACCGCTGATGGACCCGAATGGCTGGTACTTGCCCTACGACGTGATCCCCAGCGCCTTCGCGAGCGCCAACAGCTACGCGGTTCCGAACGTCGCCTCGCTTGTCATCAACTATCGTCACAAGAAATTCGCGGTGACGCCCAGTTTGACGTTCAACTCCGGCTCGTACTACGGCTCGCCGCTCTCGGTGCCGGGCTACGTTCCGCAGGCATGCTCGCAGGCACCCTCGCTCACGCCCACGACACCCGGCGTGAGTTGCGGTTCGGGCGGCGCGATCTTCGTGCCCGATCCCTACACCAAGCAATTCGACGGACTCGGCACCCTGCGCGAGCCCTCGCAACTCGTCGCGAATCTGCAACTGAGCTATGAGATCAGCCCCCGCATGACGCTCACCGTCGTTGCGAATAATCTCTATAACAAGTGCTTCCAGCGCGGCTATGCTTGGGACACGCCGACCGCCTGCTGGTACTCGAGCCTGCCTTCCAACATCCTCCCGCCGAACGGTCCCGGCACGCAGCCAGGCGCGTTTCTCACCACGCCGCCACAGCAACTCGCCTATCCGTACGGCATCTGGTTCAACAACACGCAAGTCGGCATCAGCTCGGCGCGCCAACCATTTCAAATCACTGCCAACCTGGATATCAAAATCTGACGTCATGCCAAGAAGCATTCAAGCCCGCGCGTTGATGCCGACGCGCCGTGATTTCGCACGCCTCACGCTCGGCGCCGCCGCCTCGACGATCCTCGCTCCCGCCATGGCACGTGCGCACTCAATCGCGGCCGGGCGCGAAAAGATCGCCATCGTCGGCGCAGGCATCGCCGGGCTCACCTGTGCGATGACCCTGCACGATGCCGGCTATCCGGCGACCGTCTTCGAATCCTCCGATCGGCTCGGCGGGCGCATGCACTCGAACTGGACCTATTGGAACGACGGGCAACACACCGAGTGGTGCGGCGCCATGATCGACTCCAAGCACGTTCACATGCACGCGCTCGCGCATCGCTTCAACCAACCGCTGATCGACACATGGGCACCCCTTGCGCCGCACGCGCGCGACACCTCGTACTTTCATAGGGCCTACTACCCGATGACGCGGGCGGATCACGACTTCGAACCCGTGTACCGCGTGTTGCGCGAGCAGATCGCAAGGATCGGCGAACAGCCGACCTGGGATACCGCGACACCGCTCGCCCGCGAATTCGACCACATGAGCATGGCGCAGTGGATCGATCGTTACGTTCCCGGCGGACGCACATCGCAGTTAGGCGCGCTCATCGATGACGCGCTTTCGAATGAGTACGGTGTCGACTCAGCGGAGCAGAGTTCGCTCAATTTGATCTACATGCTCGGCATCCAAGAGCACTACGGCGACCACGGCGGCGAGATGAACGTGCTCGGCTACAGCGACCAGCGCTACACGACGCGCTATGGAAACCAGCGCTTAGCGATGGCGGTGGCGAACTCGCTCCCCAAGGGCAGCATTCGGTTCGAGCACCGCCTCGCCGCGATCGCCAAGCGACCGCGCGGGGATTACCAACTCACCTTCACCACGCCCCACGGCACCGTTCGCGAAATCTACGATCGCGTCGTGCTCGCGATCCCGTTCATGGTACTCCGTGGACTCGATTACGCACACGCGGGCTTCGATGCGCGTAAGCGCATGGCGATCGAACGTCTTGGCTACGGCGAACACACGAAGCTCCACGTACAGTTCGATGGAAAGCCATGGTATGGCAAGGGTCCGTGGCCGCACCCGCTCGACGGCCAGATTTGGACCGACACCGGATTTCAGAACTCGATCGATTTCTCGCTCGGTCAGCATGGCCCAAGCGGGATCATCGAACGCTTCACCTATGGAACCGCGGCGATGGTGGGCGTGCCCGGCCGCCCGTATGCCGACGCGCAGCAATCTCCAGAGGTACGCCATGTGGTTGCGCGCTTCTTCGAACAACTCGACGAGATTTGGCCCGGCGTCTCACAACATTGGAACGGCAAAGCGACGGTCGGCAACGCACAGGCCGATCCGAACATCCTCGCGAGCTATTCGTGCTGGCTCGTGGGGCAGTACACCACGATCGCCGGTTACGAGCGCGTGCGCCAGGGGCGCGTCCACTTTGCGGGCGAGCACTGCTCGGTTGAGAACCAGGGCTTCATGGAGGGCGGTGCCGAGACCGGGATCGCCGCGGGCAAGGAGATTCTCGCCGACTACGGCATCCGCTAGCGCGTCACGCCGGCGGGCCGGCGAAGATCTTCGAGAGATAGGCGCGCCCGGAGTCCGGGAGCATCGCCACGACGACCGACCCCGGCCGAGCGCGGCGCGCGACGCGTGCCGACGCGACGAGCGCCGCTCCCGAGGATCCGCCGATCAAGAGCCCCGCCTCGCGCGCGACACGTCGCGTCATCGCGAAGGCCTCATCATCTTCGACGTTTTCGATCGTATCGATGAGCGAGAGATCGAGGCTCTCGGGAATGTAGTGCCGCCCGATGCCCTCGATCGCGAACGGTCGCGGCTCACCCCCGCCATAGATCGAGCCGCCCGGTTCGACCCCGACGACGGTAATCGCGGGATCTTCGCCCTTGAGCGCGGCGGCAATGCCGCATGCTGTCCCACCCGTGCCCAAGCCCGCGACGACGTGTGTCACCCGGCCGCGCGTTTGTCGCCAAATCTCACGCCCGATCTGCCGGCATGCGAGCGCGTTGACCGGGTTGCTGTATTGGTCGGGCATATATGCACCCGGGGTCTCGGCCGCCAGACGAGCCGCAACGCGCGTGTAATGACGCGGATCTTCGCGCGCAACGTTCGGCGCGACGACCACCTGCGCGCCGTACGCGCGCATCGTCGCCACCTTCTCTGCCGACGTCTTCTCCGGCGTCACGATCACGCACGTGTAGCTGCGGATCGCACACGCCATCGCAAGCGCGGTCCCGGTGTTACCACTGCTGGGTTCGATCACCGTGGCTCCAGGAGCGAGCAGACCACGCCGTTCGGCGTCGTCGAGCAGCGCAACCGCGATCCGGTCTTTCACGCTCCCGCTCGGATTGAAATACTCCACTTTTCCATAGCAGGCGACGTCAGGCTGAACGATCAGCGTCCGCAACGAAACGAGCGGGGTCTCCCCGATCAGTCCGGTGAGGTCAGCAACGGCTTCGATATCGTCGGCGCGCGCGCAATCCATCGTAGTTGAGGTATCGGTCACCGGGCGGCGAAACATTGCGTTTCAGCACGCCGTAGATCGGGCGAATCGTGTGATTCGACAACCATTTTCGCCAAGCAAGCCCTGCGAGGATCACCGTGCTCACCGCCGACTACGCTCACGCCGTCGCATACCTGAACCGCCACCGTTTTCCGGCCTACGTCTCGTTTCGCGAACATGATAGCGCGCGTGGCCTAGGCGGCGGCAGCGATGCCATACCGCGCCGCATCGTTCGCACCTCGGACGGTGCGGTCGTCACCTTCAGGAACAACGGCGCCGAACGCGATGACTCGTCGGACAGCGACGGCAACAACCCGTTCCGGCGCAACTGGCTCTTCCGCCCGGCCTGCTACGTTCCGCTTGCGGAGGTACCCTGGCGCTGGAACGGTATCGCGACGACCCGCTTCACGCTACGCGAAACCTGCACGGCGGGCGACGGTACGGTTGCGATCCGGCATCTCTATGCCGATCCACAGACGCTCGAACCGATCGCGGCGGACGGCGCAATCGGCCTTAATGACGCAGCCCACATGACGGTCGCGTTCGAGGTGCGCTACGAAACGGTTGATGGCTACGTCGTGCCATCGGCCGTTCACGTGCATGCGGTCGGACATGGGTGGCTCTTCTGGGCTCGCGAACGCGCGGACGTCACGTATAGCAACTACCGTTTCTACGACGACGCCGCGACCGTCCGCCGCCAAGCCTCGCAACCCGCGTCACCCTGACCTCCGCAGGATCGCCTGGTCCAAAGGACTCACGGAGAGCATGACTTTCCGCGCGAAAGACCGTCGCCATGATTGAATCCGACAAAGGCTTCTTCGCCTCGCTCTACGATCTGTCGTTTCGCACCTTCGTGACGCCGAAGATCATTCAGATCGTGTACGTACTCTCGCTTGCCGCGGTCGCGATATGGTCGCTCGTCTTCCTCGCATCGGGCTTCGCGCCGTCGTACGGCTTCCTCGGCGGATACTCGGGCCCCAATGCAGGAAGCATTCTGTTGCACATCGTGCTCACCCCGGTGATCTTCGTAATCGGATCGCTCGGCGCGCGCATCTACTTGGAGTTCATCGTCGCGGTCTTCCGCATCGCAGAGAATACGGAGGCGCTCCGGCGCTAGCCGCTCGTCGGCATCGAGAACCCCTGACGATCGGCCGACTCCGACCAACGCGCCGTCACACTCTTGAGGCGCGTGTAGAAGCGCACGCCCTCGGGACCGTGTACATGGTGGTCGCCGAAGAGCGAGGCCTTCCAACCGCCGAAACTGTGAAAGGCCATCGGCACGGGGATCGGCACGTTGATGCCGACCATGCCAGCGCTGACGTTGCGCTCGAAGTAGCGCGCGTGTGCTCCGTCGCGCGTGAAGATCGACGCCCCGTTACCAAACTCGTGCGCATCGATGAGTTTCAGCGCCGCATCGAGCGATGGGACGCGCACTACGCAGAGCACGGGGCCGAAGATCTCCTCGCGATAGATGCGCATCGACGCGGTGACCCGGTCGAAGAGCGTCGGCCCGAGAAAGAACCCCTCGCGCTGCGTGGCCGCGTGGCTACGCCCATCGACGACAAGTTGCGCTCCCTCCGCGCATCCGAGCCCCACGTAGGCGGCGACGCGATCGCGATGCTCGCGGGTGACGAGCGGACCCATCTCGACGCCGGGCACATCACCCGCGTCAACCACGAGCGTCGCCACCCGGCGCGCGATGCGCGCAACGAGGTCGTCGGCGGTCGCATCGCCGACCGCAACCGCCACCGAGATCGCCATGCAACGTTCACCTGCGGAACCGTACGCCGCACCGACGAGCGCCTCGACCGTTGCATCCATATCGGCGTCAGGCATCACCACGAGATGATTTTTTGCACCTCCGAGGGCCTGCACGCGTTTCCCGCGTTCGCTCGCGGCGGCAAAGACGCGTCGCGCGATCGGCGTCGAACCGACGAAACTCACCGCGGCAACCTGCCGGTGCGCGATCAACGCATCGACCGCGGCCACGCCGCCGTTCACGACGTTGAATGCGCCCGGAGGCAGCCCCGCGTCGCGTAGCAGGCGCGCCATCTCGATCCCGAGCGATGGATCGCGTTCGCTCGGTTTGAGCACGAACGTATTCCCGCATGCGAGGGCAACCGGGAACATCCACATCGGGACCATCGCCGGAAAATTGAACGGCGTGATTCCCACGCATACGCCAAGCGGCTGGCGCAGCGCGTATGCGTCGATCTCGCGTCCGACCCCCGCACTAAACTCGCCTTTGAGCAGTTGCGGTATGCCGCATGCGAAATCGACCACGTCGAGGCCGCGCAATACCTCGGCACGAGCGTCATCGCGCGTCTTGCCGTGCTCGCCGCTCACGAGCGCCGCAAGGCGATCGAGGTTTGCATGCATCAATTCGCGGAAACGGAAGAGCACGCTTGCGCGCTGCTGCGGCGCTCGCGCGGCCCACGCATCGAACGCGCGCTGCGCGCTCTCCACAGCCGCAGCAGCTTCCGCAGCGCCGCCGAGCGCCACCTCGGCCTGCTGCTCGCCACGTGCCGGGTTCCACACCGCCTGCGTCTCGCCGTGCGGCGCGATCTCTTCACCGCCGATAAAATGGCCGATGCTCCGCACGTTCAGTTGCACGTGAATACCTCCAACGCGTCCCCAAGCGCATGCAGGCCTTCATCGAGCTCCGCGCGCGCGATCGTCAGTGGCGGCGTGATCAAGATGATGTTGTAGCGCCCGAAGGCATACACGCCCCGTGCACGCAGATCGGCGAGGAGTTTTGGCAGCGGCCCCGGCTGCGCGCCCTGCCAGGGCGCGATCGGCTCCTTCGAACCGCGGTCCTTCACCAATTCGAGCGCCCAGAACGCGCCCACGCCGCGCGCGTCGCCCACGAGCGGACTGCGCTGGGCGATCCCGGCAAGCCCGAAGCGAATCCATGACTCGATCTCGTTTGCCCGCGTGAAGAGACCGTCGCGCTCGTACACGTCGAGCGCGGCCGACGCGGCCGCAATCGCGAGCGGGTGACCCGAAAAGGTGTGCCCGCACGGTAACGGTCGCTCGTCGAAAAAGCGCGCCAGGTTTTCGCGCACAAGCACTCCGCCGAGCGGCACGTACGCCGAGGTGACCGCTTTGGCAAAGGTGATCATATCGGGCGTCACGCCGAATTTCAGCGATGCAAACGCCGCCCCCGTGCGTCCGAACCCGCACATCACCTCATCGAAGATCAAGATGATTCCGTGCTTCGTGCAGAGCTCGCGTAACGCGGCGAGATACCCCGGCGGATAGACGATCGCCCCGTTCGTGCCGACCACCGGCTCGATCAGAATCGCGGCAACCGCTTGCGGATTTTCGTAGGTAAGGACCAATTCGAGATGCTCGATCGCGCGCGCGCATTCTTCGCGCGGGTCGCTCGTATGAAACGGGCTGCGATACGGATTCGGCGCGAAAAAGTGCACCACGCCGGGCATGCCGGGTTCGTTCGCCCAGCGCCGATTCTCACCGGTGAGCGACCCCGCGCCGGGCGCGGAACCGTGGAACGACCGGTATGCGGCAAGCACCTTGTGCCGCCCGCTGATCGCGCGCGCCATCTTCACCGCGTCCTCGTTGGCCTCACCGCCGCCGGTCGTGAAGAACGCGCGACAGCCGTCCTCCCATGGCGCATGCGAGGCGAGACGTTGCGCGAAGCGCGCCCGCGTCGCATTGAAAAACTGCGGCGATGCATAGGTCAGACGCGCCGCTTGTTCGGCGATCGCGCGCGCCACGTGCGGCTCACCATGTCCCAGATTGACCGCAACCAGGCCCGCCGAGAGATCGAGATAGCGCGTACCATCGACGTCGTACAGATACGATCCCTCGGCGCGTTCGATAGCCGGCATCAAGAGGTGCGCCTGCGCAGACCAGGGCGTGAGGACGAACCTCCGATGCAGCGCGGCGACGTCGGCAGATTGCGTGGTCATGACTTCGACTCCGATGCGGGCTGCGCCGCGGTAACGTCCGGTGCGATGATGCGCGCGTTGCGCAGCGAGGTTCGATAAAGTACGAGCCCGAGCCCGAGATAGACGAGGAAGAGATAGGGAAACCACGTCGTCGGCGCCGGCGGCACGGGATAGAAGAGCGTGACGGCGGTACCGGCCAGAAACAGGCATGAGAGCACCGCTACGAGCGCGTCGATCGCGCGCAGTTCACCGATCCGCTTTAGAAACTTCGGTGCCGCGACCGAGATCAGCAGGTAGACCGCGATGAAACTCAACGAGCTGAGCGTGCCGCAATAGTTGAAGATGTCGATCGGCGCCACATGGAGTGCGTACATGCCCACGCCGATCGCGAACATGATCGCGACGGTAACGGCGAGCGCGACGTGCGGCGTACGAAAGCGCGGATGGACCGCACCGAGACCACGCGGTAGCAACCCGCTCTGCGCCATCGGCAGCACGATGCGTGCCGCCGTGTTCACGCACGCGAGCGCCACCGAGAACGAACTGAAAATCGCGCCGATGGTGATCGGAATCTTGAGATACCCGGCCGAAACCGCATCGGCAAGATTCCATAGCGGCGCGCTCATCTGATCCAGCGACGGCTTCGACCCGTGCAGACCGAGGATCTCGGTGTACATCACGAGCACGAAGAATGCGCCCGCCACGACCACGCTCCACACGACCGCACGAGGAATCGTAACGAGCGGGTTACGCGCCTCGTCCCCGAAGGCGGTCGCGCTCTCGAACCCGACAAAACTAAAGATCGCGGTCGCGATGCCGAGACCGATGCTCGCATGACTTGCGCCCTGCAGGTGGAGTTGCGCGAGATCGACGTGCGGCCCGTGCTTAAAGAGGACGATTGCGACGAGCACGCAGATGATCGCGACCGAGATCGACTCGAGCACCAGCATGATGATGGTCGAGAGCGCAACGTCGCGCACCGCGAGCAGCCAGCACACCAGACCGAGCCCGAGCATCACCGCAAGTGCCGGAACGGTTCCGCCGAACGTCGCGGCCAGCAGGCCAATAAAGAGCGCCTGCGCGCCGAACTGCGAGGCCCCGACGAAGACGTACGCCCACACGAGGCTCCATCCGGCGAGCGTCCCGAGCACGGGCCCGAGCTCCTGCGCCGCATAGAGGAACATCGAACCCGCCCCGGTGGCCCGCCGCGCAAACTGGTTCAGGTTCATTGCAACGAGCAAGAGCATCACGCCGCCAAAGACGTACGCGAGCCACGACGCATTGCCGGCGGCGCCGAACATGTACGGCGCGATCAGCACCGGCGTCATGCTCAGTCCGATCAGGGCAACCGAGGCCGCCAGCACCTCGACAAACGAAAGCGAGCCTCCACGGAGACGGGTCTTCTCTTGCATGCACGTCGTAGCGTACCCCATGGCTGTGGGGCCCGGCCATGTATGAACGAACAAAACTTTCGGAAATTTATGTCGCACACACCAAAGGCAGGAGCGGGCAGCCGTGCAAAGATGCGCCTATGCCCGAGCAACTGATCGTCACGAGCCCGTGGGATGCGCGCGAGGTTGGGCGCGTCCCAGTGGCCGGCGCCGCCGAGGTGGACGCCGCTATTGCAGCGGCGCTCCGTAGCCGCCCCGTCGTGGGGGCATTGCCGCGCCACGAACGCCAAGCCATCTTGCGTCGCATCGCCTCCCGGCTCGCGCAAGAGCGCGAACGGCTCGCTGAGCTGATGGTGCGCGAGTCCGGGAAACCACGCCGTTTCGCGCGCATCGAAGTGGATCGCGCGGTCTCGACCTTCTCGCTCGCGGCCGACGAGGTGACGCGAACGGGAGGCGAGATCGTTCCGCTCGACGTCACGGGCGCGGGCGTCGGGTACACCGCACTCGTCGAACGCCGCCCCGTCGGCGTGATCGGCGCCATCGCCCCGTTCAACTTTCCACTAAATTTGGTTGCGCACAAGCTCGCACCCGCAATCGCGGTAGGCAATCCGGTCGTGCTGAAGGCCCCGCCGCAGGCGCCACTCTGCGCCTTCGAACTAGCGACGATCGTCCACGCAGCCGGTTGGCCCACCGATGCGCTCACCGTCTTGCACGCACCGGTCGAGGTTGCGCAGGCGCTCGCAACCGACGACCGCATCGCGATGCTTTCATTCACCGGGTCGAGCAAGGTTGGCTGGCACCTGAAGTCGATCGCCGGTCGTAAACGCGTCGCTCTCGAACTCGGCGGCAACGCGGCCGCGATCATCTGCGACGACGCCGATCTCGCCTGGGCGGCACAGCGCTGCGCGCTCGGATCGTTCGCGCAGAGCGGCCAAGTCTGCATCAAAGTGCAGCGCATCTTCGTCGCGCGAACGCGATACGACGCCTTTCTGAATCTGTTCTTGGCCGAAACCGCGAAGCTGAAGACGGGCGATCCGAGCGACGACGACACGATCGTCGGCCCGCTCATCGACACCGCGGCGGCCGACCGAGTCCAGGCGTGGATCGCACAGGCGACGAGCGCGGGAGCGCGGCTCCTTTGCGGCGGGACGCGCGAACGCGACGTCATCGCGCCGACGTTGCTTGCCGATACCACACCCGAGATGTTCGTCGAATGCGAAGAGATCTTCGGTCCCGTCACCACGATCGCCGCGGTCGTCGATCTCGACGACGGGATCGCCCGCGCGAACGCATCGCGTTACGGCTTACAAGCGGGCGTATTCACGAACGACGTGCGCGCGATCGCACGCGCCTACGATGGGCTCGACGTGGGCGGCGTCGTCATCAACGACTATCCGACGCTGCGCATCGATAACTTCCCCTACGGCGGCATCAAAGAGAGCGGCTTCGGCCGTGAAGGCGTGCGCTACGCGATGGACGAGATGAGCGAGTTAAAGACCCTCGTGGTGAAGTACCGTTGAAGGGGCTCTTCGCCCGGCAGCCGCTTGCATGGAGCACTCCCGAAAGCGACGCCCCCAAGCTGCGTCGCGCGCTCGGATGGCCGGCGCTTACCGCGATCGGACTCGGCACCATGCTCGGCGGCATCTTTCCGACCATCGGCGCGGGCGCGCACGTCGCGGGTCCCGGCGTCATCGTCGCGTTCGGCATCTCCGGACTCGTGAGCCTCTGCGTCGCGCTCTGCTACGCGGAGTTTGCGTCGATGGTCCCGGTCGCGGGAAGCGCCTACACCTACGCTTACGCGACGCTCGGCGAGATCGTCGCGTGGGTGATCGGGTGGGATCTCGTGCTCGAGTACGGACTCTCGGTCGCACCGACCGCCGCCTCGTGGTCGGACTACGCACAACACCTGCTCGGGCAGCTTGGCATCACGCTGCCGCACTGGGCGCAGACGGGAGCGATCATGTCGGGGCAGATCGACGTCGTCGCGTCGCTCTCCGTCCTTGCGATCACGCTGCTGATCGCCGTCGGCATTCGTGAATCGGCGAGCGTCAACGCGACGCTCGTCGTCTTTCAGATCGTCACGATGCTCGTCTTCATCGTCGCAACGATCCATGCGGTTCACCCCGCGAACCTCCACCCCGTCGCACCGTTCGGTTGGCACGGCATCTTGGCGAGCTCCGCGCTCGTCTTCTTCGCCTACATCGGTTTCGACACGGTGACCGTCGCCTCGGAAGAGGCGCACGACCCGGTCAAACACGTGCCGTTCGCAATCGTGCTCGCGCTCATCATTGGGACGCTCCTGTACATCGCCCTCACCTTCTTCACCGTCGCCGCGCTGCCGTTCGGCAAGCTCAGTGACGGTGCCGCGATGCTCGATGCGCTGAGCGCTGCAACGCGGAATCCGGCCGCCTATTGGCTCGTCGCGCTCGGTGGGCTCGCCGGCAACACCACGGTGATGCTCACCTCGCTCCTTGGCCAGGTGCGCATCTTCTACGTCATGTCCCGCGACCGGCTCTTGCCCGAGAGCGTCGCACGCGTGCATCCGCGTTTTCGCACGCCCGCCACGATGACGATGATCACGGGCGCGGTCGTCGCCGTGCTGGCCGCCGCGCTTCCGCTCGATCAGTTGCTGACGCTCGTGAACATCGGTACGCTCGCCGCGTTCGCAATCGTTTGTGTGGGCGTACTCGTTTTGCGTATCATCGAACCCGACGCGCCGCGTCCGTTTCGCGCTCCCGCCGTGTGGCTTTTTTCGATTCTCGGCGCGGGCTCGTGCCTCTACCTCATCACCGGACTCTCGCTGCCGACGTGGATTCGCTTCGGCGTATGGTTCGTAATCGGCATCGCGATCTACGCAACATACGGCTACCGCAAATCGCACCTCCGCACGCTCACCCGCAACACGCCGCCCGCATCACCCTAGCCGCCGCCGCCCGCAGGCGCGAGGAGGTCGAACGCGCCCTCGGCGGCGATGCGATCGCCCGCATGCACGCCGTCGCGGAGCTCGGCGGTCGTGCCGTCTTCGTGCGCGACATGCACGGCGCGCTCGGCAAACTTCGTCCTGCCGTCCTTCTGCTTCTGCTGCACAAAGAGTACGGTCTTGCCACTCTGCGGATCTGCGACGATCGCGCTCTCGGGCACGAGCAATCCGTGGACGTGTGCGACCGTGATGCGCGCGCGCACCGCACTGCCCGCGACGGCGTCGGCGGGCGCGCCCGAGAGCACGACGGTCGCGGCCTGCGTGGCGGGATCGACCGCGGGAACGACCGCGGTCACGCGTCCGCCCGCGCGTTCCGTGCCGACAATTATGCGTGCCGGATCGCCGACCGCGATCTGAGCGGCGTCGCCCGACGGCACCGCGAGCGTCACGTCGCCCTGCGACGGCGGCCCGAGCGCGATCACCGGCGTCGAGGGATCGACGCCTTCACCCGCGCGACGCATGATTGCGGTCACGACACCCGCGGTCGGAGCGCGCAGGGTTGCGTTCGCAAGCATCGTCGACGCGAGCACCGCGCGCGCGTCGGCCGATTGCGCCTGCGCCTGCGCGGCACGGCGATCCGCGCTCGCGCCCTGCGCGGCGGCTTCGTCGGCGGCGAGCTGTGCACGCGCACTCTGAACCTCTTTCTCGGCCGCGACGCCCGCCGCGTAGAGATGCCGGGCGCGCGCGAGCGCGGCGCGATCGACAGAAAGCTGCGTCGAATATTTATCGACTGCGGCAGCCTGCGCTTGCGCCGCAGCCACCTGCGCATCGGCCGCCGCCTGTTGCGCCGCGAGCGCAAGCGGACGGGTCTCGAGCACCGCGAGCGCCTGCCCCGCCTGAACGCGCTCGCCTACGTGAACGTAGACCGCGCCTAACACGCCCGCGTTTGAAAATACGAGCTGCGACTGCGTGCCCGAGGGTGCGCCGATGTGTCCGGCTTCGTCGAGCACGACGGCGAATGGGCCGTAGCGCACGATCGCAAGCGGTACCGAGACGCCCGGATCCGGGCTCGTCGTCGCGGGCGGCGTGCGATGCAGGAACGCGATAGCGCCACCGATCGCCGCCACCGCACCGAGCACCCACCAGATCCATCTAGCCATGACTCTCCCCGATCTCCAACTGCAAGGTCGCTTCAGCCTGCGCGAGACCGTAGCGCGCCGTAATCTCCGCACCGAGGGCCTGCGCATAGGTTGCGCGGGCCGATTCCACGTCGAGACTCGAGCTCGCGCCGCTGCGATAGCCGATCTGCGTTGCAATTACCTCGGCCTTCGCTTCGTGCAACGCACGCTCGGCGGCGACGAACGCGCTCTCCTGCGCTGCAAGCGAGCGTGCAGCCGCGCCAACTTCGATGCGCACCGCGCGCTCCGTCTTCTCGAGCAGTGCTTGTGCCAGGGCGAGCCGTGCGCGTTCCGCGAGCACGCGATCGTGCGCGGCACCGCCGATCGGCAGCGAGAGCGACGCATTGACGCTCGGGCCATGCACGGCGATTCCCGTGTCCACGCCGCTCGTCATCCCCGCACTCACCGTGAGCAACGGCAGGCCGCCACGCTGCGCCACGGCTACCGCATGCTCTTCGGCCGCAACGTTCGCTCTCGCAGAGGCGATCTCGGGGCGCGCCGCAAGCGCGGCGTGCACCGCTTGCGCGGGATCGGGCGCACGCATCGACAGCGGCGAGCCGCCTGACGCGACGCTCGCAAGCTGCGTGGCGTCGATGCCGAGTTCCGTTGCAAGCGTTTCATCCGCATTCTGCACATCGGCTTGAGCGAGCGCGCGCGCAGCCTGGGCCTCCGAGACCGCCACCTCGGCCCGCACAACGTCGAGCTTCGGGACGTCGCCCGCACGATAGCGCAGCGTCGCGGCGCGCTCGTCGGAACGTGCCGCCGCAAGCGCCGCCGCACGCGCGGCCAGGCGCGCGTGCGCGGCGAGTGCGCCGTAATACTCACCAATCACCGCGATGCGCTCGGCACGTTGCGCGTTCGCCAGATCGAACTGCGCACCGCGCAGCACCGCGTTGGCCTGCGAGACCGCGGGCGCATAGGCGAGCAGATCGCCAAGCGTTACCTGCGCGCCGACGGTCGTCAAGCGCTGTGCGATCGTCTCGCCCGGCGCGTTGCCGCCCTGCGGCGCTTCGGCATAGTTTGCGCTGAGCGCCGGTCCGTACGATGCCCGCGCCGCATCGAAGAGCGCCCGCGCTTCGTCCACCTTCGCCGTCGCGGCGGCGACATCGGGCGAGTGCGCGATCGCAGCGCGTTCCGCGCCGGCGAGCGTCACCTTCGCAAAGCCCTCGATGACGACGCCGAGAATCAACCCGTGAATCATGCCTGTACCTCCCGGCGTCCGGCGAAGCCGGCGTAGAGCACGGGGATCACGACCAGCGTAAACGCCGTTGCGGTCGAGAGACCGCCGATCACCGCGATCGCGAGCGGCCGCTCCATCGCCGCACCGGAACCGATCCCGAGTGCGAGCGGCAGCAAACCGCCGATCGCCGCAAAAGTGGTCATCAGGATCGGACGCAAGCGCGTGCGTCCCGCGACGACGAGCGCTTCCTCCACGCTATCGCCCGCCTGGCGACGTTGATTCGCAACGTCGATGAGCAGAATGCCGTTCTTCACCACGATTCCGACGAGCAGCAACAGTCCCATGAAGGACGAGACGTTGAACGGCGTCCCGGTGACGAAGAGACCGAGCGCGACGCCGATGAGCGCGAGCGGGATCGCGGTGAGGATCACGAGCGGCAGGCGGAACGAACGGAACGTCGCAAGCATCACCGCAAAGACCAACACGACCGCGATCGCGATCACGGTTGCGAACTGCCGGAACGATTGCTGCTGCGCGCGATACTCGCCGCCGATACGCGTGGTATAGCCGGGCGGAAGCTGCGCCTGCGCAAGTACGTTGTCGATCCCCGCAACGACCGAGGAGAGACTAGCCCCGTTGATGCTTGCGGTGATGCGGATCAAGCGCGCACCGTTCTCTTCGAAGATCGAGGTGGCGAGATGCGCGGGCGCAAGGCGCGAAATCGCGTTGAGGGCCACGGGGCCGTTTGGCGAAATCACGTTCCCGCCGCCGAGCGCGCCGCCGCCATCGACCGCGACGCGTACCGGAATCAGATTGTATGGTCCCGGAAGGTTCGCCGCGACCGATCCTTGCTGCGACGCGGCAAGCGCATCGGCGAGCGAGGACGGCTGCCAGCCGAGTTCGGAGAGCATCCGCCCGTTCGGCGCGACCCGAATCGTAGGATCGGTATAGACGACGCCAGAGAAAACGTCCGCTACGCCAGGAACGCCGCCGAGTTTTTCGGCGATCGCGTTCGCGTATTTCACGAGCGTTGCCTGATCCGGGCCGATGATCGATATCTCGAGCGGCGCCGGCGCGCCGGAGACGTCGTTGATCATGTCTTCGAGAATCTGGTGAAAGTCAAATTGTGCCGACGGTACGAGCTCCGCCAGCTCGTCGCGTAGGCGATTGCTGACCACATCGTAGGATGCGCGCTCGTTTGCGGGCTTCAATTGCACGCGGATCGTGCCGCTATTTTGCGGCGTCGGCGAATAACCATTGGTGTCGAGCCCGGTCCAACGGCCCACCGCTACGACCGCCGGATCGCGTTTCACGACGCGTTCCATCTGCGTCGCCGCTCGATCCGTCGCCGCGAGACTCGTGCCGACTGGCATCTGATACGAGATCTCGAATTGCCCCTCGTCAAGTTTCGGCAGAAAGTCGCTCGGCAGTCGCGACAGCAGCAGCACGGTAATGACGAGCACGACACCGGAGGCCGCGTAGATCACGGCGCGACGCGCGAGCGACCAGCGCAGCAAGGGTTCGTAACGTTCGAGCACGCGGCCGATCGCATCGGTGTGGCCCTCGTGATCCTGATCTTTTGGCCGTACCAGCCACTTGGCGAGCACCGGCGCGACAAAGAGCGCGAGCGCGAGCGAAACAATGAGCGCGGTCGAGAGCGTGAGGGCGAGCGCGCGAAAGAAGAATCCGCTCACGCCCGAGAGCAGCGCGAGCGGGACAAAGACGACTACCGTCGTGGTGGTCGAAGCGGCCATCGCGCCGCCGATTTGCGACATCGCGTCATGTACGATCGCCGACATGGGCCGATTTCGATTCTCGAAATGATTGCGCGCGATGTTCTCGATGACAACGATCGCATCGTCGATGATGAGGCCGACCGCGATGGCGAGCCCACCGACGCTCATGAGGTTAAGCGTTTGTCCTTCGATACCCATGAAAAAAATCGCGATCGACATCGCGAGCGGAATCACGATCGCCGCGACGAGCGTCATTCGCAGATTACGCAAAAACAAAAGGATCACGAGAATCGCAAGGAATGCGCCGATCAGGATCGCGTCGCGCAGCGAGCTCTGCGACTCCTTGACGAGCGTGGTCTGATCCCAAAATTTCACGAGCGAGGTCTGCGCCGGGAGGGCGGCACCGATCGTCTTTGCGCGCGTCGCGATGCCGTCGGCCATCTTGACCGCATCCGCGCCAGGCAGTGCATAGAAGCTAAGGATCACCGAGTGTTTCGCATCAAAACTCACTTGATCGGTCTCGGGCGCGACGCCGAGTGCGACGGTTCCGAGTGCCGCGAGCGGCACCGCAACGTGTTTCGGCGTCGGAATCTCGATACGAGCGAGTTGCGCGGCGGTTCGAATGCCCGCATCGACGACAACGACATTGCGTACGAAGTGCCGCACGTGCAGGCCGACCGCAGTGACGCTCGTCGCCTCTCCCACGGCTTGCGAGACGTCGGCGGCGGTGAGACCGTACTGTGCGAGCGCGCTCGGATCGAGCATCACGTGATACTCACGTTGCGGACCGCCCGCGACCGAGACGCGCGCGAGGCCCGCAACGCCGTAGAAACGAGGGACCATCGACTGCACGGCGAGTTCGTGGAGGAGCGTCTGTGACATCACCTTCGAGGTGAGCGCATAAGAAACGATCGGTTCGCTGTTTGGATTGATGATATTCGCTTGTACGTCAACGTTCGGCGGAAGCGCCGAGCGCGACTGTGCGATCGCCTGATTGACGAAGGTCAAGTCGGCCTGCACGCTCGTCTTCGGATCGAACTCGACGACGAACTCGGCGCTGCCCTGCGAGGAAGTGGTCAACACGCGCGTTACCGACGGCAATCCCTGAAACGCCCGCTCGAGCGGAACGGAGACCGCAACGCGCACCTGATCGGGCGGCAGGTTGCCAACGTCGGCGACCACGTCGATGCGCGCGAAGGTCATCGTCGGAAAGATGCTCGCAGGTATGGAGACGTAGGCGAAGACGCCGAGAATGGTGAGCACCGCCACGAGAAACGTGATGACTTTCTCGTACCGCGCTCCGAACGATGCGAAGTTCAGGATACGACCTCTTCGCAGCTAGTCGTTATCGCGATCGATGGAGTCTTCCACGATCTTTCCGTTCAGCGCGTCCACGCCGACTTCGTGCACGATCGTGCCGACCTTCACGTCGAAGCTGTAGCGCAGGCGACCGCCTTCCATCTCCAGCTCCTGATCGACGATCGTCCCATGCTCTTTGGCGAGCGCGATCGAGCGTGCTTTCGCGGGCGTGACCTTTGCTTTGGCAAGGTACTGCGAGCCTTTGAGCGGCATCGGGGTGGCGGCCGACGCGATGCCCAGCGTTGCAGCCAAGGCGAACGCAGAGATTATCATGATCTGTTTCATGAGCCTATCGTGCTCCATCGAGATGACGCGGAGATGAACGCAAGATGATCGTTACACGAGCGCCATGTGGTGCGACGTTGGTCAAATACACCGCCCCGCCATGGGCGCGCGCAATCGCATCGGCAATCGAGAGCCCGAGTCCGGTGCTGCCGCGCCGCCGTGCCGATTCGCCGCGCCAAAAGCGCTCGGTCCCGTGCGCCAGAGCCTCGTCCGAAAACCCAGGCCCGTCATCGACCACCGCGATCTCGACACGATCGTCGATTCGCCGGACTTCGACGTTGATCGACTCACGCGCGAGGTCGAGCGCGTTATGGAGGATCGCGGCGAGCGCGCGATCGAGCGCCTGCGCATCGCCCTCCACGAAGGCCTCATCGCCCGCGTCGGTCTTGATCGCGATGCCGCGTGCGGCGGCGGCGGACGCAAAGCGTTGTACCGTGAGCAGAGCAATCTCACCAGCATCGACCGGCTCGATCTGCAATCGCGCCGAGTCCGCTCGCGCCGCCACCAGCAGCGCGCCCACGAGCGTATCGATGCGTTCGACCTCGCCCGCGATCGTCTCGAGCGCGGCGCGGTACTCGGCGGCACTTCGCTCTTTTGCGAGCGCTACGTCGGTCTCGGTTCGCATCACCGCGAGCGGCGCGCGCAATTCGTGCGACGCATCCGCGGTAAACTGCCGCTGGCGAGCGAACGCCGCTTCGAGCCGGTCGAGCATGCGATCGAAGGCCGATCCCAAACGCCCAAGTTCGTCAACACCCCCGCGACCGATACGCCGCGAGAGATCGTGGGCTTCGATTTCGGTAGCAATCGCGGTGAAACGCTCCAGCGGCGCAAGCGCGCGGCGAGCGACCATCGACGAGAGCACCACGACGACCGCGCCGAGCACAAGCGCGGCAACCAACATCACGATCGCGGCATCACGATCGAATTCGTCGATGAAGTCGCTGCTTTCCCAAACGACGATGACGCCGAAGGTCCGGCCGTTCCGATCCACGGTGCTGACGGCCGCCCGCAAATCGTGCACGCCACTGCGTAAGCGCACGCGCGCGAGCCCAGTACGAGCATCGCGCGCTGCCACGATCACCGCGCTGGGCAACGGGCTCGTCGTCTGCACGAGTGGCCGGTCACCGGCCCCAAAAACCACACCCTCCATCTCGCCGCCGAGCGCCTGGGCCATCTGCAAGCGATCTTCGTCGTCGAAAACGATCGCACCGGCGTGCACGTCGGCAAGCGCCGTGACCGCTTCTGCTGCGGTCGAGAGGCGCGCGTCGAGCGAACTGCGCAGGGCTCGGTCGATCGACGCAAGCGAGACGAGCGCGAAGAGCAGCACTGCCACGGCGAACGCAACGCCGTACGACCACGCCAAGCGCGCGCGCAGCGTCACGGGCCCATCCGATAGCCGATGCCGCGCACCGTATGAAAGAGCGGCGACTCGCCCACGGCATCAATCTTTACACGCAAGCGTCGAACGTACACATCGACGACGTTCGAGGTGGTTTCACTCGTGCGATCCCAAAGCGCCGTCTCGATCATCGGGCGCGTGAGGACGATCCCCACATTGCGCATGAAGTATTCCAAAAACGCAAGCTCGCGTGCCGTCAACTGCACGATGCGGGTGCCGCGGCGCACCTGACGCGTAGCGAGATCGAACCTCAGGTTCCCAACCGTCAGTTGCGTCGAGGCGGGCGGCGCCTCACGGCGCGTGACCGAGCGCAGTCGCGCCAGCAGTTCGCGCAGGGCAAATGGCTTACGCACGTAGTCGTCCGCGCCGGCGTCGAGGCCGGCAACCACGTCTTCGGTCTCGTCGCGGGAGGTTGCGATCACGATCGGCGTGGCGATACCCGCCGCGCGCACCGCGCGCAACACCGAGAGGCCGTCGGCGCGCGGGAGGTTCAGATCGAGCACGATCGCATCGTAGGCGTCATCGAGTGCTAGGTCGCGCGCGAGCATACCGTCGCCGGCACAATCGACCACATGGCCCTCGTCGGTGAGGCCGCGACGCAGCGCGTCGGCGAGCCGTTCGTCGTCTTCAACGATCAGGAGTCGCACCGGAGAGGCCATTACGAACGGGACGGCAGGAACCCTCGGAGGCCACCCGTAGTACGCGAAGACATGGCTTGGGGTGTCGCGCATCAACACGATGCGCAATTCGACCGTTTCAACGCGAGCATCTCGGCAGCGGTCGAGGCGGTGCGCCACGCATCGGAAGCGATCGCCGCTACGGCGCAAGAGCAGACCACCCTGATGGTGGCGCTCTCCGATACGGCCGATACCCTTGCCGTCGCATCGCGCGAAACCGCGGAGCGCCTGCATAGCGCACAGGCCGCGGCCCGCACCGCCGCCGCCGATCTTGGCGACTCGTTCGAAGTGATCGAATTGCTGCTCACCTCGGTCCAGCAACTCGCCGAACTCTCGGCCGGTACGGCCGATGCCATGGACGACTTCGGGCGCCTTATGAGCGAAATCGGGCGCATGACCGAGTTCGTCGAGGACGTCTCCGACGAAACGCAGTTGCTCGCCCTCAATGCCGCGATCGAAGCCGCGCGTGCGGGTCGTCACGGCCTGGGCTTCGGAGTCGTCGCCGGCGAGGTGGGCCGCCTTGCCAAGACGACGAGCGACTCCACGTCGACGATCAAGAACCTGGTCACCGAGATCCAACGCGAGGCCGAAGCGACCATCCGCGCCGTACGCGCCAACGCCGAACGCTCCGCGGAGTCCGCTCCGCTTGCCGAGATGGCACGACTCTCGCTCTCCGAGATCGCCGAACTCGCGGCCGACCTCTCGGTTGGCATCGACCGCGCGGTCGTGACCGGGCGCGAACACTCCAACGCCGCCGCCCAGATGCGCAAAGAGACCGACGCGCTCGCGAGTGTCGCCGCATCGCAGGGGCGCGAAGCGCTGGAATCGGCGTTTGCAACGCAGCGTCTGGCTTACTATGGCGCCGAAATCGCCTACATCTCTCGTGCGCGCACCCAAGCACCGGTCGCCGAGCATACGACGATCAAGGTCGCGACGCTCCTTCCGCCCGGCTACCCTCCCTCGCGCGCATGGGAGCACGTCGCCCAGCGCGCGCTCGAACTTTCAAAGGGCCGCATCCGCCTGGAGCTCGAGATTCCGTTTACCGGCGGCAGCGAACAAGAGGCGCTCTTGCGCGTGCGCTCCGGCGAACTCGACATGGTGAGCGTCACCACGTTCGTTGCGGGCGCGCTTTTGCCGCTCGCCCAGCTGCTCGACCTCCCATTCGTCTTCAAAAACCGGAACGCCGCGCATGCGCTGCTCGACGGCGCACTCGGCACGCACATTCTCTCATCTTTCGAGTCGTTCGGGCTGCACGGCATCGCATACTTCGAGAACGGGATGCGCCACTTCACGAACTCGGTGCGCCCCATCCATCGGCCCGAGGATATGCGTCGCATGCGCGTGCGCATCCAAGATTCGGTCGTCTATCTGGCGCTCATGCACGCGCTCGGCGCCTCGCCGCGCGTCATCGCCTTCAACGACGTCTACCGCTCGCTACAACAGCATGAGGTCGATGCGCAGGAGAACCCGCTCGCAAACATCGTCGGAGCGCGGCTCTACGAAGTGCAGCGCTTTCTCACGCTGACCAACCATACGTACAACACGCAGATCGTGCTTGCGAACGTCGAGCGCTGGCGCTCGCTGCCGCCGGAAGATCGCGAGATCCTCGAGCAAGCCTTCCGCGAAGCGACCGCGGTACACCGTCGCATCGCGGCCGAAGACGAACTCGGCGCGATTGCCGAGTTACGCAAGCATCTCGAGATCGTCGATCTCCAAGACGATGAACGCGAAGCCTTCGTCAAGACCGCGCGCTTCGTATGGGAACGTATGGAGCCGCTCTTTCCGAGCGATGTATATCGCCATCTGCTCAATCGCAACCTCGACGCCTGGCACCCGCGCTTTAACCTTGCGACGCCGGAGGCGGCAGTCCACGCTTTCTCGCTGAACGACATCGTCGAGGCGATGGACCGCTCGGTCAATGCGGTACGAGCCACCGGCGATACGATCGGCACGCAGTCGCGTTCGCAAATCGCGAGCCTGAACAAGCTTGCCGCTCAGTCCCAAGCGCTCAGCACCTCGAACCAGACGCTCGCGAAAGATTTCGAGGCGCTGACCGAGCGTTTCATGGCGGTCTCGCCACAGGTTCGCGTCATGCGCGATACGGTAAGTTCGCTGATCGACACGATCAACGTCCTTTCGTCGATGGCGGTCCAGAGCCGCACGGCCCTCGAGAAATTTGCAAGTTCGATGCATCAGATCTTCGAGATCATCAACCTCGTGCGCTCGGTCTCCGATAAGACCAACCTGCTCGCGCTCAACGCCGCCATCGAAGCAGCACGCGCGGGCGAACATGGTAAGGGCTTTAACGTCGTTGCAGGCGAGGTTCGTGGACTTGCCGACAAGACCAAATCATCGACGATCGGCATTCGCAAGGTGCTGAGCGATCTCGAAGCACGCGGAAAATCGGCCGCGGTCGCGATCGAAAGCGGCGTCTCCAAGGCCGAACAGAGCGCACGGCAGGCACGTCTCGCGCAAGAGGCCTTCGGTCGCATCGAACATTTCGCCGATACGGCACAAGGCACGCTCGAACAAGCTCAGGAAGCCGCAGGCGATGAAGCCGCGCGCGCCTACGCGATGTTCGGCGACTACTCGCAGATGGCCGAGCTCGTCGCGTCACACGCCGCCGACAGCCGCGAAGCCCTTGGAGCCACCGTTGAACTAGAACGCCAGCGTCGCGCGCTCTTCGACTAGGGGCTGCGCCTCGCCCATGATGCTCGCGACGTTGCGCCGGAAGAGTGCCACGTCGCCGTTGGTCACGTAGCGGGTCGTCCCCGAGCCCTCGCCGCCGCCTTCGCGATCGATGAGCGCCGCCACGCGTTCCGCGTGAATGAGCGCCGGATCGATCTGCAAAACGTCAACTCCGAGCGCGCCGCCGAAATGCTCGGCCAGGACCGGATAGTGCGTGCACGCGAGCACCACGGCGTCGAGGTCGTCAGGCAGTTGCGCGCATACCTCTGCGACGGCGACGCGCGGCTCATCGCCCGTAATGCGGCCCGCTTCCACGAGCGGCACAAGCGCGGGTGCGGCCACCTCCCACACCTCGGCATCCGCGATCGCGTTGCGAATGCGTCGTCCGTAGGCGCCCGAGCGAACCGTTGCCGAAGTGGCGACCACGCCGATGCGTCGCGCGCTTGCGCGTTGCAACGCAATCGTCGCCGAGTCGATCAAATCGAATATCTCCGCGTGCGTTTGCGGCCAGCCATACGCATCGGCGACTGCGCACGACGTATTGCAGGCGACGACGATCGCATCGACGTTGCGCGCATCGAGCCATGCCACATTCGAGCGCATCAGCCGATCCAACTCATCGGGCGCACGCTCGCCGTATGGCACGTGTGCTTGGTCGGCGAAAAAGAGCAGATCGGCTCGCGGCAAGCGCTCGCGCACGCGCCGCACGACGGTCAACCCACCGAGCCCCGAATCGAAGAGGCCGATCACTGGGCGGGACTCGGCACCGGATGTTGTTGCGCGTATTGGTCGATGCCGTCGGCGATCGCGAGCGCCACCTTCTGACGCCAGTCGGGTGACGTGAGTTTAGCAAAGTCGTCGGGATTTGAAATAAACGCGGTCTCGATCAAGATCGCAGGCATGTGCGCGTGGAGCGTCACGTAGAGTTTGCTCTTGATGATGCCGTCATTCTTGGTTCCGAGGGTGGATGCGAGTTCGTTCTGGACAGTTTGCGCGAGCGGCACGTCGATCGGTTTCGAGTAGTATGTGGTCGTGCCTGACGGGCCGCTGTTGATAAAGGCGTTCACGTGGATGCTCACGAGCAGCAGCCCGCCGGATGCATTGGCGATGTTATCGCGCGCCTGGAGTTCGTCGTGGGCGCTGTCGTTGGGCCGATAGACATCCACGTCGGTCTCGCGCGTCATCTTCACCTGCCAGCCGCGGGCCACGAGGATCCCCTGCAAACGTTTGGCCATGTCGAGCGTGAGCGAGGCTTCGGTAACGCCGTTGCGTTCCGATCCGGGATCGCTCCCGCCATGGCCCGGATCGATCACGATCAAGCGAGGATTGGTCGGGACGTAGGTGCTGCCTCCGCCGAACTTCCACGACGAATCCTGCGCCGAACCATTCTCGCCGTACATATCGGCCGGCACGGGCGTCACGAGCGGCTGCGGCTCGTTCGACGAGACAAGCGTACCGACGCTACCTGACCCAAACCGCGGCGCATCGGCGACTTGCTCGTTGCCGATGGCGATCGTGATTCCGGTCGCCGACGGGGTGACGATGATGCTCTGCGCTCCAACGAGCGAGAGGGCGACGCGAACCGTCTGCGGATCGTTCTGACGCACGCGCATCGAGATCAGCGGATCGGCCTCGGTTTGATCGACCGGACCGCCGGAAAGATTGGCATTCGAGATGTCGATCCAAAAGCGATTGTCGGGCGCACGCAAGCGATGCCATGCGAACTGTGCGTTGCCGGCCACCGGAATCGTCACCATCGCGCCGTTGCTCGTGTTCTGCGCGCTCACGGCACCGACCGTCGCGGGGCCCTGCGCCGCGTTTGCACCGGAAGGCACCGGCAGTGGCGATGCGCTCGGCTCGCCGCCCGGATAGACGGGCGATGCGATCTGCTGCGAAGCCGCCAAGGGCGGCCCGGCCACGGGGGCCTCGGCGATCGTCGGTGCGCTACCTTCGTTCGCGAGTAGCGGCGGCGCACTTCCGCCGCCCCCGAACGCGACCTCGAAATCGCCGTTGTTGCTATGCGGCGCGTCGTGACGCGCGCCCGGCGCAAGTTCGAGCGTTACAAACGTGTCCGGCTTAGCCGCGCTACCCGCGACGTGCACCGAGAGCGAGCGAATGCCTCCGCTACCGACCGGACGCGTTCCCGCAAGCGTCGATCCGAAACCGGCAAACTCGTATTCAACATGCCGCGCGTCATCGCGCACCACACGCGCTTCGAGCGAGCCCGCACCGCGCGCGACAAGAATCGCCTGATCTCCCGAGCCGCGCACGTCGATCGACGTGATCTCGCGCTGCAGCACACGATCGACTCCCATCCGCGTTGGAGCAAGCGAGAGCGCGTGCATCAGATCGATAAACGGCAGATAGACTTCGCTTCCTACCAAATAGGGAGCAAAGCTCGCGTCGGCACTCAACGGACCGACGTCGTAGCTGCGATCGCCGACCGAAAAACTGATCACCACGGCCTGAGCGGTCGTGATCAACACGTAGCGCTCGCCCGGATGCCAGGTGAGCACGGCGCCAAGCCGATCGAGCAGCGAGCGCAACCCAGGATCGTCGATCCCGACCGCAGCGGCGCCGGCCGCGTGCGACACGTGCGTGAACGCTAGGGAGCGGCCCTCGAAACGGTAGGTGGCCGTGCTCGCCGACGCGTGCGCCGTCGCGAGCAGCATGGCGCACGCGACGAGGCTAAAAGTCCGAGCGGCGAAGCGGCGTATCGAGCTCAAGATGACCCCCCGGGAGCGTGACCAAGCGATGGCCATCGACCGTCACCTGCACGGCGTCAATCGACGGAACACCGGTGACCGTAAAGACGAGTCCCTTGAACTCGCCGCTCTCGCCGAACGACCCGCCGCGCTGCGAGGCTACGTTACTGGAAAGATCGACCGTTGCCGTCGATCCGTTAACGTTGACGCCGAGCACATGCGTTCCCGGCGGAAAACGAATCGCCGGCACGTCGGTCGGCGGGCCGGCAACCGCTTGCACGGCCGCATACAGCACGGTGTTATGCACGTGCTCGGTGTTGCTTTCACCCGCTTGCTGCGGGCGCAGGCTTACCGTCCACCGACCGAGGCTCGTGCCGTCGAGTTTCGTGTAATAGACGACCAGATGATCGCCGACGCGAGGAACGCGCGACGAGAAGAGATACCACGCGCCGAACGCCGCGATGCCGAAGACGACGATGAGCAGCAGGGCGCGAGAGAGCTTCACCGCTTAGATCTTTCCAGCCACATGGAGGCCCAGGGCGAAATTGCACGCGATGAGGACCAACCCGAGGATCGAAAACATCAGCGCGCGCTGCGCACCACCCTCACGCTTGCCCACGGCCATCGCCATGCCGTACGAACCGAGGATAAGCAGTGCAACGAGCAGGTGGACCCAGGTGACCGGCGGCGCATCCTTTCCGAGCATCCCCGCGACCACGAGGCCGACGACGAACTGCAGCGCCGCGACCGCGTTGACCACGCGGCGACCCATGGCGTTCCAACTGAAGATCAACGCGCAGAGTGCAAGCAGAAATGCAACGTCGTAGTGGATTTCGATAACGGTAGCCATGATACGATGTGTGCGGCCCTACCGGCCACACGTCCTGCTTTTGACCGGGCCCCGCTCAGGCCGTAGCCTGCGAGCGTTCCACGCGGCGCGCGATGAGTGCGTGGAATGCTTCGCGAATGCGCGCGAAGTAGGATGACTTGTAGCCGAGGATTCCGGTCGGGTCCTCATCGTGTACCAGCATCGCGGGGTCGGCTTCGAAGACGACGATGCGGCCGTCGGGGAGAACGCCCAGGTCAATCCCCACGTAATCGAGGCCGATCGCTTGCGCGATCGCGTGCAGACGCTCGCTCCAACCAGGCACGAGGACCGCGGGGTCGCGCAAAAAGCGCGCTTCTTCTTCGCGCATCCATGCGTGTTCGCGCATTGGGCTTCCTTGATAATGCACCATCCATCGTGATGAGATCGCCAGATGATAGGGATACGCTTCCCCATCGACCACGATCGCGCGCATCTTTCGATAATAGCCGTCGCTGCTGCGATAGTCGATGAACGGTGTGACATGGTATGCCGCGCACGGAAAACGCGCGACGTGCGCGCGCACCTCATCGACGGAGTTGGCGAGGGCCAAGCCGCGTCCCGCATGCGTATCGCGCGGACGCACAAGCGAAGGGTATGCGATCGCCTCGATGCCCTCGCGCTGCACGATGTTGGTGTCGCAGGGCAGCACGCCATCGATATCCGCGAGCGTACGCGCGAGCGCCTCGCGCGCCGTCGTCTCGAAACGCCGTGGATCGTTGATCGCGCGTTCGGGCGCGAGCGCGACGACGCGCGACGCACGTTCCACTGCTCCACGCGCATGATGCGCGTAACCGAACGCGCTGATCGCAACGTCATACGGCGGAAGTTGGACGTCGCCTTCGATGTAACACTTGTGCAGGGCGACGCGCGAGCGATCGAGCAGCAGCTCGAGCGGCGTATTGACGCTGTAGGGAGCATCGCGCAGCAACAAGACGACCGCCGGCCGCTCGCCCACCGGCCACGGATCGAGATAGCAACGTTCGAGATCGAGCGCAGTTTCGCGTGCGCACCGGCTCCGCTCGTCGTCGTGCAGCATCGACGCAAGCTCCCCGATCGCCAGATGCGCCGCAGCAAAACGAGGCTCGAGCGCCACCGCCCGTTCGTACGCCGCTATTGCCTCGAGGTAGCGCCCCTCGCGCACGAACGCATTTGCCAGCATCGCGGCCTCGGGCGCTCCACTCGTGGGCGCGGCGGCAAGTGCCTCCAACTGCGCGCGCAACTCGCGCAGGCCGCCAAACTCCTCGAGCGCCGGGGGCGCCACCGCATGTTCGCACAGCCGCGCGATGCGCGCGCGCAACGCCTGGTGCGTGCTCGTCTCGTCCATCAAAGACATGGTATCACGCATCGATCGGGGTATAGGTGAACCATGCTTCTTGCCCTACTCCTTTTGCTCGCGCAGCCGATGGCCCACGCTTCGCCGCTTGCAACGCAGACACCACGCGCGGGGAGGTACCACGTGCAAATCACGCAGCGGTTCCACGCGATCGGCTACACCGGGGTGCTCAATATCCGCATCCATGACGGCTACGTGAACGGCACCTACACGCCCGATACGGGTGGCTCGCCCACGTTCGTAACCGGCGGCACCAAAGGCTCGCGGATATGGCTCGATCTGCACACCCTTGGCGGTATCCACGTGGAGGCACATACCGACGGAGATCGATTGCTTGGGCTGGGAACCTCGCTCGAACCTCGGATGGGACGCATGCGGTCGTGGACCTTCACCGCGACACCGCTTACCACAGGCGACCCGCCACGCTAGCGGTCGATCATCGCCATCTGGCGCGCGCTGTATCGAGGCCCCGCGACCACGCCCGGTGCGAGCGCCGCATCGAGACGCGCCACCTCATCCGCGTCGAGCGCGATGGCAGCGGCCGCAACGTTCTCCTCGAGATAGCTGCGGCGTTTGGTGCCGGGAATCGGCACGATATCAAGACCTTTATGCAGCAACCAGGCAAGCGCAATCTGTCCCGGCGTAGCACCCTTCCCTGCGGCGACGTCGCGAACCGTCTGCGCGGCACGCATGTTTGCATCGAAGTTCTCACCCTGATAGCGCGGATCGTTACGGCGGAAATCATCGGCCGGATACTCTTCAGCGCGCTTCACGGCGCCGGTCAGAAACCCGCGTCCAAGCGGCGAAAAGGCGACAAGCCCAATGCCCAGTTCGCGCAAGAGCGGGATGATCTGCGGTTCCAAATTTCGTTCCCACAGCGAGTACTCGCTCTGCAGCGCACTGATCGGGTGCACCGCGTGCGCGCGCCGGATCGTCGCTTCGCCAACCTCCGAGAGTCCAAGAAAACGCACCTTCCCGTCGCGCACGAGATCGCTCATCGCGCCGACCGTCTCTTCAATCGGTACGGTAGGATCGAGGCGATGCTGATAGAGCAGATCGATGCACTCGGTTTGCAGGCGCCGTAGCGACGCCTCGACGGCCTCGCGTACGTGTTCCGGGCGACTATCCACGCCGGCGATACCGCCTTCACCGAAGCGAAATCCGAACTTCGTCGCAAGCGTGACCTGCTCGCGCCGGCCGCGCAGCGCCCGGCCAAGGAGCTCCTCGTTGGTAAACGGCCCGTACGCCTCGGCGGTATCCAGGAACGTGCAACCGAGTTCGAGTGCTCGATGCAGCGTCGCGACCGATTCGACCTCGTCGCGTTCTTGCGCCGTACCGTACGACTGACTCATGCCCATGCATCCCAGGCCCAGCGCCGAGACGGTGAGTCCCTGTGAGCCGAGAGCGCGCGATGGAAGCATGATGAGGGCTCCTTTCCCAAGAGGGTGGACGACCTCTTCCGACCCTGTCTGCAGGTGATTCGGTTGCGTCGTCGTGAAGGCGACGGGATGACCGCTCGTTTGCATCAACGCGTTTCGGCCGTTCTGGCCGCGCTTTTCATCTTTGGAACCTGCACCGCGGGCGCACCCGCGGCGCGCGTAAATCCGCTCCTCGCCCCGAGTACCTTACCGTTCGGAGCGCCGCCATTTAACCTCATCACCGACAGCGACTACCAGCCGGCGATCGATGACGCGATCGCACAACAACGCCGCG
This sequence comes from Vulcanimicrobiota bacterium, assembly GCA_027452165.1. GTDB lineage: Bacteria > Vulcanimicrobiota > Vulcanimicrobiia > Vulcanimicrobiales > Vulcanimicrobiaceae > REEB354. The sequence continues at coordinate 6,028 of DAIDGX010000008.1, read as the reverse complement.
CCGTCGCGGCGATCGCCGACAACCCGGCGCCTCCCACCTTCGCAAACACAATCGTGGCGCTCGAAAAGTCGGGGCGTCTGCTCAATTACGTGACGGCGACCTTCTTTAACGTGCAGTCGGCCAACACCGATCCGACGCTCGATCGCGTGCAAGACGTGGAAGCGCCGCGCTTGGCGGCCTTAAACGACGCCATCTATCTCAATCAGAAGCTCTATCGCCGCGTGGCTTCGCTCTATGCCAAGCGCAATGCGCTCGGTCTCGACCCGGAGTCAAAACAACTTCTGCGCGTCGATTATGGCGACTTCGTGCAGGCAGGCGCCAAGCTCGACGCCGCGGACCGCGCGAAGTTACGGACGATCAACGAGCGCCTCGCCACGCTCAAGACGGCGTTCCAGCAAAAGCTCCTCAACGGCACGGCCGCAGGAGCGCTACTCGTCACCAAGCGCGCGCAACTTGCTGGCCTGAGCGCCACGGCGATCGCCAACGCCGCGCACGAGGCGGCGACCCACGGGCATCCCGGCGCATGGATGATTCCCTTACAGAATACGACGCAGCAGCCCGCACTCGCGTCTCTCTCCGATCGCGCGACACGTAAGGCGCTCTTCGAACATTCATGGATGCGCACCGAGCGGGGCGACGCGAACGATACCCGCGACACGATCGCCACGATCGCGCAATTGCGCGCCGAGAAGGCGCATCTGCTCGGATATCCCAACTACGCCGCCTACGCCCTCACCGATCAAATGGCCAAGACGCCGGCTACGGTACAGCACTTTCTCTCGCAACTGATCGCGCCGACGCGAGCGGCCGCCAAAGCCGAGGGTGCCGAGCTCCAAGCGATGATCGACAAAGACGGCCATCATTTCAAGCTCGAGCCCTATGACTGGAACTATTACGCCGGAAAAGTCCGCGAAGCGAAGTTCCATCTGGACGAGAGCCAAGTGCGGCCATATTTCGAACTGAACAACGTGCTCACCAAGGGTCTCTTTTACGCGGCCACACGCTTGTACGGTATCACGTTTAAAGAACTCCACAACATTCCGGTCTATCAAAAAGACGTTCGTGTGTTTGAAGTGTACGACGCGAACGGATCGCCGCTCGCGTTGATGTACTTTGACTTTTTCAAGCGCGACAACAAGCAGGGCGGAGCGTGGATGAATACCTTCATCGACGAATCCAAACTCTTCGGCGTCAAACCGGTCGTATACAACGTCGAAAACATTCCAAAGCCAGCCCCCGGCCAGCCCGCACTGCTCTCGGCCGGTGAGGTAACGGGCATGTTCCACGAGTTCGGTCACGCTCTCAACGCCTTCTTCGCAACGCAGAAATACGCGTCGCTTGCAGGCACGAACACGGCACGTGATTTCGTGGAATACCCGTCGCAGTTCAACGAGCACTGGGCTTTCTATCCCCAAGTGCTGCGCCACTACGCGTTCAACTACAAGACCGGTAAAGCGATTCCACAATCGCTCGTCAACAAAATCGAAGCCGCCTCGAAGTTCAACAACGGATACGATTTCGGCGAGTTACTGGCCGCAGATGAGCTCGACATGGCATGGCATAGCCTGCCGGCAAGCGCACCCAAACAGAATGTCGATATCTTCCAAGCCCACGCACTCGCAGCAGCGGGTGTAAATTTCCCGAGCGTGCCGCCGAGGTATCGGTCGAGCTATTTTGCGCATATTTGGTCGAACGGCTACGCCGCTGGCTACTATGCTTATACCTGGACCGCGATGCTCGATGACGACACGTTCCAATGGTTCCTCGAGCACGGTGGTCTCACACGTGCGAACGGCCAGCGCTTCCGCGAGATGATCCTCTCGAAAGGGCATTCGGAAAATTACGCCACCATGTTCCGTGCGTTCTACGGAAGCGATCCGAAAGTAGGCCCGCTCCTGTCTGACCTCGGCTTGAAATAGCCACTGCTATCGCGAATGAAGGCTCGGCGCCCGATGGTGCCGAGCCGTCATCGCTTTAACAGCACCCGCCTCCATTATCGTTGCCGCCGCCGCGGTCATCGCCGCGTCCACGGTCGTCACCGCGCTCACCGTCGCGATCGAACGGGGCGCCGCCGTCGCGCTCGCGCCACGAACGATAGGCGTCTTCGCAGGTCAGCCGGCCGTTATCGTTCACGATCCCGCCGCCGCCACATTCGCGCACGTCGATCCAGGTACGATGCCAGCGGCCATCCATGTCCGTACAGGCAGCAAAAAGCCGGGCTCCGTGCAGACGTTCATTCGCGCAACTACGAACGTACGAACCTCCCGGCAAGCCACCGCCGTACCACTGCGCGCTGGCCGGCGCGAGCGATGCACCGACGAGCCCGAACGCGGCAATCATTCCAAAGAGCACTCGTTTCATCTGCGCGTCCTTCCTTCCGGCCGAAGCCTCAAGCAAAGAACGCATCCTGCGTGCTCTGAAGTTCCATTCGGGTTTTCGCAGACATCGGGAAATGGCACAGGAGCCCCACGCTGGGCGGCGGAAGGGCGCAGCAAGTTGCCGTATGCGTGGAGGGTGAGGCCTTGCAACCGCACGATCTCAACTCGCTATTTTCGAACCTCCTACACCAAGCCGCAGATGCGGTGATCGTGGTCGATGCGCGTGGCCGCATCGTGTTGTGGAACGCTGCGGCTACAACGATGTTCGGATACCCCGAATCGCTCGCACTCGACGCCGACGCATCACGACTGGTCCCCGAACGGCTCTCGATGGATGTGGAGCGCGGCATCGCCGCAATCGTGGCGATCGGCACGCCGCCCGTCTCGCATGTGACGCTGATCGCCCGCGCCGCCGACGGCCGTGAATTTCCCGTCGAAGCCGCACTCTCGGTAGCGCGCTCCGAGGACGCGACCTACGTTGCGGCGATCGTCCGGCGCGTCGGTGAACGGTTCAGAAAACTTGCTCATCTGCGAGAAAACGAACGCCTGCTTCGGGACGCCGAGGCGCTTGCGGGCATGGGTAGCTTTGAGTGGACGGTCGGCTCCGATGAGATCACCTGGAGCGATCAGCTTGCGCGCATTTACGGATACGAACCGGGCGCACATCCCAAGACGCTTGCCGCCTTTCTCGAGCGTGTCCATCCGGACGATCGCGAGGCGGTGCAGAAGCAGATCGGCCGGGCGCTAGACGAGGGTTCGTCGTGGTCCATGGAAGAACGCATCATTCGCGCCGATACGGGTGAAGCGCGCGTTCTCGCCTCGCAAGTGAAAGCGCTACGCGACACGCAGGGCAACGTGGTGCGTCTCTGCGGGATCTGCCACGACGTCACGGAGCAGCGCCACGCACAAGAGGCCCTTGCCGCGGCCGAGGCGCGTGTCCGCCACACCGCCTTGCACGACCCGCTGACGGGCCTGCCCAATCGCGATTTGGTTCTCGATCGCTTGAGTGGCGCGCTCGGCCGTGCAAGCCGCGGACACACGGCCGCGGCCGTGCTGCTCATCGACCTCGATAATTTCAAGATCATCAACGATACGATCGGTCATCTTGCCGGTGACGAGATCCTGCGCACCATGGCGCGCAGGCTCCAGGGTGCATCGCGCACCAGCGACACAGCGGCACGTATCGGCGGCGACGAATTCGTGATGATCTGCGAAGGTGTCGCGAACGACGGCGAGACCGTTGCCCTCGCGCAGCGTTTGGCTGCGATCCTTGCGGCGCCGGTCGTTGTCGGCGCACAGGAGTTCATCACGACCGTTAGCGTGGGCATCGCGATCGGTCGCGGCAAGGAGCCACCCGAACAGCTGCTGCGCGACGCCGACCTCGCGCTCTACCGCGCCAAACAGCAAGGCAAGAACACGATCGAACTCTTCGACGAGCTCTTTCGGCGCAATGCTCTCGATCGCGTCGAGGTTGAGCGCGATCTGCGACGAGCGTTGAGCAACGGCGAGATCGAACCATACTATCAGCCGATCGTCGCCGTGGAGACGAGCAACATCGTCGGCTATGAAGCTCTGGCGCGTTGGCATCATCCCGAGCGCGGCCTGATCCTCCCCAACGACTTCTTGCCGATCGCCGAAGAGACGCACCTGATCGGCGCAGTCGGCGCAACCGTGCTGCGCGCCGCCTGCCGCCAGCTCGCGCAGTGGCAACAGAAGCATCCCCGCCTGACGATGGCAGTCAACCTATCGTTGCGCCAACTCGACGGCGCATTCGTCCACACCGTCGCGGAGTTACTTCACGAGTTCAACATTGCGCCCGCAACCCTGCATGTTGAAGTAACGGAGAGCGTGTTACTCGACCTGCAAAAGTCCGCAGTGAGTCATTTGAACGATATCGCCGGGATGGGCGTACGGCTCGGCATCGACGACTTCGGTACGGGTTACTCGTCGCTGCTCTATCTCAAGCGCTTCCCCGTGCGCTTTCTCAAAATCGACCGGTCGTTCGTAAACGGCCTTCCGGACAACCAGGAAGATTGCGCGATCGTACGCGCGGTCGCGCAACTTGGTACAAGCCTCGAACTCACGACGATCGCCGAAGGCGTCGAGACCGCCGAGCAACTCCGCATGCTGCGCCAACTTGGCTGCCGTCACGCACAAGGCTACTACATCTCGCGCCCACTCCCCGCGAGGGACTGCACGAACGCGCTCGATACCACCGTCGAAAAAGTGCCGGTGACGGACTAGATGAATCGTGCGCTCGTTCCACAACAAATCGATTCCACGCAAAACACAACGGACGAATCCGAGCTCATTTGCTCGCATTCGTCCGTTGTGCAAAATTCTGGTGGAGCTGTCGGGGTACTGCCCCCCGAGTCCGAAAAGCCTAACCGGCGCGTTCTCCAAGCTCAGCTTTGACTTTGACTTACTCGGACGGACGTCTCAAAGCGGGACTTACCGTACGCAGCAGATCCTTTATCTCGTACGCCGGTCGAATCACGCCGTCGTACCAGCCCGAGTTTTTGGCCGGAAGGCAGAGCGGTTCGGGCCGACTCTCTGCGTCCGGTGACTAGCCTAAATTAGGCAGCCAGTGCGTATTCGTTGTTGGCAGGTATTGCCGTTGCGATCGTTTTAGGAGAGCTCGCAACTCCGCTTGCTGACGCCGACCACGGATCTCCTCGTCGAGCCTAGTTCAGCCCCATGGTCAGACACTTCACTATAACACGCGATGCAACCGCGGGGTGGCACTCGAGCGCCCCGCTAGCGCGGCAGGGCCGTCCGTTCGTCGCCGCCGCCGCCGATGGCCTTGTCGCCCGTAAACTCCGCGACGGCGCCGCGGATGCGCTCCGCCTCGCCGCGCAGGGAACCGGTGAGTCCGAGCAGTTCGCTCGAAGCGCCGACGATGCGCTCGCCGCGCTGCGTGACGGCGGAGACGTTCTCGTTCGTTTTTCGCACGGCGTCGGCGCCCGAGGCGGAGGACTGCTCCAAGTTCTCCGCCAGGGCAGCAAGCGAGACCGCCATCTCGTTGTTGTCGCCGGTGAGGCGCTCCACCAAAAACGTCGATTCCACGAGCGCATCGGTCGCGCGCTTCTGCTCCTTCTGCGACGAAACGACCGCCTCGATCCGCGCGCGCACCATGTTCACGCTATCGACGATGCGCGAGAGCGCGTCGGCGACGAGCGCGGTCTTCTCGCGGCCGAGCTCCACGGCGTCGTTGCCGCGGCGCGTCACCGAGACCGCGCGATTGGTCTCGTCCTGCACGGTGCGGATCAGCGATGCGATCTCTTTGGTGGCGGTGGCCGACGAATCGGCGAGCTTGCGAATCTCGTCGGCGACGACGGCAAAGCCGCGACCGTGCTCACCGGCGCGAGCAGCCTCGATCGCGGCGTTGAGCGCGAGCAGGTTGGTTTGATCGGCGATCTCGTCGATCTTTTCGGTGATCGAGCCGATCTGCAGCGAGCTCATGCGCAGCGACTCCATCGTCTTCACGAGCTCCGCGATCACGTCGGCCGCCTCTTCGCTCGTGCGGTCGGCCTGCAGAATCGCCGCCGACGCGGCGTCGGCACTCGAACCGGCCGAGCCGGAGAGTTCGAGCACCTCGTTCGCGGCTTCGATCGTGGCGTGGGCGGTCTGGGCAAGCTGCTCCAAGCCGG
>DAIDGX010000007.1 GCA_027452165.1 Vulcanimicrobiota bacterium | reverse complement strand
CTACACGGCGTTCGGCCGGCGATTACTCGATCGCATGGTTGAAGATATGGCGCCGCTAGCTACCGTCGAGCGCGAACCGCGTCTCGAAGGCAAAAATATGTTCATGATCCTGGCGCCGCGCACGACGCCGACCGGTCCGCCGAAATTCACGTCGCAGAGAGAGCACTCGAAGGACGGCCACCACGAGGACGTCGAGGAGATCGACGACCACGACGACATGCTCGACGACGATCATGAGGAAGAAACGAAGGAGCCTACCAGTGCCTAAGATTCGTACCCACCGTGGTACCGCAAAGCGCGTCAAAGTGACGGCGACCGGCAAAGTGATGCATCGCCACCAGTTCGACGGCTGCGGACACATCCTGAGCAAGAAAACGCGCAAGCGTAAACGCAACTTCCGTAAGGATCAGCACACCTTCAAGGGCGATCTCAAGCGCTTGGCGCCGACGATCCCGTACTTGGTGTAGGGAGGAGCGATCTAGATGGCACGCATCAAACGTGGTTCGCACGGTATCAAGCACCGCCGCAAGGTGATGAAGCTCGTCAAGGGCTTCCGCGCCGCGCGCCGCCGCAACTATCGCGTCGCGAACGAAGCGCTCCTCAAGTCGCTCGCGTACGCGTTCCGCGACCGCCGCGTCCGCAAGCGCGATTTCCGCTCGCTTTGGATCAGCCGCATCAACGCTGCCGTCCGTCGCGAAGGCATGACCTATTCGGTCTTCATGAACGGCCTCAAGAAGTCGGGCGTCACGCTCAATCGCAAGGCACTCTCGGAACTCGCGATCAACGACAGCGCCGCCTTCGGCTCGCTGCTCAAGATGGCGAAACAAGCGACCGGCAAGTAACGCCGCACCCGCGACACGACAAGGGCCCGGCCTCACCGCCGGGCCCTTGTCATTCTTGCCGCTTCACCTGACGCGCAACACGATCTGCTCCCCGTCACGCAGCGGTATCGAACCCGGCGCACCCCGATAGGGCCTGCCGTTCACCGTTGCCGTTACCGCACCGTGATAGGCGGCAACCCGGCGCGTCGTGAGCGGCTGGCCCCACACGGCAAAGAAATCGGCCAGCGTGTAGCTGCCGCCGGGCGCCTCGACGTGAATCGTGCCGCTCGCATCGTGCGTATGCAGCCAGTAGAGGCAGAACACCATGTCACCGGCGCCGACGAAGCCGATGTTCGCGGGCACGACCACGCGTTTTCCGTGCGCGTAGATGGCCAGGTGCGGATGGATGTGCACGCCGCTCATCTCGGTGACGTTGCAGCCCACGTGGTGCGGCCCCACCGGACGTCCGGTGGGCGCATCCGCGCGAGCCACGCCCATACCGGCGAGCAGGGCGACGACCGTCGCGATCAGATACGTCGAACGCAAAAAGTGCATGGGCTTGCTTTTTCGCTATCGGAGTCATCTACGCTGCCATTGCGCGGCGTTCTCTCAAGTGATGAGCGCGCTTCCCGCATGGCAGAACCCAGGCCTTGCGCGCCCCGTCCGTCGAACGCCCTCGCTCATGCAGGACTCGATCGACGACGAGGCGCTTGCTGCAGCGTTTTCGTCGAAGGAGCGCTGGGCTTTCGAGGCCGCCTACGCGCGTTTTGCCACGTTGCTCTATTCGACGGCCTATCACGTGCTCGGTAACGCCGAAGATGCGCAGGATTGCGTGCACGACGCGCTTTCACGCGTGTGGCGCTCGCCCGACGCCTACGACCGTTCGCGCGGCGCGATCCGCAGCTTCCTCACCGTATGCGTGCGTAACGAAGCGATCACACGACTTCGCTCGAAGCAACGCCGCAGCCGGCTTCACGAACGAGTCGCTGCCGAACCGGTTGAGCACGACGAGATCGCCGTTGTCGATGTCGTGGAACATCAGCGCCTGCGCGCAGCGATGGCACGTCTTCCCGACGAGCAACGTCGCCCGCTCGAACTTGCATATTTCGAACAGAAAACGCACGTGGAGATCGCGGCGCAACTCGAGGTTCCGCTCGGAACGATCAAGAGCCGGATCGCCCTTGGGTTGCGCAAACTCGCTATGGCACTCGGAGGCACGCGATGAGCGCGCACATCGGCGAAGACGCCGCTCTATACGCCCTTGGTGCGCTCGAACCGCACGAGGCAGCAGCCGTCGAAGCACACGTCGAGCACTGCTCTGCATGCGCGCGCCTGCTCGCACAGGCCGAAGATGACGTAACGGCGATGGTTGCCGCTGGCCCGCTCGTGGAGCCGCCGGCCGCGCTTGCCGAACGCATCCTTGCAACGCCCGACGCAAGTACCCCGGCGACCGGCCGACAACGGTCCCGGGTGCCGCGCGCCGCCTGGTTTGCCGCACTCGCCGCCGCGATCGTCGTCGCGGTCCTCCCGAGCGCCTATGTCTATCGCGAAAACCTCGCGATGCACCATACGATGCTGGCCGACGCCGATGCGATGGCGCGCATCGCGACGAGCCCGCATCGGAGCACGGCCTTTGCCGGACGCGACGCCCACGTCATGTACGCGCCTGACGGGTCGTGGTACGTCGTCGTCATCCGTGGCGCCAAAACCCCGATGCACGTCGTTTGGCCCCACGACGGCGAGCGGACGATGCTCGGGACCGCGGTCCCGCACGGCGACGTCGCGCTGCTCTACCTGCCCAAGAGCCATCGCATGGATCAGCTCGCGCTCATGAGCGACGGCCGCGTCGTCGCCCAGGCACAGCTCGTCTTCTGATTGAAGCACCGTGCATGTTCGTGCACGGCCTCGCTCTCGGCGTACTGCTGCTCGGCGCGACCGCTCCGGTCGCAACGCCGGCACCGCTCACCCATACGTTTACCGCCACGATGGAGCACCGGATCGACGATCTGGGCGCTCGCATCGTGCGCGACGGGCGCTCGCCCGGCCTGGCGATCGGCGTCGTCGAAGACGGGCGCATCGTCTATGCGCACGGGTTCGGTTACGGCGACCGGTCGGCGCACCGGCCGATCGACCCAGGAACCGAGTTCTACATCGGACAGACGAGCCGCCCGTTCACGGCCGCAGCGTTGCTACTGCTCGCGCAAAGCGGAACGCTGAAGCTGGACGACCAGGTAACGAAGTGGGTGCCGAAACTCACCATTGCCCGCGGCGTGACGATTCGCGACCTCTTGAACGAGACGTCGGGTCTGCCCGAACTCTCATCGACACCGCATGCGCCGCACGATCGCACGCACACGATCAAGCTTTCGGAGTTGATCGCCGTGGCGAACACCCTCAAGCCCACGGCCCCGCCGGGCACGCGCTACGAGAGCAATCCGCTGAACTATATGATCGCCGGACTCATCGTCGAGCGTGCGAGCAAAATTCCGCTTTCCGACTACCTCCAGCAGCATATCTTCATCCCGCTCGTAATGAATCAAACGTTTCTCGCGGGCGACACCGGGATATCTCCGAAGCACGCGGTCGGTTACACCGGCGCGCCGGGTCACTACCGGCGAGCGCGCACGTGGGACCCGGCTTGGCTCTACGGTGACGCGAGCGTCGCATCGACCGTATACGATCTGGCCAAGTGGGATATCGGCTTGCCGCTGCTGCTGCGCGTCGATGCCGAACGCGAAATGTTCACCGCGGCGAACGTCCCAGGTCCTAACCGCTACGGCCTCGGATGGGTGATCGACCAGCGCGACGGCAAACGCTACATCTGGCAAGATGGCGAGATCGCCGGGTTTCATGCGATGAACGCGCTGCTGCCGGACGATCACATCGCGGTGATCGTCTGTGCAAACACCGATTCGTTCGCAAGCGGGCGCGTCGTCGCCCCGGAAGAGGTGGCGGCGCGCGTCGTCGATATCGTGCTACCGCCACAACGCGCACACGTCGATAACGCGATCGTCTCGAAAGCACGCGAATGGCTGCAGCGCATCGCCGACAAGCACATCGATCGCACGCAATTGACACCGGCGTTCTCGGCGTACCTCACGGATTCTCTCGTGGCGCGATCCGATTTCGCCGCGCTCGGGCATCCGACGTCGCTCGTTCCCATCTCGAGCCGATCGGGGCAGAACGGCGACACCGTGTACGAGTTTCTCGTCACGTTTCCACACGCGCGCTATCACTATCGCATCACGCTCACGCGCGATGGAAAGATCGATGGATTGGTGCTGACGCCCTAGCGGCTAGTCGTCGCCGTCGGAGATACGACGGCCGGTGGCCTCGACCACTTTGCCGAGCATCGAGATCGCTTCCGCGCGCGATGCGTTGCTGAACATGTATCGCAAACGCTCGTCGACATCTTCCACGATGAGTACCGCGCGGCGGCCCGAGCGAACCGCGGCGATGAGCGATGACAGATACGCTTCATCCTCGGGCGCGAGAATCGACGGCTGCTCCGCGATCTCCACCGGAGACGAAAGCAAGCGTTTGAGAACGGCATCGATGTCGCGAGGTACTTCCACGGCTTCCTCCATGGCCACATCCCACAGTGCTAAGCGCGCACCGCGGTTCGTTCACCCGTTACACTGATTATCGGCACGCCCGGCAACAAGTTCACCTCGATTGCTTTGTAGCCAGAGCAACGCGAGCATCGTTTTGACATCGGCGATCTCGCCGCGCGCCGCGAAATCGTACGCTTGTTCGAGCGTTAAACTCCGCACGTCGATTGCTTCGTCCTCATCGAGGTGCTGCTCGCCCGGTTCGAGCTCGCTTGCATGCACGAAATGCATGACCTCCGTGCAAAAGCCCGGCGTCAGGAAGAGCGTTCCGAGCGGGCGCACGGCCCGCGCGCGATACCCCGTCTCCTCTGCAAGTTCGCGGCGGGCACCCTCGAGCGGCGTCTCCCCCGGCTCGGCCGTCCCGGCTGGAATCTCCCAGAGCGTCCGGCCAATGGCGGGGCGATACTGCCGGACGAGCACGATGCTGTGCGGGTCCGGCGTTGCGATGATGCCGTAGGAGCCACGATGCTCGATGACGTCGATCGGGCGCGTCACGCCATCGGGATAGCGCAGTTCGTCGGTGCGCACGCGGAAGATACGTCCCGCAAATCGCTCCTGCGACGAGATGACTTGCGGCGTAGAATCCATAATGCTCTCCTCGTGCAACAACGTTCTTCGATACTTGCCGAAATCGGATGGCTCGGCCTTTTCCTCGTAATCTTCATCATCCTCGTGTACGCGTTGAATCTGTTGCTGGTACCGCATCACTTCAACGACAAGGTTGCGATCATGCTCGCCGCCATCTTCGCCGGTATCGCCATGATCGGCGCGCGCGCATACGCGGCGCGCCGTTCGCGCTAGGAAGAGTCCATGCCGACGCGCGCGGGTGCGCACAACGAGCGCGTCCTCGCGGCGCGCGCATTGCTTAGCGCCAAGGGGCGCCGCGAACAGGGCGCTTTCTGCTTCGAAGGGCCGACGCTGCTCGCCGAAGCGGTGCGCAGCGGCGCCGATATCACGATGCTCTTCGTCACCGACGAAGCGTATGCGCGTCACGAGGATGTGCGCACGCTCGACGCGCGCGGTACGCCCGTCTTGAGCGTGGACGATCGAACGATGCACAAGCTCTCCGACGTCGAGACGCCCAGCGGTGTGTTCGCGGTCACGCCGCTACGCTACGCAGCGCTCGATGAGATCCTATGCACCCCGCTGACCCTCGTCCTTGCCGACGTGAACGATCCCGGTAATGCGGGCACGCTGCTGCGTTCGGCCGAGGCATTCGGCGCAGGCGGCGCGATCTTCGGACGACTCGGCGTCGATCCATACCATCCGAAGGTCGTCCGGGCCGCGATGGGTGCCATATTCCGTCTGCGGCTGGCCGAGGCCGACCCCGTCACCCTCACGGAGGCGGCAGCCGCCGCCGGCTGCCAGGTCCTGGGCCTCGACGCTGGCGGCGAGGATCTGCGCGCGATGCCCCCGGCCAGCCGGCGTGCGCTCGTGGTCGGCCACGAACGTCGCGGCCTGGGCCCGTGGGAGGCCGCCTGCACGCGCCGGATCGCGATTCCGATGGCGGGTCCCACCGAATCGCTCAACGCAGCCGTTGCGGGCTCGATCGCCCTATACGAGGCCTCCCGAGCAATCGAGGGCCCTGCAGGTCCTTGAAAAACCCTCTTCGCCCGCGATGTCAAGACAGTCACCCGGGATCAAAAAGTCAAGACTACCGACGCTAAAAGTCGCATGGTAGAATGCCGGTATTCCGCGGTCCCGCCGGCCACGGTCGGCTAGAAGGAGACATCAGCAAGTTATGGCTACCAGCGATCTCTTCTGGAAGCTCTTCGCCCAAACGGGCTCGATCAGCGCCTACCTTGCTTACCGCCGGATCAGTCCCGTAGGTAGTCCCGGCTAAGGACGAAGAAGTCAACGTCAACTGCGCGAAGCGCCCGGTATAGTAAGACCCGGGCGCTTCGCTTTTGTTCGCCCGTCCTCTCCGCCAGGATGACCAATCGATCTTGAGTGAGTTAGCCACCAAACTCGACGACCTCTACGCACGCTTCGAGCGGGCGATTACGACCGCCGATGACGAGCGCGCACTCGACGCGGCACGCGTCGCGTTTCTCGGCCGCAGCGGCGAGGTAACGGCGGTGCGCCGCGGCATCGGCCAACTTCCGCCCGCCGAACGGCCGGATGCGGGCAAGGTGATCAACGCTGCGGTCGAGCGCATGGAGGCCGCGCTCGCCGGCGCCGTGGCCCGCATCGAGAACCGCGCGTTCGACACCGAGCTCGCCCAGTCGATCGACGTCACGTTCCCCGCGATCGCCGCTCCGACCGGCAGCATCCACCCGGTGCGGCGCGTGCTCCAAGATGCGGTTGCGTACTTCGAACGTCACGGGTTTGCAACCGTGCTCGGCATGGAGATCGAGCCGGACTACTACACGTTCGACGCTCTCAACATTCCCGCGACGCATCCCGCGCGCGAAGGTTTCGATTCGTTCTTCATCTCCGACTCGCTGCTCTTACGTCCGCACACCTCGCCGATGCAGATTCGCACGATGCAAGCACACAAACCGCCGATCGCGGTCGTGGCGCCGGGCAAATGCTATCGCCGCGATGCCGTCGATGCACGCCACCTGTTTCAGTTTCATCAGATCGAGGGACTGCTGGTCGCCGAAGGTATTCATTTCGGCCACCTCAAGGGTATGCTCACGGGCCTCTGCCGCGAGCTCTTTGGTGCGGACCAACGCGTGCGCTTCCGGCCGTCATTCTTTCCTTTTACCGAACCGAGCGCCGAAGTGGATACGACCTGCCCGAAGTGCAAAGGTGGCACGGCTGCGTGTAATATGTGTGGCGGATCGGGCTGGATCGAACTTGGCGGTGCGGGCATGGTCCACCCGAACGTCCTGCACGAGGTCGGCTACGACACCGGCATCTATACCGGCTGGGCTTTCGGCTTCGGCATCGAGCGCCTTGCGCTCACGCGGTACGACATCGACGATATCCGCCGCTTCGTCGATTGTGACCCCGATTTTTTACGGCAACTAGCCTAACACAGAGGTTTTCGTGCGCGTTCCCATTTCTTGGTTGCGAGAGTATGTCGATCTTCCGCGCGATGCGCACGAGATTGCCGACCGCTTGGCGATGCTTGGGTTTCCCGTCGAGGAGATTGCCGAGCGTCCCACGATCTCCGGCGTGGTTGTCGGCAAGATCGTAACAATCGAAAAGCACCCGAACGCCGATCGCCTGCAGGTGTGCATGGTCGATGCCGGTGGCGAGACGCCGCTCCAGATCGCGACCGCCGCCACCAACGTCGCGGTGGATCAAGTGATCCCGGTTGCGACGATCGGTGCGCGTTTACCGCATCTCACGATCGAACCGCGCAAGATGCGCGGCGTCGAGTCGCAAGGCATGATGTGCTCGGCCGAGGAGCTCGCGTTGCCGGCTGAGTGGTTCGAAGACGGCATCATGCAACTCGACGCAACCACGCCGCTTGGCATCAATGTTGTGGATCTCTTCGGACTCGATGACGCTGTGCTCGATGTCGAGGTGACAAGTAATCGCGTCGATGCGATGTCGGTGATCGGACTCGCACGTGAGCTCGCCGCATCGTATGGTGCGCCGCTACGCTTGCCATCCTTCGAGAACCCGGGAACGGCCGAAGAGCCCGCAGGGGCGGCCCCCCGTGTCACCATCGAATCGCCGGATTGCACGCGCTTCGTCGCGCAGCGCTTCGACGGTGTGCGCGTCGGCGACGCTCCCGTGTGGATGCGCATTCGTCTCGCGCTCGCTGGGCAGCGTCCGATCTCGAATCTCGTGGACATCTCGAACTACGTGATGCTCGAAACCGCCCAGCCGCTGCACTTTTACGATGCGTCGCGTATCCAAGACGCCCACCTGATCGCGCGCGATGCGCGTGAAGGCGAGACGCTCGTCACGCTCGATGAGGTTGAGCGGACGCTCACGCCGCTCGCGCTCGTCATCGCCGATGCCGCAGGCGCGCTCGGGCTCGCGGGCCTCATGGGCGGCGCCGCGAGCGAGGTGCGTGCCGGTACCACCGCGATCGTGCTTGAGGCAGCAAACTTCGAAGGCGTACGTGTGCGACGCATGAGCATGCAAATCGGCCTACGCAGCGAGGCATCGTCGCGTCACGAAAAGACCCTCGCACCGGCGCTAACCGAGATCGGCGCCGCGCGTGCAGCGCAATTGCTCGTGCAACTGGGCGCCCGGGCGTACCGTCCGCGCGCATTCGGCGCCGATCTCGTGCCGGCGCCCGCGATCGAGTTGCCCGTCCGCGACGTGGAACGACTGCTCGGGCTCAAGCTCGACGCGACGCGTATCTCGCAACATCTCGAACGCCTCGGCTGTACCGTCACGCCGGGCGAGCACACCCTCGCTGTTACACCGCCAGCGTGGCGTCGCGACCTCGTCATCGCCGCCGACCTCATCGAAGAGGTCGCGCGCGTGGAAGGCTACGATACGATCGCGGCAATCGAACCGTCGGTTCCATCGCACGATATTCCGAGCGCGCAATACGATCTCGAAACCAAACTCGCCGCGACGCTCGCGAGCCTTGGCTATCACGAAATCCTCACCTACTCGTTGCAAGGACAGAGCGTCCTCGACAAGGTCGCGCGCGCCGGCATCACACCGAGTCACGACCGCGTGGAAGTACGCAACCCGCTCTCCGAGGACCAGCGCTACCTGCGCTGGGCCCTTGCTCCCGGAATGCTCGAGTACGCCGCGCGCATCGACGCACCGGTGCGCTTCTTCGAAATCGGTCACGTTTTCGCACGCGAGCGCAGCGTCGGCGAGATTTCGATGCTCACGTTCGGCTTTGCGGTGGAACCCAATGATGAACCGGCCTGGCGCGACACGCACTTCCTGCGGCTAAAGGGCGATTGCGAAGCGTTGCTGCGAGCCGTGTGCGGAATCACGGTCGAAGCGACCCGTGACACACGCGCCGGACTCCATCCCGGCAAGACCGCGGTGATGATGCATGACGGTCGGGAGGTCGCGAACTTCGGCAAGATCGATCCGCGCGTGGCCCACTCGTTTGGCGTGCGATTGCCCGTGTACGTGTGCAACATCTTCCTCGAGCATATCCCAGAGTACCGTACCCCGCGCTATCATCCGCCCTCGAAGTTTCCTTCGACCGCTCGCGACCTCGCGCTCGTCATCAACCTCGACGTTACCGCAGAGCAAGTGAGTTCGGTGACGCGCCGCGCGATCGGCGCACTCTGTTTAGGCGTGCGCGCATTCGATGAGTATCGTGGACCGCAGGTGGGTGAGGAACGCAAGAGTCTGGCTATTCGCGCGACGATCGGCCGTTACGACGCAACGATTACCGACGAAGAAGCCGACGCCGCGATTGGGCGCGCGATCGACGCTCTGCGCGAAGAACTCGGGGCAACGATTCGCACGTGATCGGTGGGATCGGCTGGCCGGATATCTTCATCGTCTTGATCCTCGCGATCGGGACGTTCAAAGGCTATACGCGCGGCTTGGTCTCCGAACTCGGCGGTGCCGTCGCGGTGGTGGCGGGCCTCGTGGCGCCGTGGTACTACAACGGATCGTTCGATGGTTGGCTCGAGAGCACGATGCATCTCGGCCCGGGTTCGTCGCATGTCGTCGGCATGTTTCTCACCGGGTTCATCGCCTACGCGATCGTGCTCGCGGCATCGTGGGTCCTCAATCGCTTCGCGAAATTACCACTCTTGAACATCGGCAACGGAATCGGAGGCGCCGCGATCGGCCTGTGCAAGGGCGCGTTCCTGGTCTGGCTCGTTCTTTTCGTCGCACTCTATTTTCCGCTGTCGCCCGATATCCGTACCGATCTTCACAACGCACGGCTCACCGCATTTTTCGTACAACCCGATGCGAAGATCGACAAGGCGATTGCGGGCACGCTTCCCTGGTTTGCGCGCCCGTTCCTCAACCCGTATTTTCACCGTCACCACGTGTGACGCGCGTTACAGCGCGCCCGCGGCAACCCTCGTCGCGAGTTCGGCCGATGCGGCGGCGACACCGGCACCACGTTGCGACGCCGCGCCGAGGTCCGCAAGCGCGAGCTCGACGGCCCCGATGGCACCGAGCAGATCGTTGATACCGATGTCACCCATCGTACCGAAGCGCACGATCTTTCCCGTAAGCTCGCCCTGGCCGCCGGAGAGCACGACGCCGTACGTCTCGCGCAGCGTTTTCAGGAACGCGGTCGCATCGACGCCGGACGGGGGCTCCGCCGCGACGACCGTCACCGAGTGAGCGTCCGAACGCGAAAAAATCGTGAACCCTAGGGCTTCGAAGGCAGCACGAATTGCGCGCGCATACGTTGCATGCCGCACAAAGTTAGCGTCGAGCCCGCTCGCATGATAGCGCTCGAGCGCGACCGCGACGGCGTAGAAGACGGAGATCGGCGGCGTCCACGGCGTTTGCCCCTTACGCGCAAATTCGCGGGCGACCGGAAGGTTGAAGTAATAGCGTGCGATTTTCGCGCGCTCCATCGCGCTCCAGCCGCGCTCGCTCACCGCGACCATCGCTATGCCCGGTGGCGCCGCGATCGCCTTTTGCGAGGCGGTCACGACCACGTCGAAACCCCATGCATCCATCTCGAAGCGAGCGGCTCCGAGACCGCTTACGGAATCGACCACGCTTAGCGCGCCGTGTGCGCGTACCGCATCGGCGAGCGCCGACATCTCGTTTTGCACGCCGGTTGAGGTCTCGTTGTGCGTGAGCAGCACGCCTTTGATCCGGCGCTGCGAATCGGCAGCGAGACGCTCCGCGAGTGCCTTCGCGCTTGCGCTCGCGCCAAGCGGGGTATCGAGCACCTCGACCTCGCAGCCGTACGTGCGCGCGATCGTCGCGAGTCGCTTTCCAAATACCCCCACCGGCACCGAGAGCAGCACGTCGCCCGGATCGAAGAGATTGGTTACGGCGGCCTCGAGACCACCGGTCCCCGACGATCCAAGGAAGAGCACGTCGGCCTGGGTGCCGAATAGCGGCTTCATCTGTCGCTCGAGCCGTGCAAGCAAATCCGCGAACTCGACGCCGCGATGATTGATCATCGGCCACGCCATCGCTTCGAGTACGGGTTGCGCAACGGGGACGGGGCCGGGCAGGAGTACGAGCGACTTCTTCATGAGGGGCGACTTCTGCGCATGCAACCAAAGCACCCCGCGCGGGCGTTTCGCATGACGTGGAGGGAAAACGAGCAATGTCGGCTCGGAGCGCGTCCGATCCCGTAGCGGCGCTCCCGTACTCGATTGGCACCGAGCTCGCCGCCGCTTTGCGCGACGCGCTCGAGTTGGGCGTTCCGCGTGTATTTTTCGATGCCGCGACGTGGGCGCAGACCTCACTCGTGTTCCGCAACGCGAAGCCAACGGCCCTTCTGCGGGCGATTGACGCAATGCATGCGCATGTGGAGGCATACGTACCGATACGCCAAGCCGCCAAAGCGCGCGCGGTGCTCGCAGCGACTCACGGCGAACTTGCCGTCGTGCGTCTTGCCGACGCATCGTCAATCGACGAGTCGAGCGAGTCCGGAGCCATCGCTCGCCGCTTTCTCGACGAGTTGCTCGATGGCAATGAGGAACGCGCCGCACGTGAACTCTTGCTCGCGGTTGCGAACGGCACCAAGATCACCGACGTGTACGAAACCGTCATAACCCCGGTCCTCCACGAAGTTGGCCGATTGTGGCAACGTAACGAGATCAGCGTCTCGCGCGAACATGCCATCACGGCCTCGGTCGAACGCGTGATGTCGCAATTGATGGACCTCACGCTGGCTCGCGCGCACCGCGATCTTTCGGTTGCGACAGCATCGCTCGGGAGCGCGCAGCATCAGGTGGGAGCGCGTATGGTCGCCGACGCGTTCTCCCTGTGTGGGTGGCACGCAACCTATCTCGGTGCGAGCGTCCCGATCGAGGACCTGCTTGGATATGTCGATGACGTCTCGGTGGACGTGCTTGCGCTCTCGGCCACGCTTCCCCGCGACGTCGTGCCTATTCGCGACGCCATTCGCGCGATGAACGAACGCGCCGTCGCGCCGATCGTGATCGTGGGTGGACGCGCTTTTTCAGCGCATCCCACGCTGTGGAAGACGGTCGGCGCCGACGGTTGCGCATCGACGCCTCTCATGGCTGTCGCCCTCGCAAACGAACTCGTGACGCACTGCGACGTGTAGTGAGGGCGACGCTACGCGCAAGCGAACGCTACCGCTGGTACGCGCTCGCCGTCATCATGCTCGGCAGCATGATGGGCACGCTCGATGCCTCGATCGCGAACGTCGCGCTGCCGACGATCGCCCACGTGTACGGACGCCCGCTCGACGAGAGCGAATGGGTCGTCCTCGTCTTCATGCTCGTTACCGCTTCGACGCTCGTGCTCTTTGGACGTCTTGGCGATATGTTTGGACAGAAGCGCATCTATCTCGGCGGCTTTGCGATCTTCGGGTTGAGCTCGCTCCTGTGCGCGCTTGCGCCGTCGCTTGGGACGCTCGTCGCGGGCCGCGCGGTGCAGGCGCTCGGAGCGGCGATGATCGTTTCATCCACGCAAGCACTGATCGTCGATGCGTTCCCCGTAGCCGAACGCGGGCGCGCGATCGGCTTCAACGGCGCCGCCGTCGCCGCGGGCCTCTCGCTCGGCCCAATCATCGGTGGCGCAATCGTGACCTACGGCGATTGGCGCTGGATTTTTATGCTCAACGTGCCGATCAGCATGATCGCGCTCGCCGGCGCGGCCCTCGTCTTGCATCCTGCGCGCCACGAGCGCCACGGCTTCGATCCGCTCGGGGCGTTGCTCTCGACAACGGGCCTTTTTGCATTCGCGCTCGCGCTCTCGCGAGCCGATGACTGGGGATGGAGCGCGCCGCAAACGATCTTCTTGCTTGCGCTCGCGCTGGTTGCGCTTGCGCTCTTTATCGTCGTCGAGTTGCGCGCACCAGCACCAATGCTCGATCTCAATCTCTTTCGCTCGCGCATGTTCGCGTTCTCGGTACTCGCGGCGTTCGTCTATTTTATCGCCCTCTCGGGCTTGATCTTTATCATTCCGCTTGCTGCGCAAACCGCGCTTGGATACTCAGCATTCGCGGCCGGCTTCTTGCTGATGCCGATCACCGCACTCAACATCGTGCTCGCCCCCCTTGCCGGATCGCTCTCCGACCGCGTTCCAATTCGCTACGTTGCAACGACCGGCGCAACGCTCGTTGCGGTCGGCTTTTTCGCGCTCTCGCGCGTTCCGCCAATTCCCCCGGTTTGGGAACTGATCGGCGCGCTCGTTCTCACGGGCTGCGGAACCGCGGTCTTTAGCCAGCCGAACAACAGCGCGATCATGGGATCGGCGCCGCCGCACCGTCGCGGCATCGCGGCCGGTACGCTTGCGACCGCCCGCACAACGGGGCAGATGGTGGGCGTCGCGGTCGCCGGCGCGGTGTATTTTGCACTCGATGACGCACGCGGCGCCCACGGCACCACCTTTGCGCCGGCAACCACCTATTTCGGCGTGATGATTTTCGTCATGCTCGTGGTTGCCGCGATCTCCTGGACACGTGATTGAGCAGCGTAGCGCAGATCGGGCTCGTGGATATACGTAGATGTGCGAGAAATAAAACGGTTGCCCGCCATCGTTTTCGGAGCGCCACAAGCGCTACACGTCGAATGCTCATAAAGACTAGTACAGCATTACCACCCAACGGCACGCGCCAGCACGCAAGGTGACAATGCAAGGATTTCACCGGTGATGTCACAAAGCGACCGGTGCCATTTCTAAATCTTTCGAGAAGCCGGGTGTATTTTCGTGTCTTTTAAAAAATATCTCTGCGCGTTCGTCGCGGGAACGTTGCTTGCAGCCTGCTCAGGCCAGGGCACAGGCGTACTACCGACTCGCAACGATGGCGCGCCCACTGCGGTCACACATCGTGATGTAGCCGCAACGTCGCTCATACCTTCAGCACCAGCAAACACCGAGAATGCACCCCGCCTCACGCGCCCCTCTACGGGTAGCGGCGGGCCCGGCGGTCACGAACACGCTCAAGTTGTCGAGGCCCCAACGTGTCCAGCTGGTTACACGCTCGCCTTTTGGACGTATGACGGCACCCTCGAGTCCTACTGCTATCTCAACAGCGGTGGTGGCGGCGGAGGCACCGGTGGCGGCATCATTTGTTCTGGCAATACGTGCCACCCGCCATGCGAGACCGGTCAGGGCGGTCTTGGCTGCGGTGGCGCCGGGTCAGCCCCGCTCGCTTCCCCCGCCGCCGCCCTCGTTGCACGGCTATCCTCATTCGGCGTAACGAGCACGACCGTCTCATCAGACGTCGCAAACGGCGTGGTGAGGGAGTTGTATAACGGCGTGGCCGAAGATGCGTTTACCGGAAATGTGGCACGATTCACTTGGTCTTCCACGGCAACGGAGGCATTTAACGGCACCGCGAAGGCCGATATCTCGGATATCTCAACCCTTACAGAGAACACGCTCGTTCGATTCAGCACAACAGGCGTCGGAGCGCAAAATGGAAACTGGTGGACAACGGTCGGCTCGCTCTCGAACGGCGAGGGAGGCATCATGACGCCGACGGAGATTCAACAAGCGTTTGCCCTTCCTGCAGTTCCAAGCTACGCTGCAGTCGGCGGCAACTTCCCGGACGATGCCACGGTGTACATGGGTACCGCAGCCGAAAACTCTTTCGGCCCCGGAGGCGGCCTCCAACTGTTCAGTGCGATTAGGGCGCAAGCGCCGCAGGAGGGGGAGGACGTTTCCGCTGTCCTTTCCACCCTCGAAGATCTGCTAAACTCGGTTGGACTCAATGCGCCAAAGAACGCACCACAATGACTGACAGCATACGGAAAATCGATGACCGAACTCTTGAATTCAACGGACAGCGTCATCGATTTACGTTCAACATAGCCTCGTTCTCGCATGAAGATGACCGCGTAATCGTAACCTACGACCACATCAGAAACGGCTACACATTGACGTGCATCGTTGCCTTTGACAGTCGCCGTTTTTACGCGCATTGGAACCATCATTCCAGCATGCACGCGACACTTTTTGTTGGCTCACGGCTACATGTCGTCCCTGGTACGCTTAATGCGCTCGTTGTCAATGACGTCACGATCCGCGCGGACAACTGGATTTCCGCGTTGGTCGAGCTCGAGGACGGCATTGCAGCCATTACCGATGGGGAAGCATTCAACAACACGAATGTGTTCAAAGTCAATCGCAGCGGTGAACGCGTTTGGCAACTCGAGAAGCGCGACGATCTGGGGGCTGGATCGTATGCTTACCTCCAAATGACGACCGACGGGCGCCTGATCACCAG
>DAIDGX010000006.1 GCA_027452165.1 Vulcanimicrobiota bacterium | reverse complement strand
ATGCTTACCTCCAAATGACGACCGACGGGCGCCTGATCACCAGTAGAGATCGCGGCTCCTTTCTCAACCTCGATCCGCACACCGGCGCCATCCTGGATGTGTACCCGCCGAACGCCACGCCGCCGATGATCTGGTGATAGACTAGCGTCTGCGAGCGCTCGGGCGGCGACGGATCGGGACAACGTTCGTTGCTCCAGATGAGAGCGGCACCGGCGTCACAACGCGCTTGCCGAGCGCGTGCTGCAGCACCTCGCTGATCTCTTCCACCGGAATGAACGTCATCGTATCGCGCACTTCCTTTGGAATGTCGTCGATGTCCATCTCATTGCGTTTCGGGAAGAGAATCTTCGTGATGCCCGCGCGTTTGGCGCCGAGCACTTTCTCTTTGAGGCCGCCGATCGGCAGGACCTGACCCGTGAGCGTGATCTCGCCCGTCATCGCAAGGTTCGGATCGACCTTGATACCGGTGAGCATTGAGGCGATCGCCGTCGCCATCGTGATACCGGCCGACGGACCGTCTTTCGGCGTTGCACCGGCAGGCACGTGGATATGGATATCGTGCTTGGCAAAGTAGTCGTCAGCGAGTCCAAGTTCGCTCGAACGCGAACGCAGGAAGGACACGGCGGCTTGACCGCTCTCCTTCATCACATCGCCGAGTTGCCCGGTGAGCACGAGCTTGCCGGTTCCCGGCATCGCGGTCGCCTCGATGAAGACGATGTCCCCACCGACCGACGTCCACACCATGCCGGTGGAAACGCCGACCGAGGCCACGCGCTTCTTCGCCTCGTTGAAAAAGCGTGGCTTGCTCAGGAAATCGGCCAAGTTTTCCGGCTTCACGCGCGCCTTGTACCGTGCGTTCTCGACGATCTTGCGGGCGATCTTGCGGAAGACCGTTCCGATCTCGCGCTCGAGGTTTCGCACGCCGGCTTCGCGGGTGTAGTCGTTGATGATACTGCGCAGCGCGCCATCGCTGATCTGCGACTGCGTCTCTTTGAGGCCGTTTGCTAGGCGCTGCTTCTTCACCAGATAGCGCTTGGCAATCTGCAATTTCTCGAGTTCGGTGTACCCAGAGAGCTGAATGATCTCCATGCGATCGCGCAACGGCGGCGAGATCGTGTCGAGTGAGTTTGCCGTACAAACGAAGAGCACTTGCGAGAGGTCAAACGGCAGGTCGAGGTAGTGATCGCGGAAGGTCGAGTTCTGCTCCGGATCGAGGACTTCAAGCAACGCCGACTGCGGGTCGCCGCGATAGTCCGAACCGACCTTGTCGATCTCGTCAATCATCATGACCGGATTCTTGGTTCCGGTATCGCGCATCGCGCGGATGATCGTTCCGGGCATCGCACCGATGTACGTGCGACGGTGCCCGCGGATCTCGGCTTCGTCGCGCACGCCGCCAACGGAGACGCGCACGAATTTGCGCCCCATCGCACGAGCAATCGACTGACCGAGCGAGGTCTTTCCGACGCCAGGCGGTCCAACGAAACACAGGATCGGCCCGGTCAGCCTATTTTTCAGCTTGCCGACCGCAAGGTACTCGATGATACGGTCTTTGATTTTTTCGAGATCGTAGTGATCCTCGTCGAGAATCTCCCGGGCGCGCCGAATGTCGATATCGTCGGTCGTCTGCGCATTCCATGGCACTTGAACGAGCCAATCGATGTAGGTGCGGATGACACTGTACTCGGGGCTCGCTTGCGGGACTTTGCTCAAACGGTCGAGCTCGCGATCGGCCGCCTTCTTCACGTCCTCGGGCATCTTGGCTTCGTCGATCTTCTGTCGCAGTTCGTTCGTCTCAGCTTGCTGCGGATCGACCTCGCCGAGTTCATCCTGAATCGCGCGCAACTGCTGGCGCAGATAGAACTCGCGCTGGTTCTTCTCCATCTCGCGTTGGATATCGCTCTGGATCTTGTGCCCCAGCTCGACCACTTCGAGCTCTTTGGTGAGCAAGAGCGTAAGCTTGCGCATCCGCTTGGCGGTATTGCGCTCTTCGAGCAGCGCCTGGCGATCGGCGGTCTCCAAACGCATCGTCGAAGCGACGAAGTACGTGAGCACGTTCGGATCCGTGATGTTCTGAACTTCCATCTCCATCTCGCGCGGCGCTTGCGGCAAGTAGGAGAGCAGTTTTTGGAAGAGGAGGCCCAGGTTACGCTGCATCGCGACGAGCTCTTCGTTTTCGACTGTCACGTCGGGAAGCTCGGTATAGGCGGCGGTCATGTACGGTTCGCGCTGCAGGAACTGCTCGATGTGGAATACGCTTTGGCCCGCCACGATGCAACGGATCGTGCCGTCAGGAACCTTCAGCATCTTCTGAATGACGCCGATTGTCCCGACGCGCTGTATATCGTCGGGGCCCGGGTTCTCGGTCTCGCGATCCTTGAGCACGGTCAAACCGATCGGCTTGCCTTCGCGCAGCGCCTCTTCGACGAGCGCGATGCCCGGCTTCTTGACGACGGCGAGGGGAATCACCGTGTTCGGAAAGAGCACCGCCTCTTGCAGCGGCAGAATGCCGATGGTACCGGCGGGAACGATGGTGCGCGTTTTCTTCACGGGCATGGTTTAGGAAAGCGTCCTCTTCACGATCATACGAATCTCGGTGCGCGTCGTCGGCAGGTGGGCCGTCGGCGATACGGGCAGGGCGATGACGAGCAAGCCGTCAGCGTAGCTCGCGTGCGCGTCGCCGAGGAAATCCACGGCGATCGGCAGGCGGATGTGCTTGGCGAACGGTCCGTACGCGATCTCTTTTTGCACGAATGAGCCGCGGTGAATCCCGGTCGATTCCCGGCGCACGCCCGTGATCGTGAGATAGCGGTCGTCAACGGCGACCCGCAAGCTCTCCGGATCGGCGCCGGCCACCTCGACCGCCACGACCATCTGCCCGTGCTCTTCATCGACCACGACATCGGCATTCGGCTCAAAGCCCACGCGGGGCCTCACGACAAAGTCCATGCCCTGTGTTAAACCCGCAGTCCTGGCACTCGGATGCGCACTCTGCTAATTCCCGGAACGTTGCCCCCGCCCCTACATGCTCGGGTCGGGAAGCGAGCGGCCAGGAGGCCACGCCACGCAGGCATCGAGGCGAATCTGCAGGGCGCTCAGCGCCGCCGCCGGGATCTGCACGCGAAAGAACTGCTGGTACTTCGTGGCCACGCCATACTTCATGGTCGGGGGGAAGGCCTTGAGCGGTTGATCGGGCATGTGGGTGGACGAGAGCACCTCGTTGATCGCGCGGGCGTCGGCCGCGGACATGTAGTCGGGGGTTCGCTGACCGAGCCACGTCGTGCCGTCCTGCAGCGTGTACAAAAAGCCGATCACCTCGTTCTCGATGTTGGTCTGCAACGAGACCACTTTGTCGATGCGCACGATCTGCTGGCTGCGCACGGCCGGGGGCTCCAGCACGAGCGGCACCGCGCGCGGCGAGTCGAGACAGGCGCCGGTGTTGAGGGTTTGGGCGTCGGGCGCGCTTGCAGCAAGGGGCACCTGCGACGGCGAAGAGGGCGACAGTTGTGCCACGGTCTGATGGCCGAAGATCGTGGAGAGGAGCATTGCAACAATCAGCATGTGCATGACGTTCGCACCCGTGGCCGCGAAGTCCCAGCAACCGCCGGAGGGACCACCGTGCACGTAGCCGTCGTTGACGAACAAGAGGCGTCGCTCGCGGGATTCACGCAGATTCTGCGGCGCATCGCCGAGATCGAACCGATCTGTTTCAAGAAGGCGACCGAGGCGCTGCATTGGCTCGGCGGTGTCGATCCGATCTTCATCGTGATCAACAGCACCATCGCCGATATGGCGGGCGTCGATTTTCTGCGCCGGATGCGGCTACTCCCCAATCGCGACGTCACACCGGTCATCTTTACGACCGCAAATCGCGACGATCGCGATTTGCGCCGTTCCGCCTTCGACTTGAACGTGTACGCCTATCTGGAAAAGCCGATCAATCCATCGGAGTTTCTCGTGCACGCGATGCGCATCGTCGATGCGGCGCGCGAACGAGCCGATTTGCATGCACGCCTGCGCGAGGTCTCGATGCGCGGCCCGGTCGACCGCGCCGCACCCGATCCTACGTCAACGAACGCATCCGCGCCGCCCGCGCAGACCCAAACGACGCCCGTGACCGAGGCGGCGTCGATGATCGACATCATGCTGCAGGTCGCGGCGCTGCACGACCGCACGATCATCGATCATCAAGATCTCGCATCGAAGATCGCAACCGCGCTCGGACGCGAACTCAAGCTAACGCCCGACGAACTGGCGACGCTCGGCGAAGCGGCGCGCATCTACGACATCGGCAAGGTCGGGATTCCGCAACGCATCCTCGAGGCGCGGCAACCCGCGACCTCGGCCGATCGCGTCACGATCGACACGCATCCGGATGCGGGTGCGCGCCTGCTCGCCGGCATCGAGAACCCGGTGATCCGGGCGGCTCGCATCATCGCGCAGACGCATCACGAACGCTTCGACGGCTCGGGCTATCCACGCAAACTCCGCGGCTCGCAGATTCCGATCATGGGCCGCATCGTCGCCGTCGCGGATGCGCTTGCCGCGCTGATTCGTCCGCGCGGCGATCGCGCGGCGCACACCCTCGCACAAGCCATGACCCTCGTGGAGCAGGGCTCGGGAACGGCCTACGATCCGACCGTGGTCACCGCGGTGCGCGGCGCCCTCTCCGAAATCTCGCGCGTGGTACACGAGGCGCAACAAGGAGATGCCCAGGCGAGTTAAAGAGGGCATGAAGGCCACCGTCTATCACGGCGTCCGCGACGTCCGTCTCGAGTCCGTTCCCGATCCCCGGATCAAAACGCCAACCGATGCGATCGTTCGCGTCGTGCGTGCGGCGATCTGCGGATCCGACCTTTGGTTTTACCGCGGCGTCACGCGGTGGGAACCCGGCGAGCGCACCGGCCACGAGTTCATCGGCATCGTCGAAGAGCTCGGCAGCGAGGTCCGCACGCTCGCAAAGGGCGATTACGTGATCGCGCCCTTTGTCTCGAGCGACGGTACGTGCGAGTACTGTCACGCCGGCCTGCAAACGTCGTGCGTGCATATGGCCAACTGGGGTGACGACGCCAACGGCGGCCAGGCCGAAGCGGTGCGCGTGCCCAACGCGGACGGCACGCTCGTGAAGATGGCGCCCGGGATGGAGCACGACGAACGAAAACTCGCCTCGGCACTCGCGCTCTGCGACGTGATGGGGACCGGGCACCACGGCGTCGTGAGCGCGCAGGCGCAGCGCGGCGGAACGATCGTCGTAGTCGGCGACGGCGCGGTCGGCCTCTGCGGGGTGCTCTCGGCGGCGCGCGTCATCGGCGCGGAGCGCGTGATCGCGGTCGGACACAACGACGCGCGGCTCGCACTCGCGCAGGCCTTCGGCGCCACCCACACCTTCAACTCACATGATGCGACCGTTGACGCGCAGATCGTCGAGCTCACACGGGGCGGCGCGACGGCGGTCGTGGAGGCCGTCGGCAATCAGGAGAGCATGGACCTCGCGGTCGCGGTGGCTCGTCCGGGCGGCACGGTAAGCTTCGTCGGCGTGCCGCACAACGTGAAGACGCCACCGATGCGCGAGCTTTTTCTCAAGAACGTGGCGTTGCGCGGCGCGCTCGCGCCGACGCGCGCATACATGGAGACGCTGATGGCGCACGTGATGAGCGGAGCGATCGACCCCTCGCGCGTCTTCGACCTTTCGTTACCGCTCGATCGCGTTACCGACGGCTACCGTGCGATGGACGAACGCACGGCCGTGAAGGTCGTTCTTGCAACCGGCGTACACTGAGTTCGGGGATCGCGCGAACCCCTCGATCCTCTTTCTCCACGGCATTCGCCTCGGACGCGACATCTGGACGCGTCACGCGCGTGCGCTGGTCGATCGCTTTCACGTCGTAACGCTCGATCTTCCCGGGCACGGCGCGCTTGCCGATCAACCGTTTGTCACCGCGCGCATCACCGCGTTGCTCGATGAAGTAACCACGCGGGTGTGCGCCTCGCCGCCGATCGTCGTCGGCTATTCGCTCGGCGGCTACGTGATGATGTCGTATGCAACCGTTTATCCCGAACGCACCGCCGGGCTTGTACTGGCCGGATGCACGCTCGACCTGGACGGCTGGAAATTGTGGCCGTATGCCGCGAGCGCACGCGTCGCCGAATGGTTGCCGGCAGCGTGGCTCGACCGTACGTTGCAGATGACGCTGCATATGGTCTTGCCGAAAGCATGGGTCGAAATCGTGCAAGCGATTCCGTTCAACCCCGAGGTCCTCGCGCAAACCTCGCAACTTGCGCGCGGCGCGCACTTCAGCGAGATGCTCGCGCGGTACCGCAAACCCGTTTCGTTCGTGAACGGCGAGTACGACCTCGTCTTCCGTCTCGACGAGCGTCGCTTTCTCGAACGGGTCTCGCAAGGGCACGCGCGCATCATCCGTCATGCCGACCATACCGCGCCACTGCGTCACGCAGAGGAGTTCACCACGATCGTGCGGGACTTTGCGCAGGGTGCATTTGCAACGTCGGCTGGGCGTACTTGACCTCACGCTGATCGCCATCGGGTCGGTCATCGGCTCGGGCATCTTTCGCAATCCAGCGGTGGTCGCGCATCGCGCGCCCGACGCCCGCATCATCCTCGGCTGCTGGATCGCGGGCGGCGCGCTTGCGCTGATGGCAGCCTTCGTTTTTGCCGAGCTCTCGGCGCGACGTCCCGAGAGCGGAGGGCTCTACGCGTACCTCCGCGATGCGTTTCATCCGGTCGCTGGTTTCATCTTCGGCTGGACGACGATGCTGATCGCCTACACGGGCGCGACCGCTGCGGCGGCGGTGCTCTTTGCAGGATACGTGGTGCCGCTCTTCGGCGCGCACGCGCCCTCAACCAAGGCGATCGCGATCGCGACGCTCGCGATCGTCACCGCGATCAACGTACTCGGCGTGCGCGAGGGAAGTACGTGGCAGAACATTCTCGTCGCGCTCAAAGTGCTCGCGATCGGTGCGCTGACCGTTGCCGGGTTCGTCGCTCCGGCGGCTGCTCCCACGGCATTCGTCACGCACCTGACCTCGTCGCCGATCGGCCTCGTGGGCATCGCGGGCGCGGCGATGCTTCCGGTACTCTTCGCCTACAACGGGCTCCAATGCGCCACGTACATCAGCGGTGAGACGATCGACCCAGCGCGCACCTTGCCGCGCGCGTTGGTCGCCGCTGCCGCCGCGATCGTTGCAATCTACATACTCGTAAACGTGGGCTGTCTGCACGTTCTCGGCGTGAACGGTCTTGCCAATACGGCGACGCCGGCGGCCGATGTGATGTCGCGTGCATTCGGGGCGGCCGGTGCCCGCATCATCGCGATCGCCGTCGCACTTTCGACGCTTGGATACATGAGCAACAGCGTCTTACTCGGGCCCCGTATCTACTTTCAAATGGCTGCCGACGGCCTCTTGTTCAAGCCGGTCGCATGGGTGCATCCGCGCACGCGCGTTCCGGTCGTCGCCATCGTGCTTCATGGCGCAATCGCGGCGATCATCGCCGCGAGCGGCACCTTCGAGCAAATCGTAAGCTGGGTGACGGCTCCTGAGTGGGCGTTCGTCGCGGCTGCCGCAGTCGCGGTCTTCATCTTTCGCAAACGCGATGCCGCGGCGGGCGCGCCCCCGCCGATGTTCAGCATCCCATTCCACCCCTACAGCACGCTCCTCGTGCTCGCAGCGCTCGCGACCATCTTCGCTGCCTGCGTTGCGCTCTATCCGCTCGAAACGCTGTTCGGGTTCGGCGTTATGGCGCTTGGCGCGATATTTTTTTTCGCCGCGCGACTCGGTGCTCGTTCGCCCGTCGCTTGACGCGGCGCGCGCAAGATCGCGATAACCGCGAGCACGATCGTCGCGCCACCGATCAACACGTTCGGCGTCAGCGGCTCGCTCAGCACGAGCGCACCCAAAACCACGGCCACGATCGGATTGACGTAGGCATAGGTTGCGACGACCGGCGTCGGCAACGTGCGCACCGCATACCCATAGGCGCTGTACCCGACGATCGCTCCCGGACCGACGAGCCACCAAAACCCCGCAATCGAGCGCGATGCGATCGCCGCGAGATGGACGTGCGCCGTCTCGCCCGTGAGGAGGGCAGCGATCAGCAGCATCACGCCGCCCGCCAACATTTCGAGCGCCGGGACGAGCGGATTTCCATGCGAGCCGGCGTTGCGGCGCATGAAGACGGAGCCGGCGGCCCATGATGCGGCACCAGCGAGAATCGCAAGGGCGGCGAACGGCGCGATCCCTCCGCCGGGGATGCCGACGAGCGCGACGATACCGAGCGAACCGAGCGCGAGACCGACGAGCGCAAGCTTGGGAATGCTGCGACGATCGAGGATCGCGTCGATCACCATCATCCAGATCGGCGTCGTGGCCACGACGAGCGCCGCCGGCCCCGCGGGTACGTACTGCTCCTCGATGCAGAGCAAGCCGTTGCCGACGACGAGCAGCGCAAACGCCGCCACCGCAAGGCCGATCCACTGCTCTCGCGTGATTGCGCGTAGCCAGGAGCGGTTCCAAAGCGCAAGCACGAGCGTGAGCGAGCCGCCCGCGATCACGTAGCGGACGCCGGCCATGAGCAATGGCGGGATCGTCTCGACCGCGGCGCGGATGGCGATGTAGGTGGAGCCCCACAGAAACCACACCGCAACCAGGGCGATCCAGGGCAACGCGCGCGACCAGCCGAAGCGGCTCTCACTTTCCATATCGAAATGAGTATCGTATAATCCCCACCGATACGTAAGTTCCGCCCGGATAATTCTTCGATTCGTAGGGTTACAGGAGCGCACAATTGATCCAACCTGACGCCGCCCCGCCGATTCGCAAGCTCGACGCGATCGATCTGCAGTTGCTGCGTGCGTTGCACGCCAATGCGCGCACCAGCGCCGAGGAACTCTCACGCGTGCTCGCCCTCTCACGGCCCGCCGTGCGCGATCGCATGCGCCGTCTCGAGCGGATGGGCGTGCTCGTCGGCTACACGATCGCGCTCGACTGGGAGTTGCTCGGCTATCCGATCCTCGCGTTTATCTGGGTGCGTACCGGGAGCGGCAACTGCGATGCCCACGCGCGCAGCGTTCTTGCGCTCTCAAACGAAGCTGCGGCGATCGAGGAGTGCCACCGTGTGACCGGCGAGTGGTGTCTGCTCGTGAAGGTGCACGCACGCACCTCGCGCGATCTCGCCGACCTGCTCGATGCGATTCGCGAATCGCCACAGGTGAGCGCCACGGCGACCACGCTCGCGCTCTCGACCGAACGTCAACCGGAGATCGGCGTGGCGCGCTGAATCACGGGGCATGACCGAGCCATCTGATCGGCCCCAGCTGCTGCGCCGCCTCGGCGCGCGCGACGCCTCGCTCATCGTGATGGGCGGTATCATCGGTTCGGGCATCTTCGTCAACCCTTCGCGTGTCGCGCGCATGGTCCACACGGGACCGCTTGTGATGCTCGCGTGGTCACTCGGGGGCGCGATCGCGCTCATCGGCGCGGGCATCTTCGCCGAACTTGCGGCACGGCGCCCCAACGATGGCGGCGTGTATGCATATCTGCGCGATGCCTTCCATCCGGCCGTCGCCTTCTGCTATGGGTGGACGCTCTTGCTGATCTCGCAAGGTGGCGGCGCAGCCGCATCGGCGGTCACGTTCGCCTTCTATCTTCCGGCGATCACGGGCATCCAGCTCTCGCATCCCGTCGCCACGGCGATTGCCGTCGGCGTGATCGGACTCTTCACGCTCGTCAACTGCTTGGGCGTTCGACAGGGCACCAACGCCCAGAACACCTTTATGATCGCCAAACTCATCGCGATCGCAGGCGTCGTGGCGATCGGCCTCTTCGCCGTTGGGAGTGCACTCGCGCACCCGCTCTCAAACGCACCAGCGCCGCCCTTCAACCCCGTGGTCGCGATGGGACTTGCGCTCGTACCGGTGATGTTCGCCTACAGCGGCTGGCAGACCTCAAGCTTCATGTCGGCCGAGCTGCGCGAGCCGCATAAAACGCTCGCGCGCGGCATGATCTACGGCGTGCTCGGCGTCGTGGTTCTCTATCTCGCGGTCAATCTGGTCTGCTTGATCGCACTCGGACAAGACGGCCTCGCCCGCACCGACACACCGGCCTCCGACGTCGTGCGCGCGGTGCTCGGCCCAATCGGCGGACGCATCATGGCAACGATCGTCGCGCTCTCCACGCTCGGATTCATCACCAACCAGATTCTCACCGCACCACGCGTGTACTATCAAATGGCCGCCGACGGCACGTTCTTCAAAGCACTTGCGCGGATCGACCCGCGCACGCACGTGCCGGTCATCGCGATCGCCGTGCAAGGCGTCGCCGCCATGCTGATCGCGCTCTCCGGCAAGTACGATCTCATCCTCAATTGGGTCACGAGCATCGACTATATCTTCTTCGGTTTTGCCGCGCTCGCGCTCGTGGTTTTTCGCAGGCGCGACGCCCTCATCGGAGCGCCGAAACCCTTCTTCACGATGCCGCTACATCCGTGGAGCACGATAACGTTCTTGCTCGTCGCGTGGGCAATCGTCCTCGATGTCCTCGTGAAATCGACCTCCGCGACCCTGATCGGCTTCGTCGTGCTGCTCACGGGAATTCCGGTCTATTACGCCTTCCGACGTAAGGCCGAGCGCACGCTTTAACCAAGAGTCGAATGCGTGGGAAGGCGCGATCCGGTAGCGTTCTTTTATGGGACGCATCAGTGCCGGCGATACCGCCTGGGTTCTGACGAGCGCGGCTCTCGTCATGTTGATGACGCCGGCGCTCGGCTTCTTCTACGCCGGCCTGGTGCATCGAAAGAACGTGCTCTCGACGTTGATGCACAGCTTTCTCGCGCTCTGCGCCATCGCGGTGCAGTGGGTGCTGTGGGGCTACACGCTTGCGTTTGGCCCCGATTGGCACCACGTCATCGGTACCTTCGCGTGGTTGGGGTTCACACACGTGGGCCTGCATCCGAACCCTGCCTATGCGCCGACGGTGCCCCATCTCGCATTCGCACTCTTCCAGATGATGTTCGCGGCGATAACGCCCGCGTTGATCACCGGCGCGTTCGCGGAGCGCAAGCGGTTCGCCGCGGTTTTGCTCTTTACCGTGCTCTGGTCCACGGTCGTGTACGACCCGATCGCGCATTGGGTTTGGGGACATGGCGGCTGGCTTGCAAATCTCGGCGCGCTCGACTTCGCCGGGGGCACGGTCGTGCACATCTCGTCGGGCGTTGCTGCCCTGATCTGCGCGTGGATGCTCGGACCACGCTTACGCAGCGGTCCCCACGAACCGCACGACCGCACGATGATGCTCCTCGGCACCGCGCTCTGTTGGTTCGGCTGGTTCGGCTTCAACGCCGGGAGCGCACTTGCCGCAAACGGCGTCGCGGCGCTCGCGTTCATCAACACGAGCGTAGCACCGGCAATGGGTGCGCTCGCATGGATGACGCTTGGGTGGTCGCGCACCGGTATGCCCAGCGCCGTCGGCGCTGCCGCCGGCTGCGTGGCCGGTCTCGTCGCGATAACACCCGCGGCGGGGTATGTTACCCCCGCCGCGTCGATCGTCATCGGCGCGATCGCCGCGATCGGCTGTTATGCGGCCGTACAGCTGCGTGCTCGTATGCATATCGACGACGCGCTCGATGTCTTTCCCGTGCACGGCATCGGCGGCACGATCGGCGCGCTGCTCACCGGCGTCTTCGCGCTCCATGTTGCGGTCGCGCACCAAACCCTCGTCCAATGCGCCGCGGTCGCCGTGGTGTGGGCCTATACCGCGGCGATGACGTACGCAGTTCTAAAGTTCGTGATGCTCATCATGCCCTTGCGCGTGACCCCCGATCAGGAGCATCTCGGTCTCGATCTTACCCAGCATGCGGAGGCTGCCTATCAATGGACGTAACGATCGCCCTTACGGGATTTCTCGCCATCCTTGCGGCATGGGCCGCCATCGGATACACCGAGCGGGCGCACGAACGCTCCCGGTTCACGACAACTTTACCGGGAGCACGCGAACAGTTCACCGACGCATAATGTTCGGACGCGCCCGCCACGAGACACTGTGGAGTATATGAACCGCGTGGTCATCGTGGACGACGATGAGACCAACCTCAAGTTGTACGTCGCCATCGTCAAACGCGTCTTGTCCGAAGAAGCGCTCGCCTTCGATGATCCGGAGCGCGCCCTCGAGCAGTTACCCGATATCCGGCCATCGCTGATCATCGTCGATTATCAAATGCCGGAGATGGACGGCGTGAGCTTCATCACCGCGGTGCGCTCGCTTCCCGCGCATGCGTTCACGCCGATCCTCATGCTCACCGCGACGGGCGATCGCGCTCTTGCCGATCGCGCGCTCGCGGCGGGCGCCACCCTCTTTCTGCACAAACCGCTGCCGCTCAACGAGTTCGCCAAAACGCTTCGCCGTTATACGAGCGTACCGCCGGCGCGCACGACACACGGCGAGATCGTCATGCCGACCGACGAACGTGACACGCTCGCTCGCCTACATCGCATGCTCGAAGCGTTCGATTACAACCTCGCGCGCCAAGCGTTGCTCGTGCGAGATATCTGCCTCGCGATCGCAAACGAGATGCAGCTTGCCTCCGGCCAGGTCGAGACGTTGCGACTGGGTGTGCCCGTATACGACATCGGCATGATTACCGTTCCCTACAACGTTCGCGCCACGCCATCCACGCTCACCGCGCGGTGGCGCAGCGTCGTCAACGCGCACGCAGACGCCGGTGCGGCGATATTGAGCGAAGGGCGCCCGTTGATGCGGGCTGCCGAGACGATGGCGCGATTCCATCATGAGCGCTACGATGGCTGCGGGTACCCCGAGGGCCTTTGCGGCGACGATATCCCGCTCTTTGCGCGCATCGTTGCCGTTGCCGACACGTACGCCGCGCTCGTACGCGAGCGGCCGCATCGGGTCGAGTTCACGCACCAGCATGCGCGCGCGCAGATCGGCAGCGAACGGGGCAAGGCTTTCGACCCTTCCGTCGTGGATGCGTTCGTGCGCGCGTACGATCGCACCGAGCACCTGCGTAGCGCTTAGGCGCCCAGCGACCGCGCGAAACCGCCCGCGCGCTCCGTGGGTTTTGTCGAGCAATGGTACGACGTCTCGGCACGTTCGATGCGGTGTTGATCGTCATGGGCGGGATCCTCGGCTCGGGCATCTTTCTAAACCCGTCGCTCGTGATCGGCTATCTGCACGCGCCCGTGCTCGCAACCGCTGCCTGGATCGCGGGCGGCATCATCGCACTCCTCGGCGCAACGCTTTTTGCCGAGCTCGCGGCACGGCGCCCAGAGAACGGCGGGCTCTATGCCTACCTTCGCGATGCGTTCCACCCGAGCGTTGCCTTCGTTTATGGCTGGACGCTGCTGCTCGTAGCGCAGAGCGGCGGCATGGCAGCCGGTGCGGTCACCTTCGCGATCTACGTGGTTCCCGCACTTCACGTGCCACTCGCAACCGGCGTACTCGGCGCGCTCATCATCGCGGCCTTCACGCTCATCAACTGCTTCGGCCTGCGACAGGGCGCGTTCACGCAGCACGCGTTCATCCTGCTCAACGTCGCGATGATCGTCGTCGTGGCCGCATGCGCGATCGCCGCGCATAGCCATCTCGCCATCCATGCGGCACCTACGCTCGCGCCGCTTTCGAACGCACACCTGCTCGCCGGCGCCGGGCTCGCGCTTGTCGCCGTGCTCTTCGCCTATGACGGCTGGCACACGTCGAGTTTTATCAACGGCGAACTCCGGGATCCGACACGCACGCTACCGCGCGGCATCACGCTCGGCGTAGCGATCGTCGTCGCGCTCTATCTGCTCGCCAATTGGTCGTTTCTGCATGGACTTGGCGCCGCGGCGCTCGCCCATACGCAGACACCCGCAAGCGATCTCGCCGCGCTTACGCTTGGCCCCGTCGGCGCGGGCGTGGTCACGGCGCTCGTCGCGATCGCCACGATGAGCACGCTCTCGCAGCAGATTCTCGTCTCGCCTCGCGTCTATCACCAAATGGCCGAGGACGGCATCTTCTTTCGCGCACTCGGCTACGTACATCCGCGCACGCGCGTTCCCCTCGTAGCGATTGTGGCGCAAGGTATCACGGCGGCGGTGGTGGCGCTGAGCGGCAGCTACAACCAGATTCTCAACTACGTCGAGAGCGTCGATTTCGTCTTTTTCGGACTGGCGGCGATCGCGCTCTTTATCTTTCGCAAGCGCGACGCGAACAGGCCGGTCGCCTTTCGCATACCCCTCCATCCATGGAGTACGGGGCTCTTTCTCGCGATCGCGTGGGGCATCGTCGCCGACGTCGCGATCGGCGCGCCACGCGATACGATGATTGGACTCGGCATCATGCTTTTGGGCCTTCCGGCATACTGGGGATTTGCGATCGCCCGTCGTACCAAGGTGGCACAGGAGAAGCGCTTATGATCGGGAGCCCCGCCTCACAAGACGACAAAAACGTCGCCGTGCTCACCCACCTCAGCGGAATGTTCTTCAGCTTCCTCGTTCCACTCATCGTGTGGCTCGTCTCGCGCGATTCGAAACCATGGCTCGCCCAGGAGGCCAAAGAGGCGCTCAACTTTCAACTGAGCATCGTCATAGCGTCGGTGATCTCGGGCGTCCTAACCGTGCTCGTCATCGGGGCGTTCTTGCTCCCCGCCGTGTGGCTTGCGAATGTCATCTTTTGCATCGTGGCCGCAGTGAAGACGGCCCAGGGCGAGCGGTATAGCTATCCGCTCACTTTGCGTCTGCTCGCCTAGTCCTCAAGTAAACAGCTTCGACCACTCCTCGCGTCCGATGCGAAGATCCGCCTCCCCGAGATCTTTGAGGGGCGTTGCGGTCATGCGTTCTTTCGCGCACAGATCGGGAACGGCCGGATCGACGAAGAGCAGGCCTGTCAGGAACTCACC
Organism: Vulcanimicrobiota bacterium; assembly: GCA_027452165.1. Lineage (GTDB taxonomy): Bacteria > Vulcanimicrobiota > Vulcanimicrobiia > Vulcanimicrobiales > Vulcanimicrobiaceae > REEB354. The sequence continues at coordinate 20,780 of DAIDGX010000006.1, read as the reverse complement.
GTTGCCGCGCGCCGCGTGGATCGCTTGCATCGCGCCGATGCGGCTGGTCGCGTCGTAACCCGCATCGATCTTGCGTAGCAGCACGTGCGATCCGTTCTCGAGTTCGATCGTCTGTACCGTTCCGGGTTCGTAATCGACGGTGATCTCTTCGCGCGGTCGAATGTAGTCGGGCATGTTCGCAACTAGCTCGTGTTCTTTGACGTACGCATAGCTCTTCGTCGATCCGACATGGTCATTGAAGGTGACGCATGGGCTGATGATGTCGAGGATCGCGGTGCCGCGATGGGCGATCGCCGCTTCGAGCAGGGGGACAAGTTGCTTTCCGTCGCCCGAGAACGAGCGCGCGACGAACGTTGCCCCGAGTTCGATTGCAAGGCCACAGACGTCGATCATCGCAAATTCGTTGACCGTGCCGTTCTTTAGCGTCGATCCAAGATCGGCAGTGGCCGAGAATTGCCCCTTCGTCAAACCGTACACGCCGTTATTTTCCACGAGATAGACGCAATCGAGGTTACGGCGAATCATGTGCGCGTACTGTCCAAGCCCGATGCTTGCGGTGTCGCCGTCGCCGCTGATGCCGAGTACGACAAGGTCACGATTGGCAAGCTTCGCGCCGGTCGCCGCCGACGGCATGCGGCCATGGACTCCGTTGAAGCCATGCGCTTGATCCACGAAGTAAGCCGGGGTCTTGGAAGAACAGCCGATCCCGCTCATCTTCGCCAAGAGATGCGGCTCGACGCCGTAGTCGAAGAGCGCCTTGATCAGGTGATTGGTGATCGAATTATGCCCGCAGCCGGCACACAGTGTTGTCGGTAGGCCCTTGTATAGGTCACGTGCGAGGCCGATGATATTGACGGTCATGCCGGTTACTCCGCAACCACTGCCGGCTCGCGCTCGGCGGCTAGAAATGGGTCGATGATCGCGTGCGCATCGATCGGCACGCCGTTATAGTGACGGATCGAACGCACCCGCGAGACGAGATGATCGGGAAGCTCCGCCCGCAACAGCGCGTAGAGCTGGCCGTCCCGGTTCTGCTCGACGACGTACACGCGTTCGTGCCGCGCGATGAAGCTTGCGACCTCGGGTGCAAACGGTAGGGCTTTGAGGCGCAGGTAATCGACGTCGATGCCGTCGGCATGAAGCACGTCACGCGCTTCGACGATCGCGTGATGGGTCGTTCCGTACGCAAGCAACGCGATCGCGTTCCCGCTCTCGTCGATTGCAGGCTTCGGCACCGCCGTCCGCGCCGTTTCGTGCTTTTTATTTAAGCGATCGAGGCCGCGTTGCCACACATCGGGCAATTCGGAGTAGCGCGCCTGTTCGTCGTGTCCGGTTCCGCGTGTAAAGTAGCCCGCGTTCGGATTGTTCGTTCCGGGAAGGGTCCGATACGCAATGCCGTCGCCGTCGATATCGCGATACCGCCCCCAGGTGTCGAGCTTTGCAAGGTCGTCCGCACGCAGCACCTTGCCGCGATCGAACGGCTTCTCTGGATAGGCGAGCGGAGCCGTAATCCACGAGTTCATGCCGAGATCCAAATCGGAGAGCACAAAGACCGGCGTTTGGAAGCGATCGGCAAGGTCGAAGGCATCCATCGCCATCTCGTAAGCATCGTTTACCGTCGCGGGGAGCAGGACGATATGCTTGGTGTCGCCGTGTGAGAGATGGTAGGCAAACCCGATATCGGCCTGCATCGTGCGTGTCGGCAAGCCGGTTGACGGCCCCGCGCGCTGCACGTCAAAGATCACCGCGGGAATCTCGGCGTAATAGCCGTAACCGGCCCACTCCGCCATGAGCGAAAGACCGGGGCCCGACGTCGAGGTCATCGCGCGCGCACCGGCCCAACCCGCACCAAGCACCATGCCGATCGCGGCGAGTTCGTCCTCGGCCTGCACGATCGCGACGTTCTTTTCACCGGTCGTTTTATCCACGCGGTACTTCTCGGCAAGCGCGATGAAATTTTCGCACAGCGATGACGACGGCGTGATCGGATACCACGCAACGACGGTGCAGCCACCCATCACGCTGCCGAGTGCGGCGGCACGATTTCCGTCCATGAAAAGCAGGCCTTCGGTCTTGCCGCTCATGCGTTCGATCGCGAAAGGATCGCGTTTGCTCAAATGCTCGCGCGCATAAGCAAAACCCACGCGCGCCGCATCCATATTCGTGGTTACGGCCTTTGGCTTGCTTTTGAACTGTTTGGCAATCGCCGCTTCGATCGTTGCCTCGTCGAGCCCGAGTAGCTCGGCGAGCACGCCGACATAGATCATGTTGAGCAGATATTTTCGCAGCGTTCCGTCACTGAAGCTTGCCTTGGCCAGTTCGTTGAACGGTACCGCATAATAGGTGACGTCGTCGCGCTGCGTATCACCACCGATCGGATAGGTTGCCTCATGCACGATCGCCCCGCCCGGCTTGACGCTTGCGACATCGCTACGCCACGTCGCCGCGTTAAGGCCAACAAGCAGATCGATGTCACGAGTGCGGCATTGATACCCCCTCGCCGTCACGCGCACGTCGAACCACGTGGGCAAGCCCTCGATATTCGAGGGAAAGACGTTTTTCGGCGCGACCGGCACCCCGAGGGAGAAGATCGCGTTCGTAAGCACGAGATTGGAGGACTGGCTGCCCGAGCCGTTGACCGTCGCGACCCGGATCGTAAAATCGTTGATGACGCGCTGCATTGCCCCTATTGCTTAGGGGGTGCCGCGCGCAGCCCTTTCGAAGCCTGCCACGTTCACGCACCCAATCCGTTCTGGAAGCCACGGAGGAACCATGAAGCGACTGACCACTACGGCGCTCGCGCTCCTGTGCGGGCTCTCGCTCGCAGCCTGCGCCAAGAGCTCGCACGTCTCGACGCAAAGCGCCGGCGCCGCGAGCAGCGCGACCGCCTCCGCGGGCGGCACCGTGCTCGTCAAGGCCGGCACAATCTTCTACGGCAGACTCCAGCGCGAGCTCAGTTCCAAGACGAGTACCGATGGCCAGACGTTCCAGCTCGACGAAACCGACACGCTCCTGCATCGGAATGCCGCACTTCACGGCGCCGTGATCGACGGCCACCTCGAGGGCGTCGCTGCTGCGGGTCTTGGCAAGAAACCCGCGATGACGATCGTCTTCGATGACATCAAGATGCCAGACGGTGCGACCGCACCGATCGACGTGCAACTGCTTTCGCTCGGCGCCTTCGATGCAAAATCGCACAAACTGCGCACGCTCGGCATGATGGTTGGCGGCGCGATCGCCGGCCACGAAGCCGCGAAGGTCGCGGGAAAACACCATGGCGGCGTGATTGGCGCGGTTGGCGGTTACGTGCTTTCGCAGGAACTCAAAACCGACATCGACGTCAAACCCGGTACGACGCTCAAACTCAAATTCTTGCGCGACGCCATCGAACAGACGAGCGCCACACCCTCCGCAAGCGCGACAGGTAGTTAACGACGCCTCACTTCACGGTAACGGCGAACGTGATCGTGCCCTGCCCTTTTGTCCCGCTCACGTTTTGCGGATAGAGCTGCAGGGTCGTTCCGCCAATCGTCGCCGTGAAGGTGGTCGCACCGACGCCGCTCGGATGAGCGGCATCGTAGGTAAACGTCGTCCCCGCAAGCGAGTCGCCGCACGGGTTGGTACCGCTGCCGCACAGCGTGTTGGAAACGCCCGCGGAGAGCGCGCGCAGCAAACCGTTCGTGAAGGTGGACCAGTTCGGCGTTCCCGTCTGGGAGACGCCAGAAAGCGTGCCGTTATCGGTGATGGCAAACGAGCCGGCCGCGGATGCCGCGTTGCCCATGATCGCGGTAACATTGCCCTCGGTCCCGAGGCCACCCCCCGCCACGATATTGCGGTAATCGATCGTGTACCGTAAGATGCCGCCCGGACAGACACCGAGCGCTGAATAGGCAGGCGTCACGCCGCTCGGGCACCCGCTGCTCACCACCGTTACCGACTTCGTGAGCGCAATGTCACCGGCATAGAGTTCGTCATGCGTACTGTTAAACGACGCCGGGGCGTTGTCGTCGCTGATCGCGATGCTGCCGTCGTACCGCGTGAACGCGGTCACCGACGCACTTGGCGTGTATTGCGTCCAATAGGCGACCGAGCGCGTATTATTTTTATGATCTTTGCAAAACTGCGCGGTGTAGGTGTTTGCCGCCGGGTTATCCGCAGCAACGCTGATCCATCCGCTCGACGCACTGTTTCCGCCCGAACACGTCGCTCCCGAGATCGTGCCGTTAGCCGTGCAATTCGCTGTCGATGGCGCCGCGCTCAGCGCACCCGTGTTTCCGACCGAACGCGAGGTATCGGGGCAGATCGTTACCGTCCAACCGGCTGGTGCCTGCGCGGTAAGCGTCAAGACGTGACTCGTACCGTCGGTCTCGCTGTAATACAAGACGTGAGGAACGTCGATCGTCGGCACGGTCGAGAAGGTCAGCGTGTTGCCGACCGGAGCGCCCGCGATCGTCGATGAGTTGACCGACGTAAGCCCGATCAGCGGAATCAGCACGGGGATGAAATCGTTGTTGTTGGTTGCGCTTACCGAACCATCGAACGAGCCCGTCAGATTGGCGCCGCGATAGGTCGCTTCGGCGGAGTCGTAGGGGCCGGTGTAGAGGGTGTTCGTTCCGGTTCCCGATCCGCATTCGGCGCCCGACGAGACGCCGGGAATCGACGATGCGCTCACGGTTGCAATCGTGCCCGCCGTTCCGGCCGTCGCACCGTAATTCGTAGCAAAGGTGGTCGTCGTTCCCGCTGCGCCGCCGTTCACGGTCGCGGTCACCGCACTCGACGTGAGCACGACACCGCCACCGCCACCGCCACCGGGCCCGTGCTGCTGTGTAAGGGAGTTTGGGGCCGCGTTTGCGGTCGTTCCCGAGGCGCCGTCGGCATGCACGGTGATACCGCTAAACGTCGAGGGTGAAGTGACGATCACGGTCCCGCCTGCGCCGCCGCCGCCGCCGCCGTCGTTGGCCGGCGCAAGGCCGGTCGTACCGTCGGCGTAGATCGTCGCCGCCGTGCCGCTCGCGTTTGCGATGCGCATCATGAGGACGCCGCCGCCCGTTCCGCCCGAGCTCCCGTAATTGTTGTAGCTGTTGTTATTCGACGCGTTGTTGTTGCTACCGGCACCGCCGCCGCCACCCATAAAGACACGCGTGATGCTCGGCGTCAAGGCGCCGCCGCCACGTCCGCCGATGTCGTGAAAGTTGCTCGCGGAGTAGGTCTTCGTTCCGCTCGAATACGGATATTGCACGTACTCCGCGGTATTGCCGCTGTAGGTCGGCGTCCACCCGTAGCCGCCGTTCCCGCCCACGCCTCCGTTGCCGCCGCCACCGCCTCCGGTGTTTTGATCGTTTGAGACGGGATCTTCATCGGTACCACCACCACCGGCGTTCCCCGGTGCGCCGCGTCCTTGATCGCCACCGGGATAGCCGTCCGCGCCGTTGTTTACCACGGTCGGCGACGTCGGCGCGTTGGGTGCCGTAAAGTTCGTGTAGTAAAACTCGTAGTTCGGCGTCCCCATGATGCCTTCGCCCTTGCTTCCATCGGCCGGTGCGGATTGACCGCTTCCGAGCGAGAGCGAGCTCTCGACGTAATCGGAGTTCGCGAATCCCGTCGCCGACGTCGTTGCCACGGTTACGCCGCCTCCCGAAAATCCGTCCCCCGTCACATACAGGTTTGCGCCGCCGAGGTTGAGCGTCGAGGCGATATCGAGCGCGGCAACGCCGCCCGTGACGCCGTCCCAATATGCGCCGGTGAAATTGCTCGAGAGCGTCGCAGTGACGTACTGCGGCACGCGCACCACCTGGAACGTTTCTTGCCCGCTCGTTCCCGTCGCCGCTTCTTCGTGGTACGTATTGATCAGGCCACCGCCCGATCCGGTGCCTTGAATATTGACGGTGTTGCCCGCAACCGATGTCACCGCGACATATTCGTACAGGCCAGCACTGCTAAGCGCGGTGTAGCCGGTGCCCGAACTTCCGTCTCCGTACGCGGTACCGTTGGTTGCATTGAAGCTGCCGTCTTGCATCTGGATCACGAGCAGCAAGTCGCCCGCGGTTATCGCGGTCGCCGCGCCTCCGCCCGTGGTGTCGGGCGAAGTGGGGCCGTTTGCAAGCGTTATGCTCGTCGAGCCCGCGGGATAGGTTCCGATCGCCGGTTGAAAATATGCGTCGTACACGCCAGTCAGCGTGCCGGGCGATCCATCTTTACCAGGCGTTGCACAAACCGTCGCCGCGCGCGCGGGAAGTGCCGTTCCGAGGTACGCCATTCCGATCGTGCCGGCAACGATCGACGCCGTAACGATCGCGGCGCCTACACGGCGCCATGCGATGCGCACATTCATATTATTCTTTTCCCCACCCAAAGATACGATCAACGAGGCTCGTTACGGTGATGTAGAAGCCACGACGCGATGGCGTGCTCGTGAGGGTCGGATCAACGCTCCCGGCGAGGTTATACCCAATAGCAAGACGCGTTTGCGATCCAAACGTTGTTCCCACTTCAAGCGCAAGGCTTGTCGAACGTGCATCAAGCGCTCCAGGGACGTACATCGTGCGCACTTCTCCGCCGATGTCGTAACGTGCTCCAAGGTAACGCCGCACGCGCACCGCATACAGGATCGAATCGACCGGAACTCCGGCTGCAGCGTCGGTCTTAAACGCCACGCGTCCGGCAAGTTCGGTACGCTCTGTCGGGCGGTAGATGCCATCAAACGAATACACGCCGCTCGCCGTTCCTGTCTGCGAGGTACCGTTCGTGCGCGTATACCCAAAGAGTCCGATGAAACGATCGTTTCCAAGCGGACGATAGGCAAGCGAAAGGCGGTCGTTAATTGCGTTCGTGCCATTTCCCCACGCGCGTGTAATGAAGCCCATAGCACCAAGATTTGCCGAGAGGTGGCCCGCGAGCCCAGCGTTCAACGTCGATCCTCCGCCACCGCCCGCACGCAGTTGATAGCCAAGGCTTGCCCGTAACGCGTTCGTCGGTTCGACGTACGTGAGTTGGAGCGAGCTCAACGTAAAGCCCTGCGCCCCCGCCCCGATCGCGCGCGCTCCTTGCAATTCGACCTCGCCCGTGAGTCGTTTCGAGAAGCGCAGGTGCTCCGCCGCACCAAGCGCGTCATACACGTTCACGCCGTTACCCGTCTGATTCACGATGTAGCTCGAAGTCAGCGTTGTCGCTGGAGAAACCGCATCTTCGATGCCGGCTTGAAACGCATGGGTCGATGAACCGTTGATGCCAAGATTGCTCGTGGTGTTGGCAAACGTCGCCGATGGCGTGTGACTCCAAAGCTCCCGAAGAAACAGCCGTCCGCGTTTGGTTAGATCGTAATCGACCTCGGCCATGGTCTGCGAAGGTTGCGTGGATCCATAGTCCGACCCGCTCAGCGTCGTGCGTTCGAGAACGGTCGCGCCAAGCCGCTTCTGCGAACGGTAGGCGAGCGTTGCCTGCGCTTGCGTCTGCGCCGTCGTCGTGAGCGCGGGAGCCCCTCCGGTCGTCGTACTGGTCGATGCCGTACTCGTTACGTGTTGATCGTGATGCAGCAGCGCGACACCCGCAGTGAAGAACTTCCCAAGCGAACGCGTGAAGCGCGCCGCAAAATCGGACTGCACCGAACTTGGGCCGATACCGCTTTGCCGTTCGCCGTCGTAGGCCAATTCGAAAATGCCGCGAGCGAGCACCCCGTGTTGCCACGAACCGCGATAGGCGCTAACACCGGGCGAGCTGAACCCGCCGAAGGGATCGTCGTATCCGGCCGTCGTTGCCTGATAGGAGAGCAAGAGTGCGTCGTTCGGCCCGTGTTGCACCAGGTTCGCTGAAATCGCGCTACCGCTACCGGGAACTGCGGCCCCAGCAAGCTGCGCAACGTTCGCTTGATTCGCAAGCGCCCCGCTGCTCGCCGCGCGCGATACCGTAAACGAGCCGTTCGCCCACGCGCGTTCGAACGATTGCGCGCTCACGGCAAGATTTGCCGAACCTTGAACATCGTTGAAGTAGCTTGCAAGAAACGTCGTGCGCGCATCGCGCGAGAGGGCCACGCGAACATCACCGCCGGTCGTCCGCGAACGCACTCCGGGCCCTTGATACTCGTAGCGGATCGAAAGTTCTTGCGGATTGAAGTTCGCGTCGTACGGGAGCGGAATATTGATGAAGCGGATGATGCCGGTCGAGTAATCGATCGTGTAGTCAACGTTGCGCAAGAGCGGAGTCTCGCCGATCTGCAAACCGGTCCGCCGGTCGATGGTGATCAGCGTCAGTTGATCGGACCCGACCACGATGTTCGGCTCGAGTGACTGTGGGAGCGTCGCAAGCCCGCTGAGCGAGATCAACTCGGAGACAAACGCCTGATCGTTGCGCGCGCTAAAAGCGGAGAGCGTCGTGCGCCCCTCTCGCCCAAGACTCAATACGCCACGCGCGCCACTCAGGAGTTGCGAGTAGCTGCCGAGATCGGAAGGGCCAAGCTGTTCGGTATATTCTCCCCACATGAGCGAACTACGTCCGCGATCGAGGCGAGCGTAGAGATGATCGTTCGAAAGATAGGAACTCTGCACGTGCGACGTGTCGCCGTACGTAAGGTAGGGGCGGGCATTCGGATCGTCCTGAAACGAACCAAACGACGATACCGGCGCGAGACGATTTTGCGATTCGTATGCGAAGGTGAGAAGCGAGCCGCGAACATCGCCCGTTGCAAAGAGTCCGAGACGCTGCTTGCGCGCACCACCGCCGTCGTAGACACCGTTTCCATCGATTGCCTCCGGCACGCTGCCAGCGCCAACCGAAACGATGCCGTTGACAAACGTGCGACGCACAAATGGCTCCACATAAAACGTCTTTCGCGCGTATGCGTTGCCGACCCGTACTTCAAGTTCGAGCGGACCCGCGACGGTGCCGGGTTGCACTTTGACCGGGAAGTAGCCGCCCACGGGAAGCGCGGTTTCGAGCACGCGGTTTTCCGAATCCGGGGAGTCGTTAACGTCGGGCGAGCGATGTGGATTGGGTCCGGGTGCGGGCGTCGCAATCGTGCTTGGAACGATCGTGGCATCACCACGCAAGAGCCGAACCTTTACCCGTTCCGAAGGCGCTGCCGGGTGCCCGAACCGGTCGGTCACGAGCACGTTGATGGGGACGACGCTCTGCCCGTCGGCCACCAGGCGTTCGACCACGCTCACGTTGATCGATGCCGCTTGATCCGGCCCGTAGATCGTGCGCTCGGCAATGGCTCCACTGAGACCGTGGGCCCCTTGCGCCTGTGCGCGCAAGGTATTGGGTCCCGGCCGCAGTTGCACGCCGTAAAAATGGAACGATGCTACATGCAGCTTGCGATCCACGACAAGCTTGCCGATATGCGACGTCGGTACATCCTCGCCGTTTGCCCACAGGCGCACCGTCGCGCCCGGTGTCGTTTCAACAACGATCTCGGCGGCCTCGATCGGCGATGCATAGCCGTCATCGGGCGCACCGAAGCGGACGAAGAGATTTTTCGTTGCCGTCGGCACGAGGTGGGCAAGATCGATTCGTGCCTGCGCCGGTGGAGGCGCGGGGGCGGCGGCGGCGATCAACGCCACCGCAAGCGCAAGCACAGCGAACGTTCTCACCGGCTTCATGGCGTGCGCGGCTCCAAAGCAAACTCGACGTCCTCCATCGTCGCGTCGTCGAGCACGCCGTGCAGCAATCGCTGCGTCGCGCGCGTCGAGTTCATCGGAGCATCCTTTTGTGCGATCGCATATCTCGGGATCGTCAGTGGATCGAGACGCAGAACGTGCTCACCCGGGCGCACCGAGGGAAACGAGAAGAGTCCGTTGGCATCGGTTACGGCAAAACTGCCGTCTTCCATGACGACGCGCACTCCCGCGATCGGCTTGTCGCCGCGCGTGAAGTAGCCGGTGTGCGCGACATCGAGAAAGACGCGCCCGGTGACGATCCGGCGTGGCGTGAACGGGCCGTCGAGCACTTGCACGCTCGCGTTCGCGCTACCCGATATCGTGCTTCCGCCCGACCCCGGTGCGGTCGCAGTCACCACGTTCGTGAGCGTTGTGCCCACCGACGCGCTACCGAGAATTGTGGTTGCGTAGGTGATTGTGTAGGTTTCGCCCGAGTTTGCTTGCGCAAGCGTCCACGTGAGCGTACGACCTGCGGCGATTGGTTCGAGCGGGGTACCATCGACACGGGCGGTACCGCGAACGTAGGCCATATCGGGCGGGAGCGTATCGTTGACGCGCAGGTTGAAGAGCGTACCTGGTGTTTGGTTCTGCACCGTCACCGTGTAGGTGAGGGCATCGCCTGCGGATGCCGCCGCACGATCCACCGTCTTGGTTACCGCGATCGAACGCGCCGCGAAGAGGGGCAAATTCCCAAAAATCCCGAGGAGATCGGCCAGTTGCACGTGGGTCGTCGTGAGGGTAAATCCGCCCGCAACCGCGAGGGGCTGACCATCGAGCGAGGTGAGGACGACGTTATAGAATCCCGGCGTGGACGACGGGGTCAGTTGCAACTCGATACGGCGATTGAGATAGTCTGCCGCCGAGATCGTGAGGTAGTACGTTGCGCTCGATCCGATCGTGCTCAACGGGAGATTGAAGCCGTACGCGCCGTTCGCGCCGCTGAGGACGCTTGGCAATACCGGCGCTCCCGCCGCATCGAGCAGCGTTACCTGCGCATCCGCCACCGGCGCTTGCGTGTAGCCGTCGAAGACGACGTCTGCGACGCCGGCAAAGACATTCGTCGAGGTTGTCGCGCTGCTTCCCGTGTTGTTTGCGGCAACGGTCGCGACGTTGACGAACGACTCGCCGACAGCACTTCCTGTTGGCAGCGTCGCATCGAACCCGAGTGTCAGCGTAGCCCCCGGTGCGAGCGACGCGACGCTAAAGACGATCGTCTGCCCGCTGATGCTCGCCTGCGATCCGGCCGCCTGTCCGTTGACCGTCGCAGTTCCGGCAACGATCGCAAGCGGCACCGGAACCGGATCCGTGACAACGACATTGGTTGCTGGCGCACCGCCGCTATTCATCATGCTAATCGCATAGTGGACGGTCGCGCCGGGCTGTGTCTGCACGAGCGTGACGCCGTTCACCGTCTTCGATATCTGCGTATTCGAGCCGCTCGGTCCGGTCAGGCTTGGGCCCGTGGCGCCGACGATCCAATCCTCGCCCGCGGCGTGCGAGAGACCGTTTGCTGTGCCCGTCACGGTCGTGTGCGCGCCGAGCGTAACGCTCTGCGCCTGACCGACCTTCAGATGGTCGGTCGCGATAACGACCTGAACTTGGATCGAAGCTCCGGGCGCGATGCTCGGCGAGATACTGCCGTTGACGCCCGTGCCCATGGGTCCCGAACTGGTCAGCCAATTCACCGACACGATCGAGAGCGCGCCCGCGTCGAGCGCTTCGAGTTGGTACGCGTCGGTAATGTTCGAGGTGTTATAGATTGTGAAAATGCGAACGGCGTTGCTGCCGACCGCTACGCCGTCGGAGCTTGCCGGCGCTTTTTTGTTGGGACTCACGACGATTGCGGAGAGCTCCGCAACCGAAGCGACGACCGCGTTGCTCGCGCTTTGGTATTGATGCGCGTGCGCGTCACGGTAGGTCACCGACGCCACGTTGACGATTGCCGTGCCGCCCGCGGGGTCAGCCGCGGAGCCGTGCGGGATGAACCATCCCAGCACGGCCGCCGCGGCTGCTGCGAGAATAAGGAATCGTTTCAACGTGTCGCCCGCGCGGTTACTTCACCGTGACGGAGAAGGTCACCGTACCCTGCGTGCCTTGCGTGCCCGATGGCGCCAAGTAATTCTTGGGAACCAGCTGGAACGAGGAACCGCCGACGACATCGACCCATTTAGTCGCTGCGGAACTCCACGTACTCGTGGCGCCCGACGCTGGGATGCCCGTGTAATACGTGTAGCTTGCGCTCGCGGTCGTATCGGTCGGCGCGGCGTTCATCGTCGCAAACGACGCCCAGTTCGGCGTGGTCGTGGAACTCGCCGAGACGGAGAGCGTTCCGTCGTCGGTGACCGCAAGCGTACCCGCTTGCGTAACCACCGAGGTGAACGATGCGTTGGTATCGGTCGTGCCCATCACAAGATTGCGATAGTCAACCGTGTATTGCAACACGCCGGTCGGACAGATCGTTCCCGCGACGTAGGACGGGGATACGCCTGACGGACACCCGTTGCTCGTCACGTTCTGCGATTTCGTGAGAGCAATGAATCCCGAGTAGAGTTCGTCGTGCGTGTCGTTCGTCTTGGTGTTGTCGCCGACGCTTACGGCATGCACGAGCGCATCGAAGCGATTGAAGTACGGCGCCCCGGCCGGGATCACGAACTTCACGTAGTAGTTGAGCGAGCTACCCGAGGTAATGGCGACGTTGGATGCCGTGGACGACGAGGTGCCGTCGGTCGCGCCGCCGAGTGCCGCAGTGCAGGCGGTATCGGAGTACACGCCAACCTTCCAGCCGCTGACGACCGCGCCGCCGGACGTCGCTGGAATCGCATAGGCCGTCGGCACGTTTGCCGTGATGTTGTATGAGTCGTCGTGGTTTCCGCTGTTCTGCAGCGTGTTCGGCACGCAGACCGTCTGCCCGCCACTTCCAAGGGTCGCCGTCGTGACCGGCGTTCCGGGCGTCGTGCCCGTATTGATCACGTTGTCACCGCTCAGACCGAACGGAAACGCGGTAAAGTCGTTGTTCGTGCTCGCGCTGACCGCACCGTCATACGAACCCGACGACTGCGGCTGCCCGAGCGGACCGTTGAGGACGTTGTACGCGGTGAGCGCTTGGTTCGCGACCTGGTTCGAACCGCCGTCCACCGAAGTGTTTGTCGTGTTGTTGATGCCTTGACCGCTCGTCGTCAACGGGGTCGAGGAGCTCGAATCGCTCGTGCCTCCGGGGATGCCTGGGCCGAGGATATGTTCGGTCGGTTGATTGTCACCGATCACGCCATTGGCGAGGTTCGTGACCGAGCCCGTGTTGGCCGATCCCGGTCCGGTCGGTTGCGCGACCGTGAAGGTGAGTTGCAGCGCAGCGGCCGCGGCAACGTTACTGTTGCCCGGGTTCGTCGGATGGCCCGAATCGGCGCAGAGCTCGTAACCGGCTGAACCGCACGAACCGCCGTGAATGAAGACGCCGATGTAGGTGACGCTGCCATCGGTCGGCAGATTGCCCGTCGCTTTCGTCCAGCCCGACGCACCGTTTGCAACCGTGGTGTAATAGACGTCGGCGGTGGCGCCGGTCGCATAGCCGTAGGTTGCGTTGGTCGTGACGGTGACGGTACCGCTATTGCTGAGCTTGAGCGGCGAGCTGTTGAACTGCGGCACGTGATCGGTCACGAGCACGCCCGCGACGCTCGCTCCGAGCAATGCCTTCACCGATTGCAGGTCCTTCGCGGCGAACGCTCCGCCGTTATGCGCGCTAATGGTATAGGTAATGTCGCCGCTGGTGCCGTTCTGCGAACTCGCCTTGTAGAGGTCGAGGCGCGCGTCGGCATTCACGGTATTTGACTGCGTCGCCGAGACCGATGCCGAGGTCTCCGACGGGGCGCTGCCGGTCGTCGGATACGTCGTCGTCGCATAGATCGACGAGGTCACCGTACCGGGCGTCGTCGAGCTGTTGCTGAGCGCGTAGTACACGTTGACGACGATCGACGCGCCCGCCGCCGTCGTCGTGTTGGTGTTCTGCAGCCAGTAATCGAGCGAGTTGTTATCGCTGGTTCCGTCGAGGCTCGTAAAATAATACGTGGTGCCGCCGACCGTCGCCGAGTACTTACACGCCGAGGCCTGCGAGCCGACCGGGGTGGTACACGTGGCGGCGCCGTTCCCGAGCGTAGCGGTTGAGGCATCACTGCCGCCGAGCACGGCATCCGAGGTGCTGGTCGGCGCGGAGCTGTTACCCGAGATTTGGAAATAACCCGGACCGTTACCGGTATTCGTTAACGTGAAGGTATCCGTGACGACTTGACCCGGTGCGTACGTGACACCCGACCCTGCCGTGTTGGTGAGCGTTGGCGCGTTCTGCACCGTCGTCGTCACCGTGTTCGACGTCGTATTGTAGGTGTTGCCGGCCGCGTCCTTATAAGTCGCGGTCGCGTTGTTGGTGATTTGGGTTCCGGGGTCGTCGTGGCCGTTCGCAGCGCGCACGCCGATGGGCGTACCGAGTTGCGCAACGAGCGCGAGCGCTGCGAGGAGCGCGGTTAGCCGAGCAAAGCGAGGAGTCATTTCACGCGTACCTCATAGGCGAAGACGGCTGCAGCGTGCGCCGGCAGCGGGGTGGTGAGCGTCCACCGCACCGCCTCGTACATCGCGAGCGGAGCGGGTTGTAGATGCGGCTTGCCATCGGGGCCGACCACGCGGATCGTGGGATGGGCGGCCCACCGGCGCCCATCGAGCGTGTACTCGACGTGCGCTCCGCGTGGGGCGACCAAGGTGCGCACGAAGATCGTGCGCGCGGGGATCTTGCCCACCGGCGCAAGCCCGATGGCCGCGGCGTTGCCGGTGTTCCGGGCTTCGATCCGGTACTCGATCGTCTCGCCGGCTTTAAGTGGATGGTCGATGGCGTTCGCAACCGTCTTGCCGTTGTGCTTGGTCAGCACTAGGCCCTGAAGGTGGAGTTCGACCTTGGGCGCCGCAGCGGCAAGAGCGGTGCCGGTAAGCACCGCCATAGTGAGCGCGGCAATCGCCACGCGTCGAAGAATTGACATTCGAAAGACCTCACGCTCGCGCGAACGAACGCCGGCTCGAAAACGATCGAGACGCCGCCCGCTAGATGCAACTGCCCAGCATCATAGCGAGGATTGCCCTCGCGCAAGCTTGGGAGCATTGACCTATACGCAATCTTTGCAATTATTGCACCAAGGGCCAGGCTAGCCCGCGATCGCCGAGACCTCTTCGAGCCAAGCCTGGAGTTCGTTCGCGCGCATCGGCAGGCCCAGGTAGTAGCCTTGGGCGAGCCGGCACCCGAGCGTCCGCACGAGCTCGAGCTGGCCGCGGTTCTCGATCCCCTCGGCCAACGGCACGATCTGCAACTCGCTCGCGATCGTAAGCACCGCCTGCACCATGCTGCGCGCCTTGGCGTTCATCTCGCTGTCGTGGATGAAGGTGCGGTCGATCTTGAGGATGTGCGCCGAGATATCGCGCAGGCGTGCGAGCGACGAGTGACCCGTGCCGAAGTCGTCGATCGCCGTGCGCAGGCCGCGCTGCGCAAGCGCATGGATGGCATCCGCGACCTCGGCTTCGTCGGACGCCACGACACGTTCGGTCACCTCGACGACGATGCGATCCGCCGGAAGATCGTAGCGATCGAGCGCGCGCGAGATCAACGTTGCCACCTCGCGATCGAGGGCTTGGCGCGGAAAGAGATTGATCCACACCTGCAGCTCGAGCCCGCGGTCGTTCCACGCGCTCGCCTGTCGCGCGGCCTCCTCGATCACCCATGCGCCCACCCGGTCGGCGAGCGTCAGCGTCTCGAGGAGATCCAAAAATTGCGCCGGCCCGATCAAACCCAGACGCGGATGGTTCCAGCGCAGCAGCGCCTCGGCGCCGATACAGCGGCAGTCGCCTTGATCGAGATCGAAGATCGGCTGATAGAAGAGTTCGAGTTCGCCATCGTGCAACGCCGAAAACAACTCCGATGCAAGCGACACGCTTTGCACCGATTCCGCAAGTTCATCGGAGTACACCGCAATGCGACCGCCGCCCCCATGCTTCGCCCGATACATCGCAATGCTCGCCTGACGCAGTAACTGGTTTCGCTCGCCGGGATCGATGGTCTCGGCGACACCGAGTGAGACCGACGCATACACGTGTGCTTCGCGCGCATCGAAAGGCTGCTCGAAATAGCCGGCGACCCGCTTTGCAAGCGCCATGCGATCGATCTCCGGGTTCACGAACGCGCACACGAACTCGTCGGCACTCACGTGCGCAAGGTATGTCGCGCCCACGTTTTGCAAGCGCTCGGCAATGGCACGCAACAGCGTGTTTCCCGCCTCGCGGCTAACGCCTTCGTTGGTGAGACGGAAGCGGTCCACGTCGAGCATCACGAGCGTCAGCGGCGTCGGCGCGTTTGCGATCCAATGTTCCAAACTCTCGCGATTCGGAAGCCCCGTGAGCGGATCCATCGCGGCCAGCAAACGATTTTTTCGTTCCTTACGGTAGCGTGCGTCGACAATTGCTCCGATAAGAATCGACGCCATGGCGCTTACGATGATATAGCTTTGCAACGAGACCGGGTGCAGCATCGCATTCGGCACGAGAGCGTTCAGCGCCGTCGTAACCGCGTCCGCGACGAGAATTCCGGGAATTGCCAGGCGCAGCCCGCCGCTCGCGGCGAGCATCATGAGTGGAACGAACGTCAAGAACAGGAGCGGGTCGTTCGTGATTCCGAGCGGCACCGCGGCATATCCAAGCGCAATCGCCCCGACGAGAAACACGAAGAGCCACGCGCTGAGAACGGGCTTGATCGGCGTTGCGTGATCGCGCACCTGAGGCGAGACGAGCGATTGCGCGACGCGTGGTGTGAGATAGAGCGCAAGCGCGGGCACTGCGACGATGAGGCCCACGCAGTCGCCGACCCAGAAGGTTGCCACCTGCGAGAAGTACTGCGCCCACGGCGCGCGACCGAATGCGCAGACCAGCGCCACAAGCGGAAGGCTGAGCGCGAGCGGAACCCAGGTGACGGCCGCGCAGTACAGCGACGCGTCCCGAAATCCGGCGAACGGAACGCGGGCGCGCACCACGTCGCGCAAAAACCACGCTGTGGCGGCATAGCCGATTGCGGCGATCGTTCCGAAGAGAACGTAGAACAGAAGGCTCGTGTGTGCACCAGACGGTGGGAGCAGCAAGGGGCGGAGCACTTCGGCTACGACCGCTAAACCCGCGTATCGCACGCCGAACGTGTACACGAGATAGAACGTCAGCGCCGCACCGAAATACCAAGGGGAAAGGGCACCGCGATCGTGCCCGTAGGACGTCGCGAGCAGATCGAGTCCGATCCACGCTACGAGATATGCGGCCGAAATGGCCGCAGTGCGCAACACACTAATCATCGAGCTTCGTACCAGCATCACCCTTCTCCGCTGATAACACGCACGTCGGAAGTGCATTGTTACGCATCGGCGCGAAACCGCCTTCAGTGCGGCGGGAGCGTTAGCAATGCGTGGGCCGCCCATCGTTCGGTCTCCCGATAGGGACACGAGGACGCAGCTACACGGAAGCCCGCGCGCGCCCGGGCCTTGTGTTGATGCATTTTTTGGTACAACGCAGCATAAAAAACGTTTTCACATCGCTCCACACGTGCGGCGTACGCATCGCCACTCGCCGCGGCAGATGCGACGTTCCTTGCGCTTTCGTCACCAAGAAAGAGCCGCACGATCGGGCCGGGCCAGTGCTGTTCATCGAGCGCATGCGCGTCGTTTGCGAGCGTGTCGGGCTGCCCGAGCGACCGGCGCACGTAGGCGAGCCAGATCGCGGCGTAGGGATCGGCGGGATCGGCCCGCGCGGCGCGCTGCATGTCGCCGAGCGCGGCGGCAAGGTTACCCTGCGTGACGCGCACGATTCCGGCGTCGAGAAAGGAGATGTTTGCTAGCGGCGGATTGTGCGCTGAGCGCGCGAACGCCGCAAGCGCCGTCGCATCGTCACCGCGCGCAAACGCGATCATGCCGCGTTGCAACTGTGCACGCGGCGCCGTCGTCGAATCGCGCAGCGGAATCGCGAGATCGGCATACGACGCATCGAGATACCCCAGATCGAAGTACGCGTTGCTTCGGTAGAGTAAAGCCGCAGCATTGTTTGGGTCGAGGCTGAGCGCGCGATCCTCGTCGGTCGTGGCGAGATCGTCGTCACCGGTGAGCGTTTCAAGATAGCCGCGAGCGAGATAGGCGTTCGGATCGTTCGGATTTTGCGCAATGGCGGCATCCAGGTCGGCTCTCGCCCGCGTGCGATGCTTACCGCGAATATCCACCACGCCGCGTGCGAGCAGCGCCGGTTCGTATGTGGGAGCCACGCGCAGCGCGCCGTTGAGATCGGTAAGCGCGCTCGTGTTGTCGTTGCGCTGCAATGCGGCAAGACCTAACTCATAGCGCGGACGCGGATCGTTCGGTTCCTGTGCGATACGCGCCCGGCACGTCATCGCCGGCCGGCGCGCCTCGACTTGCATCACGGCCCAGCCGATCTCCTGGATCGGATCGGTGACGCCGCCCACCGGAAGCTGCGCAAGTTGCTCCGCTACCTGCGGCTGCAGTTGATCGAGCCATATCCAGCCGACCTCACCGCGACCGTGCAGACCGAGCTTGGGCAGCAGCGCGTACTTTTGGAGCGTCTGCATGAAATCGGCGCCGTGTTCGAGTTCCGCCCGCGCCGCAAGCGCCTTGGCGCGATCGCTCGTGAGGATCTGCCGGACGCGCACCTGCGGCGGCAGCATACACCGCGCAGCAGCCGGCACCGGTGCGACACCGAGGGAAAGCCCCAGCACGCATCCGAACGCAGCCGTGAAGATGGCGAAACGACGGTCGATCATGCGGCCGAGGTTCCATCGCTGTCGCACAAATCTTCTCGGCGGGAGTACGTTCCATGGGTCGCTCAACATCCAGCCTGACCGCCATCGTCGCGCTTGCGCTTGCGCTCATGGCGAGCGTATCGCCCGCACGCGCTGCCGGAGATCAAACCTGGTTGCACGTCACCGTTGACGGCAGGCATCTTACGCAGACCGATCTCACCCAGGTGCTGATGTGGGCGTTCTTTAGCGGAAGCAGCGACACGGTCACGATCGCCGCATCGAAGATGCCCGCGTACGCGCCGTATCTGTGGTACGCCGGCAACGATCCGAAAACCGGCAAACCGTCGTTCTGGGTGTCGAAGGCGCTTGAAGATCGCGACACCACGCAGCAGTATGCCGCCACGATCCAGCGCGAACAGATCGCTGCCGGCGTGCTGTATGCGCTTGCCTCGGGCAAGGGAACACCGGCGCTTCGCGCGCTCTACACCGCGACGCCAGCCGATCCGGTTCACCGTCAACAACTCGCGCAAGCGCTTGCCGGCGCGCTACGAACGTGGAGCAACGAGACGGTTGCAAAATCAAAAGCCGGCCGCGCCTGGATGTTTGCGGCGCTCACGGCGGGCATGCCGCGGAACACCGTCTATGCCTTGTTACGCGCGCGCGGGCTCAAGGCGACCAGTGGTGGCATGGGAACGGATGCCTTTCCCGCATCCGGAAGCGCACTCGTCAATTTACCCGGCGCGTTCGAACCCGGCTGCTCGTTCTCTCGGGACGTCACCATCCAATTCGACAGCACCAATCGTCTATACAAACTGGATCTGAGCGAGCCGATCCCCGACTGCTTGTAGAGAACGATCCGCGTCTGCGGATTTGCCGTCGCGACAAACACAAAGGGGCCCCGACGATGTCGGGGCCCCCGATGCATTCCCGCGAGGGAATTACATCATGTCGTAGCCGCCCATGCCGCCGCCGGGCATGGCCGGGGCTTCCTTCTTGGGCTCGGGCTTGTCGGCGATCAGGGTCTCGGTCGTGAGAACGAGCGCACCGATCGACGCGGCGTTTTGCAGCGCGGAACGCGTAACCTTAAGCGGTTCCACGATGCCCGACTTGAACATGTCGACAATCTCGCCCGACATCGCATCGAAGCCGTGCGGCGCCGTCTTGACCTTGACGTTGTTCACTTCGACCGAACCTTCAAAACCGGCGTTGGTCGCGATCTGACGCAGCGGCTCTTCGAGCGCGCGCTTCACGATCTCGATACCGATCTTCTCGTCGGCCCACGTTGCCGCATGACCGTTGGTCTTCGGCGCGGTCTCGATGTACTTGTCGATCGCCTTGATCGCATGTACGAGCGAGGAACCACCACCCGGGATCATGCCTTCCTGAACGGCGGCACGCGTTGCCGAGAGGGCATCTTCGATGCGATGCTTCTTCTCTTTGAGCTCGGTTTCGGTCGCCGCGCCGACTTGGATCACGGCAACGCCACCCGAAAGCTTCGCAAGACGCTCTTGCAGCTTCTCGCGATCGAAGTCAGAGTCGGTCTCGTCGATCTGCTTCTTGATCATCTCGATGCGGCCCTTAATGGCATCGGTCTTGCCTGCGCCGTCAACGATCGTGGTCTCTTCCTTCGTCACGGTCACACGCTTGGCCTGACCGAGTTGATCGACCGTCACCTTATCGAGCTTGAGGCCGAGCTCTTCCGAGATCACCGTCGCGCCCGTGAGCGTGGCGATATCCTTGAGCATCTCCTTGCGGCGGTCGCCAAAGCCCGGCGCCTTCACCGCAACCGACGTGAACGTGCCGCGCAGCTTGTTGACGACGAGCGTCGCAAGCGCTTCACCTTCGATATCTTCTGCGATGATGAGCAGCGGCTTCTGAACCTGCACGACCTTCTCGAGAACCGGCAGGATGTCGGCGATCGCCGTGATCTTGCGCTCGGTCACGAGGATGTACGGGTTATCGAGCACCGCTTCCATGCGCTCGCTGTCGGTCACCATGTACGGCGAGATGTAGCCCTTGTCGAACTGCATGCCGTCTTTGGTTTCGACTTCCGTCTTGAGAGTGCGCGACTCTTCGACCGTGATCACGCCGTCTTTGCCGACCTTCTCCATCGCGTCGGCGATGAGTTCGCCGATTTCGCGGGTCTTCGCCGAGATCGACGCGACCTGAGCGATCTTTTCTTTCGTGTCGACGACCTGCTTGCGCGAGCCCATCTCTTCGACCGCGACTTCGACGGCCTTCTCGATGCCGCGCTTGATGAGCAGCGGGTTGCTTCCCGCCGTCACGTTGCGCAGGCCTTCGCGGATGATCGCTTGCGC
>DAIDGX010000005.1 GCA_027452165.1 Vulcanimicrobiota bacterium | reverse complement strand
TCTTCGCTCGAAATCCTGAGAAGCGAGGCTGCCCAAGCGGACGTCATCCTGCATGCTCTCGTCCCCCGGAAAGGCCAAGGTGTCGCCGAACGGCTCCGCGCTGACGCGCGGAATCCAGATCAGGCTCGAACCTTGCCTGCGCGTGTCGAGCGGGCCCGGAGCCGCGGCGACGGCCATCTGCGACTCCGATTCGCCGACGGTGCGGATATCCGCGGTATCGAGGAAGGCGACCAAGCCGTCGAGGTCGCGTTGAATCCGGTGTTGGCGGTAGAGGGCGCCCGCGAGCGCGTCGGCGGAGGCCTTGACCGCGGCTCGTTCGGCCGGATCGGTCGTGGTCGCCGCGAGCTTGCGCAGCTCGTCGACCTCGCGCATCCCGCTGCGGAACTCGCGGTAGATGTGGTCGGCCAGATCGCTCAGGCGCTGCTCCTCGTGCGAGCGCGTGAGCGCGTTTTCGCCGAGGGCATCGGTGCGCAGTGCGCGCACCACCGACCCAAGCGACGCATCGTTGCGCACCGCGGAGCCGATCGCGCCGTTGACGTGGGAGGCGAAGGCCGTGCAGAGCGGGGAGGAGTGAACCGTGACGATGGTCCGCAATGGCTCGGGCGTAGCCGAAGCAGTCGGAGCCGGAACCGGTGACCCGGAGATGAGGGCGGCGAGCAGTACGTCGATCATGGCTGAATCCTGTAACGATTCTAACGCCTCGATGGTGACGAGAGGAATGTGTGCGGCCGCTCCGGGCGAATGCGAGGTGCCGTGAAGCGGTGGTGGGCCCTCGCAGCGCTCCTTCTCCTGGCCGGATGTCGTGAGGTGCGCGTCAAGACCTACGCGGTCGGTACGACGACCGTGCTCGGCGGCGATCAGATCGTCGTCGTGCGCGACCGTGCCGCGTTGGATCGGCTCGGCATTCGGGAGCCGGTGCAATTCCGGGGCGAGTTCGGGGTGGTCTTGCTGATGGGGCCGCACGAGCGGACCGGCTACCGGCAGATCATCGAATCGATCCGCGCGAGCGCCGAGCGCGTGCGCGTGGTGGCCTTTGAGGAGGCTCCTGCCGATGGCGGCGAACCCTCGGCGCCGTATCGCACCTTCACGCTCTGGGTAGTGCCGAACGCCGTCTACCGCCGCGGGATCGGGGTCGACGTCGTCACGCCGAGCGACCAGCCCATCGCCCGTTCGGTACTCCCGTAACGACCCGGAAAGGACGATAGAACTAACCGTGATCGATCCGCTCGTTGAGCTCAATGCGTCGGTCGAGCGGCTCGGCCTCGTGCTCGAGCCCGACGGCGACCCCAGTGAAGTCGAAGGCGTGCTCAACCCCGCGTGCGCGCGCGGGCGCGACGGTGCGTTGCTGCTCTATCCGCGTGCGGTGGCCAAGAGCAACGTGTCGCGCGTGGGCCGCGTGCGCGTGCGTTGCGGAACGGACGGTGCGTTTGCGGCAACGCGCGACGGCTTCGCACTCGAACCCCACGCCGAGTACGAACTGCGGCCGCATCCGGGATACGGCTGTGAGGATCCGCGCGTTACCTTCGTGCCGGTGCTCGATGCGTATGTGATGGCCTACACCGCCTTCGGTCCGCAGGGGCCCCGCATCGCGCTCGCGCTCTCGGCCGACGGCGTCGCGTGGGAGCGCTTGGGGTTGATGCGCTTTGAGCAGCCCGGGATGTCGCAGGGCGACGACAAGGATGCGGCCTTCTTTCCCGAGCCGGTGATCTCGCCGAACGGCGTCGTCTCGCTCGCGTTCTATCATCGCCCGATGCTCCATCTCTCGGCCGTCGACGGGCGCGCGGCGATCCCGATGATCGAACGCATGCCGTTCGAAGATCGCGAATCGATTCGTATCGGGTACGTTCCGCTCGAGCCGGCGCTGCAGGATCGCAACCGGCTGCTCGATGTGGCCGAGAGCGTGCTCGTGCTCTCGCCCGACGAACGCTGGGGCTCGATCAAGATCGGCGCGGGCACGCCGCCGGTGCGCATCGCGGAGGGCTGGATGTCGCTCTTTCACGCGGTCGATCTGCTCGATAACAGCGGCGCGAAGCCCAAGTTTCGCTACTGCGCCGGCATCGTGATCCATCACCCCGAGCAGCCGCATCGCGTGCTCTACCGCTCGCCGAAGCCCGTGCTCGCACCCGAATCCGAGCTCGAACGCACCGGCATCGTGGATAACGTCGTCTTTCCGACCGGTATCGACGCGCGCGAAGATCTCGGTGCGCGCGTCTTCGACGTCTACTACGGCATGGCCGACTATACGATCGGCGCCGCGCGTCTGACGCTCGACTAGATCGCAGGCATCATCCATGCCGTTGTCGCGTGCCTTCGTGCTTGCAACCGTGCTCGTGCTCGCCGTCGTCGTCTTCGCGACGGCGTGGACGCATCTCGGGCAGTTGCGCATCTCGATCGCGCCGACGCAGGGCCCGGATAAGCCCAAACTCGCGCACGGCAGCGACGGATTGGGGCGCAGCGACGGCGCGTTCGTCGGGCGAGGCACATGGGTGCTCTCCGCGCTGCCCGATTGCGTGCGGCAGCGCTCGGTGACGCACGGCCCCCGCGCGTACGTGCGCGCGCACCTGCCGAAAGGTGCGACAATCGTCGCGAACGGGAGCGTGCTCGTCTATGGGCCTTGCACGATTTCGGTGCGCGACGGCGAAATCGAGATCCGGCGCGGCGAAGATCGGCTTGCCGTTCCGCCTCCCGCCGTGCTGTACCGTGCGGGGCGCACGCTTGCGCTTCTGCAGACAAAGGGCGCGACGGAAGAACTGCGCACCTACGAACCATCTTCGCTCTCCGAATGAACCGATGAACATCACCGACGAAGTCCGTAAACGCCGCACGTTCGCGATCATCTCGCATCCCGACGCCGGCAAGACCACGCTTACCGAAAAACTGCTGCTCTACGGCGGAGCGATCCACGTTGCGGGTCAAGTCTCGGCGCGCAAGCGTCAGCGCGCGGTGACGAGCGATTGGATGGAGCTCGAGCGCGAGCGCGGTATCTCGATCACCTCCACCGTGTTGCAGTTTCCGTACGATGGTCACACGATCAACTTGCTCGATACGCCCGGTCACCAAGACTTCGGCGAGGATACCTATCGCACGCTGCTCGCCGCCGACGCGGCGGTCATGCTGATCGACGCGGCCAAAGGGGTGGAGCCGCAGACGAAAAAGCTCTTCGCGATCTGTCGCGAGCGGAAAATTCCGCTCTTCACGTTCATGAACAAGATGGATCGTCCAAGCCGCGATCCGCTCGAACTGCTGGACGAACTCGAGAGCGTTCTCGGTATCGGCGCCTTTGCGATGAACTGGCCGCTTGGCAGTGGTGACACGTTCAAGGGCGTGTACGATCGGCAGACGCGCGAACTGCACCTCTTCGAGCGCAGCGCTCACGGTGCCAAACGGGCTGCGGTGCAAACCGTCGCCGATGCGCGCGACCCGAAGATACGCGAACTCGTCGACGACGTCACGTACCAACAATTTATCGACGGACTCGATCTCCTGGAGGGAGCGGGCGAAACGTTCGATCGCGACGCGCTTCTGCGCGGCGAGATATCGCCGGTTTTCTTTGGCTCCGCGGTCACGAATTTCGGGGTGCAGCTCTTTCTCGATCGGTTCATCGCGATGAGCCCGCAGCCGGCGAGCCGGGCGGTTCATACGGTGCAAGGTGACGCACGCGTGGTGCAACCCGACGACGAGAACTTCACCGGCTTCGTATTCAAGATTCAGGCAAATATGGATCCGCGGCATCGGGATCGTATCGCATTCGTGCGCATCTGTTCGGGCCAGTTCGAGCGTGACATGACGGTGCGTAACGCGCGTACGGGTAAGGACGTACGACTTTCGCGCGCGATGAAACTCTTCGCCGATGAGCGCGAATCGCTCGATGCGGCCTATGCCGGCGACGTTCTCGGGTTTGCGAACCCCGGCTCGTTTGCGATCGGTGACACGCTCTTCGAAGGGCCGCCCGTGGCCTTCGCGCCCATCCCGTCGTTCGCCCCGGAACATTTTGCCTCGGTTCGTAGTATCGATACGGGTAGCTACAAGTCGTTCGGCAAAGGCATCGCGCAGTTGCGCGAAGAGGGAGCTGTGCAGATTTTCTACCCGTGGGGTTCGCCTCGCAGCGAGCCGATCGTCGGCGTCGTCGGCGAGTTGCAGTTCGAAGTGGCCAAGTATCGCTTGCAGTCGGAGTACGGCGTCAAGACGGTCTTTTCGACGCTTCCTTTCGCACTCGCGCGGCGCATCGAAGGCGATGTCGAGGCCGCTGCGCGCGCACAATTGCCAAGCAATGCGAAGCTCGTCGAGGATTGGGACGGCAAACCGATCGCGCTCTTCGAGAGCGAGTGGAGCTTGCGTCTGGCCCAAGAATGGAATCCCGGTCTCGCCTTCGTGCCGTTCGCAGCCGACGTTTCCCAGGAGGTCGTACCATCGTGAAATTTCGATCCGCCCTTGCTGCCGCGTTCGCGGTCGTCGCGTTAGCGGCGTGCTCGTTTCAGAACAAATACGAGCACGAGGCCGAGCGCATCACGCGCGCCGTCATGGCAAACAACCTCGCGCCCGTGCAAAACGACCTTACGCCGGGCCTCCATGTCTCGCGCGTCAAGATCGCCGAGTGGGCCGACGAACTCGATGCGCAGGGGAAGCTGCTCTCGGTCAAGGAGACGCCTACCTGCACGCCCGGCTTTCACTGTTTTATCGTGAAGTTCCAAAAGCATACGTACATGGAGCGCATGCAGATGGACGACCAAGGCAAGGTAACGCAATGGAAGTTCCATATGGCAAACGGTGCCTGATTTCGACGACGTGCGGGCCGCCGCGGCGCGCATCGCGGGGATAGCGCACCGGACGCCGCTCGTGCGTTCACGCACGATCGACGAACGCGCGGGTGCGAGCGTCACCCTGAAATGCGAGCAGTTCCAGCGTATGGGCGCATTCAAATTTCGAGGTGCGTACAACTGTCTTGCGCAACTCTCTCCCGCCGAGCGCGGAGCGGGCGTGGTCGCGTATTCGAGTGGTAACCACGCGCAGGGTGTAGCGCTAGCGGCGCAACTGCTCGAGATTCCCGCGACGATCGTGATGCCGCGCGACGCTCCGGCAAGTAAGCTCGCCGCGACGCGCGGATACGGTGCTGAAGTGGTGCTCTACGAGCGATCCGAAGAGAATCGCGCGGTGATCGCGCAGGGGATCGCCCAGGAACGCGGCGCGACGATCGTTCCGCCGTACGACGACGAGCGCATCGTCGCGGGCGCCGGAACGGCCGTGCTCGAGATGTTCGAAGATGCGGGACCGTTCGACGTCGTCGTCGCGCCGGTCGGCGGCGGCGGGCTCCTTTCGGGAAGCGCGCTCGCGGCGCATGGCATCGATGCGCGCACGGCGGTGTGGGGTGTGGAACCGGAAGCGGGCAACGACGTGCAGCAGTCGCTCGCACGCGGAGAACGCGTGGTTATCGACGTGCCCGACACGATCGCTGATGGGCTGCAAACGCAGTCGCCGGGCGAGATCACCTTCGGCGTGCTGCGCGCGCATGCGGCGGGAATCGCGACCGTCACCGACGATGAGTTGGTTGCAACGATGCGCGTGCTCTTCGAACGCTGCAAGCTCGTCGTTGAGCCAAGCGGCGCGGCGGCGCTCGCCGCCGTGCTTCACGAGAAGATTCCCGTGCGCGGCAAACGTGTCGGCGTGGTGCTGAGCGGCGGTAACGTCGATCGCGTTCGCTACGCCGCGCTCATGGCGTAGTCGGGTTTCGCCCCATCGCGTAGAATTCGGCATTCGGCCGCATGTCCATCAAGCCCGCCATGCGGTTGGAAAAGCCGAAGAACCCTGCGATCGCGGCAATGTCCCAGATGTCGTCGTCGGAGAGCCCTGCAGCGCGCAACGCCGCGATCTCGTCGTCGCTTGCTGCGAAGCCGGGCTCGTTGACGCGCGATGCGAAGCCGAGGATCGCGCGCAAACGCGGGGTAAGATCGGCGGTGCGCCAATTGTTCGCGATTTGCTCGGCGAGGATCGGGTCCTTGCCGAGAATCCGCAAGGCGGCTCCGTGCGCGGTCATACAATACTGGCAACGATTTTCGGATGAAACCGCGACCACGATCGCTTCGCGTTCCGCGCGCGAGAGCGCGCTCGGTCCGCGCATGAGCACGTCGTGGTAGTGCATGAAGGCGCGGAAATGCTCGGGACGTTTCGCGTATGCGCGAAAGACATTGGGGACGAAGCCGAGCTTCGTTTGATTGGTCTCGTAAATTTCGCGAAGATCGTCGGGGAGAGCGGCGGCGGGAGGCTCGCCAAAGCGCGACGCGGGCGAAGAACGTTCCATAGACGGCGTCCTTCGCCCGAGCCTATGCATGGGCCCTACCGCGCGTGCGCGGGGGACGGGTTCGGCGTGGGCGTCGGCGGTGCGAAGAACTGCGGACTCACGCTTGCCGGAAAACGCAGGTCGCTGAAGGCGACGTTGCCGACGACGTGTTTCACGGCGATTGCGAAGGCGTGCGCGGTAAATTCGAAGCGTTCGTGATCGACGATGGTATAGAGGCCTTGCTCGGCAAGATCGAGCGTGATGTCGCCCGAGGCGCTGAAGATGCCGCCTTGTCGAATAGCGAAGCTCATGGAGCAAAGTTTACCGGTGCGTAGATCGATCACGGCATCGCTAAGTGGGTGGGAGTGCGGATTTTCGCGCGCGACCAGGTGGACGCGGTGCCCCGCATCGCCGTTTGCGCACGGCTGCTCCCCGCCGTCGTACACGCTGTAGTATGCGATGCCGATCGCGTGAATGACGGCGATGACGGGCGTCGTGCTGTTCGCGCCGGCCGGTGCGGGTGACGGCGTTGCGCTGGCGGCCGGTGCGGGCGGGTCATTGAAGCCGTAGCGAATCAGATCGTCAACGCCGCTCCAAGTGGGATCGAGCACGGTGCCATGCGCCGTACCCCATCCCTGCGGCGTATCGATCGCGACGAGATGATCGCTTGCGCGGTAGGCGGCACGGAAATCGCCGTAGGGCTTGAGCCCCGGGGTACCAATGTTTACGCCGAACACGACGCGACCGCGCGGCGATCGGGTCAGTTGGAGATTCGCACCCTGGATGCGAATGCGCGTGTGGTACGTGGCGAATTGCGGCTCTGCGATCTGCCGCATCCGCTCGAGAGCGTTTGCGTAAAAGGCTTCGGCCGAAGGGGGCTGCTGCGCGTGGACGGGCGAGGCCGAGCAGAGGGCGATGATCGCAAGCGCGGCGGTCGCGCGAGAGAGTGGAAAAGGCATCTTGCACGAGTGCGTGAGGTTGCCAACGAGTACCTGCGAAACGCAGACGGCGCTCGCGGCAAAGATGCCGCAAGCGCCGTCTCGAGCGTGTCGTGCGCGATGCTATGCTTTGATGTTGCCGCAGGAGACGTACATGCCCAGGTTGTTCGCGCTCTTGTGGACGTTGATCGCGTAATGCATTTTCATCAAGTCGGCAAGCTTGATGCCCTTGACCGTTGAGACGCTCGTGCCGTTGACGGTATTTGCGAGCGCGTACTCCGGCGCTTTGTTGATGTTGCCGCAGGTGCCGATGTGGATGTGCGTCGGTTGCGCGTACGCGGGCGCGCCCGTGAGGTGTACGACAACCTGCACGCCGTCGGCTCTCTGGGTCAGCACGGCGGTGCCCTTCTCGCCGCTGCCATTGAGGGCTTTCATGGGGATGGTGATGCTGGCCGGCGTCGCGGCGACGGCGGCGGTGCCGAGCGTGGCGACGATCGCTGCGGCGGTGATGAGCGAGGGAAGGAAACGCTTCATTAGATGCTCCTTACGACGAGTGAGAACGTTCGTATCGGTCAACGCTAATTCTGACCTAGGGATTGCACAGAGGGTTGCGCGTCGGCATTTCATGCTGTGCTGAGATCGAGAGGCGGCGTAGGGTGCAGTAGCTGCGCACGCCCGCTGCGGTGACCGGAGCGTCGGCTCCGTCGATCACCGGGAGCAGCGCCGTGAGTTCCCCGTTGAAGCGAGCGAAACGTGCCGCGCCTTTGCTGTCGTGGCGTGCCGTCGCCGCTTGCATGGCGGCGTAGGTGCTGTTCATCAGTCCGGTGATATCGTGGGCGATGGCGTACTGCTGCGCGAGTGCGTGCTGCCCCATCGTCACGCGCGGGTCCATCGCGATCTCGAGCGGTTGCGAACTCGTTGCGCCATCGACGTCGAGCACAACCGTGTAGCGCCCGGGCGCGACCAGCGCTCCTTGCGGCGTGCGTGGCGTATCATGGACGTTTGCGGCAATCGGCAGATCCACGTCCACCGATTGGGGGCGAGGTTCGTGGAGATCCCACACGAAGCGATGCATCCCCGCGCGTGCCGACGGCCGGGTGAACGGCTGCTCCCAGTACGTGGGCTTATCGAGCTCCGTGCGCTTCGGCGCGGTGGCATCGCTTGCAAAAACGCGTACGACGTTGCCGCGCGCGTCGCGGATCGTGAGCGTCACCAGCCTGGCTGCGTGCGCGAGCACGTAGTCGATGATCGCGCCGTTGGGCGGGTTCATTCCATGCGGAACTTCGGGCGGCAGCGGCGTGTCGGTATTGGTATTGCGCCGCACGCGGTAGGTAAGCGATGGTTTGAACAGGTGCGGTCCGCCCCACGACGCGGTGCGCGCGAGCTCGCGCAGCGGTTCGATGTCGTCCATGATCCAGAACCCGCGACCGTGCGTCGCGACGACGAGATCGTTGCCGTGTATGATGATGTCGCGCATCGAGGTGGGCGGCAGGTTCATCTGGAGCGATTGCCAGTTCGCGCCGTCGTCGAACGAGACGAAGACGCCGCCCTCGGTTGCGGCGTAGAGCAGCCCCTTCACCTTTGGATCTTCGCGAACCGCGTTGACGGGTTCGTTGCGCGGCAGCCCGTGCACGATCGCGGTCCAATGCACGCCGCCGTCGTGCGTGCGGTACACGTACGGGTGGAGATCGTCGAGGCGGAAACGGTTGATCGCCACGTAGGCCGTGTTGTCGTCAAAGTGCGATGCATCGATCTGCGAGACTTTGCTCCACGGGGTGAGCGGCTTCGGCGTGACGTTGCTCCAGTGTGCGCCGCCGTCGCGCGTGATCCACACCAGCCCGTCGTCGGTTCCGGCCCAGATCGTGCCTTCATGCACGTACGAGGGCGCGAGCGCATAGACGACGCCGCGATGCCGGTCGTGCGACGGATCGGCGCTCTCGAAGGCCTTGATGACGCCCGGCATCGCCCACGTTTTGCGGGTGAGGTCGGGGCTCACCGTCGTCCACGACGCGCCTCCGTCGGTCGTCAGATAGACCTGATTTGCGCCAAAGTAGAGCTTGTGACCGTCGAGCGGATCGAAGGCCAGCGGTTCCGTGCGCACGGTGCGAAAGCCGTCGAGGCCGAGCGGATTGGGCGAGACTTCCTGCGTTTGGCCGGTGTGCTCGTCGAACTTCTCCACCTTGCCGCCGTAAAAGACCCCGGGATGCAGCGGATCGGGTACGACGTAGCCGTACTCTTGCGCGCCGACAGGGTACCAGTCGCGTTCGTTGATCTGTCCCCATGGACCGCGGCTGCTCACGCAGGCGGATCCCGACTCTTGCTGGCCGCCGCATACCCAGTACGGAAAGCGGTTGTCGGCGTTGACGTGGTACATCTGCGCGGTCGGTTCGTTGTACCACGAACTCCACGTCTTGCCGTTGTCGAGCGAGATCGTCGCGCCCTGATCGCTCCCGAGAATCATGATGCGCGGGTTGTTTGGGTTGATCCAGATGTTCTGGTAGTCGTCGCCGCCCGGCGCGCCCTTGATCGCAACGAACGTTCTACCGCCGTCGGTCGAACGGTACGTCGAGGTGTTCGTGACGTAAAACGTGTTGGCGTTTTTCGGATCGACGCCGATTGCGACGAGATCGTCGCCGCGCTGACCGATCGTCACCTGATCGTCGTTCGTCATGGTAAAGCGGGCGCCGGCGTCATCGCTACGATAGACGGCACCACCGGAATCTTGAAATCCGTCGATATACGCATAGACCACGTTCGGATTGGAACGCGCGATCGCGATCTCAGCACGCCCCATCTTGGCGGGGATGCCATGCGTCAAGCGCGTCCAGCGATCGCCACCGTCGGTCGATTTGTAGATGCCGCTGCCGGGGATCTCGAACGAACTGCCGATCTCCCACGGCGCCTGGCGCGCGGCCCATAACGTGGCGTACACGATGCGCGGATTCGCGGGATCGATCTGCACGTCGTAGGCGCCCACGTTTGGGTTGAGGTAGAGCACCTTTTTGAACGTTTTTCCGCCGTCGAGCGAGCGATAGACGCCGCGCTCGGCGTTCGGGCCGTACGGGTGGCCGAGAACGGCGACGAAGAGGCGGTTCGGATTCGTCGGATCGACCGCGATTTGCGGAATCTGTTCGCCGTGGCGTAGCCCGAGGTGCGACCACGTCGTTCCGGCGTCGGTCGATTTGTAGATGCCGTTCCCGATCGCGAGATCGGGACGCTGCAGCCCTTCGCCGCT
Organism: Vulcanimicrobiota bacterium; assembly: GCA_027452165.1. Lineage (GTDB taxonomy): Bacteria > Vulcanimicrobiota > Vulcanimicrobiia > Vulcanimicrobiales > Vulcanimicrobiaceae > REEB354. Next base: position 82,212 of record DAIDGX010000005.1, on the reverse strand, counting down.
GCCCGCGTAGATAACGTTCGGATCGCTCGGCGCAACCGCGAGCGAGCCGATCGATTGCGTCGAATGTCCGTCGAAGATCGGTCGCCAGGTGCGCCCCGCGTCATCGGTGCGCCAGATGCCGCCGTTCACCGCACCGATGTAGAAGCGATCCGGTGCCGACGGTACGCCGGCGACCGCCTTGGTGCGCCCGCCGCGCAACGGTCCAATATATCGCCAGCGTAAGCCCGCGTACTGCGAGGGGGCGACGGTTGCCACGGCGGCCGGTGCCGGCGCGAGCGTGGAGAGGAACGAGCACAGCGCCGCGAGCGCGGCGATACGATGTACGTTCACGCGGTCATCCTCAATAAAGACGAACGGGAGACTAACGGTGACGACGACGGCGCTTCGGCTGGAATGCCGGGCCGACCTTGAACGTCTTCGAGCGTCGCGGGATCGTGGTGTCGACGTCTTGGCATCCGATCGGGGTGAAATCGCGGCAGTCGTGCGGGCGCCCCTCGTAGATGCCGCAGTAGTACTTCCCGCTCTTGTTGCCCATCAAGAAAACGCAGTTGTCGGTGATGTCCTCGGTGACTTTGCGGACCCATCCCACGTGGAAGCCGTCGGCGGACGGACGTTTGACGATGTACTCATCCATCACGTCTTGATAGGTCATGCCCAAATGATCGGCGATGCGTTGCACGTCGGCCTTGCTGACGAACGGCTCGTAGCCGCTGCAGCACTCGGCGCATCCGGGCGGACAGGCGAGGTTTTCGGGAAGATCCTTGAGGTGCTTGCGCGCGAGGTCGATGACCTTGCCGATCGCCTTCACGAATTCAGGATCGTCGTTGTACTTGTACACCCACTCGCGATTGACCGTCTCGTTGACGTTGTAGTAGCGCGTCGTGCTTTCGTTGTAGGTGATCGTGATGAACTCTTCGGTGATCTCGATCTCCTTGACGTGCTCCATCGGTCGCGCGTCGAGAAGTTCCGGATGCGTGGGCTGGCCGGTCGTGCGCGTAAAATCGCGCAGCGCGGTGAGGTCGATCGTCTCCATAGACCGGGGATGTTCGCTGCGGATTGCGGGTATGGCCTCGCGCGGCGCAAAAGAAGGCTCCATGCGCACGGCAATCGGTGTCGATCTCGGCGGCTCACATGTGACCGCGGCGGTGATCGGCGAGGACGGGAAGATCTTTCGGCAGCACGAGGTCGATCTCGACGATCGGTCGTTCAAAAATGTGGTCGGGGTCTTGATCGAAACGATCGAACAGGCGCTGAAGGACCCGGAGGCACAGGATGTAGCGGGCATCGGGATCGGCTCGCCCGGAAACATCGAGGCGCGTTCGGGCGCCGTGCTCTACAGTCCGAACTTCGGCTGGACCGACGTGCCGCTCGGGGAGACGCTGCGCTCGCACTTCGATCATCCGCTCTTCGTCGGCAACGACGCGCGCTGCGCGACCCTTGGCGAATACACGTTTGGTACGGGAAAGGGCACGACGAACTTCGTGCTCTTGACGCTCGGTACCGGGATTGGCGGGGGCATCGTCGCCGGGGGCGAGTTGGTGCTCGGCAACCGGTTCGGCGCGGGCGAGATCGGCCACCATCAAATCCGGCCGACCGACGGGTTTATCTGCAGCTGTGGCAAGACGGGGTGCTTCGAGGCTCAGGCTTCGGGAACCGGACTGATCCGGCACGCGTTTGCGGTGGCTCCGTCGTTTCCGCGTAGCAAGCTGCTCGACGTCGATCGCGACAAGCTCGGCTCGAAAAAGATTCGTAAGGCCGCGCAAGCGGGCGATCTGCACGCGCTCGCCGCGTGGCGCGGATTCACCGGCGACCTCGCGCTCGGCCTCGCCAACATCGTCGCGTTCGTCAATCCGGAACTGATCGCGCTTGGCGGCGGCGTCTCGACCGCGGCGGATTTCATGCTCGACGCCGTGCGCGGACGCGTTGACGAACTCACGACGATGGTACCGCGCGGCACGACCCGCATCGCGGTCGCCCAACTCGGCAACGATGCGGGGCAAGTCGGCGCCGCGACGATGGCGTTTCGCGGCGGACTCACCACCGGCCGTGCATAAGCGCGACGTCATCGGTCTCGCGCTCGGCGTCATCCTCGCGCTGCTCTACGCGATCGATGCGCTACGCCACGGCTGGGGCTTCCTTTGGCATCTCCCGCTGCTCTGCGTGTTCGCGGCGCCCGCGCTTAACGACGCGGTGTACGGACTCCCGCTCGCCGCGTACGAGCGTCAGGGTACGCGCGAGTATTATACGCGCTACGCGGGACTGAGCCCCGAAGCCGCGGATGTTCGAATCGCGGATGCGCGCCGCTTCGCCCGCGATCTGCTCGCGGCGGTGGTCGCGATCGTCGAGCTGCTCATCGTTCTTGCTGCGCCGGGGCGCTACGGTGCGATTCCGAGCATCATCATGTGGTTCTTCTTCGGCCTCGGCGCAGTGTGTCTCGGGGTCCTGATTTTCGGAATCGCGTTCGCCATGTGGAGGGTTCGGCAATGAAGGCACTCGTCACCGGCGCGTCGGGTGGCATCGGCCTCGAATTCGCGCGTTTGCTCGCTGCCGGCCGCTACGATCTCGTCCTGGTCGCGCGTTCCGCGGATCGGCTCGATGCCGCCGCGCGCGAGCTACGCGAACGGTACGGCGTGCACGTGGAGACGGTCGCGATGGATCTCGGTCGCCTCGATGCCGCTGCGGACCTCTTCGCGCGCGTGCCCGATTGCGATGTGCTGATCAACAACGCCGGCTTCGCGAGCAACGGCCGCTTCGACGAACTGCCGCAGGAGCGCACGCGTGAGGAGTTGCTGCTCGACGTCGTGGCGCTCACCGAACTCACCCGCGCCTATCTTCCAGCGATGCGAGCGCGCGGCAGCGGCCGGATTCTCAACGTGGCCTCGACCGCGGCGTTTCTGCCGGGGCCGTTCATGGCCGTGTACTATGCCTCGAAGGCCTACGTGCTCTCGTTTTCGCTGGCGCTCTCCGAAGAGCTGCGCGGCAGCGGCGTGACGGTAACGTGCCTCTGTCCGGGTGCGACCGCGACGGGTTTCGTCGATCGCGCGAAGATGCACGGTACGCTGCTCAATCGCCTACCGCTTGCCGATGCGGCGAGCGTCGCGCGGTCCGGCTACCGTGGCATGCTGCGCGGACGCGATCTGGTGGTGCCGGGACTCAGCAACAAGATCGTCGCGTTCTCACCCAAGATCACGCCGCGGCGTCTGCTGCTCTGGAGCTCGCGTAAGGCGGTCGAGCAGCGATGAGGAACGCGGGCTAGAGCGAGGCGACGGCGCGCAGGCCGATCGCCATGTCGTCTTGCGCCGGGATCGTACCTTCGTTTGCGATCTGGGCGATCAGGGCGGCGATACGGCGCGAACTTCGGTTGGGTGCCACGATCTCCTGATTGCGGCGAATCTGCGCCAAGCGCTCCGGCGTGCGGATCATGTTGCGTACGGCCTGGACCACCTCGCCTGCGCCGTGGAGCGCCACGGCCCCGAGGCCGTTGTGGCGCACGAAATCGACGTTGCCACGCTCCTGGCCCGGTACGTAGTCGTACACGACGACCGGAAGCTGCGCGGCGTTCGCCTCGGCGAGCGATCCTGGGCCCGCCTTCGTGACCAGCAGATCGACGGCACGAAAATACTCGGGGATCTTATCGGTGAAGCCGAGCACGGTCATCGGCGTGGGGAGCGTGGCCGAGACCTCGTCGAGCTTCTGGCGCAGCGGTTCGTTGCGGCCGCAGACGACGAGCAGATGGATCGGCAGCCGCGCGCGGGCGAGCGCAAGCGAGGTCGGCAGCAGCTTGCCGCCGCCTTCGCCGCCGGCCATCAGCATGACGACCAGGCGGTCCTGCGGCAGGCCCAGGGCAGCGCGCAACTCCTGCTTGGTGCCCACGACATCGTCGAACTTCGGATGGATCGGCTGGCCGAGCATCCGCAGGCGGGCGGGCGAGATGCCGCGTGAGAGCGCGCGTTCGTACACCTCACGGGCCGGGACCACCACGGCGTCTGCCTCGGGGGTGAGCCACGACTCGTGGACCTTGCCGAGGTCGGTGATCACGGTGACGATCGGAACGTGTTGCATGTGCGCATCGGCGCGGGCGCGCAGCGCCGCGTGGTTGAGCAGCGGATGCACCGAGACGATCACGTCGGGCTGGTAGCTCAGGAAGAGGTCGCGCAAGCGCTCGCGGTAGAGCGGCTCGCAGAATCGCACGAGGGCACGATAGCGCCGCCGGCCGTTCGTGGCGTAGTAGAGCGCGCCGTACACGGGCGGAGCGTAGCGCAGGGCCATGCTGTAGCCCAGGCCCAGCTGGGTGAGGGGGAAGGCGCAGTGGGCGGCCACGTCCTCGATGCGATGTTCGAATGCAAAGGGCTCCCGGATCTCATCCAGCGCGGCGGTGATCGCGTTCGATGCGCTGCGGTGCCCGCCGCCGGTGTCCGAAATAAGGAAAAGTGCCCGTTTGGTCATCGATGCTCCGGTCGTGGCTACGCTTGTGCAGGGACCCGTTGTTTGGCCCTGCGTGCGGCCGCGTTACGCGTGCGCCGGCTCGTGGGGGCAAGTTTGGCCAGCAGTGCCCGAGCTGGTGCATCGTAAAAGCGGAAAATATCGCCAAACTCGATGTCAGGGTTTCGGTGGTGGCCGTCGTGGTCCTCGGGCAGCACGATCTGAAGGGGGCGGGCGACCGCAAGGAGCCACCCCGGGCTCTTCCAGCCGAGCTCGGTTGTGTGGCGCCACCACACGTGTAGTTGGCCCAGGAGCAAGCCTAGGAGCGCGCCCTCCCACGAGAGGTGTGAGACGACCGCCGCGACGGCGAGATAGGGTACCGCGCCGAGGAAGCCGTCGAGGAGAACCTCGGGGTTGATCGAGAGTACCGCGTGGTCCCAATACGAGCGTTTACGATCGTGGTGCGTGCGCAGGTGCAGCGTGAACCAAAGATGTTGCGGTACGTGATAGAAGAACGTCGAACCGAAATCTCCCACCACGAGCACGATCAATGTTGCCGCTACGAATGCCATTACCTGAAAGTCCTTTTCCGAAGACGCTCGCTGGTGCGTGCCTCGTCTTAGCCATCTTGTGCGGTTGCAGTCAAAGCACCTCCGCGCGCGCTCGCTTCATTCAACCAAATACCGCACGCGTGCTTAACGCTGCATTAACATGGCCGAAACCTTCGTTCGCGGAATCGCTCGAAGGCGCGCGCCTCTTCGAGAACGGTGCGCGCGTGCCGGGACCCACGCTCGCGATCACGCGCGCCGTCCTGCGAACGAACGCGCGCATCACCGCAATCGGCGCGCTCAGCCTCGCGACTGCCACGGTTACGGCAGCGCGACACGACCATCTTCCACCGGAGTTCCTCGCGGCGGCGCTGCTGCAGGAATCGGCATACGATCCACGCGCGATATCCTCGGCCGGTGCCGTGGGCATCGCGCAGTTCGAGCCATACACCGCGCAGCAGTATGGCGTGAATCCCTTCGATCCCTACACCGCGATCGCGGGCGCCGCGCGCTTGTTCGGCTCCTACCTGCGCGCGTATCGTTCGCGTTACGCCGATCCGTTTGCCGCCGCCATGGCGGCCTACAATGCCGGACCGGGTGCGGTCGCGTACTATCACGGCGTCCCTCCCTACGAAGAGACGCGAGCGTACGTGGCACTCATCTACGATCGCTGGGGACGCATCGGCTCGTACGAACGATAGGGCCGCGTTCGCGCGGTGTTGAAGGCGAAGCGATGAAGATTCGCAGCATGGGTGTGGCCTGCGCCGCGCTCCTCGCCCTCGCCGCATGCGGCAGTGCAACCGACGCGGTAACGTTCAAAGCGCCCGCCACCTACCAATCCGCCGCCTCGATTGGGCCGTTCATGCAAGTATGGACGACGGCGGACAAGCACGATGCCTTGATTTTGATGAAGCTTCCGACGCAGGTGAGCTTGGATCAGATGCTTGCGCAATCGAGCGTCAAAAACGCGACCGTACACCTCCAGCGCCAACTCACGATCTGCGGCAGCCAGCCCGCGGTCTATGCCGAGATGACCGGCGTCGCCGGGATGGTGGGCAACTCGAGCAGCGGCAAAGAGCCGGGCGACGTGGACTTCATCGGTACCAACGTGTCGGGTCATACGTACATGGCGATGTACGTACGCGATCATGGAACACCCGTCGATCCCGCGGCGGTTGCCGCAATTCACGACGTCTGTCCGAAGTAGGGCACGATGCTTGAGCCGTCCGCGCCGGCGCATCCGCGTCTCGAGATCGTCGAGATCGCGGGTGCGAGCGCGGACGAGCGTTTCGCGCACGATGTCCGCGTGGGGCTGAGCGCACCAGCAAAAGCCGTACCGTCCAAGTACTTTTACGACGAGCTTGGCTCGGCGCTTTTCGATGCGATTACGCACGTCCCCGAATACTATCTCACCGTTGCGGAGACCGAGATTCTACGCGAGTGGGGCTGGGAGATCGTGCGCATGCTGCACGGTCCGATCGAGTTTCTCGAACTGGGCAGCGGGAGTTCGGTGAAGACGCAACTGCTGATCGACGAGGCATTGCGCGTGCAACCGGCGCTGCGCTACAGCCCGATCGATATCTCGTCGCAAGCGCTTCGGACGGCCGCGACGGGGCTCGTCGAGCGCCACGCTGGGCTCGAGGTGCGTGCCGTCGCGGGTGACTATTTTACCGTGCTCGCATCGAAGGCGCTACGCTTCGAGCGTCCGGTCCTCGCGATGCTCATGGGCTCGAATCTGGGGAATTACGCGCCGGATGAAGCAAGCGCGCTCGTCGCGCTCGTCGGCAGCGTGCTGCGGCGCGGGGATGGATTGCTGCTCGGCGTCGATTTAAAGAAGGATCGCGCCGTGCTTGAGCGCGCCTATGACGATCCAATCGGCGTCACTGCGGCGTTCGATAAAAACCTGCTCGCGCGTATCAATCGTGAGTTGGACGCAGACTTCGACCCGCGCACCTTCGATCACGTCGTGCATTACGACGAGCAGCGCGGCTGCGTCGAATCGTTCTTACGCTCCCGATACGCACAGCGCGTGCGCATCGCGGCCATCGGCTTGGAGGTTGATTTCGCACCCGGCGAGACGATCCACACCGAGTCATCGTACAAATTCGATACCGGCAAGATCGAGATGCTAGCGGACGACGCGGGCCTGCACGTCGCGAAGATGTGGACGGATCGTGCGCAACGCTTTGCCGTTTACCTGCTGACGCCGTAGCGCAGCGCGCGCTCCACCCCGCGTAGCGTGACGTCCACGAGCACGGCAAGGGTTGCGGAGGCGATGCTTCCGGCCACGATCTCGTCGGTGTGGTGGAGCGCGAGGCCGGTGAAGATGAGCGAGCCGAGCCCGCCGGCGCCGACGTATCCGCCGAGCGTGGCAAGGGCGATCATGGCGACGGCCGCGATGCGAACGCCACCGACGATGACGGGCATTGCGAGCGGGAACTCGACGCGCATCAACACGTCGCGGGGCGTCATGCCCATCGCGACCGCAGCGTCGCGCTCGGCGGGGTCGATGCTGCGAATGCCGGCCGCGATGTTGCGCACGAGCACGAACTGCGCGTACGCAACGAGCGCGACGAAGATCGGCAGCGAGCCAAGACCACATGCTGCGACGAGCAGCGCGAGCAGGGCGAGACTCGGGATCGTGTAGATGGCTCCGAGCGCGCCGAGCAGCACAACCGATCCCCGCGCGTTGCGCGCCGCCAGCACGCCGAGGGGAAGGGCGATCGCGCAGGCGGCCGCGAGCGCCCCTGTCACGAGCGCGGCGTGTGCAAGCGCGAGCGCGCCGACCCGCGCCGGATGGGCAAGGAGGTAACTCACGGGTGTACGGGACGCGCAGCGCGTCGTTCGGCGATCGCGTCGTCGCTTGCAAAGAGCGCTCGAACGAAGGCGGTCGCCGGCCGGTCGGCGAGCTCGAGCGGTTCGCCGCATTGCTCGATGCGGCCGTCGTGCAGCACGACGATGCGATCGGCCAGACGCACCGCTTCGTTGACGTCGTGCGTGACGAAGATCGTCGTCGTCCCCACGCGCGCGATGATGTCGCGTAACTCGTGCTGCAATTCACGGCGCACGATCGCGTCGAGCGCGCCGAACGGTTCGTCCATCAACAGCAGACGCGGTTCGCCCGCGAGCGCGCGAGCAACGCCCACGCGCTGCGCCTCGCCGCCCGAGAGCTCGCGCGGCCGGCGGTCGCGGTAGCGCACGGGGTCCAGACGCACGAGTTCCAACATCGCATCGATGCGCGCGTCGATGCGCGCGCGATCCCAGCGAAGCAGTTCGGGTACGATGCCGACATTGCGCGCGACGCTCATGTGACTGAAGAGCCCGGTCGCTTGAATCGCATACCCGATCGAACGGCGCAGCGTTACGGGATCGAGCTCTTCGCTGTTGGTTCCGTCGATCGTGATCCGGCCGGCGTCGATCGGCTGCAGGCGGTTCACCGTGCGAAGCAGTGTGGTTTTGCCGCACCCCGAGGGGCCGACGAGGGCGATGAATTCGCCTGCGGCAACGTCGAGGTCGATCGGCCCGAGCGCGTCGCGATCGGCACCCGCGTAACGCACGCGCACGCCTTCGAGGACGACCCGGGCCGCGCTCATCGTGCGGCTTTCAGGAACGCGGCCGCGACGTCGCGCGGATCTTGGCCGTCGTCCTCGACCGCTTCGTTCATGCGCTGTGCTGCGGCGCTCGTAATCGCGGGCGCGATTGCATCGAGCGCGCGCGCGATGCCTGGCTCGCGGGCGAGCAGCGCACTGCGTACAACCGGCGCGACATTGTATGCAGGCCACAGATGTTTATCGTCGTCGAGCACGACCAAGTGCGAGCGCGCGATCTCGCCGTCGGTCGTGAACGCCGTCGCAACATCCGCGTGGCCGTCGAGCAGTGCGCGATACTTGAGGGCGATATCGTACGTGCGTACGCTCGCGAAGCGAAAGCCGCCATAGCGTCGCTGCAAACCGGGCAGGCCGTCGGGGCGGCTGAGGAACTCGGGAATCGTGGCCAAGCGAAGATGCGGCGCCGCAACAGCGAGATCGGAGAGCGTGCGCAGTCGATAGCGCGCGGCGATCGCGCGGGTGGTGGCGATGCCTTGTGAGTCGTCCATCGGCGAGGGCGTGAGCCACGTCAGCCGGTAGTCGCGAGCAAACGCGCGGCGTACGGTAGCATAGATGGCTTGCGGTGTCGGCAGCGGCGCGCGGTGCAGTACGTCGATCAATGCGGTACCCGTGTACTCGGGATAGAGATCGATGTCGCCGCGTTGCATCGCTGCGAGCGCGATCTGTGTGGAGCCGAGATTCAGTCGTCGTTCGACGGCGAAGCCCGCTCGTTCGAGTGCCTGTGCGTAGATTTCAGCAATCACGATCGATTCGGTGAAATTCTTGGACCCGACGCGTATGCGCGTGCCACGCGGCGCGCAGCGCGGCAACAGGCCAAAGCAGGCGAAGGCGGCGAGCGCACGGGCGCGCGACACGGCGGTCATGACGTGTGTACCTCGATGGCGCGCGCGGTGCGCGCGAAGAGTAGTTCCGCGGCGAAGGCCATCGCGGCAACGGTGGCGCTCGCCGCCAGGAGCAAAGCAAGGTTGTCGGTCTGCAGCGCGCGGACGATGTCGTCGCCGAGTCCACCCGCGCCGATGAACGTGGCGAGCGTGGCGCTCGCGATCACCTCGACGCTCGCCGTGCGCACGCCGGCAAGGGCAACCGGCAAGGCAAGCGGCACGACGACGCGACGAAAGCACTGTCCCCCACTCATGCCCAAGCCAAGGGCCGCGTCGCGGGCCGCGGGCGCAACCCCGCGGATCGCGAGATCGACGTTGATGACGATCGGCGGCAGTGCGAGGAGGACGAGGGCGACGAGCGCGGGTGCCGTGCCCACGCCGAGCAGCGGGATCAGCAAGGTGAGGACCGCGATGCTTGGCAGGGTGCGCCCCACCGCCGCGAGCGCAAGGAGCAGCGCGCGCAGGTGGGTTCGCGCGGCCGCGAACGCGGCGAGCGGCGCGCCGATTGCCGTCGCGAGTGCAAGCGCCTGCGCGCAGAGCAGCGTATGTCGCCCGGCGTCCTCGAGTATGCCTGCCCACATGGTCGAGGGAGAGTTTTAGCCGCCGATACGGAGAACTCATCGGTAATGCTCTCGCACGAACCGCTCGACTCGGGCCCGGCACCGATTGCCCTCGACGACGCCTCGCTATACTTCAGCCGCGAGCTGTCGTGGGTCGAGTTCAACGATCGCGTTCTCGAAGAGGCGCTCGACGAGCGCAACCCGCTCTTCGAACGCCTCAAGTTCGTCGCGATCTACGGCAACAACCTCGATGAATTTTTCATGATTCGCGTCGCCGCGATCAAGCAACAGATCGCCGCGCAGGTCGTGCGCCGCTCCGAGGACGGCCGTCTTCCGCTCGAGCATCTGGCCGCGATCTCGGAGCGCTTGCGGCGCTCGCTCGCACTGCAGATGCGCTTGCTCGGCGAGGAGCTTTTGCCCGCGCTCGAGCGGCACGGCATCCGCATCCGCCGCGTCGCCGAGCTCGACGAGCCGACTCAGCTCGCGCTCGAACGCACCTTCGACGACCGGCTCTTTCCGGTGCTCACGCCGCTTGCCGTCGATTCGGGTCATCCGTTTCCGTATATCTCGAACCTTTCGCTCTCGCTTGCGGTCGAGTTGGAAGAGCCGACCGCCGAGGGGGTGGAGCTACATTTTGCGCGGGTGAAGATTCCGCCGGTGCTGCCGCGCTTCGTGCCGATCGACGGCGCGCCCGAGGGCGAGCGGCATTTCGTGCTCGTCGAAGATCTGATCGCGCACCACCTCGACGGGCTTTTCCCCGGCATGAAGGTGCGTGAGGCGTACCTCTTCCGTGTTACGCGTGACGCCGATCTGGATCTGCAGGAAGACGAAGCCGACGACTTGCTACGCGCGATCGAATCCGAATTGCAACGACGGCGCTTCGGCGAGCCCGTTCGATTGGAAATCGAGCGGGGGATGCCTGCATATCTTCGCGATTTTTTGCTGCGGTCGCTCGAACTTTCGGACGTGGATTGTTACGAGGTGGAGAGCATCGTGGCGCTCTCCGACCTCTGGCAGATCGTGAACCTACCCGGCTACGAAACGCTACGGGACGAACCGTTCATGCCGGCGATCCCGAGCGTGTTGCGCGGCAAGAGCGATCTCTTCGCGCAGATTCGCGAGGGCGACGTGCTCTTGCACCATCCTTACGAATCGTTCGATCCGGTCGTGCAATTCGTCCGGCAAGCCGCGGAAGACCCCGACGTCCTTGCGATCAAAGCGACGCTTTATCGTACCTCGGGCAAGAATTCGCCGATCGTGCGCGCGCTCTTGGATGCGGCGGAAAACGAAAAGCAGGTCGCCGTCGTCATCGAACTCAAGGCGCGTTTCGACGAAGAGAACAACATCGAGTGGGCCCGACGCCTCGAACGCGCCGGCGCGCACGTGGTGTACGGATTCCCGGGACAAAAGGTGCATGCGAAGACGTTGCTCGTCGTGCGCAAAGAGGACGACGGCATCCGTCGTTACATGCATTTCGGAACGGGAAATTACAGTGAGAAGACGGCGCGCCTCTACACCGATCTGAGCCTCTTCACGTGCCGCCCCGAACTCGGCGCCGATGTGACGCAACTCTTCAACGCGCTCACCGGCTTTGCCAAGATCACCGATTACGAAGACCTGCTCGTGGCGCCCGTGACCCTGCGGCGCGAGATGCTCGCGTTGATCGAACGCGAGACCGAGCACGCGCGCGAAGGCCGTCCCGCCGGGATTCGTGCCAAGTTAAACGCGCTCACCGACGGGGAGATCGTACGCGCGCTCTATCGTGCCTCGCAGGCCGGTGTTGCGATCGATCTTCTCGTGCGCGGCATGTGCGTGCTGCGTCCGGGCATTCCGGGCGTGAGCGAGCGTATCCGCGTCCGCAGCATCGTGGGGCGTTTCCTCGAACACTCACGCATCTATGTCTTCGAAAATGGCGGCGACCGCGCCGTCTTCGTCTCGAGCGCCGACTGGATGGGGCGTAACCTCGACCGCCGGGTCGAGCTTGCGTTTCCGGTGCTCGACCCGGTGCTTGCAGAGACGGTCAACAGCCAAATCCTGAGCGTGCTCATGGCCGACACCGTGAAGACGCGTGAACTGCTCCCCGACGGCTCCTACAAGCGCCGCGGCCGGCGCCCGAACGAGATGCCGGTCAACGCCCAACGCGTCTTTCTCTCCCAGGCCCAGGGTGTCTAAAGGTAACTTGAGATAACCTTGCCTTAATCTGGCAACCGTACACTCGAGATGTCGTCGCGGCTTGCGCCACGGCGGCATTTTCCATTGCTTTGAATTTCTGGAGGATGTGTGAAGAGTTTCGCTCGCATCCTGGCCGCAATGATGATTGCAGCTTTCGCCGTTGGACCCATCAGTGCGGCAACGGCGCACGCTGCAACCCAGGTGGCTCAGGCTGCTACGACCGGCTCCGTCTCCGGTACCGCGCTCGATGAATCTGGTGCCCCCGTCGTGGGTGCGGCCGTGGTCGTGCGCGGACCCGAGACCTATACCGCCACAACCGACGCGCACGGCGACTTTACGATCGGGCAGATATCGCCCGGTCTCTACATCATCTCGCTACACAAGGCGGGATACGATACCGCGACGCAGAGTGATTTCGCGATCTTCGCGGGCGAAGTGGAAAAACTCGCGGTCACGATGCACACGGCGACCCTGACCAGCCTGCGCACGATCGCGTCGATCCGAACGGTCGGCGCGGGTACGTTCAATACCTCGACCGCCGCGATCAATACGATCTCGGCGCAGGTCTTTTCGGACCAAGCGCAACCGCAGATCACGCGCGTGCTCAACCAGGTGCCGGGCGTGCAGATCAGCCTGCCGCAAACGAGCGGCAACGGCGCCGTTCCCGGCGCAATCACGTTTCCGAATATTCGTGGTGCGCTCTCGTTCGAGACCGCGACGCTGATCGACGGTCACCCGCTCTCGGTCGGCACCTACGGCGACTACGTCACCACGTTTCTCAACAGCTTCATGCTGGCGGGCGCCGACGTGATCAAGGGCCCGGGCGCGATGTCGCCCGAGGTCAACTATGCAATCGGCGGCACGGTGAATTTCCGCACGAAAGATCCGACGCTCAAACCGACGCCGGATTACGCGTTCGGCATCACGAGCCGGGGCGGCACGTACTCGAACTTCGGTCTCTCGGATACCGTCGGTCACGGCCGTCTTGGATTCGTTGCCGACGTCGCGACGATTAACGAACCCTCGGCGGTGAACGGCTATCAAGCAAATTACTCGCCGGCCGGTGGCGTCGCCAATTGGAACGGCGCCACGGGCACCGTGCTCAACTACAACGACTCGCAGACCGTGATTCCGGGCACGGCCTCGGCGAATTACACGTCGTACCAGCTCTATGCGTGCTGCTACTCGGTGTACGGCGATTACAACTCCACGTCGGAGTTGCTGAAGGCGCGCTATAAGTTTTCGAACGCGACGACGGCGACCGTGAGCTATCTCGGAAGCCAAACGTTTGCGGATCAAAACGGCAACACGTCCTCGCAGATCAACGGCACGTTCGATCCGAATGGCCTCGGCAAAGCGCCCTCGACGCCGCTACTCGTGACATCGATCCATCCCGGCGGCCTCGATCAGGAGATCAACAACGAACCGATCCTCCAGGCGGAGGTGCGCACCACGCTCGGCAACGATACGATTCTCGCACGGTATTACCATGCGTCGATCGACCGCTTGATCTTCGAGGGGAACGGCAACTACGCGCAGCCCGACGTCGTGACGCAAAACCTCTTCGGCACGAACTACGAGAACAAGATCACCTCGACGTTCAACGGCCCAACAGCGGTAGCGTTTTTCGATCACTACAACCAGGCCGAGATCGATAAGCTCGCCGGGCTTTCGTTCGAGTACGATCATCCCATTGGCGACGACGACCTCACGTTTGCGGTCGATTCGACCAACTCGACGACCACGTCATACAATCAGAGCACCGGCGTGAACACGGTGAAAAACTCGGACCAATTTGCGAGCCCGTATCTCAAGACGAGCCTCGCGCTGCCGACCGGATCGGGTCAGATCTTCACCACCTACTTGCTGCGCGGTCACGCTATCCTCGGTCAGAAGTTGACCGGTACCGTGAGCTTGTACGACAACACGTACCGCAGCACGTACCCGGTTGCGTGCGCGGGTTCATGCCTGATCGACGGCTCGAACGTGACGTTCAACACCTCGAACACCTCGCATTTCGACGAACGTTTCGGGCTCGAGTTTCGTCCGAAGTCGAACCTTGCGGTGCGTTTCGCGGCGGGCTCGGCGATCGCGCCGCCGTATCTCAACCTGCTGAGCCAGGTTCCCTACGTCAACTACACCTCGAGCCTCGGCGTTGCCACCCTGACGCAGGTGAACAATAACCTGCAACCCGAGACGGCCTTCGGGTACGACCTCGGCGCGAGCCTCGCGCTAAAGGATCATGTGACGTTCGTCTCGGTCGATACCTACCTGACGAACCTCTACAACCACTTCATCACGAGTTACGGCGCAAGCCCGTACACCTGCGGCTCGCTACCCGCGGGCCCGTCGTGTCCGGGATACGCTCCGGCAAATACGCCCGTCTTCTACGCAACGAGCGCGAACCTGAACAACGCACGCTTCGAAGGCGTCGAGCTTCAGGTGAAGCGTGTGCCGGAACACGGTTTTGGTTACGACATCTCGGGCGCGATGCAGCGCGGGTATGCGTACAACTTGCCGAATTGCTTCTACGCGATTAACAAGACCGCGCCGAACTGCTCGTCGTTGTATCAGACCAACCTCGCCATCGTTCCGGGCCAGAACTTCACCGGCTACGCGTACGGTCCGGCAAGTTCGGGCGCGTTCGCCGGGCTCGGATACAACGGGTTCTCGAACCAAAACATCCCGTATCTGCAGGGCAACGCCGAGGTGAACTACCACGGCAAGAACGGCCTCTATGCGGCGATCGGCGAGACGCTCTACGGCAAGAATAACTCGCTCAACGAACCGCCGTTCGGCATCGGGTATGCGACGGTTCGCTACAACCTCTCGAAGACGTTGTCGTTCCAAGTTTCGGGCGACAACATCTTCAATGCGTACAGTGGACTCTTTCCGCTCCAAGCTCAGGGCGTTGGGATTCCGCTTGCGAACGGTCAGATCGGCGCGACGCAAGCAAACGTGCTCGGTCCGGCGACCTACCGCTTCGTGCTCACCAAAGCGCTTCCGTAAGCGCCGGTACGCGAGAACAAACGAAGGGAGCCGCGGTGCGGCTCCCTTCGTCGTCTCGGGGTCAGGCTTCGCGCGTGCCGAGTTCGCGCACGATCTTCCACTCCTGCGGGGTGAGTGGCTGCACGGAGAGGCGTTGCCCGCGTTTGAGCAGCGCCATGCCGACCAGGCGCGGTTCGTCGCGCATCCGCGCGAGCGTGACCGGGTAAGCGAGCGGTTCGACGTAGGCAACGTCCACCATCATCCACATCGGTTTTTCCGGCGTGCTGCGGGGATCGTAGTACTCGCCGCCCCGCTCGAATGCGGTGAAATCGGGGTAGGCGGTACGCACCACCTTCACGATGCCGACGGCGGCCGGTACCGGAATGCTCGAATGGTAGAAGAGGCCGAGATCGCCCGTCTGCATCTCCATCATGTTGTTGCGTGCTTGAAAGTTGCGCACGCCGCTCCACGGCGTCGAGCCGTCGATGCGAAGTTGCTCGAAACTGTACGCGTCGGGCTCGCTTTTGAAGAGCCAATAGCGGGACATGGCGACTCCTTCGATTAACCGCGTGCGAAGATGAACCGACTCTTGGCCTTCGTGTTCGCAGCCTGTGCGCTCCTCGTCGGCGCGCGTGTGGGTGCTTCCAGCCCTCCCGTGCAGCAGCACTGGCTCATCCTCAGCGATATTCATTTTAACCCGTTCGCCGACCCGCGACTCGTTGCGCGTTTGGTTGCCGAACCCGCGAGCCGTTGGCGGGACACGTTTGAGGCCTCGGCGGATCGCGCGTTTTCCGGTTACGGGGCCGATACGAACGACGCGCTCTTGGAATCCGCGCTCGAGGCCATGCGAGGTGCCGTCGCAGATCCCACGATCGTGATCGTGGACGGGGATTTTCTCGCGCACGGATTTCGGGCGAAGTTCGATCGAACGTTTGCGGCGCACGATGACGCAGCGTACGCCGCATTCACCGATAAGACGATCTCGTTTCTTGCGCGCGAACTCGAGCTTGCCTTCCCGCGGGCGCGTATCTTGCCGGCGATCGGAAACAACGATAGTGCCTGCGGCGACTATGCGAGCACGCCGGGGAGCCCGTTCATGTCGCATGTGGGAGCCGAGTTTGCAATCGCGACCGGAGCCGGTGATCCGAACGCATTCGTTGCGAGCTTCGCGAAGGGGGGCTACTATGTAGCGCCTTTGCCGGCGGGCAGCGCGCACGCCGTCGTCCTCAACGACGTATTTTGGTCGGCGAAGTACCGTAACCGCTGCGGTGTTGCGGGCAGCGATCCCGGTGCAACGGAGCTTGCGTGGTTGCAGCAGACCCTTGCGACGCTGCATGGCCCGGTTTGGTTGATCGCCCACATGCCCCCAGGCGTGGACGTGTACGCGACGCTGCACGCTCCAGCGCAACAGCCGGTCACCTTCTTGAGCGAACCGTACAATCAGGCATTGAGCGCGATGCTCGGCGGCCAGACGCCGCCGATCGCCTTCGGCATCTTCGGACACACGCACATGAGCAGCTTTGCCGTTGGCGGCGCAAGCAAACCCGCGACGCCGATGCTGCTCGTGCCGTCGCTCAGCCCCATTTTCGGAAACAACCCTTCATTCACCGTGCTCGATGTCGATGCGCAGACGGCCGCGGTAGAGAACGAACAGGTCTATGCGCTGCAGAACCTGCCGGTGCTTGTACGAGACGGCCGGGAACGAGCGCGCTGGAATCGCGTGTACGCGTTTGACAGCGTGTACGGAAACGGTCCGCTCAACGCAAGGCATCTCGCTGCGGCGCAGGCGGCGATCTTTAGCAGCGAACGCGTGCGCCGGCGCTTCGCCGACGTGTACAACGGCGGCGCCGCCGCGAGGGCGATGCCCGACGACACGTGGCGCGCCTATTGGTGTGCCGGCATCGCGCTCGATCCGGTTTCGTACAGTGCGTGCGCGAAGCCGACGATCCAAACCGCGCTGCCCACGCATCCGCCGCCGCCTCCGCCTCCTACCCCCACTCCACCGCCGCCTAGCTCCGCGCCGTCGCCTTCCCCCTCACCTTCGGTGTAACGCATGCTTCACGCGGTGCTCGCGCTCGTGCTCTCGCGTTGGCTCGTGCTTTCCGACGTGCATCTCGATCCGTACGCGCGCGGGGCGCACATCACGTACGGGCGGGACACGAACCCGGCATTGCTGCGGTCGGCGATTGCGGCGATGCGTGCACACGTGCCCAATCCCCAGGTCGTCGTGATCGGTGGCGATATGCTTGCGCATCATTTCGGGGCGCATGCCCGAGCGCACGGGCAGCAGGCCAACGCAGCCGGACTCGCAGCTACGCGAGCAATCGTCGGTGCCCTCGCCCGAGCCTACCCGCACGCGCAGTTCTTGGTGACGCTCGGCAACAACGACGATCCGTGCGGTGATTACCGCAGCGAGGCCGGTGGTGCGTATCAACGCGCGCTCGCGCGGATCTATGCTCCGCTCGTGGATCGTAACGGTTCGGCGCCGCGTTTCGTCGCTGCGTTTACCAGCGGTGGATACTACGCGGTAACGCTGCCGAATGGCGTGCATGCGGTCGTGCTGAACACCGTCCTCGACTCCATCGTGTTTCGTGGCAGTTGCCGGCGAAGCGCCGGCGATCCGGCAAGGGCGCAGACGGCGTGGCTTGCTGGGGAACTCGCGCGCTCACCTCGCGCGGTGTTGCTGATGCACATCCCGCCTGGCATCGATGCGACGAGCACGGTGATGCTGCGCAACCTCGTCGCGGTGCCCTTCATGCGCTCCGACGCGCAGGCGGGCCTTATTGCAACCCTACGCGCGAATGCGAAGCACATCGCATTTGGGATTGCGGCGCACACGCACCGCTACGATGTGCGCTTGGCCGGCGGCGTGCCCTTGCTGATCGTGTCATCGGTCTCGCCGATCTATCGCAACAACCCCGCCTTCTTCGAACTGCGCGTTGCGGCCGACGGCACGCTACGTGACGTGACGCCGTACGCGTACGATCCCAAGAGCGGCGCATGGCACCTGCGGCCGAGTTTTGATGCGGCGTACGGCGCACGCGCGTTCGATGTGGCAAGCGTGCGAGCGTTGCACGGCGCGATCGCGCGTGACCAAGCCACGCGTGCGCGATGGATGGCGGCATACGATGCGTGGTCGGGCCGCGTTCACGACATTGGCCCGGGAGACTGGCGCATCGCGTGGTGCGCGCAGAGTACATCGGGTGCAGCGTTTGCCGCATGTGCGGGAACGATGGTGCGCGATCGCATCGCGGCCGGAGCCCTTGGGCTTGCGATGGCGATCCTCGTGCTCGGCGTCTTAGCCGTGCGGCGGCGTCACCACCGGGCGTGACGGGTCGGCGATCCACTCGCTCCACGAGCCGGCATAGATGCGCGACCCGCGTATCCCGGCATGTTCCATCGCGAGCAGGTTCGCACACGCGGAGACACCCGATCCACACTGGTGCACGATCGTGTGCCCGTCGCCGATCGGCTCGAAACGCGTGCGCAACTCGCCAGCTGTTTTGATGCGCAAGTCGTCGCCGTAATTGCCCTTGAACGGGAGGTTCACGGCGCCGGGAATGTGACCGGCGACGGGATCGATCGTTTCGTTTTGGCCCGCGAAGCGATCGGCGCCGCGCGCGTCGATCACGTGCACGCGCTCGTCGCCGAGGTGCGCGAGCACGAACGCTGCGTCGACGACGAGATCGGTGCGAACGTGCGCCTGCTGCGTTCCGGCAGGGCGCGGCGGCGTGGCCGCCGCCGTCGTCGGGCGTCCCGCGGCGGTCCATGCGGTGATGCCGCCGTCGAGCACCGCTACCGAATCGTGGCCGATCCATCGGCAGAGCATCCACAGTCGTGCGGCAAACATGTCGGCTCCCGCATCATAGGCAACAATCTGCGTCTGCTCCGACACGCCGAGCGTGCGCAAAAAGGCCGCGAAGACGTCGGGGTTGGGCAGCGGATGGCGTCCATTCGTCCCGGTTTTGCTGCCCGAGAGATCGTGCTCGACGTCGGCGAAAAACGCGCCCGGCAGATGCGCCTCGTCGTACATGCGCCGTCCCGCCGCGAAATCGGCAAGCGCATGGCGGCAATCGATGATGACAAAGGCCGGATCGTCGAGGTGAGACGCGAGCGTGGCCGCGTCGATGATCGTCGTGTACGCCACGTCAGTGCAGGTTGATCGTGGTTTTCTGCTGGGGTTCGTACCCGAAGGCCTCTTTCAGTACTGTTTGTAACTCGCCGTTCTGCGCCATCGGCCCGAGAATATCGGTATCGCCGTAAAACTTTCCGTTGATGAAGACCTTCGGCAGCGTTGGCCAATTGGTCATCTCGGCGAGCACTTCGCGCTTCTCCATGTTCTCGAGCACATCGATCACTTCGAACGGATAGCCAAAGTAGTTGAAGAACTCGATCGTTTCGAGCGTGAAGCCGCAGCGCGGCATCGCCTTCGTGCCCTTGCCGTACACGAGGATGGTGTTCGCGGCGATCTCCGCATCGATCTGGGCTTTGAGTTGCTCCGACATAGGTCTCCTAGCTTTCGCTGACGATGGTTTTGAGTTCGACGGCGTGCACGCGTCCGTCTTTGAGCGCGGCGCGCAGCGTGCCGTACACCAACTGGTGCTGCTCGATCAGCGTCTTGCCGGCAAACGCGTGAGAACGCACCGTGAGATTGAAGTGGTCCATCGTGCCGGTGCGGTCGTACACGGTCACGTCGGCGTCGGGGATGCCGGTGCGAATGAGCGAGACCAGGGACTCGTTGTCGATCATACCCGTATTCTACGGGTTTAGCCGCGGACGGTCACCGCGTAAGGTCTCCGCAAGCGCTCGTGCCTCGCGCAGGCTCTCGGGCAGGCGCGCGGCGCCCTTGGCCAGCATCGAGGCGACGCCACCCGCGACCACGACGCCCGTGACGGCCACCAAAATGGCCGGGATGCCGCGCGCGCGCAGCGGGCCGATCTCGACCGAGAAGCTCTCTTGGGTGCGGGCGATGCCCTTGAAGACGGCTTTGACGAGGCCGGCGCGTTTTGCCATGCGGGGCGATTACCGCGCGGATTCTCAGGGTCCTCTCAGCGAGCCTGCCGCATTGTATGCACGATGAATGCTGTGCTGCTTGCTCTGTGTTGTCTCGTGACCGGTCACGTCCATGCCGCTTCGGGGGCTCCGCTCGCCGGCGCACGTGTGGTGTTGCGGGGGCCGCTGCAGCGCGCGCTCGTGTCAGACGCGCACGGGAACGTGCGCACGCAAGCTCCGCCCGGCGACTATCAAATCGACGCCGTCGCGACGGGGTATGCGCCCGTCTCGGTTGACGTTACGATCGAGCACGACGCATCGCTCGATTTTGCGCTGGAGCCGCTCGATGCGCCGGTGCTCCGTACGATCGGCGAGGTTCGCGTCAACGGCCGCCTCGCGCCGCTGCGTGGAACGATCCCGTCGGTTGCGATCACGCGTGCGGATATGAACCGGCTTGGGCAATCGCTCGTTGCGCAAGCGCTCTTCGATATTCCCTCTGTGACGTTCGCGCGTCCGGACGGCGGCGGCGACGCGTCGATTGCGACGGTGGCGCTGCGTGGTCCCGATCCGTCCGAGACGTTGCTCGCGCTCGACGGGCAACTGCTCAATGATGGCAATACCGGCGACGTCGATATCTCGCGCCTTCCCGTCGCTGCGTTTAGCGCCGTCGATGTGACCGAGGGCCTCGGGCCGCAGGATAGCGAGGGGAGCAACACGATCGGCGGTGCGGTGAACCTCGTGTCGCTTCGCCCAACGCTCGCGCGACATCTCGCGTTCCAGTCGAGCGCGGGTTCGTATGGCACGTCGGAGCAGTGGCTGAACACAACGGGGACCAAGGGGCATCTCGGCTACGCGTTCGCGCTCGACAATCAGCACGAGATCGGCAACGTGAACGAGCTTCGCGACGTCAGCGGAACGCCGACCTTTCTCGGCTCGTCGATCGCGTCGCGTTCGCTGCTCGGCAATCTCACGTACGCCTTCTCGCAGCGCTCCGACGTCTCGGCGCGCTACTTCGTGCTCGGCGACGCGCGCGATACGAGCAGTTTGGTCAACGGCATCGACGAGAATCCCGGTTCGAAGACGTTTGGAACCTTTATCGGCCCCGGACCGCAGGGCATCGCGCAGACGTTGCGCGCATATCTCGTCCACGGACGCATGCCCCTTGGCGCGGGAGAGCTCGTTGCAACCGCGTCAACGAGTAATGATTCCTTTGGTCTTTCCGGTGGCGCGGTGACGCCGTACGACGTCACGCACCAAGATAAACGCACCTCGGGTTCGCTCTCTTGGGAGCGGACGTTCGACCGCTCGGAGTATGCCGTCGGAGCGCTCTCGCGTTACGAATCGCTCGCGTTCGTCGATCCCTCCGGGCACGTGCCGCTCATCGGCCAAACGATTTCGCAGTATTACGCGCGTGGCAGCTTCCAAGCAACGAAAGAATTGCAACTGCTCGGCGGGGTATACGGTTCGCGCTATACGAGTTTCGGCTCGAATCTGGATGGGCGTATCGGGGCGATCTACAACCTCTCGCCGCAGACCGCGTTACGCTTCTCGGTCGGAACGGGCTTCCGGGCTCCGCTGCTAATCGAGCGCTACGTCTTTCCCACGTCGCAACTCGTACAGGATGCCTATGGCGTCTATCTAGGGCAAGGGAACCCGAACGAAGGTCCGGAGCACGCAACCGAGTACGAACTCGGCTTGTCGCGCCGGATTGCGAATGACGGCACGCTCGACGTCTCGCTCTATCGCACGAATTTGCGTAATCCGATCGAGAACTACTACCCGTATCAGATTGCGACAGGCGGCGTGTGCACGGGGCCGACCAACACGCCTCCGGCGGTCAACGCCGCCTGCTTTTCGTATCCGATCAACATCGGCAATGCCGTCTATGAGGGTTCCGAGGTACGTTACGCGCAAGCGATCGTCCACGCGCACCTTTTCCTGACGGCGGATTATGGGCTCAACGTTGCCTTTCCGGAGAACCTTGGGGCCAGCGTCGCAAATCCGACATCGGGTAGTTCGCTCGTCAATGGCGAGCAGTTCATGGATATACCGCAGCAGCAGGGCTCGTTGCAGGTGGATTGGACGCCGAGTGCGTGGCACGCGTCGGTTGGCGCCGTGTTCCGCGGAAAGAACAACGAATACCATCAAGGGCCGCTTGCGCTCATCGATGCGGCCGTTGGGCTAAAGGTTGACCCGGAACTCGACGTCACGTTGACGGGGACGAATATCTTTGGTGCGGGCGTGCAGCGTTACCGGCTCTTCGGCGGCGGCGTTCCGTACGCGGGCGTCGGTGGCGCGATTCCCACCGATCTGCTTCCAGCATCGCCGCCGACGTATCGGATGCTCTTTACGTTCCGGGAGTAACGCGCGCGCCTCGCGAATGGCTCGCGGCATGAAAGCCGTTCGTTTACATGCTGTTGGAGAGCCGCTACGCGTGGAGGAGGTGGAGACGCCGATTCCCGGTGCGGATGAAACGCGCGTGCGCGTGCGCGCGGCAGCCTTCAACCGGCGCGACGTGTTCATCACGCAAGGGCTCTATCCGGGTATCGATCTGCCGCGCACGCTCGGCTCCGACGGTGCCGGTGAAACCGAGGACGGGCGCGCGGTCGTGATCGATCCGATGCTCGAATGGGGCGATGATCCGCGCGTATGGTCGCCGCAGGCATCGATCCTTGGGATGCCCCGCGACGGCACCTTTGCGCAATATGTGGTCGTGCCGCGCGATAACGTGTACGCAAAGCCCGCACACCTGACGCTGGAAGAAGCCGCGGCGTTGCCGCTCGCGGGACTGACGGCGTATCGCGCCGTGGTTACGCGTGGCGACCTACGCGCGGGAGAGACCATCTTGATTCCCGGCATCGGCGGCGGCGTGCAGACCTTTGCGTTGCTCTTTGCAAAGGCGCTCGGGGCGCGCGCGATCGTCACCTCCGGGAGCGACGTAAAGCTCGAACGCGCGCGCGCGCTCGGCGCCGACGTGACGATCAATTATGGTGCTAATCCGGACTGGCACAAAGCGCTCAAGCGTGGCGAAGTGGATATTGTGGTCGATTCATCGGGCGGCGATACACTCGGCAAGGTCCTTGGTGTGTTGCGCCCCGGCGGACGCGTCGTGATCTACGGTGGAACGCGACTCGATTCGACCTTTCGCATTTTCCCGCTATTTTGGAATCATCTCGACATCCGCGGAACGTCGATGGGAAGCCCGGCTGATTTTCGCGGCATGCTCGACCTCGTCAACCTTCACGAGATTCACCCCGCCGTCGATCGCGTGTACGCGATGGATGCCGTGAACGACGCGATCGCGCAGATGGCTCAATCCGAGCAATTCGGAAAAATCGTCCTCACGATCCCATAAGAGGAACTTCGTGTTTCGTGTGCGGTACCAAGTGTAAAGCACCGCGCGCTTTGCAAAAGGGTTGCATTCTTTTCCCAAGGTGCCGAGCTCGCTTGCGGGTCGCGTGAGCTCGCAGACGATCCACTGGGGACGCCAGCGCCATGACGTTCACATCGTCTAATGGTACATATGGGTTCACGCAAACGCCGGGATCGAAGCCGACGATTTTCTCTCCACGACCTGGACGCCGAAGGTGCCGGGTGTGGCGGTGCTGCCGCGCGACAAGGACGGTCGAGAGCTGAACAATGCGGTCCGCTCGCTCACGGTGATGTGCCGTCAGCGAAATAAGGTGAGCGCATATAGCCCGTACGAACTGCAAAATATACGCAAAAGATGTCAGCGAAAATACTAGCGCATTGACAACTCGCGTAAAAGTCGTAGTTCGCATGGATCAAGGGCGCGCCTTTTTCGCATGATGGGGCAGGTATCCACAAGGCGCGTGTCTCAATCGAGCGGCCGCAATCGTGTGGGCAAGTGATGTCATGCGCGAGCGGCCGTTATCGCGGCTGCTTGCCGTCGTTATGGGTGTCGCATGCGCCGTTGGGATCATTCCCAGCGGCGCGTTTGGTGCTGCGCCGCTACCCAAGCCATCACCGGTCGCCGCGGTCATCCAGGTCAATGTTATCTCAGCGAGCCGTGCGTCGGCGATCGTGCATCAGCTCTATCCGCACGTGCGCGTTCGTGTGGATACCCATGCGAACGCGATTGTGGTGCTGGGCAACCCCAACGACGTTGATTCGATTCGTAGTGTGGTGCAAGGGATTGACGTAAAGAACCCGACCACGCCGACGACGGAGATCGTATCGCTGCAAGTTGCGAAGCCGCAAGTCGTGATTGATCGCATAGCGCCGCTGTTTCCGCGCGCGACGATGCGGGTAGCGAGCAAGAATAGCATTTTGCTGCGCGCGATACCGGAAGATGCAACGCAGATCAAATCGCTGATCTCATCGCTCGACGCGACGCCTCCGAGTGTGGCTCCCGCGACGGCCGCGCCAGTGGAGACGGTGCGCGTGGAGCGCGCGGTTCCCCGCGCGCTTGCCCGCGCGGTTGCCCACGAAGTGCGTGACGCCCATATCGACGTATCGGGATCATCGCTGCTCATCAGTGGCGATCCGAGCGCGGTTGCGCAGGCGAAAGCGCTTGCCGCCCGTCTGGACGTGCCGCCGTTTGGTTCGCGATATACGGACATCTATCGCCCGAAGAGCGTGGATGCGGCGTCGGTCGCGGACTTGATCAAGCGTACCTATCCGGATGTCACGGTCACCGTAGATACTGATTTGAACGCTATTTCGGTGTACGCAACGGCAGCGCAGCACGAACGCATTGCCGCGGCCATCGCGCAACTCGATGGAGCCGCCGTACAAGGCGCCGGAGGCGCTGGAGCGTCGGGTGGAACGGCCTATGGCGCGGGCAACGTTGAGGTGGTGCATCTTCAGGCGGCGATTCCGGGGCAGAACAGCGCACCTTCGACGACGGCACAAGATATCGCGACGGCGGTGACGCAGGCGCTTGGGCAGATGGCGCCATCACTGCACGTCACGGTGCCGGCGAACTCCGATGAGATCATCTTGGCAGGCGATCCCGAGAGTATTCGGCTGGCGAAGAATCTTATCAAGCAGCTCGACGTCACGCCGCCGCAGGTGGTGCTCGACACCGAGGTGCTTGAAATCGACGAGAACGACGCCAAGAACGTTGGCATCGAGATGCCCAACGCGGTGTTGAGCACGACGTACAGCGAGATTCAACCGACGCCCGATCCATCGGGTCTTCCTGGGCGTATCGGGCGATTGCAACCGCTTACGCGTACGGCGCTTTCGCTGACGGCGCAGTTGAATCTGTTAATCCAAAAGGGCCATGGGCGGGTGCTTGCCGACCCGCGCATCGCGACGCTCTCAGGCCACACGGCAACGATTCGCGCCGGCGATACGCTTGCGATCCTGACGACCACGGGCGGCGGGGTAGGGACGCCGGTCACGCAACAGATTCAAACGTTCAATACCGGTGTCACGCTGGACATCACGCCGGAAGTGAGTGCCGAGAACAACGTGATCGTGTCGCTGCATCCGGTGGTGAATAGCCTCGAGGGTATCAGTTCGAGCGGTGTGCCACAGATTGCCACGCGCGACACGCAGACGACGGTAAGTCTGCACAACAATCAAACGCTCGTGATCGGCGGCTTGATCCAAGAGGCCGATCAGCAGAGCGCATCGGTGATTCCGATTCTCGGGCAACTTCCGTTGATCGGCGGGCTCTTTCGCGACAATAACGTGAACATCACGCGCAACGAGCTTGTGATCGTGGTGACGCCGCACATCTTGAAGCCGGGCCAGAGCGCACCGCCGCCGGACGCGACGATGGGTCTCCCAACGGCGGCGCCTCTGCCGACGTTGCCCCCCGATGCGATGCTTGCAACGATGCGCCCAACGCCACTGCCATCGACGCCGCTTCCCGCGCCGGTGCTCTACACGCCGCGGCCGTTCACGACGCCGCTACCCGAGCCCACGCCCTCGGCCTTCGCCGCATCGAACGCTTTCGAGTACGGCACGGCGCCGCAGAACAACTATGCTGGGCCGCAGGACTCGCCGCAGATTTTCTACGCGCGCTTGCAGCCGACCGTCTTCACGCCGGGCGCGCCGATGACGCTCGACACGGTGACCACGACCAACGTCACGCGCGTAACGATCGGTACGCTCGGTCGCGCCGTGGCGGCGCGAGCGGTCAGCCCTGGGAAATGGGCGCTGACATTTTCGTCGTCGCAGCTTTCGCTGAGCAGTGCTCAGCAAACCACGTTTTTGACGCTTTCCGCCTTTCGTGCGGACGGCGTCGCCGCATCGATCCAAATACCGGTCAATCCCTTACATCACTAACCCACGGGTGGAAAGCACTTCATGCGTCGTATCATCGCTCTCGTCATCGTCACGCTCATGTTCTTGCAATCGTCTGCAATGGCCGCACCGATAGCAAAAAACGGCCCAACGGAGGCTGCTACCCTTGCTACGGGGCTTGACAGCGTCATGACGCCGGTCGTTGGCGCGATCGAGCAGACATGGATCTTTGCGCTGCTCATGGGGCGCGCAAGTTTGTACGATGAGATGCACGCACCGGCACCACAGATCCCGCAGCGGGGCATGGCGACGGTCACGAGGCAAGCGACGCTTCGCACGAACACGCTGATGCCACGTTTCCTATACGGCATGCGCAAACTCGACTTTGGCATGCGATCGCCGAACGCGATCGGTGTACCGCATCGTGATCCGCTGGCGGAGCGACATGGCGCGCCCGTTACGAACGTGGCCAACGCGATGTACGTGCGCTTTCCCACGCCGCGTCCGCCGTTTCGGACGATCCCCCCGCCGCCAACTCCTCACCCGACCCTCGCGCCAACGGCAACGCCCGTGCCGACCGCGCCGCCCATCGTGGTGACGCCGACGCCGGTTGCAACCGTGGCACCCACGGGCACGCTGCCAATGGCCACGACCGGTATCAATCGGTGGTGGACGTATGAAACGGGTACGATTCCTGGGGCCGGTTCATGGATGCTCAACGTGGGCACGGGCAATTTGCTCGTGCAGGAGACCGACGTGGATATCGCCGAGCGCGGCATCGACCTTGCCTTCCGGCGTACCTACAACTCGGCAAGCGATCACGACGCTGCGGGTAGTGACGGTGCAACGCCGAGTCTTTTCGGTAACGGCTGGACGAATACGTTTGATGCGCATCTAGCGTACAACGCTGCGCAGAACGTGATGAGTGTGTACGACATCGACGGCGCGCGGTACGACTATACGGCCAACGGCAGCGGTGGATGGACGCCCCCGCCGGGCATGCAGGGGACGTCCCTTGCATCCGACGGTGGATGCGGCTATTACTGGACGAAAAAGACGGGAACGATTTACTACTTCTGGCGCCCGACGATGGGGGACTGCATCACCGCGTCAACGTGGGGCTACGCAGGCCGTCTGAGTGAGATCATCGCTCGCAATCACAACAATCACATCGCCTTCACGTATTCGTGGCAGAATGGCGATTCTAGCAACGTTCAGAACGTGACACAGATCGTTGCCAGCCATAGCGACGGCCAGTCGCTAACCTTAAATTTCGCGAAATTTGGGGCGTATACGGAGCTTCTTGATATCGTACGCCCCGATGGCCAAATCGTTCACTATGCCTACGATGCAACCGGTGACCTGACGGATGTCTGTACACCGGGAAACGGCTCGATTGACCACTCCGTGAATCCTGTGGCGACCTGTGGCGACGATACGCATATCCACCACCGCTACGCATACGCGGGCAACCACGTGATGCAGTGGGCCGATAGCCCGCGTTGGACGATGAGCTGGGGCGGCCCGGATGCCACGGGTTCCGGCGGCGCCTACGTTGGCTTTCACTACGGCTCGTCGGTTGCTACGGCGCCGACCAGCATTCAATACATCGGCTATTGGAATTTTATTCCGAACGATGGGACGAACACGCTGCTGCAACCGGCGATGATCAACAACACGAATAACGCCGGCGTCCTAAAGACGATCAACATCGCATACAACTCCGGGCAAACCAGCCTAAGTGATAGCGACGGGCACGCGGCCGGATGGGACTACGATTCTGCGTTCCGGGTGACGAAAACGTCGCACTGGACGGGTTCGCAGTGGTTGATCACGAGCGCCGGATGGGATGCGAATAACGATCTGATCTCGGCGGCCGGACCCAATATCGATCCGCATACCAATCAACCCGCCGAAACCGATTACGGCTACGACGCCAACGGCAACACGATTTGGTCGGAAGGGCCATGGGTGACCGCAAACGGCAGCCTTGGGCGCCCTATCGCGCGTTATGCCTACGATCAATACAACAACCTCCTGTCGTCGTGCGATCCTGAATATATTTGGCAAACGGGAGCGACGGCATGTCCGACCAGCGGAACAGGTGCGTTTTCGACCCATCAATACGACTATTCGGATGCCGCAGAGCCATACGGATACCTCGTTGAGACCAAGTCCGCTCTTGGCTATACGAGGGCAATCGGCTACAATGCCGCTCAGGAAGACGGCGATTTTGGCCTTCCTACGTCTATCACAGGCGCGCCTATCAATGAGTCTACCGCTAACGGGACGAGCCAAACGGTGACATCGAGCGAGTCGATAACCTATTCGGCAACCGGCAATATTGTTAGCTATAGCAACGGAGAAGGTACAGCTGCGTTTTCGTATGACGCAATGAATAGGCGCGTAGCGGCTAGTGACTCGGACCCGGGGAACCCGACAATCTGCGCCTGGTATAATCCAGATGGCAGCATGAGTGCGACAGAAAGCCCGTCGGAGCGAGCGCTCGTCGGAGGTGGCACCGCGGGTCAGTGTAATCCAGGATACGCTCCTGACCAGGACGCGACAACGTTTGCGTACGATGCGGACGGAAATACGATCAGCGAGATTACTCATTATGGGTGCACTACAACTGCATCGTGCACGGGCGGAACGAGCGCCTTCTGGTACGACGGCGACGACCGTCTGGTTGAAAGCGAGCAGCCGTCAGATAGGACGGTCGACAACGGCGTACCGAGCCGTAAGCGCTTTTTGTACGACTTGACGCAAGATGGCTACGGACTTCAAATAGGCACGGCAGCGGGCTTTTTGGCGCACGGCAACCTTTTTAAGACCCAGCGATGCGAGATTGGAGGTAGCCCATGCACGTGGATCGACGTCGCCGGTGCCGCCTATGACACGCTCAATCGAACGATCGAAAAATATGCGTATCAACCATTTGGTGCATTACAAACGTGGCATGAGACCTACGATCAAGGTGGCGAGAACGGCTTCCTGACGGCGGGTACCGACCCGATGGGAGTGACGACGACTCCAACCTATACCGCAGATGGTGAACTCGCATCGGTGAGCTATAGCGATGGTACGCCGAGTGAGTCGTATGAATACGATCCGGATGGTCGAGTGACCGCAATCGCGTCGTCTGTCGATGGAACAGATATGTATGCGTACAACGCGACTGGCGACGTGACGGCGTATCAAGAAGGTCTGGTCCCCGGAGGCACGTCGCCCGAGTCGGTGGCGATGACGTATTACCCGAATGGCCTGCGCAGCTCGATGAGTATTTCGGCGGTTGCGTTCCCAAATACGCAAACGATGGATTACACCTATCGTTCCGACGGGTTGCGGGAGTCGCTCACCGGGAATTTCTTTACGGGAGCCTTTACCTGGGCTTACAGCTCAGCCGGTAGGCCAATCTCCGAAACGGATCCTTTCTCCGGTCGTACGATCGCGGCAAATGCATCGGTTTCGGCGCGAACCTTAGAGCCAGAGACTGTTACGTACAACGCATTCGGTGAAATGAACTCGTTAACGATGCCTTCCGGGCTGATATACTCAAACATGACGCACGACGCCGAAGGTGCGATGAGCAGTGCAAACGTGGGAATGCAAGGCTATTCGCCGACGGCGACGGATGTTACGAGCGTTGCGTTTAGCTATAATGTCCGCGGAGAGTTGGCCAAAGAGTCGGGCACTGACGCCTCGGGAACGACGACGGCCGCGATAAGCTACGAATATGGAACCTCGCTTGGAGGGGACGTCGACCCCAAAACGGGAGCATCACTGATCAGTAATGCGCTGACCGTGACGGGCGAAAACGGGATTTGCGGCTACGACGCAGACGGCCGGTACGCCGACTGCGAGCCCGGTGGCAATTACGGTAGCCCGCCAAGCCTTAGCAGCAACCCCGTCAGTTATGACGCCGCCAATCAAATGCTAGGAATCGGCGGCATGTTCAGCTACGCGTATGGAGCCTCAGGGCAACCGCGCGTGTACACCGACCAGAACTTTGGGATGGTCGGCGGACTGCCCGGAACTACGATGTCCATGCACTGGCTTGGGGACAAGCTTTTATTTACAAGCGATGGAAATGGAAAACTGCTGCAAGAGAACATCGAGAACCTCGCTACGTTTGGAACCCTATGCGCGACAGGTGAGGACTGGAGTTGTGGATTAGGCGTAAACGACTACGGCCCAACGGGCGCGCTTTCTAGCCAGCACAATGCAGCGGGTTCCTCGGTGAACGAGATCGCCGGCCCAACGGCAAGCTACTACCCGAACGTGGGCTCGGACCCTAACGTTGGCGGTGCGGTGGCGCCAGGTGGTTACGGCATTTACGCTGACGGCTCCGGCGGCTTCGTGCTCGGGCCATATACCTTCGAGGGTACGCGGCCGGTCAATCCCACAACAGGTCAGTGGATGACCCCGCAAACGGTGGGCGGCTTTAGCCCATACTCGACGGCCGTCATTTCGAGTTCGGGCACACAAGTAGGCGGGCTGGGAACACTCGCTACAGGAACGCGGAACTTGACGCCGTTTGACGTAGCGAGCGGACAGTGCCCGCCAGGCGAATCGATGCAATTTGATTCTGCCGCTGGGAAGAATGACTGCCAGCCAACGCAGACGCCTTCGACCATCTACCGAGAGCCGGCTCAGTATCCGTGGGATCCTTGGGCGGATTACCTGGATCCGGCCCTGCTGATCAACTTCGAAGTTTCCGGGCCAGGTCAAAGTCTCCGTACCATCGCAACGCTGCATGTCCACCCACGGACTCAAAGGCGCCGAAACTTCTGCGGCCCCGACCCAACATGGTTCCCCATGCTTCCCGGGTCGTCGTTGTCAACCAACGCGCGCGACGGTGTACTTATAAGAATAATCGGAAGCAACACCGCCCTTGGTCTCATCACGCTTTATATGTTGGAATCCCACCACGGCGCGCTGAATTATCAGCTAAAGGGCCGCGCATACAGAACTGAGTCTAATTTTGGCATCGGCGTGCTCGGGGCAACAGCGAAATACCCGCAATCGGAGCTCGATACGTTCGTGTACTCTTACCTGAAATATGAGGATGGGACGAAAAACCTCTTTAGGGGTGGCGCACATACGAAACTTTACAAAGTCGATGCCGAAAACGTCGCGAAGGGGATGCAATGGGCATTGCATCATTGCCCGTCCTCAATGTTTTAGGGGATGTTTATGAAGCTTGAAAAAAATATCGTGCGGCGTCGCATGATGGCAATTGCGATTTTCCCGTTAGGATGGATTGCAATTGATTTGGGGCTTGCCGTGGTATGGCCCGCGTTTACTCCGGATGGCGCAATTTTTATAGGCGTCGTGCTATACTTCATTGCGGCTCGCCTTTGGAAGCGCAAAAGCACATCAAAGCGAAGCATACTGTTGAAGCTTGTCTCCGTCGCATGCAGTATCGCAGCGTTGGCCGTCGTTTTGGTCGTTTCTCCAAATCTTTTTTGGGATATTCAAGGCCTTGTTCAGGATCCGCTCAGTCCGCCGGCCGCCGGGGTTCCTCCGTGCAGCGTGAATCAATGGAAGATTCCAAGCCCGGGAGGTCGATACGTCGCTACCGTTCGCGTTATTGGATGTACCGGAACGTACGACGGAAGCCAGGATAATTTTGTATTTGTGCAACATAACACAAAGAGTCCGCCGAGCATCCACGACCTCGCGCTTAACTACATCCCAGATTGGGGGTCTTGGGTGGAGGTTCCTAAAGTCCATTGGCTTGGGCCAAGAACCCTTGCGATCAGTACGAAGAAGAACCAAGTGATGTGGATAATCTCGCAGAGAGATCGTGTTGCGGGAGTGAAAATTCGCTATAACATGGCCGCGCCGTTTTGTAAGCCGGCGAGCAACTTGTTTCGAGCGTTTTTTCGTCTATGCGGATAGTCCGAACCGGAATGTGTCAATGGGTTTGAGGCCACGGGAAATTGAAAAACCTACGCGGCTGCCTCCGGCCGGTTGATGTAGACGACGGATTGGATCGCCGGCGGCTCCGGCGCGCCGTGTACGAAGCGTTCGGGATGCGCCTCCCAGGCGTTGAGCAGGACGGTTCGACACGCACTCGTGCGCTTTGTAACGGTCGCGAGCTTTTGAACCCCTGTGCTCCCGAAATTTGAACCCTTCCAACTAAACGAGGCCCCCCCTCTCGAATGACGGTTTGCACGGAACCAAACGCCATCGAGAGGGTGCCCAAAGGAGTGGTTTCTATGGATCAATGGGAGGTCATTCGGCGACGCGTCGCAGGCGACGGCGAGCTTATCAAACGGGTAGCGCGCGAACTGCGGCTCTCGCCCAACACGGTGCGAAAGTACGCCAAGGAGAACGCCGCTCCAACGGCGCCGCACTACGCGCGCAAGGTGCGAGGTAATCGTCGCTCTGCTTGGATCGACGCCGAAGATTACCGCCAAGCGGATCGGGGACGTACTGCGCGATCGTAACGATGCATCGCTTTCGATCAGCGAAAGTGCGCTACGGAATTTCGTCGCTAAGCGTCGAAAACTCCTGGTGCCATGAGAAGCGTTCGTGCGCGCCGAAGCTGTGTGTGCTGGAATCTGCACGATAAAAAACGGCGGCGTGAGCGAAGCGGGCATTTTAAAGGCAGCGAATGGCATCAATAAAAATGCGGTGCCATATCTGGGAATTTCGCAAAATAGCAATAGCGCTGCGGCTGGGGCAGCAAACGGGGGCGGCGCAAGTATTTCTGGCGCCTTTGGCACATTATGGGTTCCCGGTTTGAATGAACCTGTTCCCGCAACAGGGCCAAAACCGCTTGCGGCGCCGAAACCGCGTTAAGGAAGACTGAATACGATGCGAAAGTTCCTCCAGGCTCTGATAATTGCGCTCATTTGGACTGAATTTCTTGTTATCGGGCTTGCGTACAGATCGTGGTGTGGCTCGCTAGAACCATCCTGCTTTTCAATGATACCCGTATGGGCGCTTAGCGGCCTTATATTAGCGGGACCACCGATTTTTTTGGCTGAACTGGCGTTCGTGGCGGCGGTTGGGGCGATCTCACGCTGGCGAATGCCGTCCTATCGACCTATTTGGCTCTTTATCGTGCTCTGCGCTGGCCAGACGCTGCTCGGAGCCCTTATCGCGCCGCACGCCGGGTTTACTGGACCTTGAGCCACGGAATGGCGACTACGGGAAGGGTCTGAGCCCCGGAATCTTGTCCATCAGCAATTGTGGGGTGAGCTGATGTTGCGCCGCGGCAAACTCCGCGGGCGTGAGGTACTTTAGCGACGAATGCGGGCGAACCTCGTTGTGATCTACGAGCCAGGTATCGGCCGCAGTTCGGATCTCCGGGAGCCTTCGAAAGTACTGCACGTTGAGGAGCTCATCGCGGACGCGGGCGTTAAACGATTCAATCGAGGCGGTACTCGTAAAGGGTGTCGAGTTTGAGCATCGCGCCGAGTTCGGCTTCGACCAGTGGGGCGTGCTCGGCGCCTACGATCGATTCCCAGGCGGGGTTTAAGATCGCGGTCTCTTCGTCGGTCATCGCGCGCGGAAGCCCACGCGCTTCCACCACACCTTCGTGCGTGAGGGCGATAAGGTAGGCGAGCATCTGGCGAGCCATGGCAGGCCACAGGATCGGGCGCGTTTCGCCGTAGATGGCGAGTACGAGTTCCGGAATCGTCTTCGGTCCAAGCGCGAGCGCCCGCAGCAATTCATGCTGCCGCGCTTCACGATGCGCGATGTACTCGGCGATCTTCGCTTGCGCGTCTTCGACGATGGGGCCGTGCCCGCCATAGATGCGCTGCGCGTCGCTGAACTCATCGCGAAAGCGTCGGAGCGTTGCTTGATAGGGGCGCATGGCGCCGCCCGGCGGCGCAATCACTACCGTACCCTCGCCAAGAATGACATCGCCCGTGAAGAGTGCGCGTTCGCCCGGATCGTAGATGGCGATGTGCTCGAAGGTGTGCCCCGGCGCATCGATGATGCGAAGCGCAATGTCACCGATGCATAGATCCGCTTCGAGTTGCACGTCGTCATTGCGCGGTACGTCGGAAAACGGATGCGCGAGCACGCGGGCGCCGGTACGCGCGCGTAGTGGCGCGGCGCCGGGAGCGTGATCGGGATGCCCGTGCGTCAGGAGTACGGTCGTGATGCGTAACCCGCGTTGCGCGGCGTTCGCGACGAGCGCGTCGAGGTGACGATCGATCGCCGGACCGGGGTCGATCACCACGGCTTCGCCGCCGCCCGCGTCGATCACGTAGGAGTTGGTTCCCGAGAGCGTCATCGCCGACGGATTCGGCGCGCGTACGAGCGCGATACGGCTCACCAGCGTTCCTCGAGTTCGACCGGCATCACGAAGCCCTCCGACGGTGCGCGATCGGGCATGATGGTGAGCACCGGCTTGCGTCGAGCAAACGCAAGCGCGTCATCGACGCTCGCGTGGGCGGCCAGGCGTTCGAGATGCTTGATCGTCGGATAGACCAGGTGCATGCGACCGGCCGCGTGTTCGGCGAGCGCGCGCGCGGGTTCGATCCAACGCTCGTCGTGCGTCTCGATCGTATCGGCCATGCCGGGTTGCGCGTCCGGCGCGCGGGCGATAAAGAAGTGCGTGTTGTAGCGGCGCAGCTCGGTCGGCGGCGTAATCCAATGCGAGTAGAGCAGCATCTCGGTGGGATCGAGTCCGACGCTTGCCTCCTCGCGCAACTCGCGCACGGCCGCGTGCACCAAGGCCGAGGCGTCGAACGCGCCGACCGCCGGCTCGCTCGAAGGCAAGAGGGCGGGCACGACCGCGCGGAACTCGCGCGCGATGCGTTCGCCGTTCCACACCGCGGGAGCGGTGTAATCGCGTGGATCCACGGTGCCGCCGGGAAAGACGAATGCGTCGGGCGCAAAGGCGCTGCGGGCGCTGCGGCGCAGCATGAAGACCTCGATCGTGCCGGGGTGCGCGTCGCGCACGAGCATGACGGTGGAGGCGAGGCGGATTCGTGGGAACTCTGGGTGGTACACGCTGCGTTCTCCTACAGTATGAACGCGCGTCTTACCACCCTCGCCGCGGCCGTCCTGTTGCTTGCCGCCGATCCGGCACCCTCGCCCTCCCCCTCGCCGACGGCGGCGCCGCTCGCGTTGCCGAGCGTACCGCCCGGGATCGGCGGGGCGCTCGAATCGCTGATCCAAAAGGTGACGGGCGACGTTATCGCGCCCTTCGGTGTCAACCCAAATCACGTCCGCGGAACGGTGACGTTCTTTCGCCGTTTCGATCTGCAAATCGAGATGCCGTTGCAAACGTACAAGCAGATCCATTTACACCAAGGCACCATCATCAACCCGCGCGGCGCGACGCTTGCGCCCGGGCAACAGGTCGATGTACGCGGACGCGTGCAGCCCGACGGCTCGATCGAAGCGGACGAGATCACGATCCTCTAGAATCGCTCGCGCATGAAGATCGCGCTTGCCAGTGACGAAGCCGCAGCGCTGCCGCTTGCGCTCGTGCAGCGTTTGCGCGACGACGGACACGAGGTCGTGCCCTTCGGCGCGTTACGCGACGAGCGTGACGACGACTGGGCTGCGGGCTCGCGTGCGGCGGCGCTCGCGGTGGCCAACGGTTCGTGTGCACGGGGCATCGTCTGCTGCTGGACGGGCACCGGTGCGAGCATCGCGGCGAATAAGGTACCAGGCGTGCGCGCCGCGCTTTGCGGCGATGCGGAGACGGCGGCGGGAGCCCGGCGGTGGAACGACGCGAACGTGCTCGCGCTCAGCCTCCGGGCCACCGCCATTCCGGTTGCCTTCGAGATAGTGGTCGCGTTTTTGACCGAAGAGCCGACCGACGATCCGAAGTTCCGCGCGATGTTTCAGGCCCTGCCCTAACTCACGCAATCGGCAAGCAATCCAAACGCGCGGGTTCTCCGTTTGTTGGGGCACAGGAGGATTCGCACTACTATGAACCGTGTTCTTACCGCGCTTGCATGCGCGTCGCTCATCGTCGCATCGGCGGCGAGCGCTTCGGCCAAACTGTTGCCCAACGTCACCGACCAGGCTTCGCGTTTCTCGGGCCCGGGCGTCTATACCGGAGCGCCCGCGCTTGCGGTGACGCTCTCGATGGTGATGGCGGGCGGCGGTCCCAAGAACTTCCAGACCGTTACGCTCGTGAAAACGCTCGCGGGCGACAAGACGCAAGCCGAACTCGCCTCGCTCACCAAGAAATTCGGCAAACAGAAGATCGGGAACTTCGTCAAGGTGTTCAACTTCATCGTCGCCGACACGCTGAAGATCGTCACCGCGAAGCACATCGCGCTTCCCTCAACGCCGAACCCAAACCCCAAGAACGGCAAAGCGCTAGCGGCGGCCCTTTGGGGCGCTGGGCAGACCGGTAACGGCTTCAACGTCGAGGTGATGCTCGATCGCGCGGTTTCGCACGGCATCCACGTTCAGGTGATGAAGGACATCGATGCCAAGTACGGCATCGCGGCCGATGCCGACTATCATGCGGTGCTCAACCAGGCTATGCACGATCTCGCGTCGGTGTACGGGCTCGCGCAGAGCTAACGCGTTCGGCAACGGCGACCAAGCAGAAGGGCCGCGCACTCGCGCGGCCCTCATGGTTTCTGCCGATCGTTTTCGCGCAGAGCTCGAGCCGGCGCGACCGTCGTAACACCCCGACGGAGAGCGCAATACGTTCTGCGTCCCGGACCGGAGACGAGGATGATAGCAGAGAGCGGCGCTACTGCCAATATGATATTTTGAATAACGCGATAAGGAGGGTGGCGAGCGTCCAGTTGATCGCGTGCGACGTCCAGCAATATGCGCAGGCCATACGCGTGACGTAGAGCAGCGAATAGGCGAGCAGCACCGAAACCGCCGCGGCCAGCACAGACGCGGCCACGAGCACGGCGACCTCGGCAGGGGTCCGGGCGATCCAGATGCCGAGCGCGAGCACCGGGTAGTAGAGCGCGCCGATGGCCGCGTTCGGGATGCCGCCCACGAGCTTGGCTCGCGGGGTTTGGACCACGCTCGGCTCGGCCAGCTCACCTCGCTCGGCCCGTCTGGCCTTGCGAAGCATGAAAAGCGAGGCGTAGAGACCAACTCCGCAGAGCACCGTGATGACTACCCGCAGCGTCCTACCCACCTCCGCTTGAAACCGACCGTAAAAAAGCTCGGGGCGCTTGCCTTGCTTGCTGCGTCATTTACGCTCGCGGCGCTCGTCATCCGCTTCCAGCCCGCCGTCGAAACCGAGATCCGCTCGATCGGGCTCCTCGCCTACCCGCTCGCGATCGGCGTCTTTGCCGTGGTCGCCTCGGCACCGTTTTCGGTGACGGACGCCCTCGCGATCATGAACGGCGCGCTCTTTGGCCCCTTCTGGGGATCGGTGGTCGATGCGATCGGCCTCGTTTTTGCCGCGCTTCTGGGGTATTGGATCAACAGCCACGCCTCGCGCATGCTGGACCTGGATGCCTACCTCGACCGCCTGCCGCATTGGGTGAAGCGCTTTCCCGTCGGCTCGCCGGGCTTTCTTCTAGCCGTACGGGTGATTCCAGGGTTTGGCGGCACCGTGGCGACCGCGAGCGCCGCGACCTTCCGCGTGCCCGTCTGGGTGCATGTCTGGACGATGTGTGCAATCGCGGTCCCGATCTGCACGGTGCTCTCGATCTTCGGCGATCGCGTGACGGTGATCGTTCATCGCTACGAGTATCGTGCCCATGTGTACTGGGAGCAGCATCACCCGCACTTCCACTTCCACCGCCGACCGAAAGCGACACCGACACCGTGAACGCGAACGATTCGATCCCGATGATTGCCGACCATGACGCGCTCGTCGCGCTGTGCGAACGCGTTGCGCGTAGCGAACGCGTCGCGCTCGACACGGAGTTCCACACCGAGCGTAGCTATTCGCCGCGCTTGATGGTGGTGCAACTCGCGTTCGATGACGGTGCCGTGATCGTCGATCCGCTCGCGCTCCCCGATCTGCGCCCGTTGCTCGACGCGCTCGCTGCGACAGTCGTGGTCGGTCACGCGCTCTCCTCGGATCTCAAAATTTTTGCGGACCGGTACGAGCGTGTACCGCCGAGCATTTTCGATACGCAGGTCGCGGCGGCGTTTCTCGGGTACGGCATGCAGGTGTCGCTTGCGGATCTCGTACGCGATCTGGAACGCGTGAAGCTTGCGAAATCGCAAACGGTTAGCGATTGGTCGACGCGACCGTTTACCGCGCGCCAGATCGAGTATCTTGTGGACGACGTGGCGCATTTGCTGCCGATGTACGACAAACTCGTGCAACGTTTGGAGAGCGCGGGGCGCCTCACGTGGGCGCTCGAGGAGTGCGCGCAATTGGGTGATATCGAACGCTTTCGTATGAACGAGCGGCGAGCATACTTGCGCGTGCCGGGTGCGATGCGAATGAATCGTCGCGAACTCGGTGTTCTGAGCGAGATCGTGAAGCTACGCGACCGCATGGCGCGCGAGCGCGATCTCCCGCTGAAGTACATCATCCCGGACGACGTGGTCGCGGGACTCGCGACGCTGCGTCCCAAGCGCATGGAAGAACTCGACCAGTTGCGGCGGCTCGAGCCAGGTGCGCGCAAATCGCTCGGCCGCGCGATCTTGGAGGCGGTGGCACGCGGTGAAGAGATCCCCGAGGACGAGTTGCCGCACCGTCCCGAGCGGCCGCTGGGTGCGAGCCGGGACACGCTCGCATCGCTGATGGGCGTGGTGGTAGGCGAACTGGCGCGCGCGAACGAGCTGCCGCAGAGCCTGCTAGTCCCGCGGGCGAGCCTGGAGCGGGTCGCCCGTGAGGTCCCCGCCTCGCGCGAAGCGCTGGAGGACGCGCTCGAACTCTCGTCCTGGCGCCTTGGGCTCGTCGCCGAGCCGCTGTGGCGACTTTTGTCGGGCGAGGAGGCGCTGCGAATCGAAGGCTACGCCGACGGCGATCCCAAAATACGCTTAACGCCATGAATCAGCACGCGAATAGCTTCAATGCGGTCGATACGCTGCGCGTCGGCGACCGCTCCTACACCTATTTTCGCCTCGATAGCATCGAGCGCGCCGGCCTCACCAAACTCGGCCGGCTACCCTACAGTTTGAAGATTCTCCTCGAGAATCTGTTGCGTTTCGAAGACGGACGCTCGGTCGTTAAAGCCGATATCGAAGCGCTCGCGCGTTGGGATCCGCACGCCGCATCGGACAAAGAGATCGCCTTCCGGCCGGCGCGCGTACTCCTCCAAGATTTTACCGGCGTACCCTGCGTGGTCGATCTCGCGGTGATGCGCGACGCGATGGCGTCGATGGGCGGCGATCCGAAGAAGATCAATCCGCTGCAGCCGGTCGAGCTCGTGATCGATCACTCGGTGCAGATCGACTACTTCGGCTCGAACGACGCGTTTCAGAAAAACGCCGATCTGGAATTCGAGCGCAACCGCGAACGCTACGCCTTCTTGAAGTGGGGACAGGCGGCGCTCGACGGCTTCCGCGCGGTCCCGCCGGACACCGGCATCGTTCACCAAGTCAACATCGAATATTTAGCGCGCGTCGTTTTCGGCGCTGGCGGTGCCGGCGTTGCCTTTGACGAGAAGAGTGCGACCGCGTATCCCGATACGGCGGTCGGTACCGATTCGCATACCACGATGGTTAACGGTCTGGGCGTGCTCGCATGGGGTGTCGGTGGTATCGAAGCCGAGGCGGCGATGCTCGGTCAACCGGTCACGATGCTGATTCCCGAAGTGATTGGGTTCCGGCTCGACGGCAAGCTGCGCGAAGGCGTCACGGCGACGGACCTCGTGCTCAAGATCACCGAAGTGCTGCGTAAAAAGGGCGTCGTCGGTAAGTTCGTCGAGTTTTTCGGCAAGGGGCTTGCGGCGCTCCCGGTTGCGGATCGCACGACGATCGGAAACATGTCGCCGGAGTTCGGTTCGACGTGTGCGATCTTCCCGATCGACGATCGGACGCTCGAATATCTGCGACTCACCGGCCGTTCGGCCGATCACGTGGCCTTGGTCGAAGCGTATGCGAAGGCGCAGGGGCTTTTCCGTACCGACGACATGCCCGACGCCGAGTACACCGATGTCGTGCATCTCGATCTGGGTGAGGTCGAACCGAACCTCGCGGGTCCGCGTCGTCCGCAGGACCGCGTGAGCTTGGGTGCGGTGAAATCGTCCTTCAACACGGCGATGCAAGAGTGGATGGCGGCCCGCGGTGCCAAGAACGGCGCGGTCGCGCGGTTCGAAAACGAAGGTGGCGGAGCCTCGAACGTGGCCCTCACCGAAAAGGATGTGGCCGACGGGGCGGTCGTGATCGCTTCGATCACGAGTTGCACGAACACCTCGAACCCCTCGGTGTTGATCGGCGCGGGCCTACTCGCGCGCAACGCGCTCGCACGCGGCTTGAAGACCAAGCCCTGGGTAAAGACCTCGCTTGCACCGGGATCGAAAGTCGTCAAGGACTACCTTGCGAAGGCCGATCTTCAGCGTTCTCTCGACGAACTCGGCTTCAACATCGTTGGGTATGGCTGCACCACGTGTATCGGCAACTCCGGTCCGCTGCCGGCCGATGTTGCCGAGACGATCGCCGAACAGGATTTGATCGTCGCGGCAGTGCTCTCGGGTAACCGTAACTTCGAAGGACGCATCCATCCGCAAGTGCGCGCGAACTACCTCGCGTCGCCACCGCTGGTCGTAGCATACGCGCTCGCCGGGCGCATGGATGTCGATCTCACAAGCGAACCTTTGGGTGAGGATCGCGACGGCAAGCCCGTCTTCTTGAAAGATATCTGGCCGTCGAACGACGAGATCGCGCGGACCGTTACGGCCTGCGTTACCGACGATATGTTCAAGACCCGGTACTCCGACGTTTTCGCAGGTGATAGCAGTTGGGCGAAGCTCGATGCGCCGCCAAGCGAGCGGTACGCATGGGACCCGGCGTCGGAGTACGTCAAACGTCCCCCGTATTTCGACAACATGCCCGCCGAGCCGGCGCCGCTTGCCGATATCGCAAACGCGCGCGTGCTCGCGGTCTTTGGCGACTCGATTACCACCGATCACATCTCCCCGGCCGGTAACATCGCGAAGAGCTCGCCCGCAGCGAAGTATCTAATGGATCGCGGTATCGAGCCGAAGGACTTTAACTCCTACGGAGCGCGCCGCGGCAACCACGAGGTCATGATGCGCGGCACCTTCGCAAACGTGCGCTTGAAGAACCTGATGGTTCCGGGAGTCGAGGGTGGCGTTACCCGCTATCTTCCCACGAACGAACAGATGTCGATCTTCGATGCGTCGGTGAAATATCGGGCTGACGGAACGCCACTCGTGGTTATCGCGGGCAAAGAGTACGGATCGGGTTCGTCGCGCGATTGGGCGGCGAAAGGACCGTATCTGCTCGGAATCAAGGCGGTGATCGCGGAATCGTTCGAACGCATCCATCGCAGCAACCTCATCGGTATGGGAATCCTGCCGCTGCAGTTCATCGACGGTGCGGATCGTTCGACGTTCGGATTGACGGGCGAAGAGGTCATCGAGATCACCGGCATCGCGGCCGGCATCACCCCCCGCATGCACGCGCACGTCAAGGCGACCGATCCGAAAACCGGTAAATTCTTGCAGTTCAAAGCGCTCGTGCGCATCGATACGCCGGACGAGGCGGAGTACTACCGTCACGGCGGTATCCTGCAGTACGTCCTGCGCTCGCTGCGCACGCAGGGCTAGATCGACGATGGAGGCGACGCGCGACGAACGGAGCGAACATGTCGTGCGTCGCCTCGAATCGTTCTCCGACATCGTCATCGGCTTTGCACTTGCCCAGACGGCGCTTACGCTCGTAATTCCGGCGAAGCCGGCCTCGTTCTTTACCGACCCGGTTGGGATCGTCGGCTACCTGATGACATTTGCGCTCGTCGCGCGGTTTTGGTGGTCGCACTCGGAGATATTTCGCGTCTATTTCACTCCGTCGCCGCTATCGATATTGCTGAATTTCGCAGCGTTGGCATCGCTTGGCTTGTTCGTCTTTTCGCTCCAGCTCGTGCTGCGCCAGGGGCAGATGCCGGTAGATCAGGCCGCCATGGCACGATCGTATTTCGTATTGTTCGCGCTCACCTACGGCTTGCTCGCGGTGCTACGGATCGTTGGACTGTTGACGCGCGATGCGTACTTATCGGCGAAGCAACGTATGAGAGGCTGGGCGCTCTCGGTCCGCTCGTTGTGCATCGTTGGCGGGGCGCTGCTCGGCGCGTTCGCGTCACCCTTTACCCACGCATTTGCCAACGTCGAAGCGCTCGGGTCCACGCACATAGCAACCGTACCGCTCGGCATCGCGCTCGGCGTCGTCGTGGGATCTATTGTTGGGCGCATAGCTTCAGCGGTGCTGGAAAAACGCTCGTGGGAACGACCCGCGCGAGCATGAGGACACGATGATAACGCAGGATGCGCGCGCGCTACTCGACACGCTCTTCGAGCGCATGCTCGACGCCAACGAACGGTCGCTCGGGTACCCGGCCGCGAAGGACTTCGATTACTCGGCGCTCGAGCGCTTTCTGCGCTTCCCCATCAATAACGTGGGGGACCCGTTTGCGGACGCGACCTACCGCGTTGAAACGCGCGAGTGCGAGCGCGAGGTCGTGGCATTCTTTGCCGAGCTCTTTCGCGCGCCGCATGACGACTGGTGGGGTTATGTTACGAACGGCGGGACCGAGGGAAACCTTTACGGACTTTATTTAGCACGAGAGCTCATGCCCAGCGGCATGGTGTATTACTCCGAGCAGACGCACTATAGCGTTGCAAAAAATTTGCACTTTTTGGGAATGCGCCACATTATGATCCGCTCCCAGGCGAGCGGAGAGATCGATTACGAAGATCTGCGCGAAACATTGAAAATCCATCGTGACGTGCCGCCGATCATCTTCGCGAATATCGGAACCACGAT
Organism: Vulcanimicrobiota bacterium; assembly: GCA_027452165.1. GTDB lineage: Bacteria > Vulcanimicrobiota > Vulcanimicrobiia > Vulcanimicrobiales > Vulcanimicrobiaceae > REEB354. The sequence goes on along the minus strand of DAIDGX010000005.1, from coordinate 38,950 downwards.
GACCGAGGCGCGCGACGACATTGCAAAAATCGCGCAGATCATGGACGATCTCGCGATTCGCCAGCGTTACATTCATTCAGATGCAGCGCTCTCGGGCGCGTATGCGAGTTTTCTGGAACCGCGGCCCGCGTTCGATTTTGCGGACGGAGCCGATTCGGTCTCGGTTAGCGGGCATAAATTTCTCGGAGCACCGATTCCGTGTGGGGTAGTGATCGCGCGCAAGCACAACGTGCAGCGTATCGCGCGCGCGGTCGATTACATCGGATCGCTTGATACGACGATCAGCGGATCGCGAAACGGTTTCTCTCCGCTCATGCTGTGGTACCGGCTACGCGAACTCGGTATCAGCGGTATTCGCGAGCGCCTCGCGCGCTCGCTTGCGTGCGCCGCGTATCTCGTGGAGGGCTTGCGCGCGATCGGTATCGACGCCTGGCGTAACCCGAGTGCGATCACGGTTGTGCTTCCGCGGGTGAGCGACGCGATCCGCGCGAAATGGCAACTCGCCACCGCGGGAACGATCTCGCACGTGCTCGTGCTGCCAAACGTCACCTGCGAGCAACTCGACGCCTTTATCGCCGATATTGCCGCCGAACGTGCGGCTCAGGGAGTGTGACCATGCGCAGCATTCGCGTGATCGTGCCAAATCGTCAGGGCTTGCTTGCCGAGCTTACCGAGGTGCTCGCGGCTAAAGGCATCAGCATCGAACAGATCGTTGCCGAGACCCATGATGACGGCGCCGTCGTACGTATGGACGTGGAGCACGACGATCGCGTCCTCGAAGTGTTGACCGACGCCGGATACCACGCGGTGACCGACGATGTGCTGCTCGCCCGCATCGAGGATCGCCCGGGAGCACTTGCGCATCTCTCGCGCCGGCTTGCCGACGAGCACGTGAACATTCGGTCGCTCCATCACGTGCGCCGTGAAGGCGGGTTTGCGCTTGTTGCAATTTCAACCGACGACAACGAGCGCGCGCGCCGCATGCTCGGCGAGGCCGCGGTGTAAGACGATGCTCGAGGCGCGCGAGCGTGACGCCCATCGCATCGAGGCGTTCTCGGATGTGGTGATCGGCCTGTCGCTTGCCCAGGTTGGCCTCTCGCTCGTCGTTCCCCAGCACGTGGACGACTTGGTGAAAAACCCGGGATGGTTCGCGGCGTTTCTATGGACGTTTTCGCTTGTATGCGTGCTGTGGTGGAACCATCATAGGCTCTTTCGAAGTGTTTTCGTGCCGACGCGTGCCGCGATCTTTTTGAATTTCGTATTGCTCGGCTCGATCGTGTTGCTTGCATACTTGGCTGAGGTGATAAATCGGCCGACGTCGCTCCACGACGCTGCAGTTGGCATGCGCTTGTATTACGTTGCACTTGCGACGAACTTTATCGTTTGGGCCGTTCTGGCTTGGGTCTGCTCGCGTGATTCCGCGCACGCTGGCGACCCGGAGAAGGTGCGCGCAGCCGAACGCGCGGCGATCGTCAATGCGAGCGCGGGCGTGGTAATGCTCCTGCTCGACGCGCTCGGTGCCTGGGCCTTCGGCGACGTGTTTTCGATCTTTGCGGTAAGCGCGGCGATCCCGCTCTCATTCGTGGCCGGAGGGGGTGTCGCACGTAGCCTCGGCTACCCGCGCGTTCGTGCCCTGTGAAAGCCGATCGCCTCGTCTCGTTGTTGCTCATGCTGCAATCGGCGCCGCGCCGAACAGCTCGCGAGCTCGCTGCGCGGCTCGAGGTGAGCGAACGGACGATTTACCGCGACGTCGATGCGCTTTCCGCTTCGGGAATCCCCGTCTATTCGGAGCGCGGGGCTGAGGGCGGCATTGCGCTTGCCGAAGGCTACCGCAAAGCGCTCTTGCATTTTGGGGAAGATGAGATACGCGCGCTCTTCATCTCCGGAACAGCGATTTTGAGCGATCTTGGCCTTGGGGCAAACATGGATCGCGCGCTCGAGAAACTGCGTGGTGGATTCTCCGACGTGCAACGTCGCGCTGCCGAGAAAGCGCGTGGCCGCATTCACATCGACCAGCGACGATGGAATCAGTCCGATCCACCGGTCGAGCAGCTTGCACTCTTGCGCCGCGCGGTCTGGGACGATCGCGCGCTCGATCTGGGATACGAAGATCGAACGGGAGCCTCGAGCACGCGGATGATCGAGCCGTACGGTCTCGTTTCGAAGGCCGGTGTGTGGTATCTGATCGCGCGTACGCCGCAGGGGTATCGCAGCTTCCGGGTGGATCGCATTCGTCACGTTGCCGAGCGCAACGAGCGCTTCGAACGCGACCCTGCATTTGATTTGGATGCATACTGGCAAGAGAGCGCGGCATCGGTGCGAAGCAGCGTCGAACGCTTCAGCGTGACATTGCGCGTATCACCGGCTGCGCTCGATTCGATCAACGGATATTGGCCGATGGAACATCCCGACCCGAACGAACCGTCGCTCGTGGTGGTGCATTTTGCGAGCGAACGCGCGGCGGTCGGACATCTGGTGCTCTGGAATGAATCGGTCGAGCTCGTCGAGCCGCTCGCGCTTCGTGATGCGGTCGTCGCGCACGCAAGGCATTTACTGGAGCGTTACGAATCCTCCGACGCGATTCGGTAGGCGTTCTTCCCCGCTGCCTTGGCTTGATAGAGCGCTTCATCTGCTCGCGCGAGCAGCGGTTCGATCTCATCGGCCGAGCGGGAAAATGCGATGCCGGTCGAGCAGCGTAGGCCGTGTCGCTCTAAGGTGGCGTAGATGCGGGACATGACCGCGGCAATCGAGGCGACATCGGTGCGCGGCATGATGAGCGCGAACTCATCACCAGCAAAGCGAGCGGGTACGTCGATTTCGCGTGTGTTCGCTCGCAGCGCATCGGCGACGGAGACGAGCGCCTCATCGCCGCCTGCATGCCCGCGCGAATCGTTGATCTGCTTGAAGTCATCGACGTCGATCATTGCAAACGCCAGTGGTTCGAGCGTGCGGCGTTGCAGCGCCAGTTCGCTGCGCAAGCGTTCGATCAGCGCGCGTCGATTGAATAGGCCGGTCAGCGGATCGTGCATGGCCAGGCGTTCGAGTTCGGCGCCGAGGCGCTGCCGTTCGAGAGCAAAGGCAGCATGGGTTGCAAGCTCGCGCAGCGACGATGCGATCCAGGTCGAGGCGCTGCGATCGTTGGACCCGTCCACGTAGAGAATGTAAGCTGAGCCGACGCTCGGGCGCACCGCGGCCGCGGCGTACCGGCGTCGCGTGTCGAAGAGCGGGGCGTCGAAGTCGGTTGCCCAGCCGGTAGCGGCATCGCTGTCGCCGCACGCGATTCGCACGAGCGAGGATGCCGGCGGCAGCGTACCGCCATACTCGGATTCGACGACCCCTTCGCCATCGATCTCCACGAGCGCGGAGATCTCGGTGGGCGCGTCGATCTGAAACCAGAGTGCGCGCGTACAACCGAGTCCGAGCCACGCGCCGCGCAGGGCGGTTGCGATAAGCGAGCGCTCGTCCGAAGACGCGACGATATCAACGAAGGTGCGCTGCAGCGCAACGAGTTGCTGGCTCTTGCCGAGCAATTCGTCGCGTTCCCGTTCGACCTCGTTGATGCGCTCGGTGAGGAAGCGGATGCCGTCGTCGCGGCTCATGCAGAGCGCGTTACAGCAAAACCCGCTTGAAGTCCCCCAGCAGGCGTGCCATCAGCACGAGAAAGCGCGCGGCGCCAGCCCCGTCGATCACGCGGTGATCGTAGCTGACGCTGATCGGTAGCATCAGCCGTGGAACGAACGCCGTTCCGTCCCACATCGGCTTCATCGCGGCGCGCGTCGCGCCCAGGATCGCGACCTCGGGGGCGTTCACGATCTGGGTGAACTGGGTGCCGCCGATACCACCGATCGACGAGATCGTAAACGTGCCGCCCTGCATGTCGGCGATGCCGAGCTTCCCGTCGCGAGCCTTGGCGGCAAGCTCGGCGGTATCGCGCGCGATTTCGAGCAGCCCTTTGGTGTCGGCCCCCTTGAGCACCGGGACGACGAGTCCATTCGGGGTATCGGCAGCAAAACCGATGTTGTAGTAGCGTTTGTACACGAGATCGTCGCCATCGAGCGAGCTGTTGAACTCTGGGAATTTCTGGAGCGCGGCAACGACTGCTTTGATCAGAAATGCGAGCATCGTCAGTTTTACGCCGCCACTTTTGCCCTGCTCGGCGTTGACCGTCGTGCGGAACGCTTCGAGTTCCGTGATATCGGCTTCGTCGTAGTTCGTGATGTGCGGAATCTGAAGCCAATTACGATGCAGGTTCGGGCCCGAGAATTTCTTGATGCGCGGAAGCGGCGTGCGCTCGATCGCGCCGAACTGCGCGAAGTCGATCCGCGGCCAAGGTGGAAGCCCGGCACTATTCGTCGCGCCCGCCCCGGGCGCTGCGCCACCCTGCGCGAGGGCGGCTTTGACGAAACCGTGCACGTCCTCGCGGCGTACGCGGCCGTGCGGTCCCGTCCCGTTCACCGCACGGAGATCAACACCGAGCTCGCGTGCGAGCCGTCGGATCGCAGGCGAGGCGTGGACGACCCGCGCGACGTTCGTCGCGACGCGCGAATCGCTCGAAGCCGCGACGTCTGCACCGCTCGAAGGGGGTGGCGTGGCGCGCGCCTCCGCTTGTGGGGCGTGCGTTGGCTCCTTGGTCGCCACGAGCATCTCGGAGGGCTCCATCGTTGCGATCACGCTACCTTCGGAGACACGATCGCCGAGCTTGACGCGCACCTCCTTGATGCGCCCAGCGCTCGTGGCGGGCACGTCCATCGAGGCCTTCTCGCTCTCGAGCGTGACGAGCGGCGCATCGCGCGTCACCTCGTCGCCCGGCTTCACGAGAACGTCGATCACCGGAATGTTCTTGAAGTCACCGATGTCGGGAACGCGCAATTCGAGGAGCGCTGGCGCCGTCGCAGCTTGTGCCGGCGCAGCTTGCGGCGGCGCGGCCGGCGGCGTTTGCGCAGCGGGAGCAGCGGCATCACTCGCGAGCGCGAGGATAACCGTCCCCTCTGAGACCTTATCACCGACCTTCACGTGGAGCTCTTGCACCACGCCATCGCGCTCGGCGGGCACCTCCATCGTCGCCTTCTCGCTCTCGAGCGTGACGAGCGGATCGTTCTTTTTGATGCGATCGCCCGGTTTGACCAGAACTTCGATTACCGGGATGTTCTTGAAATCACCAATGTCGGGAACTTTGACTTCGATCGTGCTGCTCAACTCGTGTACCTACCGTCGCTTAGACGCCAAGAGGGTTGGGTTTGGCGGAATCGATGCCGTACTTCGCGATCGCCTCGGCGACACGCGAGCGCTCGATCGTGCCTTCGTCCGCGAGTGCGTTCAACGCGGCGATCGTGACCCAGTACCGATTCACTTCGAAAAACTCGCGCAGCTTGCGCCGATAATCGCTGCGTCCGAAGCCGTCGGTACCGAGCGTGACGTAGCGACGGCGTCCCAAATAGGGGCGAATCGCATCGGCATACAGACGTACGTAATCCGTCGCGGCGACGGCGGGGCCCTGACGGTCCGCGAGCGCCTGTTCGGCGAAGCTCAGTGTGCGCTCGCGTTCGGGGTGCAGCAAGTTCTCGCGGGCCACCGCCGCGCCGTCGCGCGCCAGCTCGTTGAAGCTCGTCACGCTCCAGATGTCGCTCTGTACCTTCCAGTCTTGGGCAAGCAGGTCGCTTGCGGCGATCACCTCACGCAGAATCGCGCCGCTTCCCATCAATTGCACGCGCGGTGCTTTTTTGGCCGCGCCGCCATCGCGCAACAGATACATGCCGCGCAGGATGCCGGGTGCCGCGCCGGCAGGCATCTCCGGATGCGCGTAGTTCTCGTTGAGCAGGGTGATGTAGTAGTACACGTCCTCTTGCTCGGTGAGCATGCGGCGCAAACCGTCTTGAACGATGACCGCCACCTCGTAGCCGAAGGTGGGGTCGAAGCTGCGGCAGTTGGGGATGAACGAAGCGATGACTTGGCTCTGCCCATCTTCGTGCTGCAGGCCCTCGCCATTGAGCGTGGTGCGACCCGACGTGCCGCCGAGCAAGAAGCCACGCGTGCGCGAGTCGCCGGCCGCCCACGCGAGATCGCCGATCCGTTGAAACCCGAACATCGAGTAGAAGATGTAAAACGGAACCATCGGCAGGTTGTGGTTCGAGTAGGACGTCCCTGCGGCGATGAACGACGAGAGGGCGCCAGCTTCGTTGATGCCTTCTTGCAGAATCTGTCCGTGTTTGTCCTCGCGGTACCACATCAGTTGCTCGGCGTCTTGCGGGTGGTAGAGTTGCCCGACCGACGAGTAGATGCCGAGTTGGCGGAACATGCCTTCCATGCCGAACGTCCGCGATTCGTCGGCGACGATCGGGACGACGCGGGGGCCGACCACGCTGTCGCGCACGATGGTATTGAGGATACGCACGAACGCCATCGTGGTCGAAATTTCGCGATCGCCGGTACTCTGAAATTGCGCTTCGAACGCGGAGAGTTCTGGTACGGCGAGCGTCTCCGATTTTTGACGCCGCTGCGGCAAGGAACCGTGCTCCTTGACCCGTTCGCGCAGATAGCGCATCTCCGGGCTGTCGTCGGGCGGCCGGCAGAACGGCACGTTCTCGATCTCGGCGTCACTGACCGGTATCAGAAAGCGGTCGCGGAACTGGCGCATCGAATCGATGTCCATCTTCTTTGCTTGGTGCGCGATGTTGCGGGCCTCACCCGCATCGCCCATGCCGTATCCCTTGATCGTTTTCGCCAAGATCACCGTCGGCGCGCCGATGTGATTGACCGCCTGGTGATAGGCGGCATAGACCTTCAGCGGGTCATGTCCGCCGCGTTGCAGATCCCAAATCTCGTCGTCGGTCCAGTCGGCGACGAGGGCCGCTGTCTCGGGATACCGGCCGAAAAACTCGTCCCGCACGTACTTGCCGTTGCGTGATTTGAACGTTTGATAATCGCCATCGACCGTTTCGTTCATGAGTTGCACGAGGCGCCCGGTTGTGTCTTTGCGCAGCAATTGATCCCATTTGCTGCCCCAAATCACTTTGAGCACGTTCCATCCGGCCCCGCGAAAGACGCGCTCGAGCTCTTGGATGATCTTGCCGTTGCCGCGCACCGGACCGTCGAGCCGCTGCAGGTTGCAGTTGACCACCCAGATGAGGTTGTCGAGTTTTTCGCGGCCCGCGAGCGAAATCGCGCCGAGTGTTTCGGGTTCGTCGGTTTCACCGTCTCCGAGAAATGCCCAAACCTTGCGCCCGCTTGCGTCTTTGAGCCCGCGGTCGTGAATATAGCGCATGAAGTGCGCTTGATAGATCGACATCAGCGGACCGAGGCCCATCGAAACCGTTGGGAATTGCCAGAAATCCGGCATCAACCAGGGATGCGGATACGACGGCAGCCCACCGCCATCGACTTCACGCCGGAACCGTTCCAGTTGCTCTTCCGAGATACGCCCTTCGAGAAACGCGCGTGCGTAGAAGCCTGGTGAGCTATGCCCTTGAAAGTACACCAGATCGCCGTCGAAATCGGCGGACGGCGCGCGGAAAAAGTGATTGAAGCCGACGTCGTAGAGCGTAGCCGCCGATGCGTACGACGCGACGTGCCCTCCGAGTTCGGACGACTCTTTGTTTGCGCGCACGACCATCGCCATCGCGTTCCAGCGCGTGTAATGCCGCAAACGTGCTTCGAGTTCCGGATCGCCGGGCATCACCGGTTGCTCGTCGAGCGGTATCGTATTGACGTAGGGCGTTTCGAAGCCGAGCGAGACGTGTGCGCCGGCGTTGCGCGCTTCGGCGACGAGTTCCTCGAGCAACGCGCGTGCGCGATCGGGGCCTTCGACGGCGACGACGGCGCGCATGGCATCGAGCCATTCTTGGGTCTCTTGTGGATCGGGATCGTGCGTGATCATGCGCCCTCACTTCCCGCTCGTGGGCGATTCCCTTGCTGAAGGATCGATCCAATTCGCATTTCGGAGCGATCCAAAAATCCGCAACGGGAGGGGCCCTACGCCGACTCGGCCTAGGGCCCTTGCGTTTGGATTGTTCGATCAAAAGCTCGCTAGTTTGGTCGTGTGTTTGCCGAGCAGGCGCGCACGGTGAGAGTTCGCGGAAGCGGCCGACGAAGCAGCAGGGCTGGGGTTCCCCCAGAGGGTTTGCCGTGAAGGCCTAGCTCCGTTGCCTCGAGATCGGATATACGGGGAGCGACTTGAACGTATTCTGCCCGATTGGTTCCGTAGTCGTCTGCAAGATATACCCATCCGACGACATTGCCGGCTCGGTCAACTAGTTCTGCTATAGATCTGATATACCGTGCCTTGCCGTCCTGGGCGACGACAACGGAGCCCGTTACCCAAGAATTGTCGCACGCGACATTTTCCTTCATGGTGTGAAAGACCGTGATGGGTACTATCATGCGATCGCCACGGCCGCGCAGAGATATCTCTTGAGGAACAACAAAAAACTCCGTTCTTGAACGATCTGCAAGCACCGGATATGGACGTGGCAATAGCGTGGCACAAAGCCACCGCCATCGTACGTGCTCGCCCACACCTCGGGCATGAGACCACCGCTAGGCGTGATGATCTCAACGATGCATACCGTTGCGCAATTGCGATTACGTCACCTTCGGGCCGCGATGGTCAAAAGGTCCCGGTGCATGACGGGGTTGACGCACGTGAGATCGATCGCTGCATCGATTGCCACCTTACGTCGCCTAACGAACCCACGCGAACATCGCATGATGGTATGAAACGGCCTCGTACGCGCAAGTGGCCCGTACGATGAGGTCTATCGCCGTTGGCAATAGACACGAAAGAAGCAGCGAGACGTCTCTAACTTGCGACTCGAGACGTCACCGCCTTGCGCTACGCCGGTATCAGGGGCGCGGGGAGGGGCGTCCACCCGGGATGTGCGGTCGCGGCGGACCCTGGCCATGCGGCGGTCCGGGGAGCGGTGGATTCGGCGCCGGCGGGCCGGGCGGCGGCGGTGCTGGGGATGCGGGCAGGTTCTGCACGGTGATGGGCACCGAGGTCGTGCTTGGCTGCGGTGCGGGTTGCGTCTTACTCGGCGTTGCGTTCGAGTTCGAGATCACCGTCGTTGCGGCGGCGGCGCCGCCGACGACCGCCGCGGCGGCGGCCGCCGAGACGCTCGCCGTGCCACCCGCTGCTGCGGTCGTCGCGGCAGCGCTCGAGGCGGCCGCGCTGCTGGTCGCGCTGATACCGAGTGAGCTTGCGTTCGCGGGCGCGCCGAGCTCGCTAAACGGCGTGAAGAGCGATTGGGAGAGGCCGCTGACCGATGCGGTGATGGCGCCCGCGATCGCGGTCGCGACGAGCGATTGCCCCGCGGAGAGCGTGAAGACTTGGCCGTTGTTCAACCTCACCCGAACCGGCAGCTTGGGGTTGGAGAGCTCATACACGTTGACTTGCAGGCCGTTCGTGTTCGCAAAGATGTCGCCGACGGTGCCGCGCACGGCGATCTGTCCCGTGCTCGTCTGGAACGTGTAGTTGGCGCGTGCACCGGCCGGATGTTCGACCGCAAAGCGCACTTTGCCGATCACGACGAATCTGGCGGTTGCGATGCCGGTCTGGTCAAACGAGACCAACTGCACGTTGCTGTTCGAGGCCATGGTAACTTTCGAGCTGTCGGGTAGCGTGATCGTTGCCTCGGAGTTCGGACCGGTGGCGGCAAAATCGCTATCGTTGAGCGCGATCTGCGCGTCGTGTGGCAGAGCTTTGCTCGGCGCACCCGCGCCGTAGGTGACGCGGCCCTTGAGGTTCTGGAGCAGCTTGTTCGATCCGGCCGGGGAGGCGACGATCGGAGCGGCGGCCATGAGCAAGGTGAGGAGCGTAGCGGCCAGGCGTTTCATACTAAGGAATCCCTCGCATCGGCGAAAAGCAACGGGCTTCTCAAGCTCTGCTGTGGGCGTTCGATTGGCTGCTTAGGGTACCTGCGTCCGGTGCTCGTGCGACCCGCGTCAACAAGTATCCGGGCCGTCGCGTGTCGTAGTCCAGGCAGCATTGCGGGAGCTTGCGAGGCAGGCTGAGAGGGCGCCGGAGCGCCGACCGCCACACCTGAACCGGGTAATGCCGGCGTAGGAAGGGAGAACTTCACGATGGCCATGACCGCGACGCGAACCGGTGGCTCGCGCAAGATCTACGTCGAGGGATCGCATCCGTCGATTCGCGTGCCGATGCGCGAGATCGCACTAACCGACGGAACCAGCCACGCGGTGTACGACACTAGCGGGCCGTACACCGATCCGCAGGTGGTTATCGACGTGCGAGCGGGACTCGCTGGGTTGCGCGACGCGTGGATCGATGCGCGCAACGATACCGAGGTGCTCGATAAGCCAAGCTCGCTCTATCGACGGGGACGCGAGGCGATGGCCGAGCTTGAGGCGATCCGCTTCTCCGCAAAGCGTGCGATCCGGCGCGCCAAGCCGGGAGCGAACGTCACGCAGATGCATTACGCGCGCAAAGGCATCGTGACGCCCGAGATGGAGTACGTTGCGTTGCGCGAAGGGATGGACCCCGAGTTCGTTCGCGACGAGGTGGCGCGCGGACGCGCGATCATACCCGCGAACGTCAACCATCCCGAGAGCGAGCCGATGATCATCGGACGCGGCTTCCACGTGAAGATCAATGCGAACATCGGTAACTCGGCCGTCGCATCGACGATCGAGGAAGAGGTCGATAAGATGACCTGGGCGACACGCTGGGGCGCGGACACGGTCATGGACCTTTCCACCGGCAAGAATATCCACGAAACGCGCGAGTGGATTCTGCGCAACTCGCCCGTACCGATCGGCACGGTGCCGATCTATCAAGCGCTCGAGAAGGTGAACGGAAAAGCCGAGGAACTTACCTGGGAGCTCTTCCGCGATACGTTGATCGAACAAGCCGAGCAGGGCGTCGATTACTTTACGATTCACGCGGGCGTGTTGCTGCGGTATGTTCCGCTCACCGCAAACCGCGTAACCGGCATCGTTTCGCGCGGCGGCTCGATTCTCGCGAAGTGGTGCCTCGCTCACCACCGCGAGAACTTCCTGTACACGCACTTCGAAGAGATATGCGAGATCATGAAGGCGTACGACGTGGCGTTCTCGCTCGGCGACGGTCTCCGTCCCGGATGCACGGCCGACGCGAACGACGCGGCGCAATTCGGTGAACTCGAGACGCTCGGCGAACTTACGCAGATTGCCTGGAGGCACGACGTGCAGGTGATGATCGAGGGCCCGGGACACGTGCCCATGCACCTGATCAAAGAGAACATGGAGAAGCAACTGGAGCTGTGCCACGAAGCGCCGTTTTATACCCTTGGGCCGCTCGTCACCGACATCGCGCCCGGCTACGATCACATCACAAGCGCGATCGGCGCGGCGATGATCGGCTGGTTCGGCACCGCGATGCTGTGCTACGTGACGCCGAAAGAGCACCTCGGTCTTCCCAATAAGAAAGACGTGAAGGACGGTGTCATCGCGTATAAGATCGCGGCGCACGCGGCCGATCTCGCGAAGGGACATCCGCGCGCACGGCACTGGGACGACGTGCTCTCGAAGGCGCGCTTTGAGTTCCGGTGGGAGGATCAATTCAATCTTGCCCTCGACCCCGAGACCGCGCGCGAGTTTCACGACGAGACGTTGCCGGCGCCTGGCGCGAAGATCGCGCACTTCTGCTCGATGTGCGGCCCGCATTTCTGCTCGATGAAGATCACGCAAGAGGTGCGCGAGTACGCCGAGTCGGGCATGCAAGAGAAGAGCAAAGAGTTCTTGGAATCCGGTGCCGAGGTCTATATCGCAACCCCGGTGTCATCCTGAGCTTGTCGAAGGGGATTTGCTCAGTACTCTTCGATCGCGACGGCACGCTCGTCGAAGACGTACCCTATAACGGCGATCCCGAGCGGGTGGTGCCCGTGCGCGACGCGCGCGCGACGCTCGATCGCCTGCGCGCCGCAGGTGTGCGCGTGGGCGTGCTCACGAACCAAAGCGGCGTAGGCCGCGGGCTGATCTCGCTCGAGCAGATGCGGATGGTCAACGCGCGGGTCGATGCGCTGCTGGGCCCGTTCGACGGATGGTACATCTGCGAGCACGCGCCGGACGACGCGTGCGAATGCCGTAAGCCTAAGCCTAAGCTCGTGCTGGACGCGGCTCGCGATTGGAACATCGATCCCGCGTGCATCGCCGTCGTGGGCGACAAGGAGAGCGACGTGGAGGCTGCTCGCAACGCCGGCGCGACCGGCATAAAAATCGACGCGACGCATTCGCTTGCGGATGCCGCCGCGTCGATCTTGCGCGGACGCTGATCCAGCGCGCCTATCTCGGGCAGCTCGGCGTGGCGCCGCGCTAACGCGGCTCGTCGCGCAACCAGTAGTCGATGTCGGGGCTGTGCGGAAGCTCCGCGAACTCGAGCGCGCGTTTGGGAAGGCGCACGGTATGGTTGAGTTCGTTCCATGCGCGTAGCACTTTGACCACGTAGCGCTGCGTTTCGTAGTACGGCGGCACGCCGCCGTAGCGCTCCACGGCCTTGGGGCCCGCATTGTATGCGGCGAAGGTGAGTTCGTACCGGTGCGGATTCGAGCCGAACGTCTCGAGCAGACCGCGCAGGTACTTGGCGGCGCCGGCTAGATTTTGCGCCGGGTTGTGTGGATCGACACCGAGCGTCGCGGCGGTGCCCGGCATCAACTGCCCAAGGCCGATCGCACCCGCGCTCGAGAGGGCATGCGTGTGCCAGCTCGACTCGACCGTGACGATCGCCGCGAGCATGTTCGTATCGATCTTCCACTTCGAGGCCGAGGAGAGCAGATGGCGCGCAAGATCCTCGCTCTGCCATGACGGCAGCTGCGGATTGAAGCGGCGCAACACATGAGCGTAGGTGCGGATCGCGAGCGGCGTTGCGGGAATGGTGCGTACGGCGGCTCGCGTAGCGATCGGAAGGCAGACCCACAGCGTGAGGCATAGTCCCGCGAGAAGCGGGGCACGGCTTCGGCACATGGGGGGTGGCAGTTCCAGCGCCGGCCGGGCTTTCCCGGCAGGCGCATCCTTCCGGGGCCGGAACCGTGCGCCGGCCACGCGAAAGGGGGCACCATGAGCCGCTTTGCCACGATGTCGCCCCGCGCCCGCCGAGCCTGGGGGGTCGGCATGATCGCCTTCTTCGTCGTGCTGATCGCCGGGATCGCCGTCTCGCAGTGGTACGCCGAGCACGTGAACGTTCCGCGCTACGAAGCCATGAATCGCGCGGCGCACCAGCAGTGAAGCTCGAGGGCACCGGGAAACTGTTGCGCATCTTCGTCGGCGAGAGTGACCGCGTCGGCGCTCAGCCGCTCTACACGGCGATCGTGGAGCGGGCACGGGCGGCCGGTTTGAGCGGAGCGACGGTCTTCAAGGGCATCGAGGGCTTCGGCGGACGTTCGGTCGTGCATGCGGCGCGGGTCTTCGACCTCTCGACCGACCTGCCGGTTTTGATCGAGATCGTCGATACCGAGGAGAAGATTCGCGCCTTTATTCCGGCGCTCGACGAGGTTGTGACCGATGGCCTGATCACGCTCGAAACGGTCGAGGTGATCCGCTACCTGCATGGCTCGCCTCGCGCGTGAGTACCGCTCTGGACTGGCGAACCCTCGGTGCGATTCTGCTCGGCGGCGGGATTGGGTCGATCGTGCGCTACCTGGTCACGCTGCTCGTGACCCAGCGCGCCGGAGCCGGGTATTCGTGGGGCGCAACGCTGCTCATCAACGTGACCGGAAGCTTGATCATCGGCGCGGTCTTTGAGCTCTCGCAGACGCGCGCAATCGGCATGTCGCAACTAACGCGCATCTTTCTGATGACGGGCGTGCTCGGTGGGTTTACGACGTTCTCGACCTTTTCGCTCGATATGGTGACCCTGGTCGCCGACGGGGCGATGCCGCTCGCGCTCCTCTACGGCACCGGCAGCGTGGTCTTCGGCTTCCTCGGCGCATTTCTCGGGGTCATCGCCGTCCGCGCGCTGCAACCCTAATCACGCGGGGTGGTGTTCGTACCACTCGTACAACCCGGACGTGTTTAGGGAGGAACCATGAGCGATCACGCCAGCCTCGGAAACATCGAAGAACGAATCGAAGCGATGGGCGAGGCCGAACTCGACCAACTGCCGGTCGGGGTCATCACCTTGGATTTAGACGGCAAGATTCGCCGCTACAACAAGATGGAGGCGGAGATGGCCCGTCTCGATCAGCGCTCGCAACTTGGCAAGGACTTCTTTAAAGAGGTCGCGCCGTGCACGGCCAACCCCGACTTCCAAGGGCGCTTCACGGAATTGACCCAGAAGAATTTCGGCGTGGTGAATTTCGACTACGTCTTCAAGTTCTCGTGGGGGCCGCAGCGCGTGCACATCACGTTCATTCGCAAAGCCGGACGCAACGAGATCGACGTGTTGGTGACGCGCCTGGGCGGTTAGCGCCCTTGAGAAATCTTTGACCGCACCGGCGCAGGACTTTGCTGCGCCGGATGCGGACCTCGACGGGCCAAGCATTCTATATCCGAGGAGTGGTCTGTTGAAATTCCGTCTTGCCGCTGCGGCGCTGCTCTGCGCTGCCGGCCTTGCATCGTTTACGCTTCCGGCGTCGGCCGCAGCTGCGAAGGCCGCTGCGAAACCGAATGCCGCGCCGACCCCGACGCCGACCCCGGCCCCGCCCTACGCCAACATGAAGTGGCGCGAGATCGGTCCGGCCGCGGTTGGGGGCCGTGTCGCTGCCGTGGCCGGTTCGGCGACCGATCCGAACCTCTACGTGATCGGTTCGGCCGGTGGCGGCGTGTGGAAGACCGAGAACGGCGGACAGACGTGGACGCCGATCTTTGCAAAGCAACCGGTCGCTTCGATCGGCGCGGTCGCGATCGATCCGACGGACAACAAGACGATCTGGGTCGGAACGGGCGAGACCAATCCGCGCAACGACGTGAGCTATGGCGACGGCGTCTATAAATCGACCGACGGCGGCAAGACGTGGACGAACGTGGGGCTTGACGCGACGAAGCAAATCTCGCGCATCCTCGTCGATCCCACCAATCACAATCACGTCATCGTCGGTGCGCTGGGCGATCTCTTCAACGACTCCATCCATCGTGGCGTGTACGTCACCGAAGATGGCGGCAAAACCTGGCGTAAGACGCTCTATACCGGCCCACAGGCCGGCGCGTCGGATCTTGCCATGGATCCTACGCATCCGAACGTCGTGTACGCGGGGATCTGGCAATTTCAGCGGCGTCCGTGGACGTTCAGGAGTGGTGGTCCGCAAGACGGTCTCTATAAATCGACCGATGGCGGCGCAACCTGGACGAAACTCAGCGGTAACGGCTTGCCGACGGACACCATCGGCCGGATCGGCCTTGCTGTCGCTCCGAGCGATGGCAATCGCGTCTACGCCCTGATCGAATCGCGCCAAGGGATCTTGTGGCGCAGCGATGATGCCGGGGCAAAGTGGACGATGGTCTCCGACAACACGCTCGTCGATCAGCGTCCGTTCTATTTCTCGCACATCGCCGTCGATCCGAAAAATCCCGATGTCGTGTACGGCGTTTCCGAGATGCTCTCGAAATCCACCGACGGCGGCAAAAAATTCAAAGCGATCGCAACGCAAGTGCATGTCGATTATCACGCCATCTGGATCGCGCCGAACGATCCGTCGCGCATCATCACCGGCGAAGATGGCGGCTATGCGCTGACCGTTGACGGCGGCAAGAACTGGTTCTTCTCGGCGAACCTGCCGATCGGTCAGGTCTATCGCGTCGGCCTCGATAACGAGAATCCGTACTGGGTCTGCGGCGGTCTCCAAGACAATAACGGCTGGTGCGCCCCAAATAATACCCAAGACCCATCGGGCATCCAAAACAAAGCGTGGATCGCGGTGACGGGCGGCGACGGCGAATGGACTGTTCCCGATCCCGCGGATCCGAATTTTATCTGGGCCGATTCCGAAAACGGCGCTGTCACCGTCATCAATCGCGTGACCAAAGATAGCTGGGACGTGCAGCCCTATCTGCAAGACGCGGCGGAAGCCTTCGACAACCGGCTCGCGAAGGTGCGCTTCAACTGGGAGACGCCGATCGCATTTGCGCCGTGGGACGCGCACATGGCTTGGATCGGCGCCAACGTCGTGTTCCAATCGACCGATCGTGGTCTGCATTGGACGGTGATCAGTCCAGACCTCACGCGCAATATCAAAGCGCATCAGGCGCCCTCCGGCGGCCCAGTCACGCACGACGTCTCCGGCGCGGAAGAGAGCGACACGATCCTCGACATCGAGGGGTCGAAACTGCACAAGGGCGAGATCTGGGTCGGTACCGACGACGGTTTGATTCAACTGACGCTCGATGGCGGCAAACACTGGAAGAACGTTACGCCGGCCGGCGCGCCGAAGTACGGCCGCTTTGCCTCGATCTCACCCTCGCCGCTCGTCGATGGAACCGCGTACGCGATCAACGACGGTCACTACACCGGCGATAATGCACCGTATGTGTACGTCACGCACGATTTCGGCAAACACTGGACGCTGATTACCAATGGCTTGCCGAAAGCGGAATGGGCGCGTTCGGTGGGTGCTGATATTCGCAATAAGAACATCGTCTATCTCGGCACCGAAGAGGGCTTCTGGATTTCGTTCAACGGCGGCGCCAAGTGGGAACCGTTCAAGGACAATCTGCCGACCGTCTCGGTTCACGACATTCGCATGCAGCCGCAGTTCGACGATCTCGTCATCGCGACGCACGGGCGTTCGATCTATATCATGGACGATATGACCGCAGTGCAAGAACTGCCGCAGGCGATCAAGGCGGGAACGTACCTCTTCCCGATCCGTACGTCATACCAGTACAACGAACGTGAAGACGACGAAGGTACCCTTACGAACTATGCGGCCAGCAATCCGCCGCAGGGCGTGATCGTAACCTACTACCAGAACGCCAAGCAGAAGATCGCACCGAAGCTCGAGATTCTCGACGGTCACGGTCGCGTAATTCGTACCTATCAAGGCATGCACAAGGTCGGCAAAAAGCAAGTTCCCTACGTGCCGAACAAGGTTGGCATCAACCGCTTCATTTGGAACTGGACGATCGCCGGTCCGGTAAAATGGACGGGAGCCGCACGCAAGCGCTACCAAGGATCGAACGACGGGCCGATCGTCGTACCGGGTGTCTATACCGCGCGTTTAACGCTCGGATCGCACGTGATGCTGCAGCGCTTCGTGGTAAAGGCCTCGCCGGGTACGCTCGTGACCCAAGCTCAACTCGAACATGCCTTCACCGTGGCATCGCAAGGACAAGAGATGTTCAGCCAGGTCGATGAGATGCTGAATAACCTCGATGCGGTGAAGAAGAGCATCGATACAGCAACCATGACCGCGAAGAAGGCCGGAAACACCGATGCGCAGAGCAAACTTGCGGCGATCGCGAGCGCCCGCGATTCGGTGTTCAACCTGCTCACGGCGAACTACCACAACGACGAAGACTCGATCGAACGCCCGGGCGCGCTGCGCGAGGATCTCGAGCAGGTGCTCTTCATGGGTGGCGGCGTGGTGACGCCGGCGATGGATAGCTTCGTGAGCCGCATCGGCGCCGAGTATCGTAGCGCACGTGCGCGATACACCGGCTTCGTTGGGCAACAGATGCCGCGATTGAATGCCGAACTCAAAGCCTTGGGAGAAAAACCGGTTACGATCGCACCGATTCACTAGACGTCATCGCCGTGGAGGGCTAGAAACGTTGAATCTACGTACGCGCGTGGTTGCTGCGGTCGCAGCAACCACGCTGCTCGCGCCCGCAGCGGCGTCGGCAGCACAGGCACCCTATGCACATCTTCATTGGCGGGTCATCGGCCCCGCGATCGCGGGCGGACGCGTCGCCTCCGTGGCGGGTACGCCGCAGAACCCCAAACTCTACTACATCGGGACCGCTGGCGGCGGCGTATGGAAGACCGACAACGGCGCCGCGACATGGTCGCCAGTATTCGACGGAGAGCCGGTCTCGGCGATCGGCGCCGTTGCTATCGATCCAACCAATCAAGACGTCGTCTGGGCCGGCACCGGCGAAGCCAACCCGCGCAACAACGTAAGTTATGGCGACGGACTCTACAAAACGACCGATGGCGCCAAGCATTGGAAGCGCGTCGGCCTCGCGGGCGTGTGGAGTATCTCGCGCATCGCCATCGACCCCAAAAATCCGCAGCATGTCGTCGTCGCTGCGTTCGGCGATCCGTTCAAAGATTCGAGCAAACGCGGTGTGTACGTGACGTTCGATGGCGGAAAGACGTTTACGAAGTCACTCTACGTCGGTCCGAGCAGCGGCGCGAGCGATCTCGCGATGGACCCACAGAATCCAAATGTCGTGTACGCAGGCATGTGGCAATTTCGTCGCAAGCCGTGGACGTTCACGAGCGGCGGCCCCGATGACGGGCTCTATAAATCGATTGACGGCGGCAAGACCTGGGCGAAGCTCTCCGGGAACGGCTTGCCCACCGGGTATATGGGACGCATCGGTCTTGCCGTTGCGCCGAGCGATCCCAAACGCGTGTATGCAATCATCGAGGCCAAGGGCGGCATCCTGTGGCGTTCCGACGACGCGGGCACGCACTGGAAGATGATGAGCGACAACACCCTCGTCGATCAACGCCCATTCTACTTCACGCACATCAACGTTGATCCAAAGAACGACAATATCGTGTACGCGGTCTCGGAGATGCTCGCGCAGAGCAAGGACGGCGGAAAGACCTTCAAAGAGATTGCCAAGGACGTCCACGTGGACTATCACGCCATGTGGATCGACCCAAACGATCCGACGCGGATGATGACGGGAGAGGACGGCGGTTACGCCCTAACCCTTGACGGCGGCAAGCACTGGTCGTTCGCGCAGAATCTTACGATCGGACAGATCTACCACGTCGGACTCTCGAACCAAAATCCATATCAAGTCTGCGCGGCGCTGCAAGACAACAACGGCTTCTGTGGTCCGTCGAACTCGCTCGATTCCGACGGCATCATGAATCGCCATTGGCAGAATGTGGTCGGCGGCGACGGCATGTGGGCTGTGCCGGACCCGACCGACCCGAACTACATCTGGGCAGATCTCGAGAACGGCGTTATCGTGATCTTCAATCGCAGTTCCGAAGAGAGCCGCTTCGTGCGTCCGTATGACGCCTTCCCAGGAAGCTTTCTTGGCCCGTTCGACCTGAGCAAGGCGAAGTACCGGTTCAATTGGGACTCACCGATTGCGTTTGCACCCTGGGATGGCCACATCGGCTGGTATGGTGCCGACGTTGTTTTCCAATCGACCGATCGCGGCGAACATTGGACGGTGATAAGCCCCGATCTCACCCGAAATATTAAATCACACCAGCAACCTTCGGGTGGCCCGCTTGCCAAAGACGTCTCAGGCGCGGAATACTCCGATACGATTCTCTACATCGAAGGATCGCAACTGGACAAAGGCGAGATTTGGGTCGGAACCGACGACGGCTTGGTGCAGATGACGCGTGACGGCGGTGCGCGGTGGCACAATGTGACGCCGCCCGGCACGCCGAGGTATGCTCGTATCGAGACCACCGCGCCATCGCCGCTCGAAGCCGGCACCGCGTACGTCTCGGCCGACGATCACCGTATGGGGGATTATGCTCCGTACGCGTTCGTCACCCACGACTATGGGAAGACCTGGAAAAAGATCGTGAACGGCCTGCCGCGCGATCAGTACGTGCGCACGATTCGACCCGACATCCATAATCCGCAGCTCGTGTATGCGGGTACCGAGAATGGTTTGTGGATATCGTACGACGGCGGCGACCGCTGGCACGATTTTCGTATGAACCTGCCGCAGGTGTCAGTACGCGATATTCGCATCCAACCCACGTTCGACGACCTCGTGATCGGCACGCACGGGCGCGATGCTTGGATTCTCGACGACATCGCATCGCTGCAACAGCTTCCCGCCGCGCAGAAAGCGGGCGCGATGCTCTTCGCTCCGCGCACGACCTACATGTATCACGATCACTCGAACGAGGATTACGGTACGTATGCGAACTTTGCGGCGATGAACCCGCCGAATGGTGCGATCATCGATTTTTATCAGGCAAAGCCGCAAAAGGGCGCGCCGATGGCGCAGATTCTCGATGCGAATGGCAAGGTGATCCGTACGATCAAAGGCACCCATAAAGTAAAGGGCAAGAACGTCTCGCGCATTCCAAACGCGGCGGGCATCAACCGCTTTGTATGGGACCTCCACGAAGACGGCCCGGTGCTCTGGATGGGCGCGGCGCGCAAATCTTACCGCGGCCCGCATATCGGCCCGGCAGTCGTTCCCGGAACCTATGCGGTGCGCATGACGATCGACGGCAAAACCTTCGAACGGCGCTTCGAGGTGAAACCAGACCCACGCGATAGCTGGACGCAGGCGCAGTATCAAGCGGGGTACGACTTTGCCAAGAAATACGACCGCGCGTACGGGCAGATCGACACCGTGCTGAACAACATCGATGCAATGCGCCGATCGCTTGCGTCAGCCAAACCACGCAACGCCGCGCTGGCTGCGAAGGTTGCAGACGCGCGTACGCGCGTGCAAGCGATCTTCTCGTCGTTCACTGCGGACTACCACAACGACGAGGACTCGATTCAGCGTCCGGGATCGCTTCGTGAGTCGTTGCCGCGTGCGGGGTTCGGTGTTCAACTCGCTCCGACCGCGGCGCAGCTAGACTACGCGTCGCGCTTCGACGTCGCGTACGAGGCAGCGTTCGCGCGGTACAACGCCTTCGTGAAGCGGCTCGCGGTGCTGTCGGATGAACTGCAGCACGCGGGGGGCAAACCGATCGCGGGCGTCCACGCCGTCGCGCCGTAACGCCTCGCTGGCCCATCGCGTACACAGCAACGCGCGCCGGAGTCCATCCGGCGCGCGTTGAACGTGTGCGGCATGTGCGTTAGTTTGACTCGTGCGGCGCTCCTCTCGCGCACCGCTTTTCTGGGCGCGGCGAGCATTGCGGGACTCCCTCTGCTCCCCGAAGCCGCCGATGCGCATGAAACGGTAGCGAGTCTGCGGGTTCCGGGCGGCCTCTCGGCTCCAAATACGCGTGCGGCACGCATCGCTGCATCATCGCCGTTCATCGCACGGCTCTATGCCGACATTCGCGCGCTCGCCGCGTCGATTGGCGACCAAGCCCTGCGCGAGAACGTGACGGCGCTGCTCGAACATCCGGAACCAACCTACATGCGACGCTATCCGAGCGCGCAATCGCGCGCCGAGTTGCGGGACGCGCTTGCGCGCGCGGGGTTCATCGCGGCCGACGCACCGGTCGATGGAATCTTTCCGCCGGTGGGAGCACACGGGATCGCGCAGCCGTTTTGGAGCGCGCCGGGTTCGGACACGAACGGACATCATAGCTATCCCGGCGGCCTGTGCGCACATGAGCTCTTCAACGCGCGCATGGGCGAGCAGTTCGCCCGAACGTATGACGTGCAGTATTTCGGTGGGCGGCCGGAGGTCGATCGCGATCTAGCGATCGGCGCGGCGCTTTATCACGACATCATGAAGACGGTCGTTTTTCAATATCGCGACGACGGGACGTTCTTGGACGAACTTCCGATCGGCGCAACGGGTGGGCATCATTGCCTCTCGGGTGCCGAAGCGATCGTGCGCGGCCTGGATGCGCGTTTTGTAACCGTGCTGCTCTCAGCACATGCGGCGCCCTCGCTCGGCGATCAGGCGAAGGTGGTGACATGGTGTCGCGCCGCCGCGATGATCGCGGGTGTCGATCCCGTGGAGTACGGATTAGTGAAGCGCACCGTCGATGGATACGCGCTTGCCGCGTACGCTCCGATCGAGGCTTTCGTCAATCACCTGAGCGATCACGATTACGTGCTCGCGATCCATGCCACGCATGAGGTTCGCCCGCACCTTGCGCGAGTGGCCTCGCATTTCGGCGTCGATGCAGCGAACGAAACTGCGCTCAACTGGTGGCGCTTGCGTGTCTGCAGCGAGCGTTCGGAGATCGCGCTCTACCACGCGCTTACCCGCGGCAACGATGCGTTCGTCGCTGCGATCAGTCGAAGTAGCGTTTGAGAAACGTCTCGTGCTTAAATGAGGCGCTTGCCCCGAAATGCACGATGACGAGGTCCGCTGACGGCACGAGGTACATCGCCTGCCCGCCCGAACCGCTGGCGTAAACGCAATCGTTCGGCGCGCCCGCCGCACCGAGCCACCAGCATAGACCGTATCGCGGGTTGGGCTTCGAGCCGATGAACGCCTCGGCGTATGCATCCCGATGGCGCATGACGAAGCGGCCGTATGCGAGCCACGCGCGAGCGGTAAGCGCCGCCCCGGTCGGCAGCGGATGCGCGCCGTCCTTGAGCGTGCGCCACGTGCCGATCTCGACGCGAGCCGGCACAAGGATCGTCTGCGCAAGATACGCGTGCGGCGTGAGGTCGCGGTGGGCGAGCGCGCGCGCAAAATACGCGCCAAACACCTGGAGAGGTATCCCACCATAGGTAAACGTGCTCCCGGGCGCCTCTTTGAGCATGATATCGAGCGCGCGTTCATAGGTGGGGACCGTGTTGCCGAGGCCACCGAAGCCGTATCCGGCGATCATCTGAAGCAGCATCCGGGGCGTGACGCCCGAGCGCGCATCGTTCGCGCAGGCCGGGAGTTTAGCCGCGATCGGCTCGTCGAGATCGATCAGGCCCTCACGCTCTGCGGCAAGTGCGGCTATACCCCAAAAGCTTTTCGTTCCCGAATAGAGCGCGTGGGGACGCTGCGCATCGTAGCCGTCATCGTATGCCTCGTAGAGGACTCGCTCGCCGTGCGCCACGAGCAATGCATGTGGTGCGTGTTTGGCCGCGTATGCGGCCGCGGATTCCAAACCCATCGGCGGGTCATTCGGCGCGAGGTGACAAATGCGCTCGTCGTGAGACCGTTTGTTTTCTTGGTAGCCTCCGTAGCCGCGCTCGGCGGCCTCCTCTTCGGCTACGACACCGGCGTCATCTCTGGCGCGGTGCTTTTCGTGACGCGCGATTTTGGGCTCTCGACCGCCCTACAAGCGTTTACGGTGAGCATCGTGCTGCTCGGAGCGATCGCCGGGTCGGCGGTCGCCGGTACGCTTGCCGATCGTATCGGACGCCGAATGACGCTACTTGCCGCGGGCGTGATCTTCGGAGCGGGAGCGCTGCTCTCGGCGTTTGCACCCTCGATCGTTGTCTTGCTCGTGGCGCGTTCGATCGTCGGGATAGCGATTGGCTTCAGTTCGGTCGTGGCGCCGCTTTATATCTCGGAAGTTGCTCCACCAAACGTGCGCGGCGCGCTCGTTTCGCTCTACCAGTTCGCGATCACGATCGGGATCCTCGCAGCGTTTCTGCTTGACTACGCGCTTGCGGCGTCAGGCGCGTGGCGCTGGATGCTTGGCCTTGCCGTTGTTCCGTCGCTCATCCTTATCGTGGGGATGACGCTCTTGCCGGAGAGCCCGAGATTCCTTTTCAAGATCGGTCGCGTCGATGATGCGCGTGACGAATTGCGGAACATTGCAGGCGGCGCACAGATTGATGACGAGGAACGATCGATCGTCGCAAGCTTAGCGGTAAAGAAGGGCGGATTCGCCGCGCTTGCGTCGCCTACCGCGCGAGCCGCACTCTTCGTCGGCGTGGCGCTTGCGTTCTTACAACAGGTAACAGGCATCAACACCGTTATCTATTACGGGCCGCGCATCTTTCAAATGGCCGGGATCGGATCGAACGAGGCATCGATCCTTGCGACGGCCGCGGTCGGCGTCGTGAACGTGCTCTTGACATTGGTCGCGATTTTCTTCGTCGATGGCGTTGGGCGCAAGCCACTGCTCTACGCGGGATGCGCCGGAATGGGAATATCACTTGCCGCTCTCGCGTTTGCTTTTTCACAACCGAACCTGCATGGAGCGCTTGCGGCAATCGCGCTTGTGGCGACGATGATGTACGTCGGGTCGTTTGCATACAGTCTTGGACCGATCGTCTGGTTGCTCATTTCGGAGATATTTCCGCTTCAGGCACGCGGGCTCGGCATGAGCTTGTGCACGCTTGCGAACTGGGCTGCGAATTTTTTCGTGTCGCAATTCTTTTTAACGATGATCGAGCGACTCGGCCGCCCGCTCACCTTTGCGGTGTACGCGACGCTATGCGTGGTGACGATCGTTTTCGTTGCGCGTGCGGTTCCCGAGACGAAACACGAAATGCTCGAAGAGATTCGCGTCGCGACGTAAGTTCTTCGTGCCGTCTTCCTTCGATACTCATGCTGTCGCAATACGCTAAGATGCGCCGGGACCGTCATCTGAACGAGGAGAAGAACATGACATCACCGAGCATCCGCACTGCGGTGCGCAGCGACATCGACACGGTATTCGACCGCTTCTGGAGCGATTGGAACCAACCGTTCGCGATCGAATTTCCAGCGTTACCTGCGCTCGATTTGTACGAAAGGAACGGTACGTTTTATGCAGAGCTTGCCGTCCCGGGGTATCGGAGTGACGAGATCGAGGTGGAAGCCAATAACGGCATCATCACCGTAAGCGGCACCCACGAGCAGAAAATGACCGAAGACGACGTGAACTACCACCGTCGCGAGATACGGCGCGGGTCGTTCGTACGCTCCATGGCCCTGCCGCAGGAGATCGACCCGGCCTCGGTCGCGGCAAAGGTGGAGAACGGCCTGTTGACCGTAACGGCCAGCCCGATGAAACCGATTGCCAATCGGAAGATCGCGGTTGCGGCCAAATAGCCACGCAGGTAACCTTACGGCGGCGCCGGAGTGTTCTAGCAGAGCGAAGGAGAGAAGAGGCATGAAGTACGGGACGAGCATTTCCACTGCGCTTTCGTTCGATGAGGCCGTTGAACGCGCGAAGGCGGCGCTCAAAGAGCAGGGCTTCGGCGTGCTCTGCGAGATCGACGTCGCCAAGACCATGCGTGAGAAGATCGGCGCCGAGATGGAGTCCTACGTCATTCTCGGGGCTTGCAATCCACAACTCGCCTATCAGGCACTCCAGCATGAGCCGGAACTCGGCTTGCTGCTGCCCTGTAACGTGGTGGTCGCCAAGCGCGGCGACCACACCGAGGTGATGGCCATCGACGCCGAGGCGATGCTCGGCGTCACCGGGAACGCACAATTGCATCCGGTCGCCGCAGACGTGAACAAGCGGATGCGCGACGCCCTTGCAGCGATCGACACCGCTCGGGTATGAGTCGAGCCTTCGTCAAGGAGCACGAGGGCCCCGAACCGCTGCTCGCACGGCCGGTCAGCGACGCGCCGAACTACGTGACGCCTCGCGGGCAAAGGTTGCTCCGCGAGGCGCTCGCGTACGCTGAGGCGGACGGCGATGAGCGCGCCGCGCGCTACTACACCGAGCGCCTTGCGAGCGCCATCGTGGTCGAGCCAACTTCACATACCCGCGGTGTTGTGGAGTTTGGAGCGACCGTGGTGCTGCGTGATGCTAAAGGCGCGCAGCTCACCGTGCGCATCGTCGGTGAGGACGAAGCCGAACCCGCAAGCGGCACGATCAGTTGGCAGTCGCCAATCGCCAAGGCGGTTACCGATCACCGCGTCGGCGATCGCGTCGCCGTTGCGCGCCCCGCCGGCTCCATCACCTACACGATCGAAGAGATTCGACGTTTCTAACTACGTCGGCCTATCGGTCATCTTGTGGCCGGGCATGCCGCGTTGGGCTTCGAACTCGTATATCCGTCCTCGGATGATGGCGCTTCCGGCAATCGTGTTCCCGTAGAAGATACCGTGGAATCCGATCGGTCCGATCGTAAAATCGATGCGCTGGCCGCTGATGCCCCCGCTGACGTACACGTTGCGCCGATTGGCGAAGGGACCCCCGGGCTTGATCGAATCGTCGGTATACGTTCCGCTTACGATGCCGTTGTTGAACGTTAGCTTCATCACGCCGGTGAAGGGGACGGTGCCCGAATACATCGGCTTGAAGGCGATGACGTAGGGAACGTTGCGGACGATGGCGTTTTCGCTGATGGCGTCGGCACGGCCGGCGAGCGCGCCGAGCGCCACGGCGGCCAGCAGCAACGCCCCGATGCGATGCTGGAGACGTTTCATAGTAATCACAACCCGGGTGCAGCGTTTGCCGGTTTCAACACTCGATCGTAGAGGAAGAGCAGCAGCGTCGTGACGATGCCGGTCGCAACGACGACGAGCCAGACGGTCGCAGGATCGTGCGCGAAGCGAGCGAGCAGCGTGCCGCCGAAGACGCCGCCGACGAGCGAACCGATGCCGATCGGCAAGAACGCGAACCCCATATACGTACCTTGCTGGCCGGGCGGCGCCAAGCGCGAGACGTACTCGTAGTAACGGGGCGATTGCACGATCTCGCCGATCGCGAGAACGACGAGCGCAACGACGGCCATCGGCACGCTCGGATGCACGACGAGCGCAAGCCAGCTCACCGACGTGATCAGCGTTCCGAGGGTGAGCGCGGCGAACGATGGAATGCGCCGCGTCAACGCGTTGATCGCGACCGTAAGCAGGATCACCATAAGGGGATCGATGCTGAGAATCTGCGCCGTGGGGGCGTTCGGATCAACGAAATTGTGCAGGTAGAGCGGCAGGATGAGGAACTGTTGCCAATAGACGATCCAATATCCGGAGAAGATTACGAGGAAGAGCAGAAAACGCCAATTCTTGACCACGGTCCCGAAGTTACGCAACGTCGTGCCGGATGACGTGGCTGCGGCTTTGGCGTCGGCGCGCGGCTCGCGAAAGAATGCGAGCACGACGAAGAACATGGCGAAGACGCCGAGCGCGGCGACCATGAACACGTCCTGCGGCGGCAAATGGGCATGCAGCCATCCTGCAACGAGCGGCCCCGCGGTGCTGCCGATGTTCACCATCGTGTAATAGATCGAGTATCCGATCGAGCGCACGTTTTCGCGCGACGAGCGTGCGGTGGTACCGACGACCGACGGCTTCACGAGCGCCACGCCGAGCGCGGGTAGAAAGAGGATCAAGCCCGCGAGGAGACCGAGCGGCACGACCGAGCGCACCGGTGCGAGCCACGGCGCGCCGATCGAGCCGACCATGAAGTACGCAAGCGTGAGGATGAAATAGGCCGACGAGAGCGCGCGCCGGAACCCGATGCGATCGGCGAGCGCCCCGCCGAAGATCGCCATCACCCACACGGCTCCGCCGAAGAGGCCGCTCAGGCTCGCTGCCTCGGCATTCGGGAAATGCAGAGTCTGGTTGAGGTAGAGTGCGAGTGTCGAAAAGACGGCGTAGTACGAAAGGCGCTCGAAGATCTCGCTGAAGTTCGCGATCCAGAACGGGCGTTCGAAGCCGCCGATGATATCCCCAATCTTCATTGAGAGACCGCCATACGCCGCCGGGCGCTCGGTTCCCGTCGATACAATGCAAGAGCGGCCCGAAAACCCGGCGAACGCTTGCTGGATGAAACGCACGATCCTTACCGCTGCGCTTGGTGCAGCACTGTGCTTTGGAGCGGCAGCCGGCCATGCCCGCGCCGCAGATACCTACGCGTCGTTCACCGCTTCCGCCACGGTTCACCGCGGTCTTTTCCCGATCTGGCAGAAGGGCGACGGCACCTACATGGAACTGGCGCCCAACCAGCTCGACACCGATTTTCTCGAGACTATTGTGCCGGGCAACGGCATTGGACAAGGGCCGCTTTGGTGGGGTGACACCGACTATCTCCCCACGCAGGTGTTACGTTTCGAGCGGCGCGGTAACGAGATCGTGATGATTTGGCGCAATTGGTATGCGCATCCGGGAAACAGCGCGTCGGCGCTCGTGGCCGATGCAGGGAGTTTCCCGGATTCGGTCGTCGGAATTGGAAAGATTGTCGCCGAGGACTCGAGTAACGGGCACGTGATTTTCAATCTCTCGTCGCTGCTTGGCGACAACCTCGACGTGCACAACATTCTCGCCGATTCGCCGGCCGGAAAAACATATCGCTTGGACCCGGCGCTCTCGTTCTTCGATCACGTGAAGGCATTCCCGGAGAATGACGTGATCACGGTCTCGCAGACATGGAACACGAGCGAAAAGCATAAATTCGATGCCGCGCCCGACGCGCGTCGCGTGCAGATTCGCGTGGTATATAACTTTGTGCAACTGCCGAAAGACGACTATCGGCCGCGTTTGATGGACGATCGTATAGGTCTTTACGACGACATCTACATCGATTTCTCTACCGATACGCGCGAGGTGCGTCAGCTGCCGTATATCGTGCGCTGGAACTTCGATCCAGCCGATCCCAACCACCCATCAAAAGCGCGTCACCCGATGGTGCTTTACATCGACAACTCGGTTCCCAAAGAGTATCGTCCAGCGATCCGCGATGCCGTGCTCGAATGGAATAAGGCTTTCAAGCGGATCGGCATTCTGGATGCGCTACAAGTGCGCGACCAGCCGAACGATCCCAACTGGGATCCGGACGACTTCCGTTACAACGTAATTCGGTGGTTGAACGAAACGTATCCGAGTTTCGGCGCCGATTCGCAGACGCTCTTCAACCCGATGACGGGCGAAGAGATTCGCACGGGGATATTGGTCTCGGCGGTCGAGGGAATGGGGCCGCGCCTGACCTGGAAATATATGGTCGATCCGGTTCGTTATGGTCGCACCACCGATCCGGTTCCGGCGCAATTCATGCACGACGCGATCTTTGCGGCAATCGTGCACGAGATGGGACATAACCTCGGCATGCAACACAACTTCATCGGCCATGAAGCTTACACCGCGGCGGAGTTGCAGAGCATGTCGTTCACGCGCGCGCACGGTGTGGCCTCGAGCGTGATGGAGTATGCTCCACTCAACCTTTGGCCGCAACCCTATAAACAAGGGGAATATTTCCAGACGACGATCGGTCCATACGACTATTACGCGATTAAGTGGGGATACGCCAACATCCCGGGCGCGAAGACGCCCGAGCAAGAGGTCCCAACGTTGCGAAAGTGGGCCGAAGGCTGGTCGAACCCGTGGACGCGCTATGCCTCGGATGAGGACGTGGATTACGCGAGCGGCCACGCAGCCGACCCGCGCGTGGAGACGGGGATGTTAACGAACGATCCGCTTGCGTGGTGCGGCGTGCAGATGCAGATGTATCGCACGCAGATCGCGGCGCTCAATCGTTATTGGCCCCGGCCGGGTCACGCCTTCGACGAAGAGCGCATGATCTTCGCGCGGATGGTGGGCTCGTACGAGCACTGCGCGACGGTATCGGCCCATTACCTGGGCGGTCAGTACCTGTCGTGGGCACACGCAGGCGATCCCGGCGCACAGCCGCCGATCGTTCCGGTGCCACTTGCCACCGAACAGCGCGCGATGAAGATGCTCGACGCAGATCTCTTCAATCCAAACGCGCTCGATGTCCCGGCAACGACCCTCGATCGCCTCCGCTATTCGGAGTGGTCGGGCTACAGTTACACCAGTTGGGACGGCTACGGGAACCTGCCGTTATGGGCGTACGATCCGCCCAAACGTCACGATTTCCCGTTTGCTGAGGAGATCAACGCCGAGCAGATGTCGGCAGTGAACTATCTGTTCAAACCGCTCGTTCTGCAACGCATCGACGATAATCCGTTGGAAGCGACGGTGCCGACGATGAGCATGGCCGATCTCTTCAATTGGTTGCACGATGGAATCTTCGCGAACATCCGCATGCGCTCGATTCCGCTGATCTCGCGCAACCTCCAGGCGTCGTACGTGTCGCGTTTGGTGACGCTTGCGACGAAGCCGTTGGCCGGAACGCCGTCGGATGCGCAAGCCCTTGCGCAAAGCGCTTTGCTGCGCATCGCGCGCGATGCATCATCAGCGATGTCGGCTCCGCACGATGCCGTCAGCGAGGCGCACCTCGGCGCACTCGTGCGGGAGATCAAGGTTGCGATGCACGTGAAGTAGCACGGAGGAGCGCGCTTGGCTACCAATAAGCCGCTCGCGAGATGTTGCGAAGGTGCGAAAAGAAAACGAGGCGGCTGTTGCCGCCTCGTTTTTTCTGAGGTGATGCGACTATTGTGGAGGTCGTTGGATTAGATAACTTTGATCGTGATCGCCATCTTGGTGTGGCCCGGTCCGCACGGAATCAGGCAATGCAGCGTGTACGTGCCCGCTTTGGCCGGCGTGAACGTAACGGTCTTTGTGCTTCCCGGAGTGATCAGCGTGCTCGGGATGCCGAGTTCGCTCGAAGCGATCTCATGCACGCCGTCTTTTCCGACCAACTTGAGTTCGACGGGTTGCCCCGCGTGAACCGTGATCTGATCGGGCGTGAAGAGCGTCGTAGCCGAGGCGTTGATGGTGAAGACTTGCGGTGCGTCCGATGCCGATGCCGGAATCGACGAGGCGCCGAACAGGAGGGTGAGGGCACATACGGTGGCGATTGCAAGAAAGCGTTTCATGTGCACAGCATAATCGCGGGCCTTGAACGCGGTGTGAACGTCCCGAGAACTTTTGAGTATGAAGTTGAGTTGCGACCTAAGTAGAGGTCCGGGGGGTACGTTTACAGCGATTGCAAGAAACGTAGCAGCGCTGCGCGCTGCGTGGCCGTGAGCGCGCGATACGCGCGAACGGTGTCGGCGGCTTGGCCACCATGCGATTCGATCGCTTGCTGTAAGGACATCGCGCGGCCGTCGTGCATGTAGGGCGGTCCGATGCGCGTGACGCCCCAGAGCGGTGCGGTAATGAACTCCGACGCGCGCGCGGCGCCCTGCGGTACGTCGGCTTCGGCGGGCCCCATATCGTGCAAAAGCTCGTCGGTATAGGGATCGATGCGGCTCCCATCGAGCGCGGGCATGGGCGCGAAGCTCCCGATGCGTAGCGATGGGCGGTGACAATCGGCGCATCCGATCTGCCCGAAGAGCGAACGGCCGGCGCGATCGGTTGGGCTGCGGTCGCCCGGCGGCGGCGCGAGCCGGGTGATAAAATCGGCAACCGCCGGGATATCCTTCGCATGCGGCACACCCGTTTCGCCGGCAAATGCGGCTGCGACGAACCGTAGCACCGTCGGGACGTCGCCTTTCCAGCCGAACCGGCCGATGGTACCGTCGGGCAACACCGCAAGGCGTCCGCGGTGTTTCGCCGGTTCGGCGGCGGCGATGCGGCGTAGTTCCGATGCGGGTACCGCTTGCAGCAGTCCGATGCCGTAGAGCGGTTGCGGTCGCCGCAAGAAGTACCACGGCGGCAGCGGGCGCGGCCGTACCATGCCGTGCACGACGTGGTAGCGCGGGTAGGGCTGTAGATGCCCCGCGACCTTCGTGCGCATGACGAAGTCGCTCCAATCGGGCTGCGTGCCACCCAGGCTTGGGACGCCGTGGCATTTTGCGCACGAGATCTGGTTGAAGGGGCCGGCGATCTGATCGAGGCGGTCGGCCGCAAAGGCAGTCATACCCGCTTTGGCGACGGATGGCGGACCCATCACGTCGCCAAAGTGGACTCCCCGATAGGGGGGCGTGCTCGCGCAGCCGGCACAAAATGCCAGAGCTAACACGCCGACGCTCGCTCTCACCCCCCGATGGTAACAAGCCGGGCGCACGCGTTTGAGAAGAACCAGCGAAGGGCACGCGAGCCGGCGTGCGCTCGCGTACGGGCTTACGGGACGGGTATGGAGACCGGTGTGCCGTGGAAGCACGCGACCGTGTACGGGAAGTCGTAGGTCGAGACGTAGTGGTAGATGGTGGTCAGTTTGCCGTCCCACATCACCGCACTCGTCGTCCCGTGACATTCGTCCAAGTCGGCGCTGGTGAGAATTTTACCGTTATACCACGGTCCATAGATGCCGTAGCCATCGCTTGCGTAGCCGAGCAGCCCGGAGTTCTGCGTGGACGAGCCGGTGTCGGTGACGCATGCTTGCAGCCACCCATGGTAGTGATACACATCGGAGACGTCGGGATGTCCGTGGCACGAATCTTGCACCTCGCGCGCGACCGCATCGTTTCCCTGTGCGTCAAAGGCGTTGTAGATCATCACGCCATCCATCGCAACGCCGATCGGGCCGCCAGAGGTGCAACTTGGTTGCGCTGCCGCCGTAGGATTCGCGGGAACGGAGAAGCTGAACGTATGCGCGGCGATGGAGTTCGGGTTGGCATCGTATTGGTGCGCCGGATCGGTCAGGGCGATCGGGAAGGTGCCGGCGGTCACGGGGCTTATCGGCTCGGCGTTGCCGCTGATCGTGCGCGTCGTTCCATCGGATGCCTCAGTGAACTGTCCGCTGAACGCATTGCTGCCTTGCACCGCGATCTTGGCATTGGCGTCGGTGCTGCCATCCCACGTGTTCGTGGCGCTGTTGATCCATGGTCCGGTCGTGCTTTGACCGGTTCCGTTCGGCGCACTGCACGCGTACACGGAGCCCATCTGCGGGCGAAGCGCACAGGCTATCTTAAGGAGATGTCGCCATGTTACGGGCTCTGCGGTGCGACTGCCGCGCGCGCTTTCGGCGGTGGAAGTTTAACGCGGTCGGCTAACCGTACGAACGCAAGCAGCCGTACGTTCCACCACGTAGGGTCGAACTCGAACCAGCGCAAACCGTGGCGGGCCGAATAGGGGAAGGCGTGATGGTTGTTGTGCCATCCCTCGCCCCATGAAATGAGCGCGACCCACCAGCAGTTCGTCGAGAGATCGTGCGTGCGGTAGGTGCGATAGCCGACATGGTGGGCGGCACTGTTGACGAGCCATGTGGCGTGATAGCTGACCACGAGACGCACGAAGATGCCCCACACGACCCACGACCAGCCGCCAGTGGCGAAGAGCGCAAGGCCAAGGACAAGTTGGAGTGCGCCGTGGCTGTACTGCAGTGCGCGATAGAATGGCTGCGCGTGGAGGTCGGGCGCGTAGCGTCGCAATTCGCCGGCTTGCGGCATTGCGGTATTCGGCCTATAGAGCCAACGGATGTGGGCCCAACGAAACCCGACGTTGCGGCCGTGAGGATCGCCTTCGACATCGGAGTGCGCGTGGTGCTTACGATGGGTCCCCACCCAGCGGATCGGGTCGCCCTGCAGCGCCAACGCGCCGAAGATCGCGAGCGTGTACTCAAGTGGTTTGCGCAACCGTAAGGCGCGATGTGTCAACGCGCGGTGATAGCATAGCGCGATTCCGAGGCCGCCGGTGACGTAGAGAACCGCAAACGCGACGAGCACCGCGCTCCATTCAAACATCGCGGGGAGGAACGCCGCGAGCGCGCCGATGTGAATGGCTACGAGACCCAGACGGTTGATCGTGGCGCGCGCGCGCTCGGCGTTCGTGAGAAATGGCTGGCTGGACATAGGCGGCGACTCCTGGACGCGGTTTGACGATGTTGGTACTCGCTGTGGGGCGAAATAATGCCGAGAAGCGCCCAGTCGGGGAGCGGAAATCGCCGTGTAATCGACGATCGCGGGTTGCTCGTCAGATATAACTATTCAGCGTTTCACCCGGCGGGCCTGTGTAGGGGAGGGAACCCTCGCTTGTTCGGTAACGTTGTGCCTACCATGTTCGGGTCGCCGGCGGGCGACCGGCGGAGGTTCGCGATGAGGAAAATCTACGTAGTTCTCGCCTTCACGCTGTTCGTGGCAGGTGCTACGCTCTCGAGCAGTGCTTATAATCCGGCTAACGGACGACTGGTTACGTACAATCCAACGCAGTACCAAGTTTGGATTACGGTGTACAATGCGTTCCGTCATCAGATGGGTTCAGGCTGGCTGCAAGCGCATCAAACCGACTATTGGAACAACTGCTGCTATGCGGCGGGCTCGATCTATTACGTTCGTGCCGAGGTGAAGAAGACCGTGAACGGTCAGATGTCGCAGATTGCGGATACGACGATTCAGGTCATTCCGCGCCTATGCAATATGGCCGCTGCTCCCGGGAAGACGGGCGACCCCTACGGCTATGGCCGGGTCGTGCTGCGCAATAGTGGCGGCAATCACTTCTATTGGGATCGCGACGACATCGTCGAGCAACCTGGGAATCGATGTATCAACAACCGCTAAGCGGCTGTGTGGAATCGACGTGCGACTACGGCGTATAGTGGAGTACTGGAAGATCTCCGGAGAAACTGCTCATATACGCTTCGTCGCCGCGACCAGGGATTGAGGGACCGATCTGTGCGATCGAACCGCGCGGCCCCGCGATCTCCGTTTGCGCGACCTTACCCGATGCATCGACGCGAAGCAAATATGCCGTACCGACGCCTGGGCCGTTGCTGACGATCGATACCCCCCAGAGGGATCCATGCGCCGCGAAGATCGTTGCTGGGCACGAGGTTTGCTCGTTCGGCACGTCCAGCGCGAACCGCCTAACCGCGCCGGCCGGGGAGATCCGGTAGAAGTACGTTGACCCCCGGCCGGCTGCGGTTACTGCCTTGCCGATGACCCAAGCCGAACCATCGGGGCTTGTGGTGAAGGCTTCGCATCGAAGGTAGCCATCGACCGGCAAAGCGATGCGCGTCGGGTTGCGCGAGCCAAGGACCCAGCGTGTAATCTGTGGGTGGGGAAATCTATTGCCGAGCAACCAAACGATTCCGGCCTTCCCGAACCGCGCATAGCGGAGGCGATACTGACGCGGTAGTGCAGAGCGCGCAACGGTGAACTTCGGTGTAACCGTCCCGTTTGCGTGAAGTTGTACCACTGCGGCGGTGGTGCCGCGATCGGTCCAAATCATCGACCACGGCTTGCCGTTGGGGCTCTCGACCGTGAGATATCCGGGAACGTAACCGTCCGGAATGGGAAATGCACGCGATGATCCGGCGCGATCGTATTCTACGATTGCGTATGTCGATGCGTACCCGGAAAATCCCGAGCGCATCTCTGCGGTTCCGACGCCCCAGAGCGTTCTGCCCGTTCCTTGCGCAAGCGCACGCGGCGCGAGTGCCAACTGCGCGTGCGTGTTTGGCGGCGCTGCGTAGCCGAATCCTGGGATCGCGGTTGGGTTCGGGAGTGGCTTTGCAAAGGTGTGCGTCGCTGTCTGGAACGGGATGATGGATGTAGCGTTCGCGTTGGCGTACCAGACCGTTCCGGATGCAGATGCCAGTGGGGTCGTTGGGCGCAGATGTGCCGATCCGTAGGTCGTGACGTCGGCACGCATCGGCGACGTGGAACAAGCAACCAGTGAAACAACGGCGAGTGCGCATAGGCGTAGCGTCGCCGCCGTGTTGATGTGAACCCGCATCTATTCGTCCGAACCTCGGCTTTCAGCTTGCGCAACAGGACAGCTTTGATACATCCTTGCTAAAACCTAGCGCTGCCAATTTTAGACCCTCCACCGTCGTGAGGTATGGGAAGAGCGTTTCCGCGAGGTCGTTTACGGTGAGCCCGTGTTTGATCGCAAGCACCGCGGTTTGAATGCTGTCTCCCGCTTCCGGCGCGAGCATGTGCGCTCCGAGAAGCCGCAAGCTCGTTCGTTCGGCAACGAGTTTGATGAGGCCGCGTGTATCGCGAGCCGCGAGCGCACGTGGTACCTGATCGAGCGGCACGATCGCGGTTTGTACCTCGACCCCACGTTCGCGAGCTTGCGATTCCGTGAGTCCGACGGTTGCGACATGCGGATCGGTAAAGACGACTTCGGGCATCGAGGACGCGTCATAGCGCCGGCTGTCCCCGAGTAACGCGTTCTCGGCGGCGATTTTTGCGCTGTACGCAGCCATGTACACGAACATGTCGCGACCGGTAACGTCGCCGGCAGCATACGTCCCGACACGGGTCGTGCGCAGATGGTCGTCCACCTTGATTCCGCCGTTTGGCGTCAACGCAATGCCAGCGCTCTCAAGATCGAGGCCGCTGGTGTTTGGCTGCCGACCGGTGGCGACGAGAACACGCTTGGCCGTCACGGTCTGCAGTGATTCGTCAAGCCCGTCGAGATCGAGCACAATGTTATCGCCATCAAAGCGGATCGCGCGATATCGAGCGCCGCACCGTATGTCGAGGCCTTCATCGCGAAGGTATCCTTCGAGCGCTGCGCTGATTTCAGGCTCGGCCTGCGGGAGCAACCGGGTGCGGCAAACGATCGTGACCTTCACGCCTGCGCGTGCGAACATCTGACCGAGCTCGCAACCGATGACGCCGCCCCCAATTACCATGAGCGATGCCGGAAGTTCGGTCAATTCAAGCGCGGTCGTGCTCGTGAGGTATGGTATGGCGTCGAGTCCGGGAATCGAAGGAATCGCGGGTGATGCTCCGGTCGTGATAATGGTCTTGCGTGGCGTGAGCACGGTACCGTTGACGGCAATACCCTCCGGCAGCACGCGTGCTTGGCCCTCGAGATATGTGACGTTCTCGTATTCGGGCAGAAGATCTCTGTACTTGGCGTGCTGCAGCGCATCGACGAGTTCGTCCTTTTGGGCGACGGTCGCGTTCCAATCAACGAGATCGGCCCAAGCGTGGATGCCGGCAAAGCGCGATGCGACGCGCGCCTGGTGCAGCGCCTCGGCGGCGCGGATCAACGCTTTTGAAGGAACGCAGCCGATGTTTACGCACGTTCCACCAATTGCGCCGTGCCCGATCAGCACGGCGTGTGCGCCAAGCTCGGCCGCTCGGATCGCCGCGGCAAAGCCGGCCGAGCCCGCTCCGACGATCGCAACGTCCGGCGCCTTATCGCCGATCGCGACGGCGGAGGGCGCGCAACAATCGCTCATGCGTGTTGCGCCGTCGCAAAGCGTTCGATTGCGTCCCAGGTGACGGCCGGGTTGCCGCTCGTGGCGACGATCTTCCCGTGTGCGTCCACGAGATAGTACACGTCCATGTCGCCTTTGGGATCGAGTGCGGCCGTTTGCGCCTCCGTGAGTTCACCCCAATACCAATTTGGTGATTTTGCGCTCGCGCCGACTGCTTTTTGAAACGACGCCAGCCCCGGACCAGGTTGCCCCAAATCGTTGGCAAGTTGCATCTCGACGACCCGCACGCCATGCGCGCGCAAAAATGCGATATGCGAAGCGACGACGTTGCTTCCCGTTTCGCACGATGAGCACCACGTGGCAACCATCCACAGCACGTATGGGTGCCCCCGTAGCGTTCCCGGTGAGAGCCGGCTGCCGCCGAGCAGATGATACGTGAATGCCGGAACAGGATGTCCCACCGCGGGTGGCTCCGCTGCGCGCGCAGGCGAGAGCGTGCCCACGAGGAGCAGCGTTGCTATGACCGCGATCGATCGAAGAACTTTCATCACGTACCTTTCTGGTGGGGAGGAATGGTGCAACTCGTGGCACAGGTGCGAGCGGCGAGAACGATCGATAGGCCAACGCCTGCAAGCGAAGCCGCGATGAATACGTTCTCGTACACGGCAAAGATCGAGGCGATCTTTCCCGTCGTGCCGAGAACGGTTGGTACCGATGCTCCGAGGGCAGCCAGAAGCGACGGGATAACCGACGTACAGCACAGGCTTCCCGGAAGGACGGCGGCGAGCAAGCCGCCGATGCCGACAGCTCCCGCGGCACGGCTACGTTGCGTGAGTGCGCCTTCGTTGAGCGCAAGAGCGAGGGCGAAGCCGTACCCGAGCGCAGCAGCTGCAAGGGCCAGCGGCGGGGTGAGGTAGTGTAGCGCGATGAGCGAAAAGCCGCCGACGGCCGACGAGGGTAGCATCACGAGGTAAAAGGCCGTTATCACGCTTCCGAGCCCCAGCGTGATAGCGTACGCGCGCCCCCGTCGGGAGCCCGTAAACGTGAGGCTGATGCCGCGAAAAGCTTGACCCATGACCGCCTCATGGTATATCGTCATATCATGTTTCGTCAATATGATAGCGAGGCGGATGCGGTGGCGACGGAGCTTGCTGCCAAATATTTCCGGGCGCTCGGCGATCCGACGCGCCTGCGGATCATCGATGTGCTGATGGAAGGGCCGCTCACGGTGACCGAACTCACCAAGCACCTTCGCATCGCGCAGAGCAACGTATCAAATCACATCGCGTGCTTGCGCTGGTGCGGTCTCGTTACCTCGGAGAGCCGCGGCAAGTGGACGTACTATTCCGTCAGCAATCCGCAGGTTCGCACGATGATCGGACTCGTGCGTGAGCTCGTGAACGCGAACGCCGAGCACGTTGCCGCATGCACGCGGATCGACGCGGGTTAGTGTACGAATGGCGGGGACGCGTGGCGCCCATTGTACGCGACTATACGGTGATTCTCACACCCGAGCCCGGTGGCTATTCGGTGACCGTGCCTCATGCGACTGGTCTAACGGTTGAGCAGTTACGAGACCTGCTTTGAGCCATCGTGTCCCGCATTCGCTCAAGGAACACGGTCCCAACTTTAGAAGGCGGCTTCATGAATCTGCCTCGGCCCCGAACTAACGCAAGCGTGCTGATCGCTCTGGCCGCGATCGTTGCCTTTGCGCTCGACCAGTGGTCGAAGGGGTGGATTACCAATAGCATCCACTTCGATGCACGCTGCAGCCCGCGGTGCGGCCAGATAGTCCTGATACCTGACTGGCTCCGGTTTTCGTTGATTCACAACACGCACGGAGCCTTCGGCATGTTCGGCAGCAACAAACCGCTGCTTGTCGTGCTGGCGTGCACCGTATTAGTCGTTTTCTGCTGGGCCTTCCGCGAGGCTGCTACTCGCTCACGGCTCGTCTGCGCCGCCATCGGTATCATCGCGGGCGGCGCACTTGGAAACATCGTTGACCGGCTGCACTATGGCTATGTGATAGATTTCGTCGATATTTACCGTGCCCCGCAGATTTGGAGTGCTACGTTCAACGTGGGCGACTTTTGCATCACGTCCGGCGTTGCGCTGCTCCTAATATACAGTCTCTTGCGAGTTGGGCCGACCGATCCGCAACGTTTAGGCCACCTGAAAAAATAAGGGGTCAAACCACGCAAAACAAAAAACGCCTGATTTCTCAGGCGTTTCCAATTGGTGGAGATGAGGAGACTCGAACTCCTGACCCCTTACATGCGAAGCTCGATGTTCTCGAACGTACGGCCTTTGAGCGCGGTGCTCTGCGTATGCCCGACCGCCGATTCCACCTTCCCTTTCAGGTCCGGAGCGTACGGCCGGCAGGGCAAGGCCACGATGCCGTAGTGCTTGAGCATCGACGTGTAG
>DAIDGX010000004.1 GCA_027452165.1 Vulcanimicrobiota bacterium | reverse complement strand
CGGAGACTCCGACGAACGCGACGAGGCAGCGCAGCACGTTCGCCACATCGCTTGACAGGTGCACCGAGCGCCGCGTAACATTTTAGACGCCGCACACTAATCACGCGCGACGCTGGTCTCATTCAAACTGAAAACTTCCGCCACGTGGAGGAAAAACGCGAGCAACGCGAGGCCCGCGATCGCCGGCACGTTGCAAGCGGTCGCGAGCATGGCGAGCCCGAGCGTTGCCGCGAGTATACCGACATTCTCGACCGAGCTATAGGCGAGCAGACGTTTGAGGTCGCTTTGAAGGGCCGCGTAGAGCCCTCCGGCGCACGCGGTGAGCGCGCCGATCGCGATGATGGCCACGCACAGCGACGGGGGGGCCGGCGCCGCCAGATCGAGCGCGACGTTGGCAAAGCCGTACAACGCGACCGCGAGCATGAGACCGGAAAGCAGAGCCGAGGCGTAGGGCTGGGCCGCCGGATGTGCTCGCGGAAGCCAGAAGTGCAAGGGGACGATTCCGGCTTTCGAAGCGAATCCGATCGAGGCGAGCGTGAGGGCCGCGACGCGCACGGGCGCTGCAAGCGCGGGTGCAGCCAAGGTCAATTGCGTGAAGGTGAAATGGCCGCTTCCCTCTGCCAACATGACGAGGGCAGCGATGATGAACAGCGTTCCGAACTGGCTCATGATCGCGTACGAAAGCACCGCCCGGCGAACGGATCGTTGTTCGTGATGCGCCGCGACCAGGAAGGTCGAGACGAGGGACATGCTCTCCCACGCGAGCACGAATGCGGCAACGCTTCGTGCGAGCAGTACACCGATCATCGCGCCGATGAAGAGCGCCAGCGTCAGCGCTTGCATCCACGTCACGCGACGTGCCGTCCACAACGCAACCGGCGGAACGACGAGCGCAAATGCAAGAAGGAACGGCGCGGCGAGCGCGGTGACGCCGAAGCGCAGTGCGAGTTCGTTCAGCCGAGTTTCTCCAACATTTTTTTGCCGGCCCGCAACTGGCGCTCGTAGATCTCACGAGCGATGTCGAGCATCTTCCACACCAACGGATCGCTCACCGAGTACCACACCGAGGTGCCCTGGCGCCGAGACTGCACGAAGTTGATCGAGCGCAGCGAGGATAAGTGTTGTGAGACGGTCGATTGTTCCGCTCCGAGCTCTTCTTGAATCTCGCCGACGGTCAGTTCTCCCGATCGCAGGGCGTCGAGGATGCGCAATCGCGTCGGATTGGCGAGCACGCGAAAGAATTCGGCTTTGAAATGCCTGTGCATATATTTGTATATTAGGATATATATGAGTGGTGGCGATGCAACTATTGTCGCCGAGGCCACATGCCCGCCGGCTAAACCCGAGCGAGGACGGGGCCGTTATTGTAGATATGAAGGTACTAGTTGCTCTCGGTGTTTTGCTGCTGGCGGCGGCCCCGGTCGCATCGCCTTTCCAGGGACTCTCGGGCAAATGGTGGTGTACCACCGCCAAGAGCTCGATGGTCGCCGATACGTTTACCATCGGCGCCGACGGTGTGGTCCACGAGCGTCAGGAGTTCGCCAACAACAGCTCGGGCGGGACCTGGAACCAGACGTTCAGCTACGATCGCGCTTCGGGCACCTGGCACGTGCTGGACGTCGGACCGAAGGGCGCGTTTACGGCCACCGTCGATAACGCTTCCAACAAGCTGATCGAGATGGTCGGCACGCAGGCGACCCCGCACGGTCCAATCGCGACGCGCGAGCGCCTTATCTTTGCGACGCCGCACAATTTCGTGCGTCTATGGGAGAATCGCCCGAAGTCGCACTGGCACTTTCTCAGTTACTCCGACTGTACGCTCGTCGAGCACTAGCCGGGCTACGTAGATGGCAGGTTGATCGCGCTTAAGGTGAACGAAAACTGGGCACCCTTATCCGGCGCGGCATCGGCCCAAATGCGCCCACCGTGGCGCGCGACGATGCGGTGGGCGGTGGCAAGTCCGATGCCGGTTCCCTGGAAGTCTTGCTGCGCGTGCATGCGTTGGAACGCCCCGAACAAACGTCCCGCGTGTGCCATGTCGAAGCCTACGCCATCGTCCTTGACGAAGTAGATTCGCTCACCGTCGCGGTCAAGCACGCCGAACTCGACGCGTGAATGCGGCTGCTTGCTGGTGAATTTGAGCGCGTTTGCGAGCAGATTCTGCATGAGATTCCCGAGCAGGCGCCGGTCTCCGCGTGCGCTCGCGCCGTCGGCGATCACGACCTCGACGTTTCTACCGGGATAGGCGACGAGCAATTCTTCGGTGAGA
This sequence comes from Vulcanimicrobiota bacterium, assembly GCA_027452165.1. GTDB lineage: Bacteria > Vulcanimicrobiota > Vulcanimicrobiia > Vulcanimicrobiales > Vulcanimicrobiaceae > REEB354. The sequence continues at coordinate 233,128 of DAIDGX010000004.1, read as the reverse complement.
TCGCGCACGATCGCGCTCAAATCGACCGGCTCCATGATCAGGTCGGAGCGCGTGACGTGCGCGAGGTTCAGCAGCGCCTCGATCATGTCGCTCATGCGCCCGGCCGCTGCGATTATGCGCTCGAGGTAATGCGAACTCTGTTCGTCAAGTTTGCCGGAGAGGCTATCGCTCAGCGTTGAGGTGAACCCGGAAATCGCTCGGAGCGGCGCGCGCAGGTCGTGCGAAACGGCGTACGTGAATGACTCGAGCTCGGCGTTGGTCAACTCGGCTCGATGAAGCGCCGCGTTCAATTGCATCGTGCGTTCGGCGACTTGTTGTTCCAGGGCCGCTGCGTACTCGCGTTCGACGCGCCATCGTTGCGTCACCATCGCGCCGAGCGTTAGAGCGGTGATCGACGACGCGGCGATGTATGATTGGTAGGCGAGCGAGGACGAGGTTGGAATGCGATAGTAGGCGTCGAGCGCCACGACGGAAAGGTCAGCGTAGGCGACGCCCATAGCCGCGAAACGCAGCCCGCCGCGCGCCGCCATCCACACGAGCGGCAAGAAGAGAAAGTAGTAGAGCGGCGCTCCGCCGCCCAGTTGCAACCAGCGATATCCAAGCGTGGCGCAGGCGAGCAACACGACCGGCAGCAGGACGCGTTCGAACGCGCCGATCCGCTGCTCTTTCGGATCTTTTGCGGGCACTAAATCCGCGGGCAGAATCGGGGCGAGCAGGTACGACATCGCCGGGATAAGGGTGATAAAACCGATCGCATCACCGGCGGCAAAAATAGCGGATTGTGGCAAGAAGTGATGCCACGAAACGGCGCCCGTCGATACGAACACCAATACGCCAAGCAGGCTTGCAAGGAGCGGCGCCGCGGTCGCGGCCACGACGATGAAGAGTAGCACGTCGCGCAGATCGACGAAGGGAATGCGAACTTTGAGCACGCGCCTCAAAAGCACGGCTGCACCGCCGTAGATCACCATTTGCTGAATGCCGAAAATGGTCAGCACGCCGAGCGTAATCGGCGGATTGACGCCGATGATCAGCGCGCGTAACCACTCGACGACGATCACCGCCGGAGCGTACTTCTCGCCAAACGCGTAGATCAGGTAAAAAGTGAGCGCGACGCCCAGATACCACGGGCTCGCGCGTGACGGGCCGATGTAATAGCCCGTGTAATAGTACGTGGAAAGCGCGTCGAACACGATCCACAACGTGAAGTAGCCGGCAACGATAGCGGCCGCTCGTAAGAGCGGCTCGGCCTTCCCCTTCATACCAGCAGTATCGTCACTCTCGCGCGCGCGGTTGAGAGCTTAGCCGGTACTAGTTTCCCCGCTACCTTCGCCCGACGGCGTCGGGGGCGCTAACTTAGGCTCCGTACCAACCGAGTTGTGGCCAGATCGTCGCGAGCGGCGCGACTGGCTCGCTGCAGTAGTACACGGGGTCCGGGCCCTGCAGCACCCACTCGTACGGATTCGCAATTGTCGTCACCAAGGTGACCTTCCGAAAGAGTCTGCGGATCGTTGCCTGTTGCGTGGCGCCTACGACGATCATCGAACGCCCGTCGTATCCCTGCGGTCCCCAGATATAGAAGTTGTTTTGCGAGCCGATAATCGTCGGCAGATGGTATGCGGGCCCGTAGAGTGCGAGGGCACCGGCCTCACCATAGGTGTCGGCGAAAATTGCGGTGCGCGCGCGCACTCGAGGGGGAAGCGCGTCGTATACGCGCGCGACGCGCGCGGTGAAGTGCTCCCAACCGAACTCTTGTGCGTAGAGGGGTTGAATGACGTGTGGAGGCGTGCCGTTTTGTCCGGTGAGGTGGAGCGCGGTCGAATAGGCGAGGAACTCCTGAATCGAGAGCACCGGTAGCGAGATCGGTATCAGCGGCACCGTGGTGGCAAGCAGCACGGCCGTAGCGGTCGCACGCGTGCCCGTCGTCTCCCAAGCGCGTTCGAGTGCAACGCTACCTGCGGCGATCAGCGATGCGTAGATCGCGATCACGTAGTAGCCTTTACCCTCGAGCGCGATGGTGGCAACGATGAGCAAGCCGAAGGCGATCGCGAGCCAGCGGTAGCTGCGCATGCGCTCCGATCGCGTCAGCGCGACCAATCCCCAAATCCATAATGCCGCGACGACCGGGCTCGTATAGAGAATCTGCTCGCCGATGAATGCGAGCGCATTCATGCCGAAATTTTTGTACTCGAGCATTATCCCGCTCTGGAACGGGTGGCGATGCTGGAAGTCGCCGTGAAGGACGCCCAAAAAGGGCCACCCGTGCGACCACTGCCAAGCGAGATTCGGGGCAATCGCGAGCAGCGACAGGGTCGCGGCGATCGGAAAGGTGCGCATGCGAAAGACGCGCCGTTCCGGCGTGGCGAGAAGCGCGATCGCGACCGCGGCGCCGAGCAGCAGCATCGAGTATTTGCCGTACATGCCGAACGTGAATGCGGCTGCGATACCGTACCAATACGCCGGATTGTCCGTTTTGATCAGTCGGATGACGAGATAGATAACGAGCGTCCACGAGAGCGGCTCGAATGCGGTGGTAACGAGAAGGTTGCCGAGCAGAAGATATGCGGGGACGAGCGCGGTTGCAAGCGCTGCCAGCCCTTGCGCGAAGCGCCCGCCTCCAAGTTCTCGTGCGATGCCGGCCGCGAGCCAAGCCGCAAGCGCGGCGCTGAGTGCGGGCAGCACGCGAAGCGCGAAGGGCGCATAGCCGAACGGTGCGGCGAAGAGCGCCGCAATTGCGACGAGCGGCGGCTGGTCTACGTAGCCCCATGCTAGATGCTTCGAACAGGCGATGAAGTACATCTCATCACCCACCAATCCGTAATTATGTAGCGCGCTTGCATGAAGGGCGAGCGTTGCAAGCGCGATCCAGAAGCCGATCACGCGGACGCGCTGTCGCCCGGAAGCATCAAGAGCGAGAGAGCGAGCCCGATGACGCCCGCGAAGATCACGAGGCTGGTGCGCACGCTCCAATCCCACCACGAGCCGCCGGTGAGGGCCAGTGCGAGCATATACACGGCAACGTACGTCGCCGGGACGGCGGCCGCATAGATGCGAAAGCGCGGCGCGGTATGTGGGAGCGATCCCATCCATGCGATCAAGCCGTCACCGACGATGCCCGCGATGAGGCTCATCGCAAATATCGTTGCAAGCAGCGGCGATTGGTTGGTAAAGGGAAGTGCGGGCAGCGTATTGCCGAGCACGAGCAACAGCGTGAGGGCGCCGGGGCGCAGATTGAAGCGCGACGCTACGAAGAGGGCGAAACCCGCCATGATGAAGCTCTGCAGCAGCAGTACGACGATGCCGCCGACGAGCTTATAATACGAAATCGCCGTTGCCGTGAAATAATTTACCGAGAATGCGTTTGCATCCGGCGGCGCGTTGACGATGCCTGCGGCGGGGTCCATGGCGTAGGCGGTGGCGAAGTGGATCATCACGAGCCACGACGCGAGCGAGAAGAGCATCGGGAGTTGGTCGCGCAGCGTGCGCATCTCGGAGCGATAGCGCAGCGCTGAAAAGAGCGGCGCGCTCGAAACGAGCATGAGGCCAAGACCGATCGTCTCGTGGGTGGGGCTCAAAATGATATCGACGCCCTCTTCGATTCCGAATATCGTGTGCCAGCCGAGATCAGCCAACCCGCCGAGCAAAAAGATGGGGACGCCGATCAGCGGCACGCGGTACGCCTGCGGGATCTCCTTGCGCATGATGACCAGCATGCCCACGAGCGCCAGCATGCCGCTGTAGATCAGCGCGTGGGCCCACGTGAAGAAATTTTCGTACGGCAGGTTTTCGTGCGACCACGCGTCGATGAAAAATGCCCACGAGATCCAGAGCGACGCGGCACCGATGAGGAGGTCTAGTCGCGGATTGCGAGCGGTGCGCGTGAACATCGTTTGGTTCTTTAGGCTCGTCGCCGCAGGGTGCCTTCCACGGAGGGCGTATGACGCCTAACGATGTCTCGAACGCTCTGCGGCACGCTCTTCGCGCTTGCGCTCCTGAGCGCGTGTGCGCCGATTCCCTCGCATATGCCCACCAATGTCTCGATCGGACGCGGTCTCCCCGCGTCGCCCGCGCCCGCCGGCAACGCCGAAGCGCCGCGCATCCTCGCCGTGCGATTCAATACATTGAGCGTTGCCCGCCCGGCGACGTGGTCGGGCACGGTGGTCACGACGACCAACGTCGCAAGCGTCGAACTGCGCACCAACCAGTTCTCGCTCAACCTTCCGCGCACGGCCTACGGCGTGTTCCGCTTTCGCGTGCACGTGTATGACCTTCCCGCGGAGTTCTTGCGCCGGTATAGCTTGCGTGTCATCGCGCGCAACCCGGCGGGCGATGCCGTCGAAGAAGACGTTCCCTTCACGATTCGCTAGGGCGAGTCGCGTCGCCGGCGGCCAGGAGTGCGCGGCGGTCTAGGCGATTCCCGACCGCGCACGAAACACTGCCAGGCGAGGCGGCGTAGGTATGCCGTAGATTCGCGAACTCAAGCGATAGGAGAACTCTTTTGATGCGAACCGCGGCCAATGCCGCCGCGGCGGCACTGGTGCTGGCTGGTCTCGTGACCGCCGTAGCCCGTGCTGCCGGCGGTCCATTCGCCGTCATCGATGCAGCGCAAGGTGAGCTGCCGAAGACGGTCGTGCCAACGTCCTACACCATCGACGTGGCGCCAAATCCCACAACGATGACGATTGCTGGTCACGAGGTGATCGACGTCATCGTTCGCAAGCCGAGCACGACGATCACGCTCAACGCGTTACAGACGCGCTTTGGGCGCGTGACCCTCGACGGCAAGCCCGCGACGGTCAGCGTGAATGCCAAGGCGCAACAGGCGACATTCCGCTTCGCCAAGCCTGTCACTGCCGGCAAGCATTCCCTCGACATCGCCTACACGGCCACGCTCCAGACGGCGGCCCAGGGTCTCTTCAAACAAGGCTACGAAGGTCCTGACGGCAAGCCGACCTACATGTACGGCACGCAACTCGAGGCCACGGATGCGCGCCGCCTCTTCCCCGGATGGGACGAGCCGGCGTTCCGCGCCGTCTTCCACATGAGCTTCGTCGTGCCGAAGGCGTGGACGGCCGTTTCGAACACGCCGATTGCGTCCGTGAAGCCGGTCGGCGCCAACCTCAAACGCGTGACGTTTCAGCCGACGCCGAAGATGTCGAGCTACCTCGTGGTGCTCTGCGCCGGCGACTTCCAGCACATCAGCACGATGTCGGACGGCGTCAAACTCTCGGTGTACACGACGCGCGGGAAGATCGGCGAGGCGCGGTACGCGCTGCACGTGATGAAGCAACTGATGCCGTACTACGACTCGTATTACGGCGTGCACTTCCCGATCAAAAAACTCGACACGATCGCGATCCCCGGCGGCTTCCTCGGCGCGATGGAAAACTGGGGCGGCATCACCTACAACGAATCGACGATTCTCTATAATCCCAAGCTCCAGCCCGCGACCGCGAAGAAAGGCATCTTCGATATCATCGCGCACGAGGAGTCGCACCAGTGGAATGGCGACCTGACGTCGTTCGCGTGGTGGGACGACGTGTGGCTTGCCGAAGGCTTCGCAACGTGGATGCAGACCAAGGCTCCCGCGCACTTCCATCCGGAATGGCATATGTACTTGAGCGCCGATAACGACGTCAATGGCGCGATGGGCGCCGATGCGCAGTTGACCACGCATCCGATCTACAAGCCGGTCCATAATGAAACGCAAGCGGCCGCGGTGTTCGATGAGATTTCGTACACGAAGGCGGGCGCCATGCTTCGTATGCTCGAGCAGTACGTCGGTCCCAAAGACTTCCAAGCGGCGCTGCAGCACTTCTTCCGCACCCATGAGTACACGGCGTTCAACGCGAGCGATCTGTGGCATGACATCGGCGCGAAGAGCCACACCGATATCGCTGCGATCACGCACAACTGGGTATATGAGCCCGGCTTCCCGCTCGTGAGCGTCGCCACGAGTTGCGCGAATGGCAAGCGGACGATGACGTTGACGCAGCAACGCTACCTCAACGACATCGCCGCGCCCACCGGATCGACCGTGTGGTCGATTCCGTTGAACGTTCAGTTCGATGCCACCAAACCGGCGACGACGCCGTTGCTTTTCAACAAGGCGACGGAGAGCTTCCCGGCCGGCGCGTGTGACGCTCCGCTCATCGTGAACGGAAACGACGTCGGTTTCTATCGCACGCGATACGACGCGGCGACGCAGGCGGCGCAGCAAGCGGCGTTCCTGCAACTGCCGGTCGCCGATCGCATCTCGTTGCTGAACGACGCGCAGTCGTTCGCGGCGACGGGTCATGCGAAGATTGACGATTACCTTGCCTACGCGAAAGCCGATACGGGGGATACCGATCCGCACGTGGTGCAGACGGTCCTCGGTCAGTACGGAATGATGCTCGCTTTCGAACGCGGAAAGCCGGGCGAGGCTGCGGCGAAACAGCTCATCGTCGAGCGCGTGAAGCCGATGCTGGTCAAATTCGGTGGCTGGGACGGAACCGGGATGAGTGACGAGCAACTCAACGTGCGTAATACGATCCTCGGCTTGCTCGCGCGCAGCGGCGATGCCGAAACGATCGCGGAAGCGAAGGCACGGTTTGCAAAACTTGTCTCCAACCCGCTTGCGTTCTCGCCGATGAATCGCACCGCGGTGATCGGTGTGGCCGGATACGCAGCCACGCCGGCCATCTACGGTGAGCTCTTCCAGATGGCGATCGCGGCAAAGAACCCGCAGGAGCAGCAACAGGACTTCTTCGCGCTCTTCGGCGCGCAAGACCCTGCGCTTGCGCAGCGAACGTTGCAGTCATCCTTGCATCTGCCCCCACAGTTCGCTCCATACGCACCGTTCATCGTCGCTGCGGTCGGCTCGAGCCATCCGCAGATGGCTTGGCAGTTCTTGCAGAAGAACTCGGACGCGCTCTTCGCCTCGATGTCGGCGTTCGAACGCGTTGCCGGGGTCACGGGCGTGGCCTCGTCCTTCGCCACGCACATTGCGCCGAGCGAGATCCTTGCCTATATGAAGGCGCACGTGCCGCCCCAAGGCGCGCCGCAGATCAAACAGGCGATGGATAACATCAGCACGCAGCAGGCGATTGAAGATCGCTTGCTTCCGCAGATCGACGCATACGTGAGTTCGCAACTGGCGAAGTAACGCGGGTCACCTTCTGCTCACGGTGGAACGCCTCGCACGACCGGTGCGGGGCGTTCCTTTTTGCGTCCGCGCCGTTGCGAGGGAATGAACGCATGTGGCGGTAAAGCCCTCGGCCATGCTCCGTTCGATTCTTGCATCAACCGCGTTCATCGCGCTCCTCGGCTCGGCAGCGAACGCCGCGTCGCTTCCCACGGGGAACATGCACTGGCGCTCGACGGGTCCTGCGATCGCAGGCGGCCGCGTCACGAGCGTCGCTGGTTCCGCGCGCAATCCCAACCTGTACTACCTCGGTGCCGCGGGTGGCGGCGTGTGGAAGAGCACCGACGGCGGTGCCGCCTGGAAGCCGGTCTTTGATAAAGAAGCGGTCGGAGCGATCGGCGCGGTTGCGATCGATCCGACAAACGATGACACCGTGTGGGTCGGAACCGGCGAATCGAACCCGCGGAACGACGTCAGCTACGGTGATGGGGTGTACAAGACGACCGATGGCGGCAAGACGTGGACGAACGTTGGGCTACGCGGCACGAAGTATATTTCGCGTATCCTGATCGACCCGAGCGACCCGCAGCATGTGATCGTCGCCGCGCTCGGCGACGTCTTCGCTGACTCGCCGCATCGTGGCGTCTATGTGACCTTCGACGGTGGGAAGACATGGCGTAAGACGCTCGATGGCGGTCCGGAGAGCGGGGCATCCGATCTCGCGATGAGCCCGAAGGACCCGCAGGTCATCTATGCCGGGATTTGGGAATTTCAGCGGCGTCCGTGGACGTTCCGCAGTGGCGGCACGCGCGATGGGTTGTACCGGTCCAGCGACGGCGGCAGAACGTGGAAGCGTCTGAGCGGCGGCGGCTTGCCGAGCGGGATTACCGGGCGGATCGGCCTTGCCGTGGCGCCGAGCGATCCGAATCGCGTCTATGCGCTGATCGAGTCGAAGAACGGTATTTTGTGGCGTTCCGATAACGCTGGCGCGACGTGGAAGCTCGTGAGCTCGAATACGCTCGTCGATCAGCGCCCGTTCTATTTTTCGCACGTTGAGGTCGATCCGGCCAATCCCAACCACGTGTACACCGCCTCGACGGAACTCGCTGAGAGCACCGACGGCGGAACCTCGTTCAAGGCGATTGCATCGAGCGTGCACGGAGATTATCACGCGATCTGGATTGCGCCAAACGATCCCGAGCGCATGATCGTCGGTGAAGATGGCGGATACGCGCTCACCGTCGATGCCGGCAAGACGTGGGTGTTCTGGGCGAACGTACCAATCGGGCAGTTCTATCGCGTGGGCCTCGGCAACGACAATCCCTATACGATTTGCGGCGGCCTGCAGGACAACAACTCGTATTGCGGTCCATCGAACTCGCTCGATCAAGCGGGCAACAGCAATGCCGCTTGGTACGCGGTCGTGCAAGATGACGACGGGCAGTGGGCTATCCCCGATCCTCGCAACGCGAACATCATCTGGTCCGACGGTCAAGACGGTGCGCTCTTCGTCTATAATCGTCGTTCCCGCGAATATCTCTTCACGCAGCCGTATTTCACGAGCGTGCAAGAGCAGTTCGACATTGCCAAGAGCCCGTATCGCTTCAATTGGGAATCGCCGATCGGCTTTGCGCCGTGGAATCCGCGTACGGCTTGGTTCGGCGGGAACGTGGTTTTCCAATCGAGCGACGGCGGGATTCACTGGAAGCCGATCAGCCCTGACCTCACGCGGAATGACAAGGCACATCAAGCGCCTGCAGGTGGCCCGATCACGCACGACGTGACCGGTGCCGAGTACACCGATACGATCCTCGACATCGAAGGCTCACCGGTCTCGCGCGGCGAGATTTGGGTTGGCACCGACGACGGGTTCGTGCAGATGACGCGTGACGACGGTAAGCATTGGTCGAACGTCACGCCGAAAGGCGCGATTGCGAACGGCCGCTTCGAAACCGTGGCGCCGTCGCCGCTCGAACGTGGCACGGCCTACGCGGTTGAGGACGCCCACTTGATGGGCAATTCCGCGCCGCACGTCTGGATCACGCGCGACTACGGTGCCCACTGGACCTCGATCGTCAACGGGTTACCCGCGCAACTGTGGACACGCTCGATCCGCCCTGACATTCACAACCCTGATCTCGTCTATCTCGGCACGGAAGAAGGCATGTGGATCTCATACGACCGCGGCGCACACTGGCAGAGTCTTCGGAACAACATGCCAGCCGTCTCGGTGCGGGATATCCGCATGCAGCCGCAGTTCGACGATCTCGTCATCGCGACGCACGGGCGTTCGATTTGGGTGATGGACGATATGCGCCCGCTTCAAGAACTCCCGCAGGCCGTTGCCGCAGGTGCGATGCTCTTCAAGCCGCGGACGTCGTACGAATACAACCTGACGAATAACTTCGAAGGCCTGTACACCAACTACGCGGCGCAGAATCCTCCATACGGCGTGCCGATCTCATATTATCAAGCCGCGCCGCAGGCGCGCGCGCCGAAGGTGACGATTCTCGATGCTGCGGGCCACGTTGTGCGCACGTTGACCGGATCGAACCGCGCCGGTATCAATCGCATCGTGTGGAATTTTACGGCGGCACCGCCGGTGAAATGGACCGGTGCGCTCAATCCGGCGTTCCAGGGCCCAAGCGATGGTCCGATGGTCGTTCCCGGCCATTATGCCGCGCGCGTGACGCTTCGCGGTCGCACCTTCACGCAGACGTTTGTCGTAAAACCCGATCCGGAGGCGACGCTCACGCTTGCGCAAATGCAGCAGAGTTACGATGCATTTGCGAAACTCAACACGCTCTATTCCGAAGTTGACGTGATGCTCAACCATCTCGATACGATCGGCAAGGCGATCGCCGCAGAGCCAGCGACGCATGTGCCAGCCGTGCGCGCCGCGCTCGCACGCGCGAGCAGTGGGCGTAGCGCGGTGATGGCGAGGCTGACCGCCGCGTACACCAATGGCGAGGACTCGGTGTCGCGACCGGGTTCGTTACGCGAGAACCTCGATGGCGCGTTGACATCGCTGCAGTCGTTCCCGGTGCAAGCGATTATCACGCCGGCTGCCACGCAGTTCTATGCGCGGATCGATGCGGAATATCGCGGTGCGCGGGCGGCATACGAGGCGTACCTTCGGGGCATTCCGGCGTTGAACGCGGAACTCACCAAGGCGGGTCTGCACGCGTTGCCGCGCGGCTAGCGATGCGCCGTTTTGCATGCATAGCGATCGTCACGCTTCTGTCATTCGGAAGCGTGGCGGCTGCCGCTGCTCCTGCCGGGTTCACGATCTTGGGCGCAAGCGTCAACGTGCGCGTGACGCGCGGCGCGCGTACGCTTCCGGCATCGTTTGTGCCGTCGTTACGCAAAGGTGATACGATCGATATCTCGTTCCCGCGCGGCGTGCAGTTCAGCACCTCACCGCGGTGGCATCTGGTGGTTGCAGACCTGTACCAAGACTACCTGAAGCAGCCTCCCACGTTTCCGATCGCCGATGCGGATTTGAGCCGGCTGCCACCCGGGCACGTGTGGCGCGTGCGGTACGACGGCAAAGCGACGCCGATCGTCTTCTTGGTTCCCGAGGACGGCAGCACGCGAGGACGCGGAATCCCCGACGCGCGCGCTGCGATCGCCGCACTTGCGAATCGCTCCCTGTTGCTTCGAACCGCCGCGCTCTCGGCGGATGCCGCCGTAAAGCGTTCGACGATGGACCGCTTTCTCGCGTCGCTCACAAAAATTCGCCCGGCCGCGCTCGGCGATGCACACGCTCGTATCGCTGCGGCGACGAAATCGCTATTCGGCGCCGATCTGACGAACGCGTCCTGCTTCGATTCTTCGCTTGCGCAGAGTACCCAATACGCATGCGCCGCGCAAGCGATCGCGGGAACCTACGACGCCGGCGGCCGCGTTGACGTCACCAGCGCCGTGGGCTCGCAACTCGCCGCGAACACGGCGACGTACGGCATGTTGATGGGAACCCTCTACGAGTTGCTCGCAAAACGCCACGTCGCGGCCGACTATACCTTCGTTCCCGGCGTCATTCACCCGGGTGACAAGAACACGAACGTGTACGTGAGCGAGCAGCCGAGTTACGACGCGAGTGCGAACAATCCATCGACTATCGTCTATTTTGAAATCGGATCGGGGACCGCGCGGGCCCATCCCGCGTACGGTGCTCCCGCAACGCAACCCGTCTGCACCGATGGATCGACCTTAGCGTTCACGCTTCCATTCGACGGATCGCCCGTGTATTTTCGTTCGCACGAGTTGGCGATCGGACGCGTGCATCCAGCGATCGTGCCGTTGACCTACGATCCCCTCGAGGGGTTCACCGCGACCCTGCCCCAAGCGGCGCTTCACGGCACCCTTAGCGTGCTGGTGCGCAGCCGCTGGGGCTTCGACCACATCGTGTCGCCCGCGATCTCCGTCGTGTCGCCGCACGCGGCCAGCTGGTCGCTCGTCGATCCGCACGCAGTTGCCGTCGTGACCGGCGCAGAGGACGCGACGTTACGCTTTACCGATGCGGGCGCCGGCGTAGGAACGTGCGTGCAATCCGTAACCTTGACCGACGGGCTCGGCAATGCGTTGCCGGTGGCGTCGGTAACAACGAGTGGCAATATCGTGACCGTGCGTCTGCATGCGCCCAATGCCGGAGGCGCTACGGGCAGTGCCGTGTTGCACGAAGCCGACGGGATCGATTCTGCGTCCGTGCCCTTCGCGATCTATCCCGCGATGCCGGTCGTCACGAGCGCCACGTTCTACCTTCCGGAGGGGCGTCTGATCCTCAAAGGGACGAACTTGAAGTACATCGCAACGGTGACGCTCGACGGACACGGTATCGTGTTTGGGAACGGCTCGGAAAACGACGACGGCTCGTGGGCCTTCACGACCGCATCGCCCGCGGCGTACCACGAGCAATGGACGCATGAAACGATGACGGCGACGCTAACGATGCAGTCGCCGGATCCGCGCACCACGACCTTCGCGGCCGACGTGCTGTACGCGCCGGCGATCAGTCCGAACGGCTAAGCGGTAGCCTACGATGACGCGGATGCAAGGAAGTGCGGGCCGAGGTCGTTGAGGTCGTGAACGCCTAACAGGTTCATCGTGCGCACGATGTCGGTGCGTAGGATGTCGATCGCTTTGGCAACGCCGCGTTCGCCGGCGGCGCCCAGACCGTAGGCGTAGGCCCGTCCCACGAGAACTGCCCGCGTACCCAAACACAGCGCTTTCACTACGTCGCTCCCGCGTCGAATGCCGCCGTCGAGCAGGACCTCGACGCGATCCCCCGCTGCCGCGACGACCTCGGGCAGCACGTCGAGCGTCGCGGCGACGCCGTCGAGTTGCCGTCCGCCGTGATTCGACACGACGATTGCATCCGCGCCCGCATCGATGGCGTGGCGCGCGTCGTCGGCGGTATGCACGCCTTTGACCACGAGTGGCCCATTCCACGCGGCCCTGATCCACGCAAGATCGGCCCACGAAAGACTCGACTCGCCGAGGGCGCGACCGGCATCGAGATAGGGCATCGCGTTGCCGTCGATGATGATGTTCGGAAACTCCATGAGCCCGCCGTCGCGAAGGAAGTCGATGAGCCAACGGGGGTGCGTGAGGACGCCGCCAAGGTGCGGCAACATCGCGATCGGGTTGCCGCCGACGAGATGCTTGACGCCGTTGCGTGCATCGCGCTCGCGCATTCCCGCAACCGCGGTATCGATGGTGACGACGAGCGCGCCGTAACCTGCCGCTTTTGCGCGAGCGATCGCGTGCGTGGCAACCTCGCGCCCGCCGATGATGTAGAGCTGATACCATGCGGTCCCGCGCGTCGCTGCCTTGACCTCTTCGAGCCGGCAACCGCTGAGGGTCGAGAGAATGTACCCTGTCCCGGCGTCGCCGGCAGCACGGGCCGCCGCGCATTCGCCGCGCGGGAAGAAGAGGCGGCTGCTGCCGACCGGGGCGAGCAAGAACGGAAGCGCAAAATGCATGCCGAGGATGGTGCGTTCGAGACGACAGGGCGCGCTTGCGACCGCCGAACGGGGGCGAAAGATCGTGCGCTCGAAGGCGCGCGTATTTTCACGCAACGTGATCTCGGCGTCGGCGCCACCGTCGATATAATCGAAGACCGCGCGCGGCAGACGACGTTGCGCGAGCAGGCGCAGGTCGGCGATCGTAATCGCATCATCGAATCGTGTCACCGCAGCGCTCTACGCTAGCCGTTACGCTTGAGAGCCGCGACGATCTCCGCCAGCACGCGGTTGGCGTCGCCTGCCGAAGGCTGTGCCGTCCCGGCGCCGACGTGTCCGCCGCCACCGTAGGCGGCCAAGAGATCGCCGACGCTCGTATGGCAATCGCGCTTGAGAATGCTGTGGCCGACTTGTATCGTCGCGACGGCGCCGCCGTGGCCGTCGGCTATGCGTACCGATACGTTTGCGGTTGGGAAGAGCGTGTAGATCAAGAATCGGTTGCCGCTCGGGGGCGCCTTCATGCCACGCACATCCGTGATCACCACGTTGTCGTCGAGGTGGCTTGTTGCAAGCAGGTGCGTTTTGAACGCGGCTTCCTCGCGCTTCATGCGTTCCACATGCGCGCGAACCTGTTCGTCGGCAAGGACCTCGTCGATACCGGCATGCTGCGCGAGCGTCATCACGTGCCGAAAATACTCCTTGAAGGCCCCCAGGCCGCTGCGCGGATCGAGGGTGTAGCCGACGAGAATCCAGCCCTGCGGATTCACGATGTCGTCATAGGTGAGTTGCGCGGAGTCGAGCCGATCAGTTGCGTCGAGCAGGTCGGCGAAGCGCGCAAATTTCGGCGAGCGATAGTGGTCGGCGATCACGCGCGCGGCGCTTGGGGCGATCGCGTACGCGCCTTTGAACGTATGGTCGAACGACGCATCGGACTGGCTTACATGGTGATCGAACCACATGCCGGCGCGCGCATCGAATGGTAAATTTGCGAGGATGTCGTTTTCGTCGATGGCCACTTTGCCGTCTTGCACGTCCTTCGGGTGGGCGAACTCGACGGAGTCGATGGGCTCTACTTCCTGGAGCAGGATGGCCGAGGTGAGGCCATCGAGGTCGGCGCGCGTCAACAGTCTCATAGAGCCTGCTTCGCAGGGCATAAGCCGCCCTCCCTTAGCTGCCGCCCTCGGCGTCGAGTGCCTCGAGTTCCAGGAGTAGGGCTTCCCATTGCGTCACGAGCGCGTCGGCTCTTGCGCTCAGAGCGGCGCGCTCGGCTTCCAGACGTGCGACTTCGCCGCGGTCGTCGTAGAGCTCCGGGGTTGCAAATCGTGCGTCGATCTCGGATTTGCGGAGATCGGCCGCCGCGATATCGCGCTCGACGCGCGCGACCTTGTTGGCGAGTTGCGTTCGTACTTTGAGCGGGGTTTGACGCGAGGTTTTCACGCGCTCGGCAGAACGTGATTGATCGTAACGCGTGCGATCGCGATCGCGCTGCTGCGCCTCATAGGCCTCGTAACCGTCGTCGATGACGCCGCAGTCGCCGCCATCGATCCAGAGCACGCGATCGCAGACGCGCGAGAGCAGGTACCGGTCGTGCGACACGACGACGATCGTCCCTGCGTAGTCGTCCAGCACCGATTCCAGCGCGTCGCGGCTCTCGATGTCGAGATCGTTGGTCGGTTCGTCCAAGAGCAAAATGTCGGCAGCCTGCGCCATCAGGCAGGCGAGCATGATGCGGCGACGTTCGCCGCCCGAGAATGCGTGCACCGGCTTTTCGGCCGCTTCGCCGCCAAGGAGCATGCGACCGAGCAGATTGCGCGCGCGTTCGTTCGTCGTGCTTCCGAGCGTCATCACCGCATCGACGGCACGCATGGCAGGATCGATCTGTTCGTGCGAATTCTGCGCGAAATACGCGATTCGCGATGCGGGGTTGTAGCGTACACTGCCGGAATCGGCGGTGAGCTCTCCGTTCAAAATCTTGAGCAGCGTGGATTTACCGGCGCCGTTCGGACCGACGACGGCAAGACGTTCTCCGCGCGCGATCTCCACGGTCAACGACGCGAAGAGCCGGCGCTCACCGTAGGCTTTCGCGAGGCCTTCGATCTCGATTGCAAAGCCCGACCCCCGGCGGCGAGATGCGTCCAGACGAACGGCGATCGTGGCGCGTGGCGCCCTCGGCGCTTCGAGCTCAACCGCCGAGTCGATGCGCGCTAGTTGTTTTTCGCGGCTGCGCACGCGGCTGTAGTTCGATGACGTTAACGTGGCGCGCAGGCCGGCGATCGTTTCACGACGTTTTTCGCGCTCGGCCATCGCGCGTTCGTACTCGCGGCGGGCCTCCTCGCGCCGGATGTCGCGCTCGGCAAGAAATGCGGTGTATGCGCGCGACGCTGCAGCGTAGGTCGCCAACCGTCCGCGTTCGAGTTCCCATATGCGCGTCGCGACGCGATCGAGAAAATAACGATCGTGCGAAACGATGCAGTAGCCGCGCGTGTCGCCCGCGATGCGTTCCTCGAGCCAGCGCACGCTTGCGATATCGAGGTGGTTGGTAGGCTCGTCGAGGATCAGATAATCAGGTTCGTCGATGAAGAGGTGCGCGAGGGCCGCCTTTGCGCGCTGCCCGCCGGAGAAGGCGCGTAGCGGTCGCTCCATGTCCTCTTCGCCAAAACCGAATGCGGCTAGCATGATACGCAATGTTTTAGCCCGTAACTGCGCCTCGGCGTCGGGGGCGCGCGCGAGCGCCCGCGCTACGAGTTCTCGCAGGGTGGCGTTGGTTTCGTCGGCCACCCCCTGTGCCAGGTAGCCAAGCGTGATTCCGCGCGCGCGAACGATCGAGCCGCCGAACGGTTCGTCGACACCGGCGAGAAGGCGCAGCAGCGACGACTTTCCGGCGCCGTTGGGACCGACCAGGCCGATACGCTCGCCGTCGGACAGCGCGCCGTCGAGTTGCGAAAAGATCTCGCGTGCGCCGTAGTGGCACTCGAGCGCGGAGAAGCGGATGACGTCCAAAACGCCGTCATGTTCCCGGTCGAAGCGGAAGTTCCGTGCCGTTGCGGAGCGTTTGGGCGAGGTTTTCGAAGCCGGGATGCTCGTGGAGCGGCTCGAGCGCCGGCTCTATGAGCAGCCGCGGCATCCATGGATCGCGCATCGCGAGGCCGCGCTCGAGCTTTGCGATGGCCCCATCGTGATCGCCGATCCCAACCAAAGCGAAGGATTCGACGAAGGGCGAACGCGACGACATACCATCGTCGTGGAGCTCGTTCGAGAGCGCGTGGTACTCTTCGCGGCGTCCAAAGCGGCCGTAAGCGTGCAGCAGATAGCCAGACGAGGTTGGGTCGTGCGCTCGCGCCCGCTCCCACGCATGCGTTGCGCGATCGATATCGCCGTCGAGATAGTACGAGAGCCCGAGCATGGCCGGCACGCTCCACAGCTGCGTTCCGCGTCCGTCGAACTGTTCGAGCAGACTGCGTGCTTCATCGGCGCGGCGCGCGTACAAGAGCGCTACAGCGCGCGGTAACGTGGCGTTCGTGCATGCGAGCGCTTCGTCGAACGAACCGCGGTAGGTGGCAAGCAGCGAACGCGTAGCCGTAACCTCGGGGTGCTCCGGGGAGCGCGCGAGTTCACGGTCGGCTTCGTCCCACGCGTAGCGTAGCTCAACGCAGATCTTCGCGCGCACCGCGATCGCCTCGGGAATCGCATCGAGCGCGAGCGCCTTGTTCGCGAAGTCGAGTGCGCGCAATTGCGGGAGCGGTGCGATCATATAGCCGCCGTCACCGATCTCCGCGTAGCATTTCGCCTTGCCCGCGTACGCAAGCGCGCTTCGCGGATCGAGCGCGAGCGCTTGATCGTAGAAGTAGAGGGCCGATTGAAGGGCGCGTTCGCTCCGCAGCGCCAGGAAGTACCTCGCGTTGTCGCAGAATTGCGTAGCTTGCTGCCGTTCCTCGTCAGTCAACGAACCAATTGCCTCTTCCTTACCATTTAGTCACAGGAACACCCCGGAGGCGTATGGTGCAAAAGGCCCAATTGTGTCAAAAATGCGTGTGAGTTGCGATTTTTCGCGCTGGAGCCGCGGCGTCGCCGCGATGGCCTTGATGGCTGCGACGCTCCAGGCCGGGCCGGCCGTCGCGCAGCAGCGCGCGACCCAAACGATCCCGCTTCGCGGGGCCACCTCGATGCTCGTCAATGTCACCGGCGATCTGCACGTGGTCGCCGATGCCTCCGCAAGCGTCGTGACCGTCGTGGGATCCTCGCCCGTTGGAGCTCCCCCGCTCCACGTTGAGGTGGCGCACTCGGGGCGGCAGCTCGATCTGAAGCTCGCGGGACCGCCGCGTTCGCTGCTCCCCTTCACCGCGAGCGGTCATGCCTATACCCTCACCTACCCGGCCGGCCTCGCGATCAGCGTGCGCGAGTTTTCCGGCGGGGTGCATGTCGCCCACGCGCGTGCCCCGCTTGAGGTGTACAACGCGAGCGGATCGATCGACATCGACGGGGCAAGCGCCCGAGTGGCTGTGGAGAGCGACAACGGGCCGATCGCGGCGCGAGGCATCGCGGGCGATATCGACGCGACCACGAGCAATGGTGCCGTCCACGTGGCCCTCGTGCGGGGCTGGAAGGGACGCGAAGTGCGCCTCGAGTCCTCGAACGGCGCCCTCACCCTCGTCGTCCCCCCTGCCTTCCACGCCCACTACGATTGCTCGTCGGGCGATGGGCGGGTCACGAATCCGTTCCGGAGCGACGCGCACGCGCCGCTCGTCTTCATGCTCACCGAACGCGGCGACGTCACGGTAACAAGGGAGAGTCTGTAAAGTTTCCCTTTAGTTGCCCCAAATTGCGGAATCTGTCGTAGATGGCGCCCCTCTTCTCGGGAGATGCTGGCCCCGTCAAAAGCAATCGCTTGGAGGAGTTTTCGTGAACAAGGTTTTCGCAGGTCTGGTCATGGCTGCAGCGGTGGCGGCTCCGCTCGTCGCGTCGGCGGCGGTGATGGATGCGTCGCTCGTTCCCGATGGCACCTACGTGGTGAAGGTGGAGAAGGTCGAAGATGCCGCGCACGTCCTCGTGATGATGAACAACGGCGTCGAGACGACGCTGGTCGCGACGAGTGGGGTCGATTTCAGCAAAGTGAAATCAAATGACACGATCAAGATCTCGATCGTCAAAGGCAAGGTTCCGGTTTTCGCGATTCAGTAGTAGGGTCCGGCCAAAAATGGGGAAAAGGGGTTGAAGAACCCCTTTTCTTTTTGTTCGAGAGGAGCACACATGCGGCTTCGCATCGCAACCGGGACGTTCGCCGTCGTGATGGCGGCTACGGCGCTCGTGGCACAAGCAGCGCTCACCAGAGGGACCGTGCTCAACGGCACGATTACCAAGAGCTACTCCAGCAAGTCGGCGTACGTTGGCGAGCCGGTCGAACTCACCAATGTGACCAACGACGACGGGAGCGGTACCGTCGTGGGCGGCCGGCTGTATGGTAGCGTGATCAGCGTTGAAAAAGCGGGGCAGGGCCGGCCGGGCAAGATTCGCTTTCGCTTTACCAAGCTCGTGACGTCGGGCGGCGTGTATGCCGTCGATACGACGGTCACCAAAATGAAGGTGAACACGAAGAACAACACGCTCAAAGAGGCCGGAGGAGCACTCGCCGGGATGCTCGTCGGTAACATGATCGGGAAGACGCTCTTTCACTTGAGCGGAGGGGGCATTGTCGGCGCCGCCGGCGGCTATTTGCTCGCGAAGAACAACCGCGAAGACGTGACCGTTCCGCAAGATACCATCGTGCAGGTTGAGGTGCACGCGGTAACGCGGCGTCAATCGCACTAGTTTACCCGCGAAGAACTGAAAACGTTATCCAGGGGCACCCGCCGGTATCCGGCGGGTGCCCCTGCTCAGGATTCCGAGCATATGTGCTTTCCGCACTCGTCGAAAACAGGCGGAGGCTGTGGTACTCTATGCGACAATCGTCGGCGGGCCGGCGATTGTTGCACTTCTTAACGTACAGAGTTCCAAGGAGCATTTTGTGAACGAACGTTCTTGGTCGCGAATCCGCTCGGGTGCGGTCGCGACGGCCTTCGTCATTCTCGGAAGCGCCCTCGCCGCATGCGGCGGAGGCTCGGTCTCATCCTCGATCCCGGCCGCGCCGAAAAGCGTCGCGCCGCCGGCATCGCACATCATCGCGCACATGTCGATCTCGCGCGCGAACGCGCCGAAGATTGCCGCGCTGGTACGTCACACCGCTGCCTATGCGTCGCCCGTGAAGGGCGGTAAGCTCACGCACCTCCGTGCGATGACCTCGTCGGCCGGTATGAACCTTACGAACAACGGCGGTCCGGTCGTTACCGGCGCGACCGTGTACAACATCCTCGTCAACGGGACGGACGAGTCGTCGTGGGGCGGTCAGATCGGGCAGTTCGAAAACGATCTGTTCGGTAGCGGCATGATCAACATTCTCGATCAGTACATCGGTCAGAGCGCGACCGGAGCCTTCACCAACGGCGGCGATGTTGCCGTGACGTATAATACCTCCTCGCAACTGAGCGATCAGGACATCTACAACATCGTCTATCAGGTCGCGCAGACGTACGGAACGGGCTACACGGCGATCTATAACGTCTTCCTGCAGAACGGCGTGCAACAGTGCAGTTCGTCGGCGGGCGGATGCTACGGGCAACAATACTGCGCGTATCACGGCAACACCGATTACAGCGACATCGGACACGTGCTCTATACCGTTGAGCCGTATCAGAACATCTCCGGATGCCAAGTCTCGAACCAGCCGTCGCCCAACGGCGTGCTTGCCGACTCGACGGCATCGACGCTCTCGCACGAAACGTTCGAGACGATCACCGACCCCGACGTGCCCAACAACATCGCGTGGTACAACAGCTCGGGCGGCGAAATCGGCGACCTTTGCGCGCCGGCTGCCGGCGTTCCGACCGGCAACGTCACCCTCGGCTCGGACACCTGGGAGATCCAGATGGAGTACGACAATAACGTCGGAGACTGCTCGTACACGCCGTAACGGCATGACGTAGCGCGTCGCGGGCGAAGTTCATGCGCGATCATGAACCTCGTGTCCGCAACCCCGGCTTCGATCGACCGCGCCGCCGCGCTTCTGCGTGACGGCGCGGTCGTCGCGTTTCCGACCGAGACGGTGTACGGCCTGGGCGCAAACGCGCTCGACGCCGTCGCGGTAGCGCGTATCTTCGAGATCAAAGCGCGGCCGACGTTCGATCCATTGATCGTTCACGTCATCGACGATGCGATGCTCGGTCGCGTCGCGGCCGAGGTGCCGGACCTCGCGCGCGCGCTCATGGCGCGCTTCTGGCCGGGACCGCTCACGCTCGTGCTGCGCAAGGCGCCCGAGGTCCCCGAACTGGTAACCTCGGGTCTGCCGACGGTGGCGGTTCGGATGCCCGCGCATCCGCTTGCGCGAGCTTTGATCGAACGCGCGGGTGTTCCGCTGGCTGCGCCGAGTGCGAATCCATTTGGATACTTGAGCCCGACGCGCGCCGAGCACGTCGCGCACATGCTCGGCGAGCGCGTGGACCTCATTCTCGACGGCGGCGCAACCGAATACGGGGTGGAATCGACGATCGTCCTGCTCGAGCCGGTGCCGGCGCTCTTACGTCACGGGGCGATCCCGGTCGAAGAGATCGAGGCTGTTGCCGGCCCGCTTGCGCGCGAACTCCCCGACGAGGCAAAACCCCTTGCGCCTGGCCGGCTTCCGCAACACTATGCTCCGCGCACGCCGATTCGACTGACGGAGCCGAGCGAGGTGCCGATCGCCGAGCGCGCAGATGCCGGACTCCTCGCTTTTCGTGCCCCGGCGCCTGGGTATCGTGCGACGCGCGTCTTGAGCGAACGCGGCGATCTGCGTGAAGCCGCGGCGAATCTCTTCCGCCACCTGCACGAACTCGATGCAATCGGCGTGACGCGTATCGACGCGCAACCCGTGCCGCTCGAAGGCGTCGGTATCGCGATCATGGATCGACTGCGGCGGGCAACCCATGCGTGATCGCCGCCGGGCGGCGTTTGTCGGGCTCGCCGTGCTGGCGTTCGTGTGGGGCTACAACTGGGTGGTCATGAAGGTCGCGGTCGAGCACGCGCCGCCGTTTACGTTTGCCGCATGGCGCACGCTCGGTGGCGGCATCGCGCTTGCGATCGGCGCGCTCGTCGCGCGCAAGCCGTTGCGCCCGCAAATGCCGGGCGCGTTTTTTGGGATCGGGATCTTCCAAACGGCGGGCTTCGTTGGTCTCGTCACGCTCGCTGTGGTCACCGCGGGTGCCGGTCAAGTTGCGATGCTTGCCTATACCATGCCGCTCTGGGTGAGCATCCTTGCGTGGGTGTTCCTGGGCGAGCGCATGACGTGCTTGCAGGCGATTGCCGTGCTCATCGCCTTCGCCGGCGTCGGGTGCATGGTCGGCCCGTTGCAGGGTATCGGACCGGGCGAGGTGTTCGCGGTTCTGGCGGGACTTGCATGGGCGATCGGGATCGTCATTACCAAGCGCGTGCAGCACGGCGCCGGCGTCGATCTCTACGGTCTTACGATGTGGCAGATGCTCTTTGGCGGTGCCGTGCTTGCGCTCGTCGCGCTTTTTGCACACGAGCCGCGGGTACCGTGGAATACACCCTATGCGCTCGCGATTGCGTACAACATCGTGTTCGCAACCGCGCTTGCGTATATGCTCTGGATCTTCGTTCTCGACGTATTGCCGGCGCGTGTCGCGAGCATGGGAACCCTCGCGAATCCAGTTGTCGGGGTGCTCGCAGCGTGGGTGCAACTCGGCGAGATGCCGACGCGGGTGTCCGCTATTGGTATGGGGTTGATCGTCGCGGGACTGATCGTGCTCTCCGTAGCGGACCGGCGCGTCGCGAGCTAACGTCGCTTAGCGCGTTCGTGCGAGGCGCAGCGAATTTCCCACGACAAAGAGGCTCGAAAGCCCCATCGCACCCGCCGCGAAGATCGGCTGAACGATACCGAATGCGGCGAGCGGAACGAGGACGACGTTATACGCGAACGCCCAAAACAGATTCTGTCGGATCGTGCGCATGGTAGCGCGCGCGCAGTCGAGCGCCTGGATGAGTGCGCCGGGGTCGTTGGTGAGGATGGCAACGCCGGCGGTCTCGAGCGCGACCGCCGTGCCGCCACCCATGGCAACGCCGACGTCGGCAAGCGCCAGTGCCGGCGCGTCGTTGATCCCGTCACCGACGAAGGCCACGTGCGCGCCCGTGGAGCGAAGCTCGCGCACGATCTGCGCCTTGCCTTCGGGAGAGACGCGTGCGTACGCGCGTTCGATGTGCGCATCGCGAGCCGCGCGCGTAACCGGAGCGTCGGCGTCGCCACTAACCAGTGCCGAACCGATTCCTCGTTCGGAAAGCGCGTCGATCGTGGCGGCAGCGTCGTCGCGCAATGCATCGCCGAGTGCGATCGAGCCGACGAGCGAACCGTCTCGCGTCACGTACACGCGGGTTGCGTCATCGTCGCGTTCGTCGATTGCGACCCCCTGCTGTGACAAGAATGCCGGGCTGCCGACCGCAACGGCGTGTCCATCAACAACGCCGGTGATACCGAGTCCGCGTACGGCGTTTACCTCATTGGCGCTAGGAACAGCTAACGCACGTGAGCGTGCTTCGGCAACGATCGCGCGCGCGAGCGGGTGCGACGAGACGCTCTCGAGCGCGGCGGCGAGTGCGAGCGCCTCGTTTGAGCGCGCTTCCAGGACCGAAAACTGGCCGCGCGTCAGCGTTCCCGTCTTATCGAAAACGACCGTGGTCGTGCGGGCGAGCGCTTCAAGCACGCTTGCATCCTTGACGAGCACGCCGCGCCGCGCGGCCACGCCGACGCCTGCAATGATCGCGGTGGGCGTCGCGAGGCCCAGGGCGCACGGACACGCGACGACAAGAACCGCGACCGCGGCGATCAATGCATCGCCCCATGCGTGATGTGCGATTAGCCAACCGGCGAAGGTGAGTGCGGCGACGATGAGGATCGTGGGAACGAAGATGCTCGCAATGCGATCGGCAAGGCGTTGCACCGGCGGCGTCGTCCCCTGCGCCTTGCGCACGATCTCGACGATGCGCGCGAGTTCCGTGCCCGCGCCGACGGCGCGCGCACGAACGGCGAGCGCACCGTCGGCGTTGAGCGTGCCCTGCTCGACGCTCGATCCTGGCGCGACCTCCAGAGGAAACGATTCGCCGGTAAGCATCGAGCGATCGACGGCGCTGCGCCCTTCGAGCACGATGCCGTCAACGGGAATCCGCTCGCCTGGCGGTACGACGAGCACATCGTTGACGCGAACGAGTTCCACCGCGATATCGTGGATGGAACCGTCGGCATCGCGACGATGCGCGAGATTCGGGCGTAGCGCGAGGAGCGCGCGCATCGCGTCGTTGCTTTGTGAACGCGCGGCGGCCTCGAGATATTTCCCAACGAAGACGAGCGTGACGATGGCGCTCGCGCTGTCAAAATAGGTTGCGTGCCCGGTTGCAGCGTCATAGCAACTGAGGACGAATGCCGCCGTCGAACCAAGCGAGACGAGCGTGTCCATCGTGGTTGTGCGCGATGCGAGCGCGGCGAGCGCACCGCGGTGAAAGCTCCAGCCGACCACGGCCCAAACCGGGAACGTGAGGGCGGCGAGCAGCCACTCCTTTCCCGGGAACGGCGGCGCAAACATCGAGATGGCAAACGTTGGTACGGCAAGCGCAATCGCGAGCGCGAGCAGGAGACGCTTGCGGTGCAGATCGGCGGCGCGCTCGAGCGCTTCGCGATCGCTATCGAGGTCGGCGGTAGCTCCGTAGCCGGCGCCTTCGATCGCTGCAAGCAATTCGTCGGCGGTGACGGCGTCGCCGTGCATCACGGTCGCGCGCTCGGTTGCCAGGTTGACGGTCGCGTCGGTGACGCCCGTCACGCGTTTGAGCGCACGCGTGACGTGGGCAGCGCACGAGGCGCACGTCATACCGCGTACGCCGAGCTCGGTCACGGTCATCGGAGGGTGTAGCCGGCCTCGTCGAGCGCCGCGCGAACGGCGGTATCGGGGATCGCTTGCTCGGCTTGTATCGTTGCCCGGCCGTTCTCGAGCGCGACGTGCACGCCCGTTATGCCCGGTAGCGCCCGTAGCGCCTCCGTGACGTGCCGCACGCAGTTGTTGCAGGTCATGCCTTCGACGGTGAAATGTTGTTCGGTCATAGGGGCCTCCAAGAGATCGTCATTCTTCATAACCCGGCCCGGTTGCATATCCCTTCGCTTTGCATTGCAAAGCGCTTCCATTCTCAGGTATGCTTGAGCGATATCCGAAAGACTAGGCAAGAGATGCGATCCACCATAACCGTCCGTGCCCTCGCCGTAACTGCGGCCCTTCTTTTCTGCGCCGCGGCGCCGGCGTTCGCCGATGCGACGTTACCGTCCAAACTCGCGACCGACGTAAACGAGAGTTACCGTCTGCTTACGACCACGTATTATAACGCCGTCAACGATCAGTCGGTGCTCGACGCCGCGCGCGCGGCGCTCCTCGATGTCGCAAAGAAACATCGGGTGAAAATCGACGTCCCGCGTATCGAAGCGAGCGGCGACACCGGGCAGACACTCGGAATGCTGGATGGTTCGATCGCGCAGGTCGCGGATGCGGCGCACGTGGCGCCGGCCGACGTGGCGTACGCGACGATATCGGGGATGGCCCGTTCGGTGGACGATCGCTACACGATCTTCATGACGCCGGCCGAATTCAAGAAATTCAACGACGCCCTGGATCCACAACGCGTGTCTGGCATCGGCGTGTTGATCGGTGCGGATGCGAAGACCGGCGACGTTTCGATTCTTTACGTTGTGCCACGCACGCCGGCGGAACACGCGGGCCTGCGCGCCGGTGACGTGATCGCGGCGATTGACGGGACGTCAACCAAGGGGCTCAAAAGCCTCGAGGTGAGCAAACTTTTGCGCGGCAAGCCTGGGAGCATCGTGCATATCACCGTGCATCCAAGCGATTCAACCGATTCGCACGAGGTGACGATCGCCCGCGCCGAGATTTCGCCGCCGACCGTTATCTACAAAATGTTACCGAACGATATCGGGTACATCTACGTGATGGCGTTCGGGCGTGAGACGCCCGGTCAGTTCAACATCGCGCTCGGCCGTCTGCGCGAGCAGGGCGCGAAGGCACTGGTCCTCGATCTTCGCGACGACGGCGGCGGCTACGTTGATTCCGCGCTCGACATCATCTCGCACTTCATCTCGGACAAACCCGTCGTCACCGTGGAACAGCGCGGCGTTCCCGACTCGACATTTGACGCACCGGACCAGTCGGTCGTGGATCTGCCGATGACCGTGCTCGTCAACGCCTACACGGCCTCCGCGTCGGAGATCACGGCAGGTGCGTTGCAGGACGACGGCATTGCATCGCTCATCGGCACGCGCACCTTCGGGAAGGGCGTTATGCAGACGCTCACACCCCTGCCGGGCGGATCGGCGATCAAGATCACGACCGCGCATTATCTCACGCCGGCGCATCGCGACATTAATTTGAAGGGGATCAATCCCGACGTGCGCGTCGACGAAAATCACGGCGCACGCTACGGCGAGATTTCGGATGACGCACAGTTGCGCGCCGCGATCGCGTACCTACAAAAGAAGCTCGCGGTCGCGAAGCACTAGCGGTCGGCCTCCGCGAGACGCCGGCGAAGAAGCACGCGCGTACCGTCATGATCGTAGCGGACCTCGTCCATGAGACGGCGCATGAGGAAGATGCCGTACCCGCGCGGAGCGTCATCTGCGGGCAAGCGGCCGTGTGCTTCGTCAACAATGAATCCGTACCCGTTGTCGTGGATCTCGACCAGGAGTTCACCTTCGTCGAACGAGCAGTGCACCGAGAAGCCGCTCGATCGCTCGGCACGGCCGTGTTCGACCGCGTTGTTCAGCGCTTCGCCGGTCGCGAGGCGGATGTCATCAACCTCACTGCTCGAGAAGCCGCAGAGCCTCGCAAAGCTCGCGATCGCGCTGCGGGCGAGAGGAACGTTTCGCGGATCGCCGCTGAAGGCGGCGCGGTAGGTGGGAAGCACGGTTGCCACTACCATACCCGCAGAGATGTGCGGCGTAACGAGCACGGTGAGCGTGGACCACGGCGTAGTTCTGAAGGTCGGCCGATACCAAGTCCCAAACATTCGACGCTACGAGGGCGATTAGCTCAGCTGGGAGAGCGCCTCCCTTACAAGGAGGATGTCGGCGGTTCGAGCCCGTCATCGCCCACCAAAACGCTTGGCGCGCGGGTGCGCAGCACCGGAGTGCCTCTTGCACGGACGGGGATAAACGACGTGAGGTATCTGGAGGCGCCGTGCTTCGCGAACATGTGAATCTCGAACGCGACGGGCCGGTCGCGGTCCTAACCATGCGGCGGCCGGAGCGGCGCAACGCCCTCTCGCTCGCCATGATGACGGAGCTCGACGAGACGTTGGCAGCATTCGCCGGCGATCGTGAGGTGCGTGCCGTCATCCTCGCGGGCGACGGCCCCGCGTTCTCGGCGGGTCACGACCTCCGCGAACTTCAGGGACGGGACGATGCAGCCTGCCAGGCGATCTTCGACCGCTGCGTGCACCTGATGACGACCGTTCAAAGCATTCCCCAGCCGGTCATCGCGGAGGTGGCAACGGTAGCAACCGCAGCGGGCTGTCAACTCGTCGCCACGTGTGATCTGGCGATCGCCTCGACGACCGCGCGCTTTGCGACACCGGGTGTTCGTATCGGATTGTTCTGCAGCACGCCGATGGTCGCACTGACGAGGGCGATCGGGCGCAAACGCGCGATGGAGATGCTCTTGACGGGCGAGATGATCGACGCGCAGACCGCATGCGCGTGGGGGCTTGTCAACCGGGTCGTGGCGCCGGAGGAACTGCGTACGAGTACCTTGGCGCTCGCGCGTAAGATCGCCGAGGCGAGTCGCGGGGTGGTAGCGCTCGGCAAGGCCGCATACTACGCGCAAATCGAGATGGAGCAGGCGCGCGCGTACGAGCACACCAAGGCGGTGATGGTGGCGAACGCGCAGGAGGCCGATGCGCAAGAGGGCATCTGCGCCTTCGTCGAAAAGCGCGTGCCACAGTGGACGCCCTAGCCGTTTTTCATAAAACTTACGCTAAGGCACTTTTCAGCAGCGCCGCGACCTGGTAAAGTATCGGTACTACCCGCCGAGCTCGAGAACGTGGGCGCTCGCCGGCGGTGCTTCAAAAGACGTCGCCCACACCCGGTATGCGGGCAACCGCATACGCGACGGCAGACGGGCTCGCCTACGGCGGGTCCGTTTGTTTTCTCAAGCGAAAGCCCCTCACCCGTGACTGGTTTGAACGCTCGGACGCGCTTTGCCGCGATCCTCTTACTCGTAGCCCTGCTCGCATCGCTCGCCGTGGCCGCCTTCCGCGTACGCACGGAGAATCAGGCGCGCCGCGTCGAGATCGCGATGGACTATTCGGATTTCGTCCAGCTTGCGCGCTCGTACAACTACAACCCCGCGTCGTTTTTGATCGCCCTGCGCCGGGCAGGACTCACCTCGCTTGCGTTGAGCGAAGAGCTGGGCGCAAACGTCGGCGACGACGGTCGCGCCTACGCGACCACCGGTGCGGCGCTGCTCAACCAGGCGCGCCTCTCGCCGCTGACCGATCCGCTCCTCGCCCGGCTCGTGCGCGAGCACAAGATCGCGCGCGATGCGGTCTATCTCGCCATCTACGACGCGTCAACCTACAAACGGTTTCGCACGCAGCTTGCGCTGCATTTCGAGTCAAAATCCGTGCGTGTGCTTCGCGCGAGCAAACCGTGGATCATCGAGGTGCACACGCAGATCGAGTACTTCGATAGCACCGCGCTCGGTATCCCGAGCGATCAGATCGCGCTTGCCAAGAAGCTTCACTTGCTGGTCATCCCGCGCTTGCAAAACGACGAACGGTTTGGCCGGGCGCAGATGGAGGCAACGTTCGACGGTCTCCTCAAGCAAGACCGCCTGATCTCGACCGTGATCTTCTTCGGGCTGCGCAATCAAGTGTACGGTTACCCGGATCATCTAGCTGATGCGGCCGCCGTTTTTGCGCAGCACGGTGCCAAATCGTTGCATCCGTTCAATTTCGGAACGATCGAGACGTACGACAATAGCCAAATTCAAAAGGGCAACGTAACGCTCGCGCGTTTGATTCCCGGGCAGACGGTGCGCGTTCAAGCGATTGCAAAGCCCGAACTCGACAAGCTCAAGCTGGAGCAGGTCGTCGCCCGGTTTGCCCTCGGCGTGCGCGAACGCAACATTCGCGTGGTGTATCTGCGGCCTTGGGGACATCAAGACGGCACGAAATCAATCGAGGCGACGAACGTCGAACTCGTCCAGCAACTCGCGGATGAACTCAAGAGCGACGGGTTCCGGCTTGGGCGGGCGACGCCGATTCCTGAGTATCGCGGGGATAACCGGATCTTGATCGGCATCGCGACGCTCGCTGTGCCCTCGCTCTTCGTGCTGTTGCTCGCGACGTTCGGATGGTATCGTCCGTCGTACGCGATCGTCGCCTACGCGCTCACGGTGCTCGTCTTCGTCGGCGGCGTCGCCACGCATCACGAGATGCTCGCGCGCTCGCTGATCGCCCTCCTCGCCGCATTGCTGTTCGAAACAGCAGCGTTGTTAACGATCGCGCCGCTCTTCTCCGAGGAGCCGGCTGCGAAATTCGGGGATCAGATCGTACGGAGCCTTGGCTGGACGTTGCTTGCAACCGGGGTCGCACTGCTCGGAGCGCTCGTGGTCGTCGGCGTCATGAGTTCGCCGCTGACCATGGAAGAGATCGAGCGGTTCCGCGGCGTCAAGGCTGTCCTCCTGACGCCGCCGGTCATTGCGCTCGTCTTGTACCTGTTCAGTGGACGGTACAATGCCGGCGTCGAGCGGCCACGCGACGTGTTCCTTTCACCCGTGCAAGTCTATCAGTTACTGGCGGGCGTGGTTGTCATCGCCGCCGGTGCGCTTTTGATGATGCGCAGCGGCAATCAGAGCGAGATCGCACCGTCGCATTTCGAACTGATGGTGCGACACGATCTCACGACCGCGCTCAGCGTGCGCCCGCGCTTCAAAGAATTCTTGCTCGGGTTTCCCTTATTGATGTTGGCGCCGGCACTTGCGAGCGTTCACCGTCGCGCGATCGGCGTGCTGTTTGCGCTCGGCATCGGGGTCGGTATCGGCGACCTGATCGATACGTTCTCGCACCTTCACACACCGATTCTCATTTCGCTCGAGCGCATCGCAAACGGCCTCGCGATCGGCGCGATCATCGGCACCCTTCTCATCTGGCTCTACCGGCGTGCGCGTACTGCTCTCGGGATATTACGGGTTCAATAACCTCGGCGACGAGGCGTTGCTCGAGGTCATTGTCGCGCAGATTCGCGCGCGTTTTCCTCGCGCCCAGATCGACGTACTCTCGGCGACACCGCTCGAAACGTCGCAGCGGCTTCACGTCGAGGCGACGCCACGGTGGAACATGCGTTCGGTTCGCGACGCCATCGGGCGGGCCGACGTGGTACTTTCAGGTGGAGGAGGTTTACTGCAAAGCGCTACTAGCGTGCGTAGCATCGTGTACTACGCGGGTATCTTGCGCGAAGCGATCAAGGCGCGTCGTAAGACGATGATCTTCGCGCAGTCGATCGGGCCGCTCGATCCCCTCGGGCGCTTTGTGGTGAAGGTTTTCTGTCGCGGCGTGAGCCGCGCTACCGTTCGCGACGCGCGCTCGCGCACGCTCCTCCATTCGCTCTTGCCAGGAACGCCCGTCGAACAAACTGCCGACCCCGTTTTTCTCTACGATCTTCCGGCCGACGAGGTCGATCTCACGCGGGAGGGACTCGGGCCCGAACCCTATGCGATCGTCAGCGTGCGCAAGATCAACGCGCTTAAGGATGGGATCGCGACGATCGCGCGGGCGGTGGACCGCCTCGCGCAGATGCATCAGGTTCGCGTGGCGTTTCTTCCGATCGGTGGCGCGGGCGATGCGGAGGTTTCAACGACGATCATCCGCGCGTGCGCGAGCGCGCCGATGCTGCTTCCGGAGTGTACGCTCGAACGGGCCGCGTCGATCGTGCGCGGCGCGCGCGTCGTGGTGGGCATGCGATTGCACGCGCTGATTTTTGCGGCCCGCTTCGGCGTGCCGTTTGCGGCGATTCCGTACGATCCCAAGGTCGCTGCGCTCTGCGAAGACCTCGCGTATCCGCTCGAGCCGTTGTGGGTGCCCGGCCGGCCGGCGCCGTCTCCGGCGCAGACCGTTGCCCTCGTGGACCGACTGATGTCGGAGCGCGGCGCGCTCTCCGCGCATCTCAACGAACGGGTTTCCGGCGTTCGGGCGGCGGCAGCACGAAATTTCGACGTGCTCGGCGAACTCCTCGGCGAGCCATGAGCGAGCAACTCGAACGCGATTATCGCGACACCTTACGTTTGCCCACTACCGCCTTCCCGATGAAAGCGGAACTGCCCAAGCGCGAGCCGCTGCGCGTCGCGTGGTGGCACGAGGAACGCGTCTACGAGCGCCGGCTCGAACGTAATCGTGCGAATGCCCCTTGGGTTCTCCATGACGGCCCGCCGTACGCGAACGGCGAGTTGCACATGGGACACTTCCTGAACATGGTTCTCAAAGATATGTTCGTGAAGATTGCGCTGCTCGACGGGAAGTGGGCCGATTTCGTCCCGGGCTGGGATATGCATGGACTGCCGATCGAACTCGAGACGCTCAAGCACCTTGGCATCAAGGATTTTCACGCGATCGATCCCCTTGAGTTACGTGAGAAGTGCAAGGAACGGGCGCTCTACTGGCTCGACCGTCAACGCAGCACGCGCGTGCGCATGGGCACCTTCGGACATTTCGAGCGCCCCTATCGCACGATCGACCCAACCTTCGAAGCGACGATCGTGGAAACGCTGGCGGAACTCGCCGAAAAACAGCAGATCTACAAGGGCTTACGCTCGACGCTGTGGTGCGTCCACGACGAAACCGCGCTTGCCGAAGCCGAGATCGAGTACGAACAAAAGGTTTCGCCCTCGATCTACGTGCGTTTCCCGCTGACCCCGTCGCAACAGGAACAACTCGCTTCCGTGCTCCGAGGGCGCGGCTCTGCCGACGGGAAAATGCCACCAGATGACGCTGTGCCGTCCGTCCTTCCGAGCGTGCCGAAGGGCGTGTCGTTTCTCATCTGGACAACGACGCCGTGGACGTTGCCGGCAAACGTGGCGATCGCGCTGCGCGCCGATGCGACGTACGGCCTCTACGAGATCGAAGGCGAAGGGCTCGTGCTTGCAACCGCGCTTGCGCCATCCGCGCTCGGCGAACGCTTTGCGGGTGCGCGGCTGTTGGCAACGACAACGGGTGAGAAGCTCGATGGGCTGTTCGCGCGCCATCCGTTTCTCGAACGCGATTCGGCGATCGTGCTCGCAGACTACGTCGATCTCGAAACCGGTACGGGGGCGGTACACACCGCTCCGGGACATGGCGCCGACGATTTCGAGACCGGCATCAAATACGATTTGCCGATCCTAAACCCGGTGAATGCGTCGGGGCACTTCACCGACGAGGCGGGTCCCTACGCGGGGCAATTTATCTTCAAGGCAAACAAGCAGATCGTCGAAGACTTGCGCGCAAGCGGATTGTTGTGGCGTGCGCACGAGTACGAACATTCGTATCCGCACTGCTGGCGCTGCCGTAATCCCGTGATCTTTCGCGCGACCGCGCAGTGGTTCATCGCGATGGATCAGAATCGTTTGCGCGCGCGCGCTATGGAGGCGGCCGGCGCGGTTGCGTACACGCCCGAATGGGGCGAGATGCGCTTGAAACAGATGCTGGAGAATCATCCGGAATGGTGCATCTCGCGTCAGCGAACGTGGGGAACACCGATTCCCGCCGTGCTTTGCACCGGCTGCGGCGAATCGATCCTCGACCCGCAAATCGCACGCAACGCGGCTAAGCGCTTCGGCGAGGCCGGCGCGGGCGTATGGTGGAGCGATCCGGTTACGACGTATCTGCCGGATGGTTTTGTCTGTCCGTCATGTGGAAAATGCGCGTTCGAAAAAGAAAAGAACATCGTCGATATCTGGTTCGAATCCGGCGTCACGCATTTTGCCGTGTTGGGGCACGGCGGCGTTCCCTGGCCGAGCGATCTCGTGCTCGAGGGTGGCGATCAATATCGTGGGTGGTTCCGTAGTTCGATAGTTACCGCTGTCGCGGCAAAAAATGCCGCGCCATACAAGCACGTGGTGAAGAACGGCTGGGTGAACGACGAACATGGCCGGCCGATGTCGAAATCCAAGGGTACGGGCATCGACGCAAAAGACGCGATGGAGAAATGGGGCGCCGACGTGTTGCGCCTATGGGCCGCGTCGGTCGAGTTCGTCGATGACGTACGCTTCGGGCCAAACGTGGTAGAGCAGGTGGGACGCGTCTATCGCAATATCCGCAATCGCATCCGCTTCATGCTTTCGAACCTCGATGGGCTTGCGCCCTCGGATGTGGTTACGCGCGATGCGATGCAGCCGCTCGACGCGCTTGCGTGCAGTGTCGTCGATGCGTGCGTCACCGACGTTAAGGGTTTGTACGATCGTTTCGATATCCACGGCGCCTATCTGCGTATCGTGGAGTTCGAAAGCACGATGTCGAGCCTCTACTTCGATGCGTTGAAGGACCCGCTCTACTCGCGCGGCCTGCATGACGGGCGTCGGCGTAGCGCACAATCGGCCCTGCTCTACGCGGTCAAACGCTTTCTTACCGCGATCGCACCGGTGCTCTCGTTTACTGCCGAAGAAGCATGGCAGGAGATTCCCGCACCACTACGCGGCGACGAGATGAGCGTCTTCGATTCGTCGTTTGCTGCGGTATCGATCGATCGCGACGCGCTCGCGGATGACCTTGCGTTGTGGGATGAGCTTCGCGCCCTTCGCGCGCAAGTTGCAGGCAGCGCCGTACGCGACTTCGAGGCGAAGGTGCGCATCGAAGCAGGCATCGCACTGCACGAGCGCCTCGCGCGTCTCGGTGACAACCTGCGTGAAGCACTCGTCGTCTCGCAGTGCGATCTCGTCGCGGCACCCGGACTCAAAGACGATGCGGCAACGCTCGAGATCACGAACGCCGACGGAGAAAAATGCCGCCGTTGCTGGAAGTTCCGCCTCCTGGGCGGTGACGCCGATCACCCGTCGCTCTGTGCCGAGTGTGCCTCGGTAGTACGCGTGTTGGAGGCGTGAAATCGGTGACGATCTGGTCAAGCCGGGCGATGAGTACGGCCATCGACGAATCCCACGATGCCGCGTCGGTGGCGCGAATCACGAAGCGATGATCCGTAAGACCGAGCGTGATCGTTGCGCCCGGCGTGTCTTCGGCGATCGATGGGTAGCCGGGAAGCAGTGCATCGAGGTTGGAAGCTATCAACGCGTGGCGAACGGATTCAAATGGGACGGGGATGCGTATGGTGGACCAGCGCTGGTGCGTGAGGCGGACGATCACCGCGTTCCCGTCCAGGTCGAACCGTGCGTCGTAGATGGGGCAGGAACCGTAGCAGCCCGTGCGGTTGATCTCCAGCCATCGCACGCGGTTCGATTTCACGGCGCTCGCTAGGATCCGGTACTGCGGTGCGAGCGTGGCGCGATAGATCGGCCACCCGAAAAAGCGTGCATACAAACGCACGCGCTCCGCGTCGTTCGCATTGCCGGCCGGCCCGCTTGCCGTGACCATGCAAAAGGCATCCGTGCCGTCGCGGAAGTGGATCCCGACCTGCACGTGATCGAGGTTCGTCGCGTTGCCTGCGTGCGAGCACCGCTCGACTGCGTCGAGCGGCAGCGCATTTAGGGCTTCCGCAATCGTTTTCCCTGTACGTACGAGGTCTCCCGGCGCTTCGAAAGCGGGTGATGCCGAGCTTCGATGTTTCGTGAAGCTCGTTTCGAATGCGTGGCACCCGCCATCGCAGAGCTGATAGGAAATATCCACGCGTTGGACGCGCGTATCGTGGTGTGCGCATCCGCTCGCGAGTAGCGCGCCGGTGAACGCTACGAGAAAAAGCGGTCGCGGAAGGCGGACCATGCGCCGAGTTCGATCGCTTCGCGGGCTTCGCGCATGAGATCGTTGAGCACGTAGATATTGTGGTAGGAGAGCAGGCGCGGGCCGAGCATCTCGTTCGCGCGGAAAAGGTGGTTCAGGTAGGCGCGCGTGTAGGTCGCGCAGACGTAGCAATCGCACTGTGCGTCAACCGGTGTGAAGTCACGCTTGTACTGGGCATTGCGGATATTGAACTCGCCGCGGCGGGTCATCGCGCGGCCGTTTCGCCCGCAGCGCGTCGGATAGACGCAATCGAACATATCGATCCCACAGTCCACCGCCATGATGATGTCGCGCACGGTTCCTACCCCCATGAGGTAACGAGGCTTTTCTGTGGGTAAGAGCGTGGCGGAGTGGCGCGCCGTGACGTACATCTCTTCACGCGTTTCACCGACCGAGAGCCCGCCGATCGCGTAACCGGGGAAGTCGAGCTCGACGATCTCGCGCGCGCTGCGTTCGCGTAGTTCGAGATCGAGGCCGCCCTGCATGATCGCAAAGACGTGCGTGCCGGGGCGCTTCCAAGCTTCGCGCGAACGGCGCGCCCAGTCGGTCGTCTTGCGCACCGATGCCTCGAGTTCTTCGCGCGTGGCGGGCAGTTTGACGCAGACGTCGAGGACCATCGCGATATCGACGCCGAGCGCCTCTTCGAACGCGAGCACGCTCTCGGGCGTGAAGCGGTGCGTGCTGCCGTCGATGTGCGACTGAAAGGTCACGCCGTCGTCGTCGAGTTTGCGGCGTGCTTGCAAGCTGAAGACCTGGAATCCGCCGGAGTCGGTGAGGATCGGGCCGTCCCACGCCATGAAGCGGTGCAGGCCCCCTGCCTCGACAAGCAACTCCTTGCCTGGGCGTAACCACAGGTGATAGGTGTTCGCAAGGACGATCTGGCTGTGAGCGCTGCGCACCTCGTCGGGCGTGAGTGCCTTGACGGTCGCCGCGGTTCCGACGGGCATGAATGTCGGCGTTTGCACGACGCCGTGCTCCAGCGTGAGCGTGCCGCGCCGCGCCTCGCCGTCAGACGTCTGTAGCGAGAAGATGTTTGGCATGCTCGTACTCTTGCGGCGGGCCCGATTCAAACTCGAGCAGCTGCTCGGTGCGCGGATGCGCAAACGATAGACGCCACGCGTGCAATGCTTGGCCCGCAAGCGTGAATCGCGCCTCTTCGCGTCCGTAGAGCGGATCGTTGACGATCGCATGTCCCATCGCCGCGCAGTGCACGCGGATCTGGTGCGTGCGCCCGGTCTCCAGGCGAAAGAGCATCTCCGCGTGTTTGGGAAAGGTTTCGCGTAATTCGTAATGGGTAACGGCGGGGCGTCCGTCGCCGACGATCGCGTACTTCATGCGATTGTGCGGATCGCGCCCGATCGGCCCCTCGATCGTGCCGCGCGCATGTTCGGGTACGCCGTGGATGAGCCCGAGGTATTCGCGCTTGATCGTTCGTGCCTTCATCGCGATGCCGAGAGCCGAGAGAGCGGCGTCGTTCTTGGCGACGACGAGCAGGCCCGAGGTGTCGCGATCCAGCCGATGCACGAGGCCGGGACGCAATGGATCGCCGGGCAAGGTACCGATGTGCGCGAGCAGCGCGTTTACGAGCGTGCCGCTTGTCGCGCCGTGCGCCGGGTGCGTCACCATGCCGGCAGGTTTATCGACCACGAGAATGTCGTCGTCTTCGTAGAGGATCGGTAGCGCGATCTCTTCCGGCGTCGCGACGAGCGGCTCGCGCGATTGCACATCGAACTCGAGGAGATCGCCCTCTTCGAGCGGCCAACTCGGTTTCACCACAAGGCCGTTGACGGTGACGGCGCCGCGTTTATGAGCTTGCGTGACGAGCGAACGCGGCGCGCCGGAGAGGCGCGCGACGATCACGTCGGCCCGTTTGCCCGCCTCGTCAGGCCCGACGACGTGCTGCAAGGCTCGAAAGCAGGAGCAGGGCGACGCCGACCGTGATGCACGAGTCGCCGACATTGAAGATGTCGGGCCACACGTGATAGAAATCGACGAAATCCACAACGTAGCCGAGATGCACGCGATCGACGATGTTGCCGATTGCACCCCCAGCGATCAGCCCGAAGGCGACGCAGACCAAGCGCGACGTGGCGATCGCATCCCGGAAGCTCAACCAAAAGACCACGAGTACTATGCAGGCAAGCGCGATCAAGAGCGCACCGTTGCTGCCGAAGAGTCCGAATGCGCCATGGACGTTGCGTTCGTACGTCCAGCGTAACAGGCGCGGGATCACAATGCGGCTCTCGCCGGGAAGAAACGACGACGTCACCAGATGCTTCGTCCACTGATCGGCGGCGAAGGCGAGGATTGCGATGACGGCGATCAGCGCGGTCGGATTAAAGGTTCGGTTGCGGGACAAATTGATAGAACCATCCTGCGACGTTGAGGAATGCATTGTTGACGAGCACGAGTCCAACCGCCACCAAGAAAAGGCCCGCGATGAACTCGATCGCCGGCAAGAATCGCTTGATGCGGTTAAGCACCGGCAGGACCGATCCGATCGCGACAGCGGTCAGGAAGAACGGAACGGCCAAGCCTAGAGAGTACACGAAGAGGAGCAGTGCCGCCTGGGCGTTGTGCTGCTGCGACGCGATGGCAAGAATTCCCGCCAGGATCGGCCCGATACAGGGGGACCATCCCGCTGCGAACGCGATGCCGACGATCCCCGAGCTCCAATAGGTCCGGCGCTCGCGCTGCATGTGCACGCGGGTATCGCGCATGAGGAAGGGGATGCGCAGCATGCCCATCATCTGCAGGCCCAGGATCACCACGATGACGCCGCCGACCTGTGCGATCAGCAAGCGGTGCGCGTCGAGGGCCGAGCCGAAGGAGCTCGCCGTGAGGCCGAGCGCCACGAAGACGAGGGTGAAGCCGGCGATGAAGGCGAGCGCATGGCCGACGGCAAGCGCGCGCAATTCGCCCGCGCTCTCGTCCGCCGTCAGCGTCTCCAAGCTGCGGCCGGTCAAAAGCGAGAGATATGCCGGCACCAGCGGGAGGACGCATGGAGAGATGAAGGAAACGAGGCCCGCTAAGAACGCGATCCCGATGGTGATATGCGTCGTACTCACGATGGAAGATGTTCTCGATGCAGCATTGGTTTAACTATCCGACAAATGTCGATCCCATCGCGATTCATCTGGGACCGCTGAAGATTCACTGGTACGGCATTGCCTATCTAGTCGGCTTCATCTGCGTGTACCTGTGGATGAGTCGCCCCAAGGGGCGTTTGCGCCTGGGCATCACCCGCGAGCAGATCCAAGACTTCTTGTTCTACGCGCTGATCGGTGTGCTGGTCGGCGGTCGAACCTTCTTCGTCATCAACGACATCATCTCCAAGCACGACGCAAGTTTTTATCTGAGTAACCCGATCAACGTCATCGCCGTGTGGAATGGAGGTATGGCCTTCCACGGCGGGCTCGTCGGCGTGCTCGTCGCGATCGCACTCTTCATCCGCAAGCATCCGGGCCTCACCTATACCGTGCTCGGGGACGAGGTGGTGATGCTGTTGCCGATCGGCATCACCCTCACCCGCATCGTGAACTTCATCAACGACGAGCTTTGGGGAGATATCTGCCGTCCCGACCGTCCGTGGTGCATGATCCCGAACCGCCCCGGTGACGCGCAGATATGGGGGCCGTATTACCGTCATCCGGCCCAGCTCTACGAGGCGGTCCTCGACATCCTGACGCTGCCGATTCTCCTGTTTCTCTACAAGCGTCGCCCGCCCGACGGCGTGGTGGCGTGGTCGTGGTTCACCATGTACGGCATTACGCGGACGATCGCCGAGATCTGGCGCCACGCGGACTTCCGCCTGGGCCCGATCACGGGCGGCCAGCTCTATGCGCTCCCGATGATCCCGATCGGCATCGCGATGATCGTGTATTGCGTGCGTAGCGGGCGCCGCACCGACGTGGCGGAGAGCAACGCTCCGACGCCGGTGTGAGCGGCTTTGCCGAACGTCTCGCGGCCCTGCGCGAGGAGATCGACGCCGAGACCGCGGCCTGCGGACGCCCGCCCGGCAGCGTGCGCATTCTCGGAGTAAGCAAGCGCCAGTCTGCGACCGCGATCGCCGAAGCGCTCGTAGCCGGTCTCGATGCCATCGGCGAGAACTACGTGCAGGAGGCCAAGGAGAAGTTCGACGGCCTTGCCCCGGTGGAAAAGCACTTCATCGGGCACATCCAGACGAATAAGGCCAAGCAGCTGGTCGCGCTCTTCGATGTGGTGCAGAGCCTCGATCGTGTGGATGCGGCCGTGGCGCTGGGTAAAGCCGCCGCTGCTGCGGGCCGGGTGCTGCCGGTCCTGCTCCAGCTGAACATCTCACCGAGCGAGCGCTTCGGATGCCCGCCGCCCGAGGCGCCTGCGCTCGCTGAGGCGATCCACGCGCAGCCCGCACTGCGCCTCGATGGGGTGATGGCGATCGGGCCCGTGACCGAGGACCGCGCCGCGATTCGCGAAGCATTTGCGCTCGCAGCCAAGACGTTTGCACGCCTAGGTGGAAGTACGCTCTCAATTGGCATGTCGGGAGATTGGCGCGAAGCGATTCGCGCGGGCTCCACGATGGTGCGCATCGGAACCGCGCTCTTTGGGAGGCGTCCCGGGAATGAGCATGTTTAGTAAAATCGGATCGTTCTTTTCGGTCCGCGACGAAGACGATGACCTCTACGACGACGAGCCCGTCGCGGGCGGCCGCGTCGTTCCGCTCTCGAACGCGGGGCGCCGGCCCGGCACCGAGGTAAGCGTCTATTCGCCGCGGTCGTTCCAAGACGTCGTCGAGATCGCCGACGCGTTGCGCAATCGCCAAGTGGTGATCGTGAACCTCCAAAACGCGGATCGGACCCTCTTGCAGCGCGTCGTCGATTTCACATCGGGGGTTGCGTACACGATCGACGGCAAGATCCAAAAACTCGCCGAGGCGATCTATCTTATCGTTCCGGCCGGCGTCGTGGTGAACGCAGCAGGCTTGCGCGACTCGATGATGCCCGACGGAACGCTCGACTTCATGTCCAACCGAGGCTAACGCGTGGAACGAATCACCCCGATCGATATTCAGCACAAATCGTTCAAGAAGGCGTTGCAAGGCTACGATCGCGCCGAAGTCGATCAGTTCTTGGACGAAGTGATCGAGACGCTCGAAGACGATGCGACGCATCGCGCCGCGCTCCAAGCCGAAATCGCCGATCTCAAAGAACGAATCAGCCATTTCAAAGCGATGGAAGAATCGCTGCAGAACACGCTCGTGCTCGCTCAACGCACCGCCGATGAGGTGAAGGCGTCGGCGCACAAAGAGGCCGATTTGATTCGCGAGCAGGCGCGATTAGCCGCCGAACGCGAGATCGCAAGCTACAACGACGCGATCGCCGAGACGCGCCGCGAGCATCAGCGCGCGATCGAAGCCGCCGAGAAGACCAAGAGCGAACTGCGTAGTCTCTTGATGACGCACCTTGCGCTGCTCGACAGCGCGCACGTCGCGGCGCCCGCCCCGCCGCCATCGCTTCCGCTCGACGAGCCGGCCGCGAGCGACACCACCCGCCTGACGGTTCAGTAGCGCGCGCGTGGGTGCAACGGTTGCTGTCCTTCCCGGCGACGGGATTGGGCCGGAGGTTACACGCTCGGCCGTCGCCGTGCTGCACGCGGTGCGCCCGGATATTACCTGCGTCGAACACGAGATTGGTGGAGCTGCGCTTCGGCGAGGTTTGCCGGCCCTGCCCGATGATGCGCACGCCACCTGCGAACGGAGCGACGCGATCCTGTTCGGAAGCGTCGGCTTGCCCGAGTATGATAGCAAGCCGCTCGCGGAACGGCCCGAGTACGCGCTCTTCGTGTTGCGGCGCGATTACGAACTCTACGCGAATATTCGGCCGGTACGCGTGTTTGCGGGCCTGGAAGACGCGTCGTCACTGAAACCCGAACTCGTGCGCGGACTCGATCTCGTGGTCGTGCGCGAACTTACCGGCGGTATCTATTACGGCAAACCCAAAGAACAACGCAACGATGATGGCGTCGAGTCGGCCGTCGATACGATGATCTATCGCGCCCCCGAGATCGAGCGAATCGTTCGCACGGGTTTCGAACTTGCGCGCGGGCGCCGCAAACATCTCACCTCGGTCGATAAGCAGAACATCCTCGAAACCT
This sequence comes from Vulcanimicrobiota bacterium, assembly GCA_027452165.1. Classification (GTDB taxonomy): domain Bacteria; phylum Vulcanimicrobiota; class Vulcanimicrobiia; order Vulcanimicrobiales; family Vulcanimicrobiaceae; genus REEB354. The sequence goes on along the minus strand of DAIDGX010000004.1, from coordinate 192,856 downwards.
CGCGCCTGTGGCGCCGCGTCGTCGAACGTATCGCACCGGAGTATCCGGACGTGCGCCTCGAACATCTTTTGGTCGATAACGCCGCGATGCAACTGGTGCGGCGGCCGGGCGACTTCGACGTGATCGTGACCGAGAACATGTTTGGAGATATCCTCTCCGACGAGGCCGCGATTCTAACCGGATCGATCGGCACGCTCCCAAGCGCGAGCCTGGGTACGCGCCCGTCGCTCGGTGCAGCCCGGGCCACCGCCGGACGCCAGTTCGGTCTCTACGAGCCGATCGGCGGCACCGCGCCCGATATCGCGGGCAAGGGCATCGCGAATCCGACGGCGGCGATACTCTCCGCTGCGCTGCTCTTGCGCTACAGCTTGGATGACGAGGCACACGCGGCGCGCATCGAGTCTGCGGTGGAACGCGCCTACGCCGACGGCATGCGTACCGCCGACGTTGCCCGCGGCAGCGCTCCCGTCTCTACGAACGCCTTCACCGAGGCCGTCATCGCGCGTCTCTAGCGCACCGCTAGACGCTGATCGACGCTTGCGTTACCTGATTTCCGCGGAAGTCGATGATGTGCATCGTGAGTTTCGCGTGCGATTTCGGGTGCTCGGCATGCCAGGTTTTTGCCCAGGTTCGTAACGCATCGGCATCCATCGCGTCCTCCTTGTCTTCGTCCATCGAATCGAGCGCTTGGAGGTCGATCGAGACGTTGACCGAGGTGCCATGGACGTCGAAGCCCATAATAACGTTCGGATAACGCGCCTTCAGCGGCGCGAGCGCCGCAGCCGCGATGTCGTTCTGTGAAGGCTTCGCCGGCGCGCACGCGACGAGCGCAAGCAGTAATACGGCCGCACCGCGGCCTGTCCACACCATACTCATGACCCGATTACGTTTCGTCCACATCTGCTCGGTATCATGCGGGCATGGACGGTATAGCTTGGGCGGGTAGCGCCATGGTGGCTGCACGCACGCGCCTCGAAATCGCGGCCGGTAATCTCGCCAACGTCTCAAGCGACGGTTTTCGGGCGGCCATTGCACGCGGAACGCTCACCTCGCATGGCGTGCGTATCACGAGCGTGGCCGCACAACGTCAAGGAGCGCTGCGGCACACGGGGCGGCCCTACGACCTTGCGATCGTCGGCGCAGGCGCCTTTCGTGTGCGTGATGCCGGCGGGCACGTGCATTTCACGCGGAACGGAGCCTTCGAGCGCGATCGCTTTGGATGCTTGCGTGATGACGCTGGGCGCGCGTTGCTCGGGCGTCACGGTCCCTTACATCTACCACAAGGGGCCACGATCGACGCGCAGGGTCGCGTGCAGAGCGGTGGGCGCTGCCTCGATCGCCTTGCGCTCGATGCGCACGCGACGTTGCAGAGCGGATATCTCGAGTCCGCCGATGTGGACGCGATCGGCGAGATGGTGACCGTTCTTGCCGCACAACGTTCGTTCGAGAGCGCGCAAAAGGTGGTCGCGGCGATCGACGGCACGCGGCAGAAAGCCGACAACGACGTCGCGAGGGTGAAGTAGGATGGATCGTGCGCTCTTTGCTGCGGCCACGGGCATGGCCGCGCAACAACAGAATCTCGAAACGATCGCCGACAATCTGGCAAACGCCGACGTCAGCGGCTTCAAAGGCTCGGCTGAGACCTTTGCGGCACTCGCCGCTCCCGACCGGCGGGCCGTCGGCACGATTGCGCTTGGTACGCATCCGGTCTTCACGCAGGGAAAGCTCGAGCGCGGTAATGGCGCGTTCGACATGGCGATCGACGGCGAGGGATTTTTTGAACTCGCGCGCGGTCACGAACGCGCCTACACGCGTGACGGTGCCTTCTCACGCACGGCCGATGGCCGGCTGCGGAACGCCGAGGGATGGTCCTTGCACGGCGTGCGCATTCCCGTAGATGCCCTGAAGGTGCGCGTGACGGATGACGGCTCGGTACGCGTCACCACATCGAAGGGAACGCGCGTGGTTGCGCACCTTCGCCTCGCGTTGATTCCAGCGCCGGAGCGTATGCAAAGCATCGGTGGCACGATCTTTCGAGTCACGCCGCAGTCCGGGCGGGCGTTGCTGGTCGCTCCCGGGCACGGCGATGGCCCGCGCATCCGGTTCGGGATGCTGGAGCGTTCGAACGTCACGATCATCGATGCGATGATGCAGATACTCACGGCCCAGCGCGCCTACGAAGCCAATGCAAAAGGCGTCCAAGCCGCAGACGAAATGCTACGCATCGCAAATAATCTGCAGCGAGGCTAGTCCCGTGTCATCCTGAGCGGAGCGCAGCGGAGTCGAAGGACCGCTTCGAGCGTCGCCCTCTTCATCCGGATTAATCAATTACGGAACGTAAAGACAGGCGTCTTCGCTTCCGTTCACTTGCCCTTTTACGAATCCAGTGACGAATGCGTTTCCATCCAATTTCAGGTCGCCTTCAACCGCGCCGCTAAGAAAGATTACGGAATCTGCTTCGGCAGATAAGTTACCCTTGACGACACCAGTGACGACGGCCTGGATGCCAGACTTTACCGCAACGTCGCCCTTCACGATCCCGGCTATCACCATGTTCCGGTCAACTGTTAGATTCCCAGGGTAGATTGTCGTGATTTCCGTGCCCTCGTCTTTTCGAGGGTAGCGCTCTTCGAATTCTTCCTTGGTGACGTATTTCAAGTGTTGGGCCCTCCCACTAGGGTACCGGGGAGTGCCGCCGGATGTTTCGTCCGCGCCAATGAGGATGCCCTTGGGTTGCGTCGCTAGGGCACCGGCATTTTGTGGGTACGACTAACGGACCCGGGGCAAGCCGTAAACGACTCGTCGGCTTTTCGCATGCATAGCTAAAGGCATCCAAGCCGCCGACGAGATGCTGCGCATCGCGAACAATCTCCAGCGCGGCTGATCATCCCTGACGAACGCTGCATACGACAGCGCGCTCGCGGAGCGAGTACGCGCGCGATCGCCTCGAGTGCAGCGTTTGTGCGTCTTGGCGTTCGCGGTTCTGGCAATCGCGTCGTTGCAGCGGAGCGAGGCTGAAAATATGCGCTAACAGGGCGATCATAGATCGGTAATGACGGCGCGATAGGCTCTCGCCATGGATAGGTATTACGCTCCCTTCGCCGCCCGCTACCCGCGTGGATAGCGCGGCGGCCCGTCAGGTGGGCATCACGTTCGAGGCGCTGCTGCTCGAATCGGCACTGCAACCGCTCGCTCGCGGCAACGACGCGCTTGGCGAGTACGGGGTCGGTACGATCGCGCGAAGCATCGCCGAACACGATCGCGACGGCTTTGCCGCGGTACTAGCGGCCGAGGTCTCTCATGGCGGCCATTGATCCTTCGAACGGTCGCGAGGCGGCGATTCGCGCACTCTTTCCGCTCGTACGGCAGATTGCGCGTCGCATACGCCGGCTCGTCGCAGGTGTGGAGCTCGACGACCTCATCGGAGACGGTTGTATCGGCCTCATTCGCGCGGTGGATCACTTCGATCCGATGCGTGGGCCCTCGCTCGAGCAATATGCCGGACGGCTGATCGTCGGGGCGATGCTCAATGGGATCCGGCGCATGGATCCCGTCTCGGAGCGTTCGCGCCGCATGGTACGTGATGGTGAGAACGAGCGCTATCGCTTGGCGGTGGAGCGCGGCGCGGTACCGTCGTTGCAGGAAATGGAGCGCATATGTCCCGGGCTCACCCGCGCCCTCGTCGCCGCGCATCGCTATACCCCGCTCTCGCTCGACGCCGCGCTTCCCGAGGACGAACGGCAGGTGTATACGCGGCACGATGATCCCGCTGAGATCGTCGCGCTGCGTAGCGGGCGTCAAATTGTACAGCGGCTGCTCGCTACGCTTCCAGAACGGCAGCGCCGCGTGATTCACGAGCATTACTTCGCGCAGCGTTCGCTACGCGAGGTTGGCGCACGCATGCATATCTCCGCCCAACGCGCATCGCAGTTGCATTTGGCCGCGATCGCTAGGCTGCGCAGACGAGCCGATGTTACGGCGTATTGAAGGCGATGAGCGCCGCGGTGCGACGCTTGGCGAGTTGCTCGGCTTGCGGCGCAGCGAGCCCGTCGTTGCGGCAATCCCCGAAGCCGAATTCGATACCGCGCTGCTCCCTCGCGATCACCCGCCATGGGTGAAGGACACGCTCTCTGTCTCGCAGCGCGCCCGCGAGTTAATCGAACGGCTTCGGCCCATCGTCATGCGCGTCATGACGTTTTGGGATCATCGCCTGCGCTCGAGCAGCATCGGCGGCACACGCATTGCGATCGATCCGAGCGGTTGCTATCGCGCGGAGGGCGGTTTCGGGGCTTGAAAACCAAGCAGCCGGAGCGCTCGCCGTCCACAAAGGGCCGTAACGGCAAGGCGACCAACCATCGACGTCGATGACCTTGATCAAACGCTATCGCGACGCGGCGACCGCGCTCGTGCTTGGGCTTGCCTCGTTCGCACTACTCGCCTTCCGTTACTGGTTGCCGAACGAGAAAATCTTCGACGAGGTGTATTTTGCGCGCGCTGCCGAGGAGTATCTGCAGCGTCGCTACATCTACGAGAACACGCACCCGCCGATCTCGAAGCTGCTGATCACGCTCTCGACGATCATGTTCGGCGGGTTGCCGCGCGGCGACAATGCCTACGGCTGGCGCTTCCTCGATGTGGTCGCGGGTGCGGTCGCCGTGATGCTTGCCTATGCGCTCGCCCGGCGCGTGACCCGCTCGACGATCTTCGCAGCTTATGCCGCGGTGCTCTTCGGCTGCGACGGGATGCATTTCGTGCAGTCGCGCATCGCGACGCCGGAGAGCTTCGTCGTCTGTTTCTCGCTCGCCACGGTCTATGCGCTGCTGCGTTACTGGGACGCTATCTCGAGCGCGGCGTTACGCGTGGCGACGGCTGAGGATTCACCACTCCGGCGAGGCCTCGAAGCGATTGCCGCGATTGCGATCGGCAGTGCCTTCGTCGCGATACGGTTTGCACACGAAACGTTGCCCGCGCGTATCGTCGTCGCGATCATCGGCGCCGCGGTCGTCTTCACCCTGTACCGATTTTGGCGCGCTCGTCCGGCGGGAGCGGGCTGGCTCGTGGCCTTCGCCACGTGCGCCGCGCTCTTGGTCACGACGAAATGGTACGGCATCATGACGTACGGTGTCGCGGCGGTCGTCGCGAGCTATGTCGCGATCCGCGCTTGGCGACGCGGCGAACGCAGCCCCATTCCGCTCGATACGTTCGTGGCGTTGATCGTCGCGGCCATCGGTATTGTCTACGCGCTTGCCTACATCCCGCACTTCATCGGGCTGCGCGATCTTCCAAATCTTGCACCGCGACCGTACACCGTCAGCGATGTGGTGCAGATGCAGGTTAATGCGTTTCTCTACCATTGGGACTTGAGAGCGACGCATCCGTACTCGTCGGTGTGGTGGCAATGGCCGCTCGATTTACGGCCGATCCTGTACTACACGAACTACTCCGCCGCCAATGCGGTCGCGGTCATCTACACGTTGCCAAACCCGCTTTTGCTCTGGCCCGGACTGATCACGGTTCCCTTTGTTGGATGGCTCGCATGGCAGGAACGCAACCGTGCGTACGCGGTCGTCATCGTCGCCTATCTGCTGCAGTGGCTGCCGTGGATGTTCTCGCCACGCATCGCGTTTGCGTACCACTTTTACGTCGATATCCCGCTGATCGCAGTATGTACCGCGGTTGCGGCGCAGCGAGTGATGAGCTATCTGGGCGAGGATCGGCGAGCGCTTGCGCTCACACTCGTCTGGGGCTACTGCGCCATCGAAGTGCTCGCGTTTGCGTATTTCTATCCGATCCTCGCCGGCCTTGAGATCTCACGCGCGGCGTGGATGGCTCGCATGTGGCTCCCAAGCTGGGTCTAAAAATACCGCGAAAGAATCGTCGCGACGATACCGACGGTGCCGATCAGCACGACGTACGCGAGCGCGTGTGCGAGCAGGGCTTCGTCGGTCCGGGCTAGCAGGCGTCTGAGCATCGTGGGTCACCTCCGTGATGGTGAGTATCCCGCAAACTCCTGAGAATCAACCCGGCAGCGCGTGAGAATCCGATGAGAGCAACGCGTATGCATGCCGGGCAAGGACGAGCTCCTCGTTCGTGGGGATCACGAGCACGCGCGTGCGGGCCCCCGGCGTGGAGATCGTCTCGGCGTCAGCGTCATTCGCAGCAGGGTCGAGCTCGATACCCAGATGCTCGAGCCCAAGGCAGATAAGCGAGCGCACCGCCGCGGCATGCTCGCCGATGCCGCCGGTGAAGACGAGCCGGTCGATGCCGCCGAGTGCGGCCGCGAGTGCTCCCACCTGCTTGCGCGCGACGAAGCAGAAGAGGCCGACGGCGCGCGCCGCTCCCACGTCATGCTCCATCGTCGAACACAGGGTGCGCATGTCGCCGCTCACCCCCGAGAGGCCCCGCAGGCCCGATTCGTAGTAGAGGTCATGTTCCAGTCGTGCCGCGTCGTTGCCGCGCGCACCGAGCAAGTGCAGCACGACGCCCGGATCGAGGTCGCCGGGGCGCGTAGCCATCACGAGCCCGCCGAGTGGGGTGAATCCCATCGTCGTCTCGATGGACGCGCCGTCGCGTAACGCGGTCATGCTCGCGCCGCTCCCGAGGTGGGCGACGATCGTGCGTCCGCGCGCGCGTGCGCCGAGCGCCCAGGCCACGTACTCGTACGAAAGCCCGTGAAATCCGTAGCGCTGTACGATGGGATCGGTGCCGGCTGGGACGGGAAGCAGGCGCGCCACCGACGGCAGCGTGCGATGAAACGCGGTGTCGAAGGAGAGCGTTTGAGCGAGATCCGGTGCCGATGCGGCGAGTGCGTCCACGGCGTCGAGTTCGGCTGGAAGGTGAAGCGGATCGTACGGTGCGAGCGCGCGCAGGTCGCGTAACACCTGCGGCGTCGCGCGCACGGTGCGTACATATCGCGGGCCGCCAAAGACGATACGATGCGCAACGGCGGTGACCCCATGTTCGCGCACGACCCCCGCCACGATTGCGCCGATCATTCCGGCTGCCGCCGCCCGCCCCTCGGCGGCCACGTTCTCGCTCAGGAGCTGCCGTTCGCCCTTCGCGTCGCATTCGTAGATCGCGTATTTGAGCGAGGAAGAACCCGCGTTTACGGTGAGGATTCGCATCGCGCGCCGCTCCATTGCCAATCGCGAATCATCGGCATGTCTTCGCCGTGCTCGGTGATGTAGAGTTCGTGTTCGGCGAGGCGGTCGTCGATCCACTGACGTAACGCACCCGCGCGCCCCTGCACGCGATCGACCCGCGAGAGCGCATCGAGCGCCAGGTGGAAGCGCGAGAGCCTATTGCGCACCGTCATGTCGAAGGGCGTCGTGGTCGAACCCTCTTCGCGGTAGCCGTGCACGTGGAGATCGTCGTGGTTGTGACGCTTGTAGGTAAGGCGGTGTACGAGCACCGGGTATCCATGGAAGGCGAAGATGACGGGGACTCCGGGTGGGAAGATCGCGTCGTAGCGCGCGTCGTCGAGTCCGTGCGGGTGCTCCGCGCGCGTTTGTAAGGCCATCAGATCGACCACGTTGACCACGCGCAGCGCGATTTCGGGAAGGCGCGCGCGAAGAAGATCGACCGCGGCAAGTGTCTCGAGGGTAGGCACGTCGCCGGCGCAGGCCATGATCAAATCGGGCGTTCGGTCGCCGTCGTTGCTTGCCCATTCCCAGATGCCGAGGCCCTGCGCGCAGTGCATGCGAGCCGATTCTATGTCGAGCCACTGCCACTCGGGCTGCTTGCCGGCGACGATCACGTTGACGTAATTGCGGCTGCGTAAACAATGATCGGTCACGCAAAGCAGCGTGTTGGCGTCGGGCGGAAGATAAACGCGTACGACGTCGGACTTCTTGTTCGCGACGTGATCGATGAACCCCGGATCTTGATGGCTGAATCCGTTGTGATCTTGACGCCACACGTGCGAGGTGAGCAGATAGTTGAGCGATGCAATGGGGCGCCGCCACGGGATCTCACGCGACACCTTGAGCCATTTGGCATGCTGATTGAACATCGAGTCGACGATGTGGACAAAGGCTTCATAACACGAGAATAGGCCATGACGGCCCGTCAGCAGGTAGCCTTCAAGCCATCCCTGGCAAACGTGTTCGCTGAGTATCTCCATCACGCGCCCGTCCGGAGCGACGTGATCGTCATAGGGTTCGACGATCGCCGTGGACGTGCGTGACGTCACCTCGAAGACGGCGTTCAAGCGATTTGAGTTGGTCTCATCCGGGGCGAGCACACGAAAGTTCGTCGGATTTGCCTGTAGCGCGTCTCGTAGCAGGGCGCCGAGCGGGCGCGTTCCCTCCGCACGCACGCCGCCGGGCGTCGGAACCTCCACCGCGTATGCGGAAAAGTCCGCCAGCACGAGATCGCGCAGTAACTCGCCCCCGTTGGCGTGCGGATTCGCGCTCATGCGATGGGTTCCGGCGGGAACAAAACGAAGCCATTCGTCGTGAATCCGGCCGCTTTCGTCGAAGAGTTCTTCCGGACGGTACGAACGCATCCACGCCTCTAATTCCGCCAAATGCTCGGGGTTTTCGCGCACTTCGCCCAGCGGCACCTGATGTGCACGGAACGTACCTTCCACCGCCACGCCGTCAACGAATTTCGGTCCGGTCCAACCCTTTGGCGTTCGCAGGATGAGCATCGGCCAGCGTGGGCGTACGCGGAAGCCGTGGGCGCGCGCGTCATGTTGAATCGACGCGATGCGGGTGACGCAACGCTCCAGCGCGTCCGCCATGAGCGCGTGCATGGTAGCAGGATCGTCGCCGCTCACGACGATTGGTTCGTAGCCGTATCCCGTGAAGAGCGCGAGCAATTCGTCGTTGGGGATGCGCGCGAGGACCGTCGGGCCTGCGATCTTGTAGCCGTTGAGATGAAGCACGGGAAGTACCGCGCCGTCGCGCGCGGGGTTCAGAAATTTATTGCCGTGCCAACTCGTTGCAAGCGCCCCGGTTTCGGCCTCGCCGTCACCGACGACGCAACACGCCAGCAGATCGGGATTGTCGAACGCGGCACCGAATGCATGCGCGAGCGAATAGCCGAGTTCGCCGCCTTCGTGCATCGAGCCCGGTGATTGCGGCGAGGCATGGCTCGGCACGCCGCCGGGAAATGAGAACTGTTTGAAAAAACGTGCCATGCCGGCAATATCCATGCCGATGTGCGGATAGCGTTCGCTATACGTGCCTTCGAGGTATGCGTTTGCAAGGACCGCCGGTCCGCCATGGCCCGGTCCGGCGATGAAGAGCGCATTGAGATCGTGGCGTTGAATCGCGCGGTTCAGATGTGCCCAGACGAAGTTGAGCCCCGGGGTCGTGCCCCAATGCCCGAGCAGACGCGGCTTGATGTGCGCGGGTCGTAGCGTTTCGCGCAGCAGCGGGTTCGCGCAGAGATAGATTTGTCCGACGGAAAGATAATTTGTGGCGCGCCAGTATCCGTCGAGTGCGCGCAGCTCCATCGCATTCATACTGCGATGGTACCGCATTACGCGCGCTTTAAAGCTTGTGGAGCACTGAGCCAATGAGATCGGCTAGGCGTGGTCCGCTTGCCGCGCCCTGCGCCGTGACGTCGGCGTGCGAGGTGTCCGGCTTGCCAACGATATTCGTAATCATGCTCACGCCGAGTATGCCCATCCCGAGGAACCGCGCGAAGGTGGCTTCGAGAACCGTGGACATGCCCACCGCATCGGCGCCGATGGTGCGCAGGTAGTGTGCTTCGGCAGCGGTCTCGTAGGTGGGACCGAGGAGGCCCGCATAGACGCCCTCCGTTAGACGCATTTCAGGCGTCGCAACGGTCTTGGCAATCGCTCGCAGACGCGGCGAATACGCATCAAGCATATCGACAAACGGATTCTCGTGCGGGTATCCGACGAGCGGGTTGCGTCCGGTGAGGTTGAGGTGATCCGAAATCAGCATCAGATCGCCCGGCTCCAGACCTGCGCGGAGTCCGCCGGCCGCATTCGTGAGGATCACCATCTTGGCGCCGGCGGTGTGGGCAAGGCGCACGTTCACCGTCACCTGTAGCGGCGAGAAACCTTGATAGAGGTGCACCCGCCCCGCGAAGACGGCGATGCGCTTGCCGTTCCACGTGCCAACGAGTGCCTCGCCTGCGTGGCCGCGCAGCGACGCGACCGGCATGCCGAGCAGCGTATCGTACGGAATCGAGACGTATGCGAAGCGATCGCGCAGCGCTGAGCTCAAGCCGCTCCCAAGCACGATCGCGAGATCGATCGGGCCACCGGCAGCCTCTTCGAGGCGCGAGGCGTCGTGGGTGAGCAGCTTGTCGTTCGGCGAGCGGCGATCGATCATGCCGAAATGGGTTCGGGTACGAAGAGGTTCTTCCCCGTCATGGCCCGCGGCGTCGGGAGCCCCATCAGCGCGAGCAGCGTGGGCGCGACGTCGCCGAGCTTTCCACCCGGTTCGAACGATCCATGAAGGTCGTTTCCGATGAGGATAAAGGGCACCGGGTTGGTTGTGTGGGCGGTAAGCGGGTTGCCGGCGGCATCGAGTTTCTCTTCCGCGTTTCCGTGGTCGGCAGTGATCGCGAGCAGCCCACCCGCATCGAGCACCGCTTGCGCGAGACGCTGCAGGCACCGATCGAGCACCTCGACCGACGCGATCGTCGGCTCCCACTGCCCGGTGTGCCCGACCATATCGGCGTTTGCATAGTTCATGATGATGACGTCGTGCTTACGCGCCGTAAGGTCGGCCACGGCGGCGTCGGTAATCTCGTTTGCGCGCATCGCGGGCGCGAGGTCGTACGTGGCGACGCTGCGGTCCGAGGCGATCAACTCACGATCCTCGCCGGCAAACACCTCTTCGCGCCCGCCATTGAAAAAGTACGTGACGTGCGCGTACTTTTCGGTCTCCGCAAGGCGCAACTGCGTGAGGTGTGCGCGCGAGATAACTTCGCCGAACGTATCGTATTGCGGTCGCGGTCCGAAGAGCACCGGATTCGGATAGCTCTCGTCGTACGTCGTCATCGTCGCAAAGAGCAGCGATGTGTAGGCGCGCGTGGCAAACGGTACCGATGCATCGCCGTTGAAGGCAAGCGTCAGTTGGCGCGCGCGATCGGGACGGAAGTTGAAGAAGATGCATGCGTCGCCGTCGCGTACGTTACGGGTCTCGCCGAGGATCGTTGCTTGCACGAACTCGTCGCTTTCGCCACGCGCGTACGCCGCATCGATCGCTTCGCGCGCGGTCGTTGCGTGAAAGGGTGCGGCACCACGTGAGAGGGCGTCGTAAGCGGCACCCGTACGTTCCCAGCGTTTGTCGCGATCCATCGCGTAAAAACGTCCGGTCACCGACGCGATCGCGCCGCTACGTCCAACCGCGGCAAGCTTTTCCTCGAGTTGCTCCACATACGTCTGCGCCGAGCGCGGCGGCGTATCGCGGCCGTCGAGAAACGCATGCACGGCAAACGGCACGTTTGCCGCAACGGCCACGTCGATCAGCGCAAAGAGGTGCACGATCGAGCTATGCACCTGCCCGTCCGAGAGTAACCCCAAAAGGTGTAGGGTCCCCCCCGTGTGTGCTTCAACGTGTCGAAGAGCACGTGCGAGCGTCTCGTTGTGCGGGAAATCGCCCGAGGCGATGTCGTTGTCGATCACCACCACGCCTTGCGGAACGACGCGTCCGCTCCCGAGGTTCATGTGCCCCACCTCGCTGTTGCCCATGATGCCTTTGGGAAGGCCCACGAACTCGCCCGATGCTTCGAGCGTCGTCCATGGGTAGCGTTCGAAGAACGCATGCCAGTGGGGAAGCCTCGCGGCTGCGATGGCATTGCCGTGGGTCGAGGGGCTGCATCCCCATCCATCGAGCACGGCTAGAACGACGGGCTTGATCATCGTGTCGTTGCGTTCCTTACGAGCGCGGCGAAGGTCGAAGCGTCGAGCGACGCGCCACCGACCAGTCCGCCGTTGATGTGTGGTTGCGCCATATAGGCGGCAACATTATCGGCCTTCATGCTTCCGCCGTACAGGATCGGAACGTCGCGCAGCGCGTCGATGCATCCGCGTATCGCCCCCATCACGCGCCCAGCCTCTAGCGGATCGCAATTGCGTCCGGTACCGATCGCCCAAATTGGTTCGTATGCAAGGACGACGCGTCGCAGCGTTTCGCTCTCTAGCCCAGCAAGCGCGGCGCGCGTCTGCGCGATCACTCGCTCGTCGGTGATGCCGGCCTCACGTTCGTCAAGCGTCTCGCCCACGGCGACGATCGGCGTCAGACCGTGGGCTAAAAGCGCGCGCACTTTTAGGTTGACCGTCGCATCGACTTCGTTATTGAACGTGCGCCGTTCGGAATGCCCGACGATCACGTGATCGACGCCATGCTCGAGAAGCATCGCAATGCTGATCTCGCCGGTGTATGCGCCTTGAGGCTCCCAATGCACGTTCTGCGCGCCGAGCCGCACGCGAGCCGGCTGGCGCAATGCACCGTGCGCGGCGGCTAGGGCCGTAAACGGCGGCGCGATCACGATATCCACGTCGCGCGGTACGTGCGCGACGAGTGGAAGAAAGGTCTCGATGAAGGTGCGCGTCTCGGCCGATGTTTTGTGCATCTTCCAGTTGCCGGCAATCACCGTTCTCGGCATGGGAGCCTCCTCGTACGACTAGATCGCGAGCGCCGCGACGCCCGGCAGCGTCTTGCCCTCGAGAAATTCGAGCGTCGCGCCGCCACCGGTGGAAACATGTGTCATCCGCGCGGCAAAACCCAGCATGTGCGCCGCCGCCGCCGCGTCGCCTCCGCCGACGACGCTCGTCGCGCCGTGCGCCGTGGCGCGTGCGATCGCCTCGCCGACGATCTTGGTGCCGTCCTGATAGACGGCCTTTTCGTACACGCCCATCGGCCCGTTGAAAACCACGGTCTTGGCCGTTTCGATCGCCGCAGCGTATGCGTGCGCGGTTTCCGGACCGATATCGAGAATCATCTCGTCGCCGACGTTCGCGATCGTGACGGTGTGTGCGCCCGCGTCGTTGTCGAATGCATTCGATACGATCGCGTCCACCGGGAGGTGCAACGCGACGCCTCGTTCCTTCGCCTTCGCGAGAATCTCGCGCGCCGGCCCGAGATCGTCGTCGCGCAGGGAGCGTCCGACCGCGACGCCTTGGGCCGCAAGAAACGTGTTGGCCATGCCGCCTCCGATACAGAAGGCATCGACGCGTTCCATCAGGTTGAAAAATACGCCGACCTTGTCTTTTACCTTCGCGCCGCCGATGACGCAGACATACGGGTGCGCGGGAGCGACGGTGAGTGCGGTAAGCGCCGAGAGTTCGGCTTGCATCAGCAGGCCCGCCGCGTTCGGCAGCAGGTGCGCGACGCCTTCGGTCGATGCATGTGCGCGATGCGCCGTTCCAAACGCATCGTTGACGTAGAGATCGCCGAGCGAGGCAAGCTCGCGGGCGAAATCAGGATCATTGGCTTCCTCTTCTTTGTGGAAGCGTACGTTCTCGAGCAGCAACAGTTCGTGCTCGCGCAGGTGCGTCGCTGCATCGCGCGCAGTTGCACCGATGCAATCGGTGGCGAAGGCGACGGGAACGTGCAGGCGATCGGCAAGCGCGGCGACCAGAGGCTTCAAGGAATACTTCGGGTTTGCCACACCGTCGGGGCGTCCGAGGTGCGACATGACGATCACTTTAGCCCCGCGGTCCAAAAGCGCGCGCAGCGTGGGAATCGCCGCATCGACACGTGTGTAGTCGGCGATGCTCCATGCGTCCGCCTCGCCCTGGATGGCGCGCAAGGGGACGTTCAAATCCTCGCGTACGAGAACGCGCTTACCGCGCACGTCGAGATCGTTGATCGTATGAAACTGCATGATGTCGTTCCGTAAAAAGCGCCGAGCGGTCGTTCCGCTCGGCGCAGGGATGGGTGAGGTGTGCGATCAGGCCTTGGCCGGAATCTTCTCGAGCACCATCGCGGTGAGATCTGCGAGGCGGCACGAGTAGCCCCACTCGTTGTCGTACCACGCGCAGATCTGGACGAGATCGCCGTTGACCTGGGTGAGCTTCGCGTCGATGATGGAGCTGTACGGCGAGTGTTTGAAATCGCTCGAGACGAGCTCCTCCTCGGTGTACTGTACGTACGGTTTCAGCGCGCCGCCGGCTTCCTGTTTCAGGATCGCGTTGACTTCGTCGCGCGTCGTCTCGCGTTTTACCTGGGCAACGAGATAGACCATCGAAACGGTCGGCGTTGGCACGCGCAGCGCGAAGCCGTCGAAGGTGCCCTTTACCTCGGGGATCGTCAAGTAAAGCGCCTTTGCTGCGCCGGAGCTCGTGGGAACGATGTTGGTCGCGGCGTTGCGTGCGCGCCGGATATCTTTGTGGGGCGCGTCGAGGATGTTTTGATCGTTCGTGTAGGAGTGAATGGTGGTCATGAAGCCCTTCACCCAGCCGAGGTGATCGACGAGTGGCTTCACTGCCGTGGCAAGGCAGTTGGTGGTGCAGGATGCGTTCGAGATGATCGTATGTTGTTCGGGATCGTATGCGTTTTCGTTGACGCCGAGTACCACCGTGACGTCCTCGCCCTTGGCAGGAGCGGAGATGATGACTTTCTTCGCGCCGCCGCCATCGACGTGCGCGCGGGCCTTCGCCGCGTCGGTGAAGAGGCCGGTCGATTCGATCACGACATCGACGCCGAGATCCTTCCACGGCAGTTTCGCCGGGTCGCGCTCGGCGATCACGTTGATGCGACGCGTACCGATGACGATCGTATCGCCGTCAACGGTGACGTCGCCCGGATACGGACCGTAATTGCTATCGTATTTGAAAAGGTGCGCACATTCGGCGGCGCTCGTGAGGTCGTTGACCGCCACGATCTCAACCGTGGGGTGGCGTTCAATTAGCGCTTTGGCAAAGTTACGTCCGATTCGGCCGAAGCCGTTGATCCCGATCCGCATGTTGCTCTCCGAGGGGGTAGGGTGGGAGAGAGATAGGTACCGGGCTACTTGCCCGCGCCCCTTCCCGAGCGAAGGCGTCCGGCAAGGCGTGCAAGGGCGCCAAGGCGGCTCGAGACCGCCGGCTTGGAGATGGGCGGCGCGCAACGGGAACCGAGTTCTGCAAGCGACTCGTCGGGATATGCCAAACGTAGCTCCGCGATCTCACGCAAGCTCGGCGAGAGTTGGGCGAGGCCATAGGCGTTTTCCAGGTATTCGATCACGCCGCGCTGCGCGGCGGCGGCGGCTGCAGCGCGCTCGAGGTTTGCCGCTTCGGTGTTGACCAGCCGATGGATGCGGTTTTTCGTTTCGCGTAGCGCGCGTACGTCTTCGAGGTGCAGGACCGCGGGGAAAGCGCCGATTACGGTCAACACATCGACGATCGCCTCAAAATCCTTGTAATAGAGCACGTGACGCTTCTTGCGGGTCGTGCGTTTCGGGGCGCGTCCAGTGCTGCGCAGCATCCAAGTAAGCCGTTCCGCGAGCGCTTCATCGGGCAGCACGAACTCGAGATGGTAGCCGTGCGTTCCCGCGGCGAGCGACCCGCAGGCCAGGAACGCGGCGCGAATCTCGGCGATACGGTCGCACTTATGCACGGGCTTCGGCGGCGTGGTTTGAAGTGCGGGCGGGACGTCGATTGCGAAGGTCGGCAGGTGCGCGAGGCGGGTTGCCGCGCGCGTTTGGATCGGATATGCCTTGCGATCGTCAAGAAGCGACCAGAAGAGTCGCGCGATCGAATTGCGATGCGTAACGAAGGTCGTGCGATCGCCGTTTGCGCCATAGCATGACAGACCCGCGAGGAGCGCGGCCCTACAGTGGGCTGCTTGCGGGATTTCGCGCGTGAGGGCGTCTTTGGTGTCGGCCGAGATCGACGTAGGCATCGCTCATTACACCCATTCGGCCGGATCGTCACGGCGCGTATCGAGGATATCGTAGAGTGCTGCCGGCTTGACGCTCGGCGTCATGCGCAAGGGGACTTCGCGAACGCGTACGGTGACGTAGCGCGTTGCGTAGTGGATGACGAGCACGTCACCGGGCTTCACCTGATAGGCAGGTTTGAGCGTTCTTCCGTCCTTGGTTATGCGTCCGTGTTCGAGCGCTTCGTGCGCCTCGGTGCGGCGCTTCGAGAGCCGCGCAACCTTCATGAACTTGTCGAGCCTCACCGGGAGAGCATACCACGCTTCGGGAACCATGCGGCGTGGCACAGCCAACCCGCCGTCCGAACGTCAACATCTTCGACGAATCGCGTCCGATGTGGCGCACGATGACCCTCTTTCTCGTGCCGCTGATGGTGGCCAACGTGCTGCAATCGGCGTCGCAGACGTTCACGTACGTCTTTCTCGGGCGGATGATCGGCACGAGCGCGCTAGCCGCGGTTTCGGCAGTATTCCCCGTGATCTTCCTGTTGTTTTCGTTCTTGATCGGGATCGCGAGCGGCAGCACGGTGCTGATCGGTCAGGCCTACGGCGCGGGCGATCATCACCGGGTGAAGAAGGTCGCCGGAACGGTGCTCGGTGCGACGCTGCTCTTTGCGGTGATCGTTGCGATCGTGGGCGAGCTGTTTGCGCCGGCGATGCTCAAGGCGCTGGGGACGCCCGCTTTGATCCTTGCTCAATCGGACGCCTATACGCGTGTCGTGTTCATCAGCTTTCCGTTGATGTTCCCTTATATCAGCTACACGACGTTCTTACGCGGAACCGGTGACGCGCAGACGCCGCTAGGCTTTCTGATCATCTCGACGCTCTTGAGTTTGGTCTTTACGCCGATGTTTATCGCGGGGTGGTTCGGTCTTCCGCACTTCGGCGTCGTGAGCGCGGCGCTTGCGGGGATGCTCTCGAACGGCGTCGCGTTCGCGGCCTTGATCGTCTATCTCCATCGAACCAAACACGCGTTGCGATTCGACGCGGAGATGGCGCGCGACATGATATTCGATCCGAAGATCCTGTGGCTGGTTTTGCGTATCGGCATCCCAACCGGCATCCAGACGATCATGGTCTCACTCGCCGAGATCGCGGTTATCAGCTTCGTCAACCGCTACGGCCCAAGTGCAACCGCCGCGTACGGCGCGGTGAACCAGGTGGTTAGCTACGTACAGTTCCCAGCGATCTCGATCGGCATCGCCGCTTCAATTTTCGGCGCGCAGTGTATCGGCGCCCGGCGCGAGGATAAACTCGGAGCGGTCGTGCGATCCGCCGTGGGCTTGAATTACGCGATCGGCGGCGTCTTGATACTCATCTGTTACCTCTTCGCAAACGACGTGTTGGGCTGGTTCATCACCGATGCGGCGACACTCCATATCGGGCACGAACTGCTGATGATCACGCTCTGGTCGTACCTGCTCTTCGGCAACAGTGCCGTCGTCTCGGGTGTGGTGCGCAGCAGCGGTGACGTACTGTGGCCCACGATCAACGGCATCTTCGCGATTTGGGGTGTTGAAGTGCCGGCGGCCTATCTATTGATGCAGCACTTTGGCCTTGCGGGCGTGTGGATGGGCTATCCGATCTCCTATGTGGTCGTGCTGACCGCGCAGTTTACGTATTACGAGTTCTTTTGGAAACGCAGAACGCATGAGCGACTCGCCTGAGAGTAGGTAGCAGCACGCGCGAGCGCTGGAGATTCGCTGCGTAAGGGAAAATATGATACGCCAAATTCCACAGTATGCGGTCTTTCACCGAATGCCGGACTTTGCGCGGTGTGCTGGATCCACGCTTGACGTCGGGGCACCTGTTGCCGCACCTCCGCTTGAAACGGGAGCCTACGTCGTCTCGATCGGCGAAATAGTCGATCAGAGCGGAAGACTGCTGGGCTGGATATATCTCGTCGATGCACGCGGCGTGCGCTCCAGAGTCGTGAATCTGCGAAAGGGTGCGACGCAGGAAGAGCTGCGTGCGGGCGGGCTCCGCATGGGAACGGGCGATTCGGTTTCGTCCTTTGCGACGCTCGGCGACGTTTGGCCGTGGCGCACGCTTCATGCGGTTCCCTGTCGCGATATCGAAAGTCCGAAAGCGTCGCCCTAGATGCGTTTTTTGTCTTTGGGGGTGACGCACGTTCCGCTTGCCCGGCAGACGACGAGCGGTTCGGCGAGGAAGTCGGCCGCGCTCTCGCTCACATCGGTTCGTGCAACGATCACTTTGCGCGCTTCGAACTCCATTGCGCGCGAGGTGTTACCGATGCGCGTGACGCGTCCATGAGCTTCGATGTAGTCGCCCGCGTACACGGGCGCAAGGAACTCCACCTTGTCGTACGCGACGAAGAGCCCTTCGTCGCCGTCGAGCTTGATCAAAAGCTCGGTCGCAACGTCGCCGAAGAGCGCGAGCATGCGCGCCCCATCGACCAAGTCGCCACCGTAATGAGCGTCGTGTGCGCTCATCCGCAAACGAATGAGGCTCGTTACGCCGGCTGAATTTTCGCTAGTTGCCACAGTTCCTCGAGTTCGTCAAGCGAGAGATCGGAGAGCGCCTTTCCGCTGGTTGCGGCGTGCTCTTCCATAAAGGCGAAGCGGCGGTAAAATTTGTCGTTGGCTTCACGCATCGCGGTTTCAGCGTCGATACCGAGCGCACGTGAGAGGTTGACGATTGTGAAAAAGACGTCACCAAGTTCCTCGCGCACATGCGGGTCGTCTTGCTTTTCGCGGCGCGCGGCCGCAAGCTCGGCGAGCTCTTCCTGGAGTTTGTCGAGCACACCGTCGGTCGAGGGCCAATCGAACCCTACGCGGGCGGCCTTCTCTTGCATGCGCTGACCGCGCTGTAACGCGCCGAGATGTCTTGGAATGCCGTCGAGGCGGCTCTTGCGCGCGAGCCCGGTCTTCTCTTGGGCCTTGAGTTTTTCCCAATTGCGCCACTGCGAATCGACGTCGTCGATCACGGCATCGCCGAAGACGTGCGGATGGCGGCGTACCATCTTGTTCGCGAGTGCGTCGATCACGTCGGCAACGGTGAATTTTCCGACCTCACTGCCGAGCTGGGCGTGAAAGACGATCTGGAGTAAGAGGTCGCCGAGTTCTTCGCAGAGTGCGTCCATGTCGTCGCCTTCGATCGCTTCGACGACTTCGTACGTCTCCTCGATCAGATAGGGCACGAGCGTACGATGCGTCTGTTCGCGATCCCACGGGCATCCGGCGCGCAGGCGTGCCATCACCTCGACGAGATCGTCCCATGAATAGTGCTGCGATTGCGGCGGTAGCGGCACGAGGGGCATCGCGACCGACGCGCAGAGCGTTGCGTTGGGCATGCCGGGTACGAGCAGCGTGCGATGCCCCGCGTCTTCGAGCGCGCGCAAGAGCGGGGGTAAGCCGGGGACGTCGGAGAGCGGGTTGCCGAGGACGCCGATGCCCAGCTCGTCGCCGCCGAGCGCCCCAATCGCGTTGACAACATACTCGATCGCGGCGGTGCTGCCGCGCACGAGGGCGGCAGCGTCGGGCACGAGATCGCGTAGCAGCTCGACGCCTGCGGCGGCAAGGGCTTTCGTGAGGTCGGGCGGTGCGAGCAGCGCAACCGCGCGGCGCGACGCGCGCAGCGCATCGAGGCTACCGACGGTGAGAAAGCTCGGGTCGCCCGGGCCGAGACCGGCGATTCGAATCAGCATCGTAGCGCGCTCTCTTCGTGAACGAGCGAGGGGGCCCATTCGGACCCCCTCATCGGTGTGACCATCCTCAGACGCGGATCTGCCTACGGCGAGGAGGATGCGGCCGGCGCAGCTGCGGTGGCTGCTGCCGACGGAACCGGAACCGGCGTCGGGAAGGCGGCCTGGAAGCGCGGATCGCTGATCTGGATGTTCGCCTTCTGCTGGAGTCCGGCAAGGAACGGCGCGATGAGCGGCTGCTCTTGCTGCTGGCGCAGCATCGACTCGATGCGATCGTGCGTGTTCGCAAGCGTTGCCTTCACGCCGGGCTGGCGTGCTTGCACTTCGATGATGTGGTAGCCGAACGGCGACTTTACCGGCGCGCTGATCTTGCCGACCGGCAGCGAGAATGCCGCCTTGTCGAACGCGGGGACCATCTGGCCGCGACGGAACCATCCAAGCTCGCCGCCCTTATCCTTGCTGCCGGGATCGATCGAATACTTCTCTGCTTCCGCCGAGAAGTGCTTACCGGCCTTGAGGTCGGCTTCGACTTGATCTGCGGTCTTGAGATCGGCGACGAGGATGTGGCGCGCGCGAACCTCCGCGGGTTTGTCGAACGCCGCATGGTTCTTATCGAAGTAGTCTTTGATCTGCGCGTCGGAGATCTTGATGTCCTTACCGACGGCGGCGTCGATGATCGCCTGGTCGCGCAGCGCCTGATGCACGTCTTTCTCGGTCAGGCCGCGCGCCTTGAGCATTTCGTCCCAGGAGCCGGTCGGGAAGTTCGCTTTAATGTCGTCTTCGCGCTTTTTTACGTCTGCCGCGGTGACGGTGATATTGTTCTGCTTGGCGTACTGCTCGATCAAAAGTTCGCGAACCATCTGCTGCAGCGTTCCGAGCGCCGCGGGGCTCGACTCGAGCTTGTTGTCGAACTCGGCCTTGCTGATCGGCGTCCCGTTCACGGTGGCGACGGAACCGCCGCTCGCGCAGGCGGTAAGCGACGTAGCCGCGAGGAGCACGGTCGCAAGACCCGCCACGAGGCGGTTGGCTTTCGGCATATCGACTCCAGGTCTTAAGGATGAAGAGAGTGCGTAGGAAAAGCGGAACCCGGAGGCTCCGCCCACCGGACCGAGGTTCGTGTGGGGGGCTTGAGTCCCTTTTCAGGCATTTCTCAGGCCGGCCGCTGCAAACGTACGGGCAGGAGCGCGATCGCTTCGGCCCCGTTTGGGGCGCAGCGGCGGACCGTAATGGAGCCTGCTACCG
This sequence comes from Vulcanimicrobiota bacterium, assembly GCA_027452165.1. GTDB lineage: Bacteria > Vulcanimicrobiota > Vulcanimicrobiia > Vulcanimicrobiales > Vulcanimicrobiaceae > REEB354. The sequence goes on along the minus strand of DAIDGX010000004.1, from coordinate 172,102 downwards.
CTTGCACGATGAAGAGACCGCGACCGCCCTCCGCGAGCGGATCGGGCAGGGACGCGCGCTTCCAGTCGAAGCCGGGGCCGAAGTCTCGCACGGCGAGCACGGCGATGTCGTGCTCCCATCGCAGCCGTACCGCGATCGGCCCGGGGGCGTGGCGAACGACGTTGCCGACGAGCTCGCCGAAGATCAGCGCCGCCCCGGCGAGGTCGGAGTCGGGCGTCGCATAGACCTCGAGATAGGCGATCAAGTCGTCGCGCACGTGATATGCGCCGCTCGCATCTGATGACTCAAAGCTCCACCTCATGCGTTGCGCGCGAGCGTTGCGGCCCGCAATTCCCCGATCATGCCGTGGCTGATGCGCGGCGCCACGATCAGGCTCGTCGCGACGACGGCCACGATCAGTACGGCGAGTACAGCAGCCGTTCCCGGCGCGAAATGCCTGAGCTTGTTCACATCGCTTCGAGCAATTGCCGCAAAAGCGGCATCCATACCTCTTCGGCAGATCGTTCCTTCGGCAATGGCGGAAGATCGACCAGAATCTTTCCCTCGCCAAAACGAAAACGATTTTTCGTGAGCGATTGGAATTTGGGGATCATCGTTGCGTCAAGATTGAACGCAGAGCCGACGCCCAGCGTCAGGCGCTTTTCGTCAACCACGACGCGGGTGACGTGCTTTTGTAACGCGATCGTGCGCAGCATCGTCAACTCGACCAGGCGCTCCAACGGAACCGGGAACGGACCGAAGCGATCGCGGACACCCGCCGCGATCTCCTCTACCTCGGCGCGGCTTCGGGCCTTGGCGAGTTGCTGATAGACGGCGATCTTCTGCGAGACCTGCGGGATGTAGTCGTTCGGAATGAACGCCGAGATTTTGACGTCGATAACCGCCTCGCGACGCTCGTCCAGTCCGGCCGCGATCCCTCGGCGTTGCGCGATCGCATCGGCGAGCAACTGACAGTACGTGTCGAAACCGACGGAGCCGATAAATCCGGACTGTGCGGCGCCGAGCAGGTTGCCCGCCCCGCGGATCTCGAGGTCTCGCATCGCAATCTGGAGGCCGGAGCCGAGATGGGTGAACTCGCGGATTGCCTCGAGGCGCGCCTTGGCGTCCTCGGTGAGCGCCTTGTGACCCTGGTAAAGCAGAAAACAGTAGGCCTGGTGGTTCGAGCGGCCGACTCGGCCGCGCAGCTGATAGAGCTGCGCGAGGCCGAACTTGTCGGCGTCGTTGACGATCATCGTGTTGACGTTCGCAATATCGATACCGTTTTCGATGATCGTCGTTGCGACGAGCACGTCGGTCTTGCCGTCGATGAAATCTTGCATGACGGGCTCGAGCTCGTGCTCGTGCATCTGGCCGTGACCGACCGCGATGCGCGCGCGTGGAACCAGGCGCTCGAGCGCGTTTTTTACGGCATAGATCGATTCGACGCGGTTGTGCAGGTAGTACACCTGCCCGCCACGGTCGAGCTCGGCGGTGATCGCGCGCTGAACGATCGCGTCGCTCGCCGGTACTACAACCGTTTTGACCGACATGCGGTTTTTCGGAGCGGTTTGAATCAGCGAAAGATCGCGCACGCCCATGAGCGACATGTGCAGCGTGCGCGGGATCGGCGTCGCGGAGAGCGTGAGCACATCGACCGACGTCTTGTACTCTTTCAAGCGCTCCTTGTGCATGACGCCGAATCGTTGCTCTTCGTCGATGATGATGAGCCCGAGATCGGCAAAGGCAACGTCCTTTTGCAGCAGACGATGCGTCCCGATGATCACGTCAACTTTGCCGAGTGCAAGATCAGTCAGGATGGCTTTGGCCTCGGCTTTGGTCTTGAAGCGTGAGATTTCTTCGATGCGTAGCGGGTAGCCGGCGAAGCGAGCGCTGAAGTTACGGTAATGCTGATCGGCGAGTAGCGTCGTCGGCACGAGCACCGCCACTTGCTTCTTGTCGGCGATGGCCTTGAAGGCAGCACGCATCGCCACCTCGGTTTTGCCATAGCCGACGTCGCCGCACACCAAGCGATCCATCGGACGCGCGCGCTCCATGTCGCGTTTGGTGGCGTCGATGGCTTTCTTTTGATCGGCGGTCGGCTCGTACGGAAAGGCCTCTTCCATCTCCGCTTGCCAAGCGGTGTCCTCACCGAAGGCGTAACCGCGCGCGAGTTCGCGCTCCGCATAGAGTTGCACCAATCCGTCTGCGATTTTGGCGAGCGACTCGGAGACGCGCGATTTGGTGCGCGCCCAATCGGCACCGCCCATCTTGGAGAGACGCGGGCTCTGTCCTTCGGCCGCGGAGTATTTCGTGACCTGATGCATCTGGGTCACGGGGACGAGCATGCGATCCGAGCCTGCGTACTGCAGATCGAGATAATCTTGCGTCGCGCCGAGGATCGTTTCGGTGCGCAAGCCGAGGTACTGCCCAATGCCGTGAACCGCGTGGACGACGTAGTCGCCGACCTTCAGATCGGCAAGCGTGACCGGCACGCCCTCTTTGACCGCGCGCAGTTTGACGCGCTTGGGCGGCTGTCCAAAGATTTCACGATCGCCGAGCACGCGCAGACGAAGATCGGGCATGGCAAAGCCCGCCTCGATGCTGCCGTGATCGATGATCACGCGCCCGCGGGTACCGCGCTCGTTCAGGTGCGTGAGGTCTCGTTCGACCGGAACGCCGACCGCGCGAAGGAGGTCGCTCGTGCGTGCAACCGAGCCGCTCGCGATGAAGAGCGTCTCACCCTGGGCTACCCACTGGCGAACGCTTTGCGAAAAGAGCTCGATCTGCCGGTTGAAATGTTCCACCGGGCGAGACTCGACGACGAAGGAACCGCGCGTCTGCGGAACCCACGCAAGCGTATCGGTTGCGTCGATCGCGCCGGGAAAGACGAGCGCGGGGTGCGATGCAAAGGCGCCGGCAAAGTCGGACAGACGCGGATGCGGCGTCGCGACCTCGGCGAGGAGTGCTTCGTCGACTTCGGTCGCGTTGACCGAGAACTCGCCGGACTCGACGCCTGCGAGAAGCACGCTTTGTTCGCGCGAGCGCTCGTCGTCGAGGGCGCGTTCGATCGTAGCTAGCATCGACGGTTCGTCAAGCACGATGACCGCGTCGTTGCGCAGGTAATCGAGCAGCGTCGCGTGCGCATCGTGCGCGAGTGGAAGCCACGACGCCGGCATGTCCCCGCCGCTTTCAACGAACGCAGCGAGAGCCTCGCGGACGCGCTCCGGTCCGTCGTACCGTGCGAGGATGCGCTCGCGGTACGCGGGATCGCGCGGGATCTCGCTCCACGGAACGATGGCGAGTTCGTCGATCGACCCGTCGCTACGTTGCGTCACGAGATCGAACGGGCGCATGCTCTCGACCGTATCGCCGAAAAACTCTATGCGTGTCGGAGCCTCGGCGGTGGCCGCAAAGACGTCGATGATTCCGCCGCGCACGGCGAATTCACCCACCGAGCTGACGACATCCGTGCGTGTGTAGCCAAGCGAGAAGAGGCGTTGCTGCAAGGTGTCCCAGCCCGGCTCGTCGCCGACGCGCAGCGTACTGCGCAGCCCATCGAAGAGGCCGCGCGGCATCACATATTGGCGCAGCGCGCCCACCGGCGCAAGCACGAGCCGATGTGCGCCAGCCGCGAGATCGGCCAGCAACGTCATACGCGCGCTGCGTTCCGACGGACTTTCGATGGCGCCGATCGCCTCGTCGCGCGAGCGCAGGAGCGCTACCTGCGACGGCTCGCTCTCGCCCAGATAGTAGAGCAGATCGGCAAAGGCGCGTTCCGCAACGTCGGCCGTTGGGGTGATGACGAGCATCGGGACGTTGAGGGTACGGTAGAGCGTCGCGATCAACGCCGGCCGCGCTGCCGCGACGGTTTCGTGGCATGCGTACGCACCGCGCCCCGAGCGCAAGGATTCGATCAGCTCGGCGAGCGGGCGGTTTGCCGCGGGAAGCGCGCGTAGAAGCGCGTCGTGAAGGCCCCGAGTGCCCGAGGGTTGCGGGGGAAGAAGATCGGTATGCATGATGACGAGCGGCTGATTATAGCACAGGATCGTGTGCCGGCGACGCCGGCTGCGAGGCGATTCCGAAGCTCAAAAGCGCGATCCACGGCTCGGCCACCTTCGGATAGAAGACCAGGTAGTCCACCACCTGATGCGCCGCGAGTGCCAGTGTTGCGGCGAGCGCGGCGAGTGCCCAGGGCGATGCCTGCACGCGGGCACGCAGTTGGATCAGTGCCGTCGCGAGCAGGGCGAGGGTGGCTGCGAAGAGCGCGATGCCGCCTTCGGCGAGCGCTTGGAAGTACCAGCTGTTTGCATGAGTTTGTACGCCGAAGATGCCCGCTTGCGGCAACTCATGCTCGTAGTTGCCCGCGCCGATGCCCAGCCACGGATGATGGCGGAAGAAGTACCATGCGGCGCGCCACAGCTCCGAACGTGTGCCAAGACCCGCCGTGGCGCCCGGATTCACGTCGCTCGCGCGAAGCAAGAGCCCGGCAAAGGGTGCGTGCGCGAAAAACGTCCATTCCACCGCACCAGCGAGGCCGGCGCCGAGCCCGATTGCGAGCGTGGCGAGGCGGCGAAGCGTGTGCCGATCGGCGAGCGCGAGCACGAGAACGATGATGACGATGCCGATGAACGCCGCGCGCGAGAAGGTGAGTGGAAGTGTCAACGCGGCGAGCACGAGCGCCGCTTTTCCGAGACGGGACGGCGCGCGCAGTTCCCAGGCGGCCGTCGCGGCGATGGCAACTTCGAGGTAGCCGCCGAGTTGGTTTGGTCCGCCGAGGAGTCCCGAGACGCGGGGGATCGGCGTATGGTTGATCATCATTCCGAACGGAGCGCCGATGATCTCGTCGAGCAACGCGCTCACGCACACGAGAACGATCGATCCAAATACTGCCCGGCGCACGAGCGATGCATCGGGCTCGAGGCGATACGCGACGGCCGCTACGCAGAAGTAGGCCGTGTACTCCGCCCACTTGAACGTCTCGCGCATGACGTCGTGCGGGTAGTGCGCGTGAACGATTGTCGCGAGTGTTGCGATGGTGAGAACCGCGAACGCCACGGCGGTTGCGACGATCGGGCGCGCGCGTATCGCGGTGTAGGCTTCGACGCGGCCCGCGAGTCCCGCGGCTACGGCAAGCAGCGCTATCTTGGGCAGCGTCGCCGTCGTGCCGGCAATCGAATGCGCGAAAGCAAGCGGCGGGACGAAGGCAAGCACCGCGGCTCCGATTGCCGGGCGGCGCGCCGTCCAGATCGTCAGGATGACGAAGATCCCGGCGAAGCAGAGGAACGTAAGCGGGTCGAGCGGCGGCACGATCGGAAAGCGATCGATCACCGTGTGGTACTGCATGACTGCCGCCTCTTCGACGGCCTCCGGGTGATTGCTTCACGAGGCGAGAAATGGCGCTTTATGGATGCTTCGCTGATGCGCCGCGCGATCGAACGTAAGCGCGACGGTGCGCCGCTCGAACCGCACACGTGGGAGGAGATCGTCGCGGCTTACGTCACGGGTGCGGTTGACGATGCGCAGATGGCTGCGCTTGCGATGGCCTGCGTGTGGCGCGGCATGGACGTGGACGAGACGGTTGCGCTCACGCGGGCCATGGTTGCAAGCGGTGCATCGCTACAATATCCACGCGACGTTTTCGTCGTCGATAAGCACTCGAGCGGCGGCGTGAGCGATATCGTCTCGCTCGTCGCGGTACCGCTCGTCGCGGCATGCGGTGTGCGCGTAGCGAAGCTCTCGGGTCGTGCGCTCGGGCATACCGGGGGCACGATCGACAAGCTCGAGACGATCGTGGGTTTGCGCACCACGATCGAAATGCACGATTTTGTGGCGCAGGTGCAACGCGTGGGTTGCGCGATCGCCGCGCAGAGCGAGGCGTTCGTGCCCGCCGACAAACGCTTGTATCGGCTGCGCGACCATACGGCGACGGTTCCGAGCATCGGCCTCATCGCGGCGTCCATCGTGTCGAAAAAGATCGCGGGCGGAGCGCAAGCGTTTGTGTTTGACGTCAAGTGTGGATCGGCAGCGTTCATGCACGACGTGCATCGCGCAACGGAGCTCGCGCAGATGCTCGTGGCGGTGTCGCATGCGTTCGGCCGGCGCGCTCGTGCCGTGGTCTCGGACATGAACGAACCGCTTGGGCGTTCGATCGGCACCGGCATCGAGGTGATCGAGGCGCGCGACTTCTTACGCGGCGAGGATGCCGATGCGCGCGTTCGCGAGGGATGCCTGCAGATTGCGGTCGAGATGCTTGCGCTTGCCGGGGAGCGCGACGCGCGCGCAAGTGCCGTCGGGGCCTGGCACAGCGGGAAGGCGTACGAGAAATTTGTCGAGATGATCGAGGCCCAGGGCGGGTCGCGTCAAGCCGTCGAGAACATGCGGATCGATGCGCGTACACACGAGGTGCGCGCAGCCCACGACGGATTTGTGGCCGCGATCGACGCCGTCGCTCTTGGGCACGCGGCGCGCGAATGGAGCACGCACGAAGCGACCGCCGGCGTGCGCGTTGCGATGCGCGTGGGCGCGCGCGTTGCCAAGGGCGATGTCCTTGCGACCGCGTACGGCGCGCACGCGAATGCAAAACGGGTCGCCGAAGCGTTTACGATTGCCGCGACGGCGCCGGCAGCGCGCCCGCTTTCCTACGCGACGCTATAAGAACACGAGCGACTAGGAGCGTTCGATTTCGCTGATCAAGTAGAGCGGCCGGCCCTTGGTTTCGTCGTAGATGCGCCCGATATATTCGCCGAGGATACCGAGGCTGATCAACTGGACGCCGCCGAGAAAGAGCACGGCGACAATCGTGGAGGCCCAACCGCGGGTGTATCCGGGCGGATGCAAGCTGAAGAGCTTGAAGCCGACGACGAGCAGCGCATAGATGAACGCGACCGCGCTCGAGAAGAATCCGAGATACGATGCAAAGCGTAGCGGAACGTCCGAGAACGAGGTGATGCCATCGATCGCAAAGCGCAGCATCTTGGGCAGTGGATACTTCGTCTCGCCCGAAAGACGCTCGTCGCGATCGTACTCGACGCCGATTTGATTGTATCCGACCCAGCTCACCAGGCCACGCAAAAAGCGGTGGCGTTCGGGCGAACGCTTGAGCGCGACGACGACGCGGCGGCTCATCAGCCGGAAATCCCCGGTATCGACGGGGATCGACACCTTCGTCAGACGCTTGATCGTGCGGTAGAAGACGCGCGCGGTAAGCAGTTTAAAGGGGCTCTCGCCTTTGCGTGTACGTCGAACGGCGTACACCACGTCATAGCCCTGCCGCCATTTTTCCACGAACTCGGAAATCAGTTCCGGAGGATCTTGCAGATCGCCATCCATCAGCACCACGGCGTCGCCCTGTGCGATGTCGATGCCCGCCGACGCGGCGATTTGATGCCCGAAGTTTCTCGACAAGCTGACAAGCGCGATGTTGCGATGGCGACGCATCTCCTCGCGAATGCATGCGAGGGTGCGATCTTTACTGCCGTCGTTCACGAGGATGATCTCGTATGATGGCGTCCCGGGAAGGCGTGTGAGAATGCCGACGATGCGCTCGAGCAGCGGCGCAACGTTGCCCTCCTCGTTATAGAGGGGGACGACGATGCTGAGGGTCGGGGGTGCCTCGGCGGGTTGCTGCATGGCGGCCCCGCTTTCGACATTCGGCGCGAGCGTGCATGCTCGCCCGGAAACGTATCGCACAAGGACGAACGTTGATCATACCTATGCGTTTTGCCACCACGGTCTCACTGCTCGCCTTTGCGCTCGTTACCGCCTGCGCGCCGGTCCAAGAGACCGCGTCACCCTCGCCGTCCCCAACTCAGGCCCCCACGTTGCCTCCGGTTACGCAGGAAGCAGTCATGCGCTCGGCGCCTCCACCTGCAGCACCGCAGCCGACCCCGGCGGCGATGGCGACGGCGGCAGCGACCCCGCGTGTAACGGCACAGCCCTCGGCCGCTCCGGTCGCCCCGGCGTCCCCTTCGGTTGCGCCGGCGACGCCGCAACCCGCGGTCGTGCAGGAGGTAGCGCCGAACGCACCCCCGCGCATTCTCAGCCTGCAGATCGACAAGACGCAGGTGCGCCCGGGCGACACGGTCTCGGGAGATGTCGTTACGACCTCCAACGTTGCAAGCGTCGTCGCGCGCATCGCAACCTTCAGCGTGGCGGTGCCGCGGGTTGCGCCAGGGCGCTTTGCGCTCGCCTACACGGTGCCGCGCTTACCGTTCTTCGTGCGCGGTCACTTCCAACTGCAGGTCATCGCGCGCAATGCGGCCGGCGCGGCTGCCTCACGCACCATCGACCTCCTGATTCGCTAGCCCGGGTGCGGGGTCGGAAGACCCGGCGGAAGATTCGGGAACGGGTTGGGATTAAACGGCGTCGGGATCGTGTTTGGCTGCGGAGCCTGAAGGCTACCGGGCGGTCCGAGATCGGCCCAGCCATATACGATGTCGTCGATCGCGCGCACGTCCGTATCGCTGAGCACCAGCCGGCGCGGCGTACGGCGAAGCCCGTTCTGGCCGATCTCCTCGGTCTGCAGCGTGCCGCGTGTGTAGAGATAATGCAGGATCGTGCCCGAGTCGATGCGGCGCGTGATGCGGAAATGGAGCGCGTCGATGCGATCGAGGGCAATCGCTTGCGGATTCCAGCCGCTGGCGTCGGTCGTGATATAGACCTGCGAACCAAAGGGCGTGTTCGGCGGCACCTGAACCGTGATCGTGACGAGCACGGGCTTTCCGGAGAAATGACGCGGGACGCCTTGGGCGTTCAGACGGCTTGCCGGTGCGAGTTCGGGATCGGGAAACGGCGTGGACGCAGCGACGACAAAGGGCTCGACCGCTTCGGGAAGCGGGCCGACCGGAAGGGGTGCGCGCGAGAGATCGAGTTCGACGACGCGTCCCTGTGCATCGAAGGTAGCGCGCGCATAGAGTCGCGGCGCCGGTTGCTCGCTCGTCGGCTTTTTCGTGGCATTGTCCAGGATACGCACGCCGGGCGCGACGCGGAAGCCGTCGCCGGTGGTGAAGAAGACGAAGCCGCCTTGATATGCGAGCAACTGTCCGGTGATTGAGACCGGGGCGCTCGCGGCGAGCAGGACGACGGCGAGAAGCGCGCCGAGCGCGCGAAGGCGGCGTGTCATTGTGAGAATTGTACCAAAAACTGCGGGCTCCAGCGTTCGGTTCCGAAGTTGAAGTAATAGGTGCGTTGCACGTCGATCATGACGTGCGGAAGAATCTTTGCGCGGACTTCGCCGGAGATGTCGTATGGCGGTTGGCCCAGATAGTTGCTGTAGAGAAACTGCCCGATGTTGTTTGTCGGCGGAAGCGGAAAGATGCCGGGGACCGCGTTTGGGAAGTCTTTGTGGCGATCGAACGTCAGCCTGGCAAGAAAATTCGGGGTTGCGCTATAGGTGAGCGCAAGCGTCGCGGTACGTAGCGTCGAGGCGCCGCGGAAGGCGAGAAAACCGGTGTCGGGATTGCCGTTTGCATCGGTCGGGGCGTAGGGCGTGTAGCCCCCATGGTTGTAGTAGTCGCCCGTGTTTACGACGTTGTAAGCGACATAGGCATTGAGGTCGCGCGAGAAGGTTCGGCTGATCGAGAAGGTCGTCGTCGCTGAGTTGATGTGATGGGGAACCGTGTACCAGAGACGGCTCACGCTCTCCGACGCATTGAAAGCATACGTCTTATAGAAATTGTCGCGGTTGCCGAATTTCCAATCCGGCAGGTACACGGTGTAACCGAGCGAGTGATCCCAAATCGTGGTGTACGCGACATTGCCGTACGTTTGTAAGCCGGTGTTGTTGTCGTAGCCGGTCGATGTGTCGTGGTTGAAACCGAATCCCCAGTGCAGTTGCTCGAAAAACGGCGTTTTCGCGATCTGGTGATTGAACGTCACGCCGTAGAGATGTATCTGGATGGGGTGATTGGGGATCGCCGGCGAGGCGCGGCCGATCAGGTTGTAATAGGTTTGCTGAATCGCCCCTTGGATATATGATTGCTTGAACGCCTGGGTAAACGTTAGATAGGTCGAGCTTGCTGCGGCGCTCGGATCGCCCAGGTCGTGTTGCTGGGTGTACAACTGCTCGAAAAGATTGAGTTGGAAGCGCTTGCCGATGCGGTCGCCCGCAACCGTATTCCAAAACTTGTCGCGTTTGGTCGCGGGATTCAAGGAGACGACCGCAAACTCGTGCCGGCCGGCAAAATGTTGCTCCGCGGCAAGAAACGGTCCGTTCGCCGTATCGCGCCGAAAGTGAATTGCGGTGATCGAGTTGTTCGTTCCACTCGCATTCCACGTCAGATCGAAATTCGCACCCGAGAGCGAATTTTGCCCAAGATCGGAGTTCGCTCCAAAGTAAATATAGTATGACGGCAGCGGGAGCGGGGCGCCGAAGATGCGTAGCGTGGCGTCGTTGAAGCGAACGTACGACATCGAGCCGATAACTGCGGATGCGGCGGTAAGAGTTGGTTTTGCGTTGCCGAGATTTGGAAAGTAGAAGACGTCACCCGGCATCTCACGGCCTTTGATCGGGTGGCGGAAATCTCCGTTGATGTAGGTCCACCGGTCCGGCTTTTCGATGACGGGGACGAAATAGACGCGATCGAATGCGATAAAATCAGCAAGCGCCGCGCCGTGCAACCGGCCGCCCGGCCCGCTCAGATGCACGTGGCTTGCGATTAAGAAGCGATTAAGCTTCAGGTCCATCGAAAAAGTATCGCCCGTGATCGTGGTGCCGTCGCTCGTCGTCACGCGCACGTGTCCGTCGGCCTCGATGAGATATTGGTCGTTATAAAACGCAATATGGTCGGCTTGCAGGCGCACGGTCGTGATCGGCTGCGTGGCGGCGCGTGCGGTCGTCACTGAAACGCATGCGAGCACAAGCGCGAAGAGGAACGAGTTTTGTCGTACGTGCGGCAGAAGCGACATGGGCAGGGTCGTTTTTAATCCAGTAGTCATAATATCCTAGACGCAAGGGCAAGATTGCCATTCGCGCAAGCAGAATCGAACGCGAACAGATCATGCGTGTTGTGACGATTGTTTTGGACTCCGGCGGTATCGGAGCGCTTGCGGACTTTGCGGGCTACGGGGACACGAGCGGCGCTAATACGATCGGCAACGTGGCGCGCCGGGTTGGCGGGCTTCACATGCCTGCCTTCGAGCGCCTGGGGCTCGGCCACCTGACCGCAATCGAGGGCCTGGCGGCCGTGCCTGAGCCCCGTGCCCGAGTCGCGCGCCTGCGCGAAAAGAGCCGCGGTAAAGACACGATTACGGGACACTGGGAGATGGCGGGCATCGTCACCGCCGTCCCATTCCCGACCTATCCGCACGGCTTCCCCGCCGAGGTGGTCGAGCAGTTTACGCGGATCACGGGCGTCGCGCCGCTGGGAAACCGGCCTGCGTCGGGCACGGAGATCATCGAGGAGCTGGGGGCGGAGCACCTTGCGACGGGACGCCCGATCCTCTACACCTCGGCGGACTCGGTCTTTCAAGTGGCCGCCCACGAGGAGGTCATCCCTCTTGCGACGCTCTATGTCTGGTGCGAGCGGGCTCGCGAGATGCTGGTTGCCCCGCACAACGTGAACCGCGTGATCGCGCGACCATTCATCGGGACGCCGGGGGCCTTCGTGCGGACGCCGAATCGTCGGGATTACGCGATCGAGCCGCCGCCGAGCGTCCTCGACACGCTTGCTGAACGAGGCATAGACGTCCATGCGGTCGGGAAGATCTGCGATATCTATTGCGGGCACGGCATTGCGTCGTCGGTTCGGGTTGCCGATAACCGTGATGCGATGGAGCGTACGTTGGAGCTCTTGGAACGCGTCGACCATGGTTTCATCTTTACGAACCTCAACGACTTCGATTCTAAATACGGACATCGCCGCAATGTGCGCGGCTACGCCGAGGCGCTCGAGGCTCTCGATGCGCTCGTGCCGCGCCTCGAAGCGCTCCTGCGTCCGGAGGATCACGTGATTTTTACCGCCGATCACGGCTGCGACCCCACCGCTCCCGGCAGCGATCACACGCGCGAATATGTGCCGTTCGTCCACCTCAGCGCGGCGTCGGGCGCAGCGCTTGGAGAGCTGGAGGGGCTGGATAACGTGGGACGCACGGTGCTCGGGGCGTTCGGGATATAGCAACCGTGCAGGCAACGGTGACGCGACCCTCGGAGCGCGACGTGCCCGCCTCGTGGTGGGCCTTCAAGCGCATGATCGACGTGCTGCTCGGCGGCGCGCTGCTTCTTTGCGCCGCTCCACTGATCGCTCTCGCCGCGCTTGGGATCCTGATCGTTACCGGTGGATCGCCGTTTTTCGCACAAGAACGCGTGGGGCAGCACGGTCGCCGTTTCAAGATGTTCAAGCTTCGCACGATGGTCGAGAACGCACACGACCTACGCGACGAATTGATGCATCTCAACGAAGCCGACGGCCCCGTCTTCAAAATTCGCAACGATCCGCGTTTGCATCCGCTCGGACGCTTGCTGCGTCGCACGAGCATCGACGAGCTTCCAAATCTTCTGAACGTGATTCGCGGAGAGATGTCGCTCGTGGGGCCCCGTCCGGCGCTCCCGTGCGAGATCGATCACTATGATGATTTCGCTTTACGGCGCCTGGTCGTGCCGCAGGGCGTGACGTGCCTGTGGCAGATCAACGGGCGTAGCGACGTCTCGTTCGAACACTGGATGGACCTCGACAATCGTTATGTTGACGAATGGACGCCGCTTGGCGACCTTGCGATCATCGCCAAGACGATCCCAGCGGTGCTGCGAAAGGACGGCGCCCATTAAACCGAAGTTACGCGTCGTTGCGCCTGCCGCGCATCGCCCCCGTCATTCGCTCGCTGCATCGACCATCTTCGTCATGGCCGCCACTTTTGCTTCCACGTTGCTTGGTTTCATTCGCGAGGTGATTAACGCAAAGTACTACGGAACGCATTGGGAGATGGACACGTTTTTGGCAGCGGCGACGATCCCGACGATCCTCTTCGGTGTCTTCAACGGAGCTCTTTTGAGCGCACTCGTTCCCATATTCTCGGACTATATCGAGCATGGGCGCGAAGATGACGCCTGGGCGCTTGCCAATACGGTCCTCAACCTCTTGGCCATCATTCTGACAGTATGCGCGATCCTCGGGTATGTTTTTGCTCCATGGTACGTACCGCTTATCGCGCACGGGTTCCCCGCGCCGCAGATGGGCGTCGCGATCCACATGACGCGTACCCTTATGCCGAGCATCGTTGCGGTGAGCTTGAGCGGTGTGCTCGCTGCGATGCTCAATGCATATCGTCGCTTTCGCGCCGCCGCACTGACCGGCATCGCTATCAACGTGGTAACGATCGGCTTCGTCGTACTACTCAATCGTCATTATGGCATCTTTGCGCTCGTATTCGGTACCGTGTGGGGGCTGATTGCGCAATTTGCGGTGCAGCTGCCGTCGTTTTTACGTTTAGGCCGATACCAGCTTGTCATCGATCTCAAGCATCCCGGTCTGAAGCAGATGTGGCAACTTCTCGGCCCGATCGTCATCGGCAGTGCGGCTGGTCAACTGGCGCTCTTCTTCGATCGTTTTTTTGCATCGACGCTGGCTCCGGGCTACATCGCAGGCATGAACTACGCGACGAAGCTGGTCAATTTTCCCCAGCAGATTTTCGCGGCGGCGATCGCGACGGTCATTTTCCCACTTCTCGCGGCGCAATTTGCAAAGGACAATCGGCGCGGTGTGGCGCGAAGCGTCGTCACGGGGCTTCGCCTCGTAAACTTCATCACAATTCCATCGACGTGCGCGCTCGTCGTGCTGGCTCATCCCATGATTCAGACTCTCTTCGAGCGCGGGACGTTCGGACCGTCGGCGACGCAACTCACCACATCGTTGCTACCGTTCTCCGCGATCGGCCTGGTGGCTCTCGCGGCCAACGTGGTGCTGACGCGGTGTTGTTTCGCGTGCAAAGAGACGGCGGCGACCGTAGCAGTCTCGGTGATGGCGGTGCTCCTGAACGTGCTCCTCTCTATGCTTTGGCTTCCGTCGCTCGGAGCCCGCGGATTGTTGCTTGCCAATAGTCTCAGTCAGATGTTCCAGGCGGTGCTGTTGCTCGGTCTCGTCACCCGTCTGGTGCGCGGCATCGATTGGGCCGAGCTACTCATTTCCGTGACTAAGGTTGCCGTGGCATCCTCGGCAATGTATGCCGCCCTTCACTGGATCGCGGCGCTAGGTGTCCACCCGGACCCGTCATTTCTCTCGCGTGCGTGGTATCTTGCGGGTCAAATTGCCATCGGCGCTGCGGTCTTCATATCAGTCGCTCGAACGATGGGTGTCCCCGAACTCAGCATCGCGTGGAACGCAATTGTCGCCAAATTCGAAAAAAACGTCATTGCGCCACTGGAGAACCGTGATGCTCCGATCGCCTGATTATGCCGCGACTCTCATCGTCTACCTGGCTGCAGGTAATCTTGGATCAGCGCAACGCGTCGCTATGGTCGCAAGAACGCTCCCACACATCGCGATTTTGTGCGTTTACGAAAATCTTGATCAGAGAGACCGCGATATTCTGGAGAATAATTCCAATACGGAGTTGTTTAAACTCGAGTTCGCTCTCGGAAAAGGCGCGGCGTTCCGCGCTGGGCTGAATCGGGTTCGTACCTCACTGGTCGGCTTTTGGGACGTGGAAGGGATCGTGCGACCAGCCGATATCGCGAAATCTTTTTCGATTCTCGAGTCCGATTCCCGCATAGACGGAGTCGTCGGGTCCCGCTTTGATGACTCGGTAACTAGTCGCGCGCCCTTCGGTCGCACACTTTCAAGTCGGGCTCTGAATCTATTCGGGAAGATGCTCTTCGGCATCAAAGTGAAAGATCCACAAGCGCCACTGAAAGTGTTCAGAAAAGGCGTTCTGAAAGACCTCTTCATTGATATGCGGCTTTATGATCGCGGCTTTGACATTGAGCTATTGTTTCATGCGTCGCGCCGTAGACTACGTCTTGCGGACCTGCCTATACGGTGGGAGGCCGCCCCGCGGAACTGGCCTCTTCTCCGAATCGGCTTTGAGACGATTGCTGCGCTCGCGTTCGTGCGCTTCTTGCAGAGCCCGGTCGCATTTCTCCCGTTTGTTGAAGTGCTGGGTAGAAAGTACTGTGTCCCGGTAAAGAGCCATTACCGTATCATGGTATTTTGCTGGCGAGATCCGATGCATCCGCAATCAGGCGGAAGTGAGACGTATTTGCACGAGCAAGCTAAGCGCTGGGTGGCGGCGGGCCACAAAGTGGTGTGGTTTGCGCAATCGTTCGAAGGTTCTTTGCACCATCAGAAGGTCGACGGCGTCGAGGTATTCCGGGCTGGGCGCGTGCCGTCGGTGTTCCTCTGCGGCGCCCTTTGGTACACGTTTAGGTCCGGAAGAAATTTCGACTTTATCATCGACTGTATGAATGGAATTCCGTTTTTCACACCGCTTTTTTCGACAAAGCCCAAAGTGTGTCTGGTCCACCATATCCATGCGCGCCACTTCGCCGAAGAGCTTCCGCCTGTGATCGGTCGCCTCGCTGCGTTCGTAGAGGCACGCGTGGTTCCGTTCGTGTACCGGGCTACATCGTTTCTCACCGTGAGCCCTAGCACTGGAGCGGAGATGCAGAAAATGCGCATGTCCCGCTTCCCTATCGAGATAATTCACAACGGTGTCGACGCTGCGCTCGTTCCTGGTCGCAAGGCCGCGAAGCCGACCGTCCTTTATCTCGGCCGGTTGAAGCGCTACAAGCGCGTTCATATCCTCATCGAGGAATTTTCGGCCGTTCGCGCCGCCGTTCCTGACGCCGAGCTTATCATAGCTGGGACGGGTGATTACGAACGAGAGCTGCGGGCGCTTGTTGATGAGAAAAGAATAGCCGGTGTAACGTTCGCCGGATTCGTAGACGACGATGAAAAACTTCGTCTCTTGCAGTCCGCGTGGGTTTTCGCGATGCCATCAAGTGTCGAAGGCTGGGGCATTGCGGTAATTGAGGCGAACGCCTGCGGGACGCCTGCGGTCGCCTTCGACGTGAAAGGATTGAGGGATTGCATCAGACACGACTACAGCGGTCTTCTTGTAACGGATAGGGCCGCTTTTCGAAGCGCCATAATTCGACTTCTCTTGAACGAACCACTTCGAAACCAGCTGGCAAGCAGTGCGCGAGTTTGGTCCGCGCAGTTCTCTTGGGAGCAGACGGCGGCAAGAACGTTGGAAACGATCCGTTGTATGCATCCATGGCGGGCCGTTTTCGAACCGATGGGAGAAACGGGTGAAATTCGATATATCCCGTCGCTGGTTACAAGGGAACGGGAACTCACACGCTAGATCGCGGGCAGGATATAGAGCTGCGGCCGGTTCTTGCGGTTAGAGCTGGCTCCGTTTTTTAGTGCTGTCGGCCGGATCAAGTCAACGACAGCAGTTCTTCATTAAGGAAAATCGATACCTATGTCAATTGTGGGATCCATTCTGATCGCGCTGTTTGCGATCTGTCCCGGCATGATTCCGGCGAGCTTCATAGCTAAAAAAAGCGGCTTCAGACGATTCATCTGTGACAGTATCGTCTGGAGCCTATTAATGCTATCCGCGGTTACATGGATTCCCTTTGCAAGTCGCATTCCGTTCGGCGCATGGTCGCTCGCCTTCGTCGTATTGTCAGTCGTTGGGCTTGCTTTCGGCATTACGCGTGCGCGAAAGAGATTGTTACTCGGCTGCGATGCCAACTGGTGGCTCCTTGGGCCGACGCTCTTCGCGCTCGGCACATATGCATTGATTGGCCTCGTACGACCCAACATTGATTGGGACGGGATCACTTATTATCTTTCGCTTGGCCTGCAATACGCCCTATCCGGGCACGCTTCTTCGTCGATCTACCCATTTATTTCAACCTATCCGCACGCCGTGAATACGATGCCGCCGCTTGTCCCGTCTCTTTACGGTGCGGCTATCTCAACGGCCCTCCAGTTTCATTGGATTCCAGACTCGGTTATTCGGCTGATCCCCCTCGTGTTCGTCTTTGGAACATACTTGTCCGTATGGCTTATTGCGCAGCGTTTTCTTCCGCCGATCTGGGCGCAACTGGTAGCGGTCATTTGGCTTCTCGCGCCGTCCACGATTTTTGGCGTATGCGCGTTCCCTCTCTATCTGGATCTCTCGTTTACGTTTTTTTGCGCCTATTTTCTCGCGACTATGCTTGCGGAAGATACGACGCGCACCGACCTGCTTCGCCTCGGCTTGGGCGCCTCAGCGCTTATCTTGGATAAAGTGGATGGCCTCGTATTTATAGCAATAGCACTCGGTACGTTGTGGCTACGTACGTTACCGACATGGCTTGCTCGCATTTTTGCGCTGCTTGCTATTATTGCAGTTACCGGCCTATCAGTGAAAGTGCACTTTATTACGCACTCATATCCGGCGAGTCTCTGGCTTGCACTTGCATTGGTTACGGGTATCTACCTTTTGTCGATCCGCCGCAACTGGACCCGCGTCACCATTCCCATCGGCGGCATTTTGCTTTTCGTTCTCGGTCTGCTACCTGGCGTAGCGCGCGCGATCGAACTGACCTATGCGGCCGGCAGCCCGGCCGCGTATTACATACCTTCATGGGCCAAGAACGTGCCTGGCGGTTGGCTGGGCGCGGTCCACGCGATAGCCAGTGCGTCGGTCTATTCCGGATCGGGAAAACCCGGTGTTCCTGAAAATTACGCGGGCGCGCTCGTTCTCTGGTGGGGCTTTGGCCCGGCCATCGGCCTAACTTGCTTCCTGACGGCACTTGCACTCCTCGGGCGGAAGAAGGAGGTGCCGGACGCATTGTACTCGCTCATCGGTATCATCGCGGCGTTTGATGTGGCGTTTCTCACGATTTTCGAACTGGTTGACCTTCGAGACATCCTGCCTATTGTTCCCGGCATCACGGCAATAGCGATAGTTGGATTACATCGATTTCTTGGTCTTAAGGATCGGCCGAGCCCGTGGGTTCTCGCATTGATCATTGCTGTAGACCTGCCGTTCGCCTGGATTGGGCAACAAGGGTTCTTCGGTGACGCATTTCGTCTGAACCAAGTATTCGACTGGACGGCCTGGTATAGTTTGTCCACAAAGGCGCTTGCGAGTGAAGTCGCGCTCCTCCTTATCATAGGGACGCTGTGGATATCAGTGCGCTATCTAGCACGGAGGGGGCGACTTCCCGCGTTAGGCTCGTGGGTCTCGTGGTCGGCAATCGCACTTAGTGTTGTGTTGACGTTTCTCCCCGTTGTTGTAACCGCCGGATCTCCCGGTTTCGCAGCGCAATCGGCGCAGATTTTCGAGAACGAAGCATTTGGCTATTATCCGATTCTAAGTCAAGTGCTCAGAGATCCGAGCATCCACAGGGTTCTGGCCTACAAGTCGTATGGAATCCCTTGGTTCTCCCTCGGCCGCGTGCAACGTATCGACCTAACTGACGCAACCGATGTCGCGTTTTATCGAAAGGGGCTTGCCGAACCCGAGCCGACTCGGCGAATAGCCGCGCTCGAGGTTCAGGCGGCCATTGTTCCATCCGCGAACTCGCCTGAATTTTTGACCTTCCAAAGGCTACTATCAGCTCTTGGCCTCGATAACGTAGACGATATGCTCGACCCGCTGCTCGGGCACATCGTGGATAATGGGCATTGGGCTGCTGTCACGTACCATCAATTCACCGCGCCAGGCGAACAAGCTCGGGTTGAAGTTGTAACGAAAAGCGGGCGGTCGCAGCTAGCTTCAGATCGCGAATCTGTGTTTCCGCTGCATCGCTGGCCTCTATCTGCATTGCGGATTGTCATGAGCAAGGCCGCGATGCCGGCGCAACGGCTCCGTGTCAGGATTGTTGCGGAGCAGGAAAATGTTCCGTTGGAGTCACCTGCGCGACGATTCACAGTCACCGGTACGGCGCAAGGTCCGGTTGTATTATTGCCAGTTAGTCGTATTTTCCGCGCTGCCTACCAGGCGGGTCTGCAGGTATGGCCGGGAATTCGAATTTTCAGCATGACAATGAGGCAGAATGGGATCCCGCTGACATTTTCCAGTGTAGGCTTTCGCATTACACCAATTGGTGAGGACCGGCCATTGGCGACGTTCGGCGGTCTGCCCTTCGTCTTACATCCGGAGGATAGCATTGTCTCGAATATCTCGCTGTTGCGCTCGCAGCCTGTGCCGGGCACCGAGATTTATCCGTACGCCCCGACCGCAATAGATGCCACATCCATAGCTGGTCTCGGCCTGCACATTCACTCGAATGCAGTGTGCGGGGATACGAATTCGGTTCTCGCAACTCTAGGCTTTCGGAAGACACTCGCAACCGGTCAGGTGCTGGCACGTCAAATCACACTCGCGGTGCGGGCTGGCAGGCTCGAAATCTCACGTGCTCAGCTGCGTCGAGAAGGATTGACGGGATATTTGCTGACTTCACTGGAGCTTCGCAGTAGTACCCCAGCCTGCAACATTTACCAGAGATTTATTTCTTACGGAATCCCGGTCGCGTCATCAGACTCAGCGAAGCCGTCCTTTGCGAGATTGAATGCCCTATTCGAACTCACTGTACGGAGGCGGGAATGAAGTGAAGGGGGATTCACGCTCTACACCGCGAGAACGACCGCTTGTTCTTGCCTTTTGCGCGGTCGATATGAGTCACCACGATGGCTATGTCGGCCATTTTCGCATGCTTGTCACGCTACTGAGCAACGCGGGCTGCGAAGTAAGGGTGATCGGTCCAGCGCTGAATTCGCCTGTTCTGCCTTTTGTGTGGAAGCGAATCTCTGCCGGGCGTCTCGGGCCGTTGCGCGCTGCTGCATATTTCCTAGGCGCAATTTTCAAAGTGAGGCCCGATGCGATTACGTTCGGTTCAGCCGGCGCCTACCTGAACCCGTTGTTCGCGCTCGTCTCGCGTCTTGCCGGCGTGAAGGTGCTCTACGATTGTCAGGATCCGGCGCTTGAGGCTGCATCTCGCCCGTTCGAAAAGTCTCCGCTGGTTGGTTGGATTCGTCTCGGTTTACGCTCTGCCGAATGGTTACTGGCGAGGACCGTAACAACGACACTTACGGTGAGCCCTGGTCTTGCTCGGATTTTAAGATCCCGGAACTGGACCGGTCGCATCGAAATGTTCTACAACGTGCACAATGCCATTGAGTGCCGTGATGCCGTCCCCGGAACAACGAACCTTCTCCCGCCTTCGTGGCGCGGGGCGATCGTTCTTGTATACATCGGGGGGATGCAGCCGGGATTTCGTGGCCTCGAAGAGCAGATCGAAGCCGTGAAAATTGCGCGGAGAGCGGGCCGTGACATACGGCTATTCGCGGTTTGCGGATCTGGCTTTCCTGAAGCATTTTCGGATCTTGTCGAACCGCTCGTGCTGGAAAATGCATATAGCCTCGCCCGAAATTACAGTCCACTGCAAGTTGCGCAGGTAATCGCGGAGTCGAACATCGCCGTCAACAAAACACTTTCTTATGCGTTACCATCGAAAGTGTTTGAGTACATCGCAGGTGGGCTTACGATTCTTTCGGCCGATGTTCCATCCGACGTGAACGATATGTGTCGCGAATTTATTGTTTTGTACCCCGATACAGTTGCCGATCTCGCGAACGCATTATGCGGCCTCGAAGGCCGCGACCGTGCGCCGCAGCGAATGTCGGCTAAGCACTTCATCGAACGGCTATGGGGTCACAACGTCGCGGTGATCGAGAGTTTTGTTCAAACGCTACGCGGAGCTGAAATCTAAGTGAAAAATTTTCTTGGTGCGAATAGTGCAACAAAGTCGCCGAAGCGAGTTGTCTCAGTCATAATGCCGACATATAATTCGGAGGAATATTTGGTAAGATGTCTGGAGTCATTTAAGGCGCAGACGTTCGATGATTGGGAACTGGTTTGCGTCGATCGCGGAAGTTCCGATAATACTCTGGAAATTCTCGAGCGTTATTCGAAAAGTTGGGATAAATTGCGTATACTCGAAGGCGGTGATGAGCGGACGTCTCAGATCAACATCGCGGTGAGTTACTCGGAAAGCGAGTTTATTTACTATACCGCTTCGGACTTCGTCGTTGATCCTACGCTATTGGAAGATGCCGTGAGGGAGTGTCGTAGTCTCAATGCGGATGCAGTATGGATAGACTGTGTCTCATACGGGACCGGCTATTGGGCGCGTGTTCGCAATCTCGAACGCTCAACATACGTGGGAAGCGTAAAATTTGAGGGTGCTCGCTTTTTTCGGCGCGAGTCTTACTTGGCTGCTGGAGGCTATGACGATCGCGTGCCGATTTTCGAGGAATATGATCTTCAGGAGCGACTGTTGGGGCGGGGTGGAAAAATTGCGCGGGTGACCTCGAGCCGGGAATATCACCTCGGTGAACCGAAGACTCTGGGCGAGATTGCGCGGAAGTCGTTCTATTATGGGACCCAGTACCTCCAACTGCTAGATAAGCATGGACCCGGCGCGCTCAGATATGCAAATCCCGTTCGTAGCACCTTCTTGCGCCATTGGCGCGAATTTGCGAAATCACCGATACTCACGATTGGCTTCATTCTTATGGTCGCCGTTAAATATGTCGCCGGTGGTGCTGGCGCCGCTTCCGCGGCCGTTCGGCGCCTAAAACGCGCGTAGGTCCCTAGAACGAACGTGCCGCAAGCGCGCGCCTATTCGTCGTTCGTAAAGACCGCTGCGCTGCGTTTGTGTGTGGTCGTGGGGGCAATTTCCACGGCGATCTGGCAGTGTCGCGAGTTGTGGACGGGCGAGCTCATTTATCGGCAGGATTGGACGTGGCCAATCCTTCGTGGGCAGCTGGAGGCGGCCGCCGTCCAAAACGAAAGCCCTTGGAACTTCGGGGGGTTGGGAAATGCGTCGATCGCTCCGCTGCACCATCCGTTGTTCATTGCTTGGTCGATGCTTTGCGCGGTTATGGGGGCGAATACTGTTCTCGGGCTTACCCTGGTCGCAGCGTTCGCAACAATCGGATGCGGTGTCGCATCCATCGTTAGGCGGCTGTGGGGAATCGGGTATATCGCTTCTTTTCCGCTAGGTCTTTGTGCACAACTGGGTGCCCCGGTCTTTAATAAGCTCGTTGCCGGGCACCTGTATTATCTTGTTGCTCTCGCAGCTCTTGTCGTAACGCTGAGATTTCTTTCGGGTGGATCGGAGAAGCGACCGAACATAGCTTTTTTGGCGGCATCGCTGGCAGCGGGATTTTCGATAATTCAAATTCAGCTTTACGTTGTCGCAATAGTACTCTTGACGCTCTCTGCCATCTTCTTACGAAAAGATGCGCATCCTGTGGTGCGTATGTTCGGAGTATTCATTGCATCTGCTCAGATCGCACCGCAGCTTTATGCCGCAGTTGGAGACGCCCCGCGAGCTTATTTGATGCTTGCCCCACAGGTTTCGTGGGAGTTTAATAATTCCGCTCCTTTTCCGAGCGCGCTGTATCTCTTGGGATATTCGCCTCACTACGCTGAAACGGCCCTTGGCATTGCGCGCTCGTCAGCATTAGTCATTTTTAATTTACAACTAGGAATTGTCCTCGGATTGACTGCGTTCGTTGTCAACCGAAGATCCGGTATCGCGATCGGTGTCTGTCTATCGTGGGTGATCTTGACGTTGCTTGTGTGGGGCTTTTACGGGCCGCTCAGCATGCCGCTCAATTTCGCCTTCTCCCATGGTGCTGCATTTGGGGTGTTTAGGGAGCTCTATCATTTCGCCGGACCAGCTTGGGTGTTCGAGCTCATATTGATTGGCAGTCTGGTGCCTTATCGGAAGATGCGAATCGCCGTAGTGCTGTATTCCTGTATGCTTGCGATATCTCTCGGGACGATGTGGGCAAACTCTCTGTTCGATGGCCTTTTGTCCTCCGTTCACGCGCCGGGGGCGTTTGTTGCGGCTATGAAACGGGAGGCGAAGCGCCCCGGAAATGGGCGCTTTTTGCTATGGCCGGCGGAGTGGCCGGTCGGAATCCGGGGGAGCGATGCGATGGGGAATGACCCGGCGGCGTATCCTCTCGGAGACCACGTCGCAGCGAACGAGTTTCGCTTGTCGGGTCCGCTTGAGGTCGCTGCTGGGCTGATACGTCGTGGGCGCTTGCAGGAGGCACGGCGTTGGCTTGCGGCGGGAGGTATCGACTCCCTGATTGCTGAGCCGTGGCTGACGAGTAACTTGCTGGACCGGGCTCCGCCGATCCCGCATGCGGCCGAGTGGCTTGTCAGCTTGATTCGTGCGAATCAGAGTCCGGTTCGGCATCTTCCATCCCTTTCGAAGACCTGTATGCTCTGCGCATACAGTAATCTTCCGGTTGTCGCTGATGCGATGAATTGGAAAGGCGGCGATGCGTATCTGGATGCGAGTTCGTTCGAGGGCACTCGAAATGTTTGCGAACTCAGCTTGCCGTTTGATCGCAAGGGCTTTATCGCTGGCGGGTGGGGCCGACTTTCGGATTGGGCGTGGCTCGACCCGCGCTTGGCGGCCTTTGGAGACGGCATCATTACGTGGGGGGGCTCGCGCATTCATATCCCTGACTGCAATCGGGCGCGTCGTTACGTTCGCGTCTTGCTCTTGTCAGGACACCTCTTTGTAGACGGTCACCGTGCGGCACTAAAGCCGGGGCGTCAAGGGTGGATTGCTCTTCCTGCGGGTGAGGGTAGTCTAAGCGTCGCGCGTGGCGTGCTGGCTGTCGGCAATGGAGTCGTTGCGGCGCCACCTCGTGCTCCGGCCCTGACACCGAACGTGGTCGAGCATATGCTGCGCTTTGACTGGAGGCACGGCATCGGGTCCGGAACGGTGCCCGCCGGGACGCGCTGGCTTGTACTCAAAACGGCCTATTCAACAAACTGGAGGCTTTCGGTGAGTGGCGGTGCCGTCTTGGCGCATCTTGTCGCTTCCGGCTATGCGAACGCATGGCGCCTGCGGCTCCACGGTTCAGCTACCGTGCGGGTTTGGTACGCCAGATGGGCCGCTACCGAGGCGATTGCGTCGGCGGCGCTCTACCTTTGGATTCTTACGCTCGTGGTTTGTTTTCTCCAAGTGCCGATTGAGGCCGCTTTTGCAGTTGCGCGCGGGAGCGATTTAATGTAGGAGAATATGGTGCGCCTTGCAGCTGGGTGCTTGATTCTAACTTTAGTGAGAAGCGAGAAATTGGAATGAACAAAACGTCGATTCCGTTGGTCCGCACGTTCGTCGGGGATGAAGAGATCGAGGCCGTCACGCGCGTGATGAAGTCCGGCCAGCTCGCAGCCGGCCCCGAGGTCGCCGCGTTTGAAGCGGAGTTTGCCGCGACCGTGGGAACCAAGCACGCGATTGCCGTCAATTCCGGAACCGCCGCGATCCACGCGGCGCTAGAGGCCGCGGGTGTCGGACCAGGCGACGAAGTGCTCACCACGCCGTTCACGTTTGCGGCGACCGCCACGCCGATCTTGATGCAACGCGCGACGCCGAAATTCGTCGACATCGACGCGAACACGTTCAATGCCGATCTCGATCGGTTGCTGGCCGCGGCCGGCCCGAAGACCAAAGCAGTGATCGCGGTCGATCTGTTCGGTCTTCCGGTCGACAACGGCGCGCTCGCAGAGCTGCGGGCGCGAAACATCAGCGTCGTCGAAGATGCCTGTCAGGCCATCGGCGCGGCCCGTAACGGCGTCGCCGCCGGAGCGCTGACCGACGTGGGTTGCTTCTCGCTCTATGCGACGAAGAATCTCATGACCGGCGAAGGCGGCATGATCACCACCGACAACGACGAGATCGCGCGCAGCGCGAGGCGTTTTCGTCAGCACGGACAAGGCGAACGCTACGAGTATCTCTCGCTTGGATACAACTACCGGATGACCGATCTTGCCGCCGCGATCGGCCGCGTACAGCTTGGCCGCCTTGATGCCATCAATGCGAAGCGCCGTAAGAACGCCGCGCTCTATGACGAGCTGCTGAGCGGCATCGCGGGCTTGCAGACGCCGTTCGTCCCGGCCGGAGTCGAACACGCCTACCATCAGTACTCGATTCTCGTCGACGGATCACGCACGCAGAGCGGCGTTGGCCGCGATGCCTTGCGTGCGCAACTGCAGGAGCGCGGCATCGGCTCGGGCATCTACTACCCGACGCCCCTGCACCTGAACCCGCTCTTTGCGAATCTCGGCTTCGCCGCGGGCGATATGCCGGTTGCGGAGCGCGTCGCTACGCGGGTAATGGCGTTGCCGATTCATCCACTGCTCAGCGAAGAAGATGTCCGCGCCGTCGCCGGCGCCATCCGCGAGATCGTGGGAGCATAGCGTGAGCGATCGCATTCGAGTTGCGGTCGTCGGTTACGGAGCGATCGGTCGGCACCACGCGCGCAACCTCAACGAGCTGAATGAAGAGGTCGACTTCGTCGGCGTCGTCGATGCCTCGAAGAACGCGCTCGCGGCCGCGGCGGAACTCGGATATCCCACCTTCCAAACCCTCGATGAAGCCGTAGCGCTTGGCTTGGACGCCGTCGTCCTGAGCCTTCCGACGGCGCTGCATTTCGAATACGCCGTAGGCTGTATCGATCTCGGCCTCGCCGTGCTCGTCGAGAAGCCGATCGCAATGACCTCGGAGCAGGGCGCGGAGATCATCGAGCGCGCTCGCGCCAAAGGCGTACCGCTCATGATCGGGTATGTGGAACGTTTCAATCCCGCGGTGGTGGCGTTACGCGATTTCATTCGCGCGGGCGGTCTCGGCGAGATCTACGGGATCAGCGCCCGCCGCGTCGGCACCATGCCCGCGCGTATTCAGGACGCAAACGTGCTCATCGATATCGGCGTGCACGACATCGATATGGCCGCATTCCTACTGGCGAGCGATCTTGAGCTGCTTGCCGCGCAGGGCGGCCGGGCGATGCTCAACGATCGCGTTGACTACGCCTTTCTCGCCCTTCAAGGGCGCGGCGTTCCGATTCACATCGAGTCGAACTGGATCACGCCGGTCAAGGCGCGCGAAGTCTTCGTTACGGGCGCGAACGGGATTTGCCACGTCGATTGCGTTACGCAATCGACGCGCTTCGCGGCAGCGCGCGAGTTTCCGGCGGTCTCCACGTTCGAAGGCGTCGTCGATCAGTATAAGACCGGTGAATTCGTCACGTTGACCGTTGAGAAAGAAGAACCGTTGCGTCGGGAGTTACGCGCGTTCTTCGCCGGAATTCGAACCGGCGAACTTCCGCCGCCCGAAATCTCCCTCGTGTCATTGCGCATTGCGGAGCAAGCCACGGCCATGATCGACGCGCGTACCGCCCAACTTGCCGGAAAATAGGAGCTACAAGACGTGAGCGTTCATCCCGAAGCTTTCATTCACGACACGGCGACGGTGGAGAATGCCGTTAGCCTCGGCGCCGGAACGAAAATCTGGCATCAGGCGCAAGTCCGAACGCGCGCGCACGTCGGTGAGCGCTGCATCGTCGGCAAGGGCGTATTCATCGATTTCGACGTTGTCATCGGCGACGATTGCAAACTCCAAAATTACGCCTGCGTCTATCACGGCGTCTCGCTCGGTCGCGGGGTGTTCGTCGGTCCGCACGTCGTATTTACCAACGACCTGCGTCCGCGTTCTACCGCGCCGGATTTTTCGTTGTTGGGCGATGGCGATTGGGAAGTCGGCGAGACGAACGTCGGTGACGGAGCAGCAGTCGGCGCGAACAGCACGATCCTACCGAACGTCAAGATCGGCAAGTGGTCGATGGTCGCGGCGGGCTCGGTGGTCACGCGCGACGTCGCAGACTATTCGCTCGTCATCGGAAATCCGGCGCGCCATCACGCATGGTTGTGCCCGTGTGGGCGTAAGGTGGAGTCGTCGACGTGCAGCAAGTGTGGCGAGCTCCCCGCCGATCATCCGCTGCACGCCTAACGCGAGTTCTAGAAGCTCTTGACCTTGCGCAGGCCGGCGCCGCGGAAGGCTTCCTCGATTGCCGCGGCTTGCGTGCCGTCGCACTCGTAAGCAACGACGCAGCGGCCGTCTTCGATAGCATCGTTGTAGTTGTCGGCCTCATCTTCGGGGATCGGCAGATTGCCGACATGCTGGGCCGCCTTGGGCTTCGCGAGATTGCTCAAGCTCGCGGTGGAGCTGCCGATGCCCGGAAC
Source organism: Vulcanimicrobiota bacterium (assembly GCA_027452165.1). GTDB lineage: Bacteria > Vulcanimicrobiota > Vulcanimicrobiia > Vulcanimicrobiales > Vulcanimicrobiaceae > REEB354. Next base: position 145,078 of record DAIDGX010000004.1, on the reverse strand, counting down.
GCCGGTCCCGCCGCCACCCGTCATAATGGCGGTGCCATCGATCATCTGACCCGACGCATCGCCGTCGATCGTTGGGCCGCCGGCATGGAAGAAGTTCAGAAACGAGCTGTCATGCTCGTACGAGCGATCCGCCTTCGTGATGACGGTCAGCTTCGATGTGTCGATGCCGCTGATTGCGCCGAGCATCGATTCCAGTTCCGCGATGTTTTGGGTGGGGGCGATTCCGGTTACAAAGCAAGCCACGGAGGGACGTCTCCTTAAGCAGCGAGCCCTGCGACGGGCTCAGGGTGACACAGGGTGCGTGGTACGGTGAACACGACTATTGGCTATTTCTTGAAGGCCCGTACTGCGGCGGCGAGGCGGGCGATGCCTTCTCGAATCTTCTCCTCATTGGCATTCGAAAAGTTCAGGCGCATCCCGTCGTGCGCGTCGCGCGCGGGGAAGAAGCTCACGCCGGGGACGAAGACGACCTTTTGCTGCGCACAGAGGTGCAGCAGTTCGGTCGTGTCCACGCCCTCGACCGCGGCCCACAGGAACATGCCGCCTGCGGGCCGGTTGAAGCGAACCCCCGCAGGCATCGTTGCGCGTAGCGACTCCAGCATCACGTCGCGGCGCATCGCGTAGGTCTCGATGATGCGGTCAACGTGTGCCTCGAATTTGTCACGCTTGCTTGCGTAGCGGTGAAAGACGTACTGCGCAAGCGACCCGGTCTGCAAATCGGTACCTTGTTTGGCAAGCGCGATCTTCTCGCGAACCTCGTGATCCGGAATCGCAAGCCACGCTACGCGCAGCCCCGGTGCCATGATCTTGCTTCCGGTTCCACTGTAGATGACGCACCCGGTCGTCGCTAGCGATGCAAGCGACGGCAGGTCAACGCCCTCGAAGCGCAGCTCGCCATACGGGTCGTCCTCGACGATTGGGAGATCGTAGCGTTCGCAGATGCGCACGATCGCTTCGCGGCGATCGGCCGCAAGCGTGCGTCCCGTCGGATTTTGGAAGTTCGGAACGACGTAAAGAAACTTCGGAAAGGGGTCGGCGTGTTCGAGCACGCGCTCGAGCGAGGCCGGAACGATGCCATCCTCGTCGGTTTCAACGGTAAGGTAGCGCGCCTGATATGCATCAAACGCCTGAATCGCGCCAAGATACGAGGGGTTTTCCAGGACCACGTGATCGCCGGGGTCGAGGAAGATCTTGCCGATGAGGTCGAGACCCTGCTGCGAGCCGTTGACGATCAAGATCTCACCGGGATCGAAGAGCTTGTGGAGGCGATTCGAGAGCCGCTCGGCAACCCACGTGCGCATCTCGGGAATCCCCTCGGTGACGCCGTATTGGAGCGCTGCGGCGCCGTAGGCGTCCATGACCTCGGCGGTTGCCAGCGCGATCTCTTGCGTGGGAAAGAGTTCGGGCGCAGGCAGGCCGCCTCCGAATGAGATGACGTCGGGCTGTTGGGTAACCTTCAGCATCTCGCGGATGGTCGATGCGCGCAGCCGGGTGGTTCGCTCGGCAAACTTCGCCGCGCGCGAGACGTGGGTCGTCATAGGATCGGGATATTAGCCGACGGGCATCGGTGGTCCGCTCATATCGCGGTGGGGCGGTATGCCCGGCCCGGCCGCGGCGCTCTCGGGGATGAAGGTGAGGATCACCGCTCCCAGACCGACGAGGCCCACCAGCAGGATGATGAGCACGCCCACGACCGGCACCAGTTCGGCGGCCGTGAGCAACGCGAGCCCGATGAGGAGCGCCACGAACGGCGAGGGCGTGGTGGCCGGTCGCACGAGTTCGTAGAAGCGCCGTCCGATCAGGAGCGAGAGCGCGGCGTGGCCGATGAAGACGGCGACCGCGAGAAGCACCCACTCGACCGGGATCAGCGGGATCAGCAGGAAGGTGAAAAAGAGCAGCACCATCACCGGGATCACCGCGATCCAGCCGACGAGGCCGGCCGCGGTCGATATCCCCGGGTGCTGCTCGAGCCGGTCGAGCGCCATGCGCGTGCGCACCGGAAAGATGAGGAAAATTACGAGCGCCACGATGTCCCAGGCGATGCGCCACCACAGGCGCATGTCGGGTCCATAGGCGGTCTCGACGGCCGTGCTCGGCGCCCACGGGACGATGCTCTCGGTCACGGCGCCCGCGATCGCGTGGGTTTGGCCGGTGACGGTTCCGCCGCGCACGCGGATGTTGCCGCCGATCACGTTCACATCGCCGTTGACCGTGCCGAACACGTCGGCGTTGCCGAAGATCACGTTCAAGTCGCCATCGACGACCTGCCCCGGCTCGACGACGACCGATCCGAAGTACGTGCCACCGTGATAGACGCTGCGCGCTTGGGCGCGTGCCGTTCCGGTTGAAGCGAAGAGCGCCGCGATGAAGGCGAGGGCCAGGATGGCAAGTGAGGTAGCGCGAGCGGTCATGATGCCTCCGAACGCGCAAGGCGCGCGGCGAGACGCGGGCGGACGGTGCGGTAGAAGACGACGAGCGTGGCGGCCAGCACCAGATCGAGGGTGAGAATCGCGATAACGATGCCGATGGCGAGCGGCGCCGCCGGCCCCACGCCGTGGGCTGCCCCTGCGAGTGCCGCGAACGCATCGCCGGCCGCCGCTTGTGTCTGCGCGACGGCGGTGCCGAGGAGCGGCACGTTACCGTGGCTGGCCACGGCGACCGCCGTCGCCGCGATCCACGCGACCAGCAGATAGAAACTCAGGATCGCCCACACCGAGAGCGAGCGGCTCTGCGGTCGTGGCATCGTGCGCACCTCGGCCATCACCGCAAACGTAAAGTTCGGCGCGAGTTCGGTGCAGTCGGTCGTCGCGAGCAGCGCATCGACCACGCGCAGTTCGTCAAGGAGGGCGTTGCACGTATCGCACGTGCGCAGATGCGCGGAGATCGCCGCCATGCGGCGCGGGGCGAGCGTGCCTTCGATGTAGCGGTCGAGGTCGGTTTCACACGAAGAGCAGCGCACGTCCGGCTCCCTTCTCGCGCGATGTCGCCCGCGCGTGCGCGTCACGCTCCTGCAGCTTCTTGGCGAGGGCGATTTTACCGCGATGGATCAGCGTCTTGACGTTGCCGAGCGAGAGGCCGAGCGTGCTCGCAATCGTGTGATATTCCATATTGTCGAAGTAGCGTAGCGCCAAGACCGTCCTCGTTCGTTCCGGAAGCTCGGCGAGCGCTGCGCGCAACTCTCGCTCTGCCTCCGCGCGTACGATCCCACCCGCGGGATCGGATTCAAGCGAGAGGTCAGGGAGCGCGTTCTCGAGCGTCTGCTCCTCGGGAAGCTCCTGCGTCGGCGGACGCTTGAGCGATTTGCCCAAGTGGGTGCGGACCACGTTGCGCGCGATCTGGTAAATCCATGTCGAGAACCGGCCCAGTTGCGGGTTGAAGGTTCCCAAGTGCGCATATGCCCGCAAGAACGTCTCCTGCGAGAGGTCGGCGACATCGCTAGAGCTTCGTACGCTCGCTCCGATGAAGTTCGCGATTCCACGCTTGTACCGGTCAACCAGGACGGCGAACGCCTCGGCGTCGCCGTCGCGGATGCGCCGGACCAGAGCTTCGTCGCTCTGCGCCTCGATGGCCATCCCTCTCGTATTCTGTACCTCTGGGCCCTGCTACCGCCGGTGTGGGCCGTTTGTTACAGGTAGCCGAGATCGTGAAGGGTGGGGTTGATCGCGTCCTTCGCGCTCAACAGGGGGCGCGCGCCGTCCAGAGGCCAGTCGATGCCGAGGTCCGGGTCGTTCCAGGCAACGCCGAACTCGCTCGCCGGATCGTACTCTGCGCTCTGTTTATACGACAGGATCGTGTCATCTTCGAGCGCGAGGAAACCGTGCAGACACCCCGCGGGGATATAGAGCTGCGTGTGCTCCTTGGCGGACAAGCGCACGCCGTGCCAACGCAGAAAGGTAGGGCTCCCGCGGCGAAGATCAACGAGCACGTCGTACGCGCTGCCGTGGAGCACCTGAACGAGCTTTGCCATGCGGGGATCGCTATGGAGTCCACGTAAGGTCAAGCGCTTGGAGAGCGAGACGTTATCCTGCACGAACGTCTCGGTAACCCCCGCCTCGACGTAGCGCGATGCGCGAAAGGCCTCTTTAAATACGCCGCGATCGTCCGCGAACGTGCTTGGATTGATCTTTAAGCTGCCCACGATCGGAAGTGGTTCGCTATGCATGGCGTTGGCGCTCAGCGTAAAACGAGTGAGTCCAGAGGAATTGCGTAGAGATGCGTGCCGTTCGCAATGAACAAGGTCTCTCCGACGATGACGGGCGCGGATGTGGTGAACGGTAGCTTCTTTGCAACGATGTTATTGATTTGACCGGTTGTTGCGTCAACGGCATAGAGGAGCCCTTCGGTGTCGCCGAAGATTAGAAATCCGTCCCAGTAGAGTGGGCTCATTTTGACGCTCCCGGCGCTGCGAAACGTCCAGAGCAGCTTCCCGTCGGTCAGGCGGAAGGCGCCCATTTCATCGAGGGTGGGAATCGACTGATACAGGATGCCGCCGTGCACCATACCGGCGATTCCACGCTCGCTCGATCCCAGCATCGTAAAGTATCCAGGGTCGCCGACCCAGCGCCAGGCGCGATGGCCGGTTCGCATGTCGTACGCCTCGACATCGTTGCGGCCCATCCATCCCAGGCCACGCACGCCGTACCAGAGGTAGCTCGATCCTTCGCACATCACAAGGTGATCGGCGACCGTCGGTGAGCAATCGGAGTTGCCGTAATGGGCCGACCAAGCGATTGCGCCGGTCTTGGGGTCGAGTGCAATCATGTGCGTCGCGTTGTTTGAGAAAATGTAGTCCAGTCCGCGGCTAGCGATGACAAATGCGCGGCCGTCGCCGGTCGCGGTCGCGGACATTGTGGTTATGCCGGGTAACGCGGTTTTCCACAGGAGCTTTCCGGTCTTGATGTTCAAGGCATACGCGTGCATATCGCCATTGGAGAAGATGAGATTGGTTCCGACCACGGCTGGCGTCGGCATATCTTCGCCGACGGTATGATAGGTCCACACGACCGTTCCGTCACTCTGGCGCAGGGCGATGACATCGTCGCCGGCGGGGTTGCCCCAAATCGTCGTAGCACCCGAATCGGTCAGTACCTGATTTGTTCCCGTCCCCACGATCACGAGCCCGTCGGCAACGATCGGTGTGGACATCACGATGCGCGGAACCGTCGCCTCCCAACGCTTGCGCCCGGTCTTGAGATCGAGGGCGAAGACCTTTTTGCTGAAGCTATCGACGTAGATCGTGTCGCCTGAGATCGCCAAGCTGCCGTTGATCTTCCCGCCTGTGTCGAATGCCCATGCGACTTTCAGCGTCCCCGGGAAGACGGCATTATTCGAATCCGTCGCCTGATAGTTCGTCCAGGTTACCGGTGTTTCGAACTGCGCGGGGGCCGGGGTGATCGTCATCATGACGGCGACGGCAAGCAGAAGGACGCGGCGCTTCATAGTCACCTTTCAGCTAGACTTTTCGGTATGCTCGCACGTTTTTCGGTATGGGTCATGAGAATTTGCTGATAAACAGGCGACCGGTTCACGGGAGGGCCACCCGCGGGCGCCGTATGTAGCGCGCGTATGACTGGGTTGCTCAAACGTCTGTACGTCAACGAGACGCTTCGTCACGGCGCGCTCGTAATGATGGCGATGACGCTTGGAAACCTCGCAGCGTTCGGCTTCCACGCCGTCGTGAGTCGTCATTTGGGGGTTGCGTCGTATGGCGCGCTCTATGCGCTCGTTTCATTTGCCTCGCTTGTCACGTTACCGGTTGGGTTCCTCCCCACGGTCGTTGCTCGTTATGCTGCCGAGTTTAGGTCCCTAACCGACGATCGTCACATGCGTGCGCTGACGCGCTTTGTCGCACATCTCCTTGCCGGTGTGTCTCTCGGGTTCGTGCTGGTTCTCGGTGCGCTTGCCGTCCCGCTCTCGCGGTTCCTCCACGTGTCACCATGGCTCATCTTGCCGACCGCGTTACTTGCCGCCGCCAGCACGATCTCCCCTATGTTGCGCGCGGTGCTCCAAGGTGAGGGCGACTTCAATGGATTCTCGCTGGCCTCGGGAAGCGAAGGATTCGGAAAGCTCTTTTTTGGTTCGGCAGCGGCATTCGCCGGGCTTGGAACGGGCTTCTGTCTTGCCGGGTTTGCGATGGGCAACGTCGCAGGTGCCTCGATATCCGCCGTGCGCTTGTGGCGACGCTTGGGCGGCGCGCAACGCGTGCCGTTCCGGATCGACTGGCGGCGCGTCATGCAGACCTCCGGCGGGGCCATCGCGATTGCGGTCGCAACCGCCGTGCTGACGAGCTCGGACGTGATACTCGTCAAACACTATTTCCCCGCGCACCTCGCAGGGCTGTACGCGGCGGCATCCTTGGGCGGCAAGATCATGCTCTTTGCGGTGGGGTTTGCATCCGCCGTGCTCTTACCCAAGGCAACGCAACGCCATGCGCGGGGCGAGCGGACTCGTGGAGCGCTCACAGGTGCAGGAACGATGCTCGCGGTCGTGAGTGCGGTTGGGCTGCTGCTCGTTGCGATTGCAGGACCGCTGATTCTGCGCGCCCTTGTCGGCATACAATTCGTTCAAGCTGCGCCGCTGCTCTTCGATTATGCGGTCGCGATGACGTTGCTCGCAGCGACGAACCTGCTTGCATCGTACGCCCTTGCGGTACACCGTTTGACGTTTATGATTCCGTTGGTCGTGACGTCGCTTGCGGAGCCGTTCGGAATCTCCCTTTTTCACGCGACGCTCCAGCAGGTGATCGTCGTCCTCATCGTCGCGAACGCCTTGGCGCTTGCGGCTACCGCACTCGCGCTCTACATCGATTCGCTGAACGAGCGGCGTTCGCTGGCATGAAAATTTTCCTCGTCGGCGGGTCGGGGCAACTTGGACGTGCGATTGTCGCGTCGTGGCGCGATGATGACGTGGTTGCGCCAGCGCACGCGGAACTCGCGCTTGAAGATCGCGCGGCGCTCACGCAGGCGCTCGTCGCGACGCGGCCGGACATTGTGGTGAACTGCGCCGCGTTTCACAACGTGGATGTGTGCGAAGCCGAACCGGCGACGGCGTTTGCGATCAACGCGCTTGCGGTCGATACGCTCGCGGCGGCATGCGCGCAACGCGGCATCGACTTCATGACGATCAGCACGGACTACGTCTTCGACGGCGTAGCGTCGCGACCGTACACCGAAGACGACTGTCCGCGCCCGATTTCAGCGTATGGTGCATCGAAGCTCGCGGGAGAGCATCTGGTGCTGCGCCGCCGCACGAACGCCTACGTGGTACGCACCTGTGGCGTGTACGGCGTGCAGGCCTCGCGTAGCAAAGGGACGTTCATCGATCGCATCATCGCGCAAGCGCGCGGGGGCGAGCCGGTGCGCGTCGTCCATGACGTCGTCGCATCACCCACCTACGCCGGTCACTTGGCCGATGCGCTGCGCGCGTTGATCGCAACCCGCGCCTACGGCCTCTACCATGCCGTCAACCAAGGCGCGGTGAGCTGGTACGCATTCGCAGCCAAGGCGCTGGAACTCGCCGGCATCGCCTGCCCGATCGAGCCGATCTCCGCGGCGCAGTGGAAGGCGCCGGCTCGCCGCCCGGCCTACTCGGCGCTTGAAAATGCGGCGCTGCGACGTCTGGGCATAGCGATCCCGGCGTGGCATGAAGGCGTCGCCGCCTACCTTCAAGACAAAGGTCTTTAAGGAAAACGCCCCGTCCGCCCGTAAGATAGGCTGGCTATGGAATTGCGGATCGATCAGAAGACCGTCGAGCGGTGCCGTGCGATGGCGTCGGCCATCGTCGAGCCGGTCAGCCACTTCATCGCCGCGCACTCCACCGTTGCCGTCGAACGCTCGGTGTTGCGACTGCTCGGCGTCGATGGTGTCGGCCCCGACGAGATTCCCGTTCCGAACATGATCGTGGATGCGCTCGCGCCGGATGAACGGGCTCGCGGCGCGGCGCTTGCCTTCGGAAAGGCGCTTGCCGAGACCGGCCTCGATCCGCGCGCGCTCGGCGATGCGGTCGCGGCGGGCACGCACCGTTTAGCCGACTACGCGCACGTTCCCGACGAGGCGGCTCGCGGAGCCATGCGTCCCTATGTCGATGCCGCACTCGCGCGTATCCGCGAGCGGCGTGCGGAGCGCGAAGAACGCTTGCAACGAATCCCGCAACTCCCCCCGCCACTGCTCTATGTGATCGTCGCGAGCGGAAACATCTACGAAGATCGTACCGCTGCGGCCGCGGCGGTGGAGGCCGGAGCTCAGATCATTGCGGTGATTCGCTCGACCGGTCAGTCGCTGCTCGATTTCGTACCCTACGGCCCCACGACCGAAGGCTTCGGCGGCACGTACGCCACTCAGGCGAACTTCGCGATCATGCGCGAAGCGCTCGACGAGGCTTCCGAGCGCGCGGGCCGCTACGTGATGCTCACCAACTACGCAAGCGGCCTGTGCATGCCCGAGATCGCCTCGATGGCCGCGCTCGAGCGGCTCGACATGCTGCTCAACGACTCGATGTACGGAATCCTGTTCCGCGACATCAACATGAAGCGCACCTTCATCGATCAGCACTTTAGTCGCATGCTCAATGCCTACGCGGGTATCATCATCAACACCGGTGAGGATAACTATCTCACCACCGCCGATGCCGTAGAGCAGGCACCGGCAGTGCTTGCTTCGCAGTTTATCAACGAAGAGTTCGCGCATCGGGCCGGCATGCCGGACCGACAGATCGGCCTCGGCGACGCCTACGAGATCAACCCCGACCTCGAAGACGGATTCTTGTACCAGGTGGCGCAGGCGCAACTGACCCGCCAAATCTTCCCGAATGCGCCGCTGAAATACATGCCCCCGACCAAGCATATGACGGGCGACATCTTCAAAGGCCATCTGATGGATGCGATGTTCAACCTGACGTCGGTGATGACGAATCAGACGATCCATCTCGTCGGCATGCTCACCGAGGCGATTCACACGCCGTTTCTCGGGGATCGCACGCTCTCGATCGAAAACGCGCGGTACATCATGAACACCGCGCGCCACTTCGGCGACGAGATCGCGTATAAGCCGGGCGGAGCGATCGAGCGGCGCGCACAGTCGGTACTGGCGGATGCCGATGCGTTGCTGCACAAAGTCGCCGACATGGGGTTGATGAACGCGATCGAGGCGGCCGTCTTTGCCGATGTCTCACGCGCACCCGACGGTGGCCGTGGTTTCGATGGTGTCTTCGCGCGCGCTGCCACCTACTGGAACCCCTTCGAAGAAGCGCTTCGGGTCGAAGGAGGTTGCAAATGAGTCAGGTGATCAAGCCGTACGGCGATACGATGAACGACGGAAAGGTGCAACTGTCGTTCACGTTGCCGATCGAATGGAGTGAAGCTGCCGATGAGGCGGCGCGCCAACTCGTCACCAAGATGGGCTTCACCGATGTCCAGGTGGTCGAGGGCCGGCGAATCGCGGCGAACTTCGCGTTCTTCGTCATCTATGCGAGCACGCCGCAGAGCATCGATTTCGCTACGATCAAGGCGCCCTCGGCGAAAACGCACTCCATGTCGATGGAAGAGATCGATGCCTACGTGCAAGAGCATCTCGGCCGCAAGGTGCGGGTTGCCGGTGCGTGCATCGGGACCGACGCGCACACGGTCGGGATCGACGCGATCTTGAACATGAAAGGCTACAAGGGCGACTACGGGCTCGAGCGCTACCAGAGCTTCGAGGCGTTCAATCTCGGCAGCCAGATCGCGGTCGAAGATTTCGTTCGCTTCGCGAAGGAGCGCGAGATCGACGCCCTTCTTGCCTCTCAGGTCGTCACCCAAAAAGGTAGCGACATCAAGAACTTCACCGCGCTCGTCGAGCTCCTCGAGGCAGAGGGGCTACGCGACCGCGTAGTGTTGATCTGCGGCGGTCCGCGCGTGACCAACCTGATGGCGAGTGAGCTTGGCTACGATGCGGGGTTCGGGCGCGGCACGCTGCCGAGCGAGGTGGCGTCGTTCGTCGCGACAACCCTGGCGGCACGGCTTGCCGCGGCGCGCTGACGGCGGCATGGTTCCCCTTCGTCCGTAGCTAATACCAATCCAACGTGCTCAGCGATCTTCTTGGCTGGTTCACCGGCAAGGACGCCAATCGGCGCAAGTACCCGCGTAAGCGCAAGCCGTACCGTGCGACGGTCTCGGTTGACGGCGGCCTGTCGCAGAAGCCGTCAATCGGCCTGGACATTAGCGGCGGCGGGTGCTGCATCCTCACGCAGGAGCCGGTTGGGCGCGACGAGTTCGAGGTGCGCGCCACGATCGACACGCGCGTGATCCGCATGCGGGCGAAAGCTGTGTGGCAAGATACGGTCGCCCATCAGGGAAAATCGGTATGGCGTTACGGCATGCGGTTCACCGGGATCTCGGCTGACGATTGGGACGCGGTCATTCGCTATACCACCGACAAGCCGGTTGCCGAAGAGAACAAAGCCCAGGACGAGCTCGTGACGGTGCGGATGACCCCTGACGACGCGAACCGGCTTCTGCCCGTCGCCCTGCAGCAACGGCTGCTGAAGATGCTCGTCGAACGTCGCCGCCTCGCGCCGCTCCAAGAGAACGTTACGCCGCTCGTGCAGTACTTCTATTCTGGCGTCGTGCGGCACAACAATGCGCTCGTCCACCGGCTGACGATTCAATCGAAAGTGGTCGGTCCGGAAGGCAACGAGATCTACGAAACGCGTTTCGTGTTCGACGATCAAGGCGCGCAGATCCAAGTACTCAACTAAGCAGAAGGGCAGATCGTGGCTAAAACCGCCCTCATCACCGGTATCACCGGTCAAGACGGCTCATATCTTGCCGAGCTTTTGCTCGAACGCGGCTATCGTGTCGTGGGCATGACGCGCCGTACCTCGACGGACGTGCACGAACGCATTGCGCACCTGGTCGATGATATCGAGTTCGTCTCGGGCGATCTGCTCGACCAAACCTCGATGACGAAGATCGTGGACGCCGTTCGGCCGCATGAGGTGTACAATTTGGCCGCGCAATCGTTCGTGCCGACGTCGTGGCAGCAGCCCGTGCTCACGGGTGAATTTACGGCGCTCGGCGTGACGCGCGTGCTCGAGGCGATCCGTGCCGTTGATCCCGCGATCCGTTTCTATCAAGCCTCGAGCTCCGAGATGTTCGGCAAGGTCGTGGAGGTGCCGCAACGCGAGACGACGGCGTTCTATCCTCGGTCGCCCTACGGCGTCGCCAAGGTGTACGGCCACTGGATTACGGTCAATTATCGCGAATCGTTCAACATGTACGCGGTGAGCGGAATCCTCTTTAATCACGAAAGCCCGCGTCGCGGCAAGGAGTTCGTGACGCGTAAGATCTCCGACGGCGTTGCGCGAATCAAACTCGGTCTTGCGAAGCACCTCGCGCTTGGAAATCTCGACGCGCAGCGGGATTGGGGATTTGCCGGCGATTACGTACGCGCGATGTGGCTGATGCTGCAGCAGGATTCGCCGGATGACTACGTGATCGCGACGAACCGCACCCACAGCGTGCGGGACTTCGTACGCATCGCCTTTGAGGCCGCGGGGCTCGGCTCGTTCGAATCGTACGTCGTGCAGGACGAGCGCTTCATGCGCCCGGCGGAGGTCGATCTCTTGATCGGCGATCCGGCCAAAGCGCGCGAGCGGCTCGGTTGGACGCCCGAGGTTGGGTTCGAGGCGTTGGTTGAGATGATGGTTCGTGCCGATATCGACCGGCTGAGCCCGCTCGTGCGGGTGTAACGCATGCGCGCGCTCGTGACCGGGGCAACGGGCTTTGTCGGCAGGCATCTGCTCGATGCGCTGGCAGCGCAAGAGGTCGAGGCCGTCGCGTGCGGGGGGCCCGATGATCCTGATACGCTGCAGATCGATCTGGATGACGTCGCGTCGCTGCGAGCGGCGCTCGAACGAGCGCAGCCGGACGTCGTGTTCCACCTCGCGGCACAAGCCTTCGTCGGGGAGGCGATTGCAGTTCCCGAGGCGACCTACCGCACGAACACGCTGGGTTGCGCGCACTTGACGCAAGCGATTCGCGAGTACGTGCAGGCCGGTGCGCGGTCGCCGCGCGTGCTCTTCGCAAGCTCGGCGGATGTGTACGGTATGCAGCCTCGCGAGCGCTTTCCGCTCAACGAGAACGTTGTGCCCAATCCGGCCAACCCGTACGCCGCGAGTAAGGCCGCGGCTGAGATGCTGCTCCTGGGCGAAGCGCACGCCTATGGGCTCGATGTCGTCATCGCGCGCGCCTTCAACCATATCGGACCGGGCCAGAGCGAGCAATTCGTGGTTGCAAGCTTCGCGGCGCAGCTGGCGCGTATCGCGGCGGGCGCGGATCCCGTGATGTACGTGGGCAACCTCGATGCGAAGCGCGATTTCCTCGACGTGCGCGATGTGGTGCGCGCGTACGTCGCACTCGCGCACCGCGGTGCGAGCGGCGAGACCTACAACGTCGCAAGCGGCGTCGCGCGCTCGATCCGGGAGGTGCTGCGTGAGCTGATCCTTGTCGCGCACGTTCCGGTCGAAGTGCGTGACGATCCCGCGCGCATGCGCCCGGCCGACGTTCCGATCTATGTCGGTGAAAACGGCAAGCTGCGCGCGGCAACCGGCTGGGAGCCGGAGGTCGCGTTTCGGCGCTCGATCGCCGACATCTGGCAGGCGGCAACACAGGGGAGCGGTCGCGCGGACCCTAACTAGGAAGGCCTCATGACCGATCCACGATCCGACGAGTTCCAAGCGTTCGTCTTTAAAAACCGCGGCACGTTGCTCGCGATTCCGGCGGCAGTTCTTGCGGCGTTCGGCAAGCCGAGCGCGACGAGCGTTGCGCTTGGCCTCCCGGTCGCGCTCGCCGGCGAACTCGTGCGCTGCTGGGCCGTCGGCTACTCCGGTGTCACCACGCGCGGCGATCACGTCGAAGCGCCGAAGCTCGTCACGGCCGGACCGTACGCGCACGTGCGCAACCCGCTCTATGTCGGGAATTTTCTCACGGCGCTTGGCTTCGGCATCGCGTTTACCGGCAAGAATCGGCTCGGCGAAAAACTCGCCCTGCTCGGGCTTTCGCTCGGCAGCATGGCTGCCGTCTATGCGACGATCATCCCGCACGAAGAGCAGTTTCTGCGCGCGCAGTTCGGCGATGCGTTCGACCGGTACGTCGAGGCAGTTCCGCCGATCGTGCCGCAACTCGAGCCGGCGGCCGAGCAGCATGGAACGTGGGAGCCTTCGGTCATCAAAGATGCCGAGACGCGAACGTTCGCGACATTCGGCGCGATGTTTGCTGCGCTGGTGCTCAAGACGCTCAAGGCGTAGCAATCGTGCGATGACGACGCGCGGCCGGCTGACGCTCGCCTTGGTACTCGCCGCCGCGGTCGCGGTGCTCGAGTTTTGGGGCGGTGTCGTTTCGCATAGCCTCGCGCTCCTGACCGACGCGGTGCACGTGTGCATGGACGTCTTCGCGCTCGCCGTGGCGGTGCTGGCCGCCGTGGTCGCGGCGCGGCGCGCGAATCGCCGCAAAACCTTTGGCTATGGCCGGATCGAGGTGCTCGGGGCACTCCTAAACGGTACGGTGCTCCTTGGTGCGACGATCGTGCTCGTGTACGAGGCGATTCGTCGATTCGGCGTGCCGGTCGAACCGCACGGCGCCACGATGACGCTCATCGCGGCAATCGGCTTGGTCGCGAACGTGACGATCGGTCTCACGCTTTCGCAGGGCCACGATCACGGTGAGAATCTCAACGTGCGCGCAGCGCTCTTTCACGTAATCGGCGATGCCTTCGGGGCGCTCGCGGTCATTATCGGCGGCATCCTGATCGTGCTCACGCACGCCGCATGGATCGATCCGCTGCTCTCGCTGCTCGTGGCCGGAATCATCATCGCCGGCGTGGTCCGGGTCCTGCGCGACGCGAGCGACGTGCTGCTCGAGAGTACCCCGCGGGGGATCGACACGGGTGAGGTCGAGGCGCGTATGCGCGCGGTGGAGGGCGTCGTTGCGGTGCACGATCTGCACGTGTGGACGCTCGGCAGCTCCTCACGGGCGATGTCCGCGCACGTGCTGCTCGACGACGCGGGGCTGGCTCGCGGCGGCGAGGTGCTCGCACGGCTGCGCGGGTTACTTCGCGACGCCTATGGCATCGAGCACGTCACCGTCCAGGTGGAGTCGGAGCACTGCGATCCGGGCGGAGTCCTCATCTGCCGCCCCGAGCCCTGAACCCGGAGCTGCGAGAAGAGTCGCCCTGCAAGTAATTGGGGCATACGTCCCGAAGGCGCGGCAGGTTATGGCCTCTATGAACTCTTCCACCGTTATCCTCGCGACCGCCCGCACGCCCTTCGGCAAGCTCGGGGGCGCCCTCTCCTCGCTCGATGCAACGACGCTTGGCGCCGTTGCCCTGGTTGGTGCGCTCCGTCGCGCGGGTCTCGATCCCGCTGAGATCGAGCACGTGATCTTCGGCGAGGTGCTCCAAGCGGGCGTGGGTCAGAACCCGGCTCGTCAGGTGCTCTTCAAATCAGGTCTTGCCAAGACGACGACGGCGGAGACGATCAACAAGGTCTGCGCATCGGGGTTGCTTGCGGTCGCGAACGCGATGCGCTTGATCAACGCCGGTGCGAACACGGTCGTCGCCGCCGGCGGCATGGAGTCGATGTCGAACGCGCCGTACCTGTTGAAAGAGGCGCGCGGCGGTTACCGTTTTGGCGACGGCAAGCTGATCGACGCGATGATCCACGACGGCTTGTGGGACGCATACTTTCCGATGACGATGTCCACGCAGGGCAGCATCGTTGCTAACGAGTTTGGAATGACGCGTGAAGAGCAAGATCGCTTTGCGTACGAGAGCCACCGTCGCGCACACGCGGCACATGAAGCCGGTGATTTTGCCGATGAAATCGTCGCGATCAAGGTCGCGAACAAAGCCAAGGGTAAGGTGGTGATGGACGCGCTGCCGCAGTCGGCGAAGGCGCGTGTGCCCGCGGCGGTCGGTGGTGCCGATACGGTGTGGCAGCACGAGCCCTCGGCACGGTTCACGCTCGACTATGCGGCGTGGGCGCCGTTCGTAAGCGGCGACGTACCCTTCACGCTTGTCGATCGCGACGAGGCTGTGCGCGCCGACGCAAGCGTCGAGGCGATGGCCAAACTCAAGCCGCTTGAAAAAGACGGCACGATCACGGCGGCCAATGCACCGGGCGTCAACGACGGCGCGGCCGCGCTGATTCTTGCCGACGCGACCTACGCACGCCAACACGGATACGCGGCGCTTGCAACGGTCGTCGATCATGCGACCGTCGGCTGGGATTCGCCGTATATCTGCCTGACGCCGGCGATGGCCGCGCAGAAGCTGATGGAGCGTCACGGTCTCAAGACCAGCGACATCGCGGTGTGGGAGATCAACGAGGCCTTCTCGGCCGTCGCGATCACCTCGGCGCGTAACCTCGGCATCGGTGAGGAAACGCTCAACCGGTTCGGCGGCGCGGTCGCGATGGGGCATCCGATCGGTGCATCGGGTGCGCGGATCGTCGGTACGCTCGTCAATCAACTGCGCAAACGCGGCGGTGGTTACGGGATCGCGGCAATTTGCTCGGGTGGCGGTCAAGGCGATGCGCTGCTCGTGAAGATGGACTAGCGGGTGAAAATACTGGTGATCGGTGCGGGGCAGATGGGCTCCGGCATCGCGCAGGTGGCCGCTCAGAGCGGCCACACCGTGCTTCTCAACGATCGCGCTTCGGAGTATATCGAGCGCGGTCTTGGTGTTATCGCAAAGAATCTTGCCCGTAGCGTCGAGAAGGGAAAACTCGAGGCGAGCGAGCGTGAGGCGATTCTCGCGCGGATCGCACCGCACGCGTCGCTTGCTGGTCTTGACGGCGTCGATATCGCGATCGAGGCGGCAACCGAGCATCTCGAAACCAAGCTCGAGCTCTTCCGCACGCTGGATGCCGCGCTCCCTGAGAACGCGATCTTAGCAAGTAACACCTCATCGATCTCGATCACGCTGCTTGGCGGTGCGACCAAACGTGCGCAACGTGTGATCGGCATGCATTTCATGAACCCGGTCCCGGTGATGCAACTGGTCGAGATCATTCGCGGCATCGCGACCTCGCAAGAGACCTACGACTTCACCGAGGCTCTCGCGACGCAGATGGGCAAGACGCCGGTCGAGGTTCGCGATTTTCCGGGCTTCGTCTCGAACCGTGTGCTGATGCCCATGATCAACGAGGCGATCTATACGCTCTACGAGGGCGTGGGATCGCCCGAGGCCATCGACACCGTTATGAAGCTTGGTATGAATCATCCGATGGGCCCGCTGACGCTCGCCGATTTCATCGGGTTGGACACGTGCCTCGCGATCATGAACGTGCTCTACGACGGCTTCGCCGATTCGAAGTACCGTCCGTGCCCGCTTCTCAAGCAATACGTTGCTGCCGGGTGGCTGGGTCGCAAGAGCGGCCGCGGCTTCTACACGTACAACTGATGCTTGATGCCAGCGCGCGCGCGCAGTTCGAGCTCACCGGCGAGCAACAGCAGATTGCCGCGCTCGCCGCGGAGATCGCGCAGCGGGAGATCGCTCCGCACATCGCGCTCTGGGATCGCGAGCACACGTTCCCGCGTGCGCTCTATTCGAAACTGAACGATGCTGGCATCATGGGCATCATCGTGCCCGAAGCCTATGGCGGCGTCGGAGCCGATTACGTCTCGTACGCGCTTGCGATCGAAGAACTCGCGCGCATCGACGCCGGAACCGCGGTGACCGTCTCGGTTCACTCGATGATCTGTTCTGCGATCCTGCGTCTGGGCAACGACGCGCAAAAGGAGCAGTGGCTTCCGAAGCTTGGCGGTGGTGACACGATCGCGGGATTTGCGCTCACCGAACCGGATTGCGGATCGGATGCCGCAGCGTTGCGCGCGACGGCCAAACGCGTTGATGGCGGGTATCTGCTCAACGGGCGCAAGCAGTGGTGCACGAACGGCAGTTTCGCCGGCGTGACCATGGGCATGTTTCGCACCGGCGGGCCCGGCGCCAAAGGCGTGAGCGCGTTTCTCATCGACAACGCGGCACCGGGTATCACGGTTGAAAAGGTGACGGAAAAGCTCGGCATTCATACGAGCAACACCTGCGACCTCGCCTTCGATGATGTCTTCGTTGCATCCGATGCACTGCTCGGGGCGGAAGGCGACGGCTTCGGATCGGCGATGACGGCGCTTGCTGGCGGTCGCATCGGCATCGCGGCACAGGCGACCGGCATTCTTGCCGGGTGCTTGGATCAATCCGTCGCGTTTGCGAAAGACCGTACCGCGTTCGGAAAATCGATCGGTGCGTTCGAGGGTGTCTCGTTCAAAATCGCACAGATGGCGATGGATCTCGATGCGGCGCGCCTGCTCGTCTATCGCGCGGCGGGACTTGCCGATGCAAAACGTCCGTTCGTCATCGCCGCGAGCAAGGCAAAGCTCTTCGCATCGACTGCCGCGCGTAAGCACGCGGCCGAGGCGTTGCAGATTCACGGTGGATACGGATATACGACCGAATTTCCGATCGAACGTTTCTATCGGGACGCGAAGATCACGGAAATCTACGAAGGAACTTCGGAGATACAACAGCTCATCATCGCCCGATCGCTGTTGGGAAAACTGGACTAAAAGCCCCAACGTGGGGCACATCACTCGACGAATAGGAGAGTAAGAAGAGCACGCCATGAATCTCATGGAGTACCAGGGTAAGGAACTGTTCCGCCGTAGCGGCATTCCGGTTCCGCGCTCGCAGCACTGCACCACGCCCGACGAAGTCGCGGCGTTCATCAAAAAAAATCCCGGCAAGTGGGTCGTCAAGGCTCAAGTGCTCATGGGCGGTCGCGGCAAAGCCGGCAAGATCAAGTTCGCGACGAACGCGGACGAGGGGCGTACGGTCGCGCACGAGATCATGGCGACGCCGATGCCGCCGAACCGTCAAAATCCGAACGGCGAGGCGATCAAATCGCTGCTCGTGGAGGAGACGCTCGACGTTGCGCTCGAGGCCTATTGCGCGATTAGCGTCGATCGCACGACGAAGAAGCCGGCGATCATCGTCACCAAATTTGGCGGCATGGACGTCGAAGAAGTTCACGAGAAGCACCCGGAATCGTTTAGTACGCTCTTCGTGGATACGGCGATCGGCTACTCACCCTTCATTGGGCGCAAGCTCGCTTTCTCGAGCGATCTCGATGCGGGCTACCGCAAAGCGTTTCCAGCGATTCTCGCGGGCATGTACGACCTGTTCTTCAAATACGGTGCGAAGCTCGTCGAGATCAATCCGCTCGTGCTCACCAAGGACGGTCGCGTGATCGCCGCCGATGCGAAGGTGGAACTCGACGACGACGCGCTCTTCCGGCACCCTGAGTTCAAAGAATGGCAGACGGTATTGCCGCTCGATGAAGACGAATCGCTCGCCACGGATGCCGGCCTTGGCATCCGCAACTTCCGCCGTTTCGGCGGAACCGTCGGCACGATGGCCAACGGCGCGGGCCTCGCGATGGGCACGATGGACGCGGTCAAAAATGCCGGCGGCGAGATCGCCAATTTCCTCGACGTCGGCGGCGGCGCCAACGCCGAACGTGTGCGTAACTGCTACGAACTGGTCGTCAACCACACGAACGCCAAGGTGTTTTTCATCAATATTTTCGGTGGCATCACCCGTGGCGACGAGGTCGCCAAAGGCATCGTCGAAGCGTTGAACACGACGAAATCGCGCAAGATTCCGCTCGTGATCCGCCTCACCGGAACGAACGAAGAAGAAGGCCGCCGCATCCTCGCGCAAGCGGGCATGACGCCGGTCGAAACGATGGACGAAGGCGCCAAACGCGCCGTCGAACTTGCCGGCGCGTCATAAGGAATCATCATGTCGATTTTTTTGGATAAGAACAGCAAGGTTTTCGTGCAGGGTATCACCGGTGCGGAAGGCTCGTATCACACGGGCCGGATGCTCGCGTACGGTACGAATATCGTCGGCGGCGTTACGCCCGGCAAAGGTGGTCAGAAGACCGAACACGGGCTTCCCGTGTTCAACACCGTCGAAGAGTGCCTCGCCGCAACCGGCGCGACGCATCAATGCATCTTCGTTCCGCCCGCTGGCGCGGCTGACGCGCTCTTTGAGGCGTACGAAGCGGGCGTGCGCTTCTCGGTGTGCATCACCGAAGGCGTGCCCGTGCACGATATGTTGCGCGTCGTGGGCGCGACGCCCGGCATGCGTATCATCGGCCCCAATTGCCCCGGCCTCATCTCGCCGGGCAAATCCTCGATCGGCATCATGCCGGGACACGTGTTCAAAGAGGGGAACGTCGGCTTGATTTCACGCTCGGGCACGCTTACGTACGAAGTCGTCGATGGGCTCACGCGCGCGGGACTCGGCCAATCGACCTGCGTCGGTATCGGCGGCGATCCGATCATCGGCACGACCTTCGTCGATTGCTTGCGCGAGTTCAAGAACGATCCGCAGACGAAGGCGGTCGTGATCTGCGGCGAGATCGGAGGCTCCGACGAAGAAGAGGCCGCCGCCTACGTCAAGGAGCACCTCGCGGGCATGCCGATCGTTGCCTTCATCGGCGGCCGCAACGCCCCTCCGGGAAAATCGCTCGGTCATGCGGGCGCCATCATCTCCGGAGGTTTCGGCACCCCGCAAAGCAAGATCGCGGCGTTCCAAGCGGCGGGGGTGCCCGTTGCCGATCGCCCGTCCGAGATTCCGAAGCTGCTAGCCGAGCGGATGGCCGCCATCGCGTAGATCCGCGGGTGAATCGCAACCCGAATCGCCCGATTTTGAGGGGCCGCTGATCGTTCAGCGGCCCCATGTTTTTCTAACCTGAGCTAGATTTTAAGGGCGCATAAAGGAAGAGACCTTTGTCGCGAGAAGTCGCAGTGTGCGATATGAGAAAATGCTGAGAGTCGCAGCGCGGCCCTCGGCCATTGTCATATCGTCGCGTGCCATCGCAAGTTGGCGCGCTTCGTCACTCAACATCTCCTGAGGGCTAACTCATGCATAGTAAGCGAACCCTCCGTCAGGTGGCCGTGACGCTGCTCCTTCTCGTCGCATTCCTGTTCCAGGGAACATGGGCACTGGCAGGCACGACGGGCGGATTGAGCGGCACTGTCACGGATGAAGCCGGAGCTCCGGTATCGGGCGCGACCGTCAAGGTCGCCTCGGCATCGCAGGTCGGCTCTGTCACCACGGATGCCTCGGGTCACTTCACGTTCCTCTCGTTGACGCCGGATACGTATTCGGTCTCGATCGAGAAGGACGGGTTTAACCCGATTTCCTACTCGGGCGTCGTGGTCTTCGCAGACCAATCGCAGACGCTCACCTTCAAATTGACCAAGGCGCTCAAGACGATCGCCAAGGTTACCTCGGTCGCGGCCGGTGCGCTTGTGCGCGCGGGCACGACCTCCGATGTCTATTCGGTCAACTCGGCCACCGCGAGCCACATCACCGGCCTGGGTGGCGGCGGCGGTCTCGATAACGCCTACTCGGCGATCGCGACCGTGCCGGGCGCCTTCGTCCCGGTTGGCGGCAACGGCTGGTATCAGAACGTATACATCCGCGGCGGCGACTACGACCAAGTCGGCTACGAAGTCGATGGCGTCCCGGTCAACCGCTCGTTCGACAACTACCCGTCGAACACGCAGTCGGCGCTCGGCCAGCAAGAAGTCCAGGTCTATACCGGCGCCTCGCCGTCGAACGCCGAGGGCCAGGGCCTCGCAGGCTTCATCAACCAAGTCATCAAGACGGGCACCTACCCCGGATTCGCTTCGAGCGATCTCGGCATCGGCGGCCCGACCTTCTACCACAAGGCCAACATCGAAGTCGGCGGCGCGACGCCC
The DNA here is from genome assembly GCA_027452165.1 of Vulcanimicrobiota bacterium. GTDB lineage: Bacteria > Vulcanimicrobiota > Vulcanimicrobiia > Vulcanimicrobiales > Vulcanimicrobiaceae > REEB354. The sequence goes on along the minus strand of DAIDGX010000004.1, from coordinate 124,275 downwards.
GACCGCAACTTCTCGTACTACGCGGGATTCGGCGGTTACGATCAAGCGTTCCGTTACTACGATCAAAACAACGGCGCGGGCATCAGCCAAAACTACGGCATCCCGTTCGCCCCGTGCGCGGGCGCATCGCCGCAGTCGGCGCTGCCATCGTGCTTCGATTCGACCGGAACGTTCCAGTCGAGTTGGACGGCGCTCGGCCCGTACAACATGTTCAGCGTCTCGGATATTGCCGATCGCGAAAACGTGTTGAACTTCCACTTTGCGATCCCGCATCGCAAGGATGGTGGCCGGGACGACCTGCAGCTCCTCTACCAGACCTCAAGTCTGACGACCGACTACTACTCGTCGCCAAGCGACTGGGGTGGCCCGGCGTCGGCTGCGGTCGGCTACTCGCCGTTCTTCTTCTCCGGTGTCATTCCGGGCGCGGCCGCCTTCGGTGGCAGCTACTCGGGACCGCTCGGGCAGCCGCTTCCGGCGAACTACCAGTCGCTGGTGACGCCATATAGCTACCCGTCGCAGCCGACCGCGCTCGGCAACGCGGGCGCGATTCCGGCCAACCTGCGCGATAGCTCGAACAACGGCGTCGGCATCGTCAAGGTGCAGTACCAGCGCAACATGGGCTCGGATGCGTACCTGCGCGTGTACGGGTACACCGTGTACTCGAACTGGTTCCTCTACGGCCCGAACTCACTCTTCTCGAACTACGACGGCATCAATCCCGCCGATTACGAGCTCGAATCGCATACGCGCGGCGTGAGTGCGACCTTCGCGGATCAGCTCAACTCGAAGAACCTCTTGAGCATCCAAGGGTCGTACACCACGGCGACGGCTATTCGCGACAACAACACGCAGCCGTACGCAGCCTTCCAAGGGCAGCCGCTTGCGCTTGCGGTGAGCTCGGCGAACCCGTACGACGGCATCTGCTACGCTGTTGCCGGCGCAACGGCGACGCCGACCGCGTGTGGTTCGAGCAAGTATCAAGACGGTAACCCGACGCAGCTCAGCCTCGCAAACGCGCTCCTCGGCACCGCGCCGACGAGCTTGGCGGGCGTCAACTGCAGCGGCGCGCCGTGCGAGTACCTCGCGGTTGAGAACGGCCAAAGCGGTACGTACAACCAGGTGACGCCGAAGTTCACCTCCGGTTCCATCACCGACGAGTTCGACCCGACCGATCGTCTGCACATCAACATCGGCGTGCGCTTCGATCGCTTCGAGTTCGATCCGCAAAACACCAACACCGGGCCTGCTCGCAACCTGTTCTTCAACTCGTGGAACAACGCGATGTGCGTCGCGAACACGCCGGGTGCCAACCCGACGCCGCTTCTCGGCACCGCAGCCGGCGCGGCTGCGTTCGCGGCCGGATTCACGGCGGCAAACGGTGGCTGTAGCACCCTCAACGCGAACGGCATCACCTACACGCAGGCGCTGCTGACGAATACCCCCGTCACCCAGTCGTTCTCGGTGTTCCAGCCGCGCGTTGCGTTCACGTACACGGTTAATCCGCAAAACGTGTTGCGTTTCAGCTACGGCAAGTACGATCAGGCGCCCAACACGGCGTTCGAACAGTACAACACCTCGCAACAGGATCTGCCGGATCTCCTCGGCCCGACGTTCTATGCGTACGGCCGTACGAGCCCGACCTATCCGATCGTGCCGGAAGTGTCGTACAATACGGACTTCTCGTGGGAGCATCAGATCAAGGGAACGGACATGTCCTTCAAGGTCACGCCGTTCTACCGTAAGACCAACGACCAGGTCGAACAGTTCTACCTGAACCTCAAGACGAACTTCGTCTCGGGTCTCAACGTCGGACAGCAGACCTCGTCGGGCGTGGAGTTCCAGTTGCAGAAGGGCGACTTCTCGCGCAACGGCTTCGCTGGGCTCTTTAGCTACACGTACACCAGCGCGAAGATCAAGTACAACCGTCTTGCGAACGGTGGCTCGATCATCGACCCGATCAATGGCGCGATCAGCCAGTACAATGCGTACACGAGCCAGTGCGCCGCAGGCGGCGCCGATGTCGGCCAAAAGGTGTACGGCCAGTACCTCTGTGGCGGTTCGGGCGCAAGCCCGTTCGCGGCACAGTGCTTCGTTGGCGGCGTTGCCGGTTCGTGTTCGGCCGCAGGTGCGGTTGCAAACCCATACTACAACTCGGCCGCGCAAGGCTTCTTCGATCCGAGCGGATCGTATGCGCCTTACGATCTCTTCCCCGCAGCGAGCATCGGTGGCGGCAGCTACAGCTCGTTCGTGGCGCCGAACGTGGCGACGCTTATCCTGAACTACAAGCACGATAAGCTCTCGATCACGCCGGCGTGGCAGTTCCAGACGGGAACGCACTACGGCTTCCCGATCTCGACGCCGGGCGTTGCACCGAATACCTGTACGGCCCTTGCCGGCTCGACGCGGTATAACGCGACGACGTGCGGAACGATCGACATCCCGAACCCGGCAACGGGCGCGTTCGACGGCATGGGTGCTTTCACCAATCCGTCACGTCTCACGATGAGCACGCAGATCTCCTACGAACTGAGCCCACGTGTGACGTCGGTGCTGACGCTCACGAACATCTTCGACACCTGCTTCGGCGGAACGAAGAACGCGTGGACCTCGGCCGTCGGTGTACCGCAGAGTAAGATCTGCAGCTACGGCTCTGTCGGCGTCGGGGCAATCCCGCCGGTCGGCAACGTGTATAACCCGGGTCAATCGATCCAGCCGGCGTTTGCGAACTCGTACTCGCCGCAATTCGGCTCGCTGCCGTTCAACGCGTACCTCGACTTCCGGATCAAGATCTAGTCGTCGAAACGCATACCTCGCAGCACGCGAACGAGAAGGCCTCCGCACCATGCGGAGGCCTTCTTGCATGTCGCGAGCAACTGTCGAGCGCGATGCAGTACGGTTACAAATGTGAGGATTGTGAGGTGGCGATCTTTCCCACCACGACGCGCACCGAGCTTGCCTGGCTGAAGGATCGCATCCACGTGGTGCGTGAGGTGGCGAAACATAGCGGGACGGGACTCGATTCCTGGATGATGGACGGTCTCGAGTTCTTGAACGATCATCAGGGACACTCGATCGTCCTCGTTTCGCGCCGATAGGCGTCAACCGCATCCCGAAAAAAAACGACGGCCGCTACCAAGAACGGCCGTCGTACGTTGTGTCGTGGGCGCGATCGCGCGCGCCATTGAGGCTTACTGCGGTATGCGAAGGTGCTCGCCGGGCTGAATCGTCGCGACCCCGAGATGGTTTGCTTCGCTGATGCGGTCGATCGTTTCTTGAACGTCGCCCGAACGCGTGTGTTGCGCGGCGATCGACCAGAGCGTATCACCCGGTTGCACGGTGACGGTTGTATAGCGTCGCGCGGTCGCGGCATACAGATGCATGTTTGAAAGCGACGGGATCGCGACCATCAAGCTGAGCGCCGCCAGTGAGATCACCGGCATAAGGCTGAACCGTTTGCGCCGTACCACTTGAAGTAACTCCTTCGGCGTATCCGCCATATCTTGTGGCAAACGAGCGTTCGAGCACCAATCGGTCTATATCTTGGGCCAAACAGCTGTTCGTCCCCTAGATTTTAGCACACCGGATTCGGCCGCTGTCAAGCTTGCTGCGAACGTATGTTTGCCACGAACGTGCTTTCTATGCTAGGGTTATACGGCAGGCTGGTGCCATACGCATGGCCCTCTGCGCGGAGATCGTTGCTAGTATTTTGGGGGTACCCGTGATCGACAAGCCTGCGACCGAGCGTCAACAACGCATCCTCGAGGTGATCCGCGCCTTCATGGCCGAGCGGGGCTACCCGCCGTCCGTGCGCGAGATTGGCGAGCGTGTTGGGCTTTCGTCCTCATCGACGATTCACGCGCACCTCAAAGCGCTCGAGCGCCGCGGCCTGATCCGGCGCGACCCCACCAAGCCGCGCGCCATGAGCGAGCCGGCGAGCGCCGGCGCGACAACCGCCAAGGGGCCCGAGAGCGTCGTCATGCCGATCATCGGCAAGGTCGCGGCGGGTGTGCCGATCACCGCCCAGGAGAACGTCGAGGGCGACTTCGTGCTCCCGTCGTCGTTCGTGCCGCGCGGCTCCGACGCGTTCATGCTGCGGGTGCAGGGCGACTCCATGATCGACGCGGCGATCCTTGACGGCGACCTGATCGTGGTCCGTCCGCAGAAGACCGCCTCCAACGGCGAGATCGTGGTCGCGATGCTGGAGGGCGAGGCGACGGTGAAGCGTTTCTACCGGGAAGCCGGGCGTATCCGTCTGCAGCCGGAGAATCAGGCTATGGCGCCAATCTACGCGAGCGATGTCGAGATCGTCGGTCGCGTCGAGGCTGTCGTCCGCCGCCTCTAAGGTCAAGCGCTTCGCCGACTTGCCCTTTCTTGCGGCAACGCGCGACGCGTTGCCGTGGTCGTTTCTCGGGCTCCTCGTCGCCTTCGTAGCGCTGCTCACCGTCGTGCACGAGCCCGGACCGCTCTTCGGCCCGGGCCTTGGGCTGCGCGTCTCGGCGGCGCTCCTACCGGCCTTCGGGGTGATGGGACTGGTGCTCGCCCCGTCGCTTGCCTGGCAGTATGCCACGCGCACGGGACGCGCGCCGTTGGTCCTCGCCGCCGGAGCGCTTGGTGCGTATCTTGCCGCGCTTCCGCCGCTGCACGGCGACCCGATCGAATATCTGCGCTCGGTTGGCGCAAGCGGGCTCTTTTTGGCCCTGATCGTCGCCGGCGTTCTCGCGGGCCTCACGAGCACGCTGCGTCGCCCGAGGCTCGCAGCTCTGCTCGTCGTTGCGCTCGCCCTGGCGCTGCGGCCGCTCCACATCTCGCTTGCGAGCGGCATCGAGGCGGCACTCGGCCCGCTCGGACATCTTGGCGATAGCTATCTCGCACTCGTGCTGATCGTCCTCGTCGAGACGCTGCTGTGGTCGTGCGGATTGCACGGGCCGGCGTTGCTCGCCGCGGTGGTGACGCCCGTGTACCTGACGTTGCAGATGCAGAACACCCAAGCGTATCTGCATCATGCGCCGCTGCCGCATATTGTCGTGGTCTCGCTCTTTCTCTTCGTCTTTCCCGGCGGAGCCGGCGCCACGCTACCGCTGGCCGCCCTGCTCGCGTTCTCGCGGGTGAAGCGCTTGCGCGCGGTCGGGCGTGTCGCGCTGCTTCCGGCGCTCTTCAATACCAACGAGCCGCTGCTCTTCGGTGCGCCGGTCGTCTTCAACCCGTATCTGATCCCGCCGTTCGTCGTCGTCCCGCTGCTGCTTGCAACCACGACCTACGTGAGCGTCGCGCTCGGCTGGGTGGGGCGCGCGATCTACTACGTCCCCGGGTCGGTTCCGAGCGTGATCGCCACCTTCATCGCGACGCTCGACTGGCGTGCGGTGGTGCTTGTGCTCGTCAATATCGCGATCTCGTCGATCTGCTACTGGCCATTTGTGCGCGCCTACGAACGACACACTCTGCGCGCTTCGGCAAGCTCGGGGTGAGTGGAAGAAGCGAAGCGAATGAGAGCGCGATGATCGAGCTGTTGTGCGAGCTTTTCGAAATTGAGCCCAGCGTGCGCGAGGCTGCGCTACGCGCGCAGGCGCGCGTGGCAACGCTTGCGTATCCTGCGCAGGCGCACGTTAAAGCAAACGTCTTGCGCGCCTTTTACGACCAAGGCTTGAACGAGAGCGATCTCGCCGGTTCGAGCGGTTACGGGTACGACGATGCCGCGCGCGCCGGCTATGAAGCGCTGATCGCGCGGATCTTTGGCGTAGAACGCGCGCTCGCGCGACTCTCGATCGTGAGCGGCACGCACGCGATCGTCACCGCGCTCGCCGCATGCGTGCGGCCAGGCGACGCGTTGATCGCCGTGGCGGGCCGTCCGTACGATACGCTGCGTAACGCCATCTGCGACGCGCCCGAAAGTCTCGTCGAACATGGCGTTCGTTATCGGGAAATCGCGCTGCGTGACGATGGCGCGCTCGATCTCGACGCGATCGCCCGTGCCGTTCGAGAAGATGACGTGCGTGCGATCTTCGTGCAGCGCTCCCGCGGTTACGCGCCGCGTCCCTCGCTCGATATCGCAGCGTGCGCAGAGCTCTTCACGACGGTCAAGGCGGTTGCACCGCACGTCGCGATCTTGGTCGATAACTGCTACGGCGAACTCGTCGAAGCGCGCGAACCCACGCACGTTGGTGCCGATCTCGTGATGGGGTCGTTGATCAAGAATCTCGGCGGTTCACTCGCGCCCGCCGGCGGGTACGTGGCCGGACGCGCCGAGCTGGTCGAACGCATCGCAGCGCGCCTTTATGCGCCGGGGCTCGGCGCGGCGCTTGGCCCGTCGCTCGGCTTCGGGCGTGCATTCGTTCAAGGGCTGTTCGTCGCGCCGCTCGTCGTCGAGCAAACGCTGCGCGGACTGGACTTCGCCGCCGCGCTTTTTGCCGAACTCGGCTTTGCGGTCGATCCGCTGCCGGGCGCGAGGCGCACCGATATCGTGCAGGCGATTCGTCTCGGTTCGACCGAGCGCTTACAGCGCTTCGCCGCGGGGTTGCAACGGGCGATGCCGCTCAATGCGCGCTTTCGTCCCGAGCCGGGAGCCGTGCCGGGATATGTGGATCAGGTGATCATGTCGGGCGGTGCGTTCGTCGGCGGCGCAACCATCGAACTCTCGTGCGACGCTCCGCTACGGCCGCCATACGAAGTCTATCTACAAGGGGGCGTACTGAGCGAGCACACGGTCGTCGGCGCGATGTTCGCGGCGCAGGCCGTGGTTGCTTGAAGGCGGCGTGCGTAACGCAGAGAAAACCTCCCCCCGGTGGGTACGCAAGAAGAAGACCGCTCGCGCGAGCGCCGATTCTTTCGGGCGCGAGTCAATTTTCCGGTAACGTTGATCGTGCCGGGACATGAGCTGATCCTGGGCGGCGAAGCACTCGACGTGAGTCGCGGCGGGATGCGTGTCGCGACGACGACGGATCTGCCCATGGGGCAGGCGATCGTCATGCGCTTTGCGCTGCCCGGCTCCGACCACGAGATGCTCGTGCGCGCAAAGATCGTCCTGTCGTTTTACGATGCAAGCAGCCAGACGTTCATGCACGGGATCGCCTTCACGCAGTACGCGTCGAGCGATTATGATTTGCTCGCGAAGTTTATGACTGACGCCGGGTGCGCCTAGGCGTGCGCCTCGCGCGCCTCACCAAGGAATCCGTAGAAAAAGTACCGGTTGCCGTCGCTCGTCGTGAGCACGATCCGGGTGTCTTGGAGCTCGGCCGACGCGACGGTCTTTCCGACCAATGTCTCCAGAATCGCTTGCGCCTGGGCGAACTCCGCCTCGCGCAACGCGTCCGGTTCCACCTCTATGAGCTCGAGAAGCTCGTCGATCCGGTCGTTCATCGTCACCCTATGAGATATCGACCGCCGGGGCCGTTTTGTTAGCCGAATCCGAGGCCAGCGGGTCGAACGACCAGGAGCTGGCCCACTGCACGAGAGAAGGCCACGCCGCGATGTACCTGCTCGAGGTCCTGAGCGGCCCCCTTGATGGAAAAACCTGGACGTTCGAGAGCGAGATCACGATCGGACGCGACGATACCGTCGCCGAAGCGTGTATTGCGCTCGATCGCTACGTCTCGCGCAAACACGCACACCTCCGCGTGCGTGGTGAGAGCTTGCAATTGACCGATCTCGATAGCCGCAACGGCACGAAGGTGAACGGCGAAGCCGTAGAGGGTGACGCAAGCATCGATCTGGGCACGCCGTTTATGGTCGGCCGTACCGTGTTGCGCGTGACGCGCGCATAGAAGCTTGTCAACGTGCACACCGTTTCGACCGTCGCGCAGGCGCGCGCGCTCTTCGAGGTCTTGCCGCGACCGCTCGGATTCGTGCCGACGATGGGTGCGTTGCACGATGGGCACCTTGCGCTCGTAACGCGCGCGCGCGACGAGTCTTCGGCGATCGCCGTGTCGATCTTCGTAAACCCGGCGCAGTTTGGTCCGAGTGAGGATTTCGATCGCTATCCGCGCGACCTCGAAGGCGACTGCGCGAAACTGCATCGGGCCGGCGTTGACGTGATCTTTGCGCCGGACGTCGCGGCGATCTATCCTGAAGAGTTTTCGACCACGGTCGATCCGGGCGCGCTCGGCACGTCGTTCGAAGGCGCCCTCCGCCCGACGCATTTTCGCGGCGTCGCGACCGTGGTGACGAAACTCCTCAATATCGTGCGCCCCGACGTGCTGTACCTCGGGCAGAAGGACGCGCAGCAAACGGCGGTCATTCGCCGCGTCGTGCGCGATCTCGATTTGCCGGTCCGGGTGACGATCGTACCGACCGAACGCGAGCCCGATGGTCTTGCGCGTTCGAGCCGCAACGTGTATCTGTCATCGCAAGAACGCGAAGCCGCTCCCTCACTCCACCGCGCGCTGCAAGCGGTTCGCTTGGCGATGGCGGGCGGCCGGACAAAGGGCGACGCGCTCGCGGCGGCGCGTGGCCTGCTCCATCCGCTTGCGCATCTCGATTACCTTGACGTCGTGGATAGCGATACGTTCGAACCGATCGATATTTTGCGGCCACCCGCGTTTATTATCGGGGCCGCGCGTTTCGGCGCGACGCGCCTGCTGGATAACATATGGATCGACGCATAGACGGATCGCGTGTGGTGCTCGGCGTGTGCGGTGGGATCGCCGCATATAAAATCGCCGGGCTCACGAGCACCCTCGTACAGCACGGCGCCACGGTTGACGTCATCATGACGGCGGAGGCCGAACGTTTTGTCGGCGCGCTAACGTTTTCGTCGCTGACCGCGCGGCCCGTCTATACCTCGCTCTGGGACGCGCCCGAACGTATCCCGCACATTCGTCTCGTACGCGAAGCGCAGGTGATTCTCGTCGCGCCCGCAACCGCAAACACGATCGCGAAGCTCGCGCACGGAATCGCGGACGATCTGCTGACCACGGCCTTACTTGCCGCGCGCATTCCGGTGATCGTGGCCCCGGCGATGAATAGCGCAATGTACGAACACCCGGCCACCGTCGAAAATCTCGCACTCCTGCGCGCGCGTGGCTACGAGATCGTCGAGCCGGAACGCGGTTTCCTCGCCGAGCGCGAGAGTGGCATTGGGCGGCTCGCGCCGGAGGAACGGCTCTTCGAGGCACTTGCGAACGCGCTCGCGCGCGGCGAGACGTTTCGCGGTGAGCGGGTCACGATCACGGCCGGACCGACGCGCGAAGCGTTCGATCCGATCCGCTTCGTGAGCAACGCGTCAACCGGCGCTACGGGCATCGCCCTCGCGCGCGAGGCGGCGCTACGCGGCGCGGAGGTGACGCTGCTGCTCGGTCCCACGCATCTCGAGCCGCCGGCGGGCGTTCGCACGCTGCGCTTCACGACGGCCGAGCAGTTGTACGATCTTGCCTTGGCGCACGCGGTGGGAAGCGACGTCGTGATTGCGACGGCCGCGGTCGCCGACTGGCGCCCGCACGAGCGCTCCGAAACGAAATTAAAAAAGAGCGATGACGACTTGCACGTACGCATGGTACGAAACCCCGATGTGCTCGCGGCGCTCGGCGAACGCAAGGGCGCGACATTCCTTGTCGGCTTTGCCGCCGAAACCGACGATCACGAGGCGCATGCACGTGAAAAGCTCGCGCGCAAACACCTGGATGCGATCGTGGTAAACGACGTGCGCGACGAGCGCGGCTTCGGCCCAGGCGAAAACACGCTTGCGTTGTTGTGGCCGGGCGACGGCCGCCGCGAGCTTGGGACGGCCGGAAAGACGATGCTTGCGGCGCGCCTGCTCGATGCTATCACCGAGTTGCGGAGGACGCGCTGATGCTCTTGGCGATTGACGTTGGTAACACGGAGACGAAACTCGGCTGCTTCATGGACGGTTCCGACCGGCTCGTGCAGCATTGGCGCGTCACGACGGAATCGCGGCGCACGGCCGATGAGTACGGTGCCTTCTTTACCCAACTCTTCGCAACGGCCGGCGTGAAGGCAAGTGCGATCGATGCGGTGGTGATCGCGAGCGTCGTGCCACGGCTCGATCGAACGCTTCAGGCGGTATGCGAGAAATTCTTCTCGGTCACGCCGCGCTTTCTCGAACCGCAGCATCAAACGCTGATGCCGATCGTTACCGATCGCGCGGCCGAGGTCGGCGCCGATCTCGTTGCGGCGGCAATCGGCGGCGTTGCCCGATACGGTGCGCCGCTTATTGTGGTCAGCTACGGCACGGCGACGGTGTTCATTGCCATCTCCGCAGCCTCCGAGTATTTAGGCGTGGCGATTGCGCCGGGGATCAACATCTCGATCGACGCACTCACGGGAGGCACGGCAAAGCTTCCACAGATCGCACTCGACGCACCCGAACGTGCGATCGGGCGTAACACGGTCGAAGCGCTTCAAGCCGGATTCATCTACGGCTTCGTCGGGCAAACCGAAGCGATCGTGACGCGGATGCGCGCCGAGATGGGCGTCCCGGCGCGCGTGGTCGCGACGGGTGGTCTTGCTGATGTTGTTGCGCGTCATAGTACGCTGATCCAACACGTGGATCCGTATCTCGGGCTCACGGGTTTGCAGCTTTTCCACGTAAAGGAGCACGGCAAAACCTCAGGTAGATGAGGAAATCATCTAGTAATGTTTACGCCGGCTTAATATCCTCGCGATAGACTCGGAGCGGTTGTTTCCGAGTTCATTCGTTTTGGAGGGTGTATATGTTCAAACGATTTGGCGCAACGAGCGTTGCGCTTGCGGTGCTCGTCTCCGCGTGTAGCGGAGGGGCTTCGCAGCCGGCCATCCCCAGCGCGCCGCATAACACGGGCGCGAAGCGGCCGGCGAGCACGCGTATCGTCGTTCCGGCGCGCAAACCCGCTGGGCGCGTCACGAGCATGGCGACGAACGTGATCGGGGATCCCGGTTTCGAAAGCGGGGGCTTCTCCACGTGGCAGCAGTGCGGTAGCGTGAACGCGACGATCTCGACGACGCGCGTGCATAGCGGTAGCTACAGCGATCTCAACGGCGCGACGACGACGCCCGAGGTCAATGGATATTCCGGCGTCTGCCAGCAAGTGACGATTCCGGCCAACGGGCAGCTCTCGTTCTGGGTGTACGAGGGAACGAACGACACGCTTGCCTATGCGGATCAAGAAGCCGATCTGCTGGATGCGAGCGGCAACGTGGTCGATGCGCTTTATAGCGAGGCCGCGAGTACGAACGGCTGGGTGCAAAAGAGCTTCGATCTGAGCTCCTACGCGGGCCAGACGGTGTGGCTGTTCTTCGGCGTGTATGGCAACGGCTGGAACAGTGGTTACATCTACCAGTACGTTGACGACGTGTTTCTCGGTGCTAACGGTGCGACCCCGACGCCCGCTCCGACGCTGACGCCGGCACCCACGCCGAATCCCAGTTCGACGCCATCGCCGACGCCGATGCCGACCGCGACACCGACGATTGCGCCGACCGCGACACCGGGCGCTGCGCCGTGCAACAACCAACAGTTCCTGAGCGATCAGAGTGCGTTTGCGTCGGGTGCGCTCTCGGGCGATCAGCTCGAAGACGTCTGTGGTACGGTCACGCAGGTGCTGCCCTCGAAGACCACCTCGAGCGGTCTGCACGGGTACTTCTACGTGCAGATGCCCTCGGGATACGACATCGAGATCGTCTCGAATCTTGACGCGATGGCGCAGGCGCCGAGCAATCAGCCGCCTTCGAACTGGCCGTGGGTTGCGGTCGGGCAGTACGTCTACGTGCAGGGTCGCTACTACTACGACAACGCGTCGAGTCAGGGTATCGACTGGACCGAAGACGACACCGGCTCGTGGCCGAACGTCGGCTGGGTCTACGTCTGCGACAACGCCGGCAACAACTGCCAGAAATATTGGTAAGCTTTACCGCGCAAAGCTGAAGCTTTGCGCGGTAAAGCTACCACCGGTTGGGAGCCCTTGATGGGCTCCCAACCGGTGAGCGTCGCCTGTTGGTCTCCGGCGGGGGCGCATTGCGGCGTTGCGTGGTGGGGGGTGGGGGTCGTATAGTTGGGGCGCGATGCCTCCTACCGTTGCGCCGCTGCAGATCGGCGATCATCAGATCTGGCCCCCGCTGGTCCTCGCGCCGATGTCCGGCGTGACGAACAAGACGATGCGGGCCCTGTATAAGCCCTTCGGCCTCGGCCTCACGGTCACCGAGTTCGTCTCTTCGAACGCACTCAAATACGGCAGCAAGCGGACGATGGAGATGATCGACCAGCACGGGCTCGAGAAGCCGGTCTCCACGCAGCTATGGGGCGACGATCCGGCGACGATGGCGGCGGCGGCGAGGCTCGTGCGCGAGTGCGGCGCGGATATCGTCGATATCAACTTTGGCTGTCCCGCTCCCAAGGTGACCAAAACCAACGGTGGCTCGGCGTGCCTGCGCGACGCCGACCGCTGCGAAGAGATCATGCGCGCGGTCGTCGAGGCCGTCGATTGTCCGGTCACGATGAAGATGCGCCTGGGTTGGACCGAGGATCAGATCGTCTATATCGACGTCGCGCAGCGCGCGCAAAGGGTCGGCGTGAAGGCGGTGACGCTCCACGCGCGTACCGCGCGCCAGTTCTACAAGGGCAGCGCCAACTGGGAGCACATCACACGCCTCAAGCAAAACGTGGATATTCCGGTTATCGGAAACGGCGATTTGGACGACGCGCACGTCGCGATGACGCGCATGCGCGAGAGCGGCGTCGACGCGATCATGCTCGGCCGTGCTACGCTCGGCAATCCGTGGCTGATCTCCCAGATTCGCGATCTCATGGAGGGGCGCGAAGCGCAGCCGCTGCCGCCGCCCGCTGAACGCCTGCGTTTCTGCATCGTGCACTACGAGCGCATGGTTGACGAACTCGGTGAGAAGCGCGCGGTCCCGCAGATGCGCCGGCACGTTGCGCTGTACCTCAAAGGCATTCCGGGCGCGGCGGCGATTCGCGAGCAGATTATGCGCATCGATCGCGCCGACGAGGCGATTGCGGTGATCGATGATGCGATCGTCCGCATCGGAGCCGCCGCCGCGAACGCCGCGTAGGGCGGACGACATGCGTCGGGCGCCGCACGCGTGCTGCATGCGGCGCCCGAGTGACACCGAGCCTGATACCACCCCACGATATCACCGGAGATCGGCCGCCCACAAGTGGGCGGCGCCTGGAGCGTGCGGGAATGGAACCCGCGGCACCGTAGGGTATCAGGCTCGGTGTCGACACCATCGAGACGCCCCAGGCACAGGTACGATCACGCAGCTATGCTCGACAACAATACCCAAGATCTCGCAGGCGACGTCTTCGAGAACTACAAACGCTATCTGAATCCGCCGCTCGCGCGCGTGATGAAACTCTCGGGTTCGCCCGTGGAAGTACGCGCGCAGGGCACGACGATCTGGGATCAGCACGGGAAGGCGTATCTCGATTTCGCGGGTGGCTACGGCGTCTTCACGCTCGGTCATTCGCATCCGCGAGTAATCGCGGCGGTGCGCGAACAGATGGAGTCGATGTCGCTCTCGGGTAAGACGATGTTCAATGTCGTACTCGGGCGTGCGGCAAAACGTCTCGCGGAACTCGCACCCGGCGATTTGCAACTCTCGTTCTGGTGCAACAGCGGCACCGAGGCGGTCGAGGGTGCGACGAAGCTCGCGCGCGCCGCAACCGGACGAGCCAAGATCGTCGCGACCCACGACGCATACCACGGCAAGACGCTCGGTGCGCTCTCGGTGAGCGGTCGCGAGGCCTTCCAAACGCCGTTCCGTCCGTTGCTCGCGGACGTTGCGCACGTGCCCTATGGCGATGCCTCGGTGCTCGATGAGGCGCTGCGCGACGCGGCGGCGTTTATCGTGGAGCCGGTGCAGGGCGAGGGCGGCGTCAACGTGCCGCCCGCGGGCTACCTGCGCGCGGTGCGCGAGGCGTGCGATCGTGCTGGCGCGGTCTTCATTGCCGACGAGGTGCAGACCGGGCTCGGCCGCTGTGGCTACCTCTTCGGGTGCAATCGCGACGAGATCGTCCCCGACGTCATGACGCTTGCGAAGGGCCTTTCCGGCGGGATCATCCCGGTCGGCGCCTTTATCGCGCGCCCCGCCGTGTGGAATCGAGCCTATGCCAAGCAGCCGCTGGTGCATACCTCCACCTTCGGCGGCAGCGAGATCGCCTGCGCCGCGGCACTCGCCGCGATGGAGGTGCTCGTGGAGGACGGCCTGGTCGAGAACGCGCGCGAGCGTGGTGCGCAGTTGCTCGAGGGCGTGCGCGCGATCGCCGCCGAGTACCCCTCGGTGATCGCGCAGACGCGGGGCCTTGGCCTTCTGGTGGGCGTGGAACTCACGAGCGAGGGCTACGGCGGCTGGATCATCCCCGAGATGCTCAAGGCGGGCGTCACCGCCGCCTGGACGCTCAACCAGCAGCGGGTGATCCGGCTCGAACCCCCGCTCGTGGTGAGCGCGGGGGAGGTGGAGCGGGCGCTTGGAGCCCTGCGGGCAGGGGTCGCTACTGCGGCTGAGAAGCTAGGCCGCTTGTAAAAATATCATGCCCTACGTCGAAACCCGCATCGCGGTCGCGGCTCCTGCCCGGCGCGTGTACGACCTTGCCAAAGAGCAAGAGCGCTTCCCCGAGTTCATGCCGGACGTTGAGACGGTCGTGGTGCTCGAACGTCACCCCGATCGCGTCATCACGCGCTGGAAAACGCTGGTCGAAGAGGCACCGATCGAGTGGACTGAAGAAGACCGCTTTGACGACGGCGCACTGCGCATCGACTACCGGCTCCTCGAAGGCGATCTCGACACGTTCGAGGGCGCGTGGACCTTCGAAGAACGCGACGGTGCAACGCACGTGACGCTCGGCGTCGAATACGACTTCGGCGTGCCGACGCTCGCCGAACTGATCGGACCGACGTTGCACAAGAAGGTGCAGGAGAACAGCGAGATGATGCTCGCCGCTCTAAAGGCCGAGGCCGAACGCGCGTGAACCGCACGCCGAAGTTCTGCTTCGTCATCCATCCGCTCTCGCTCGACGACGTCGCGCGATACGAGCCCGGCGCGGCCGGCAAAGGCGCGCCGATCATTCGCAAGATCATGGAGTGGATGCCGCCGTGGGCCGCGGTACACGTCACGGGCGTGCGCGCGCCCGACGGACGCGAGACCGAAGGCTGGTTTGTGACCGCGCCGCTCTTGCCCGAGCAGATGATGGAATTCCCGCGCGAAGAGGTCTATAAACGCATCCTGCGTGCGATCGAAATCGGCGTGGAACTCGGTGCGGAGATCGCGGGCCTTGGCGCCTTCACGGGCGTCGTCGGCGACGGCGGCGTGACGATCGCCGAACGCTCGCCGATCGCGGTGACCACCGGCAACTCGCTTACGATCGCGGCGGGTATTCAGAGCCTTTTCCGCGGCGCCGACGAGATGGGCATCGATCCCGCCGAGAGTACCGCGGTCGTCGTCGGTGCGACGGGGTCGATCGGAAGCGCCTGCGCGCGCCTCATCGCGCAGCGAGTCAAGCACGTGATCTTGGTTGCGCGCAACAACACGCGCCTCGCAAAATTTCACGACGAGATCAAAAGCTCGCTCCCATGCGAGTCGTCGTTTACCACCGACATCAGCGATGCGGTGCGCCGCGCGCAACTGATTCTCACTGCGACCTCATCGACGCAGGACGTGATTCAACCCGAAGATTTGCAGACCGGCGCCGTGGTATGCGAACTCTCGCTGCCGCACGACGTCAGCCGCCGCGTGGCGCTCGAGCGCCCGGATGTGCTCGTCACCGAAGGCGGTAACATGCTCGTACCCGGAACGCCCCGTTTCGACCGCGTGCGTCAACCGGGATCGGAGTTCGATCTGAACCTCCCGCCGCGCACCGCGCTTGCCTGTATGAGCGAGACGATGGTGCTCGCCCTTGAGAACCGTGTCGAGAACTACACGCTCGGCCGCGGCATCGAACTCGAGAAGGTGATCGAGATCGAGCAGATGGCGACCCGCTGCGGCTTCACCCTCGCCGACATGCGCGCATTCGACACCGCCATCACGCCGGAAAAAATCGCCGCAACACGCCAAGCGGCGTTAGCTCGACGGAGTCTCGCTGTATGATCGCTCGCGTATCAGAATTCGTTCGGCGCGCCCCAGGGGGATCTCCGGCGAACGGAGATCTGTCGCGCGCCGTGGTATGGGGGCCCCACGAAGTGGGGGGCGCGGAGCCCGGGGCGGAGCGCCTGTAAACGTGAAACGCATCGTTTCGGTTTCGCTCGGGTCCTCGACACGCGATCATCGCGCGGTCGTGAAGCTGCTCGGTGAAGAGTTCGATATTTCACGCGAGGGCGTCGATGGAAAGCTCGACGTTGCGCTTGCGAAGATGGCGGAACTCGACGGGACCGTCGATGCGATCGGGCTTGGCGGCATCGACGTGTATCTGTACGCGGGCTCGAAGCGCTATGCGCTGCGCGACGGGCTGCGTTTGCTGCAGGCGGCCAAGATCACGCCGGTCGTCGACGGGAGCGGGCTGAAGAATACGCTCGAGCGCGCGGCGGTCCGTTTCATGCGAGACGAGCTCACGATCGATCTGCGCGACAAGAAAGTGCTGATGGTGAGCGCGCTCGACCGCTTCGGCATGGCGCAAGCGCTCGTTGATGCCGGTGCCGACGTGCTTTTTGGCGACTTCATCTTCGCGCTCGATAAGGACATCGCGGTGCGCGATCTTCATACGTTCGAAGAGATGGCGGAGAAGTATCTCCCCGATGCGTGCAAGCTGCCCTTCCAGTTTTTCTATCCGACCGGCAAGAAACAGGAGAAGCCGCCGCAACCGAAATACCCGCAGTACTACGACGAAGCCGACGTGATCGCTGGCGACTTCCACTTCATGCGGCAGTTCATGCCCGATCGTCTCGACGGGAAGATCGTGCTCACGAACACCGTCACCGAAGCGAACATCGAGGAACTGCGCGCGCGCGGCGTAACGATGTTGATCACGACGACGCCCGATTTTGCCGGGCGTTCGTTTGGCACCAACGTCATCGAAGCGGCGCTGCTGGCGCTGCTCGGCAAGCGTTGGGAAGACGTAACGGCCGCCGATTACGATCGCGTGTTGCGTGAACTCCATCTCACCCCGCGCGTCGTGCCCTTGAACGGCTAGTGGCGGCGCGTCACCTCCCGCGCGTCCTCCATTATTTCGATATTTCGGTGCTTGCCTCGGCGTCGATGGGGCCGGCGTATTCGCTTGCCTCGACGATGGGGCCGATGGTGGCGGCGGCCGGTTTCGGCTCGCCCGTCGCGCTCGTCGCGCTCTCGGCGATCATGCTCTGCGTCGCCGTCTCGTTTTCGTACCTGTCGCGCATCGCGCCGAACGCGGGCTCGTCGTACTCGTGGATACGGATGGCCTTCGGCGATCGTATGGGCGCCTACGGCGCGTGGCTGCTGCTGCTCTCCAATTTCTTTGCGACGATGGCGATTGCGGTGCCGGCCGGCATCTACACGCTCGCGCTCGTTGCGCCCGCGTACGAAAACGATCCCGCGTGGGCCGCGATCGTCGGAGCGGTGTGGATTTTAGCGAGTTCGCTCATGCTCTATGCGGGCGTGCGTCCGACGGCGCTCGTCACGTTTCTCGCGCTCGCCTTCGAAATCGTCGTGCTGGTCGCGACGGCGATCGCCGCGTACGTCGTGCATCCGCATGCCGTCGCACCGGTCGCGGGTGCGACGCCGCCGCTTCCCGGTGTGGGTATCGCTGGCTTCGTTACCGCGATGACGCTTGCGGTATGGATGAGCGACGGGTGGGAGGTGAGCGCTTCGACGAGCGAAGAGGTGGACGATACGGCCTCGGCCTCGGGGCGCGGCGGGATCGCGGGGTTGATCCTCTCGACGCTCGTGCTTGTGGGCTGCATGTACGCCTACTTGCACCTTGGTACGTTGACGGGCTTCGTCGATCACCAAGCCGATACGCTCGCCTATGTCGGCGAGTTGCTCGGTGGGGGTTGGTGGCGCACGATCATCGTCGTCACGGTCTTGCTTTCCACGCTCTCCACGCTCTGGACGACGATTCTGTACCTTTCGCGTTCGGTCTTCGCGATGGGGCGCGACGGCGTATTGCCGCGCGCCCTCGGTGAACTCGACCGTCGCGACGAACCGCTCTGGGCGCTCGGCGTCGTCGCCGTTCTGGTGACCGTCTGCGAACTGGTCACCGGCTTCTCGCAAAGCGCGGCCGCTCAGCTCGAGATTGTCTTGAACGCGAGTTCCGTTTTTCTGGGGCTCCTCTTCGTTCTTTCGGCCGCGGCGGCGGCGCGACGCTTCTGGGGCGAGCGCGAGGCGCGCTTGGGCGGGGTGATCGTGCCCGTTCTCGGGGCCGCAGCGCTCTTCGGGGTCCTCGTGGCCACGATCGGCGTCGAGGATAGAACCCTGCAGTACTATGCATGGGGCGGCATCCTGCTGGGTATACCTTTTGCACTGTTGCGTGGCCGGGGGCTGCGCAGCGATTGAAGGGGAACGCAGAGGGCTCCCCAAACACACCGCGCCAGCGTCCTCCATGGGCGCGTTTGCTGTTATCCGGGGTCGCTCGATTTGAACGAGAAAGAGATCATCCTCACCGCCGAGGGACTCGAAAAGCTCCAAAATGAGCTCGACGAGTTGAAGACCGTCCATCGGAAAGAAGTCAACGATCGGATTCGTCAGGCTAAAGAGTACGGCGACCTGAGCGAGAACGCCGAGTACGAGGATGCCAAGCAAGAGCAGGCGTTCATCGAAGGGCGTATCCTGAAGCTCGAGGCGATGATTCGCGGTGCGCGTCTCATCGACGAGTCGGAGTACGCAGCCGACGAAGCGCACTTGGGTGCGACGGTCAAGGTCAAAGACCTCAAGAACAACGAGAGCTATGAGTTTCACATCGTCGGTTCGGCCGAGGCCGATCCGAAGGTGCAACGCATCTCGAATGAGTCCCCGCTCGGTCGCGCGCTCATCGGGCACAAGAAGGGCGAGACGGTCGATGTCACCACCCCGCGCGGCGTGGTGAAGTACAAGATCGAATCGATCCGCAGCACCAACGGCGCCGCCCCGGCGAAGAAGACGGCGAAGAAAGCATCGTAATCCTCGCATAGAGGCTGGAGATCCATGGACGAGCTCGGGAAATCCGAAGCTGCCCTCGTAGCGGCCAGACGCGACAATCTGGCCGCTTTGCGTTCGCGCGGCAACGATCCGTTTACGCAAACGCGCTATCCCGTCGATGCGTCGGCGCAAGAGCTGCTCGCGCGATACGGCTTCCTCGAGGTCGGACAGCATGCCGAATCGGAGAACTGGTATCTTGCCGGGCGCCTGATGTCGAAGCGCACGATGGGCAAAACGATCTTTGCCGACCTGCACGATCGAACCGGGCGGATCCAGTGCTATATCCGTAAAGACGAGATTGGCGACGCGTCGTTTGCCGATTGGGAAGATCTCGATCGCGGCGATCTCGTCGGTGTGCACGGCTTCATGTTTCGCTCGAAGAAGGGCGACCTTACGCTGCACGTCCTGAAATTCGCCGTGCTCGGTAAGGCCCTGATGCCGCTCCCCGACAAGTGGCACGGCTTGCAGGACGTTGAGAAGCGATACCGCCAGCGCTATGTCGATCTGATCGTCAATAGCGAGGTTCGCGACACGATGATCATGCGCTCGCGTATCATCGCGGAGACGCGCCGATTCATCGACGGGCAAGGTTTTTTCGAGGTCGAGACGCCCACGTTGCTGCACGTGGCCGGTGGCGCCTCCGCTCGCCCATTCCTCACGCACGTAAACGCGCTCTCGGGCGAGGCGATGCAGCTACGTATCGCGACCGAACTGAATCTGAAGCGTTTGATCGTCGGCGGGATGGAGCGCGTGTACGAGATCGGGCGGATCTTTCGCAACGAAGGCATCGACACGACGCACAATCCCGAGTTCACGATGCTCGAACTCTATGCCGCGTATTGGGACGTCCACGACATGATGGACTTCAACGAGGCGTTGATCGCGCATCTCGCAGGTGTCGTCTCGGGCGGCGGCACCGATCTGCAGATCGGCGAACGCACGATCTCGTTTGCGCGTCCGTTTGCGCGCATCGGTTACCTCGAAGGCATCGCGAAGTATTCCGACGGCCGGTTCACGCGCGAACGCCTGCTCGACCCGAAGGGGGCCACGGAGATCCTGCGCGAGCTCGGTTTGCCGGAGTCGCCAACCCACGGCCACGCGCTCGACAAGATCTTCGAACGGGTCCTCGAGCCGCACCTGATTGCGCCGACCTTCGTCGTCGACTATCCCGTGCTGATCTCGCCGCTCGCCAAACGCAAAGCGGATGACCGTGAACTGGTCGATCGGTACGAACTCTTCTGTGCCAACATGGAGATTTCGAACGCGTTTACGGAGTTGAACGATCCTGACGATCAGCGCGCGCGCTTCGAAGCACAGATCGACGAACGTGCGAAGGGCGATGAGGAGATACCCGAGCCCGATTGGGACTTCGTGCGCGCGCTCGAGTACGGCATGCCGCCGACGGCCGGTATCGGGATCGGTATGGATCGTCTGGTGATGCTCCTAACCAACAACACCTCGATCCGCGACGTGCTGCTCTTCCCGCTCCAGCGTCAGCACGGCTAGGCGCTCGCTCGCGGCTACGCAAAAGCTGCAACCGATGTTTCGTTAGCGGGGTCATCAAGCGGTGTACCAACCGTTTTCGAAGGAGCCTCGAGCATGGACCTGACCAAAGAGTATCCCCGCAGCGTGCACGATAAGGTGCACGGCCTCGTGCAGATCGGCCGCGCGATCGACAAAGGCAAGGCCCTCGCGCACGGCAATCCGGGCGAGTACAACTTCAATTGCCCGATGGATGTGGCGGTCTTCTCGTTTCTGGGCATCGATCACGACGCGCTCTTCGAAGTGATCAAGAACGCGAAGAACGACGACGAGATCTATGCGTACGTCAAAACCTTCATTGACAAGAAGCCGGCCGAGGAGATCGAGCGCTGGAACCGGGAATGGGTCTCGCATCAACCCGAGGGAGAATCGCTCCAATATTTTCTGAACCTTCGCAGCCAAGTGGCTCCGGATCGCACCGACGTGATGACCTGGGCCGACTTGCTGGATCTGGACGAGAAGCGCACCGTTCCGGTGCGTCAGGCGACGCACGCATAGGCGTCACCGTGCGAGCGGCCGTCGAATACGACGGTTCGCGTTTTTGCGGCTTTCAGTGGCAGCCGTCGGTACGAACCGTTGCGGCCACGATCGAGGCCGAACTCGCCCGGATGCTCGACGAACCGGTGAAGCTCACCGGCGCCGGACGCACCGATACGGGCGTACACGCGAGCGGGCAGGTGGTCTCATTTACCACGGCCCGCTCGTTTCCGTTCCAGCGTCTCGCGATCGCGCTCAACAGCTCGTTGCCCGCCGATATCAGCGTGCGCGACGTCGCGGTGGTGCCTGACGGCTTCTCCGCGCGTTTCTCGGCGCGCGAACGCACCTACGTGTACGCGATCCTCAATCGCCCGGACCGCTCCGCGCTGCTCGCCGAACGGGCCTATCACGTCTATCGTCCGCTCGATCTCGCGCGCATGCGCGAGGCGGCGGCGCTGCTTGTGGGCGAGCACGATTTTCGCTCGTTCTGCGCGAGCGTTCCCGATAACGGCATCACGGTGCGAACGGTTCGCATGCTCGAAATCGAGCGCCGAGACGCGATCGTTCGCGTGCGCATCGCGGCGGACGGTTTCTTGCATCGCATGGTGCGCACGATCGTCGGAACGCTCGTCGAGTGCGGCAGCGGGCGCCGCGATCCCCGCGCCGTGCGTTCGATGCTCGACGCGCGCTCCCGTGCGGCGGCCGGTCTTACGGCGCCGCCGCACGGGCTCTATCTCGCGGGCGTTCGATACGAAGACGGCTACGATTCCTATGCAGAGCCCGCCGTCTTTCCGTGGAGCCGGTAGCCGGCCTCGTCGATCCGGCCTGAAGCGCGGGAGCCTGTGTCCGTTAGCGGCCGATCTCTTCGAGCAGACGCTGGAGTTGTTTGGTTTGACCGAGGCTCAATCGGCGCAGCAGTTTGCTCGCGCGTTCACCCGCCGGGATGAGGGCGTCGTCCAGGAGCGTCACGCCCGCGGTGGTGAGGCGAATCTGTGAGGCGCGGGCGTCGTCCGGGTCGCGCTCGCGTTCGACGATGCCGCGCTTCTCGAGCGGCAGCAGGGCGCGGGTGACGCCCGAAGGGGTGAGGAGCACCTCGCGAGCGAGTTCGGTCGGGCGGCGGCCGTGCGGCTGGGCGGCCCGCAATACGAGCAGCAGGCGCAGCTCGGCAAAGCTGAGCCCCTGCACCTCGATGGCGCGTGTAACCGTTGCGTGGGCCTGCGCAAGGGCGAGGAGGGTCTCGATGGCGTCGGTCGGCATACCCGGGATGATATTTGATGAGTCAAGTACATGTCAAGCAAAAGAAAGACGCGGAAATCGCTTGACGCCGCTTGGAACAGGGGCTAAGATGCCAAAGTTCGCCCCGCCTCCGGGGTGGAGTTGTTACTCGATTGTTTTCAGGATTTCGATAGATGCGAACGACCCTGCAGAAGACCGCAGATACGGCGCACAGTTGGTACATCGTCGATGCGGCCGGGCAACGCCTCGGCACGCTCGCGGTGCGCATTGCGCGCGCGCTCTCGGGCAAGCACAAGCCGAGCTGGACGCCGCACATCGACGACGGTGACTTCGTCGTGGTGATCAACGCGGAGAAGATCGAACTCGGTGGCAAGAAGTGGGACGAGAAGGTCTATCACCGCCACAGCGGATTCCCGGGCGGCCTCAAGACGCAGACGGCGCGTGAGATTCACGACAAGCACCCCGAGCGTCTGATTGAGAAGGCCGTGCGCGGCATGCTCCCGACCAATCGCATGCGTGACGTTCAGCTCGGACGCCTCAAGGTGTACGCCGGAGCCGAACATCCGCACGACGCGCAGAAGCCGCAACCGCTGTTCTAGGAGAAGCTGTGGAAAACCAGATTCAAGCTACCGGACGTCGTAAGCGCGCGATTGCGCGCGTCAAGCTCGTGCTCGGGCAAGGCGTCATCACGGTCAATAAGAAGCCGATCGAAGAGTACTTCCCGCGCCCGCAACTGCAGCAGATCGTGCGTCAGCCGCTCGAAGCGACGCAGAGCGGTGCCCGCTTCGACGTGATCGTCAAAGCCGAAGGCGGCGGCGTCACCGGTCAGGCCGGAGCCGTGCGCCACGGGATCGCGCGCGCGCTCGTCGAGATGGACGGGTCGTTCAAAGAGACGCTGCGCAAGCACGGCTTCCTTACCCGCGACCCGCGTGAGAAAGAATCGAAGAAGTACGGACGCAAGCGCGCCCGCAAACGCTTCCAGTTCTCGAAACGCTAGTGAATTCGCGTCCAGCGACGCTACGATGCCAAAGAGCCGCTCGATGAGCGGCTCTTTGCGTTTGTGGGTGCGTCTGTGCGCGATCGCGGCCGGCCTTGGCGCGCTGCTCGTGCACCCGAGCGCGGCCTGGGTGGAGAGTGCGTACGTCAACGGCGCCTATCCTGTTTGGGAACACGCAGCGGTTGCGATCGACTCGCTCGCTCCGTGGTCACTCGGCGACCTGAGCGTGCTACTCGGTGTTGCGCTCGTCGTGTGGCGTTTGCGCCGGCGAGACTGGCTCGGCGCGCTCGCAGTCCTCGCGTGTTACGCCACGTGGTTTCAAGTGAGCTGGGGCTGGAATTACGACCGTGCGCCGATCGAAACGCGGGTGCGGTATGACGCGGCGCGCATCGACAACCGCACGATCGATGCGTTACGGCTCCGTGCCATCCGCGAACTGAATCGGCTGGCGCCGCGCGCGCACGCGCGACGGCATCTCGATCGCGCGGCGCTGTTCCGGGCGTGGCTGCCCGTGGTGCGGGCGGGCGGCGATCGCTGGAGCCCGAGCGTCAATGCCCCCAAACCCACCCTCGCAGACCCGTTCATGAACGCGACCGGCACGAGCGGCTACATCAATCCGCTCACCCTGAACGTCCACCTTGCAAGCGATCTGCTTTGGTTCGAACGTCCGTTTTCGCTTGCGCACGAGTGGAGCCACGATGCCGCCTACGCGCGCGAAGACGAGGCGAATTACCTCGCTATCTTGGCGTGCACGCGCGCACGCGATCCGGTCTTGCGATATTCGGGCTGGCTCGAACTCTTTCTGTATTTGCCGCCGCTGCCGCACTACGCGCGTTCGACGTTCACCCCGCTCGTGTGGAGCGATTTTGCGGCGCTGCGCAAGCGTAACGCGCAGCGTATCAACGCGCGGCTCGCGCGCTGGTCGTGGCATGCGTATAATGCCTACCTCAAGAGCGAACGCATCGCGAACGGCGTCGAAAGTTACGACGAGGTCACCCGGCTCTATCTCGGTATCGCGCTCGATCGAGCGGGAGTGCCCCAAGCCGCACGGTAACGCGGCGGACACATGCGCGTCGCCTTGCGGCTACATACGCAGCGTAGCGTGAGGGCATGTTCGATGTAGCTCAATCCTTGCGTCCGGGCCTTGCGGACGCGCAGAATCGACTGGCCGGCGCGGAGCGCGCCGTCGCACGCGCGAATGCCGGAGATCCCGGACGCAATGCGGACGCCGCGATGGCGGCGACGGCGCGTGCGGCAATCTTCACCGAGGCCGTCATGAGCGCGGTGCATGCGCGCTTGAACGAACTCAAGGCCGTCGCTCGCTAGCCGTGGACGGCATGCCACTCTTACGGTCGGCGGCTTCGGCGATGGACGCACAACGCGCCGCGCTCGACGTCGAAGCGCGTAACGTCGCCGCCGCCGAAGCAGCCGGTCCGAACGGAACCTATCAACGGAGTATTCCCCGCTTCGTCGTCTCCGACGATGGCGGCGCGCCAACCGTGCGGTTTGTGGGTACGCGCAACGAGCGTGGCGTCAACGTCGATATCCTCACCGAGATGATCGCGGTGATGAACGCCTCACGCGCATACGAATCCGATGCCTCACTCTTCGACGTCGGCAAGACCCTTGCTGAGAAGACGATCGATATGGGGCGGCTCTCGTGAGGGTCGAGCTTTTGATGCCGGATCGAGCAGATTCGCATGCCGATGCCTTGCGCGCTCGCGGCGACGTACAGCCGGGAGCATTTGCACGGGCGCTCGACGACGTGGCGTCGGTGCTCGGCGCGGCAACTCGAGCAGAGGATGCGTTTGCTACTGGAGGCGGGTCGCTGAACGATGCGATCTACGAACGCGCTCGCGCCGACGTTGCGCTCTCGATCGCGACCGCGGCGGCGCAACGGGCGACGCAAGCGCTCCAATCGCTCTTGAACCTGCAAATCTGATGTGGAGCGTTCAGTCGTTCGCCGAACGCTGTGCTGCGCTTCCCGCACGTGCCCGGTTACTGGGGACCGCCGTATCCGGTGCTGCGATGCTCGTTGCCATCATTGTCGGCGTGATGGCGCATGCACCTCGCTCGGCGCTCTTCGCGACTCCGCTCCACGCGGATCAGGTGGGTGAGGTCGAGGCGCAGCTTGCGCAGTGGCGCGTTCCGTTCACGCCGCGCGCGGACAACGTGATCGTCGAATCTCGCCGGCGTAGCGAATTGCTCCTGCGTCTCTCGCTCGCAGGCGTCCCGCACGCGCACGTTGCGACCACGAGCGAGGCGCTCGCAAATCTTGGCGTGCTCACGCCGCAGAGCGTGATCGACGCCCAGACGCGTACGGGTCTCGCGGGCGATATCGAGATGGGACTGCGCAGCATCGACGGCGTGGAGGACGCGCGCGTGATCGTCGCTCCGGCCCACACGGCTGAATTTGCCGACCAGCATGCGAGCGACGCCACCGCGAGCGTGCGGCTGCACCTGCGTGCCGGCGTGCACCTGACACGCGCGCAAATCGAGGGCATACGGGCCTTCGTTGCCGCAAGCGTTCCGCAGCTCGACGCGGCGCGGGTGACGATCGTCGATGACCGTGGCGTCGCGCTCGGCGCTGGCGAGGATGACGGCGACGATGGCGCAACCCGCGAGCGGGAACTGCAGTCGGCGCTGGACGCCGCGCTTGGGCCTGGTATGGCGATCGTGCGCGTACACGAAGCGCGCACGCAGGCGGCGACGGAACATCGCGAGACGCTACGCGCCCCGGTTGCGGGGGCCGTGACGCGCAGCCTCGACACCGAGTCCTACGACGATGGTGCCAAGCGCTATCGCAAGAGCGACGAGCGCGACGATCGCGGCGCCGAGACCCGCGAGACGGTGGCGCGTACCGCGGCGGGCGCGCTCGTGCGCGTTAGTACGGCGGTGTTTCTGGACGCATCGCGCGCGGGTGATCTCGTGCGCGTGCGCGATCTCGCCGCGGCGACCGTTGGATACGACCCACGGCGCGGCGATCAACTGAGCGTCGAGGCGGTCGAATTTCATCGCGCCTTGCGAGCGCGCAGCGATCCGTGGATGCTCGCGTACGGTATCCTCACCGCGCTGCTGCCGTTCGTGGCCCTCGCGGTCGCGGCGATCGCGCTTACGAAGGCGGCGTTACCTGCGCTGGTGGGGCTCGTACGCGCGCATGCCGAGAGCGTCGCGGTCGAGCGTGCTACCCGTACGGTCGCGGGATATGCGCCGGCACAGGTGCGCGGCGTGCTCGCGCATGAACCGCCGCACGCTGCGGCGGCGATCATCAGTGCGCTTCCTGCGGCAACCGCGGCAGCCGTGCTCGAACTCTATCCTGCGCACGAACGCGAGGCGATCGTGCGTCGCATGCAGCGTGCGCACGCGCCCATCGTTCCCGATCTCGACGAGGTGCTGCGCACGCATGCCTGATGCATTCGTCTCCTTGGTGTCGTGGTTGCGCCCCGAGTCCTCCGGCGAATGCGCGCCACGTGCGGTTGACGAGAGCTCTGCCACCGGCGCACCGGACGAGGCGTTCGGCGAGCCGGATGCACGCGACGATGCCCTCGCCGAGGCGCGGCGCTTTCGGATGGCCCTCGACGATGCGCTCGAGGCGACGGTTGCGGCGCTGCGAGAAGAGATCGCGCACGAGGTGCTCGCGCGCGAGCTCCAGCTTGCAGCCCCCGACCTGCGCGCGATCGTTGCGCGCGCGCGCGAGCGGTACGCCTTTGACGAACCGCTGACGATTCGTGTGCATCCGGATGACGTTGCGGCGTGTGCCTGCTTTGCGCGCGTCATCGGTGACGAGCGTTTGCGGCGCGGTGACGTCGTGCTCGAGGTGCGTTGCGGAACGATCGATGCATCGCTTGGGGCTCGACTCGATCGCCTTCTCACGCGGAGCGATGCATGATCGCGCGCGGATCGGTGCGTGCCGTGCGTGGCCCGCTCGTCGAGATCGCGATGCCCGCGCTTCCCGTCGGTACCGGCGTACGTATCGAGACGCAGCCGTGCGCGAGCTTCGGCAGCATCGTCGCGTGCATGCACGACGGCGTGCTGGCCGCGTTGCACGGTGATACGCGCGGCATCGCCGCCGGCGTCGCCGTGCGCGAAGATGCGTGCGCTTCGCGAGCGGTGTTGGGATGCGCGGCGCTGGGGCGAGCGATCGATGCGCGCGGAGCCGCGCTCGACGAAGGACCTCGGTTGCGCGGGGCCGTGCACGAGGTCGATGCGCCCGCTCCGGCGCCGTCGCTGCGCGGACGGATCGATAGCCCGCTCTGGACGGGGATCAAGGCGATCGATGCACTGCTGACGATCGGTCGGGGCGCGCGTGTCGGCATCTTCGGTCCACCCGGTGCGGGCAAGAGTTCGCTCGTCGAAGCGATCGTGCGTGGCGCTCGGGCGGATGCGGTGATCGTCGGCCTGATCGGCGAGCGCGGCCGCGAGGCGCGGCTGTGGATCGATCGCCTCGAGCGCCGGTCTACGATCGTGTGTGCCACGAGCGATCGCAGCCCGAGCGAACGCGTGCGCGCGGCGCACCTTGCGCTCGCGCAGGCGCGTGCGCTGGCCGAGCGTGGTGCGCACGTGCTCGTGATGCTGGATAGCCTCGCCCGCTTCGCGGCGGCCTCGCGGGAACTCGCGCTTGCCCTCGGCGAGCCCGCGGGTCGCGGTGGCTATCCCCCAAGCGTATTTGGCGCGCTCGCGCGCCTGCTCGAGTGCGGGGGAGCGTTTGCGCGCGGATCGGTCACCCTGCTTGCAACGGTGCTGAGCGATGGCGACGAACGCGATCCGGTGAGTGACGCCGCGCGGTCGCTGCTCGACGGGCACGTGATGCTCTCGCCGGAGCTTGCACGGGCGGGACATTTTCCCGCGATCGACGTGCTCGCAAGCGCGGCGCGCACAATGGGGGCCGTGGCCGGCGCCGATCACATGCGCGCCGCAGGCGTCGTGCGCGCGGCGCTCGCCCTGCTTGCGCGCAGCGCCGATGCCCGGGCGCTCGGCTTCGCCGCGCAGGATGCCGCAACCGAGCGTGCGGTTGCGGTGCAAGACCGGCTCGAGGCGTTGCTCCGCCAAGGCAGCGAGATCGTCGAGCCGGCGCGCACCCTAGCGATGCTTGCCGAAACCGCCGATATTCTGGGAGAACCCCATGGACATTACGACTGATCTCGCGGCCATCGCCGCACGCATCTCGCAGATCACCGGGGCACCCGTGAGCCTGCCCGGATTTCCCGCGACACAGGCCGGCGAGGGCGGCTCCTTTGCCTCGATGGTGCAAGCCGAGCTAGCCGCGGAGAACGCCGCGCCCCAGACCCCCGGCGATGCGGTTGCGGCCGCTCCGAATGCGCCCGCCATGGTGCCGCCCGCGGAGATCGATCAGTTGGTGCAGAGCAACGCGGCGCATTGGAGCGTCGATCCGGCACTCGTCAAGGCGATCATCGCCAACGAGTCGGGCTTCAACGCCAACGCGACCTCGGACGTCGGCGCGCAGGGTCTGATGCAACTCATGCCGGGAACGGCTGCGGGACTCGGTGTCACAAATGCTTACGATCCCGCGCAGAACGTGTGGGGCGGCACGAAGTATATCAAGGGGTTGCTCGACCGTTTCAACGGAGACGTTCGGCTCGCCGTTGCAGCGTATAATGCCGGGCCGAATGCCGTCGCAAAGTACGGCGGCGTACCGCCCTACGCGGAGACGCAAAACTACGTTCAGAACGTGCTTTCGAGCTATCAGAAATATCGCGGCAGCGTACCGTAGCGTCCTCGTCGTGGCGGCCGCGCTTGCGCTCTGCGCGCAGACGCCGGCATCGCCGCACCCGTCACTCGCCGTCATCCTCGCCTCGCACCTGCGCGCGCTCGCACGACTCGGCGTCCGCGAGCCCGCCTCACACGAAACGATCGGCACGCTCACCGGCGACGGCTTGGTGGGCGAGTTTCACGAATGGCAAGCCGGCGACGATGCGCGCCGTGACGAACGATTGGGGCTGCGCACGCAGCGGACGTTACGCGTCGGCGACCGCCTATGGGTGCAGAATGAAAATGGTGAGACGCGTGAGCTGACGGGATTGCTCGCTCGCCGTCAGATCACCGAAGACTTCATCGCCTCGGGTGCCTTCGCGCGCCATCCCGAACTCGTTACCTTTCTTGGTACGGCGACGCTCCCCGACGGACGCGTCGTCTATCGCCTGCGCGTCGCGCCGCCCCTCGGGGAGTCGTACGTCGTCGGCATCGACGCGAAGGATTGGCTCGTCGATGAAGAGTCGTACGAGGATCACGCGCGACCCTTCACGATCACGTTTGCGCAGTATCACGTGATCCACGGCTACCTCGTGCCCTACGTGGAAGTCGATTCCAACGGCGATCGCGCATACGACGTCACCCTCCACGTACAACAGGTCGTCGTCGATCGACCGATCCCGCCGGAAATCTTCGCGGCGTTACGCCCGGTAGCGGTGACGATCGCGTCGCCGGTCACGACGAGTTTTGAAGAGCACGGGCGTCTCATCTTTACCAACGTCACGATTGCCGGCCGGAGCTATCATTTTCTGATCGACTCCGGGTCACAGGGCAACGTGATCGATCCGCGCGTCGCACGGCAACTCGGACTCAAGCCCCAAGGAACGCTCGAGGTGACGGGCACCGCGCGAACGGCGAGCCGCGGGATCGTCGCGTTGCCGGATTTGCAGATCGCCGGCGTTCCCTTTCCCGCGCACGTCGCGACGGTATTGGATTTGAGCAGCGTCGTCGCGGGGACGGCGCGGGTTGACGGCGTTCTCGGATTTCCGTTTTTTGAGTCCGCCGAGGTGCGCCTCGACCCGACGCGGCACACGCTGACGATCGCAAAGCCCGGAACGTTGCCGCTCGACGGGGAGAAGCTTGCCGTCGATACCGATCGCGCATTTCCTGAAGTCGTCGCGAGCGTGAACGGCGTGAAAGGGCGCTTTGTCGTCGATACAGGCGACACGCAGGAATTGCTGCTCTTCAAGAGCTTCATAACGGCGCACCCCGGGCTCATCTCGTACGTAGGCGACCGTAGTGCGAGCGATGCCGGCATCGGCGGATCGATGCGATCGATTACCGTCGTCGTGAACGATCTCACGCTTGGCGGAACGCATCTATACAATCGGTACGCGGACGTCATTCTCGCGGATGCGGGCGCCTTCTCCAGTACCACGGACGGAGGGAACATCGGGTACGGCACGTTGCACAATTTCGTCGTGACCTTCGATCTTGCGAACGGGGCGATATATTTGCAGAAAGCACAAGGTTTCGACGACGGGCGGTTTCGCACGGTCGTCGTGCCGGGAGATGGGCCACCCGGAGGCTAGCACACATTCCGGCAACACGCTCGCCATCGTGCGGCGATCTCCGTGCGCGACCATCGGCGTATGATGACGCAGCAAATCGGATTCAGCGTGTTGAGCGCACCGCTCGCCGCGATCGACCGGCGCGCGCTTTCGCAGGCATGGTATTCAGCGCTGCATTGTGCGCGCGCACAGGGGCGCGCCGCGCGGCCGGTGCCCGACCCGCTTCGCGCGAGCGTCGAAGCGGAAGGCGGCGCTGTTCGCGCGGGTGAGGTCGATGACCGCTCGCGCTCGCACGCGGTCGCGACCGAGCGACGTGCGGCGGAACGATGCGGCGAGTCTCGCGATCGGTGCGCGCCAAACGTGCCCGAGCGGCGCCTGGCGCGTTCGGCGCTCTCGCAGAAGATCGAACGGACCTTGCTTTTGCCGGCCAAGCGCGCCGAACGCGCAACCTTTACCGTAGATGGAACGAACGCGCGCGTGCATGTGACGTTGCAAGGGGCTGAAGGTGAGCTTCGCCTCGTTGCGGTCTGCCCGCCGGCGCTTTACGCGCGTGTCGCACGTGCCCTCGAGGAGGCGCGCTATGCCCTTGCCGCGCGTGGCCTGCGCTGCGTGCTCGACGTGAAGGAGGCATGATGTTGGTTGACGTTGCGATCGACCGGGCGCTCGAGCGTGTCGCGGATCGCGCGCAGGACGTGCAGCACGCCTACACGCCGGGAGCGGTTCCGCACTTTGACGATGTTGCGAAACAGCCGGGAACCTCGCTCGCATTCGACCCGCTCGCGGCCGCGCCGCCGCCCGATGCGTACTTCGTGACCACCGACGAGCGCGGCCGCGATGCATACACGCGTGACGGTACGTGCCGTTTGGCGGAGGGTACGCTCGTTGGGCCGGATGGGCGCGCGCTACGCGGTTACGCGGCGGATGGGGCGCCGCTCGACGCGCTGCGCGTAGATCCGATCGACAACGAACTCGGCCGCGTTCAGCGGCCACGCATCGAAGCCGACGGCACGTTATGCTACGATCGCGTCGCGATCGATCCCCGCACCGGTGCGTCGAGCGATCAACGCGTTGTCGTGGGGCGCCTCGCGCTCGCGCGTTTTCCGGCAGCAACGCGATTGGCAAGCATCAATGCGAGCCTGATCGCGCCGCCGGCCGGTGTTGAGCCGCATATCGGCCGTCCCGGGGATGCTGTGTTCGGCCTGCTTTCGCCAGGGCGGCGCGCCACGAGCGGCATCGACGTCGATCGTAGTCTGGATCGCCTTCGCGAAGCCTATCTCGCGCTCGATGCCATGCATGCGGCGTATCGGGCGAACGATCGTGCGACGAGCACCACGATGGACCTGCTCAAGTGAAGACGCTGGCGTTCGAGCCGGACGCGTATGCGGTTCATGGGCGCCGCGTGCGGGCCGGGCGGTTTGTCGAGCGCTCGTTGCTGCCGGTAAGCGCTGCGTGTCTGGTCGCAAACGGCGTGCGTGAAGCGCTCGCGGGAGCGATTGCCTGCGACGTCGAGGTGCGTCTCTTGGCGCCGGTCGTGCCCTCCTCATCGGCATGGCGCGCGATCGCCGATCGCTCGACGATCGTTGTGGTCCACGGCGCAAGCGGCGACGCGGCGCTGGTTCTTCATGAGATCGATGCAGCGAAACTTGCTGCCGCGGTTTTCGGAGAGACGGTCGTATCGGCGCGCGAACTCTCGCACATCGAACGTCGCGTTGTGGAGCGTCTGGTGACCGTGCTTGCGGGTGCGCTTTCACCCGTGTGCGGCGTCACCGCGGCCGCGGCGGGCCCTGGCGATGGCGCGCTCCTCGCCGGTTTCGCGGTCTATTTTGAGGTGCTGGTGGAGCAGCCGGTCAGCGCACGCATCGGGATCGCACTCGCCGCGGACGCTGCCCCGGCGCGTGGGCCAAGTCTTCAGATCGAGGATCTGCTCCCCTGCGAACTCGAGCTCCGCGTACGCTCAGAGGCACCTCCCATCTCGATCGCGGAGCTTGCGGCCTTGGAACTCGGCTCGGTCGTGCCGATGACTGGAACAACAGCCTTCGCGGGGAGCCTGCTCCTCGCCGGAAGGGAGATCGCTCGCGGCGAATGTGGGGTTCTCGGGCCCCGATTCGCGTTTGCGCTCGGCCCGTCACTCGAAGGGAGTACTCGGACGGCATCATGACGCTCGATGCGGAGAAGCTCAAAGAACGCGCGAACCTCGACGTGTTGATGCACGTGCCGTTGACGGTAACGGCCGAGCTTGGGACGTGCAAGATGTCGGTCTCGGAGGTGCTGCGCCTCGGGAGCGGGTCGATCATCGAACTCGATCGGCTGGCCGGTGGGCCGGTGGATCTGCTCGTGAACAACAAGCTGATCGCCCGCGGTGAGGTCGTTGCGGTGGATGAGAACTTCGGCGTACGGATCACGGAGTTGATCTCGCGACCGATTTAGGATTTCGGTAACATCCGGTTTACACAAGGGTGACGTGCGCGCGTCACCCTTCGTCGTATGGATGACCTCTTTTCGCTCGCGCACGCGAGCTCGCACGCGACGGCGCCGCTCGACGTGCTCGTGGGCCTTACGCTGATCTCGATCGTGCCGTTTCTGCTCATGATGTGCACCTCGTTCGCACGTATCGTGGTCGTGCTTTCGCTCGTGCGCTCCGCGATCGGCACCTCGTCGCTCCCGCCGAATGCGGTGCTTTCTGGGCTCGCGCTCGTCCTTACGCTCGTGGTGATGGGGCCGACGTTGCAGCGCATCGACAGCGAAGCGGTGCATCCCTACGCGAGCGGCAAGCTCTCGCCATCGCAGGCGCTCGAGCGTGCAATGGTACCGTTGCGCGCATTCATGCTGCGCCAGACGCGCGCCGACGACATCGCGCTCTTCGAACGGGTCGCGCACCGTGTTTCGGAACCGGCGGATCGCGCGCCAATCACCGTGCTCGTTCCGGCGTTCGTGGTCGGTGAGTTGCGCAGCGCGTTTGCGATCGGCTTTGCGCTGTATCTGCCCTTCGTCGCAATCGACCTTGCCGTCGCCGCGATGCTGATGGGCCTCGGAATGATGATGCTCTCGCCGCCGGTGGTATCGTTGCCGGTGAAGCTGCTGCTCTTCGTGATGGTGGACGGCTGGGCACTGGTCTGCGCAGGCGTTGCTGCCAGTTTTAGGTAGACTCGACACAGCGGAGGCAGACCGTGTACGATACGAAACGTCGCTTGGCCAGGTTGCTGTCGATGAGGGACGTGCCTATGGACGCGAGCGAGGCTACGTGTTCCCGCCCGATCTCGCCCCCGAGAATCGCTGGGCATGATTAGTGGCAAGCGTGCGCGGCGCCGTGGCGACATGCTTCGCATGTAAGGTGAAGGCACGTCGTGTATACCCAATGGGGTGGGGATATCCAACTTCGGAAACGCCATCTGCACGACCGCGATAAGCGGCCGGATGTGGCGTGGAGCGTCCACGACGAAGTCGATAGCTCGTATCGACGAACCAACAGATCGGCGTCGCGGTGCGTCTATAGGGCCAGATGGATTTAGAATGGAGCGTTGTCGAGGCAGCTCGGTTCGGCGGCGACGCGCTCGACCGGCTCATCGCCCTTATATGGCCCGATGCGTACCGAACCGCCTTCGGTATCTTGCGTGATCGTGGGCTTGCCGAAGATGCCGCGCAGGAAGCCTGCGCTTCGATTTCGCGTTCGCTGTCGAAACTGAAGCGCGGCGAGGCTTTTCGGAGTTGGTCCTACCGCATCGTCGTCAATGCGGCCATCTCGATGAACCGTCGGCGACGTACCGAAAGCGATCTCGCTGATGCAGATGTGTTTTCGCGCGAGGATCCGGTGACGAACGTCGATCTCTACCGTGCCCTCGCGCAGCTTCCGCTTACGCAGCGCGCGGTTGTCGTATTGCACTACTACGTCGGGCTGAGCAGCGGCGAGATCGCTACGGCCTGCTCGATTCCTGCGTCGAGCGTGCGGTTCCATCTCATGCTGGCGCGTCGCACGCTCAAGCGAGCGTTAGCGACCCTTGAACCTTCCTCCGGCTTTGAAACGAATGGAGTATCTCATGGGCTTTGAACAGCAACTGCACGACGGCTTTGTCGCCATGCTGAACGATCTCGAGGTCCCGGAACCGCCGTTAGCCGGCATTCGCGCGCGGATCGAGGGACCCGTTCCTTCGTCAGCCTCGCTAATGTCGCGCCGTTGGCTCGCGACCGCTGCTTCGGTAGCGGTGGTCGCGACGATCGCGTTGCCGCTTGCGGCACCCGCTGTCGTCGAATCGTTGGAAGCGCGCGTCGCTGCGATCTTGCACTGGACGCCTCCGGCGCAACCGATTCCGACATCATTGCGTCCGGCACTACAAGGGAGCAATGTTGATTTTGAGGCCGCCCGTAAAGCGGTGAATTTCGCGCTGGTTGCTCCAGCCGGGCTTCCGGGCTTTGCAAAGCCGTCGTTTATTCGCGTAGCATCGGCCGGTATCTACTCCGCGCAGACGCATGCCTGGACGCGGGGTTCGAAATACGTTGAGTTCGGCTACCAACGCGCCGATGGCGGCGATTTTGTCCTTATCGCGGCCTCGGCCGAGAGTCTGAGGGCGCCTCTATCTCGATATATGTTCGAGGATCGCGGGGCCGATAAGGCTGGCAATCCCATACTCGTGCGCCGAGAGCGATTTGTGTGGCGCAATGGCGATCAAGTCACGGCGGCGATCGTCAGCGAGCATCTCTCCGCAGCCGAGATCGTTGCCATCCGCGATGCGATGCACGGCATTCCCATCGCGACCGCGTGGCCGCCTACGGCAAGTCCCAACGCTGTGAAAATGCTGATACACCATCCGTGAAGGATGACCGATACCAGGAATTGGCAAAGGTTCCGCCCCTATATCGGTGGCTAGGACCGATGCTGGGAAGACCTCAAAGAAGATAGAAAGGATCGGCACGGTGATGCAGGTGCTGGTGAGTCTGGCAATGATCGTTTTGACCGCTGGACGTGTTTTGACGATTAGTGGATCCTCAATCGACCAATACGCTTTGCCTGCCGTCGAGTTCGTCCCAGGGCCGATAGCGGTCGATCGGGAGCATGACGTTTGGTTTGCGGAGAACGCCGGAACGCGGATCGGCGAGCTTCGCGTCGACGGAGCTTTGCGCATCTACCCCATCCCCGGATCGCACGAGCAGATACAAGCGATCGTCGTGGCGGATGATGGCAGGGTGTGGTTCACGCAAACGCAGACATACGATGGATCGCATAACCGTGTGGGCTACATCCTGCCGGACGGGCGGACAACCCTGTATCGATTGCCGCGCGACGATGCTTTCGCTTCTGCGATAGCTGCTGATCCGAAGGGCGGCGTGTGGGTTTCCGAATTTGGTGCGCATCGGGTTGCGCACGTGAGCGCGTCGGGCGCGATCAGAGAGTTCGTTCTTCCTGGCCCCGCACACAGGTTGGTTCGCAGTATTGACGTCGCTGTCGATGGAACGGTCTGGGTGTTGCAAGACGACGCTCTCGTTCGACTCTCGCGGAGTGGGGGCGAGCGGCGCTTTGAGATTCCGCTCCCAAAATATATTGATGGCATGCGGAACATGGTCCCAGCGGGCAGCGGCGCTTGGTGGATGACCGCCTACACGAAGAGCGGCCGCGATCCGTACGTATGGCGGTTCACAATTCCAGATCGGCTCGCACGATACAAGCTTCCGGGCGCGGGTTGGGGACCTGCGGTTATCGCGGCCGGTGCTCGTGGATCCGCGTGGATGGCGTACGACGGCAGGATTGCGAATATCGATCGCTCAGGCAATGTTGTCCAGTACATGACACCGTTCGCAAGTTTTGACGTTTGGGGGATGGCGGCGGACGATCTTGGGGACCTTTGGTTTACGAACTCGCAAACCGAGAAGCTTGGCATCTGTGGACCAAATATCGGAAAGGAACCGCATCCACAAGTCGCGCCGTTGACGGAAAGAGCGTCGGAGGTTCTTCGGGCCTGGAAAAGCACGCTCCAGCCGCGGGCCGGATACAAGATGAGCCGGGTGACTGCGGATACGATCAGCATCGATCGGGATTTCGCGGTTGTCGGCTGGAGCGATGATAATGGAAATGCGGCGACGCTGATGCGCCACCGTGACGATCGATGGATGCCCGTCTTTGTTACGAACGGGAACTTCCGTCGGCTACGGGATTTAACGGTGCGGGGTGTTC
Source organism: Vulcanimicrobiota bacterium (assembly GCA_027452165.1). Taxonomy (GTDB): domain Bacteria; phylum Vulcanimicrobiota; class Vulcanimicrobiia; order Vulcanimicrobiales; family Vulcanimicrobiaceae; genus REEB354. The sequence goes on along the minus strand of DAIDGX010000004.1, from coordinate 87,554 downwards.
CTGCGGCTCGCGCAGCGCAGCTCTTGCGTGACTCGGCGGTCATCCTCGTGCCACCGGCCTAATATGCCATCGAGATTCGCATGCCGGCATCATTTCGGCTATTGGCCCTCGGCTGCAGAGGCGTTACGATAACCCTGCGGTAACTCTCTTCGGTACATCATGCGCATCTCCGACGTACTCGCGACCTCGCGTCCGATCTTCTCGTTCGAGTTCTTCCCGCCCAAGGATGACGATGGCGCCGTGCATCTCTTCGAAACGATCGCAACGCTCTTGCCGCTGCGTCCGGCGTTCATCTCGATCACGTATGGTGCGGGCGGCTCGACACGCGAACGAACCGTCTCGCTCGCCAAACGCGTGCAAGCCGAAACCGGGCTCACCGTAATGGCGCACGTCACGTGCGTGGGTTCGACGCGGGCCGAGCTACGCGCGCTCTTCGATGATCTGGCGCGGGCAGGCATCGAGAATGTGCTGGCCCTGCGCGGCGATCCGCCCAAGGGCACCGAACGTTTCGAAGCACCACCCGGTGGCTTCGCGCATGCAAATGAGATGATCGCGATGCTCAAGCGAAATTACGATTTTTGCGTCGGCGCCGCATGCTATCCGGAGACGCACGTCGAGGCGCCCTCCGACGACGACGATCTCCGCGCGCTCTTAGCAAAAGTTGAAGCCGGCGCCGATTTCCTGATCTCGCAGTTGTTCTTCAACAACGATCGTTACGCGGACTTCATCACACGTGCCGCCGACGCGGGAATCCGCATACCGATTCTTCCTGGACTGATGCCGATTACCAACTATCAACAGGTGGCCCGCTTCACCTCGGCGATCGGCGCGACGATTCCGCCGAAGCTCTTGCGCGAGTTGGAACTGCGCCGCGACGATCCCAAAGCCGTCGAAGACTTGGGCGTCGCCTATGCCGCCGTGCAGGCGACCGAATTGCTGCAACGCGGGGTTCCTGGCGTCCACTTTTACACCCTGAACCGCTCGCCCGCGACGCGCGCGATCGTTTCGGCGTTGATCGCTGCGAGTGCCTGGCGACCGAATTTCGCGGCGCATCCCTAAACGACGCTCCAGGGTTCGCCTTTCGGACACACGGTGGTAACACGCGGCGGATAGGATCGCCGCATGGAGACGTACGACGGACTGTTGCGCGAGACGTTGGTGATCGCGGCGCTACTGAGCGTGCCGGTGCTCGGCGTTGCGGCCCTTGCGGGCACGTGCGTGGCGGTGATTCAAGCAGCCACTCAAGTGCAGGAGCAGACCCTGACGATGCTGCCAAAGGTGCTCGCCGTCGGGGCGTTCGTGGCGCTTTTCGGTGCGTTCGGCATGCAGGCGTGTGCGCGGCTCTTCCACGATGCGCTGAACGCGATTCCAGCCCTCGTCGCCGGCGGATGAGCGTCGCTACGTTGCTCGTGCTTGCGCGATGCGCGGGATTTGCGTTTCGTGCGCCGGGCTTTTCGCATCCGAGCGTGCCCCATATCGTGCGCGTCGGCATTGCGCTTGCGCTCACGGTCGCAATCGCGCCCTCGGTCCACGTCCGGAGCACGAGCGGGATCGAGATGCTCCTTGCGTGCGTGCTCGAACTTGGTATCGGCAGTGCGATCGGGATCGGCGCGTCGGTGCTCTACGACGGCGCCTTTGCCGGCGGCCGTATGGTGGATGATTACGTCGGCGTCAAGGCGGTGGCGCCGAACCTCGACTTGGTCGCGCCGAGTGGGTTTGGACGTATCTGGGCAAGCGCATTTACGGGCGGGTTCTTCGTATTCGGAGCCTATCGCGTAACGCTGCTCGCGTTTGCCGCGAGTTTTGCGCGCGTCGCCCCTGGAGTGCCGCTCGACGGCACCGTGTGGTCGCACTACGCGGCGACGCTCACCACGACGATCGTATTGGTTGCGCTTGCGGTTGCAGCACCGGCGATCGCGCTTGCGTTCGTGACGCAGATCGCGCTTGCCGCTCTCGCGAGAACGATTCCGCGATTTGCGAGCTTCACGCTCTCCTTTCCGCTCGTCTTCGGCGTCGTGCTCGTTGCAACCGCGATCAGCGTGCCGCTGATGGCGCTGCGTGCCGGGTCGCCGATCGTGTTCTTTACGGGGGTGACGCGATGAGCGCGGGGGCCGGCGAGCGGCAGTTCGACGCAACGCCGCAGCGCATCGCGCGCGCGCTACGTGACGGCAACGTAGCGCGTGCGCAGGAGTTCGGCGCGAACGCGGCTGTGGCCGGTGCCGTAGTGGCCACGCTCGCGGTCGCGCCGCGCATCGGCGGCGCAGCGCGTGCGGCGATGGTCGCGGCGGCACACGGTGATGCGCCGCTTGGCGACTTCGCGGCGATCCTCGGTTTGGCGCTGGTGCCGATGGCGTGCGCGGCGGCCGCGGCGGCGTGCGCGGGCATCGTGCAGAGCGGCGGTATCCGGGTGGTGGCCGTGGTTCCGAAGCTCGAACGGATCGATCCGCTTGCCGGGTTGAAGCGCATCTGCTCGCGCGAAACGCTCGCGCAGATCCTTCGTGCGAGCATCGCGTTCGCGGTGGCGGCGCTTGTCGTATGGCCGGTCGCGCGCGGAGTCCTTGGCGCGGCGCTCGGCCGATCCGGCGTGCTCGCCGGTGCCAGCATCGCGTGGAACGGGGCGTTTCACGTGGTGTTTGCGACGATGGCGATCGGCGCGCTCTTTGCGGCTGGGGAGTATGCGACGGCCCGTCGGACGTGGCTGCGCAAGCTGCGTATGACGTACGAAGAGTTCAAGCGCGAGATCAAGGAACGCGACGGCGACCCGCTCCTGCGTGGCCGGCGCAAGGCGTTGCATCGCGCGATGGCGCGCGGGTCGCTCGGGCGCGTGCGTGAGGCGGCTTTCGTGATAGCAAACCCGACGCACGTGGCGATCGCGCTCGACTATCGTCCGCCGCAGGTACCGGTGCCGACGGTGCTCGTGCGCGCGCTCGACGAGGCTGCGTTACGCGTGCGCGAGCTTGCCGCGGAGTACGGCGTTCCCGTGGTCGAAAACGTTGCGCTCGCGCGCGCCCTCTATCGCGACGGTGCGATCGATCGGCCGATTCCGAGCGCGCACTACGTTGCCGTGGCCGAAATCGTGGCCGCGCTTGCGCGCGCTGGCGTGCTCGGGGGGCCGCAATGACGCGCTTGCCGGTGTACGTGTTCGCCGGTGTACTGCTTGCGATCGTCGGCATCCTGATCGTCCCGCTGCCACCGTCGTTGCTAGACGTGCTCCTCGCGATCAATATCTTCGGCTCGGCGCTCGTGCTCTTGCTTGCGGTGACGATCGAAGAGCCGCTCGAGTTCTCGGCTTTCGCGCCGGCGTTGCTCGTTGCGACGCTCTTTCGCCTCTCGCTCGATGTCTCGGCGACACGTTTGATCCTCACGCAGGGTGGGACGCCGGACGCGGTGGGCGCGATCATTCCGGCCTTCGGCGCTTTTGTCGTACATGGCAACTTGGTCGTGGGGCTCATCGTCTTTGCGATTCTGGTCACGATTCAATTCGTCGTGATCGCGAGCGGTTCGCAACGGGTCGCCGAGGTGGCAGCGCGCTTTACGCTCGATGCGATGCCGGGCAAGCAGATGGCGATCGATGCCGACGTGCACGCAGGATCGCTCGATGCCGAGGGTGCTCGGCGCAAACGCGCACTGGTACAGCGCGAGGCCGATTTTTACGGTGCGATGGATGGGGCGGGAAAATTCGTCAAGGGCGACGCCGTCGCCGCGCTCGTGATCGTCGCGCTCAACCTGCTCGGCGGTGTGGTCGTCGGCGTGGCCTACGACGGGCTCTCGCCGCTCGATGCGATCAACACCTTTGCGTTGCTCTCGATCGGCAATGCGCTGGTTACGACGCTCCCTGCGTTCCTCATCTCGACCGCAATGGGGATGATGGTGACACGCGTCGCATCGGAGGGAGCGCTCGGCGTCGATCTCGCGGCACAGCTCTTCGCCCGGCCGGACGTGCTGCGCAGTGCGGGCGCGTTGTTGCTCGTGCTTTCGTTCGTGCCCGCGCTGCCGCGACCGGTCTTTCTTGTGCTCGCGTGCGCCGCATTCGTGCTTGCGCAGGTCGCGGTACGTCGCGCGCGTGCGGATGTCGAGCGAGGACGCGAAGCGAAGGAGCGCGCGCGCAGGCAAGCGCTACGACGCCCGGAACTCGCGCTCGGCCTTGTCGGCGTGGACGCGATGTCGCTCGATATCGGCGGCGAGATCGCGCAATTGCTTGCGCCACCGCTCGCCGATGCACTGCTCGATCGCATTGGCGAGGTGCGTCGCGCGCTGGTCGCGGAGATCGGCATCGTGCTGCCCGGCGTGCGTCTGCGCGACGATCTCGCGCGCGAGGCGCACGGATACGCGATTCGCGTGCGCGACCGTGTCGTTGCCGAGGGGCGCCTCCAACTCGAATGCATGCTCGCCGTTGCCGACACGCCGGTGCTCGAGCGTCACGCCCTGCGCGTCGAGCGCGAGCCGGTGTACGGTCTTCCCGCAGCCTGGATCCCGCCGCAGGAGCGCGAGCGATTGGCCGATGCAGGCGCGCTCGTCTTCGATCCGATCTCGATCCTTGGCTCGCACGTGGCCGAGACGGTGCGGCGCCACGCGTCGGAGTTGCTCGGCCGCCAAGAGCTGCACACGCTGCTCGAACATCTGCGCGCGACGATGCCTGCGCTGGTGCGCGAGATCGGCACCGACGCCTTTCCGCTCGGAGCGCTCCATCGGGCGTTTGTCTTCCTGTTGCGCGAGGGGGCATGGCCGCGCGATCCCGTTGCCGTGCTGCAGGCCATGCTCGAGGCGCCCAGCCGCGAGCCGCGCGAGTTGGCCGAGGCGGCCCGCCGTGCGATCCTGCCCGATCTGATCCGGCGCCGCGGAATCGAGCGCCTGGAGCCCTTCCTGCTGGCGCCCGACCTCGAACGCGACCTCACGCGAACCTGGGGCGGCGCAGGCGTGGAGGGAGGCCCCGATCCGCACCAGGCCCTGGCCTTGCGCGACGAGATCGCGGCCTATGCCGCCCGGGTGCCACGCGAGCGGGCCGCGGTGCTCTGCATGGGGCCCCTGCGCCCGGTGCTGGGCGACTTCGTGCTGCGCTCGGGGCTGCGGGTCGAGGTTCTGGCCTACGCGGAACTGCCGCCTGAACTTCCGTTGGCTCCGGCGGCAGTGAGCGGGGGAGTGCGCGGCGAAACCCCGCGGTCGGCCCTGGGGGTTTGACCCCCGCTCCGGGCCATTGCTACACTCGTAAGGTTGACGCCGGGCAGCAGCTCCGGCGCTGCCTTTTTCATGTAGAAGCCGATGAGCTGGAATACATTTAAACCGTTTATCAAGGCGCTGGTGATCATCGCCGTCGTCGCCTACTCGTTGTACGCGACGCTGCCCCTCAACCAAAAGATTCATCTCGGCCTGGATCTGCAGGGCGGTTCGCGCCTGTTGCTCCAGCTTTCGCCGACCGCCGACGTGAAGACGATCACGCCGGATGTGCAGGCGCAGACGCGTCAGGTGCTCGAGCAGCGTATCAACGGGCTCGGCGTGACCGAACCGACGATCACCAACGTTGGCAGCAATCGCATTCTCGTCGAAGTTCCCGCCGTCAAGAATCCTGACGAGCTCGAAGCGCTGGTGAAGCAGGTCGCGGTGCTCGACTACAAGATCATGCCGCCCGCCATCAATCAGAAGGCGGAGGCGGCGCTTGCGGTCGTCAATGCGCCCCCGAAAACGCCCGGCATCACGACCAAGCAACGCGCTGCCGCCGAAAAATACGTGAGTGAAGGTGCGTACGCGGCAAGTGGCCCGATCGTCTATACGGGTAAAGAGCTCAAAGGCGCACAAGCGAGCTACGATCAGAGCGGTAATCCAAACATCACGTTTCAGACGAAAGATCCGGCGAAATTTGGTCGTATGACGACCAAGAACATCGGAAAGCTGCTTGCCATCTTCCTCGATCATCGCTACGTTTCTGCCGCAACAATTCAGAGCCCCATTTTCGACTCGGGCGAAATCACGGGGCAGTTCACGCAAGCGCAGACGATTACGCTTGCAAATGAGCTTAACGCTGGCGCTCTTCCCGCAAAAATTTCGATCATTCAAAAAGAAACCGTCGGTCCGAGCCTCGGAAAGATCGATCTGGTACAGTCGCTCAAGGCCTCGATGTTGGGCTTGGCGCTCGTGCTCATCTTCATGATCGTCATGTACCGTCTGCCCGGTTTCCTTGCCGACGTGGCGCTCGTGATCTACGTCGTCACGATGATGGGGATTCTCTCGATATCGCACGCGACGCTCACGCTGCCGGGTATCGCCGGTTTCGTGCTCTCGATCGGTATGGCGGTCGATGCAAACGTCCTGATCTTCGAACGCATCAAGGAAGAACTCTGGAACGGCAAGCCGCTGCGCTCGGCCGTTCGCACCGGCTTCACGCGGGCGTTCTCGGCGGTCTTTGACAGCCATTTCACCACGATCGTCGGCGCGGGCGTGCTCTTCATGCTCGGTACCGGCACGGTGAAGGGCTTCGCCTTCACGCTTTTCTGGGGCACCGTCGTCTCGCTCGCGACGGCCGTATTCATTACGCGCTTCTTCGTGGACGTGCTCGTCGATAACGGCGTGCTGACCGCTCCCGAGCTCTACGGCGTCAACCGCGACGACGTGGGCATCTTCGCAAAGACGGGGGCATAGGACCAAGCAATGTTCTTTCGCAGACTGAATTGGAATATCGTCGGCTGGTTCCGCACCGTCCAGGCGATCTCGTTTATCGTCATCGCGCTCGGTATCGCCGCGATGGTTTATCACGGCTTCCAGGGCGGAGAGGGCTTCCAGCCCTCGCACATGCTGCGCCTTGGGCTCTCGTTCACCGGCGGCACCGAGGTGGACGTGACCTTCGATCGTCCGCTGACGACCGATCAGGTGCGCGCCGGCCTCGCCGCGCTGAAGCTGGCCGACGAGCGGATCACGACCGCGGGTAGCTCGGGCGCACAGTTTACGATCGCCACGCAGACGTCGTTTGCGAACAACTCGATCCCGCTCAAGGACGCGCTCACCAAGATCGCGCCATGGGATCCATCGAAGCTCTCGATTAGTGCGATCGGACCGTCGCTCGGTGCCGAGTACCTGCGCGACGCGTTGCTCGCGCTTGTGATCGCGCTCGGGATCCAGTTTCTTTACATCGCGTTCCGCTTTGGCTGGAACTACATCTTCGGCCTCGTCACCGTCGTCGCGCTCGTTCGCGATGCGCTGATGATGATCGGTATCTACGCGCTCGCCGGCAAAGCCGCCGACGATGCCTTCCTCGCTGCGGTCCTCACCGTCATCGGCTACTCGGTCATGGATACGATCGTCATCTTGGACCGAATACGCGAGAACACCAAGATCATGGGCGACGCGCCGTACGAAACGATCGTCAACGAGTCGATCAAGCAGACGATGACGCGCTCGTTCAACACCCTTGCCACCGTCGTGATCACGCTCGTGGCTCTGCTCGCACTGGGCGGCGCTAGCCTGAAGAACTTTGCGTTCGCGCTGCTCGTCGGCATCTGCTCGGGCGGCTATCATTCGATCTTCTTCTCGGCGCCACTGGTGCTCGTGTTTCGTAAGCGTCAGCTCGAAGCCGCGGCGCGTAAGCGGCAAGAAGGCCTCGCCTCGCTCGGCGCACGCGCGATCTCGCCCGCGGCGTCATCGGGTTCGGCCGCGGGGCGCAAGCGCGAGGATATCGTGGCCGCACGCCGCGCACGTCGCGAGAAGGAGAAGGGCTCGGCACGTCCGGCGCAGCCTGTTCCCGCGCGGTACAAACGCAAGCGTGATGGCGCGACGGCGGTTGAAGAGACGCTCGATGTCTCCTCGCACGAGATCGATCCGCTCGATGCGCAGGTCTCCGGCCTGCACGATGAAGCGCTCGAGCAAGGCCACGAGGAGATAACCCTGAACCTCGAGGAGTTCGAGGCGACGGAGCATGCCGAGTCGCATGCGGACGCCGAGCAGCACTAACGGGCTGCCGCCGCCCACGGCATCGGAAGCTGCATTCGAGCGCGCCTTTGGCGCGCTCGAATCGTCTTCGGGCGCACCGGGAAACGAGATCGATGCGTTCGTCGCAGCGCAGTTCGCGCGCGCAGACGAATACGCTGCCGATCGATACGCATCGATCGGCAGCGCCACGCAGTTCCACACGAAGATCGCGGGCGTCTCGTTCGAGCGCCGGCAAGACACGATCGCGGGACTGACGATCGGCAGTGAACTCGATCTGGTGCGGGAACCTGCAAATCCGCACGATCGCAACGCGATCGCGGTGCGCTACGGCGCTTTGCAACTCGGCTACATCAATCGCGGGATCGCCAAGCACCTGGCCGAACCGATCGACGCGGGGATGCGCTACCGCGCGCGCGTGGAATCGCTCACCGGCGGACCTGCGGAAAGCGGGACAGCGCGTCATCGCGGAGTCAACATCTACGTGTGGCGCGATGCCGGGCGCATCGTCGCGGAACGCTCCCTTGCGCGCGAAGCCGCACGCTCGACGTGGGATGGCGACGAAGAACGCGTGCGCGTCGCATTGATCGGGGACGGCAGGCCGCACGCGGCGCAACTCCAGGCGCTCGAGCGCATCGAAGCCGGGCGCAATACGCTTGTCGTGCTCGGGACGGGGCGCGGGAAGTCGTTCTGCTTTCAATATCCGGCAGCGCTGCGCGCCCTTCGCGGCGGCGGAAAGACGCTCGTCATCTACCCCTTGCGCGCGCTCGCAAACGATCAATACGAGGCGCTGGTTCGTAAGTTCGAGCCCTTCGGCCTACGTATCTATCGCGCCAACGGTGCGATCTCGCACGACGAGCGGGAAGAACTCTTCGAGGCGCTGCGTTCGGGTGCGTGGGATATCGTGCTTGCAACCCCGGAGTTTCTCGACTTTCATCGCGCTGAATTTTCCGGTGCGAGCACGCCCGCGTTCGTTGTGATCGACGAGGCTCACCATCTTTACGAATCGACCCACCGTGCCTCGTACGGACGCATAGGCGAAACGATCGCGTCGCTTGGATCGCCGCAGGTGCTCGCGCTTACGGCAACCGCGAGCGACGATGCGTTCGCGCAGATCGTGCGCGCTCTGCGGATCGAGTCGTGGGTGATCGATCCGACCGTACGCGAGAACCTGCACGTGATCGACGCCCGCGAAACCAAAGACAAGGATGCCTATCTCTTTGAGCTCTTTCGCGGCGGAGACAAAGGCATCGTGTATTGTATGTCGCGGCAGAAAGCGACCGCCGTTGCGGATTCGCTTCGCAAGAAGATCGGCAATACTGTTATGTTTTATCACGCGGGCATGCCGACACCTGAACGGCACGAAGTCGAACGATTTTTTCGCGAGGGGCGACTGCAAGTCGTCGTTGCCACGTCGGCTTTCGGCGAGGGCATCGATCTGCCCGACGTGCGTCACGTCGTGCTCTATCATCTCAACTTCGATTACACCGAGTTCAATCAGCAAGCGGGGCGCGCGGGGCGCGACGGCGCGCACGCCGGGATTCACCTGCTCTTCAGTGCCGCCGATCGGACGATCAACGAGTTCATCATCGATCGTGAAGCACCGACGCTGCCCGCGTTGCGCGCGCTCTATCGGGGGATACGCGGCCTTGCCTCATCGGGCGTCGTGCGCATGAACTATACGGATATCGCGCGGACGCTCGAACTGGACAAAGTGAGCGACCGCACGGTGAGCATAGCGTTGCGCATCTTCGAAGACGAAGGCTTGGTGGAGTTGGCCGAAGACGACGAAGGACGCTACGTGCGCTTTCTTCCGGTCGATGCGAAGGTCGATCTAGAGCGCAACGAGCGCTTCGCCGAAGGCGAGGCGGAGCGCGAAAGCTTCCGGCGCTTCTCCGATCTCGTGCTGAGCGCGAAAGCTGATGCGCTCGAGCGAATCATCAATCGCCCGATCTATCCGGAACGGGTGCCCCTTCTGCGCTAGCCTTCTGCGTGCGGTTGGTGAGGAAGAGCGCGAGCGCGATCAGCGCGATGCCGACCGCTAGCTCTAAGAGTTCGATCGACGTCTGCGGCTCGTGTTCGAGCGTGAACTGGAAGTAACGCACGACGAGGATCAGGAAGACGACCTTCGCGAGGCGCTCTTTGAGCTCGTCGATACTCGTGATCAAGAGCAGCCGGCGCGCGACCTCGGAGTGCTCGGCTACCTGCAAGCGAGCGATGAAGAGCGAGTAGAGTCCGAGCGCGAAGATGATGAGGATCGCGGCGAAGAGATACCCGTCGATGATCTCCGCCACGTGGCCGATGATCGAGATATGCGTCACGGCCTGGCCGGTGTAGCCGGCGACCGAGCCGAACAAGCGGAGCACGTCACCGCTTGCGACGTAAAACAGGATCGCCGAACTCGCCAAGCTTGCAAAGACGGCGATGAGGACGAGAAAACGGCTCGCCCAGAGCAGGCGCTCGATGGCGCTCGTGAGCCACTGCATGAGGAGCGGGTTTCGCGCGTCGAAGGATGCACCCATGCAAGACGAGGCGCGACGCCCCGCTGCCGTGATCCTCGGCATCCTCGAAGAGGCTCCGCACGGCGTCATCTTCGTGGAACGCGCTGCGCATCTGCGCAGCCATGGCGGCCAGATCGGGTTGCCCGGCGGTGGCATGGATCCAACCGATGGCGGCGACCTTCGCACGACGGCGCTGCGCGAGATGGCCGAAGAGGTGGGCGTGCATCCGAATCGCGTGCGCATTCTCGCGACCCTCCCGGAGATCCGGGCACGCGTGAACCGCTATGCGGTAACGCCGTTCGTCGCGACGATCGCTCCGGGCGAGTTGCGTATCGATGCGACCGAGACGGTCGGCGTCTTTACGGTTCCGCTTGCAACGCTGCTTGCAGAGGTGCGTGAAGGCGTGGTGACGATTGGGGCGCTCGAGATCGATTCCACGATCCTCGATTACGGAGCGCGGCGTATCTGGGGGCTCACGGGGCGTATCTTGCGGACGTTCGTCGATGCATGGAGCGATCCGCAGGATGCGATGCGGACGATGATCGAGGAACGCCTACGCCGATAGGCCCTCGGTAACGATCGCGAGCAGGGCCTCGAAACGGCGATCGAAATCTGCCGAATCGCGTGCGATGAGGCTCACGCCGCGGGTCGAGGCGCAGAGCGTCTGCGCGATCGTCTTTGCGCTTAGGCGCTCTGCAGTGGTGCGCAGCTCGCCGTGCAGCAAGCCGCGTTCGACGAGGGTCGCGATCAAGGCTTCGAAGCGGTGATCGAAGGCCTTAAAAATGTCGGCAGCAAGGTCGTCGCGCGATTCGATCAACTCGCGTCCGTGGCTGGCGCTCGTGACGGCGCGAAAGAGGCGGCCGAATTTGACCCGAAGTGCCGCCGCGATGCGCACGAGGGCCGGTCCGTCGTCGCCGATCGCCGCCTCTACTTCGGCAAAGATGTGCTCGGTAACGTGACTGCAAAGCGCCCGGAAGAGCGCCTCTTTGCTCTCGAAATAGAGGTAGATCGTGCCTTTCGCGATACCCGCCGCCGTCGCAATCTCGTCAACCGAGGTATGGCGATAGCCATGTTGCGAGAAGAGGCGAAGCGCAGCATCGAGGATCGCGCGTTCTTTAGCCGGCGGATGTTTCATTGTGCGAGAAACGTTGCGGCGGAGATCAGGCTATTGGCCGCGGAGCCGAAACCGGCGAAGCGTTCGTCGTGCGTCTGTCCGAGCGTGTAACGCTTGTAGATTTGCTGCAGGATGCCCGCGAAACGGAAGACGTTGAAGATGTGATACCAGCGCACGTGCGAGACGTCGAATCCGGTGCGCTGTGCGTAGCGCATGACCACCTGCGCGCGCGTGGGGAATCCGGCGTGCCACGTGGGCATCGCGCCGACGCGAAATGCCGGCGGCTCATGAGCTTCGGGCCAGAGTGCGAGCAGATAGCCGACATCCATCAGCGGATCGCCGAGCGTGCACATGTCCCAGTCGAGAACGGCGACGATGCAAGCCGGATCCTTGGCGTCGAGGAGCATATTGTCGAGCTTGTAGTCGTTGTGAACGATCGTCGTTGCGGGTGACGGCGGCAGGCGCTCGCGCATCCAGGCGATGAGCGCGCTTGCATCGGCACTTTCGGTCGTGCGCGCGGCGTCGTAGCGCGAGGACCAGCCATCGAGCTGACGCTGCACGTAGCCGTCGGGATGACCGAGCTCGCCGAGGCCCGTTGCATATGGATCGACGCGATGTAGGTCGGCAAGCGTATCGACGAGCGCAGCTCCCAGGCGCGCGGTGAAGGTCGTGTCGTCCGCATACATCGCGGGAAGCTCGCGCCGAATCGCGATGCCGCTTTTGCGTTCCTCCACTACAAAATCGCTGCCGATCACCATGGCGTCGGTGCAGAGGTGATAGCTGCGCGGCGCTAGCGGAAAGGTCTCGTAGATTCGCGAGAGAACCGCGTGTTCGCGGCGCATGTCGTGCGCGTGTTTTGGGACCGGACCGAGCGGCGGGCGGCGTAGCACGTACTCGCGCTCGCCGAATGCAACGAGATAAGTAAGGTTTGCGTGTCCGCCGCTGAATTGGCGAAGCGAAAATGTGCCGGCCGTCTCGGGAAGATGCGCGCGCAGATATGGTTCGAGCCGCCGAAGGTCGAGGCGTTCCTCGGGCCGTACGTCGATCACTTCAGGATCGTCGCGACTCATCGTGAGTACTCCAGGTGCGCCGTATCGTTGAGTGTCACGATCAGCCGCCGGTCGTCGCGCGCGCGCACGATCGAGAGCGACGTGTTTCCGGCCGGAAAGAAGAAATCTCCGGAGAGAGCAAGCAACATCGACATGTAGGCGTTGATTGCGCCTGCGTGCGAGACGAGCGCGATGCGCTCGCCCGGGTGTTTTTTTACGATCTCGTTGATCGCATCGCGCATGCGTCCGCGTACGCTCGCCGACGACTCCGTTCCCGGAAGATGCGACCAGCCGCCGCGCGCGATGGCGATTTCGGCCAGATCGTGGAGCGCTACCGGGCCGACGCCGGCGATCTCGACCTCGCGCAGGCGCGCGTCGGAAACGATCGGAAGCTTTGTCGTATGCGCGATCGCGTCGGCGGTCTCAAGCGCGCGTTTGAGTGGGCTCGTGTAGAGGGCCGCAAGTTCGCGCTTGGCGAGGCGTGCGGCAAGCAAGCGTGCCTGCTCGTGTCCCCGCTCGGAGAGTGGAAGATCGACGTCTTTCGGGTCGAGCGTTACCGGATGGTCGATATGGTGTGCCTCCGCGTGACGCACCAGGACAACTTCGCATGCACCGTGTTTGACGTGAAAATCACGCATCGTATTTTGCCAGTTCCGCTTTGGCGATCGAACGCAGGTGCACTTCGTCGGGGCCGTCGGCGATGCGTAGCGAGCGCGCATTGATCCACGCGTGCGCGAGCCCCGCGTCGTCGAGCAAACCTTCCGCGCCGAAGGCCTGGATGGCGCGATCGACGACGTCTTGAGCCATGCGCGGTGCCGCAACCTTCGCCATGGCAAGCGCGGGCGCCGCTCCCTTGTTTCCGGCTTCGTCGAGTTCGGCTGCGGCGCGATAGACGAGCAATCGAGTCTGGTCGATCTCGATGCGCGAACGAGCGATCCATTCGCGAACCACGCCTTGCGCGGCGAGCGGACGTCCGAAGGTAACGCGGTCGCGCACGCGCACGCACATGCGCTCGAGCGTACGCTCGGCTAGGCCGATTAGACGCAGGCAGTGGTGCAGACGTCCGGGGCCGAGCCGGCCCTGCGCGATCTCGAAACCGCGCCCTTCGCCGAGAATCAAGTTTTCGGCTGGAACGCGGACGTCTTCGAAGGCGATCTCGCAATGCCCGAAGGGGGCATCATCGAATCCGAAGACCGGAAGGTTACGCACGATGCGTACGCCTGGTGTGTCGATCGGCACGAGCATCATCGACTGTTGTTTGTGCACGGGCGCGCTCGTATCGGACTTCCCCATGAAGATCAGAATGCGCGCGTGCGGGTGGAGTGCACCGGTCGTCCACCATTTACGTCCATGTAGGACGTAGGCATCGCCGTCGCGCCGAATCGACGCCGCGATGTTCGTTGCATCCGAGGATGCAACACCGGGCTCCGTCATCGAAAATCCGCTGCGTATCTCGCCGCGCAGTAACGGTTCGAGCCATTGGGCGCGTTGCGCCGGCGATCCGTAGCGCGCGAGTACCTCCATGTTGCCCGTGTCGGGAGCGTTGCAGTTGAAAATCTCCGGGGCGATCGGCGACCTACCCATCAATTCGCACAGGGGTGCGTACTCACGGTTGCTCAAACCCGCGCCGTACTCCGGCTCAGGCAGGAACAGGTTCCAAAGTCCCATCTCGCGGGCTTGGGCTTTGAGGGTCTCCATGATGGGCGGCTGCGTCCAACGCGACGGCGTAGCGTCGAGTTCGTGCGCGTACCGCTGCTCGTTCGGATACACGTGCGCGGTCAGGAATGCGTGGAGGCGGGAAACGATGGCGTCCGCTTGCATGATTTCTCCGGATGACCGAAAGTGGAAGATCGGTCACTCTTGGATCATACGCATGTTGAAGCGTTATCCCTTCGTTAATATCGAAGCAAGAAAAGCCATGCTCCGAAAAACTATTGGTGACCTTCGTTTCCTTTTATGGTACGCTCCGCACGTGTCTTTACGTCGTGATCTCCCTTCGCTGAATGCGCTGGCCGCGGTTGAGGCTGCGGTGCGCTTCGGAAACTTCTCGCAAGCGGCACGTGAATTGGATGTCGCGGCATCGGCAATCAGCCGTCACATCGCGCAGGTCGAAGAGTGGAGTGGGTTGCAATTGTTCGAGCGTCGCGGCCGTCACGTCGTCGTGACGTCCGAGGGCTCCGCGATCGCGGAATCGGTTCGAGCCGGGTTCGACGATATCGCGCGAACGATCGAACGGCTGCAAAGAGAGAAGAATGGCAGATATGTGACGATCGCCTGTACCGTTGATGTCGGGATGAACTGGCTCATGCCGCGGTACGCCGACATCCGCGCGGCCATGAAGGACGTCGAGGTGCGTATCATCACCGCGACCTCGTATGCCAATTTCGATGCTCCGGAGATCGACCTGTCGATTCGCTTCGGCGACGGAAAATGGCCGAATATGGAAAGCGCGTTGCTGATTCACGAAAGCGCCTATCCGGCCGCGTCGGAGGCCTTTCTGCAGCGCTACCCCGAGAGCCGTAACGTACGCCGGGCCGAGGATCTGCTCGCCTTTCCGCTGCTCGAACTCGATCAACCCGATGATCCCGGACTCAATTGGCGCCGCTTTTTGCGCAGCTTCGGTCTGCACCCCGATCCGAAGCACATGCTCCGCTTTCCGAGCCACGTGATGATGCTGCATTCGGCTTCGCGTGGCGACGGGATTCCACTGTTCTGGGGTGGCATGCACGATCGCCTGATCGACGACGGGCAGTTTATCCGGATCGGGGACCTGCGCGTTGAAACGAAGCTCGGCTTTTATGCCGTCGGGCGCGATCTTGGCCACGAGCCCGTCGCCTCCGTCGTGCGCGCGATGCAGGCCCACGAGAGCGGCACCAGGGTGCGTTAAGCCGGTGCCCTCAGGCAAGGGCGTCGGCTAAGGAAGCCTGATCCGTCGCGACGTAAAACGCATTGTGCGTTTCGCTAATTGCCGGCGCCCACGGATCGCGCTCGCGCGTCGAAAGCGGCGCGTGGATCGTCGGGCCGACGGCATCGCGGTAGTTCGATCCATCGAACGGCGCGAAGCGTGCGCTCTCACGGTGCGCGAGGAGCATGCCGCCGATCGCATCGGCTGCGTTGCTAGCCTCGCGCCGCAGGGCGGGATCGAGGGCGGCGTCGCTTGCGACCGCGCGATACATCGCAATCGCCGGACGATCGGCGTGCCACGGCATGTCGGGCGTGGCATCGTGAAAGCGCACCATGCCTTGCACCGAACCGATATCGTGCCGCAACCGCGCCCGCAGAGCCGGATCGCCCGCCGCGTGTGACGCGCTGTCGTTGAATGTTTTGATAGCATCCTCCGCGCGCGCAAGCTTCTGCGGCGCGAGATCGAGCACGTCGAACGCCGCCGCCGGACCGAATCCGTGCGGGCCGCCATAGTGCGTGCGCATCACGTCGGTCGTCACAGCGTGTGCCATCGCGCCGGGATCGTCGAGATGCGCGGCGATGTCGTGCGCCACGCCGCTTGGGACGCCCGGCGACACCATCGTCTCAGGGCTCGCTGCGAGGTACTTCACGCCTGCGTGCGAGAGGGCGTCGGCAAATCCCATCGTGTCCATCAGGCATTGGTTGGCCACGATTCCGTCCACACCGCGCCCGGCATCTTCGGGATGCGCGCGTGCGTGCAAGGCAACGCCGTCGGCGATGGCCTTCGCCATGTTGGGCATCGACATTACCGCACCCGTGTGCGTCTCGAGCCCGCCGCCGTCGCCGCCGCCATGATCGACGAGATCGATCCACGTCTGTTTTGCGCCCGTTGCCTCGGCGTTGTCGAGCGTACGCGCGACGAAGGTTGCAAGATTCGATTCGCGCGCCATGTTCTGCGCACGGCCGATATGCGCGTCGTGAACAGTACCGTCGGCGATCGTGAAGCTATCGGTACGGGTGCGCCCCTCGACGATGTCGCCGCCCGCGATCCGGAGTCCCGTCGTATCTTCGACTGTGAACTGGATATTCGGGTCGCTGGCGCTCGTGCGGAGCGCTTGAGCGAGCGTCACAGCCTGTGAGGCGTCGAGATTGTTGTCGCCGTCGCGATAGATACCAAACTCGAGCGTACGCGAGCCGGGCGCAGTAAGGGTAACCGGTTGCATGAAGGCCTCCTGACGAGAAATGTTGTCAGGTGCCTACTGCAACGGTCGATCGACGTGACTAGGGCTAGGGCGCGTCGCGTCGTGGGTTAGCCTACACGAGTGGCCCCCGGCCCTAAGGTGACGGAGGCCACTCGTGCTGCATGCGCGATGCGTCGGTGTCGCTAGAAGCAGACGTAGGCGAGGTAGTATTGTGTCCCGGCCGTTAACGTGGTCGAGTTACTGTTGTTTCCCGTTGGGAAGTTGATCGTGAGGCCGCTTAACGTTCCGGCGTTCCCGTATCCCTGCCATCCGCTTGGGGTTGCAAACGTCTGGTAATACGCGCTGCACGTTCCCGTGCTTGCAAGCGTGAGCGACTGAACTGGTGCGGCCGATGCGCCCGTGGGTACGGTAATGCTTCCGGAGTTCAACGTGAACGATTCGAATATCAACGGGGTCGGCGCATTCGTGCCGGCCGGATTGGTTGGCAACGGAGACGGTGCGCCTGCGGGTGGCGTAAGGCTCGAGGTTGCGCTGATTGTTGTGCCCGCCGCAATCGTCGTGCCGGTCTGGAAGGTAATGCTGGACGTGCATGTGCCAAGCGCCGGAAACGCCATGGCCGTCCCAACGCTTGGGGTAAGCGTGCCCGAGGTTGTGCCGGAGACCGAGCCGCACGGGAACGCCGCGGATGGCGCGGTCGTCGGTGAGCCCGAAGGCGATGTGGTTGGCGATGCCGTCGCGGGCGTACTACTTCCGCCGGTGCTGCCGCCGCCGCAGCCAGCGATAAGGGCGGCGCACGCGATGCCGGTCAGGGATGCTCCAAGGCCCCAGGTCCACTTTATACTCGTCCTCCTCTCGCCACAGTGGTATGGCGGTAGCAACGCGGCGTGAAATACGTGCGTGCGACAAAAGACGTTCGGGCCGCTGCCAAGCGAATCCGTTGATTTAGGTCGCTTATTTTTTGGGTGCTTCGGCGGCGAGCGCACGATTTGCGGGAGCAGCAGGCCCGGGCGCCAATGAGCGGGCGGATGTTCAATCGTCTTTTTAGCGTGGCCCTCGGCACGCTGCTGGTTGCTGCGGCCGGCGTTGCGCGGGCGTGCTCCAACGAATATCTTCCGTCGGCTCTCGGGACAACGTGGGCGTACGTCGTGAGCGGGCCCGTGCCTGGCCGCTATCGCGTTCGGGTCGTGGCCACATCGTCGCACGGCTTTACCGAGGTGCAAACGGGAATGAATCCACTGACGTTGCGCTGGCGATGCGGAGCGCACGGTTGGTCGCTTCCCGCTGTTGATGTGGCGGGAACGCTGCCGATCGCCACGCAGGGATACACGATGAAAGCCTCCGGCATCGTGGGCTATGTGCTGCCGCCGCCAGCGCAGTGGCGCCTGGGTACCGCATGGTCGTATCATTTTACCTTTACCAGCACCGCGCAGGCGCCCGGCGTGTCGGCTCGATTGATCGGCACGGTCACCGTCGCCAACCGCTTTGTTGGAATGCGAACGGCGCATGTTCCGGCCGGCACGTTCACGGTGCTTGTGGAACGCTCGCACGTCACCGTGTCCGGGGTCGAGCACGTGATGGGGCAGAGTATTCCCGTTCACGTGCAATCGGTCACCATGACGACCTATGCGCGCGGCGTCGGCATCATCTCGATCCATAGCGGCACGAGTACGACCCGCCTGGCAAAGGACTCGCGGGCTTGACGGTTGCACTACAACCGCACGCTACGCTCGCTGCCGCATTGTGCCTATAATACGACACTTGAACGGCGCGGTAGAGAGCGCTTTCCAGGAGAGATAACACGTTGAAACGCTTCCTCGCATTAGCGATTGCGTGTGCGTTCGCCGGCGGGCCGATAGCGGTGGCCGCAAAGTCGAACCATCACGCATCGCCGAAGCCCCCGAGCGCCGCGCCTGCACCTGCGCTTGCAGCCGAATTTCCGGCCGACGCCGTGACGCAACACACGATCGAGATCGACGGAAAGCAGATCGCGTACACGGCGCGCGTCGGAACGATCACGCTGCATAACGCGATGAACCAGCCGACGGCAAAGATGTCGTATGTCGCCTACACCGTTGGGAACGATCCGCATCGCCCGATTACGTTCCTCTACAACGGCGGGCCCGGCAGTTCGTCGATGTGGTTGCTGATGGGCTCGGTCGGCCCCGTGCATGTGGTGACCGCAGGCGATCGACTCGCCGGTTCACCGCCATACCACTGGATCGCCAACCACGATTCGATCCTGGATAAAACCGATCTCGTCTTCGTCGATATGCCGAACACCGGCTTTGGTCGCATCATGGGCGTGGGTAAGCCGAAAGATTTCTTCGGCCTCCAGCACGATGCCGAAGCCTTCGGACAATTCATCTCGAACTACATCACCAAATTCAATCGCTGGAACTCGCCGAAGTTTCTCTTTGGCGAGAGCTATGGCACGCCGCGTTCGGCTGCGCTCTCGCAAGTGCTCTTCAATAAGGGTATCGCGCTTAACGGGATCGTGTCGCAGTCGAGCGTGCTCGACTTCCATCTTGACTGGTCGCAGAATTACCCGTATCTCTACGGCGCGATCGGCGGCGGTAACCTCGGATACGCTTTTTACTTTCCCACGATGGCGGCTGCGGCATGGTACCACGGCATGGTGCCGCGCAACGGTAGCGAAGAAGCGTTCATCAACGGGGCAGCGCATTTTGCGATGACCACCTACATCCATGCGCTCTTGCATGGTGACACCTTGAGCCCCGCGGCAACGCGCGCGGTCGCGCAGCAGATGCATGGGTACATCGGGCTTCCGGTCGATTATCTGGTGCGTCAGCATCTGATGGTGCCGTACGGGCGCTTCCTCTCGGGGCTCTTGCGCAATCAAGGGCAAGTGATCGGCCGCCTCGACGGGCGTTTCGCCGAATCCACCCTCGACCCCGAAGCAACCTCGCCGAACACCGATGCATCCAATGACGCGATGGCTGCACCGTACACGACGGCCGTCAACGACTACCTGCGCAACACGCTTAAATACAACCCGTCGATTCCCTACAGCAACGACACCTACGCGTTGATCGCGCAGGCCGGCCTGCGCTCGTGGAAGGGCGGCGAAGGCGATATTAACGTCGTTCCCGATTTGGCGCAGACGATGATGTCGAACCCGCAGATGCTGGTATTTTCGGCGAACGGATACTACGATTTTGCGACACCGTGGCTGGCAACGCAGTACGCGCTGCAACACATGAACATGCCGGAAAATCTGCAGAAGAACATCACCTACGGATTCTACCAATCGGGACACATGATCTATCTCAACCAATCGGCGCTCGACGCATATCACCGCGATCTCGAGCACTGGTACGACGAGGCGCTGCATTCATAATGAACACGATACGATTCACGATCCGACGCTTCGTCGGTGCCGCCGCCGCTTGCGCGGTGATCATGTCGCCACTCGGTGCCGCCGCGGCTGCGCCCGCGCACGCAAAACCGAAGCCCAAACCGATCTCCATGCCCTATACACCCGATGCCGTGACGCATCACACGGTGGAGATCGATGGAAAGACGATCGACTATACCGCGCGAGCCGGAACGCTCACGCTCAAGAACGAGAAGAATCAGGCGACTGCGCGTATGTCGTATGTCGCATACACCGTCGGGAACGATCCGCACCGTCCGGTGACGTTTCTCTACAACGGCGGGCCCGGCAGTTCGTCGATGTGGTTGCTCATGGGATCGGTCGGCCCCGTGCATGTCGTGACCGCTGGCGACCGCCTCGCGGGCGCGCCGCCCTATCACTGGGTCGAGAATCATGATTCGATCCTGAACAAAACCGATCTCGTCTTCATCGACATGCCGAACACCGGGTTCGGGCGCATCATGGGGGTCGGTAAGCCAAAGGACTTCTTCGGCCTCCGGCACGATGCCAAGGCGTTTGCCCAATTCATCGAGCGCTATTGCACGAAGTTCGGGCGCTGGAACTCTCCGAAATTTTTATTCGGCGAAAGCTACGGGACGCCGCGCTCGGCCGAACTGTCGTCGATCCTCTTCAACGACGGCGTCGCGCTCAACGGTATCGTCTCGCAGTCGTCGATTCTCGACTTCCAACTCGACTGGTCGCAAGACACGTCGTACGTAGACGCGGCGATCGGCGGCGACGGTTTGATGGGTTTCGTGTTCTACTTCCCGACCGAGGCCGCGACCGCGTGGTATCACGATCAGGTGCCGCACGTCGGAAGTGAGAAGGCGTTCATCCAGAGTGCCGCGCACTTTGCGCTGACCACGTACTACGACGCGCTGCTCGCCGGCGACACGCGCAGCGCCGCTCAAACGCGGGCGATCGCCGAGCAGATGCACCGCTACATCGGAATGCCGGTCCAGTACCTCATCAACTCGCATCTCATGGTGCCCTATGGCCGCTTCCTCGCGGCATCGTTGCGCGATAAGGCCGAGACGATCGGCCGGTATGACGGCCGCTTTTCGGTGCATACGCTCGATCCGGGCAGCACATACCCCGATGGTGATGCAAGCGACGACGCGATGAACGCGCCCTACACGACCGCGGTGAATCAGTACTTGCGTGAAACGCTCAAGTACAACCCGCCGATTCCCTATAGCCCCGATACCTATGCCCTGATTGGTAAGAGCGGGCTCTATTCGTGGCAGGACGGCGAAAACGATATCAACGTCGCTCCGCAGCTGGCGCAGACGATGTCGGATAATCCGAAGATGCGCGTCTTCTCGGCGAACGGGTACTATGATTTCGCAACGCCGTGGCTTGCGACCAAGTACACCCTCGAGCACATGAACCTCTCCCCGCAACTCCAGCGCAACATCACCTACGGCTTCTACCAGTCGGGGCACATGATCTACCTCAACCAATCGGCGCTCGACGCATACCATCGCGATCTCGAACGCTGGTACGGCGAAGCGGCTCCCTAACGCATCGCCCCCGCTCCGGTAGCACGCGGCCCGCTTTTTTGGCGGGCCGTCTGCTTGGCGGGACTCTCCTTTTGGGGCCGGCTGCCTACTTTGACGTTGCCGGGGGTGCCGGAGAGGTCGTATCGTCCGTGGTGTTATGGCCGATAACCGTACCGACATCGTCCTCGTAGGCGGCGGCATCATGAGCGCGACGCTCGCCGCCATGCTCAAGGAACTCGATCCCCAGATGACCGTCGAGATCTTCGAGACGCTGCCGAGCGCAGCCGAAGAAAGTTCGAACGCGTGGAACAACGCGGGCACCGGACACGCGGCGCTCTGCGAGTTGAACTACACGCCCGAAGGCAAGGACGGCAGTGTCACGATCGATCGTGCGCTAAAGGTGAACACGCAGTTCGACCTCTCGCGTCAGTTCTGGGCCTACCTCGTGCGCGGCGGCAAACTTGACGCGCCGGAGAGCTTCATCCACGACGTGCCGCACATCAGCTTCGTCTGGGGTGACGAGAACGTCGCGTTCCTACGCAGGCGTTACGAGGCGATGAGCGCGCATCATTGCTTTGCGGGTATGGAGTACAGCGAGGATCACGCCGTGCTCAAAACCTGGATGCCCCTCGTGATGGAGGGTCGCGATCCGCAGCAGCGCGTGGCGGCCACGCGCATGCCGATCGGTACCGACGTGGATTACGGCGCGATCACGCGCCAACTGCTCGCGTACCTGCAGCGACTCGGCGGTGTCAACGTATCCTATTCGCACCGCGTCACCGATCTGCGCCGCCTCGCAACCGGTGGTTGGAGCGTGAGCGTCAAGGACGAGAAGAGCGGTGCGGTGCGCACGCTCGATGCGACCACGGTCTTTCTCGGCGCCGGCGGCGGCGCGTTGCCGCTCTTGCAAAAATCGGGCATCGAAGAAGGGAAGGGCTTCGGCGGCTTTCCGGTCAGCGGCATCTTTTTGCGCTGCGACGATCAGGCCACCGTCGAACGCCACCACGCCAAGGTGTACGGTAAAGCTTCCGTGGGTGCGCCGCCGATGTCGGTGCCGCATCTCGACTCGCGCTTCGTCGATGGCAAGCAGTCGCTGCTCTTCGGGCCGTACGCGGGCTTCTCGACGAAGTTTTTGAAGCACGGTTCGTACGCTGACCTCTTCGGGTCGGTCAAGAGCGATAACCTCGGGCCGTTGCTCGCGGTCGGGCGCGATAACTTCGATTTGACCAAGTATCTCGTCGGTCAAGTGCTTGAATCGAAAGATGCGAAGTACGCGTCCCTCAAAGAGTACTTCCCCGACGCTGATCCGTCGAAGTGGCACTTCATCGTCGCAGGCCAGCGCGTGCAGGTGATCATGCCCGATGCCAAGAGCGGCGGGAAGTTGCAGTTCGGTACCGAGGTTGTTTCGGCCGCTGACGGATCGCTTGCGGCGGTGCTCGGCGCATCGCCGGGCGCATCGGTTGCGGTGGCGGTCATGCTCGACGTTCTCGGGCGCCTCTACAAGGATCGGATGACCGCGTGGGCGCCAACGTTTAGCGCGATGATCCCGTCGTATGGCCAATCAATCGCTGACGACGCGGAACTGTGTCGCCGGGTGCGCAACGAGACGGCCGACGCACTGCATCTCGCCAAGATCGGCTAAAGCGGCCACCTTTCCGGCATCCGTCTCCCAGGACGCAGCGAGGCTCTGCTGCAAACGTAGGGATGACGCGCGACGGCGTACACCCCGTTGCGTGACCCCTATCGCTTTGGAGGCGTGAATGCTACGTCATCTTGGCGGGGTAGCGTCGTGTGCGGCGTTGCTCCTCTCCCTTGCGCCACTCGGTGCGCTCGCGCAGGCAGCACCGAACGGTGCCGCGGGTCAGCCCGCTCCGCTTGCCGCATTCGTCAAAGGCGCGAAGGTCCACAACGGGCTGCTGCCGATCGTCGAAAAGAACGGCAAGTTCTTTCTCGAGATTCAGAACGCGCAACTCGGCAAGGACTTTATCGAGACGGCCGTTCCCGCTACGGGACTCGGCGGTTTTGGCCCCGCGCCGGGCGAGCCGTACGTCGCGCCCGCGCGCATCCTGCACTTCGATCGCGTCAACGGCACGATCGTCATCCGCTACCCAAACGCCTACACGGTGACGGGAAGTAACGCAGCCGCCGCCCACGGCGTCAAGGAATCGCTTCCGGCATCGGTCGTCGCAGTGGTTCCGATCGTCGCCGAGGACGGCACGAACGTGCTCATTCCGGCCGATCCGTTCTTGGGCGACGTCGCCGACTTGGCATCGAGCTTCCGCGACACCGTGAAGAATCCGATGCATGGGTACGGACTCGATCCGCACCGCTCGTTTTTCTTGGCCGCGAAAGCGTTTCCGAAGAACGACGTGCTGCGGGTCGATCAGACGTGGATGTCGGTGAACCCCGACACCATCGACAACGCGCCCGATCCACGCAGCGTCGAAGTGAAGATGACCTATAATATCATCGCGGCTCCGCAGGACGGATATATACCGCGCGTGTACGATCCGCGGGTCGGCTATTTTTCGCAGCCGCTGCTCGATTTCGCGCATGACGCGATCTTGCGCCGCGACGTCCACTACATCACGCGCTGGAACTTTGGTCCGCGTACGTCGCCAGCGCCGGCGCGCGCGCAGAATCCGATCATCTTCTACTTGAGCGACGACATCCCGGTCGAGTACCGTCAGACGGTCAAGGATGCGCTGCTCACCTGGAATCAAGCCTTTGCGAAGATCGGCATTCTCGATGCAATCGAGGTGAAGCAGCAACCGAACGATCCGAATTGGGATCCCGACGACATCACCCACAACATGATTCGCTGGATCGACACGAGCCGTCCCGAGTACGGCGCCGAAGCGCTGATTATGGACGATCCGCGCACCGGTGAAGAGCTCAACGTCGGCGTCAACTTCGATGCGATCGAAGGCGTGGGCGGACGTTTGATCTATAAGTACGAAATTGCCCCAGCACGCGGGCTCGCCGATTCGAAACAAGCCGAGGCGAATTTCACTCAAGGTTTCATCCGTTCGGTGATCCTGCACGAATCCGGCCACGATCTCGGCTTGCAGCACAATTTCATCGGTTCCGAAGCCTACACGGCCAAGGATTTGCAGAGCACCTCATTCACCAACGCGTACGGAGTGGCGAGCTCGGTCATGGAGTATAGCCCGATCAACCTGTGGCCGAAGGGCACGCCGCAAGGCGACTACGTGCAACTGGTGCTCGGACCGTACGATTACTATGCGGTGAACTACGGATACGGCTATATTCCGGCAAATGCATCGCCGGCGCAGACGCAAGCGACGCTTGCGCAATGGGCCTCGCGCTGGAACGACCCGAAATACCGTTTCGCGAGCGATGAGGATGCCGATGGATTTGCGAGTGGTCATTCGATCGATCCGCGCGTCGCAACGTTCGACCTCACCAATCATCCGCTCGCGTGGTGCGGTACCGAGCTTCGTATGTTCCACGGCATCATGGATGCGGTCAATCGTCGTTTCCCCGAGCAAGGCATGGCCTACGACGAAGCACGAAGTGCGTTCCTGATGCCGATGCGCTGGTACCTCAACTGCGCGGTGATGCCGGCGCACACGATCGGCGGCGAATACCTTTCTCGCGCCGTCAAGGGTGAACCGGGATCCGCCGCGCCGCTGACACCCGTCTCGCGCGGGCAAGAGTTGCGTGCATGGAACGACTTGAGCTCGTGGCTCTTCTCCGATGCTGCGTGGCACTTCAATCCGGCAGTCCTCGACTCGCTCACGTACTCCGAGATGAGTTCGCTGACGCTCGATGCGACGTGGGCGTACAGCCCCACGCCGCGTCATGACGTACCGGTGGTCGAGATGGTCGGTGCGGCGCAACTCGCGACGCTGCACGAGCTCTTTTCGCCGCTTCGCCTGCAGCGTATCGACGAGATGGCTGACACGTTCGGACGCGGTAGGACGATGACGCTCGACGACCTCTTCAACTGGTCGCAGGCGAGCATATTCGGCAGCATCGCAGACGGTAAGGCCGGCGCTGACGGTGTGGTGCGTCGCAATCTGCAGACGACCTATGCGCGGTTCCTCGGCGCCATGCTCACCGCGCCGGCACCGGGGACGCCGAGCGATGCGCAAGCGCTTGCGCGTATGGACCTCGTAGCGCTGCGTCACGATGCGACGATCGCTGCGCGAAACGGACGACTGCGTGAGGTGACGCGAGCGCACCTGGAGTCGCTTGCGGCCATCGCCGCTCAGGCGCTCAACGCGCACGAGATGGTCGCGTCGCCGATGGCACGTCCGATGGGCCAACCCTAGCGACGCACGCACGGTGCGGAACGCGAAGAGCGGGCAGCGATGCCCGCTCTTCGCGTTTTAGGGATGTGCGCTTGGCGGCGGAGGGATGTTCGGACAGTCGCTGCGCAGTCGCGTGCCGCCGTACGCCTTCGAGTTTTGCATGATGTACTGCACCGCGGGCGGCTCGCTCGCGCGTTGCGAACGCGGCGGAAACTGAAAGAACATCGGCGCGTCGGCGTTGGGGTTGAACGGATCGAGGTCTTCGCTCTTGAAGCGCCACGTCCAATCCAGCGCAACGGTCTGCGATGTGCCGTCGGCGTAGTGGACGATCGCGGTCACGTTGGTGCGCTCGTAGAATCCGGTCTTCGCATTGAACGTGGCGGGCCCGCGCGCGCTGAAATCCACTGCGCCGCACGGCGCGCCGCCGCTGCCCGCACCGGTTCCGGCGTCGGCGGTACCGCTGCCGTTCGTGCCGCTACCGAGGCTTCCGGCGCCCGCGCCTTTGCCCGCACCGGCGCCTTCACCGGGCGTGGGGATCGCGGGTGCCGGAGAGGGCGACGTATGCACGGTGACCGGTGGCTTTGGGCGGTTGGCCCCCAGATGCTTGATCGGCTGCTTCTGCGCGGCCTTGCCGGCCGCACGGGGCACGATCGTGCGCGTCTTTGCCGGGAGGCTTCGTGCCTGAACGGGCGCGAGCGCGTGAATCGGCGGCGGGGTCGGCGATGGCGTCGGTGTGGGTTTGCGTTCGATCCGTGCGAGCGTCACCTCGGTGAGGTGCTCGTGCTCGGCCGAAGGTACGGCCGCGAGCGGCGCAATGAACGTGGCGAGAACCTCGTGCAGCGCGATCGAGCACGCGAGGGCGACGGTGATGCGCCGCGCATAGGTTTCGCCGAAGATAACGCCGAGCCAACCGCGCGCGGATGACTCGGCGTTGCGGGTAGAGCGCCGTCTATTCAGGGTTGATGCCGTACGTTTGCAGGTACCACTGCTTGAACTGATCGTAGGTCGGATAGTAGCCGTACTTGTGATAGAACCAGTCGCGATAAGCTTCTTGGCGGCGCGTCACCTCTTTGTGCTCGGCGCGCTTTTCGCGAAGTTTGTGGTTGTAGTTGGTGATCAGGATGCCGGCTGCGGTACCCAGCATGATGATGTTGCGGACGCTTGCAGCGCCGTTGGCCAGCGCCGGCGCGGCCATGCCGACCGACAGCGCCACCGCGAGCGCGGCCGCCATTACTCGCTGTTTCATATCTCTCCTAACGTCGTGCCCGTTCCTCGAAGTTCCTCAAACGAGCACCATTACCGTGACCTTACCCCGATTCGCGCGGATCGCGCAAGTCGGAAGGCTTGACAGCGACCTAGCCGGTGTGGTGTTATTGCCAGCACATCATGATCGCGTTCACGTCCGCAGCGTTTACGTATTCGTACTTTAGCCGTCCCGAAGGGTCGGCCGGACGCCGTTTGCGCGCGTAGAAGACGAGAGAGACGACGCAGTTTTCGCAAACGAGCCCCCGCCGACAGGCGGGGGCTCGTTTGCATATTCTTGAGATGGAGTTGAGCGATGGACCGAACGGCAATCGAGATCGGCGAGGTATGCATCGGGGATGGTGGGTTCACGATCATCGCGGGGCCCTGTGCGGTGGAGAGCCGCGAACAGGTGCTCGCAGCTGCGCACGGCGTGCGCGAGCGGGGCGCGGCGCTGTTGCGCGGCGGTGCGTTCAAGCCGCGCACGAGCCCGCATTCGTTCCAAGGGCTTGGTTGGGAAGGCGTCGAGTTGCTCGCCGAAGCCGGGCGCGCGAGCGGGCTGCCGACCGTGAGCGAAGTGATGGCGCCGCACGACGTCGAGCGCATGGCGCAATCGATCGACGTCCTCCAGATCGGCGCGCGTAACATGCAGAACTTTCCCTTGCTACGCGCCGCAGGACGCGTGCGCAATCCGATCTTGCTCAAACGCGGTCCGGCCGCTACGCTCGATGAGTTGCTGTGCGCCGCCGAGTACGTGCTCGCGGAAGGAAACCCGCGGGTCATCCTATGCGAGCGCGGCATTCGCACGTTTGAATCCGCCACGCGCAATACGCTCGACCTCTCGGCGGTGCCGGTGCTGCGCGAACGTTCACCGTTGCCGGTGATCGTCGATCCAAGTCATGGCGTGGGCGTCCGCCGGTGGATTCGGCCGCTCGCGCGAGCGGCAAAGGCTGTCGGTGCCGACGGGATTCTGCTCGAGGTGCATCCGCAACCGGAACTGGCGCGCAGCGATGCCGAGCAAGCGCTCGATCTACGCGACTTCGCCACGATCGTGGACGATCTCGATCGTATGGACGCGGCGCTTACAATGCCGCGGATGCGTGCCGTTCGTGGCGCGATCACGGTCAACGGCGACGAGCCGCGCGCGATTCTCGAGGGCACGGCTCGGCTGCTGCGTGAGGTGCTTGCGCGCAACGGGTTGCGGCGCGATCAGGTGGTGTCGCTCCTCTTTAGCGTGACGCCGGATCTCCACGCGGCGTTTCCCGCGCAGGCCGTGCGCGAGATGGGATGGACCGAGGTGCCGATGCTGCACTTCTGCGAGATCGACGTGCCGGGGGCGCTCGCGCGCGTGGTGCGCGTGCTTGCCCACGTGAGCACGCGACGCTCGTCAGGTGAGATCGAACACGTCTATCTCGAAGGTGCGCGGGTGCTGCGGCCGGATCTGGTGCGGGCGATCGCGTGATCGTCGGTTTTCAGGGCGTGGCGGGTGCCTTTTCGCAAGAGGCGGCGCGAGCGCTCGGCGCAAGCGCCACGCGCGGCTACCCCAGCTTCGCGGCGCTCTGCGCCGCGGTGGAGCGCGGCGCGCTGCCCTATGCCGTGCTGCCCGTCGAGAACTCGGTCGTAGGTGTCATCGCGGCGGCGCGCGAGGCGCTGGCACGGGCACGGCTGGCGCCGGTTGCCGAGCGCCTGCACCGTATCGAGCAGGCGTTGATCGGCGCACCCGGCGCAGCGGTGAGCGATGTGCGTCGCGTGCTTTCGCACCCGGTTGCGCTCGCGCAGTGCTCCCTCTTTCTCGGCCGGCTCGGGGTGAGGGCCGAGCCCTATTACGATACGGCGGCCGCCGTTCGGCGTGTGGCGGCGGCCGGCGAGATGACGCATGCGGCGATCGGGCCGCTTCCGGCTGCGGAGCTGTACGGCGCAGCCGTCCTCGCGCGTGCGGTGCAAGATGTGGCCGCGAACTATACGCGGTTCTGGCTGGTCGCTCGCACGCGCGGATGAAAGGCTCGTCCCGGCGCGCCTCGAAAGCTCGTTCCCCGTGGATACCGAACGTTTAATTCGCGCCATTCCGGATTTCCCGATTCCGGGGATTCTGTTCCGCGACATCACGCCGATGCTCAAGGATAAAGACGGCTTCAGGTCCGCGGTCGATCTCTTCGTCGATCGTTTCAAGGGTCGCGGCATCGACTACGTGGTGGGCATCGAAGCGCGCGGCTACATGCTGGGCGCGCCGCTTGCCTACGCGATCGGTGCGGGCTTCATTCCGGTGCGCAAGCCGGGTAAACTGCCGTACAGCAAGCTCTCCGAGTCGTATGCGTTGGAATACGGCACGAACTCACTCGAGATTCACGCCGATGCGCTGGGCGGCGGCGATCGCGTCGTCGTGATCGACGACCTGCTTGCAACGGGCGGTACCGCCGCGGCCACGCGTCGCCTGCTCGAACGGCTCGGCGCTTCAATCGAGGCCTTTGCGTTCCTGATCGAGCTCGAGGCACTGAACGGTCGCGCATCGCTCGGCGGAACCGACGTTGTCTCGTTCATTCGGTACTAGCCTCGCCGCGAGCGTCGTTGCTGCTGCGCTGCTCGTCGTTCCGGCGGCCGCGTATGCGCGCGGTCACGCCGCATCGACCCCCACCCCTGTTTCCACGCCCACCCCGCCGCCGGAGAATCCCGCGATCACGTTGATGGCGCGACGTGAGTTCGTTGCCTGGCAAGCGGGCGTGGTGGATCCGACGCACTACGCTGCCGTCACGCAAGCAAAGCTCACCCCCGCGAAGATCGCGGCCACCTCGAAGGCGCTCGCATCGCTCGGCGCCCTGACCTCGGTCGAATGGTTGGGGTATCTGGGCATCGACGGCGGCCCCAAAGGCGTGACCGGCTACATCTACCGCATGCGCTGCTCCAACGCCACGGTATTCGAAGAGCTGACGATCGGCCCGGATGGCAAGATCGACGGCATCATGTTCCGCGATCGATTGCAGTAAAAACGCCGAACGGCAGAACCATTGGACGGGACCGGGACGTTTATGCGAATATAGACGGATACCCGGCATGACGATTTCGGAGCTGATTGCAGCAGTCCAACGGTACGATGCCTCCCTCGAGGGGGAGTGGCTGCGGCGCGTCTATGAAGTGGCGGACCGCGCCCACGATGGCCAGCGCCGCGCCTCGGGCGAGTCGTACATCGAGCATCCGCTCGCCGTTGCGGGCATCCTCGCCGACCTCGAGATGGACCGCCACACGATCGCCGCCGCGCTCCTGCACGACGTGGTCGAAGATACGTCGATAACGAGCGACGAGGTTGCGGCGCAGTTCGGCGACGAGATTGCCGGGCTCGTCGATGGGGTGACGAAGCTCACCCGCATCCCGTATCAGTCGAAAGAGGATGCGCAGGTGGAAAACCTGCGCAAAATGTTCATGGCGATGGCGCGCGACATCCGCGTCATCATCATCAAACTAGCCGACCGGCTGCACAACATGCGCACGCTTGCGAGCCTGCCGGCGCAGAAGCGGCTCTCGATCGCGCGCGAGACGCTCGACATCTACGCGCCGATCGCGCATCGCCTAGGCATTTGGAAGATCAAGTGGGAGATCGAGGACGAATGCCTCAAGTGGCTCGAGCCCGAGGCTTACCGCGAGATCGTCGAACGCGTCGCGAAGACGCGGCGCGAACGCGAGAACGACGTGCGCGAGGCGATCGAAAAGCTGCGTGGCGAGTTTGCGTCGATGACGGTGAACGCCGAGATTCAAGGGCGCCCGAAACATTTCTACTCGATCTACTCGAAGATCAAAAAGGGCCGCGATTTTTCGACGATTTACGACCTCACCGCGATTCGCATCATCGTCGATACGGTGAAAGATTGTTACGCGGCGCTTGGTGCCGTGCACGCGATGTGGACGCCGCTTCCCGGGCGTTTCAAAGATTACATCGCGATGCCCAAACCGAACATGTACCAATCGCTGCACACCACGGTCGTGGGGCCGCAGGGAGAACCGCTCGAAATTCAGATTCGCACGTGGGAGATGCATCGAACCGGCGAATATGGAATCGCGGCCCACTGGCGTTACAAAGAGGGCGGCAAGGCCGATCAGTTCGAGAACAAACTGTCGTGGCTTCGTGCGTTGCTCGAGTGGCAGAAGGACATGCGCGATTCGCGCATGTTCATGGAGAACCTGAAGCTCGATCTCTTCGACACGCAGGTTTTCGTCTTCTCGCCACGCGGCGACGTGTTCTCGGTGCCCGCGGGCGGAACGCCGCTTGACTTTGCGTATCAAGTACACACCGACGTTGGGAACCATTGCGTCGGCGGCAAGGTGAACGGACGCATCGTACCCTTCGACTACACGCTGCAAAATGGCGACATCTGTGAGATCCTCGTCAATAAATCGAGCGGGCGGCCCTCGCTCGATTGGCTCTCGGTGGTTAAAACTTCGAGCGCTAAACACAAAATCAAGCAGTGGTTCCGCAAAGAACAGCGCGAGGAGAACGTGCTTGCCGGCCAAGAGGCGCTCGAAGCCGAACTGGCACGCGAACGCCTGCGCCCCGACCTCGCTCGCGGGGAACTGATCGAACGCATCGCGCACCGTATGAACTACGGATCGCCAACCGATCTCTTCGCGGCGATCGGTTTCGGAGACGCTTCCGCGCAGGCGATCGCTAACCGCATTCGCGACGAGATCAAAGGTGACAACGTCGTCGATCTTACGCAGGTGCGCAAGCCGGTAACGCGCCGCACGACCAAACGCGCGAGCGGCGTGCGCATCGCGGGTGTGGATGACGTACTCGTCCGGCTTTCGAAATGCTGTTCGCCCGTTCCGGGCGATCCGATCATCGGCTATGTCACGATCGGCCGCGGCGTAAGCGTGCATCGGGCCGATTGCCCGAACGTGGCGTACATGAGTGCGACCCCTGAACGCATTTTGCAAGCGCAGTGGACCGGCGGCAGTGACATGACGCACGCGGTCGATATCGAGGTTGAAGCCGAAGACCGGCCGCAACTGCTGCAAGATATCATGGCGGTCTTTGCGGAGTTGAAGACCTCGGTGAGTTCGGTGAACGCGCGCGTGCGCAAAGAGGGCACCGCGGTTACGAGCCTGACCGTACAGATTCGCGACCTCGATCACCTGCACAAGCTCCTCACCAAGCTCGAAAACTTGAAAAAGGTACGACGCGTCTATCGCGTCACGAAACGCGAGAAGAGCGCTGCAGGCGGCTGAGTACGCGCTGCCGGTGGCGGCGGCGTTTGCGGCGGGAGCGATGAATTCGGTCGCCGGCGGCGGAAGCTTCTTGAGCTTTCCGGCGCTCGTGCTTGCGGGTGTTCCGCCGATCCCGGCCAACGCGACAAACAATGCGGCGATGTGGGTCGGGACGATCGGCGGTGCGCGCGGGTATTGGAGCGACGTCAAGCCACACCGGCGGCTGCTCGTCTCGGTGCTCGCGGTTAGCGCAGTAGGCTCCCTCATCGGCGCATGCTTGCTCTTAGTGACGCCCGCTGCGACGTTCGCGCGCTTGATTCCGTGGCTCTTGCTCTTCGCGACGTCCGTCTTTGCCGCAAGCCCGCTGCTCGTCAAGCCGCACCGCGGCGATCCGGCGCACCATGGCTGGCAACTGGTCGTGCAGTTCTTCGTCGCCGTGTACGGCGGATATTTTGGTGCCGGGATGGGTATTTTGATGCTCGCGGTGCTGACCTTCACGGGACTGCCGAGCTTCAATGCCACCAACGGCATGAAGAACGTGCTCTCGGTTGCGATCAACGGGGTCGCGCTCGTTCCGTTTCTCATCGCGCGAATCGTCGATTGGCGTTTTGCCATACCGATGGCGTTGGTCGCTCTCGGCGGCGGCTATTTCGGTGCGCGCTTTTTTCGCCGGGTCCCGCAAACGCTCGCGCGAACGATCGTCATCGCCATCGGCGCCACGATGACGATCGTCTTCTTCGCGCGGAGCGGCTAAGCGCCGCTACTGGAGCTTCACCTCGCCAATGGCGTTTGTGCCGCTTTCGGTAAACCAAATGTTGCCGTCGGGGCCGCTTGTGATGCCCCAGGGCATGCCGTTTGCGGTCGGCACGGGGTACTCGTACGCGGCGCATCCGGTGGCCGTGCACGAGGAGAGGGCGATGAATCCGACCGCACCGCTCGTCGGATTGGCATCGGTGAACCAGACGTTCCCATCGGGGCCGACGGTCAGCATCATCGGACGCGCGCCCGCGCGCGGCAGCGAAATCGGTGTAAACGTGCAGTTGATTCCCTGACACGATTGCCAAGCCGCAGCGTTCAGGCGGTCGATGCGGTTTGCCGATGGCTCGGCAACGTACAGGTAGCCATCGGGTCCTTCGACGATGCCTTCGAGCGGCGTCGAGAACGGTGTTCCCGGCGGTGGCGATGGGGATACTAGCGGGTGCGGCGCGATCTGCGGGCCGCCGCGCGGTGCGCTTCCGAATGAGTTTGGCGTCACGATCTCGGAGGGCTCTTCCGAGATCGTGCAAGTGCTCGTTACACCGCACGTCATGGGGAAGAAGCCGATGTTCCCGTTGCCGGCATCGGTAAACCACATGATGCTGCCGGTGCTGTCGAGGGTCATGTAGGCCGGCGAACTTTGGGTCATGGCTACGTGCATCTCGATCGGTACACCGCTTGCGAATGCGTTCTTCGCCACCGCGTAGATTGCCGATGGACCGGGCGTCGGCGGCGGGCCGGGAAGAATCGTCTGGAACGAGGAGGTTGCAAAGACATATCCGTTGGGTGCAAGTTCGACGTCGGCGGGTGCGGGTGTGGCGATGCTAGCGCTCGCGAAGCCCATCTGCAGTGGTGTCGCGCATGACGATGTTGCATCGGCGCACGATATCTGCTCGACGCTCCCCGGATCGCTGCCGAGGTTTCCAGGATCGGCGATATACAAGTTTCCATCGAAGCCCGTCGAGATGGCCTGCATCACCGACGGTTGCGGGCTCAGACTCGAGAACGGGGTGAGTTCCTTGATCGGGCAACTCAGGATCGTGCCGTTGCATGCGCCGGGCGAGGCAATGGTGCCGATCGTCGCGAGCGCCGAATCGACGTACCAGAGCGATTGACCGCTGCTGCCAACGGTGATGCCGTAATTTCTGCCACCGGTCGCGGTGGGATATTCGTACACGTGATATTGCGGGCCGACCACGCTGCCGCCGCCGCTAATGGTGGTTGCGGAGAGGGCGATCGAGGCTGCGGCACCATGCGTATCGGCAATCGCGAGATTCCCGTTCCCGGCGCTCGTCGCGTTCATAGTAATCGCTACCGCGCCACCGGGTGAGGCAGGCGCGCAGGAGGCCGGGGCACACGTGGTGCTGACGAAGGACGGGGCCGTGATCGTGAATGCTCCGCCATATCCGGCCTCGCTGACGGTGACCGTGACCGGTGCGCCGGTGTAGAGCTGGCCGAAGGTCGTAGGCGTGAAGACGAGCGGGGCAAACGTGGCCGATTGCGTTGCGCTTCCGCTGGAGGCGGTGATCTGCGTGAGCCCGGCCGGCTGCGCGGCGTTGTACGTGAGCGTCACGGTTGTATCGCCGTTTGGTCCGGGCGACGCGATCGTGGCCGGCGAGAGCGAAAGCGCCGTGCCACTCGCGTTGACGAGCGCGAGCGTGATTGGAACGCCGTAGCTTCCCGGCGGAAGGATCGTATTGCCGCTCGAGTCCTTCGCGGAGACCGTGAGCGTGATCGTATGCGTCGCGCCGTCGTCGGGCGCCGAGACCGCGCTTGGCGAGAGCGTGAGCGATGCGGGTACGCCTCCGAGCGAGACGGATTGGGCGGGAATGTTCGCCTGCGTCGTATCGATCGGGCCGACGTCGCCGACGCCAAGCACGTTACCGTTCGCATCGAGCGTTGCGATCTGAATGACGACGCTCGTTGCAATCGGGACGGGGACCGACACCGAACACGAGGTTCCTCCGGAGACCTTCGAGCAATCGGGCGAGGTCGCGATTGTGATGACGAGCGGCGGGATTGCGGGACTCGGTGATGCGCCATCGACGCGAATTACGCTAAACTGGAGCGCAACGGTTGCCGCGGAGATCAATTGCGGCGCACGGTGCGCGCTCGGCGCTGCGTACGGTGCGTTGGGAATGAGCACGCTGA
The DNA here is from genome assembly GCA_027452165.1 of Vulcanimicrobiota bacterium. Taxonomy (GTDB): domain Bacteria; phylum Vulcanimicrobiota; class Vulcanimicrobiia; order Vulcanimicrobiales; family Vulcanimicrobiaceae; genus REEB354. The sequence continues at coordinate 52,355 of DAIDGX010000004.1, read as the reverse complement.
CCGTGGCTTGGCCGGTGCTGTGCATGCCGCCACCCGCTGCGGGAACCGCAGAACCGCCGCCTCCACCGCCACCGCACGCGACGAGCATGCTTGCGACCAGCGCCGGCACTATCAGCCGTCTCATAGACCCTCCGAAGAACGATGTCGGGAACGCATGATGGTTAGGGAACGACGATGCTTGCATCCGCGGCGGCGCTCAAATACGCGATGGGATTTTGCAGAACCGTGCACGAGCTACCCGGGCAGCCCGAGAGCGCGAGCGGTGCCATCCAAGGGTACGATCCAAAGGACGCGAGCCACATCGTGCCCTGTGACGTCGCACCGAAGGAGGCACCGCGAAGGCCGCTCGCCGGCTGAATGGGCGTCGAGAGCAGCTCGGTGAGCGTTGCGCCGCTGGCCGAACCCGAGAGCGCATAGACGTGGAGATACGCGCCGTCGAAGGCCCACAGATTGCCTGAGGAGTCGAAGCCGAGTACCGTCGGATTTCCGATCGGTACGCTGTCGTTGATGGTGACGGGGATATTCGTGAGCGCTCCGCTTGCGTTGACGGCGTAGCTGAGGATCGAGCTCTGTCCGGCGGCTCCGTTCGATACCCATACCGTCTGCTGGAGTGCCGAAGGAAGCGCGGCCAGCGTTGGCGCGACGGCCACCGCCTGTGCTTTGGTCGGTGCGACCGACGGTGAAACAACCGATGAAGCCGTGTAGCTTGAGAGAACGTACAGGTTGGAGTCCGCGATGAAGATGTGCCCGGCATTGTCGGCAGCGATGGAGGCGACCGACGGCGAGATGTAGCCACTGAGTTCGCTTGGAAATGCCGGTGAGAGCGACCCGGTGCCTTGGAGGAACCGATAGAGGTGTCCGTCGCTCTGCGAGTATGCGATAAACGAACCGTCGGGTAGCGCCGTCGCCGCCTCCCACAAGCACGCAACACCGGTTCCGCACGCATTGAGCGTCGAATTGTCGTATGTGAAATCGAGCGGGGTTGTCTGCGGCGCGTACGACGGTGGATATAATGGGTAGCCGGCAAACCCGTACGCGGTAGCAACGCCACCGCTGCTCAACGTCAGCCACATCTCTTGAACCGGCGTGATCGCGTAGGTTGTTGATGCGGGGGTGGGACCACTGACGCCCGCCGTCGCGCTGACGGTGATCGATCCACCGCCGCTTGCCGGCGCGGAGATCGCTGTGATGCCGAACTCGTTTGGACCGCTCATCGGCGCGATCGAAAACTCGGCCGGTGCATCGCTCGTACTTTCGGTGACGCTGATCGTCGGTGCGCCGCTTGCTGTTGCGCCAATGAGGAAACCGTCCGCGTCGAGCGCTGCGACGCCAAAGAGCTGCTGCGTGTTCCCAATGATTTCATAGGCATGTGCGCCGTTGGTGACGACGTGGGATTGCGATGGATAGGGCAGTAGGCTCACGCTTGCGGGAATGCCGTAGAACGTCATGCTCGGAATTGGGTTGTCCTGGCCCGCGACGATGGTCAGCGGCGTCGGCAGAAACGCTTGCGCGAGTTCGTGCGCGTTTGTGCCGAATGTGCTCGCAAACGGCGACGTTCCGGCCGGCGCGGCGTCGAACGTCGTGATCATGAACTTCGGATAGACACCGGGCGTCGCATTGAACGCGAACTGATAGACCGTGTTCCCACTCGAATCGGTACCGCATGACGTGATGCCCGCTGGCAGCGGCGACGGGCACGTGGCCGAAATGGGAAACGCAAGGTCGGGGTGCGTGGGATCGGTGCCGGTCCAGTTAAACGCGATTCCGGCCGTTGCTTGCGACTGGTAGAACGGGCGGCGCAACTGGGCCATGACGCCTCGACCGGGAATCTCGATCGAGAATGTCGCCTGCGCGGACTGCGTGCCGTGCGGTGCTATCGGTGGAAGCGATGCGCTCGAACCGCCGGAGCCGCCGCTGCAAGCGGCAACAGCGATCGTGGCGAGCAAAGGAACGATCAGCCGTCTCATAGGTGCTCGCTTCCTTCGGGTCGCGCCGAGCCGGGCCCCGCTATCCGCAAAGGGCCCTTTGGGCTACACCTCGAGCGGGGCCGCGGTCGTGCCCAGCGTGGTTTTCGCGGCGCCGCCGGCATGACGGCGAAAACCTCCGAAGCGCGGTTCGATATACTTTGCCGTCCAAAGATACAGCGTGGGCACCACGAGCAGCGAGAGCATCGTCGAGAAGAGCAAACCGCCGATCACCACGGTGCCGAGCGGTGCCTGCGTTTGACTGCCGGCCTCGATGCCGAGAGCGATCGGAATCATGCCGCCGATCGACGCAAGCGTCGTCATCACGATCGGGCGTAAACGCAAGGGGGCGGCGTGCAGAACGGCCTCACGTGCAGAATAACCGCGCTCCCGCAGCTGGTTCGTGAACTCGACGACGAGGATGGCGTTCTTGACCACGATGCCGACGAGCATGAGCACGCCGATGAACGCGGTAAGCCCGAACGAACGGTGCGTGACGACGAGCGCCACGACGATGCCCACGAGCGAGAGCGGCACCGAGAGCATGATGATGAGCGGGTGCAGCAGCGATTCAAACTGTGCGGCAAGGAGCATATAGACAAGTACGATGGCGAGCAGCACGATGAGGCCCAGGCTTCCAAACGTGTCGCTCTGCTGCGAGACCGATTGCCCAAACTGCCAGTAATAGCCCGACGGCAGCGATATCCCGTTCATGATTCGCGTCGCCTGTGCGACGGCCGCGCCGAGCGGGACGTTGTTCAGACCCGCATCGATCTCGATCATGCGCTCTTTGTTTTCGCGGGTGATCTCGGATGGCCCCGCGCCGAAATTTATGCTCGTCAATTCGAGCAAAGGAATGACGCCGAGCGTTTGCGTCGGCACGGTCGAGCCGGGGTTCGCGCTTTGCGCGATCGACGACGCGAGCGGCGTCGTGCTCGTGCCGAGTGGAACGTTGAGCATTTCCAGGCTCTGCAGCGAGCTGCGCTCATCGGGCGGAAGTTGCACGACGATCGGATACTGCGTTCCGTTGATCTGCATGTAGGAGGCAATCGTCCCGGCGGTGGCGGTATCGATGACGTTCGAGATCGTTGATGTGGAAAGGCCGAGTTGAGCCGCCTTGGCGCGATCGGTGACCACGTCGATTTCGGGCTGAGAATTGTTGATGTTCGTATTGGGGGATTGGATACCGTGAATGCGATCCAGGCGTGGAATCACGTCGTTCCACGCGGTGTTGTAGAGGGTGTTGACGTCGGGTCCATAGATTTGGATCGTGAGCGCGTCTTGGCCGCGCGCAATCGTGCCCTGCACGATATCGAACGTGCGTCCGAACATACGCAAGCCTGGAATCGGTTTGCCGAAGCGTGAATGCGGAATGCCGACCGTCAGCGCGCGCTGCCACTGCTGCACGAATACCGCGGCCTGATCGCCGCTGATCTGCGGCTTGAGATCGACCGAGAGGTTGCCCTGGTTCGTTACCTGCGAGCCGTTGCCGATAAAGCCGGCGGTGCCGACTTGGCTACCGACGTGGGCGACGCGCGGATCCGCAAGCATGCGCTGCTCGATATCGTTTGCAACGGCGTTCGTGGTCGCAAGCGCCGTGCCGGTCGGCATTTGGAAATTAAAGCGCACGATCGTCGTGTTTTGCGGCGGGAACATCTCGGTTTGGACGACGCCAAAACGCAACGCGACGAGGGTGACGAGCAGTAGGCCACCGGCAACGCTCACGACCACCTTCGGGCGGTCGATAGCGGCAGTGAGCAGGCGCGTGTACCACGCTGCAAAGCGGGCGTAGCGGCGATCGAAGGAGCGGCTAAAGCGGGCGTAGTGTCCGCCCGATGCCGCCGAACCATTGCCGTTCGTGTTCTCTGCGCGCTTACGGATGAGAACGGTCGAAAGCATCGGAACCGTGGTGACGGCCACGACAAACGAAATGGCGACGGCGCCCATCACCATCACCGCAAACGGCGTGAAAATGAGGCCTTGGAGCCCCGGAATCAAGACGAGCGGAACGAAGACGGTGACGACCGTAATCGACGACGCGAGCACCGCCGAGAAAATTTCCGCGGTCGCCGATTCGGCTGCCTCCGGTGGCGATTGGCCGAGTCCCATGTGCCGGTAGATGTTTTCAATGACGACGATCGCGTCATCGACGATCAGGCCGACGGCAAGTGCAAGGCCGCCGAGCGTCATGATGTTGAGCGTGTAACCCGAGAGGTAAGCGATAAAGAGCGCGCCGAGTACCGAAATCGGAAGCGAAATTCCGACGATCAGCGTGGTGCGCCACGAATGGAGAAAAAGAAAGATGACGATGATGGCGAGGAGCGCACCATAGATCGCCGTGTGTTCAAGCGCCGAGATCGACTGTTTTATCGAGGACATCTGCTCGAAGACTACCGACATCTGCATGCCCGGATAACGCTTTTTGATCTGCGCGATTTTTTGATAGACGCCGATCGTTGTGGAGACGATGTTGGCATTCGGCTGCGCGTTGATAATCATGCCGAGCGCGGGCTTGCCGTCGAGGCGTTGAAAGCTGCGCTGCTCGGTGATCGCGTCGGTCACGTGAGCGACGTCGCCGATGCGGATGGGCGAGCCGTTACGCGTGGCGAGCACCAGGCGCGAAACCTGCTGCGCGGATTGAAGGAGGGCGTTGCTACGTACTTGGTATTCGTCGGCGCCCACGCGGATGATGCCGGCGGGAAGATTTAAGTTCTCTTGCTGGATGCGGGCGGTGACTTGCGCGAGGGTCAGCCCATTTGCGGCAAGCAGATTTGCGTTCGGTTCCACCATGATCGCGCGCTGCTGGTCGTTGGTTACGGTAACCGCCGCAACGCCGTTGATCGAGGCGAATTCGTCGGAGAGCGTGTTTGTGAAAAGATCGCCGAGCTTGCGCAGCGTCATGTTTGGATCGGTGATGTACAGACGCACGATCGGAAACGCGTTCGAATCGAATTTCGAGACCTCGGGCTGACCAAGGTTCGGATCGTTCGGAAGCTGGCTACGAATGCGATCGACCTGCTGTTGCACGTCCACGGCCGCCGTGTCGATATCGGTGCCGTAGTAGAACTGCGCGCGTACTTCGGTCTGGCCTTCGGAGGAGGTCGAGTCGATCAACTGCACGCCGTTCACGCGGCTCACCGCGTTCTCGATCGGGCGGGTGACCAAGGCCTCCATCTGTTCCGGCCCCACGTTCGGGTAGGAGACGCTGACGTTGACCACCGGGTAGGTGAAGTTCGGGAGCAGGGCCACCGGGAGGCGGGGGAGGGCGAAGATGCCGAGGATGACGATTGCCAGGGCAATCATCGAGACCGCGATCCGGCGAGTGACCGCAAAATGGGCGATGCGCATGTCCGACTAGATGTACCCCGGGGCGTTGACAATCGGCTGAGGAGACCAAGGCGATTGCCTTCTGGGCCCTACTCAGGTAAACTCAAGCAGCTTTGGGGCCACGGCCCCGCCACCTGCCCCCGCTTGGCTTGCCGAAGGGGGCCGCCCGCAAGGGTGTCCACAGCTGGAGATTTTAGAACCGATGAACGATTACGAAGTGACCTACATCCTGCGTCCGAACTTTGAGGAAGCCGACGTCGATACGCGTTCGACCGCGATCGGCGAGATCATCAAAGCCCAAGGTGGCGAGGTCGTGGCGATCGAGAAGCTGGGCAAGAAGCGCCTGGCCTACGAGATCAATGACGTGCGCGAGGGCCACTATGTGGCGATGCAGTTCCGTAGCACGGGCGATGCCTCGAAGGAGCTGGAGCGCCAGTTGAAGCTGAACGAAGACGTGATGCGCGCCCTGGTGATCCACCTCGACAAGCATGCCCTCGCCGCGATGGCGCAGGCCGCTCAGGCGGCTCCGCCGGCGCAGGCAGGCTACGGCCAGGTCTAAAAGTCTTCGAACGTCCAAAATCGGGCCGTGCCACCCGTGTGGCATCGGCCCGTTCTATTTTATCAGCACGCCATAAGCGATAGCACAGCGACGAGAGCGAAAGAGAGTAGAGAAACATGGCAGGTTCGTATAACCGCGTGATCCTGGTCGGCAACCTGACGCGTGACCCGGAGATACGCTACACGGCGTCGGGTAAGGGTGTGGCGAAGTTCACGCTTGCCGTCAACAACCCGCGCAACAAAGAAGAGACCACGTACGTGGACATCGTCGCGTGGGACCGTCTGGGTGAAACCTGCAACACCTATCTGAAGAAGGGCTCAAGCACGCTCGTTGAGGGCCGCCTCGTCATCCGTAGCTACGACGACAAAGACGGCAACAAGCGCAAAGCCACTGAAGTCGTGATCGACAACATGCAGATGCTTAGCAGCCGCGGCGAAGGCGGCGGAGCCATGGGCGGCGGCGGGGACTACGCCGGAGCCCGCAGCAGCAGTACCGCCTCCTCGCAAGATACCTTCGGCGACGAACTCGACGACGAAATCCCGTTCTGATGCTGTCTCGTCCTAACTGACGAAAAACCGCGAGTTGGGACGAAATGCGAGCAAAATCCGAAATGCCGCGACGGCATCAATAACGACAAGCAAAAACGCCCCGTGAACACGGGGCGTTTTCAGCTTTCCGCTTCGCGTTTCTTTCGCGGACGATGGACATCGCAACGCTCGCGAAAGAAACGGTCTCGTGAGGCCGACCTGTCGAAAAATCGATGCGATGAGCCTCGTCGCAGTCCCCTGCCCACAAGGCCCAATCCGACCCGGCGCCTGACCGGGCAAAGTTCGATAAATCTCGAATCAGGGGGATATCATGGTTCTCGGTGACCACCTCGACCAAAGCCGAACCCATCGATTACTCGGTGCCGGCCGTGCGTCGTGCCTTCTTCCTTAGGAGAGCCTTGCGGCTTCGCACCCGAGGATCGGGCAGCGACCTGGATAGGCTAATGGCGGGACCTCGCTCGAATGCCGGTCTTACGGCTAGTCAATTGTTCGGCGACATTCCAGTCATGCTCAACGGGGCGCACGCCGCTAACGCCTACATGCCTCCACGGCATACCGCCGACGTAGACTTTCTCGTCCCGAAGCACCGCTATCGCGATGCAGTCGCAAAACATGCGGCGGAGGGGTGGAAGCAAACGCGAGAACTCGTTTTCCCGAACGCCAATCTTGAACTCTTCGGGAGCGCTTGGAACCATCCAGAAACGAACGAGGAACTCGCCTTGATTTCCAGCCCGCAGCATTGGGGCGAAGCAGCGTTTGGCGCACCGGTCGCCCGCGCCCAAAACGACGCCCGCGTTTTGCCTCTCCCCTACCTCGTTTTGATGAAGTTAGATTCGGCGCGCACGACCGACCATGGTGACCTCTGACGCATGCTCGGGCGGCTCGACGACTCAGAAGTGGAGCAAGTCGTCGCCATCGTCACCAAGCACTACGGCGATCCGCAAGCTGCGGACGACATCAAACAGTACGCCGAAATCGGACGCTGGGAATACTCCATCGATTCGTCGCGCAGAGACGACGGCGGCCGAAAGTGAGATAGGGCGAGATGCTCGTCCAGGCCGCAAAATAATGCGATGCAGTTCGCTTGTTAAGTTAAGATAAGCGTCTAACAGACGAGAAACCCGCACATCGCGCAGGCTAACGCCTTGTTTTGACAGGGGTTTCTTGTATTTGCCGACGCGCGGTGACATGGAACGGTGTCGCGTTACGTTAGATATTTCGGCGTAATTACGCTGCGTGCGGGTGATGGATCGGCGTTTCACGCACCGACGTGCCAGGAGCGAATCAGAATATGCGCTGTATCAAGCGAAGCGTTCCCATGCTTCGGTAGATTGAGCCATTGCCGCTAGCCGGCGTTCCGGTAATTTCGAGCGTGTCCGTATCGGAGCAGCCTTCGAGTACCAACATGGGATAAGCCGGCGTGGTCTGCTGTACGACGCCGCTCGCACGAATGCAGCGGATTGTGAATTCGGCCGGATAGGGCGGGGAGGTCCAATACGATTGCAGTTGCTTGTCGAATTGCAACGCGTCGATCCGTTGACTTCCGTCCTTGAGATGCACAACGAGTTCGGCCCGCCAAGGAAGGACGGCGACCGAATACGTCGTCGCGGGAAGGGAACGTGCGAGGCCCAGTACCAGCGGAGCAGCCAGCACGGCGAACGTTAGCGCGCAAGAGATGGCTCTGCTCGAAACCGATCGTGGCATTCGGCACGAGACCAGAAACACGATGACCAGCGCGGTGTACACAAGCAAAGCGCCGATCGGTTGGGTGTAGGCGGATCCCGAGGTTGCATCAACCGGAAGGAATAAACCGAGGTCCACATGTGACATTCGAAACAGCGCCGCATAAGATATCGAGGATTGCCTGCTTTCGAGAAACCATAACGGATGAATCACGTACGATGCGACGTTGAAAAGGTCCAACATCGCGAGTGGCGCGATCGGCAGCCATTCCCACCACTGTTTGGCGAGGCGTAACCAGTAGGCGAGTCCGACCGCGAGGAACGGTAATCCGGCCACCCAAAACCGCGCAGTCCAGGATTCGTTGGCCGTCGACCACATGAACGTCGCGAAGTATGTCGCGAACAGCAGCAGGCTGTACAAGGAGAACCGGTCGCGTCGAATGGTTCCGAGCGCGAGCCCTGCCAGTCCTACCAGAAGTAACGGCGCGTATGCGATCGCTCCGTGCCGAACATCGTAGAATTGCATCCCCAAGCGTTCGAATATCATCGCGGCGGACGGATGATACGTCGGAAAAGCAGAGCCGGTTAACGATCCGTACAGCCAGTATTGCGTAACAGCGAAGACCCCAAGGCCGGCGACGTAGAGCGCGCATATCTTCCACACTTGTGCACGCGACGTTCTATCGCGGACTGCTTGGTAAAGCAGTATGGCGAAGAACGTCAACGACAGCGGGAGCGTCCGAATGTGCAGAAAAGGGAGCACGACGAGCGCAAATAATGTCGCATATCGATTGCCGACGAGCAAGCCGTAGAGGGCCGCCGCGATCGCGGTGAAGAGAAGCATCTCCGGATAGATGAGCTGAAGATAGGGTGCAAAAGGAACCGAAAATGCAATCGCGGCGGTAGCGCCGAGAGCGGCAAAGCGCGATCGGCTGTTTTGATTTGGCGATACCGACGCGAGAACGAAATAGAGAAGCGCCAAGCCGGAACATCCGACGACGAAGTCGAGCCAGCGTGCGGCTTCGAGGCCCCCGAACTGCAAAGCTGGACCAAATATGACGCTGGGAGAAACCGTTAGCAGTGGCCGCCCAGGCGTGTCCGAACGCAAGACGCCGCCATTACCGCAGCCGCTTTGGGTAGCAAACCGCTCCCACCGCGTGTGTTTTGGATAGAAGCCGCCGGTGGTGTACAACCCGACGCCTTGGAACGCGTAGCGCGGCTCGTCGCCCGTGCATGGCAGTTGCCCTGCGACATGGCGCATCGCAGCCAACACGAAGAACATCGAAACGAGGCACAGCCAATCTACAAACGGCGTCTTCAACCGCATTGAGACCTTTTTCGCTTTTCGCTCACCGTGCACATGCCCACGGGACCGCACGGCGCGAACCGCTCAACCAAAGTGGGGCCTCCGCGTCACAGAAGGAAAATGGTGGGCGTCGAAATACTGAATCAACCAGGACGAAACAATGTTACCGATTGCGCTAATCGTTGCCGGAATCTTCGGCTTCTCCGTTCCGCACTTATCGCATAACAGCGTTACGCTGCTCGTGCAACATTACTTCAAGGACAATCCGCCAATGATGTATGTCGGGGACCCGGATATACCATCGGATCCTCAACTGGTCGATGCGCTCGTTGCGAGCGGACTCTTCGCGTGGGATCCCGTGCAGACCCCGGCTCCTGGGCAGGTTGTGATGTGCGGCGAGAATCGAGAAGTTCATCTTACGCTTCGCGGGATCGACGTTGCGTCGAAGCGCGGTTGGCGGGTAGGAAACGGCGAGATTGATATACCGCTTGGCGCATTTTCTCTTGTGACCGAATCGCTAACCTATTCGAAGCTACCGGGACTACCTGGACGTGTTGATTTCGATTACTGGTTCAAGTCAAACGCCAGTGTCCCGTACTTACTGTCGATTGCGCCAGCGTCGGCGTGGGGTTCAGTCGGATTTGATGAGGGCGGCGGGGTGGGGCTCGATAAGGCCAACCGTTTGCTTCGCGGAACGCTTCCGATACGCTGGGATGACGGCTGGGTGATTGAGGGACCGTCCCATGCGTCTCCACCAATCTGCTGAACGTCTTAACAGAGTCATGTCACACAGAGCCCGCGGAAATGTCGTCGAAAGGCTGGGTGTAGGCGGATCCCGAGGTCGCGCTTGCGAATCGGGCGCGCAATGCGACGATCGCACAGCGTTCCTATCGGGAGAAGCGTCGTAGTGCGGTTGATATCTCCGATTCCGAAAAGCCACGATGTTTGAGCGTCTGCAAAAACTGAGCGATCGCTTCATGGAGTTTATGCGTGCGTTTCCCTCTATCGGTGGTGCGGACGTCTGCCGCCACACGAGTTCCACGCCGTCCGTCGGAGATGACGAGCCCTTCTTCCTGTAATTCGGCGTAGGCCCGCGCCACGGTATTTGGAGCGACGCTCAGGTCGTTTGCTAATTGCCGTACGGTTGGCAACACGTCGCCGGCTCGTAAATGACCGGATTCGATCAAAGTCCGGAACTGATCCATGATTTGCTGAAACGGCGCCAGGTCGGGATCGACCGTGAGGACGAGATCGCTCACGATGCCGACGATTGCCGAAAGCCCAAATAGCTGGAATAGGCGATCCATGAGGCGCCCGATAGCGCCCACGTCCACAGAGAGACGTCTTGGAGCGTGAGGAGCAACGGCGCTACCGTCTGCATATCGTAATTGACGAAGACCATGAAGACCATCACGGTGCCCATTGCAATAACGGCGGTTACGCCCGCCTTTCGCGTGCGCGAACTGCGATCGCGTGCGCGCTCGTATTGAACATCGTCGCCGAAAAGCTGCTGAGGCGCGCTAGCGATGCGCCAGGCGACTCCGGCCATGAGGAAGGTGCAAAGAGCGACAATTACGGCGGCCGCAGCCTGTACGTTGAGCGCGATATACGGCATGAGCATCAGTCCCGTCGCAACGGCGAGCACCACCCAAATCGTGGGAACGAGATCGGCGGGAGCACGGGGCGTGAGGAGCGCGGCTCGGCGTTGGCGCGCACGCACGCGCTCGTCTTGGAGCAGACTCGCCAGTTGAAAGCCCGCGAGGGCCAAGCACAGGATGCCATAGGCTATCACCGGCGAGACGGCCTTCACGAGCATCAGCACGGTGATGAGAAGCGCGATAGCTGCGGTGACGAACAGCGCGCGCGCATGCGGTGGATCACAGCGGCGGCTTCGAATGCCGTGCACCGTATAGAGGCTTGCTGCCAGCAGCGCGACCGCGGCGACCGCCAAGTTCTGGCCGAACGTCGGTAAGGTATGCATTGTAGCAGACGGTAACACAAACGACAGGTTTGTGTCAACCATAGCGACAAAACAGAAGTCAGGGAGATGCTTGGGCTGGCGGGGTTGGCGTGTGGGCGCCTAGCGCTTAGACGTGGATAGCCCGTCGATCGTATAGGGCTTCGGCGTGTACGTGTATTTTTCGCCGCAGACACGGCAGATGTTGAGCGGGCTGCCGAAATGCTCGTGCGGGGGATAGATTTTGGCAGCGGCCGTAGAGCGCTTCGCGACGACGGGAACGCGGCTGGTAGATTTGACGGGCATTAATGTGTACGTTTCTGGCTCTCGAGCTGAGAGCTGCGCGCGTTTAAAAAAGCGAAAACGCACCCATCTACTTCCCGGTACCCGTAAGAATGGCCTGTATGGTTCGTGCCCGGCGCTGCAACCCATTCGGCGTTTTGCGGATTATACGACTTTACCATGGTTCGGTCGTGCGCCGGACCCCGAGTCCCCGTGGGGGTGGCCGGGGAATTGTGCTGGGCGAGATTTCGTGAGATGCTGTTACCTTCACAGAGAATGCGGACGCCCACGGCGAAAGGCGTTCTCAAGCCGCCGCCGCTCAGGCGATAGAAAGTACTTCAGCGTATCGCACCTCGCAAACGTAATTCGAACCCCCGCGCCTCGAAGGCGAAACCGGTAGAAGATAACCGTGAAGCGCCGATCGAGGTTTTTGGGAGCATCAAGCAGGTCTTCCCGAGCACGACGTTTTCCGTTGAACTCGATAATGGCCACGTCGTATTAGCCCACATCGCGGGCCGCTTGCGCCGGCACCGCATCAAAATTCTTCCCGGCGACCGCGTGGACGTCGAGCTTTCGCCATATGACTTGACGAAAGGTCGCATTGTCTATCGCTATCGTGCGGGCGAGGCACGCCGGACGTAACACGTTCCGGCCACAAAGGAGGCCTCACTGGTGTTTTCAACGTTTTTGCGTTCCAGGTACTGGCGAGTCCGATCATCACACGTCAACACTAAGAGTTAGGAGACTCGTTCATGTATCAAGATGAAACCCTCACTTGCGTCGATTGCGGGCGCACATTCCCCTTTACGGTAAGCGAACAAGAGTTTTTCGCAAGTAAAGGGTTCACCAACAAGCCAAGCCGCTGCAGCGATTGCCGCGCGGCGCGCAAAGCGGCCGGCGGCGGCCGTAGCGGTGGCGCCGCTGGGCGTGGCGGATCCGGTGGCCCGCGGGAAATGTTCAAAGCAACGTGCAGTCAATGTGGCGGCGTGGCTGAGGTGCCATTTCAGCCGCGTGGCGACAAGCCCATCTACTGTCGCGACTGCTTCTCGGCGCGCCCGAGTTACCGCTAAGCCGCAGGCAGCATCATTCGCGCCCGGTCCACCTTGTTGGCCCGGGCGCGTTTTTTATCCGGCTACATTCGCGCGGCTGCGTATTCAAGGGCTAGCCGAATCTCGGACTTCGAGTACCCGCGCCGATACAACGCGTTGACGAAATCGGCGATATCGCCTTGCAGAACGTGCGTGCGCCCTTTGCGGCTCTCCGCGGGCGTAGAATCGGCGACCCGAGTACCACGGCGGCCTTCACTTGTGAGCCAACCTTCGTCCTGCAACTCGGTATAGGCGCGTGCCACGGTGTTGGGGGCGACGCGCAGATCGCTTGCCAGTTGCCGTACCGTCGGCAGCGCTTCGCCGGGTTTCAGTCTCCCGCGTTCGATGAATTCGCGCAGGTGCATGATGATCTGTTGGTACGGTGGTATGTCAAGCGCCGGATCGACCGTCAGAACGAGTTCACGCATCAGGTGAGCCTGATGCGCGTGAGCTGCCGCGCATAGAGCAGTTTCCACGCGAAGAGTACGATCCACGCGGTGAACGCAAAGAGGAATGGTTCGCGTGCTCCGGCATAAGCGGCGAAAAACGCGGCTACACCAACGCTCATCAAGCACGTGTTTCCCGTGCGAATGGCTCGTGTCTCGTTGTCCACCGCTTGCTCGGCTTCCAGATCGTCGCCGGAGAGCAGCGGCGGCGCGCTCGCGATGCGCCAGGCCACGCCGACCATTAGGGCGCCGCATACCGCGACGCCGATCGCGCTTGGACGCGTTGATTCGCTGCCGATCAATGGCACCAAGACCAGCATCGATGCGGCGGAAAGTGCTAGCCACACGAGAAGAACCGTATCGACGGCGCGGTGGCGTCCGAGGATCGTGGAACGCCGGCGAGGGGCCGTTTCTTCGGCGACCTGATCCCATATGCAGCGGGTTGCTAGCGCCAGGCTGATGATCGAATAGCCGATCGCGGCCGATACCACGTGGAAGAAAATTGCGACGGCCATTGCGAAGCCGGTAGCCGAAACGACTAGGCGGGCTTCCGCCGGGCGACGTTCACGGGCGTCGTCTGCCCGCTGAAGACGGTCGAGTGAAGCTGAGGCTGTCTCCTTCGATGCATAGCGCTGCGACCGGGCGCTCTCAATGGCGTACCACAGGAACGCAAATCCAGCATAGAGTGCCCATCCGGCGACAATGTCATTCTGCATGCCGTCTCCATTTCGGCGCCCCCGCGGCGGAAGGGGGTATTTTGTGTCATGCAGCATATTACAAATGCGTATGCTGTGTCAATATGGGTGATACAAAAGGTCTGCGCCGGTTAGTCGATGCGTTTATGGAAGCGTGAGACGGCGGTTGCGAAGACGGCAATCCCGAGGATGCCGAGCAAGAGGAATTGCGGCCAAAGGTAGTCGATGCCGACGCCTTTGATGATGATGCCGCGTACGATCGTGAGGAAGTATCGTAGCGGGATCGCATACGAGATAACCTGCAGTGGGCCAGGCATGGCCTCCACCGGAAAAATGAAGCCCGAGAGCAGCATGCTCGGCATAAGGAAGAATTGGATCAGTTGCACTGCCTGAATATAGGTTTTTGCAACCGTCGAGACGAGAATCCCTAAACCGAGCGTGGTGAAGAAAAATACGAGTACGGAGAAATAGAGCAGCACCACACTCCCGGCGATCGGTACGCCGAACCACAGAACCGCGAGCAGCAGAATCGTGGTCACGTTCACATATCCGATCGAAATCAGCGGGATCATCTTGCCCAACATCAGTTCGCTTGAACGAATCGGACTCACCACGAGTTGTTCGAGCGTTCCGAGCTCTCGCTCGCGTACGATCGTGCTCATGCTTAAAAATGTCATCGTAAACTGCATCACGAGTGCGAGAACGCCGGGAACAATGAAAACCTCCTGGCGAAGGCCCGGGTTGTACCACGCACGCGTACGAATATCGACGCCCACCGTGGGCGGTGAGATTCCACGCATTCTGAGCGCGCGTACTTGCAGGGACCCGGTGAGGTTCGCACCGATCGCCTGTGCGGCGGCGAGCGCGGTTGTGGCTGCGGTCGCGTCCGAGGCATCCACCGCGACCATCACCTCAGGCGTCTTTCCCTCGTGGAGCAGGGGCGCGTAGTTAGGCGGAATCACGATCCCGGCAAGTGCTTGCCCGTCGTCGATGTGACGGACCACGTCGCGCATATCCGCGGCTCTATAGCGCAGGTCGAAGTACGACGAATTGGTAAAGGCGGCCAGGAGCGCCCGACTCTGCGCGGTCTGCGAGTTATCCCAAACGATCGTAGGCTGATTGCGAACCTCGCTTGAGAGGTACCCGTACAGTATCACTTGCACGAGTGGTAGCAGCATCGTGGCCCCAACGGTGCGGTGATCGCGGAAGAATTGGCGAAACTCTTTGACGGCGATGGTCCAAACGCGTTGCCAGTTCACGATTGGCTCACCAGTGCGGCGAAAACGTCCTCAAGCGACGGCGTTACCGGACGCAGATCGTGTACCGCTACATTCGCTTGAGCGAGCAGATCGCGTAGTGCGGGTTCATGCGAGGCATCGCGGAGCGTTACGTGCGTGCTTGCTCCTATAAGCGCGGCGCTCAGCACGAACGGAGCGTCATCGATTGCTTCGAGGGCGGCGATCGGGTCACTTGCGGTGAGCTCAAGAGTGTGGCCGATGCTGCTGTCGCGCTTGAGTTCGGCGGGAGCGCCACGCGCGATCACGCGGCCACCGTAGATGAACGCCAGCTGATTGCAGTGCTCCGCCTCGTCCATGTAGTGTGTGCTCACCATCACCGTCACGCCCTCCTCGGCAAAACCGACGATCAAGTCCCAAAATTCGCGCCGCGATATGGGATCGACACCGGCGGTCGGCTCATCCAGGAACAGCATCTGGGGCCGGTGCAGCAGTGTGCATGCGAGCGCGAGCCGTTTGCGATAACCACCCGGAAGCGCCCCCGCGAGCACGCCGCGTCGCTCGGCGAGTCCCACGCGCTCGATCCACGTATGCACGGCCTCGCGGGCACTGGCGCCCCGGAAATCGAACATGCCCGCATAGAACTGCATGTGCTCTTCAACGGTGAGATCGGCCCAGAGGCTCGAACCTTGCGACATGTAGCCGATGCGTAATTTTACGGCTTCGGGGTCGCGCGCAACATCGTATCCCAGCACTTCGGCACTCCCGCTCGTGGGTTCGAGCACGCCGCATAGCATGCGAATGGTGGTAGATTTGCCAGCTCCATTCGGGCCGAGAAATCCCCAAATCTCACCGGCGTGTATTTCGAATGAGACATGATCGACGGCTACAAAATCGCCGAAGTTTCGCGTGAGGTCGCGTGCGCGGACCGTCGTAGCCTCCTTGCCGTTCACACCGCCAGCCTCGCGACAAACGTATCTTCGAGCGTCGGGGAGATCGTGCGCAGCGTGGCATCAGTGATCGATGCGGAGTTTAAGCGAGCGCGCAACCGGGATCGCCTGCTCGGAGTCGTGCACGAGGGCATGTAGTGTCTCGCCGAAGATCTCAACGCTGCGCACCTGCGGATCGCCCCGTAGGGCCTGCCGGGCGGCGCCGCGTTCCGCGCAGGATATCTCCACCACCTCGCCGTCCAGATCGGCCTTCAACTGCGCTGCGGTCCCACTACTCACGATGCGTCCGGCTATCATGAATGCGATGTGATTCGCTCGTTCCGCTTCATCCATGTACGGCGTGCTAACGAAAATCGTAGTACCGGTGCGGTTGATCGTGTAGAGAATACGCCAAAATTCCCGTCGAGAAACCGGATCCACGCCAGCAGTTGGCTCGTCCAACAGAATCGTGGAGGGACTATGAATAAGCGTGCATGCGAGCGCGAGCTTTTGCTTCATACCGCCCGAGAGCTTTTCGGCTAAGCGCGATTGAAAGGGCGCTAGCGAGAAGCTCGCCAGAAGCGTCTTTGCGCGCGTCTCGAAGTCGGCGCGGGCAACACCGAAGATGCTGCCGTAAAACTGCAGGTTCTCGATGACCGAGAGATCGGGATACAAACTGAATCGCTGCGGCATGTATCCGATCGAGGCTTGCACGACCGAGGTGTCGCGTACGACGTCGATCCCGTCCACGAAGAGGGCCCCGGCCTCGAGGGCAAGTGCGCCGCCGATCAAGCGCATGAGCGTCGTTTTCCCGGCGCCATCCGGGCCGACCAGTGCAAAGATGTCGCCGCGTGGAACGGCAAGACTGAGCCCATCGACGGCGATCGTGCTTCCGAATCGCCGGGAGACGCCGGTGGCGTCGATCGCGCTATTTGCGCCCATGATTATACGTGCAAGACCGCGTCAATCGGGAGTCCGGGCTTGAGGTACCCGGTTCGATCGGTAAATTGGATCTTGATCCGAAAGACGAGGTATTCGATGCGCTCTTCTTGCGTCTGTACGTTCGCGGGGGTGAACTCTGCACTCGTCGATATCTCCGTGACCGTGCCCACGAACGTGTGGCCGGGCAGGCCGTCGAGCGTCACCTGGGCGCGCATGCCGGTGTGCACGCGCGGAAAATCCGTTTCCGGGATATAGACGTACGCATAGGGATGATCGAGATCGCCGACGGTGACGACTGGTGCGCCAGGCTGGATCAGGTCGCCGTCCTCGAAATTGTGCGAGACGACGTATCCGTCGAACGGCGCGATCAACTGCGTTTCATCGACGTTATTTTGTGCGAGACCGAGCGCGGCGCGCGCTTGCGCGAGCTGCGCCTGGGCCGCGAGCGCCTGCGCGTGGCGTTCCGTCACGAGCTGTGCTTGCGCGCGTGCGTTCTGCAGAGCCGCGACCGACTGGCGGCCGGCTTGCTGTGACGCGACGACGTCAAGCTGGCGCACGGTGACCGTGTGAAGGTTGGCTTGGGCGTCGGCAACCTGATCGCGTGCAACCGCGAGTTGCGCGCGCGCGCCGGCAAATGCGGCAGTGGCATCGTCGAGCGTCTGTTGCGCTTCGTCGCCGGTTGCGACGAGGCTCGTCGTGCGGGCGAGATCGCTCTTCGCGCGTGCGAACGCAGATTGGGCTGCGGTCATCTGCGCCTGCGCTTGACTCACGTTGAGCGTGGCCGTGTGGGCTTCAATGCCGTAGTTTTCGGTCGCTTGCCTGAGTCGCGAGCGCGCGATGCCGACGCTTTCACTCGTCTGCGTGATGGTCGTTGCGTAGGTGGCGCGCTGCAGGCGATAAGCGGCTTGGGCGACGGCGACTTGGGCGGAGGCAGCGGCGACGTTGGCGCGAGCCTGCGCGAGATCGAGGCTCGGCTGGACGCTTTCGAGGACCGCCAGCACCTGACCGCGGTGTACTGCGTGGCCGTCGATCGCCCGCAGATCGATCAGGCGCCCTTCGACCTTCGGCGATACATCGCTTTCGGTTGCCTCGAGCGTTCCCGAGGCCCGAATCGTACCCGCATCGCGAACGCGGGCGAGCAGGCCAAGCGCAAACCATACCGCAAGCGCAACGGCGATCAGCGCGGCGAGCGCGATAAAACGCCCGCCGCGCGTCGTCCCGAGACGCGATCCCACGCCTTTGAGCATGCCTCAACGCTACCCTAGCTATGTGAATCCGCCGGGAACCGGCAATCACAAGTCGTTCACATGTTTGGTTTGACGAATAGCGCGTGATCGGGGTAGTCGAAGAAGAGTTGGTAGGCTGAGAGGACGTCGCGGCCCAGCAGACCGTCGTAATCGGAGACGTTGAAGGTGGAGCTGTCGGGCACGATCGCGCGCCCGATTTGGAACCGGATGCCGCCGAAAATGAGGTTTTGAATGTGGACGACGCGCGCGTTCATGCCGCCACCGACCGTCTCGAAACGCGTGTCCACGTTATCGCTCGAGGCGTGCACTTTGTTCGCAAACCGCGAGTAGAGCATGGTGCTAAAGGCGCCCGTGTCGATGAGCACATGACCGTGAACGCCGTTGATCCACACGTTCGCTCGCGCGATGCCGTCGTCGAGTTGGAGGGGAACGCCATTCAGGCCGAGTGCCTTCGGATCGAACCCGTTGCTCGGATAGAGCGTGAGCGTGCGCGCTTTGAAATCGATCTTATAGATGCCGCTTGCGAGAAAATCATAGCCGATCAATCCGATCACGTGCGAGCGTCCGGCAACGCTGTCAAATGGCGCTGTTGTGAAGGCGACTTGCTTCATATCGAGCGGGCCAACCCTGAAATCGGCGATGCGCACGTGGCCCATATCGACGTCGCCACCGCCGATCGTCTCGCTCGAACGGCCGTATGGTGTGAGCCCGAGTGCATGAGCGGCGCCCGGATCGATGAACAATCCCGAGGCTCCGCTGTCGAGAATGAAGTCATACGGGTGGCCGTTCAGTTGGGTGTGCAGCACGATGCCGCCGTCCGTGAAGGTGGCTGGTAAAACGATCGGCTTCCCTGTGTAGTTGAAAAACGCGAGCGGTGTTGGCATCGCGAGGCTATCCGTGCTGTCTTTCATATAGGAAAGCGTGGTTGTGGTCGTGTCGTTCTGCGGCCGGCCGTCGTAGCTATGAACGCGATACGGCATCGTTTCGCCGAAAGCCGTATGGTAATCGGAATACGTGGTTACGTGACGGTAGCGGTCGCTCGTGTACGAGACCGTTTGCGTGAGCACGTGCGTCGTGACATCGTAGTATCGAAATTGATCGAAACCGCCGGGCGGGTTGACGTCGAGCACGTACTGATGCGGAACGGTCGTGGTGATCCCGAGCACGCGCACGTGGTATTTGGGGTCATCCGGGTGCTCGAGCGCGAGCACGTTGGGATCGCTCTTGTTGCGGAAATTACTGCGCACGGTAACGATGCCGTTCGGGTTCTGTTCCCATGAGTGCGTACCGTCGTAACCGTAGCTGCTCTCGAAGCCGCCGCCGTCGATCGTCGTGCGGTAGTCGGTTCCGTTCGAAACCGTGGTGTCGGTGTAGTCGAACGCGCCGCTGTGGACCGCGTCGATCTCCTGGTACGTTCCGGGAGCGAGCCGGCCGTATGCGGCGTGGGCCTGTGCGAGGATCTGTTTTGGGGTCAGCGGGGTCGGCGTATAGGTTTCGGCGCGAGCATAGGCGCTCGCCGCAAGAACGAGCGCGGCGATAGCAATAGAGAAACGTAGGAACACGATGGCCTTTCTAGGTTGCGGGTTTGATGCGGTGCAGAAAATCGTCGATCGCGGTAACCACACTGCTCGCGCAAGCGGTAACAACGTCGTCGTGGCTGCAACCAACGATACGTGTGCGCGAGGCGCGCGAGGTGTAGGTTGCCGGTGACATGCGTAGCGCGGTGAGTGTGGCGACCTCGGCGTTGCGTTGGGCAGTCGGAAGGTATGGACCGGGCGGAAACGCGTCGCGTGCAACGATCAACTCCAACGGAAGCGCGCCATAATTACGCTGCTGGACGTGCGCCTCTTGTGCGCTCGTGCTCGCCACGGAGAGCTGTTCGGAGAAGCGCGTATTCCAGGTGTCCGGGCGCAGCGTTTGGAGTGTTTGAAGGGCGGCGAGGTCGGGCGGGAGGTCGGCGTCCGGCGGGCTCATGCACGCCGTGTAGAGCGCGCTGTCCGGCGAGAAATTCGGTTGCGCGAACGCATGCGGGCAGACGGCACGGTAGTCGGCGTCCTGCGCGAACGTCGGCCGGAGTGCCGGAGCGACGCTGGTTAAGGCTGCTGCATGGACGTCGATTGGTGGTTCGATCAGGACGATGCCGAGGAGATCGTTCGGATAGCGATCCGCGTAGATACGGGTTGCGTAGGTACTGCCGGAATAGCCGGCCAGAACGAAGGGCCGTGCGATCGCGCCGCTTGCGACAAGGGCATGGAGGTCCGATGCGTCGGCATCAGCGTCACGCGGAAACGGCCCGGGATCGCTGAAACCGATGCCCGCACGATCGTACGAACAGACGCGCGCGGAGGCGGCAAGCTGCGGCTGAACGTAACGCCATTCGAGCAGTCCATGTGCTGCGCGCGCATCGAGCACGACGGTTATCGGACCGTTTCCGCTACAATAGACGTTCAAATGCCGTCCGCCGATCGAGACCAACCGGTGAGCCTGCGCGTAGTCGGTTGCGGGTTGCAGCGTTGTGCGCGGGATCGGATCGAACGTGGTGGGCGGCAACGCGGGCGGAAAGCGCATGTCGGTCAGGCGAAATGCCCAGTGGAATCCACGATAGAGCATGCCGTTGATGCGCGGTTGCATCCGGTACAGCCCATCGGTCACCATCCAATAGCCGCCCACATCGCCGAAATGCTCTTCCCACGATGCGTTGCCGCTGTGCATGGTTGGCCCGGCGAGCGTCAGGCGCACCATGCAGAAGCGCATCGAACGGAGATCGACGATGACGTCGGAGAGCTGTTCGCGCGGATTGTCCGCGCGCGAGGTGAGATGCAACGCATGTCCCGGATCGCCGTTCGGGCAGGGCATCGTTCCGTTGTCGGAAACCCGGTATATCCCCGGGCCGATCACCCTGATCGCCGCAATCGTGCGAAGCGTGCTCGGTTTGGCCGGGCGCGGCGTGGAGCGTACGATCGGCGCGGGAGCCGGTGGGACGGTATAATCGCCGATTGTGGTGATCATACCCGTGCGAAGGGCGCGAAACGTGCCGTACCACGTCGGATCGACGTCGGGATTGTATGAGACGTAGCGCTTGCCGTCGGCGTCGTTGCGCACGGCGTTCAAATAGTCGGCCGTGCGATGTACGACCGACCAGTGTACGCTGTTGGCAAAGTTGGCGCGCACGTGGAGGCACGGCATGCACAGCGGGCTGAGTTCGGTTTGTAAGCCTTGGCTGATCGCGGTGAGGTTGAAGGCGACGTACGCCGGTTCGTCGAGCTTGCTCATCGTGTTCACCGCCCGGCGATACAGGTCGAGCGGCGAGAGCGATGAGGTCGCTGCCGAAGC
Source organism: Vulcanimicrobiota bacterium (assembly GCA_027452165.1). Taxonomy (GTDB): domain Bacteria; phylum Vulcanimicrobiota; class Vulcanimicrobiia; order Vulcanimicrobiales; family Vulcanimicrobiaceae; genus REEB354. The sequence goes on along the minus strand of DAIDGX010000004.1, from coordinate 30,815 downwards.
ACTGGGCAAACGAAAAACAGGTAGCGTCGCTAATCCGATAAGAACGAGCGTTGCCGATACGATGCGCAGCATTGGGCATCGACGTACGGACATGCGGTAGCCTCCCGGTGACTATTGATGCAAGTATTGCACGATATCGATGCCGTGCCTGCTCGAGAAAAACGGAGAAGCCCGGTGCGATGCACCGGGCTTCTCCGTGAACGCGATCGGCGTTATGCGATCGCTAGCATTGGCGGGTGAAACTGTAGCCGTCGCCGCTTAGGTGCTTGCCGTCGGGCGAGAGCTTCATCGCGTGATTGCCGTAGTATGTAATCGTCGCGTTGCCGTTGTAGAGAATCCAACTTCCCGATACACCATCAGCATCGGTGAGGCTGCCATCGGCTGTCATCGTGAGCACCTTGTTATCGTTGTCCGACTTCCAGGTGCCGACGAGGTTTGCGCTCGTGCAACCCGTCGGTTGCGGCGATGGGGTCGCAAGCGCCGTCTCCGGCTTGCCCGCGAAATTGTGCGCCAGATCGAGGCAGAGATCGTTTGCCGTGTACGGATTGTTCGGCGTCTCGACCGTGCAGGTGAACGTGACGATGTATCCGGACGGTAGCGCGAAGCAGTGGATGGTGCCGGTCGCGGTGAGTAACTGTGCGCTCGACTGTCCGAGCGGTCCCTGGGCGATGTACTCATGGCTTCCCGGCTGCGACTCGCTCGGCGCGTTCAAATACTTGCTGAGTGCTGCTTGGGCTTTCGTGCCGCAGTCGTCAACCGTTCCGGCCGGCATCACGTACCGGATGCCGGTTGATAGATCCACGGCCGCGGGGGCGACGCCCATGTTCGCAACGATGCCGGCGAAGAAGATGGCTGCAAAGATGCGGATACTGCGTGCGCTCACCTTCATCGTGCACCTCCTGCGGGCGATGTCGTGTCTGGCGCCGGTGAGGGCGACGCCGCTGGCGCCGCTGCCGGCGCGGCAGGCGCGGGTGCCGGCCCCGCGGCAGTGAACGCGGCGGTGACCTTCGTGCAGAGAGCGTCTGCCGTCTCCGGATTGGGGGGCACTTGCACCGAGCAGGTGAAGCTTGCCGTATATCCGGCATCGAGCGGGTGACACTCGACGACGGCGGCGGCCGAGGCTGCACCGCCGACGCGAACCACACCGATCCACTGTCCGGAGCCGGCGCCGGCTTCGAAGGCGCTGTTCATCACGGTGGTCAGCGCGCTCTTCGCACGTGCGCTGCAATCGTCCATCGTTCCGGTGGTGACGGTGACTTTCGGTGCGATCACCGTGTCAAGGTTGGCTCGGGCCGGCGCGTTCACGAGCGCGATGCCGCATGTCAGTGCGGCCGCCATGTACGCGACCCGATGAAAAGGCTTCATCTCGGGCTTCATCCTCCTACCCGGGCATCCTTAGACTCCTCGTCGCCCCAGTCCCTCGTCCTCACGTTTCGGGAGTACCTGCCCGATGGTATAGATCGTGAGCATGCAGGCCGTCTCGGTCTCGGTCGCTTGGGCGATCGCGCAGTACCGCCAGACGCTCGCGACGTTGGCGTCGCGGGTGCAGGGGGCTGCGCAGGTGCTCCGCCCGCGCGAGTCTGCGGAGACGACGCGCTACTTCCGCGCCATCGGGATCGGCCGCAACATCGACGTGTACGCCTAGCCCGCTGCGACGATACTCGCACCTTGCGGCGAACGCGCGCTCGCGGCGTTTTACCAAATGCACAAAGGCGGGCGCGACACATTGTGTAAGCGGTGAGGCAATCCCCAAAGCCGACCGCCGCTAGTACAGGAGAGGATGCCGGAGATGCGAGAGTTTCTCGAGTTACCCTATGCCGAACTCGAAGAATTGAACCTGCGCGCGAAACAGCAGCGCAAAGACCGCGTGCCCGCCGCGCAAGTTCAGGAGGAGCGCCTCAATTATCTAACGTCGGAACCGCGCATCAAAGCGGTGACGGTGCTCTTTAGCGATCTCGAAGGTCGCTTGCACATGCTCGACTACGACAAAAAGTTCTTGTTGAAGTCGTTCGATAACCTCACGTTCGACGGTTCCTCGATTCGCGGCTTCACGGCGCAGCGCGAGAGCGATCTCCGTCTCGCGCTCGATTGGGCGTCGTTCTACTGGGCGCCGGCCGACGTCTTCGGTCCGGGCAAAGTGCTCGTCTTTGCCGATGTGCTCAACCGCGATGGATCGCCCTTTGCTGCCGACCTGCGCGGCGTGCTCAAACAGTTTTCGAACGAGCAGTTTACTAAGAACGGCTTCACGCTCAACGCTGCCAACGAGATCGAAGGCTTCCTGTTCGACGGGATCGACGCAGAGCAACGCTATCACGATACCGGGCGTTTCGACTACGTGAATACGGGCGGCTACTATCACTCGTTGCCCGGCGATCCGCTGCGCTCGTTCATCGATACCGTTGCAGAGGTGCAGCGCGCGATGGGATTCGAGAACGAGAAAGATCATCCCGAGGTTGCGCCCTCGCAGTTCGAGATCAACTACAGCTACGGCGAGGTCGTTGCGGCAGCGGATCAGATTCAGCTCTACAAGCTCATCTGCCGCCAGGTCGCGACGCGCATGGGAATGACGGCGAGCTTCTTGCCCAAGCCGGTGGTGGGCGTCAACGGCAGCGGTATGCACACGAACGTTTCGATCAGCAAAGACGGTAAGAACCTGTTCTGGGATGCAAACGGCGAGGAAAAGATGAGCGCCCCCGCGTGGCAGTTCATCGATCGCATCCTTACCGCCGGTCGCGACATCTGCCTCATGCTCAACGCCTCGGTGAACGCATATCGCCGCCTCGATCCGCACTTCGAGGCGCCCAATCAGATCAAGGCCTCGGCTGTGGATCGTGGCTCGATGGTGCGCATCCCGATCGGTAACGAGCGTAGCGCGCGCGTCGAGGTGCGCTCCGTCGGGCCCGACGCGAACCCGTATCTCGTGATGCTCGCGGTCTTTAAAACAGGGCTCGACGGCGCGATCAGCGACGCCAAGGATCTGCGTAACGGCGACCGCTATCTGCCCGACAACATCTACGATGCGCTCGGTGATTTCCGGGGCTCGGCATGGGCGGCAACGATGCTCGGCGACGACGTGGTGACGCGTTATGCCGACTTGAAACAAGCAAGCGCCGATCGGTGCCCGCGCTCGCTCGGAACCTTCGTCAAAGCTCCCGAGGTGCAGTTCCACCACGAAGTGTACAACCAGTTCCTCTGGAACCTGTTCTAGAGGTTCGGCGACGACATCGCACGAGAGGCGCGAGCGTTATGCTCGCGCCTCTCGTTGTTGTGCTCGCCGGCGCGGATCGCTAGCGCAGATCGAAGCGATCGAGGTTCATCACTTTTGCCCATGCCGCGACGAAGTCGTGTGCAAACTTCTCCTTGGCGTCGGCGCTTGCATAGACCTCGGCGAGGGCACGCAACTCCGCGTTCGATCCAAAGACGAGATCGACGCGCGTTCCCGTCCAAACCATCGATCCGTTTTTGCGATTGTGTCCCTCGAAGACGTTCGAATCGTTGGCGGATGGCGTCCATGCCGTGCCCATGTCCAGCAGGTTGACGAAGAAGTCGTTCGTCAGCACTCCGGGCCGCGTGGTGAAGACGCCGTGCGAACTACCGCCGGTGTTCGCACCGAGCACGCGCAAGCCGCCGAGCAGTACGGTCATCTCGGGCGCGGTGAGCGTGAGTAGCTGCGCACGATCGACCAGCCAGAACTCGGCGGGAATGCTGTTCCCTTTCTTTTCGTAGTTGCGGAATCCGTCGGCCACCGGTTCGAGCGGAGCAAACGAGGCTGCGTCTGTTTGCGCTTGCGATGCGTCTGTGCGTCCAGGCGTAAAGGGCACGTCGACGTTGAGGCCGGCATTCTTGGCCGCCTGTTCGATGCCCACGCCGCCGGCAAGGACGATCGTATCGGCGAGCGAGACGCGTTTGTCGCCACTTTGTGCGCGATTGAAGTCATCGCAGATTGCTTGGAGTTTGGCTAGCACCGTCGCGAGTTGCGGCGGATCGTTCACCGCCCATGCGTTTTGCGGCGCGAGTCGCACGCGTGCGCCGTTTGCGCCGCCGCGCTTGTCGGAGCCGCGGAAGGTGGATGCCGATGCCCACGCGGTCGAGACTAGTTGCGCAACGGTGAGGCCCGACGCGAGAATCTTTGCCTTCAGCGCCGCCACGTCATTGGCGTCGATCAGGGCGTGAGTGCGCGCGGGAATCGGGTCTTGCCAAATCAGTTCTTCGGTCGGGACCTCGGGTCCGAGATAGCGCGAACGCGGGCCCATGTCGCGATGCGTCAATTTGAACCACGCGCGCGCAAACGCATCCGCGAATTCCTGAGGATGCTCGTAAAAGCGGCGTGAGATTTTTTCGTAGATCGGGTCGAAGCGCAGCGCGAGATCGGTCGTTAACATCGTCGGACGACGGTGCTTGGTGCGATCTTGTGCGTAGGGTATGACCTCCGGTCCGTCCTTTGCAACCCACTGCTTCGCGCCGGCTGGGCTCTGCGTCAATTCCCACTCGTAGCCGAAGAGGTTTTCGAAGAAGTTGTTGCTCCATTTCGTGGGCGTGGTCGTCCACGTTACCTCCGGGCCGCCGCCGATCGTGTCGTCGCCGCTTCCGCTGCGGTAGCTGCTCTTCCAGCCGAGACCCTGTTGCTCGAGCGGTGCGGCGGCGGGCTCGGGGCCGACGTTGGTCGGCGAGCCGGCGCCGTGCGTCTTGCCGAACGTATGGCCGCCTGCGATCAGCGCAACGGTCTCTTCGTCGTTCATCGCCATGCGCGCGAAGGTTTCACGAATGTCGATCGCTGCGGCGAGCGGATCGGGATTGCCGTTGGGTCCCTCGGGATTGACGTAGATCAGTCCCATCTGCACCGCGGCGAGTGGGTTTTCGAGATCGCGTTTACCGGTGTAGCGCTTGTCGGCGAGCCACGCGTTTTCGGGGCCCCAATAGACCGACTCATCCGATTCCCACACGTCGGGTCGTCCGCCGCCAAAGCCAAACGTGGTGAAGCCCATCTCTTCGAGGGCCACGTTGCCCGCAAGAATCATCAGATCGGCCCACGAGATCTTGCGCCCGTATTTTTGCTTGATCGGCCACAGCAGGCGGCGAGCCTTGTCGAGATTCACGTTGTCGGGCCAGCTGTCGAGCGGGGAAAAACGCTGTTGGCCTGCGCCCGCGCCGCCGCGGCCGTCGCCGATGCGATAGGTGCCCGCACCGTGCCACGCCATGCGAATGAAGAGCGGGCCGTAGTTGCCGAAATCGGCCGGCCACCAATCCTGCGAGTCGGTGAGCAAGGTTGCGATGTCGCGCTTGACCGCCTTGAGGTCGAGGCTCTTGAACTCTTTGGCGTAGTCGAAACCTTCGCCCATCGGATCGGACTTCGCCGAGTTCTGGCGTAGAATGTTCAGGGGGAGGCTCTGCGGCCACCAATCGCGGTTCGACGGTCCGGTTCCGGCCGTCTGGTGAAATGGGCACGAGCTTGCAGACATCGTCCATCCTTCCGTAACAAGTGTACGATCATTATCCGACCTTACGATGCATCGTTCAAGGCGATAGAAGCAATACGTAGTATAGAAAACGACTATGAACATGCAAGGCTTGCGCTACCTGCGAGCGCTCGATCGCTACCGGAGCTTCAGTCGCGCCGCCGAGGCCTGCGCGGTCTCGCAGCCCACGCTGAGCGCCCAAATTCGCAAGCTCGAGGACGAGCTCGGCGTGGCGCTCTTCGAACGCGACGGCCGTACGCTGCGTGTCACGCCGGTCGGTGAGGCGGTCGTCGAACAGGCGGCGATTGCCCTTGCCGCGGCCGACCGCATCGCTGAGCTTGCGCGGGCGCATGCCGATCCGTTGGTCGGTGCCTTGCGGGTCGGGCTTATCCCGACGCTCGCGCCCTATCTCTTGCCCCCGTTGCTTGCCGGCGCGCGCGAACGGCTACCCGACGCGCCGCTGGTCGTCAACGAGGAGATCACGCCGCGCTTGATCGAGCAACTGCTCGATGGCCGGCTCGATGCGGCGATCGTCGCCACCGATCACACGGCCGGCGGACTCAGTGAGGTCGTGCTCTTCGAGGAGCCGTTCTATCTGGCGGTCGCGCCGACCGACGCTCTTGCGGCGCGTGCCCGCGTTTCGCTTCGCGAGGTGGACGAACGTTCGCTGATGCTGCTTGTCGATGGACATTGTTTGCGCGATCAGACGATCGCACTGTGTTCGGAGGCGACGCGATCGCGTGTGCTCGCAAGCGAGGTCCGCGGGACACGTATCGAGACGCTCCTCAATCTCGTTGCCGCCGGTCATGGCGCGACGATCGTGCCGGCCTTGGCGCTCGACGGTGCGCGCGCATTCGGCGTGTGCACCGTCGAGCTCGAGGAGTTGGGCGCAAGCCGCACCGTGCGGCTCGTGCATCGCCCGTTCGCGGCGCGCCGCTCCGCCCTTGCTATGCTCGCGCAGATCATTCGCGAGCGTGTCCCCGCGTCGCGGGTGCGCGTTACAGCGTAAGGGTACGCTCCCACCAATCGAGCATGCGCGTGTAGAGGTCGCGGCGGGCCGCGATGCCGCCGATCCCGTGACGTTGATCGGGATAGACGAAGTAGTCAACGTGTTTGCCCGCGTTGATGAACGCTTGCAGCAGTGAGATCGAGTTCATCACGTGAACGTTGTCGTCGGCTGTACCCTGCAGAAGTAGCAGATGGCCTTTGAGATGCGCTGCGGCGGGTAATACGGCGGTGCGCGTATAGGCGGCCTTGTTCTTTTGCGGCATGCCCATGTAGCGCTCGGTATAAGCCGTATCGTAGAAACGCCAATCGGCCGGCGGACCGCCGGCGATCCCGCTCTCGAAGATGCCGGGCGCGTGCGTCATCGTGAACGCCGTGAGGTACCCACCGTAACTCCAGCCCCACAGACCGATGCGCGAGGCGTCCACGTACGGTTGCGCCTTCAGCCATGCTGCGCCGGCGAGTGGCCCTTGCATCGCGATCTCGCCCATGCGCTTGTAGAACAGACGCGCGTTCTGTGAGCGATCGTTGTTCGACGCGGGACCGTCGATCGTGAAGTAGAGGAAGCCGTGTTGTGCCAGCAGGTATGGGAAGAGGCCTGGCCACACGTCGTTGCTTGCGACGCCGTAATCCACCGGGAGCGGTCCGCCGTACACGTACACGACCACCGGATAACGTTTGCGGGGATCGAAGTTCTTCGGCAGGGTGAGCTCGGCGTCGAGCGGTCCCCATTTCGAGGGAATTTCCAAACGTTTGGTTGTGCCCAGATCGTACTGCGCGAGATTGGGAGTCCGGAAAAGCACGGTGCTCGCGGAGGACCCGAGCGAACGCAGCGTGACGATCGGCGGCTGGTTGAACGACGACGCGGTCTCGATGTAGCCGTCGCCGTGTTTCGACATCGTCACCATGTGCGAACCTTGGCCAGGCGTCAGGTTCACCATCGGCCCGCCGTGGAGCGAGATGCGCAACATCGCGCGATCGCGACGCGTGGGGTAGAACGCGCTCACGTACACGAAGCCCCCGCGCTGATCCACCCGCAATAAGTCGGCCACGGGATAATCGCCCGTGAGGCGGGCGTACGTGCCCGTACGCACGTTCACCCGGTAGAGCGCTTGAACGCCGTCTTTCTCGGACATCCAGAGCATCGCGCGACCGCCGTCGATGAATGTCGGCGCATTTTGTTCATCCACGAAATGCGGATCCGATTCACGCAAGATCGTGCGCGCAGGCGACCCGTCGCGGGGGAACGCCGTGAGCCGCAGATGTTGTTGGGCGCGATCCACGATCTCGTCAACGACAGCGCTACTATTGGGCATCCAGCGGAACGAGACCAAGTATTCGTCGTCGGGGGCGCCGCTGTAGAGCGTGCGGATCGCTCCGGTTGCGAGATCGGCAACGCGCAAGGAGACACGTGGGTTCGGCGTTCCGGCTAGTGGATAATGCTGCTCTTCGACGACGTTGTGCGTGGGAAGGTAGTGTTGAATTGGGAAAGGCTTGATTGGTGATTCATTGAAGCGTAAAAACGCAAGACTCTTGCCGTCCGGCGACCACGCGAAGGCGTGCGCAACATCGAGCTCTTCGCTATAGAGCCAGTCGGGGTCGCCGTTGATGATCGTCGATGAACCGTCGTGCGTAATGCGCTGTTTCGTTCCGCTCGCCACATCCACCACGTAAAGATCGTTCTTATGGACGTAGGCGATGCGCCGGTCGCCGGGCGACCACTGCGGATCGTCCACGCCTTTGGCGAGCGTACGCTCGCCCGATCCGTCGTCGGCGACCACTTCGAGCGACCCGGCGTTGATCAGCGCAAGATGCTTTGAGTCATGCGACCAGACGACTTGCGCAATGGCTCGCGAGCGCGAACCGCGGGCGTCGTCTTTCGCTGCTAAGAGCTCGCGATCGGTGTTCGCGCGCAGATCGTGTACGTAGAGTACCGGAGGATCTTTTTCGGTGGCACCGGGCCGGCTGTACAGATATCGCGAGCCGTCGGGCGCCCACGAGAAGGCAAACGGCGGGTTCCCGGTGATCGGATGGCGTGCGACGATGTCGTCGATCGTGAGTTGTGCCGCAAGGACGGCAGCAGCAAAACCAAGCATGGCAGAGCCTTCTTGCGCGAGATTCGCTCAACCTCGCGCGTGGTATCCTAAAAGCGAGCGAAAGCGAGGGCAACGATGAACGACGACGTGGATACCGGCGAAGAGATGGTTGACGAACTGGGGCTCGACGGCGGAGCCTTCTCGACCGACGACCGGCAGCGCTTCGACCTGCTGCGCAAGTGGCACAGCGACGAAGCAGCGGCCGAAGCAGCCGAACGGGAGCGCAAGAAGGACAAGACGACCGGCTCTTAGGGCGTTGCCGCGCATGCGCGCGCCACGATCAACGCAAGCTCGTCCGGCTCTGAGGGTTTGGGGATCACGTGCTCGATGCGCGTCATCGTCATGAAATCACGCAGGGCGTCGTCGGGAGCCGAACCCGTGTAGAGCGCTACGCGCGTGTTCGCCAAATCGGAATCGTTGCGGAGCGCGCGGATGAACTCGGTGCCGCTCATGCGTGGCATGAAGAGATCGACGATAACGAGGTCCGGGCGCTCCGTGCGTACCAAGCCGATGGCCGTTGCGCCGTCGTCGGCCTCGATGACGCGGTGACCGGCATGCGTCAGGACCGTCGTGACGAGATACCGGTTCACCGCCTCGTCGTCAAGAATCAGAACGATGGCCATGTGTGCTTTGCGCGAGCGCTGCACGCACCTCATCGACGAGGCGTTGCGGTTCGATCGGACGGATGAGGAATTTTACGGCACCTAGTTCGAGGCCGTGCAATTGGTCGGCCGTGCGCCAACCCGTTGACGAGACGAACAAAAACGGAATTGCTTTGAGCGTCGGGTCGCTCTTGATCGCGCTGATCAGGCCGAAGCCGTCGCCGCCGGGCATGTGAAGATCGGAGAGGATCACGTCGGGCCGTTCGCGTGCGATCGCGGCGAGCGCTTCGTCTTTGCTGCGCGCGAGCACCATACGAAAGCCGGAGGGACGCAAGGTTCCCTCGATGACGTCGAGATTTACCTGCACGTCATCGACGGCAAGAACGAGCGGGGCGTGCGTTGCTCCAGGCGTCACGCTCGCGATGAACGATTGCACCGTCGGCACGAACTGCTCGGGATCGATCGGCTTGGCAATGTAACCGTCGAAACCCGCGGCCAGTATGCGCTCGCGATCGCCTACCATCGCGAGCGCCGTCACGGCTATGAGCGGCGTCGACCGCGCGTGGCTGCTCTGTTTGATGCGACGGGCGAATTCGAGCCCGTCGATACCAGGCATCAGCACATCGCTCACGATCGCATCAAAATGCTCGACGTCGGCGATGGCGAGCGCGTCGAGCGGGTTGGGCGATGCGTTCACGTCGTGTCCGAACGCGCGCAACAAATAGGTCATCAGTTCGAGGTTGGCGCGATTGTCTTCGACGACGAGAATCTTAGCCATCGCCGCGCGCCATCGTAAACGTGAAGGTGCTCCCCACCCCGAAGGTGCTGGTGAAATCGATGCTGCCGTCGAGCAATGTCGCGAGTTTTCGGCTCAGGTGTAGGCCGAGCCCCGCGCCCTCGAAGCGCCGCGTGTTCGAGGTGTCGAGTTGTTCGAATGCGGCGAAGAGGCGCTCCTGATCCTCGGGTTTGATACCGATGCCCGTGTCGGTGACCGCAACGCTGATCGTTTCGCGGCCGTCGGTCTGCCCGGTCTCGAGCGTGAGCCGAACGCAACCAGTGTCGGTGTATTTCACCGCGTTGGAGGCGAGATTGAGCAAGATTTGCTGGAGCGCGCGGCGGTCGGCGCGCACGGGGATGCGTTCGGAGGGGATGTCGGCTTCGAGGACGAGCCCCTTCTCCTGCGCGACCGGGCCAAGCGCGGTGACGACATCGGCAATCACGTCGCGCACGAAGATCGTTTCGAAGTGCAGTTCCACCTTGCCGGATTCGATCTTTGCGAGATCGAGGATGTCGTTGATGAGGGAGAGCAAGTGACGGGCGCTGGTTTGAATGATCTTGAGTTGCTGCTCTTGTTCGGGGGTGAGTGGGCCGGGCAACTTCATCAGCAGCGTACCGGTGAAGCCGATGATCGCGTTGAGGGGCGTGCGCAGTTCGTGGCTCATCGAGGCAAGGAAACGATCCTTGGCGAGGTTCGCATGTTCGAGTTGCAGGTTCTGGCGGCGCAGTTGTTCTTCGATCGAGCGGCGCGCCGTTACGTCGCGGATCGCACTTACGATCATCAATCCGTTGGGTGTACGAATGGGGCTGAGGCTAATCTCGACCGGAAATTCACTGCCGTCCTTGCGCAGGCCGTTGAGTTCCATGCCGACGCCCATCGGGCGCACCCGCGGATCGTGCAAGTAGGCCCGGCGGTGCTCGGTGTGGCGAACGCGCAGGCGCTCGGGGATCAGCAGTTCCACGTGTTCGTGAACCAACTCGTCGCGGCGGTAGCCGAAGAGTCGTTCGGTCTGCGCGTTGACCATGAGCATGCGGCCCTCGTCATCGACGATGACCATGGCGTCGGGTGCCGACTCCAAGAGGCCCCGGAAGGTCTCCTCGGCATGCTGGGCCTGTAGATCGAAGTGCATGTGGCGTCTCCATTCGGCAGGAATGGACGAGTTGCTGGCGAACATACGTTCGCATAAGGCCCTTTCGTCGCCCCTCCGACGGAAGGCACTAGCCGCCCCGGGGCGCGCCATGATACCATCGTGGCTCGTCTCGGCTCCGGCCGGGACTTTTTGTGGCGCGGACTTGCCGCGTCACCTGGCTAGGGTCGCTCGGACACTGGACATCATTCTGATCGACCGCCAACCACCTAGCTTACAAAGGACAATTGCAATGGCCACCAACAAGACGAAGCGAGCGGTGAAAGAACGCCGCCCTAAGCGTAAATCGTGCAATTTCTGCGGCGATAAGGCGCTCGACATCAGCTACCGCGATGTCACCCGTCTCAAAAAATGCGTCTCCGAGCGCGGCAAGATCGTTCCGCGCCGGATCTCCGGTAACTGCGCCAAGCATCAGCGCCTCGTCACGGTCGCGGTGAAGCGCGCCCGCGTGATCGCGCTCTTGCCGTTCGTCGCCGATTAGCCAACCCACCACCAAGCGGAGTTCCACATGAAAGTCATTCTTCTGAGCGATGTCAAAGCGCTCGGCAAGAAGGGCGATGTCGTCGAGGTCGCCGAGGGTTACGGCCGCAACTTCCTGTTGCCGCGTAACCTGGCGTCCGAGGCGAACAAAGGTGCACTCGCTGCGCACGCGGATCAGAAGCGCGCTCAAGAGAAGCGCGAAGCGCAGCACCTCGCCGACGCCCAAGAACTTGCGTCCAAGATCGAGCAGTCGCCGCTCTCCGTCAAAGTCAAGGCGGGCGGTAACGGCAAGCTCTTTGGAGCGATCACGAATGCCGACGTTGCCGACGCGATTCACGTCGCGCTCGACGTCGCCGTTGATAAGCACAAAATCGAAATCAAGAGCCAGATCAAAGCTCTGGGATCCTATCCGGTGGAGATCAAGCTCCACAAAAACGTCGTCGCGAAAGCGACGATCAGCGTCGTCGCCGCGTAAAGCGGAGCGTCGATATGGCTGTCGGCACGGATCACGCGTACGCGTCGCGATTGCGGCGTAAGTACGGGGTCGAGGACGAGTTAAACCGATACGTCTCCGCGCTCTACGAGATGCTCGCAGGCGCGATCGGTCAGGAGAAGCTCGTGCTCCGTGCCGGCAAGGTGAGCGCGCTCAAGATGATGCGCTCGCAAGCCCTTCCCGATCGTCTGTGTGCGCTCGCGCGTCTGGTCTTCGAAGATCCGACGCTCGAGCGTACTACAACACGCGCGCAACAGCGCAAGGCTATTGCCGAGATCGAAGAGGCGCTAGCGGATATCCTTGCGCAGAAGAGCGTCGAAGACGCGATCGAGCGTAAGGTGTCCGAAAAGATGAACGCGCGGCACCAAGAGTACCTCAAGGATTTGAAACTCGAGGCGCTCCGCGACGATGCCGGACCGGAGACGCCCGCCACCCAAGCCAAGCTCGAAGAACTCCAGGCGCTCTCGGCCCGCAGCTTGGCCGCATCGGCGTTGCAGCAATTGCGTCCGCAACGCCTGAGCGAGATCGTGGGCCAAGAGGCGGCGATCAAGGCGCTCCTTGCGAAGATCAGTTCGCCCTATCCGCAGCACGTGCTCTTGTACGGCCCGCCCGGCGTGGGAAAGACCACCGCCGCGCGCCTCGTGCTCGAACTTGCGAAGTCGCGTGCGTACACGCGGTTTGCCAAAGATGCGCCCTTCGTTGAGACGAGTGGAACGACGCTGCGTTGGGACCCGCGCGAAACGACAAACCCGCTGCTCGGTAGCGTGCACGATCCGATCTATCAGGGCAGCCGTCGCGAGTTCTCCGAAGCCGGTATTCCCGAGCCTAAAATCGGCCTGGTTTCGCGCGCCCACGGCGGGGTGCTCTTCATCGATGAGATCGGCGAACTGGATGCGATGCTGCAGACGCGTCTGCTGAAAGTGCTCGAAGATCGCAAGGTGACCTTTGAGTCGTCGTATTACGATGAGAGCGCACCGAACGTGCCTGAGTACGTGCGAAGGCTTTTCCGCGAGGGCGCTCCAGCAGACTTCATCCTCATCGGCGCAACCACGCGCGATCCGTCCGAGATTGATCCGGCGGTGCGTTCGCGCTGCGCCGAGATCTATTTCCAGCCGCTTACGCAAGCGCAGGTGGTCTCGATCGTGCAGGGCGCGATCAAACGCCTGGGCGTGAAGGCGGCGCGCGGCGTGCCGAAACTGATCGCCTCATACACAATCGAGGGCCGCAAGGCGGTGCAGATCGTCGCCGACGCGTACGGCCAAGCCCTCTATCGCGCCGATCCCAAAGGCACCGGTACGTCCGTCACGACGATTACCGAGGACGACGTGCGCTCGGTGGTGCAAACGAGCCGCTTGGTGCAACATACGCTCGTGCGCGCGCGTGCGACGCGCGAGATCGGCAAGACGTTCGGCTTGGGCGTCCACAACTATCTGGGCAGCATCATCGAGATCGAAGCGGTGGCTTTTGCTGCATCGCAAGCCGGGAAGGGTACGATTCGTTTCAACGACACCGCAGGATCGATGGCCAAGGATTCGGTCTTTAACGCGGCGAGCGTGTTGCGCGCGCAGACCGGAATCGACGTTGCCGACTACGACGTGCACATCAACGTCGTCGGCGGTGGAAATATCGACGGGCCCTCGGCCGGCCTTGCGATCTTCCTCGCGCTCTACTCCGCCATCACCAAGACGCCGCTGCCGCAGGACGTTGCCGTGACGGGCGAGCTCTCGATCCAAGGCAAGGTACGTGCCGTCGGCGGCGTGGTGGAGAAGCTCTACGCGGCGCGCCAAGCGGGCATGCGCGCCATGTTGCTCCCCAAGGAGAATGCGCGCGAGATCGACGCCAAGCTTGCCGGACTCGACGTGACGCCCGTGACGACGGTCGAGCAGGCGCTGCGCGAACTGCGTATCCACAAGAAATCCACACGTCGTTCGCAAGGTCGTTCGCAGGCTGCGCGTCGCAGGCGCACCTAGCCATGAATGTTACGCCCCTGAACTCCGGCGTGATCGACCGCATCCCGCCGCACAACCTGGAGGCCGAGATGGCGGTGCTGGGTTCGGTGCTCGTCGATCGTGAGATCATGGGCACGGTCGGCGAGATCGTGCGCGCCAACGACTTTTACGCGCACGTTCACGAGACGATCTATGCGGTGCTCCTCGAGCTTTTCGATCGCGGCCAACCGCTCGACAAAATTTCGGTAGCCGAAGCTCTGCGCAACCGGGACGCGCTTGAGCGCGTCGGCGGCATCTCGTACATCAATGCGCTGATGGATACCGTGCAGACGGCGGGCTCGGCCAAATACTATGCCGAGATCGTGCGCGAGAAATCCGTTCTGCGCTCGCTCATCCATGCGGGAACGCGAATCACGCAACTCGGTTACGAAGGCGAAGAAGACGTCAGCGAGGCGCTGGATCAGTCGGAGCAGATCGTGTACTCGATCGGCGATCGTCAATCTAACGGCGCGTTTACGCCCGTCAACCGGCTCATGAAAGACGCCTTCGAGCACATCGATCGCCTGTTTCACATGCGGGGCGATCGCACCGGCCTTACCGCCGGCTTTCACGATATCGATCAGATGACGACGGGATTCCAGCCCGGCAATTTCATCATTGTCGCGGCGCGGCCCGGCATGGGTAAGACGTCGTTCGCGCTGAATATGGCGGTTGCCGCATCGCGCGAAGCCAATGCCCCATGCGCCTTTTTCTCGCTCGAAATGTCGAATGACGAGTTGGTGCAGCGCCTGATCTGCTCCGAAGCGCGCATCTCGATGCACGATATGCGGCGTGGTAACATCAAACCGCACCAATGGGAAGACATCTCGCGCGCGATGGGCAGCTTGAACGAGTTGCCGATTTACTTGGACGACACCGGCGGCCTCTCGGTGAGCGAGGTCCGCAGTCGTGGCCGGCGATTGAAATCGACGACGGGCCTCGCGGCGATCTTTATCGACTATCTTCAGTTGTTGCGCCCGGGCGTGCTCACGAAAAACGTGAACCGCAACGAAGAACTTTCTGAAATTTGCCGCACGCTCAAGGTGACGGCTAAAGATTTAGGCGTACCGATCATCGCGCTTGCGCAGTTGAACCGCGGCGTGGAGACGCGCAACGACAAGCGCCCGATGCTCGCCGATCTGCGCGACTCAGGTTCGCTCGAGCAAGAGGCCGATATGGTGGCGTTTCTCTATCGCGACGGCTACTACAATCCAGAGGGGCCCGAGCCCGACGTGACCGAGTTCATCATCGCCAAACATCGTAACGGCCCAACCGGAACGGTACGGCTCCGATTCCAAAAAGAGTTCACGCTCTTCGTTCCCTACGCCGACGAGTCACACTACCCGCAACCATAGCGACGCAGCGTCACTCCGAGCCGTTCTGAGGCTCGTCGTCGCGCAGCTCTTCGAAGAACTCCGCGGCTGTGTCGCGTAGCACGTCGAGGAGGCGACCGAAATTCGGACGTACTTCTTCGGCGGAGTTCACGCACAGTTCGACGGTAAAGAGCACGTCGCGTTCCTCTTCCCAGAGCGCGGTCTTCACGAACTTCTTGCGCACGTTGAGGACGTTTGCGATGTCGAGCGCATCGAACGTATCGACTTCGGCCGGAAGCGTCCAGCCCGACCCGATCATAATGAAGTTCGGGTCGTCGCGATAGGCAACGACGAAATACCGGTCCCCTTCGCTCTTGAATGCAACGCGATACGCGTCGTCATCGTCGTCGCGGGTGAAGAAGAGTCCCTCGTCCTCGAGCGCGCCTTCGATCGGCGTCAATGCGTCGCTCACTGCTCGCCTCGCATGAACGAGTTGATGAACTTCTCCGCTGCTGCTTTGCTCTCGGTGCGATCGACGATCTCCTCGACGGCGCGGGCTCCGGCGGTGCGCACGCGCGCGACGCGTTCCCAAAACGTGCGCGTAAAGGCCTCCGGTGATCCCGGCGTCTCGTCGCTCGTCGTGATGAAGAGCCCGTCGTCATGAGCCATCAGGAACGCGATATCGGGGAACTCATCGTTCACGCGGGCCAGCGTTTCGACGTTCTGCCCGCGCTCGCGAGCCCAGTCGGGAATCTCGTAGGCGGTGGAGATGGTAAACGCTCCCGGATTTTTCTCGAAGGTCGTAACAGAGAAGACCTGGCCGCGAGTGCGAAAGAGCAATTCGCTTACGCCTTCGGCCTCGTCGAGGGGAGATGCATCCACCCGATGGCCTTCGCTCTCGATGAATCGCGCAACCGTGTCACGGATGCTGGTCATCGATTCCCTCGGCTTTGTAGCTGCGCGAGAGGTGCACGTACTCTTCGGCTGCTCGCGCGACCCACTGCTGCGCGTTGCCCTCGATCGGTTTCTTGACCGTCGCGGGAACGCCGGCAGCCAGCACGTGGTCGGGAATCGCGACCCCTTGCCCAACGACGCTGCCGGCGGCGATGAGCGATCCCTTGCCCACCACGCTGCCGTTGAGCAAGACCGCATTGCTGCCGATCAGTGCGCCGGACTTCACGTGGCAGTCTTCCATGACGGCGGCGTGGCCGATCGTGACGTCGTCGTCGATCTGTGTGAGCTCCTCGACGTGAACGACGGCGTTATCTTGAACGGAGGTGCGCTTGCCGATGCGGATCGGCCCGTTGTCGCCGCGTAGCACGGCGCCGAACCAAATGCTCGACTCCTCGCCCACCTCGACGTCGCCGATGAGCACGGCGGTTGGGGCGATGAAGGCCGATGGGTGAATCTTGGGGGTCTTGCCGCGGTAGCTGATGATCACGCAAAAAGAGTGCGCCGGGCGATTTAGGGACCCCTGTGGGTCGGCGTCGAAGAGGGCGTCCATGCACCGTCACGCCACCCCGCTGCGCGGCGTCAAAGCGATCCCGCACCCGCGGCCCGACGACCCAAACTACACCGCGATCAACTACACCTACGCCGAGCGTGAAGGCAGCATTCACGAGGTCGTAGAGATTGGCGGCCGTATGCTCGCCAAGGTCGGCTTCAAAGATCGCAAGATCGTCTATTACTTCCTCGAAGACCTCGAACTCGATCGATCTGCAAAACGCGGCACATTTCACGACGACGTCTAACACGCGACGCCTGGAGGTAAGTTCATGCCCATCGTTCCCGTTACCATCGCACAACCGGTCTCTCCGGGCGGCGGATTCGACTATCTCACCATCGATGCGGTGCGCGGTCGTGTGTACGGCGCGCACTCCGGCGGTAATGGTTTGCTCGTTGCCGACGCCGATACCGGGAACGTGCTCGGCATCGTGCCGGTCGGACCGATGGCGGGTGTTGCCGTAGATCCGGCAACCGGGTACGTATTCACGGGCAACGGCGACTCGCGCAGTATCAGCGAGGTCGATCCCGTCTCGATGAAGATCCTGCGCACGGTCGTCGTGAACGGACATGTGGACGCGATTGCCTACGATGCAAAGCTCGGCCGCATCTACGCCGACGAAGACGACGGTACGCGCATCTTCGTGATCGACACGAAAACATTCAAGCAGATCGCAACCGTGCATCTTCCCGGACACAAACCGGAGTACATTCAGATCGATCCGCAGACGCACGAGATCTATCAGAACATCGCAAGCGCTTCGGAGATCGCGGTGATCAGCCCGACCACGTTTAAAGTGGAGCGTCTGATCAAAACGCCCGACATCACGAACAATCATCCCCTGCAACTCGACGCCGCGCACGGCGATCTATTGGTCGCGGGCGAGAATCACGTCCTCGAAGTCTTTAGCACTGCCGGTGCGCTACGGTACAAGACGACGCTTCCCGGATGGGTCGATCAGTGTGATTTTGATGCGACGCGTGGCTGGCTCGCGTGCGCCGGAGGCGGCATCACGCTCTTTTCGTTCGACGGCACGTCCGCGCCGAAACTCCTCGACCGCATCAAGATTGCGCCGGGCGTACACAATACCGCGATCGATCCCAAGACGGGCACGATCTGGGTGGATTGGAGCGATCGCACGACCGGCGCCGCCTATCTCCAAGGCTACACCTACAAACCCTAAAACGCCCTGGCTCAATATCGACAAAATATCCTAAGCGCTTGACGTATTGTTGTATTCATACTACAATACGAAGCATGTCTCGTGAAAAACGCATAGACTCCGGACGGCCGCCGATCATCAATCGGCTTGCGGTCCTGCGTGCCGAGCGCGGCCTCAGCCGCCAGCAACTCGCTGAAGCGCTCGGCGTCAACTACCAGACGGTTGGCTACCTCGAACGCGGCGAGTACAACCCGAGCCTCGAGCTCGCGTTCCGCGCAAGCGAATACTTCGATCTGCCGATCGAGGCTATTTTTTCGCGTTCTCCATTCACTCCGATGAGCGAACAACTCTACGGAGCCACACCAGACAAACCGAGGGTACAACGATGATGCGACAGTCTTACGCAAACGAAATCCCAATGACGATCGAGGTGCAATCCACGCGGCGCCTCTGGGTGAGCCTCCTTTACGGCGGCTGGGCCGGCGCCATCGTTGCGTGGAGCATCGGCATGCCGCTGCACGGCGCGGCGCAAACGGCGACATGGATCGCGACCGGACTCTGCGCGCTGGCCGCGCTCATCGGGTTCGCCAAGCTGATGGCGCGGACGCCAATCAATGCGCCGAACCTCGAAGACGCCGTGCTCGACGAACGGCTGGTGCAGATGCGCGACGCCGCGATGCGTACCGCATACCGGCTGCTCTATGTGGCGGTCAGTCTTGCGGGCGCGGCCCTCTTCACCCTCGTGCTCGTGAATCCGCTGGGCTGCGCGAAGGCATTCACGATCAACCGCACGTTCTTCGCCTTTACGAGCCTTTTCTCAGCGGTCTTCCTGCCGCTGATCCTGCCTACGACGCTGATCGCGTGGACGGCGCCGGATCCGCCCGCGGACGAGCTCTAACCGATCCCGTACGCTTTCGGCGGGTGTGTGTGAGCCGTCTTACAGACCTGCCCCGGGGCCACGCGTATGCTCCAAGCGTGGCGGCGGTTCTGCCGCATCTTTTTGGAGGTAGTGTACGTGGCATTTTTTGCGAAGCGAGCGGCG
This sequence comes from Vulcanimicrobiota bacterium, assembly GCA_027452165.1. Classification (GTDB taxonomy): domain Bacteria; phylum Vulcanimicrobiota; class Vulcanimicrobiia; order Vulcanimicrobiales; family Vulcanimicrobiaceae; genus REEB354. The sequence continues at coordinate 11,749 of DAIDGX010000004.1, read as the reverse complement.
ATCGCCGCCGCGCTCAGCGTGATCGTCGGCTCCGGCGTTGCGGCGCTGGCCGACGGGGGCTCGCCCGGTGGGCCGAGCATGATGAACGACATCCCCTATGCAAAGGTCAAGGCGATGCTCGCGCACGGCGATATGAAATCGACGATGCAGATGGCGATGAAAAAAGGTGCCTTCTTGATGGGCGGCGTGCCCACCAAGTCGGCCGGTTCGAAGGCGGTTGCCCTAACGGGTGAGATCGTCGATACGAACTGTTATTCCGCGGATGGTTACCATGGACACAATCATGCGCTCTGTGCGAAGGTGTGTATCCTGCAAGGCAGCCCGCTGACGTTCCTGACGACGAGCGGAGCGTCGTACACGGTGGTAAGTCAAGCAGACGCGGTGCCGATTGCCTCGGAAGTGTACGACGTCATCGGTAATACCGGCGTGAAGATCGAAGGATACGTCAATAACCGCGGTGGCGTGCATGCACTCACCATCACGTCGATCAACGGTAAAAAGCTCGCCTCGGGCATGATGTAGGGGACGGATCATGCATCGCCTTGGGCTAACCATACGCCTCGTTTGCTCGCTCGTGGCGGTGCTGGTCGTCTCCGTGCCGGCGCAGGCGGCGCCGCGTTTCCCCGATATGGGGAGCGCGATGCCGCTTGCGTTGCGCGACGCGGTGACCGGTGCACCGCTTCTCGATGAGATACGTGGCAAAATCGTCCTGCTCTCATTCATCGCAACGACCTGTCGCGAAGCCTGTCCGATTACCGAAGCGACGTTCTCGGCGGTTGCACACGATTTGCGTATGCAGGGACTGTTGGGATCGAAGGTCGTGCTCGTACTCGCGACGGTCGATCCCGTTACCGATACGCCCGCTCGTATGCGCGTGACGGCTAAGGCGATCGATGCGCCGGTGCGTCGGTTGATTTTCGCCGACGGCTCGCCCGCCGAGATTCGCCGTGTGCTCGCAGCATACGGCGTGGGGGTGCGTTTCCGGCATAACACCCGCGTGGACCCCGAGCACGATGTCGTGACGTACCTGATCGATCCGCATTGGCACGTACGATACGCATTCTCCCCATCATACCCGCCCCGCGCTATCGCTCATCTGGTGGCATCCTTCGCCCGGGAGGCAGCATGATGCGCGAGTGGCGTTTGGTGATCGGCCTTTGGGTCGTGGCGATCGCCCTCGCAGCCAGCGTCGTCATGCGGCACTTTGGAAGCGTCGCAGCGATGCCCGTATCGACAGCGCCGCGAGTCGGCAGCCCGTTGCCGCCGCTCGAAGCGCTGACGCTTGCCGGTGGCGACGTTCGCGTTACGGGGCTTCACGGACACCCACTCTGGATCAACTTCTTTGCCTCGTGGTGCCCGCCGTGTAACGCAGAGATGCCGAAGATCGTGGCGCGCGCCAATGCCCTACGCGCACGTGGCCTTGTCGTTGTCGGTCTCGATCAACAGGAGAATCCCGCGCTCGTCCGGCGTTTTATGCGGATGTATGGGATCGACTTCCCCATCTATATCGATCCCGGTGCAATCGCTCAGCGGTTCGGCGTTAGCGGCTTGCCCGTTTCGGTTTTCGTAGATCGCCACGGCGTGATTCGTATGGTCCGCTACGGTGAACTGGATGCCGCACAGATGGACGGCGCGCTCGCCGTCATTCTCGGCTCGTGAAGGTGCCCGTTATGAGCGGCGGCGGAGCGCTACGCGCGTCGCTGTTGACGGCGTTTGCCGTGGGCACGATATTGTGCATCATCAACCAAAGCTATCGAACAGGAAATATCCGCGGGATCACCCTGAACTATCTCGTGCCGTTTCTCGTTTCGCTGTATTCACGGGCTGCAAAAGCGTGATGCTTGGCAAGCGTTCCGTCACGCTGTACGTGCAGGATCACTGTGCCTTTTCCCAGATCGCGCGCCAACGTGCCGAGATGGCGATGACCGGGTTCGATCATGTCGCGTTCATCGTGCGCGATCTGACCCTTGCGCGCGCCGATGGCGTGTCGGTTACGGCCGCGCCGACGCTGCTGCTGCCCAACGGTACGCGCCTTACGGGAACGCCGAGCGTGGAGCGCCTGCGCCAGGTGCTCGCCGAGGCCTTCGGAAAAGAGGCGCCTATGGCCAACAAGGTCTGGTACCTTGAGCGCAATCGCGTCTTTCACGGCGTTCCTCGTGAGGAGATCGAACGATACGCGCACCTGTTTCACGAGCAGGATTATAGCGCAAAGGAGATCGTGTTTTCGGAAGGCGATCTCGGCGACGCCGTCTATTTGCTCAAGAGCGGTCATGTGCGGCTGTTCCGCTCGACCGAAGAAGGTAAAGAGCTGACGCTTGCGATCTTGGGCCCTGGCGATGTATTCGGCGAACTTGCGCTTTTCAAGCAAACGCATCGCCAAACGTTTGCCGAGGCCGTGGATGCTGCGCACATTTGCGCCGCGTCGATCGACGATTTCAGCGAACTTATGGCGCATCGACCCGAGTTGACGATGATGGTGGCGACCGAGATGGCGAAGCGCCAACACGACGTTGAAACGCGGATCGCCGGCCTCGCCTATGGCTCGATCAAGCTACGCTTGCTGCACGCCCTGCGCCATCTCGCGCGCGAGCACGGTCAAGCGCTTGCGGACGGAGAGGTGCGCATCCCGATCAGGCTATCACATCAAGAGCTTGCGCAGTTGATTGGGACATCTCGTGAAACGTGCACGGTGGAACTTGGCAAACTTCAGGTCGCCGGGGCATTGCGGGTTGACGACGAGCGATGCTTTATCGTACGCCCGGATCGGCTGGAGCCGAGCGCGCTCGATCGTTTGGTGAGCAAGGTCTTTCCTCGTCGTTAGCGGGAGCCGTTGACTTGATATGCCGATCGCGTGTGCGCGCTGTGTTCAAGAGCGCCGACAGCGAGACCGAAGATCAGATGTGTGAGGAGAGCGATCCAAACGGGCGTCACGGCGGCCATGGCCGCGGCACCGGGGACGAATCGCGCGAGCAAATGAAAATTTAGGAACCAAAGCGCGAGTCCAAAAGTGGCGCCGGTGCCGATCGTATCCTTCGGCCATTGGCGTACGATCGCACCGAAGACGATGCCGAACATGGCGGAGAGCAGCATGTGCAGCAGGAGGCCGATCATGATCACGCCCGCGCCGCCCGCCTGCGCGGCTTGTGGGCCAAGAACGATGCTGCCCATCATCGTGGGCACGGCGAAGGGACCGGCAGCGGTGAAGGCCGTCATGATCATGCCGGCCATCGCCATGATCGTGCCGCCGACGATGCCAAAGAGCGCGCTGCGCGCGAGGGTGGCCATGGAGTGTGATCCTTTCGAAAGGGAGTCGTGCTGAGGGCATTATCGGAGACGACGAAGCGAACGCGCTGTAATGCCCCTTACCACAGTTGCCCGATAACCCGCGCGGGCTTGAAAAACGCGAGCAAGGAACCCTCAACGCTCTGCGATTGTGTAAGATCTTCTCGCGTTATGAGGAGAACGCGTGTTGCCGGCGCGTCGGGTTGTGGAGACATGCGGTTAACGGCGCTGAGAAACACAAAATTTCCGAACACCGGGGTGAGGAGCCCCTTTAGAGAGTGTGTGGCCTGTGCGGCGCTCATGAGGGTCGTAATCGCGACCGGGAGAGGCGGGTAGGCCTCTCGCAGGGCTGCGCACACATCGCTTAGCGAATCCTTCACGCCCGATGTCGAGGCGGCCGACACGATCGCTCCGACGAGATTTCGTTCGTCGAGCTTGGCAATATCGCGCGTTGAGGCGAGCGCGCGTCCGCGAATGCCTAATCGCCCGAGCATCTCGGAGATCGGTTGCATGAGGAGCGGGTGAGGACGAGCAAGAGCGACTTCAGGAATAGGTACAGTCATGAACGAGAATGTACGCATCTGGTGATCGCGAGTGCTGTGTGCTAGCTTACGCGAACCCGTGTCTCTCCGCCGGGGTAGGAGGGGCGTGGACCTTCCCAAAGGAGCCGGTTAACCCGCGGTCACCGGAATTGGCTCCGACATTGGTCGAGCAGGGCGCCCGGCCCCCCCGGCGAAGCACGGTCGTCGCCCCAATATGCCGACGTAGCTCAGTTGGTAGAGCAGCTGATTCGTAATCAGCAGGTCGCCGGTTCGAGTCCGGCCGTCGGCTCCATGTTTTTTGATCTGCGCGCTCCGCAAGGCTTCGGATGCGAACTCGAATCGGGCTGATCATGGTGAGTCTCGCAAGGCTAGCGCGCGCCCGATGAGCGTTGGCGCGGTGTATGCCGCATATCTCGTGGCATGCGTAGGGCTGGCGGCGCTCGCCTGGAAGCGGCCGGCGCTCGCCGTCGCGGCGATCATCGTCCTCGATCCGTTCGATCTCGCGCGCCACATCGGTCCCACCACGATCACCGTCTCGAAGGCTGCACTGATCGGCCTCGCGCTTGGGTTACTGCTGCGCCGCGCCCGCGCGCGACGGCTCATGCGTCGCGAAATCACGTGGACGGGCCTTGCGTTGCTGGCACTTGCCGGCGCGACCGCGCTCAGCATCACGCAAGCGCACCTGCCGATCCCGGCGATCCGCGAGACGTTCAAGGCGCTCGAATACCTCGCGACGTTTCTGCTGTGCGCGTTAGCCTACATGGAGGAGCCACGCCCTGCGGCGATCGTCGCGGGCATCGGGATCATCACCGCGGTGGTATCGCTCCTCGCGCTCGCGCAGGTATTTCATGGCGCACCATCCGCCCTGCTGATCGGAGGGCACGTCGTGCCGCGCATCGCCGGTCCGCTTGACGGGCCCAATCAACTCGCAGGCTTTCTGCAACTGCTCCTGCCCCCGCTCATCGTGGCGGGTATCCGCGGCCACGGATCGTGGTGGTACGTCCCGGTAGCATTATTGGGAGCGCTCGCAGAGACGTTGACGTTTTCGCGAGCGGGTGTCGCGACGTGCGTCATCGGCGTAGGCGCCGCGCTCGTTGCCGCGCGCGTTCGCGATCCACGCACCCTGCTCGCGGTCGCCGCGCCGCCCATCGCGCTCGGCGTGCTCGCCGTGATTGCCGTTGGGGGGCGCATCACGCGGTTCTTTTCGTTCGCGCAGGCGAAAACGCCGGGCGCCCTCGGCACGCGCTCCGAGCTCTGGAGCGCCGCTTGGCTGCTCTATCGCCAGCACCCGCTCCTTGGCATCGGTGCCGATGATTACGAGTTCGAACTCAGCCGCGCGGGATATCCCGAGCTACGCACGCACGCAAATAGCCAGTTCATCCAAGCGGCAGTCGATGGCGGTATTCCGCTCTTCGCGGCGTTCGTGTGGGCGACGCTTCAGCCGATCCTCACCTTGTGGCGGCGTGCGGCGGCGCACCCGCTCGTCGCCGGTATGTTCGGCGCGCTCGTGGGGCTCGCGTTCCACCAGGTGCTCGACGACATGACGTTCTTCACGAAGGTTGGCATCGAGCTTTGGGCACTCACGGCGGCCGGACTCGCGATTGCTGCCGTTGAATCGCCCGCCTGAAATGGTCGAACGTAGCACCGCCGCTCCCTATCGACGTTATATGGAGCTGGTCGGCCTCATGGCCGAGCGTTACGTGAAGATCCGCTACCGCGGATCATCACTTGGCGTGTTTTGGTCGTTGCTCAACCCGCTCGCCATGACGAGCATTTATGCGCTCGTGTTCGGGCACGCGTTCGGCCATTATTACGGGCCATCGGTGTTTGACTATTTGTTCGCCGTGTTCATCGGTTTCGTGACCATCAACTATTTTTCGAGTTCGAGCGCTCAGGCGCTGCAGAGTATCGTGAACAACGGCCTGCTCCTGAACAAAATGCGTGTGCCGCCAAGCATTTTTCCGGTGGCAACCGTTGCGGCCAACTCGATTCAATTCGTCTGGACGGTCGTGCCGCTGCTGGCGCTCTTGACGCTGATCATCGGTCGCAATCCGCTGGGTTTGCCGCTGCTGATATTTCCACTCGCCGGCCTACTGATGGTGACGCTCGGGGTATCGCTCATAACGGCCGCGGCGCACGTGTACTATCGCGATGTTCCGCACATTTACGACTTGATCAATTTCGTCATTTTCGTGGGGACACCGGTCTTTTATCCGCTCGGCATCGTGTCGGCAACGGCGCGTCCGTTGATCCAGTGGACGCCGATATCGCTCATCGTGGAAGAGCTTCGCGCCATCGTCATCTTGCATCGCGTGCCGACGCTGGCGAGCTTTCTCGTGATGGGGTTATGGGCCGTGGTCGTTCTTGCGATGGGGCGCTTGGTGTTTGTTGCCGCGTCACGCAACTTCATGGATCGGCTATGACGCAGCACGATCGTCGCATATGGCTCGAAAACGTAAGCCTCGTGCGCGAGATCCAGCACGAAGCCTCGATGGATCTCAAGCGTTCGGTCTTCGACCTGCTCCGTGGCCGGTACACCAAGCCCGAGCGGCGCACCGTACTCGATACGATCTCGCTCGAGGTGCGCCAGGGCGAGCGCGTTGGCATCATCGGCCCCAACGGCGCCGGAAAATCGACGCTGCTCAAGGTGATGGCCGGCATCCTGACGCCGACCACCGGGGCCGTCGAGGTGCATGGTGTCACGGCCCCGCTCATCGAGATCGGTGCTGGGTTTGATCCCGAGCTCTCGCTCGTGGACAACGTCGTGTTGTATGGTGTCCTGCTGGGCGTCCCGCGTGAACGCATGCTTGCCCGGGCGGCGGAGATCATCGCCTACGCGGAGCTGGAGCCCTACGCCACGGCCATGGTCAAGACGCTCTCCTCGGGCATGGTCGCGCGGCTTGGCTTTGCCGTGGCAAGCGACGTGACGCCGGACGTCATGCTGATCGACGAGGTGCTCTCCGTGGGCGACGAGCACTTCCGTGCGAAGAGTTCCGAACGCATCCGCCATTTCTGGGAATCCGGCATTACGTGCATTATCGTGTCCCACGACCTGCACTTCGTGGGCGAATCGTGCGACCGCGTGCTCTGCCTGGAGGGGGGGCGCATCACCTTTGATGGGCCTCCTCGTGCGGCCGTGCGCTTCTACCTTGATACCGTCTGAAGGAATCGCCCGGCCGCTCCACTGAACTGCGCCAAATGAATTGGGCTAGTAAACGCGTTTGTGTTACTGGTGGTGCCGGCTTTCTCGGCTCATTCGTGGTTGAGGAATTGCAGCGCCGTGGGGCACGCGACGTCTTCGTTCCGCGCAGTGCGGACTACGACCTGACCACGGAGCCGGGCGTAGCGCGCTTGTTTCACGATGCGCTGCCCGACGTCTTGATCCATCTGGCGGCCGTCGTTGGCGGCATCGGGGCCAATAAGGACAATCCCGGGTGGTTCTTCTACGCAAACGCCATGATGGGCATCCAACTGATCGAGTACGCGCGACGGCACAACGTTGAAAAGGCGGTCATCGCTGGCACGATTTGCGCCTATCCGAAATTTACGCCGGTCCCATTCCGCGAAGAGGACTTGTGGGACGGCTATCCCGAGGAGACCAACGCGCCGTACGGCATCGCCAAGAAGGCACTGCTCGTGCAATGCCAGGCCTACCGCCAGCAGTATGGGATGAACGCGGTGTACCTCCTTCCGGTAAACCTGTATGGGCCGCGAGACAATTTCGACCTGCACTCCTCGCACGTGATCCCGGCGTTGATTCGCAAGTGCCTCGAGGCCAAAGAACGCGGCGAGACCGAGTTGCGCGCTTGGGGAGACGGAACACCGACGCGTGAATTTTTGTACGTTCACGACGCGGCGCGCGGTATCGTGATGGCGGCGGAGAGCTACGACGGCGCCGAACCCGTGAACCTGGGGAGCGGCATGGAAATATCCATTCGCGATCTCACCGAAACGATCGCGCGGCTCTGCGGCTTCGAAGGCAAGATCGTATGGGAAGTGGAGAAGCCCAACGGCCAGCCACGCCGGCAACTCGACGTATCGCGAGCGAAGGCCGCCTTCGGATTCGAGGCGCAAACGGCGTTCGAAGATGGCCTGCGCGAGACGATCGCGTGGTATCGCGCATCGGTACAGGCCGATCGAGCTGAAGACTTTCAGGTGCCAACCGGCGCATGATCGTCACACGCACGCCCTTTCGCATCACGCTAGGCGGAGGCGGAACCGATCTCCCGAGCTTCTATGAGAAGCACGGCGGGTATATCCTTGCCGCGGGAATCGACAAGTACATGTACATCGCGCTGAACGTTCCCCTTGCGGATCGTCTCGTCCGACTGCACTACACAAAAAGCGAGACGGTCGAACACGCCGCGGAGCTTCAGCATGAGCTTGCGCGCGAAGCGCTCGTAGCGCACGGGATGACCCACTCCGTTGAGGTTGCGTCTTTAGCCGACCTTCCGGCTGGGACAGGGCTCGGTTCGTCGAGTTGCTACCTCGTGGGGTTGCTTAATGCCGTTCGCGCATACGCTGGTCTGCCTACGTGTTCGGCTGACCTCGCAGAAGAAGCATGCGAGATCGAACTGCGGCGTCTTGGCAAGCCGATCGGAAAGCAAGATCAGTATATGGCCGCCTTCGGCGGGCTCACCGAGCTTCAGATCGAAAAAGACGGAACTGTTAAGGTGGAGCGCATCGCGTTACCAGCTCATGCCGTTAGCGAGTTTGTTTCTCGAACACATCTGTATTACACAAACATCAGGAGGGACGCTCTCGAGATACTTGCCCATCAGGATGCCTCAATGCGGAACCATGGCCGCGAGCGTCAACGCGTAGAGGACGCGCTAGTAGAGATTCTTGAGATCGGAAGAGAGATCGGTATGGCGTTTCGGAACCAGCGCTTTGACGAATTCGGCAATTTGATGCATCAGCACTGGCTAGCGAAGAAGCGCCTATCCCCGAACGTGACGGTAGATCCTATGGAAGTTCTGTATGAGCGTGTCCGTGAGGAATTTGGCGTGAAGGGCGGTAAAATGGTCGGCGCAGGAGGCGGGGGGTTCATGATGCTGTACTGTGCCGGCGACGGGGCCGCATTAACTGAATTTATGGCGCGTCAGGGCTTCGGCCGCTTGGGCTGGGCGCTTGATTATAGCGGTAGCCGGGTGGTGAGCAACATGCTTGGGTCGCGCGACCTTGGTCCCCACGCTCTCGATGTTACTGCGGCGCTCTAATCGAATATGCTGCGCCGGATTTACCTCGAGGGACACTGGCGTTATCAGTTGCTTCGATACGTGTGTATCGGTGGCGCCGTGTTTACGATCGACGTTGGACTGTTTCAGTGGTTTACTATAAGCAAGCTCCAAACTATGGTCGCGGCCACGCTCGCGTATAGTGTTGCTGTGGCGGCGCATTTCACCTTAAACAAATTCGCAAACTTTCGAGCGCACGACCGGGCCATTCACGAGCAGGCTACGACCTATTTCGTAGTGGTCATCTTTGGATGGCTTTTGACGTTGGCGGTAATTTCGGTTGGGGTCGGATGGTTGCGATGGGCTCCGCTGCCGGCGAAGCTCCTTGCTGTTGGGGTGAATTTACCGGTGGGCTTTCTGGGAAATCGCTATCTCACGTTTGGGCCGGGAATACTTGCGCGCGCTCGGTCGTTCTTCAGGACCAATCTCGAAAGATAAATTAGATGAGTGGTTCGCTGTCAACGATGCAGCTTAGCATCATTATTCCGGCTTACAAGGAGGCCAGCAAGATTCAGCGTGACATAGCTGAAGCGGATGCTTTCCTAGAGAGGCGACGGATAAGTGGTGAGATTATTCTGGTTGATGACGGATCGCCGGATGGAACGGCTGATACGGCACGCCTCTTGCAGAAAAAATACCCCAGTCTTCGTGTGCTGAGTTACGAGCGAAACAGGGGAAAGGGACATGCTATAGCGCAGGGCGTGCAGGTAGCCAAGGGGCGTTACATTTTATTTGCTGACGCAGGCATGTGTGTTCCCTACGACATTGCGCTTCTTGGCATCACGATGCTTGACCTAGACATGTGTGATATCGCTATGGGCTCGAGACGAATGCGCGGTAGCACGCTCCGAGCGCAGCCGTCGTACAGAAGGATTGGGTCAAAGGTATTTGGCTTATTTATTCATGCGGTTATTGGAATACCAGGCTACATTTCGGATACGCAATGTGGCTTCAAGCTTTATCGGCATGACGTTGCAAAAATGCTTTTTGGCGAAGTTGTTACCGACGGCTTCATGTTCGACATTGAGATCATTCTGCGTGCGCTAAAGCATGGCTTTCGCGTTCTGGAATTCCCTGTGCTGTGGAGCAACGATGCAGATTCAAGGTTTGATCCGCTGACGGGGCCGTTTCGGCTTGCGAAAGAATTACTCGCAATGAAGATTGCGATGGCGCGTAGCATGAACGCTGAGCCAGGGAATCTTCCTACGGGTTTCCCGCCGAGAGAGCAAACGCATGTCACGTAAAACGATAGGCGTAACGGGCGTCGCCGGGTTTATCGGCAGCAACTTGGCCGATCGCCTCCTCGCTGAGGGCTATCGTGTCGTCGGGATCGATAATCTTGCATACGGCGTACGCGAGCAAATCCCCGATGGCGTCGAATTTCGGCAAGTCGATATTCGCGATCGCGGCTTGGCGCACCATTTCGAAGGCGTCGATGTTGTATTTCACCTGGCGGCCAAAAACTGTATCGCTGATTGCCAGATCGATCCCGTCGAAACCAGCGACATCAACGTTACGGGGACCGTGAACGTGTTCGAGGCCGCTCGCAAGGCGGGCGTTGAAAAAGTGGTGTACGCGGAATCGTCGGCGCTGTATGAAGGGGCGCAGAAGCTTCCCACTCCTGAAGACGACGTTCGGCCACAGAGTTTCTATGCGGTGAGCAAACTGGCTGGGATGGCGTTTGCGGAGGCTTTTCAACGTTTCTCGACGCTGCGTATGACGGCGTTGCGGTATTTCTGCGTCTATGGTCCTCGCCAGGACTACCGGCGGTCGATTCCTCCGGTGATGAGCGCGTTCATCATCAAGTTGCTTCGCGGCGAACGGCCGATCATATACGGATCTGGCGAAAAGCGCCGTGACTTCATTTACGTGGATGACGTGAACGATTTTCACCTACAATGTATTGACGACGCGCGCACGGATGGGCGCGTGTTTAACCTTGGTGGCGGCGTAAGCTACAGCGTGAATCATATCTACGATGAGATCGCGCAGCAGCTTGGCGTTCGCGTAGAGCCCGAGCATCGCGCAGACCTACCCGGCGAGGCGCAAGAAAATCTCGCTGATATCACCGCTGCACAGGGGCTCGGCTGGCGCCCGCGCGTCGGTTTGACCGAGGGGCTGGAGCGGTCGATTGCCTATATTCGGCAGGAGCTCTTTTCGCGCACGGAGGCATAGAGGGCGTCGAGCATGCGCATCGCGGTGACGCCGTCGTGCGGCGTTCCCCAGTATGGCGATCCCAGCGTCATAGCTCGCACAAAATCGTCCCACTCGAGTTCCCAAGAGCGGTCGGGGCCGTCGAAAAGCTCTTCGTTCAGCTCGGGCACGCCGCCCTCGAGCCTGCGCTTTGCAATGATGGCGCGCTCCGTGCCGTAGCTGCCACCCAGACCCTCGATTGAAATCGAGCCAAGGCTCCCAAAGACCTCGAAGGAAAAGAGGTTTTTCCATTGCGTCCACGAGGTGTGAAAGCTGGCGATCGCGCCGCTTTCAAACCGGAACAAGCCGAACGCGTTGTCCTCGAGTGGCTGAATCGGCCACACGGCGGTTTGGGTAAAGGCAAACGCCTCCGCTGGAGTGCCTGCAAACCAGTGAAGCAGGTCGGCAATGTGAACGCCTTGATCGGTGAGCTCGCCGCCGCCGGCGAGTTCGAGGCTGCCCCGCCACTCGCGTTCGTACCCGGGGCGCCCGCCG
>DAIDGX010000003.1 GCA_027452165.1 Vulcanimicrobiota bacterium | reverse complement strand
GGAGACTCCGACGAGCGCGACAAGGTAGCGTAGCATGTTCACCAATCGCTTGACAGGTACACCGGACGCCACGTAACATTCTTAGGCGCCGCACACTAATCACGCGCGACGCTGGTCTCATTCAAACTGAAAACTTCCGCTCTTGAAATCAGATGCAATGCGTACTTCGAAACTCTTGCGCGGGGCGCTTGAGACATGAGCGTACAGCATACTGAACGCGGCGATGGAGGTGCCAAAGTCCTCGGCGAGCATGGTACCGTCTCCGACGGAGCCTCCACCGTAGGTTATTGAAAGTGTTCGTTTAGAGCGTGCCAAGCAGGTCCCGTCCTCCTAGCCGTGAGTTATTGTGATGTGTTCCACTGCAAGAGAGGATGCGCCCGTTAGCTAGGCCATAAGACCCTGCTTGAGCGTTTTACGTGGCGGACTGCGGCCAGCGAAGTGCGAGGAAGGCAGTGATGTGCAACGCTCGTGCAACAGAGGGGACAGAAATGGCCAGGAGAGGGCCGCAAGTAGAGGTCTGGAAACCCCAAGTTTTAGGGGATTTTAGTAGCCAATCGGAGGGGCCAGGAACCCATGTCTGACGTTCGATTCCCGTTGGCGCGGGCGAATCGAGGCTCGCGTGGACTGAACCTTCGTAGCGCGGATTTTCGCACACAGTTGCGCACACAGTTGAGGGCGGATTCGTGCAAAACGCTGGTATCGGCTGGTGATTCGCATATCGTCGGAAACCGCTGAAAAATAGGGGAAATACTGCCATCCGGTACCCCGTGGTGACACCTGCGAAAATGGCCATGGCCTATCTGTTAATCAGCGGGTCGCTGGTTCGAGTCCAGCATCCGGAGCCATGAAATAGCAAAGCCGCCCCAACGGGGCGGCTTTGCTATTTCATCGTCCGCATATCAGGGTATCGAGAACGAGCGAAGCTGGCAGCGGAAGGTTCGGAGCACCCGATGTGCGACCGCCGAGGGCGGCCGAACCGCCTCGAGTCCAGCATCCGGAGCCATTTTAATGGCCGTCTTGCTAAGACGAGAATCGTCATCCTGAGCGTGAAGTGGCCACCAAACCGAGCCAACATCAGCCATTTGGCTGGCATACTCGCGAGGGAGGCACTTCGTTATCGGGAAATCTGCGGTATGAAGATCCTCACCACGCTTTTTGCGTTGCTTCTTGCCGTTGTCGTGGTACGGCCATCGCAGGCGGCGACCCGGCATTGGATCGTCGTCCGATTTTTCAACCGCACGAACATGGCGACCCTCATCAACGTCCACTTCGAGACGCCGAATGGCGGATTCCCGTCAGACCGGGACTGCGTGTTGGCGCATCGCCAGTTCCGGTCCAATATCTTGGACACGCCGTCGGTTGAGGTCCAGGCTCTCCCGCTCAATGCTCACTTCTGCGTAAAAGGTGCTGAGGTACTAGCCATGCTCAACACGGGACGAATGCGTTACAGAGAACCCGCGGATGTGGACTATTATCTCGTAACGGCGGAGTTGACGGAGTCCGATGGGCATTTCAAATTGGTGTGGCTCCCATAGCGGGAGCGCGCGCGATTACCGCCCGTTGATCGTGTCCCCAGCCGTGGTGTATGAGCGCTGGCTCGGCGAGGGTAGCGCTCAGTCTTTGATGCGGGCGGAGAGCTGTCGTGTACGTTCTGGATGCCTTCCAGAAAAAGAGTAAGTCCGGGATAGCCACGCCTCAAGCCGATCTCGACCGCATCGAACAACGATTGAAACAGGCTCGCGCGCACGTCTCCGATGCTAAGAAAGCGAAGTACTCATGAGCAAGAGGACTAAAAAAATCAAGGTGACCGAAAGCAGCGGTAACGTGTTTGCGGACCTCGGCCTTCCGCATCCCGAAGAGGCGCTTGCCAAGGCAAAGCTCATGCACTTTATCTCTAAGGCGATCGAACGCCGTGGTTGGACCCAGTCCGAGGCTGCAGCAGAACTCAATGTTTCTCAGTCCGATATTTCAAATATTGCTCGCGGGCGCGGCCGGACGTATTCGCTCGAAAAGCTCTCTGGATTCGTTCACAAGCTCAACGGGACCGTAACGATCGAGGTCAAGCTCGAGAAGCGCAAAGAGCGCATCGAACTCTACGCTTAGGCTGCGGCTAAAACGCTGCCTCGAGGGCTTCGGAACTTGTCAACCTGGATGAGACAGTTTCATTCATGAAATGAGTGAGTCGTACTCTGGCGGGTTGATATAGGCGGCTGGTTGCAACTGCAGTGGTCGCGGATGCTGGAGCACGAATCGCTCGGGATGCCGTTTGAAGGCGACGTCGAGCACGAGCTGTCGCTGATTGAGCACGGCCGGAGCGCGCCCATGGTGAACGATCGTCGGCGTCAGCATCGCGAGCCCGCCATGATGTTGATGATCGTTGTACCAGGTGAAGAAATCGTCGCAGAAGCCACGTCCTTCGGCAAACGACTGGAAGCGCTGCGGGAACTCGGGTCGGTACTTCATCGTCTTGAACTGCGACTCGGCAGCCCACAAACGTCGAAGACCATCCGATCGGCGTGGATGGCGAGTTGACCGGCGACGATGCCTTCGCGGTCGAACGTTTCGCGGATGAGCGAAGACTCACCCGGTTCGCCGAGCTGGCTGGCTCGAACGCATTCCTGTATTGACAGTTAACGATATACCGCGTAATATCGATATGTGTCGATGAACTCCGCTCTCGATCGGGAAACTGATTTCGAGGGCTCGGCGGCCCTGTTCAAGGCCGTTTCCGATCCCTATCGCTTGAAGATCTTAGCGACGCTAGCCGCTGCCGAAGACGAAGTTTGCGTCTGCGAGTTCACCGAGTCGCTGCCGGTCAACCAGCCCACGGTCTCTCATCATCTACGCATTTTGCGCGACGCGAATCTCGTGACGTGGCAGCGCCGAGGGACATGGGTGTTCTATCGGCTTGCGCCTGATGCGCGCGAACGGATCGGCGCAGCGTTGGCTATCATCTTCCCACAGAAAGTACCCGTGTGAAAACGCATATGAATCTCAGCACGACCGATCTGGCAAAGAGCATTGCATTCTACTCCGTGCTGCTCGATGCCAAACCTACGAAGGTTCTTGCCGATTATGCGTTGTTCGTCACCGAACGGCCGCCGCTCGAACTCGCGCTCGATCTCGATCGCGTTGTTGCTCCTTCGCACGACGTGCACTATGGCATATGCGTCGAAACCGCGAACGACGTGGAAGACGCAATCGCCAGACTCGAGCCGGTGGGACTAGTCGATTCGGTCGAAAGAGAAGAGACCTGCTGTTACGCCAACCAAACGAAAGTTTGGGCCAAGGATCCGGAAGGTCGCCGCTGGGAAATTTACGCGGTTCACGAAGACACGCAAGAGCGTGACGATGCCGATATGGCATGCTGCTCCTCGAAAACGCCGGATGCAGTCGGATAGGTAGCGCCGTTCTAACGTGTCCACATTCGAACGCTATCTCACCGCCTGGGTTGCTCTGTGTATCGTCGTCGGCGTGGCGCTCGGGCGCTTGCTGCCCGGTGTGTTTCAGGCGATCGGGTCGCTCGAAATTGCCAAGGTCAATCTGCCCGTCGCGATCCTTGTATGGCTCATGATCATTCCGATGCTGGTAAAGATCGACTTTGCCGCAATCGGGCACGTGCGTCAATATTGGCGCGGAATGGGCGTCACGTTCTTGGTGAATTGGGCGGTAAAGCCGTTCTCGATGGCGCTCCTAGCGTGGCTCTTCATCGGATACATCTTCGCTCGTTACCTACCGGCAGGCCAAATCGAGAGTTACATCGGCGGACTCATCCTGCTTGCTGCGGCGCCTTGCACGGCTATGGTTTTCGTGTGGAGTAATCTCTCGAAGGGCGAACCATATTTTACGCTCACCCAGGTGGCGCTCAACGACACGTTCATGGCGTTCGCCTACGCGCCGATCGTCGGACTGCTCTTGGGACTCTCGGCCATTACCGTCCCGTGGCAAACGTTGGCGCTCTCGGTTGGCTTGTATATTGTGGTGCCGGTCGCAATCGCGCAAGTGCTGCGTTATCGCGCTCTCAGCGCTAGCGAGGCGGCGCTGCAACGGCTCCTGCATGCCCTACAGCCCGCGTCGTTGGCTGCGCTTCTCGCGACGCTCGTGCTGCTCTTCGCGTTCCAGGGGGAACAGATCGTCGGGCATCCGCTGATTATCGCGCTCCTCGCGGTTCCCATTGTGATCCAGGTATATTTCAACTTCAGCCTCGCCTATCTGCTTAACCGGTTCGTCGGCGAACCCCATTGCATCGCCGCGCCCTCGGCCCTCATCGGCGCGAGTAACTTCTTTGAGGTGGCCGTCGCCACGGCGATCAGCTTGTTTGGGTTCGCGTCCGGTGCCGCTCTTTCGACCGTCGTCGGCGTCTTGATCGAGGTTCCGGTCATGCTCTCGGTGGTCAAGATCGTGGCGATCACCAAAACGTGGTACGAGCGCGGCCCGGCGGTACAGAGAAACACTGCACCAAAATCGCTCGTCTCGTAGATGCGGGATTCGCTTCCCGCGTGGCAAACGGTCCGTGGATGAAGCGCATGATTGCGGCGTGTGCCGCTGTAGGGGCTCTGATGCTGCCGCTTGCGTCGCGCGCTGCGACGCCGGTTTCGATCGCGGATTTTCGTACGCTCGTCCGTCTGGAGGACCCGCAGTGGTCGCCCGACGGCCGGCAGATCGCCTTTGTGGAGTCGCAAGGCAATTACACGAGCGACCGGTACGACCATCGCCTCGCGATTGTCGCCGCGAACGGTGGGCCGGTGCGGATCCTTGCGGCCATGCGCGACCTGGGGTCTCCGCGCTGGTCGCCCGACGGTAGCCGCATCGCGTTCATTGCCCAGCAGAAGCGCGGGAAGAAGAAGATCGACCAGATCTTCACGGTATCCCCGAACGGCAGCGTACCGCAGGTGCTTACGAGCGCGCCTCGCGATGTACAGCAGTTCGCCTGGCGCCCCGATGGCGCCGCGCTCGCGTACGTCATGACCGATCCGCCGGCGTTCCCGAATGCGAAGAAGGATCATCACGATCTCTTTCTCATCCACGACGACGACTATCTCACGAACGCTCCGCCGCAGCCGTCGCATCTGTGGCTCATCTCGTCGGAAGGCGGTGTCGCGCGCCAACTCACGCGAGGTGCAACGAGCGTGCTCGAGAATGCGCCGCCCATCGGGGGTAGCGTCTCCGATCCAGTGTGGTCTGCAAACGGCGCATCGATTGCCTTCACGCAGCAGGCGAACGCGCACGATTCCGACAGCGACCGCACGACGATCGTGACCCTTGATGCCGCCGGTGGTACGGCCCACCGCGCGACGCCGCATCGCAACAACGAATACAATCCCGAATTTGCTTCGAGCGGCAAGCTCCTCGCCTACCTCTTTCCGCACGGCCCCGGTGTCGTCTCGGATTTCGACGTCTTTGTTACCACGCCGGGCGGAGCGCCGCGCGATGTCACCGCCGATATCGATCGCGACGTGATCGCAACCTATCATTGGCTTCCGAACGCCACCGGCATCATCGCGGAGGCTAATGACGGCGTTCGCGTGCGCCTCTACGATCAACCGTTGCGTGGCGCCGCAAGCACGATCCACCTCGGGGGACTGAACGCGGACGATTTCGCGGTCGCGCGCGACGGTGCACTCGCCGTTATTGCCGAGAACGAAACGCAAGCCCCAGAACTCTACGTGCTCGCCTCACCGCACGCGAAACCGCAGCGGATCACCACGATCAACGCGCGCTTCGCGGCATATACCTACCCGCGAAGCGTCGAAGTTACGTGGAGCGCTCCCGACGGCCAGCGCGATGACGGCATCCTCACCTACCCGGAGGGCTACGTGCGCGGCCACGCCTATCCGCTCGTCGTGTATAGCCACGGCGGACCGGAGGCAGCATCGAGCCTGTGGTTTCTCGGCGGCGAGGTCGGGCCGTTGCGCGATACCTTCGCCGCTCACGGGTACCTCGTCTTCGAGCCGAATTATCGTGGAAGCGACAATCTGGGCAACGCGCACGAGCACGCGATCTTTCGCAATCCCGGTGTGGGGCCCAATAGCGATGTCATCTCCGGCATCACAATGCTCGAGCACCGTGGCATCGTCGATCGCTCGCGCATTGCTGCCGTTGGACATAGCTATGGCGGCTATATGACGACCTGGCTCATCAGCCACCAACACTTCTGGAAGTGTGCCGTCGTGGCCGACGGTGCGGTCGATTGGACGCAGGAGTACGAGCTTTCGGGCGAAGGAAACATGGCGTGGACGCGCGATTCGCTTGGTGGCACGCCATGGAGTCCGCAGAGCGCGAAGCTCTATGTTGCGGGCTCGCCGATCTCCTATGCGTCGCAGATTACGACGCCGACGCTGATCCTTTCGGGAACCGACGATACCACCGTGCCGATTACCGAATCGTTTGCGCTCTATCATGCCCTGCAGGCGCGTGGCACCACCGTTCAGTTTGTTGGTATCCCCGGGGCGCACCACACGCCCCAGGATCCCGTGCATCTGCAACTCTACTACGAGCGCATCGTCCGCTGGGTTGTGCGTTATCTCGGCACCTAACTATGCGCTGGTGTTGATTGTCGCTCCCACGTTCTCGTCGCCGTCTTGAACGTTGGCTTGCACCTCTTTGAGGGCTTCTTGCTGCGAGGCGACAAGGGTGGGCACGCCGCTCGCGGCGCTCGTGCTCGGACTGATCGAGGGGACGTTCACAATGGCGTCCTTTCCAAGAACTGATGTTCTCTCGGTATCGGCATTTCACCGGAAAATAGCGCGTGTGCGTTCAGGGCATCTGTGTCGAGCCTATTTGGGATGGTTTCGTTAGCACGCCCATTATGCACGCCACCATCGTAGGCGTTGCGCGCGCGCGTCCCAGTAAAAATGGATCGAGTCGCATGCTTCGTCCACGAGCGCAAAGCCGGTGCGGCGCTTTGAACGAACGAAGCCCGGGAGCGATCCGACCGCCGGCGCGGGGTCGTAATCGAGCGATTCGGCTCGAAGGCGCACCGGTAACCGGCAAACGGCGGCCTGCATGCTTGGATCGACCGGAAAATGAAATCGCTCTGGTGCGTGCCGCGAATCGTAAAACGAAATCACGACCAGGACCCCGGTGTGAGGCCCCTCGGTCAGCACGATCGAATCGGGGTGACCGTCGCCGTCAATGTCGATGCGCAACCGGTGAACCCGGGCGGTGGGTGCGGCGGCGGATAGCGTCATCGTGGTCAGCATGCTGCTCTCCCTAGCCTCAATCTGCGTGGCTCAAATTAGCGTATCACGTTCACAGACGAGGAGCGTCCGGCGAACGCGTGCAAGTCGCACGCGAAGGAGGCATTCGATCGTGCGGCCGTTCCTCGTTGCGGTAGTGGCTTTTGCCGGTTTTATGGTCGCATCGTATGCGTATGCGGATGCGGCATTGAGCGTCTGCGATAACACCCATCAGCCCGTCGCCGTCGCCATCGCGGTGATGCAGCCAAGTGCCTCCGGCGTGCAGACCGAATCCGAGGGGTGGTTTCAAATTCGCGCGCACGAATGCGCGCGTGTGATCGACACGCCGCTCAATCCCG
The DNA here is from genome assembly GCA_027452165.1 of Vulcanimicrobiota bacterium. GTDB lineage: Bacteria > Vulcanimicrobiota > Vulcanimicrobiia > Vulcanimicrobiales > Vulcanimicrobiaceae > REEB354. Next base: position 294,079 of record DAIDGX010000003.1, on the reverse strand, counting down.
CTGCTCGCTACTACCTGTACGCGAAATCCCAGAGCATGACGTGGTCGGGAAGCCCCGGCGCGCGCACGAAGGATGCGCAGTTCTGTACCAATTTTTCCTCGCGCTTTTTTTACTTCAATCGCGCGGCGCCGTTCTGTTTCGGCGATCAGGAGCAGATGCTCTGGTTCATCGATGAGGCCACCAAAGGCACCGACTGGACCATTAACCTCTACAGCCCATAGGTGTCAGCGCTCCTCCGGTGGCCTGATTGCCGAGAAGAACCGCTGGTAGAGCGCCGCATTGAGCAATTGCAGCAGCGCTGCGGCCTCGAGCATCGTGCCGATCCAGAGGTGTTCGATGATTGCGCCTGCGAGGGCAGGTGCAACCATCGACGAGACTTGCGAAGGAAGATTTGAGAGGCTCGCAACGCGTGCACGCTCGTTCGGTGCGACGACGCCCATGACGTACGATTGCCTCACCGAGATCGTCGTGGCGTTGAAGAGCATGCGAATCAGATAGACCGCGCCGCACAGGGCGAAGGTCGGCATAAACGGCATCAGCGCGAGCAGCGCACACGATGCTGTTCGTAACGCGACCACCGTGCGGACCGCGCCGCCGATGCGGCGCACGATGCCCGGGACGAAGAGTCCGGCGACCGAGACGGCGATCGCGATGACGAAGTACAGGAAGCCGATCTGCGACTGGCTCGCGCCGTAACGCAGGTGCAAAAACAGTACGAGCATCGAGCCGAGAAAACCAACCGCGAGCCCGTTCGTGGTATTGGTGATGGCGAGGCGTTTGAGCAGGCGCAGCGACTGCGGGCTCAAGCGCACGACGGTGCGCTCGCTGCGTGGCGCACGCCGTTCGGGGATCGGCAGCGCCGAGAGGGCGAGCGCGATGCCGGCGAGCGACGTGGCGTAGAAGACGACCCGCGCATCGATGTGCACGCTCGTTACGAGAAAACCGATCGCGCCTGCAAACGACGCGATCGATCCCAAGCGCGCGAACGTTGCCGTTCGGTCGTTGGCGTCCGAGAGTTCTGCGATCAGGGCCTGTTCGGCCGAAAAATAGGGGCCGAACGCTCCGCCCGACGCGGGGCTGCCACCGCGACCGATGGTGCCGAGCGCGCCCGCGATCGCGAGCACCCAGAGTGGCGCATCGAGCGCGAACGCGATCGCCGCGACCGCGGTGAAAGCTCCGAAGACCGCGAGCACGTACTTGCGTCCGAAGCGGTCGGCGAGAAAGCCGGCAAGCACGGCCAGAATCGCGGAGCCGCCCGCCCAGCACGCCACCAGGATGCCGACCGTCGTCGGGCTCGCGCCACGTTCGAGCAGGTAGAGCGGAACGAGCACTGCCAGATAGCTTTGCGTGAAACTGCGCAGTACGCGCCCCAGGTACAGATAGAACACCGAAGCGATTGGTTCGCGGCGAACCAACCTCCACCCGTACGGGCCGGAGAATTGCCTGGCCGTTACGCGACGATAAAGCGGCGCGACGCCATCCATTGCTCGAAATCGTGTGGGGGCATCGGCTTACCGATAAAGTATCCCTGCGCGATGTCGCATCCGGCTTGACGGAGCCATTCGATCTGCGTGTGCGTTTCTACACCCTCCGCTACCACCGTTCGTCCGAGGGTGTGTGCAAGCTCGATGACCGCGCGTACGATCGCGGCATCCTTCGTGTTACCGGGAATCTCGCTCACGAAGCTACGATCGATCTTGATCTTGGTCACGGGAAGCCGTTGCAGGTATGTGAGCGATGAGTAGTGCGTGCCGAAATCGTCGAGCGAGAAGGTGATTCCCTGTTCGCAGCAGCGACGGATCTGCTCCTCAACAACGGCGCCCTCCATGGCAGCGGTCTCCGTGATCTCGAGTTCGATCTCGTCCGCCGCGATGGCGTGCCTAGCGAGGGCGGCAAGCAACGCATGTGAGAAGCGCTCGTTCTGCAACTGGCCGATCGACACGTTGAGCGAGATCGGTACCTCCGGGTACGAGGCTCGCCAGGCGCCGCGCTGTGCGATTCCGCTATCCAACACCCATTCGCCCAGGCGCGTCATCAAACCGGAACTCTCCGCGACATCGACGATGAGCGAGGGAGGGACGTTCCCGCGCGTGGGATGCATCCAACGCAGCAGTGCCTCGGCTCCGCATACCGCGTCCGCGCGGAGATCCCAGAAGGGCTGGTAGTGCAGGGTAAAGGCGTTGCCGGCGAGCGCCGCGCGAATATCGGACTCGAGGCCGAGCCGCTCGACCTGACGTTCGCGCATCGCTCGCGAAAACAGACACCACGCGTTACCGCCATCCGCCTTCGCGCGGTACATCGCCACGTCGGCGTTCGAAACCACGTCGTCGGCGGTCTCGGCATGGTGTGGGAAGACGCTGATACCGATGCTCGCCGTGGTTTGAAACTCGCGCCCGGAGAGCATAATGGGTTGCGCGATCACATGCAAAACGCGCCGCGCAATCTGTGTCACATACTCGCTCGAGATGTCGTTCGTCACGATGATGGCGAACTCGTCGCCTCCAAACCGCGCAACGTATGCATCGGGGAGCGCGTCGCGCAGGCGGCCGCCGACCGCGCGAAGATATGCATCCCCGATCGGGTGACCATACACCTCGTTGATCACCTTGAAGCGGTCGAGGTCGATCAAAAGAAAGGCGACACCGAGCCCGCGGTCACCAATGCGTTCGCAAAGCTGATTGCGCAGTGCGGAACGGTTGGGGAGTTGCGTTGCCGTGTCGGTAAACGCGATCTCGGCGATGCGGAGATCGCTCGTGTTGTGAGGCCGGAGTTCCGGCGCGCGAGGACTCTCGCTCTGCGCGCGTTCGATGAACATGCGTTCTTCGGTGGCCGCGATTGCTTCACGTTCGCGCACCCGTTCGAGCGTGAGGTACATCGAGCGCATGCGTCGGTAGAGCAGCGTCGTGGTGCGAAGGTACACGACGAAGAGCGTCGTCGACGAGACGAGTGCGAGGATCTTGCCGACGTACCAGCCGAGCGCGTAACGGTCGGAGGTGACGCCGAGAATCGCATCGAGCGCCGAGGCAAAGACGGCGAGGGCCAGCCAAAGCTGGGTGCGGGTCTCGAGACGCGTGCCAAGCGCCAGCAGGGCGATCGAGATGAGATCGAGCGTCACGATCGTCGGGAGCACGACCATCGTTGTGAGTGGGGTGAAGCTGCTCTCCCCGGTGACGAGCAGCGGAAGGTAGGCGGCGAAATGGACGCACACGTAGCCTGCGAGCGCTGCAAGCGCAAAGCCCGTTAGGACAACGCCTGTAACCAGACGCCGCGGTGGAAGGTCGAGCCGTCGCGCACGCCGAGAGGCGGTCGATGCGATGATGAGCGTGGGGAAGATCGTATGCCAGAGGGACCACAGCGCAATCGCCGTCTGCTGCGTCGCGCCGAAGAGATATCCCGGCACGAAGAGGTTTGGAAACGTGAGAAAATAGGGGACCATGAGGGCGCTCGTTGCGATGTAGGCACAACCGGCAAGGAGCAGCGGAAGATGGCGTGTCTCCGTGAACTGGGTGAGCAATACGAATGCGGAGAGCATCTCGGTGACGATCAATACCGAGGTGATCACGATGAGCACCGCGTGAACCTGTGGCGTACGAACGTGAAGCAGCAAACCGGCGATCGCTGCGGCCACGAGGATGGCGCTCCCGATCAGCGCGACGCGCCGTTCGTACCGGGAAGGCGTCAGGGATTCAAAGCTCGGAACGTTCACGATTGCACACCCCCGCATGAATCGATCGTGTACGGGTTCGCCGTCTCCGTTCGTATCGCTTGCAGCCATGGTCCAAACGGCTCAACGATCCCGAAGGTGACGTCTTGCCCTCTGACGGATCAGCCTCCGATCAGACGAGCGGCATTCCTCGGCGGAGCGGCGGGTCCGCCGGGAGCGTCACGGCACCTAGCGATCGATGAGCGCCTCGAAGCGGCGATCCGGCACGAACCACATCGTCGCGACGATCACGAGCAGCGCGTAGCTCGCGAGCGGCAGAACAAATGCCAGCGCAATCGCGATCATGTAGAGCACGATCGACGATTTCCCCTTTACATCGGCTGCCACTGCCCGTGCAAACGGCGTATCCGGACCGTTCAACCGCTGCAAGAACCACTGGAGGATCGACCATGCGATCGCGCACAACAGAAAGATCGTCGCGTACAGCGCGGTCGGAGCGACCGCACCGAAGTGCGCTCCGAGCCACTGTGTTGAGAACGGCACGAGCGAGAGCCAGAACAGAAGATGGAGATTCGCCCACATCGAGGCACCATCGATACCTTTGCTCGCGCGCAGCATGTGATGGTGGTTGTTCCAGTAGATGCCGATAAAAACGAAGCTCAGCGCGTAGAGGCCGACCCCTGGAGCGGCTTCGAGAATGGCCGCAAATGTCGCTCCCGATGGCGGGCGAATCTCGAGCACCATGATCGTGATGATGACGGCAAGCACACCGTCGCTGAAGGCCTCGAGACGTTCGGATTCGGTGAAGAACCGCATGGAACTAGCGATGCGCGACGATTAGCGCGATGGCCGCGAGCGCGATGAGGATCGCGAGCGCAAGGATCAAGGCTCCGCGCGAGGTGTTCGCCGGCGACGATGTTGCCGCCGAAAGATCGTGCGATTCGGCCGCGGCGGTGGCCGCGACGGCTCCGGCAATCGCGGCTCCGCAGGCCGCACAACTCGCAGCCGATGCTGCGCACGCAGCACCGCAGGAGACGCAACAAACACTCATGCGAGGCGCCTTTGTCCGCCGCGGAAGCGATCCCTGGCGGGCACGGCGGGAGACGCGAGGAAACACCGCTCGGAGATGAATGAAGAGACGGGCGCTCCGGAACCCTCGGAGAAGGCTGCACGCGCGAAGCTTCGGCGTTCCGTGGAACGCCTTGGGTGGAAGTGGATCAATCGGGAGACGGTAGCCGTCCCGTGCGAACGTGAGTTGTTGCTCGGAGCGCGCACCCTGCTCGTGCGCGGCGGCGTCTCGATTACGATTCCCGAGCCCTCCGATGAGGCTGCCGGGCGCGCGGCGGCCGACGCCATCGTCGGCCCGACGATGGAACTTTTCGCGCACACGATGGAGCATACGGCCAAGAAGATTCTAAGCCGGCCCGACGACGTGGAGTGCATGCACGTCTTCGAGCGAGGCTCGTTCTTCACCGCGCTCGAGGATGCGCGTCGCGCGCTTACGCAGACCTATCAGGCGCTCGAGAACCGGCGCTTGGACGATCGTGTTGAAGCCGAACTCGGGCTCTCGTTTTATCTGGAAGGCTATACGACCCAAGCGCGTACCTTTGAGTACTTCGTCGGTCCCACCAACTCGGGCAAGACGCATGCGGCAATCGAAGCGCTTTGCGCCGCCGAACGCGGTGTCTATCTTGCGCCGTTGCGCCTGCTCGCACTTGAAGTGTACGAACGCCTCAACGAGCTTGGCACGCCGGCGTCGCTTGTTACGGGCGAAGAACGCATCGTGCAGCCGGAAGCCCAACATGTGAGCGCGACCGTCGAGATGCTCGACCTCTCGCGTGAGCACGATGTTGCGGTCATCGACGAGGTGCAGATGCTCGAGGACGCGCAACGCGGCTGGGCGTGGACCCTCGCGATCACGGCGGTTCGCGCGACGCGCGTGCTGCTGTGCGGATCGGAAGAGGGGCTGCGAGCGGCGAAGCGTCTCGTGAGCCGCGTCGGTGGCGCGCTCTCGGTGCGGCGTTTCGAGCGTAAGAATCCGCTACGGATCGCTCCGCCAATCACGCTCGCCGACCTGCGTCGCGGCGATGCGCTCGTGGGCTTCTCCCGCAACGCGGTCGTCGAGTTGCAGGGCGAGGTTGGGCGGCGTGGCTTTACTTCGGCCGCGATCTATGGCTCGCTCTCGCCGCTTGTGCGACGACGCGAGGCCGAGCGCTTTCGTACCGGTGCGGCCGACGTGCTGGTCGCGACCGACGCGATCGGTCTCGGGCTCAACCTTCCGATCCGGCGCATCGTCTTTGCAACGCTCGAAAAGTTCGACGGCATCGAAGAGCGCGTCTTGACCCCGCAGGAGATTCGACAGATCGCCGGACGTGCCGGACGCTATGGCATTCACGAGGAAGGACTCGTGACGGCGCTCGATCGGCGCCATTTCGGGCTCTTGAAGCGTTGTATCGAACGTCACGACGTCGCGGTCACCGATGGACCGATTTGGATCTCGCCAACCGACGATCACCTGCGGCGGCTCTCGGGGATCATCGGCACCAACCGCGTCGGCCGGCTCTTGCAGTTCTTTCAAGAACGCGTCTTGCGCGAGGCCGACATCGGTTTACGCATTGCCGATCTCAGCGACACGATCGAGGTCGCAAACGTGCTCGAGTTCACCGAGGGGTTTCTTGACTTGCCGCTCGAGGTGCGATGCACGTATAGTCGAGCGCCCGTCAGCACGCGAGGGCCGGGGCTCGCGGTGCTTGCGCAATGGGGCGTACAGCACGCGCGCGACGGTGTGGTAGATGGTTTCGAATTGATGCTCGACGGCGGTTCGCGCGACCGTTTGCTCGCCTACGAAGATCGCTCGCGCCTTGCGACGCTCTATCTGTGGCTCGCGCAACGCTTTCCCGACGTGTATCGCAATCACGCGGATATCGCCGCCGTGCGCGAGCGCATCGACGATGACATCCACGCGGCGTTACTCGCGCGCGGAGCGCATCGCAAATCGGCGAAGCGGACTAGCGGGGAGGTGCGACGGAAGACGCGCCCGCGCCGTGCGCCCCCGGGACGGCGCCGCTAACCGCCGTGTTCGAGAGGACGTGTGGCGTGATGACGAGGTAGAGATTGGTCTTTTGGGTCGTCGAGAGCGTCTGCTTGAAGAAGGCTCCGAGGATCGGAATATCGCCGAGGCCGGGAACTTTGCTCAGCGTCTTGATCTCCTGATCCTGTAAGAGTCCGCCGATCAAGACCGACTGTCCGTTCTTGACCGTTGCTGCGGTGAGTTCTTGGCGCACCGCGATACGCGGTGCGGTTTGAACGTAGCTCAGGATGCTTGAGACCTCGGAGAAGATGTTTGCGGTAACGGTGCCGTCCGCGGCGATGCGCGGCAAGATTTCGAGGCTCACCCCGACGTTGATGTACTGGAGTTGCTGTTGCAAGATCGTCGTGCCGCCGGAGGGGACGACGACCGAGGTGAAGATCGGCACCGCTTCGCCGGAAAGGATTGCGGCCATGCGGTTGTCGATCGCGAGGATGCGTGGTTGCGCGAGGATCTTGGCTTGTCCGGATTGCTGCAACGCCTGCAACTGCGCGCTGAGCGCGAGCGAGGTGGAGGGCTTTCCGGCAAGTGTCGAGGAGCCAAGAGCCGTACCCGCATTGAACGTTGCGGTCGCCATCTGCCCGCTAGGTGAGAAATTTAGGCCGAGGTTGTACGCGCCGGTCTGGGTGAGCTCGACGATCTGCGTCTCGAAGAGCACGCTGCGCTGTGGGCGATCGACGAGCGAGATCAGGCGCTCGTACGGTGCAATCTCGGCGGGGGTGCCACGCAAGATCACCGCGTTCAACCGGCGATCGACGCTTACATGATCGTTGACATAGACGCCGAGCGGCGTATCTTTCGGGATCAGCGCGTACGTGGGTAGCGTGACGTAGCTTGGCGTTTGCGAGTTTTGCGTCGGAGAGCTCGATGACATCGATGAATTGGGCGTCGGTTGTGCAAACGGCGATTGTGCGCTGAAGTTATCGACCGACGGTACGGCTATGCCGCCTTTGATCAGCCCGGCCACCTCGCTTACGTCGGCGTATGAAAGGGGGATGATCTTAACGCCGCTCGCCGCCGCCGGCACGGGGCCGGGCAGATGCGCCTCGAGATCGCTGCGATAGGCGGGAATGTGGACCACGATACGCGAGCCGGCGCTTTCGGCACGCGGCGTGACATCGGTCTTCAGGCGCAGATCGACGAGCAGGCCGACACCGGCGAACGGCGCGATCTTGGCCGACGCGATCTCGCCCGCGGGTGTAAAGATGCCCGGAAGTCCAGGCCCGCGTTCGACCCCGAAGAGCAGCACCTTCACGTCGCCGCGTTTCGCGTGTACGATCTGCCACGACGGGGCGAATCCGTCGAAATCGAGGATCAGCTCGACGCTGCCGTCGGCGGCTGGACTCTCGCTGTACGACACGAGTTCGGTCTCGCGAGCGGCTGCGTGCAAAGACGGGACGGCAAGCGACAAGAGCGAGATCACGGTGGCACAGACCACCAAATAGCGACGCATGAGCGCTATTTGGCCCACAGGCGACGAGCGCCCTGGCTCGCTTGCGTTTAGCGGCGACGCGGCCGCGAACTAAAGACCCGGCGGGGCTTGGGCGCAACGGGCGCTATGGCTGGAAAGAGCGGGTTAACTTCGCGGTCGAGCTTGCGGCCCAGCACGTATTCGATTTTATGGATCAGCGGCTCTTCGTCGAATGCTACGAAGGTGATCGCGTCGCCCGAGGCTTGGGCGCGTGCGGTACGTCCCACGCGATGCACGTAGTCTTCGGCGGCGAGCGGCACGTCGTAGTTGATGACGTGCCCGAGTTCGGCGACGTCGATGCCGCGCGCTGCGATATCCGTCGCCACGAGCACGCGAACTTTCGCCTTCTTCAGGCTATCGAGCGCGCGCGTGCGTTGCGCTTGCGAACGATCGCCATGCAGCAGTTCGGTCGGAACGCCGCTCTTGGAGAGCGCGGCCGCAAGGCGGTTGGCCCGCGCTTTGGTGCGCGTGAACGCGATTGCGGTATAGATGTTGTTGTCTTTGAGCAACTCTAGCAGCAACTCGGTCTTTTTTTCCTGCGGCACGGCGTACAAACGCTGTGTTAGCGTCTCGATATGCGCGGTCTGCACCGCGAGCTCGACGCGTACCGGATCGTGCAGCATGTCGCGCACGAGCGCGGCGATCGCCGGTGGGAGGGTTGCTGAGAAAAAGAGCGTTTGGCGCTCGCGCTGGAGCATACCGAGAATGCGGCGCACCGATGGCAAAAAGCCCATGTCCAACATACGATCCGCTTCGTCGAGGACGAGGATCGACACGTCGTTCAGACGTGCGTTGCCTTCGCGCATGTGGTCGAGCAGGCGGCCGGGCGTTGCGACGATGATCTCGGTTCCGCGTTTGAGCGCGGTGAGCTGCGGGCCGAAGCCGACGCCGCCATACACCGCAGCGACGCGAATCGGCGTGTGTTTGGCGAGTTCTTTTAGGTGAACGGTAATCTGTTCTGCGAGTTCGCGCGTCGGCGCGAGGATGAGCGCCTGCGTCGTGCCGCGCGGGCGATCGAGCAATGCCGAGATGATCGGTAAGCCAAAGGCTGCGGTCTTTCCGCTACCGGTTTGGGCGCTACCGAGGATGTCACGACCCTCGAGAGCGGGTGGGATCGCCTGCGCTTGAATCGGGGTCGGTGAGGTGAATTTTAGGTCCGCGAGCGCGCGGAGCAGCTCCGGCTTCAGACCGAGCTGATCGAACGTAGTAATGGTCATCTTCTTTCGGGGGGAGTCGGCGCAGTATCCCACAGGAGGGCCCTTGTCGTCAATGACGGGGGTCGCCTCCGGCCGCTACTCATCCATCTGGACGTTGGTCCCCTGATCGTCGAAGAAGAAGCGGGTGTCGAACGCGCGGGTCTCGCCGGTCGTGGTATCGACGACGCGCGAGTGAATCGCCAGGCGATGGAGCGCCTTGCCTTGGCGCTTCACCACGCCGCCGTACGCATATTGCACGAGCGGGGTCTTCTCGGTGATCGGCGCGAGGCGGCCACGCGAGACGAGCATCGCGAGCAGTTGATCCTGCAGTCGCTTCGGGATGAGGCGGTCCACGTCGTCGGCTTTGAGCTTGACGAGTTCGAGTTCTTTTTGTGCCTTGTTCTCGACGACGACCGCCTCGTTGTTGCAGAAGCGCACGAGCGCGTCCCAGTCGTCGGCGCTGATACCGGTGAAGGTTAAGCCATAACGCCAGGCCGGCTTCCCTTGCGATTGTCCCGGTTGCGTCCACACGCGCTTCGCCCGGATGGTGATGTTGCGGCTCTCGAGTTTGACGCGGAAGTTTGCCTCATCGGGGAGGGCCGCCCCGGTTACCACGCCGAGGCCGCTTCCTGAAATGTCCAAGCACGCACAGGGAGCCCACTGGTTCCCGACCGCGACCCAGGCGGGAAACGGGCCCGGCCGCCGGGGGTACTTCCGGCGGTTCTGCGGCGCTCCCGTGAAAAACGTAATCAGGTCGTTCAACATGGCCTCTCTATTGTGGTTTTCGACGCAGGGCGGAAAAGTTTCTGCTTTGATGCCGACGGGCGGCATGGGTGCCGCGCTGTGCCACCGTACAATGAGCGCCCATGAAGGTCGGCATGATCTATCGCGTGGCGGATCGTCTTCAGCGCCTGATCGCCCGGTCACCCCGACTGGTGCGTCTTGCCGTGCTCGTACGCAATCAAGCGCGCTGCGTGATCAAGTATCATCTCGCCGAGAGCCCCGACGTTGCCGAGACGGGCGAGGGTTGGGTTCGCGCGCTCGTCGCAACCGAAGCCGCGCGCCTCGTCGATGTCGGCGCGAATGTGGGCGATTGGCTTGCAGGCGCGCTTGCGCAGGCGCGCGGCGAGATCGCGGCGATCGCATGCGAGCCGTCGTCGAGCGCGCTCCTATCATTGCGCGCGCGCTTTGCGAGCGACCCGCGTGTGACGATCGTCGAGGCCGCGCTCGGCGACCGCCGGACAACCATGGCCTTCGTCGAGGAACGCGACGCCGGACGCGGCAGCACGCTCGTGCCGGGCCTTGGTCATATCGAAGGCACCACGCGCACGGTGGAGGTGCTTACGCTCGATGAGGTCGTTGCGCGCACCGGGTGGGACGGCGCGGATATGGTCAAGATCGATGCGGAGGGCTTCGACGCGCGCGTGATTCGCGGCCCTGCCGCGCTGTTACGCGCGCAGCGCATCGGCGTTGTGCAATTCGAATACAATCGTAGCTGGCAGCTTGCCGCCGAGACGCTCTTTGGCATGTATCGCTTCCTCGAGGAGGCGGGGTACCGCGTCTTCTTGCTCAAGCGCGACGGCTTATACGAACTCGATTACGCGCGCTACGAGGAGTACTTCGAGTACTCGAACTTCCTTGCGATCTCACCGCAGTGGTACGCGCGTTTCGAACCGCATCTGCGGGGCCGCATCTGATGAGCGCGTTCGAGATCGAGCGTTGGCCGATCGGCGGCGTCGAACTCGAGGTTGCTCGCATGGCGCCTGCGCGCGCGGATGCGCCGACCGTCGTGTATCTCCACGAAGGGCTTGGATCGCTTCAGCTCTGGCGTGACGTTCCCGAGCGCATCAGCGCGCGAACGGGATTCGGCGCGCTCGTGTACTCGCGGCGCGGGAACGGCTTCTCCGATCTTCTCGACGGCCCGCGAGCGGTGACATATATGCATCGCGAGGCGTTCGAGGTGTTGCCCGCGATGCTCGGCTCCGCGCGGATCGAGCGGCCGATTCTCTTTGGGCATAGCGACGGCGCGTCGATTGCGCTGCTCTATGCAGGGGCGCATCCGCGCAACGTCCGGGCGCTTGCGCTCGAGGCTCCGCACGTATTCGTCGAAGACCTCTCCATCCGCAGCATCAGCGCGATTCGCGCGCAATACGGCGCAACGACGTTGCGCGAACGCATGGCGCGCCACCATCGCGACGTCGATCACACGTTTTACGGGTGGAACGATATCTGGCTTTCGGGGGAGTTCCGCTCCTGGAACATCGAGGCGTCGCTGCCCTCGATCGAGGCGCCCGTCTTCGCCGTGCAAGGTGCGGACGACGAGTATGGTACGCTTGCGCAAGTGGATGTGATCGCGCGCGGGTGTGCCGGGCGCGTCGATCGCCTCGTGCTCGATGCGTGCGGGCACGCGCCGCACCGCGAGCGTCCGGAGTCGGTCGAGGTGCTCGCGCAGTGGTTGATCGCGAACGGCGCTTAGTAATCGGGATGCGCTTGGCAGTGCTCGGTCTGCGGGCTGTCGCTCGGAAAGATCGTAAAGACCGTGCCGCGTTTCACCACGATGTTCTTGCCGTTGTGAAAAAAATTAAAAAGGCCCACGGCCGCGCCGACGCCGGGTACCGGAATCGCGCCGAGATATCCCGGCACGTCGTTCGAGTGGCCGCTCCGGTCGAGCGAGGCGGTGTTGTGGTTGAGTACCACGCCAACGTGCGCGCCGTTCGGCATCACGAGGTAGCGCGGCTCGAGGACGAGCGTACCGGGGCGTCCGGCGCGGCCCGCAGGCGAGGCGATCGCGACGATGCCGAAGCCCATCGTGCGTGCGGGAATGACGATATGCCGTTTGCGTGTCACCGCGTTGATCGTTTGAAAGCGGAAGAAGTCCCCAGGTAGCGCGGAGGCGGAGTTCACCGAATCCATCATCTCCACCCCGACCACGGTGCAGGGGTTGATATCGAGGCTCGCGGCATCCGCACGGCCGACGAAACCGAGCACGCAGAGTACCAAGCAAGAGGCGAGAAGCGCACGCATCGACGGGGCTTTTTCTCGCGTGAGGAGAAGCTCCTCGCATGGCCGATGAGTCGGTCCTGCGTCCGGACCTGTCGCTCGTGCTCGAGCGCATAACCGACGGCTTCTTCGCATTGGATGCGCAGTGGCGCTTTGCGTACATGAACGCGGAAGCGCGCAAGCTGCTGCACGCTCGCGAAGAGTTTCTCGGTGTTTTTTGGCTGGATGCCTTTCCGAAGGCACGCGGGCGGCTCTTCGAACGCGAGTATCGCCGTGCGATGCGCGATCAGCGTCCTGTGCAGTTCGTCGAGTACTCGCAGACGGCAAACCGCTGGTTCGAGGTGAAAGCCTACCCGTCGCCCGATGGGCTCTCGGTCTATTTCCGCGACGTCACGGCGCGTATCGAGGCGCAGCAGGAGGTCGAGCGGACGGCCCGTCGCCAGCAGGCCCTCATCGACTTCGGGCGTTCGGCGCTGGCGGGCGGCGACCACGAGTTGTTGGTCGCCGACGCAATCGAACTCGTGCGGGAGGCCCTCGATGCCCAGGCCATCGAGCTCTTTCGCTACGACCGGTCGACGGGTGCGTTCACCGTCTCCTCCGCGCTTGGCTGGGAAGCCGGTACCGCCGTTGCGTGGGATCGCCCGCCGCTCGAGCATCTTCGCTATGCCGTCGAGACCGGCGAACCGTTCGTCTCATCGGACGTACGCATCGACGCGCGGGCGCGCTCGCTCGCGGTGCTCGCATCGGCTGGAGTGCTCTCGTGTGTCTGCGTGCCGATCGGCACCACCAACGACCCGCTCGGCGCGCTCGTTGCGTATCATCCCAAAGCCCGTACGGTCTCGGCGCTCGACGTGCGCTTCGTCGAGGCAATCGCGCAGACGCTGGCCGAGTCGGAGCGCGCGATGGCGTCGAACCGGCGCACGGCGCAGGTGCTCGATAGCATACGCGATGCGTTTGTGGCGGCCGATCGCGATCTGCGGATCACGTACGTCAACGCGCGCATGGCGGCGTTTTGGAAGGGAGCGCCGTTGGATTTCATCGGGCGCCCGATCGAACATTTCACCGCGCAATTTCACGATGACGGGGTGGCCTACAGGCGGATCAAGCAAGCCCTCGAGGAGGACCGGCCGCTCACCTTCGAGATCCCGTTCAACGAGCGTTGGTACGAAGCACGACTCTACCCGTTTTCCGACGGCGTGGCCGCCTACGTGCGCGACGTCACCCGGCGCAAAACCGAACAACAGCGCATGGTCGCGCTGAACGTTGAACTCGAACACCGCGTCGCCGAGCGCACCAAGCAGCTCGAGCTTGCAAATAAGGAGCTCGAGTCGTTTTCGTACTCGGTCTCGCACGATCTCCGAGCACCGCTACGGGCGATCGACGGCTTCTCGCAAGCGCTCGTGGAGGACTACCACGATCTGCTCGACGAGCAGGGGCGTAACTACATCGATCGGGTGCGCAAGGCAGCGCAACGCATGGCCGACCTCATCGATGCGCTCCTTGGCCTCTCCCGGGTCGCACGCGCGACGATCACCTTCTCGGATATCGACGTCAGCGAGATCGCGCAGGAGATTGCCGCCGACCTGCGGGAGGGCGAGCCCGAGCGCGAGGTCACGTTCGAGATCGAGCCGGGGTTGCGGGCCCGGGGCGAAGCCGGACTCATCCACGCCGTCTTCGCGAATCTCATGGGCAACGCGTGGAAGTTCACCCGTCGCGCCGCTCATCCGACGATTCGGGTCGGACGTCTGCCGGGGGGCGAGTTTTTCGTCGCCGATAACGGGGCCGGGTTCGATATGGCCTACGGCAACAAGCTCTTCGGTGCGTTCCAGCGCCTGCATGCGACCGATGAATATGAAGGGACGGGAATCGGCCTTGCCACCGTCGCCCGGATCGTACGGCGGCACGGCGGCAATATCCGGGCCGAAGGCGCGGTCGGTGCGGGGGCATCGTTTTTCTTTACCTTACCGGTAGCGGAGGACCCAAGCGAAACGCGATGAGCAGCAAACCATATATCCTGCTGGTAGAGGACAATCCCGACGACGTCGAGCTTACGCGTCGTGCCTTCGCGAAAAATCACATCGCGAATGAGATCGTCGTTCTCAACGACGGGGCACAGGCGGTGGACTTTCTGTTCAATGCAGGACGCGACGGACGGCAGCTTCCCCAGGTGATTCTGCTCGATCTCAAGCTCCCCAAGATCTCCGGCCTCGAGGTGCTCGAACGCATCCGCGGCGATCAACGCACGTGTTTCATCCCGACCGTCATCTTGACGTCGAGCAAGCAAGACGAGGATTTGCTCGCGGGATATCGCTTGGGCGTGAACAGCTACGTACGTAAGCCCGTCGATTTCAACGAGTTCGTGGAAGCGGTGCGGCAAGTGGGCTTGTACTGGCTCGTGCTCAATGAGGTCCCGCCCACCACGGCAGGCGGTGCGAACTCGTGAAATTGCGCGTTCTCTGCGTTGACGATTCGCAAGACGACGCAGACCTCAACATCCTTTCGCTTAACCGTCACGGTTTCTCCACCGAAACGATTCGCGTCGATCGCCGTGACGACGCGCTTGCGGCGCTTACGGGACAGGTGTGGGATCTCGTACTCTGCGATTATTCGATGCCGAGCTTTAGTGCTCCCGATATGCTCTCGCTCTTGCGCGAGGTTGGCTCGGAAGCACCTTGTTTGATCGTCTCAGGTGCGATCGGCGAAGAGGCTGCGGTCGAAACGATCCGGCTCGGCGCTTACGACTATATTTTCAAGAATAATCTCAAACGATTGGGTACCGCCGCCGAGCGTGCCCTGCGCGACGCCGAGTTGCGCCGCGCCCGCGCCTTGATGGAAGTGCAGCTCCGCGAACGGGAAACGCGCTTGCGGCTGCTCTTCGAGCAGCTTCCGGCGCTCGTGATCTCGTGCGACACGAATCTAACGGTCACGTCGGTCGAGGGAGCACAACTTGCCCAGGTTCCGGTCGATCCTCAATCGCTGCTCGGGATGCATGTTGCGAGTTCGGCGCTCTTAGCCGACGAATCGCGCTTTCCGATCCGTCACGCGCACCTGCAGGCATTGCAAGGCGGCTCCGCCGAGTACGAGATGATTTGGGGCGGGAAGACGTTTCGCGGGCACGTCGAGCCGCTACGGGACGTCGATGCGCGTATCGTCGGTACAATTGCGGTGGCATTCGATATCACCGAGCGTAAGATTGCCGAACAACGGATCGCCTATTTTGCGCAATACGATCCGCTGACCGACCTTCCGAATCGCGCGTTGCTGGAAGATCGTCTGATGCAGGCGATCGCGGTCGCTCAACGCCATCACAATACGATTGCCGTGCACACGCTGGATATCGATGCGTTCAAAGAGGTCAACGACCTGTTTGGAACGGCGGTCGGCGACGAGGTGCTTCGGATGGTCGGTGCGCGGTTGCGGCGTCTGGTTGATGGAGCCTCCACCGTCTCGCGAGTCGGCGAAGATCAATTCGTCATTCTGCTCAACGAGGTGGCCGACACCACCGAGGCGGCGCGTTTCGCCGCGCGGATGCATGAGATATTCGAGGCGCCGTTTGTCGTTGGTGAAAGCGACATCTACCTGACCGCGAGTTCGGGGTATAGCCTCTTTCCCGATGACGGCGGCGACCCGCAGGCGCTCCTGCGGACCTCAGCGGCCGCGATGCAAGCCGCGAAACAGGCCGGGAGTCACGAGTGGCGGGCCTTCGCTCCGACGATGCTCGCATCGTCGTCCGAACGCCTCGCGCTCAAACGCGACCTGCGCGTCGCGGCGAGCCGCGGCGAGTACACGCTGTACTATCAGCCGATTTTCCGATCGACCGATTTGGTGTTTGGGGGTTTCGAGGCGCTCGTGCGCTGGAAGCATCCGGAACTCGGGCTCTTACCGCCGGATCACTTCATTCCGCTTGCCGAAGAGTCGGGGGCGATCGAGGAGCTCAGCCTCTACGTGCTGCGTGAAGTGTGCCGTCAACTGACCGCCTGGGATCACGACGGCATTGTGGTTCCGCGTGTCTGTGTTAACGTGTCGGCGAGGCAGTTCGAGCGCTCGGGACTACGAGAATCGATAGCGATGGTCCTACGCGAGTGGCACGTCGATCCGGCGCGCATCGAACTCGAACTTACCGAAAGTTCGATCATGCGCGACATCAGCGGCGGCATCGCGCAACTGCATGAGTTAAAGGCGCTCGGCGTGCGGCTCTCGGTCGATGACTTCGGAACGGGTTATACGAGCCTAAGCTACCTGCGTCGCTTCCCGATCGACGTGCTGAAGATCGATAAGAGTTTTTTGCGCGATATGCTACCGGGATCGCAGGACGAGGCGATCGTCAAAGCGATCGTGACGCTCGCAGAAAATCTTGGCCTCAGCTCGATCGCCGAAGGCATCGAGTCGCGTGTGACGCTCGAGCAAATCCGCCATATCGGGGCGCACGAGGTGCAAGGGTATTTCCTCGGCGAGCCGAGCCCCCCGGAAGAGGCGCTCGATCTGCTGAGCGACCTGCAGCAAAACCACCGCGCGCGTACATAACTAGTCGTCGGCGATGTCGAAGAGCTTTTCGCGCGCGTGGGCGCCGCGGGCGAGCGTGACGCGGGTGGGCGCGACGCCGAAGTGATCGGCTAACGCGCGGATACATGCGGCGTTGGCAGCCCCCTCGATCGCGCGTTCGCGCACGCGCACGACGATGCGGTCGTCGTGCTCCTCGATGCCGGGCGCCCGTGAGCCTGGCTTGACGGTGACGCGCACGCGCTTCATGGGTGCGGCGAGGGCGTCGGAAGCACGTGGACGAGTCCGGCCGCGTAGTCGATGACGACGTCAAAATGGGCGAGAAAGCCTGCGCCGAGGTGACCGAACGCGGTTGAATGCAACTGGCGAGTCGCGCCGATTGGCTGCGCGCTCATGTGGATCGTGCCGATGCGTACCTGAGGGATCGTGCCGAATACCTCGACGCTCGAGCCGCCGACGCCGGCGACGGTGCGCTGTGTGGTCGCCGAAAAGAGCGAAGGATGCGCACGATAGAATCCATAGTCGAGATTGATGTTCGATTCGTCACCGGTATCGAGCGCGAGTTGCGTTCCGAGATCTCCGAGGTGCACGAGCACCGTCGGCACGAAGTCGGTGAAGGCAAGCCGGAGCGCCACGCCGCCGGGCGGAGGCGTCGCATCGAACGAGATGCGGTGGTTGACGGGATCCAGGGCAACGCTTGTGGCCGCGAGGATATCCGCGCCGAGGACGACGTCGTAGCCGTAGCGATGGATATCGTTCAGCACGACGTAATTTGCCGCGGGGAAGGTGACGTTGCCCACGACCAGGCGCCCTGCACGCACGACGCTCGTCGCAAAATCTCCAAGACCGGTCACATGAAACGTCCCGATTTGCGGTGCGCGTAGCCGCTCGGCGAGTTGCGAACTGATCGAAAGTCCGGAGTTTCCCGAATCGAGCAGGCATGTGGTGTGGACACGTTCCAACGTGCAGGCAAAAACCGGAATCGTCTGCGCCGGATCGGTTGGAATGCTTGCTGGTTTTGCGGTAAAGTGGGGCGTCAGTCCGTGGGGGGGCGTGAAGGCATCGGAGGTGATTCCGCGCGCTTGATAGCTTTCGAGCGTGGCGCCGTTACGCAGTACGAGAAACGGCAGGCGAAGGCCGTGCTGAATGTTTCGATAATCCAAATAGGTGAACGTGGAGTCGCCGTTGATGTCGCGAAGGTAGCGTACCTCGGCGCTCACCGGATCCACGAAGACTTCCATTGGGGTTGCGTCGCCGTTTTCGACCAGTAACTCGCGATAGCGCGAGCCGGAGATCGTCGTCGAACCGAGATCGGTGATGTTGCCGCCGTCGTCGGTGAAGGCCGGGTTGAGAAACGCAAGCGAGGCGATCGTGCGTTCGCCGCGCATGAACGGGTCGCCGCGGTTGGATTGAGGCAGCGCCGTGCCGTTCATGTCAACCGAGAACATGCGCTCCCCGTCAAAATACGTGCCGGTGCAGAGCGTGTTAGCGCATTGATACGATGCGAAGCGCACGCCGAGTGCCTCGCTGTGCAGTTCGGCGCTTTGCCCACCGATCGTGACGATCGACGACGAGGTGAGGTGGGTGCTCCACACGGGACCGCTACTCGCGCGCATTCGTGCCAAGAGCGCCCCAAGATCGTCGGGCGATCGCGTCGCGACGGTCGAGAGCGTGAGCGCGCAGAGCAAAGCCACGCGGATGGCGAATCGCACTCCATGGATTTCGTGTTGCTCGACCGCTATCTCCTCGACGGGGAGCCGGCCAAGGCCGATCTTGTTGCCGCGCTCGAGGCCTCCGCGGATCTCCCCCCGGCGGCGCGGCCGTTCGTGGAGGGGATGCGCATGCTTGGAACGCGGGCGCCGGAGCTGAGCTTCGTCGCCTTGCGCTTGGTGCTCGCCGGGCAGCCGGCCGACGACGAACGGGTCGTGGCGTTGCGTGGCTTGGTCGAGCGCGCGCGCGCCGGTGGCCCGGATGCGGCGGCGGCACGGGCCACATATGCCAAGATGTTGCGGACCCGGGAGTGAGCCGAGGTGGAACGGAACGTGTAGCGGCGACGTTTCCTGAAATGATGATGCATAGGTTTCTGGTGATGGTGGCGGTGTGCGGCAGCGTGGGTATGCCGCTCTTCGCCCGCGCGAATCCGCCGGCGACCCCGAACGTCTATCGTTCGCTCGACGCCGGAAAGCCAGCCCACGACGTCGGACACCTGCGCGGACGCGTCGTCTCGGTCGATTACGCGGAAGGCAGTTTCGTCGTGCGGACGGCGCGCGGCGACCTGCTGATCGCGATTCTCCCGAACACGACGGTCTCGCGCGGCGATCGCGACGCCGGCATCTCTGACGTGCGTCCGGGGCAGTCCGTGGAGCTTTCGGTGTACGAAGTCGGTGGGCGTTTGGTCGCCCGGCGCATTCGTTTGCCGCGCTGAGTGACGCTTCGCGCGCAAGACCTTCGCGTGACCTATCCGGGTCGCAGTGCGCCCGCGCTCGCGGGAGCCTCCTTCGAGGTCGCGGCGGCGCGCACGCTCGCCGTTGTTGGGCCATCGGGTGCCGGCAAGAGTACGCTGCTGCGCGCGCTCGCCGGCCTCGTGCGTATTGCGGCCGGCTCGGTGACGTTGGATGGTCGCGAGATCGTCCATGCGCCGCCGCAGGCTCGGCGTATCGCGCTCGTCTTTGCCGAACCCGCGCTGCTCGATCATCGCACCGTGCGCGCAAACCTGGCGCTCGTGCTGCGTACGCGGGAACGCGCGAACGAGCGCATCGAGGAACTTGCTCGCGTCTTCGAGATCGTACCGCTTTTGGAGCGGCGGCCGCGAGCACTCTCGACGGGCGAGCGTCAGCGCGTTGCCATCGCCCGCGCATTGCTCTCCGAGCCGCACGCGCTACTGCTCGACGAACCGCTCACCGCGCTCGATCCCGAGTTACGCGCGCGCGTGCGGGAGGAGATCGTGCACGTGCGCGAGCGTTTCGCGGGGCCGATCGTGCTCGTCACGCACGATCACGCGGATGCGATGACGGTGGCCGATGAACTCGCCGTCATCATCGATGGGCGCATCGAGGATCGGGGCGATCCGCAGCGCGTGTATGACGCGCCGGTCAACGCGCGGGTGGCGGCGTTGCTCGGCGTGCGCCCGATGAACCTCGTACCTGGGCCGGTTCTTGACGCGCCACCCGATGCTCTTGCCGGGATTCGCCCCGAGCGGCTGCGCATCGGTGGTGGCGAGCCGAACGCGCAGGTAACGCGCATCGAGCGAACCGGTGCCGATGCCTACGTTCACGCACGCATGCAGGGTGCGGTGCTCGTGCTGCGCGTCGATGCCGACCGTGCGCCGAAGGCTGGCGACCGGATCGCCATTGCGTTCGATCGTGGTGATGTGCGCCGCTACGATGCGGCGACCGGAATGCTCCGATGAGCGATCTTTTGCGGCTTGCACGCGGGGTCATCGCCACGGGCATTCCCGGCACCGCGCTCGATGCAGGACTGCGCACGCGATTACGTACGGCGGGATTCGGGGCATACGTCCTTTTCGGTTCCAATGTGCGCGATCTCGCGCAGGTGCGCGCGTTGGCGCTCGATCTGCGCGCGCTCGACGATCCGGAGCCGCTCGTGGCGATCGATCAGGAGGGCGGGCGCGTCGCGCGCCTGCGCGACGGCGTCGAAGCGCTGCCATCGATGATGGCGCTCGGCGCGACGCAATCACTCGAACTCGCGGAGCGCGCCGGCGAACAGCTTGGCTTCGACTTGCGGCGTGCGGGTGTCACGCTCGATTTTGCCCCGGTCGTCGATCTTGCGCTTGTGCCCGAGAGCACGGTGATCGGCATGCGCGCGTTCGGGTCCGATCCGCGCACGGTTGGGACGTTCGGTGCGGCGCTTGCGCGCGGGCTGCATCGTGCCGGCGTGGTCGCGACGTTCAAGCACGCTCCGGGGCATGGCTCGACCGCTGCCGACACGCACCTCGGGCTCGCGGTCGTTGACGCGGATCTTGCAACGCTGCGTTCTCGCGACTTCGTGCCCTTTGCCACCGTGGCTCCACATGCGCGCGCGTTGATGACCGCGCACGTCGTCGTGCGCGCGCTGGATGACACGCGCCCGGCAACGCTCTCACCGCGCATACTCGGCGGACTCTTTCGCGACGAGTGGGGGTTTGCCGGATGTTGCTTCACCGATTGCATGCAGATGGACGCGATCGCGCGCAGCGTCGGCACGGTGGAGGGCGTCGTCGCGGCCATCGCCGCCGGCGCCGATTGCGCGACGATCAGTCACGATCTGGATCTCTCTTTTGCCGCCGCCGATCGCCTGGCCGCGGAGGTTGAAGCCGGACGCTTACCCTATTCCCGGCTGCGTGAGGCCTACGAGCGCGTCGCATCGCTACGGCGCACGAACGTGCCACCGCTCGAGCTCGATGCGCCATCGCCACACCCGGGGATCGGTCGCGAGATCGCGCGCCGGGCGGTGACGCTCGTACGCGGGAACGCGCACGCCGATCCGGCCGCCTCGATCGTGCTCTCGTTCGAGGGATCGCTCGTCGATGGGGTTGCGCGCGACGTGCACGACGTTGCCTCGCTTGCCACGCAGGCGTCCGCACTCGTCACGCTTCGGGTTCCGCTCGACCCGGATGAGGCCGAGATCGCGCGTGCAATGGATGCGGTGCGGCGTAGTGGACGCCGGCCGATTGTGCTCGCCCGTCGGGCCCACCTGCATCGCGCGCAAGCGCGCGCGATCGGTGAACTCATCGAACGCATGCCCGATACGATCGTGGTCTCCGCGCAGGAACCCTTCGATATCGCGTGCTTTGCGAACGCGCGGCACGTGCTCGCAATCTATGGTGACGGGGAACCGAGCATCGCGGGCCTGGCCGACGTGATCTTCGGTGGAATGCCTGCGCAGGGAGTCATTCCGGTTGCGTGCTGATCCTTTCGCCCCGGTCGATCACGTGCTTCGCGAGGCGACCGGATCGCTCTTTACCGGCGCCGTCGCGCGCGTCGAGGTGGGCGGCGAGCTTCGGTTCGAGCGCGCATACGGGGTGACGCGGGCCGACGGTGCCGCTCGCCCGGTGTACGTCGATACGCGTTTTGACGTGGCATCGCTGACCAAACTCTTCGTCTCCGACACCGCGCTTGCGTTCGTCGCGAAAGGTGCGATCGATCTGGACGAGCCCCTCACCCGCTGGATCGACGAATGGCGCTCGACCGACCATGCACCGATCACCCTGCGTATGCTGCTCGCGCACACGTCCGGCATGAACTCGGGTGCCGATTATCGTACGTTGCGCAATCGCAACGTCGAGCGCTTCGCATTGTCGCGCGCGCTCGTGGCGAAGCCCGGAGAACGCGTGATCTACAGCGATCTCGGCATGATCGCTCTCGGCGTGCTGCTCGCGCGTGCCGGCGGCTACGCGCTCTCGCATGCAATCGCGCGGCGATTCCCCTCGACCACGATCGGCTACCTGCCCACCCTCGGGTTGCGAAGCGGCATACCGGCGACCGAGGATGATGGCTGGCGCGGGCGCGTGCAGGGTATCGTGCACGACGAGAAAGCCTACCTCATGCATGGTGTTGCGGGGCACGCGGGCCTCTTTGCGAGCGCCGGCGACGTGGCGCGGCTGACCGAAAGCTATCTCGGTGCGGTGTGGGGCCGTCCGAGCGTGCGGCTTCCCCGCGATCTCGCGCTTGCGGCGGTGCGCGAGCAGGCCGATGACCCGGTTCTGCGCCGCGGGTGGGGGTGGGCGCTCAAAACGAGCGATGCGAACTCCTGCGGAACGCGATTTTCACAGACGAGTTTCGGCCACACGGGCTTTACGGGAACCTGCGTCTGGGCCGACCCGGAACGCGACGTGCAGGGCGTGTTGCTGACCAATACGCTCTATTTCGGACGCGGGGATTCGCGGCCGCTGCGAGCGGCATTTTATGATGCCGTCGTCGAATCGCTCGATCTATGATCGCGATCGGTCTGATGAGTGGAACCTCGCTCGATGGGATCGACGCCGCGCTCGTGCGTCTGACGCCGAGCGGCGAGCGCTACGCCCTCGACCTGCTCGGCTTCACGATCGTGCCGTTCGAAACGTCGCTGCTCGAACGGTTGCGCGACGTGCTCGGGCCGCAACCCGCCTCGCTTGCCGCCCTCGCCGCACTGCATCGGGACCTCGGTCTCGCGTTTGCGCACGCGGGGCGGGCGGTGGCGGGCGCGCTGCAGGTCGATTTCGTGGCGATGCACGGGCAGACGATCTTTCATGACGGGGCCCATCATCTGACGACGCAGATCGGCGATCCGTTCGTCGTGCGCGAGGCGCTTGGCGCGACCGTGTGCTTCGATTTTCGCAGCGCCGACTGTGCGGTCGGCGGTCATGGAGCACCGCTCGTACCGTACGTGGACGCGATGCTTTTCGCGAGCGCGGACGAGGATCGCGTGGCGCTCAACGTCGGCGGCATCGCGAATCTGACGGCGCTGCCGCGGGGCTGCTCGCCATTCGACGTGCTCGCCTTCGATTCGGGTCCCGGCAACATACTGCTCGACACCTTCGTTCGCGAACGAACGGCCGGCGCCGAGGTGATGGACGAAGACGGCGCCTACGCAAATGCGGGCTGCGTCGATGCGGCGCTGCTCGAAAGCATGCTTGCCGAGGACTATTTTGCCGCGGCGCCACCGAAATCGACCGGGCGCGAGCTCTTTGGCGAAGGGTTCCTCGCGCGCCATCGTGCGCACCTCGATGAACTGAGCCTCGAAGACGGCTGCGCAACGCTCGCGGCGCTCACTGCACGCACGCTCGCTGATGGGGTTCGTTCGGTGGGACTCGAGCGCGCGCGGCTTCTGGTGGGCGGAGGGGGCGCGCATAACCTCGCGATCATGCAGGGCTTGCAAGCACGACTTCCGCACGCCGCTATCGAAACGACCGATGCGATGGGGATACCAAGCGATGCACGGGAAGCGATTGCGTTTGCGATCCTGGGCTACGAAACGCTGCGCGAGCGCGCTGCGAACGTTCCGCGCGTGACCGGCGCATCGCGCGCGGTGCCGCTCGGTGCGATCGCGCCGTATGCGCTCGCGCGCGTGCTTGCGGAGGTGGCGAACGAATGCCGGTAATTGCGGGCGTGGATGCAGGCGGAACTTCGACCAACGTCGTGGTGATGCGCGACGGCGAACTGGTTGGAACGAGCGTCGGTGATGCCGCCAACGTCAGCGTCGCCGGAATCGGTGCGACCGCCGATACGATCGTGCGTGCGCTGCGTGCGGCCCTTGGCGACGCATCGGCCGATGCGCTCTATGTGGGTGCCGCCGGCGCTGGACGGCCGCTGATCGCCGGGGCGCTTGAGGCCGCGCTTGCATCGCGGCTACCCGGTGTACGAATCGGCGTCGGCGACGACGCGCGCATCGCGCTACGTGCCGGCGTTGCGCAGGGTGACGCCCTGGCGCTGGTCGTGGGAACGGGTTCGATCGCATGCGCGCTCGTCGACGAGCGCTTCACACGCGGGGGCGGGTACGGCTATCTTTTGGGCGACCCAGGATCGGGATACGCGATCGGCGCGGCGGCTCTGCGTTTGCTGCTCATGACCTACGACGGCCGTGCGGCGCGCGATCCGATGCTCGAGCGTATCGCCGCGCATCTCGAGGTGCACGAGCTCACCGAGGTTCTCGCCCGCGTGTACGACGCGCCCCAACCGGTGCGCGAGATCGCGGCGATCGCACCGCTCGTGCTCGATGCGGCCTCCGGCGGCGAGCGCAGCGCGACGAAGATCGTCCAGGGCGCAGCACTCGAACTATTCGAGATGCTCAAAGGGGTCGTACACGCGGCAGGTGTGCGCAATCGCGAACTGCCGCTCGTCTTTGCCGGCGGCCTGCTCGAACGTAACTCACTCTTGACGTTTCTGCTCGAGACCCGCATCGCGAACGAGATGCCGTTCGTGCATCCGGTCAAAGCACCGCCGCGTCCGGAGTTCGGCGCACTCACCCTCGCGCGCGCGCTCGCCGGATCGCACGCGTGAGCGACCTTCCCGCAACCGAGGCGCAGAGCGCGCGCTCGCGCGATCTGGATACGCGTTCGATCGTCGATGTCGTACGACTGATCGTCGAGGATCAGCGCCGGGCGGCGGATGCGGTGCTTGCCCAACGCGCGGCAATCGCGCGAGTCGTGGAGGTGTTGGCGACGCGCGTTCGCGCCGGCGGCCGCATCCATTACGTCGGCGCGGGAACGAGCGGACGCCTTGGCGTCCTCGACGCCTCGGAGATGCCGCCGACGTTCGGGTGCGACCCATCGCTCGTGTGCGCGCACATTGCCGGTGGCGAACGCGCGATGCGTGCGGCGGTCGAGGGCGCGGAAGACGACGACGATGCTGGGCGGACCGCGATGCGCGGACACGTCGAGCCTGACGACGCGGTGCTCGGGATCTCAGCAAGCGGCGGCGCGCGCTACGTTGCAGGAGCGCTCCACGCAGCGCATGAGATCGGCGCGTACACCGTCGCGCTCGTCAACGTGGCGCAGGCACCGCTCGTCCACATTGCCGATGACGCCGTCGTCATAGAGACCGGCGCGGAAGTGCTGACGGGATCGACGCGATTGAAGGCGGGAACGGCGCAGAAGATCGCGTTGAACGCGATTTCGACCGCGCTGATGGTTCGGTTGGGCAAGGTGTACGACAATCTCATGATCGACGTCGTTGCGACGAACGCCAAACTGCGCGAGCGCGCCGAACGCCTGGTCTGCATGCTTGCCGGCATCGACGCGGCGCGCGCTCGTGAGTTGCTCGCGCAAGCGGACGGACGTGCCAAAGTGGCGGTGGTGATGGCTACGCGTGAGATCGACGCGCGGACGGCGGCGACGCTGCTCGCGCGCGTGCGGGGAAATCTACGCGCGCTCCTATGACCCTACGCGAAGCCGTTCGTATCATCGCGATCGTTGCGTCTGCGTGCGTGACGCTCTGCGGTGCGCGGCCGGCCGGAGCGGCGCAACCCCCGATCGTGTACGTGCCGCTCGACGACCGTCCCGTCACCCAGCAACTGCCCGAGCTGCTCGGTGAGATTGCCGGCCGTCGCGTCGTCGAGCCGCCGCGCGCGCTGCTCGGACACTATCTGCGTTTCGGCGACCCCGACCGGATCTTGCGATGGCTCTACGGAACCGCACCGCGTAGCAACGCCTACGTGCTCTCGAGCGATATGCTGGCGTATGGCGGGCTCGTGGCCGCGCGCGTTCCGCAGACCGCGTATGCCGACGCGCTCATGCGCGTGCGCGCGCTTGCGCCCCTGCGGCGTCGCGCGCCACACGCGTGGATCGGCGTCTTCGGGACGATCATGCGTCTCGCGCCCACGGGCGTACCGCCGATCGGCCCGGGCGCATCGTTCTTCGCGGCGTATCCCGCATGGACGTACCTTCAAGCCTATGCAAACCTTCACGTTCCGCCGTTGCCGTCGGAGGAGGCGCGCGCGCAACATTTGCGGGCGCTGATCGGCGAACCGCTCCTCAACGAATATCTCGCGGCGCGCCGTCGCGATTACGGCATCGACCGTGCGCTGATCGACCTCGTACGCAAGGGCAGCGTCGATGATCTCGTGCTCGGGCAAGACGACGCGAAGCCGTACGGCATGCACGTGCTCGAATATCAGGCGCTCGATGCCTACGCGCGCGCTCGTGGCTTGGGCGAACGGGTCGCGATCGAGCCGGGCGCGGACGAGTTAGGCATGGCCTTCGTCGCACGCGCGCTTGCGCGCGGCGTCCACTGGCACCCGCGCGTTGCCGTTGTGTACTCGACGCCGGACGGATCGGCGTACCAGGATCCACTCGAGTACGCACCGATCGGAACGACGATCGCGCGCCTGATCGCACGCTGCGGCGGCAGGCTCGTTCAGTCCGCGCCCGACGTGACGCTGTACGTCCATCTTCCAGCGACCGGAACTGCGCTCGACGACGCCTTCATTCATGCGATGCATGCGGCGATCGCCGCCCATCGTCCGGCCGCCCTCGCGGACCTCTCGTTCGAGGGCTCGTATGCCGAGCAAGGCGCGTTCATGCAACGGCTGCTTCACGACGGTATCGCGGCGAAGCTCGACGCCTATGCAGCGTGGAATACCGATGCGAATACCGTCGGTACGGCGCTTGCCGAGGCGATCGCAGCGGGAAGTGGAAGGCGCAGCGGACATTACGATGCGCTCGCCCATGCCACGTTCACGTTCATGCGCTTCCTGGACGATGGCGATTTCCACATCACCGTGCGGCCGGAACTCAACGCGTGGCTCGATGCGCAGGGTATTGCCGACCACACGCTGCTCGTAGGTACGGTCGCGCGCGCAACCGCGCGCCGAGATCGCGCACTGCTGTGGTGGCAAGCGTCTTCGTTGCTGCGCGAACTCTATCCGGCCCTGCACATCGCCGCGATGCGCATCAGGCTCCCGTGGAACCGGACCTTTGAAACGCGCATCGACGTGCGTTTGGCACCCGATCTTTCAGCGCTGCACGGTTAGGCCGTCATCGCGATCTCATCGTCGGTCAGGTAGCAGGCCGGATCCTCGGCCCACAGATTTCCGGTCAACGCATAGGCGCGTGCGCGAAAGTTTCCCCCGCAGGTCGAGAAAAAGCGGCACGAACGGCAGCGCCCCTCGACGTGTGCGCGCCGGTTGCGCAACTTCGAGAGCAGCGGATCCTCGCCGTTGCCCCAGATGGCGCTAAAGGGCTGCTCGCGGATGTTCCCGAGCGTGATACTTTGCAGAAATTGATCGGGATGCACGTTGCCGAGCCAGTCGATGTCTGCGATCCCGGTGCCCGAGGAATTGTTCGCGCCGCCATTCCATTCGAGGGCGGCGCGCGCAGCGGTTGCGTGTTCGATGCCTTCGCGTTCCAGCCACATCACCGCGTAGGCGGCGTCGGCGTGGTTATCGACCGTGAGGATTTCTCGCGGCCGGCCGGCGGCTGCAAAGCGTTGCGTGCGGGCGAAGATCGTGTCGAGCGCCGCGCGCGTGGCCTGATGACTCAACGAGACGAGCGCGCTGCCGCGCCCGGCGGGTACGAGATGGTAAAAGCAGGCGCGTTCGATATCTTCGGCCTCGATGAAGTCGAAGATCTGCTCGAGATCGGCGACGGTGTTCGGGGTAAGCGTCAGGCGTAAGCCTACCTTTTGTCCGACGGCTTTAAGATGCCGGATCGCGCGCAGGGCACGTTCAAAGGCGCCTGCGACGCCGCGAAAGCGGTCGTTCGTTGCGCCTATCCCGTCGAATGAGATGCCGACATAGGTGATGCCGAGGTTCTTGATACGCTCGGCTTTGTCACGATCGATCAGCGTGCCGTTGGTCGAAAGCGTCACTTTTAGTCCAAGCGCTCGTGCATACTGCGCGAGCTCTAGCGTGTCGTGGCGCGCCAGGGGCTCCCCGCCCGAGAACAAGACCGCGGGAACGCCGTAACCGGCAAGATCGTCGAGCAGCACACGGCCTTCGTCGAACGTGAGCTCTCCTGCATACTTACTCGGTTCGGAGTCGCTGTAGCAGTGGGTACAGCGCAGGTTGCACGTGCGCGTGACGTTCCAGACGACGACGGGGCGCCGTGCCGACGCCGACGCCGGAGCGTCGCTTCCGTGGCCGTATCGCAGCGCGTCCATCGGTTGCGGGCGGTCGCAAATGATCTTGGTGACGTTAAACATGAGCCTCCACGGGGATAGCGCGGTACGAGCAGGTAGGGTCGCTTTCGAAGGGATCGCCGGTGGTTGCGTAGGCGCGGGCGCGCGAGCCGCCGCAGATCGCGTTGAATTCGCAGGTGCCGCACTTGCCGTTGAACGTCCACGGTTGGCGCAACCGGCGGAAGATGGGATCGTCGCGGTAGAGCGCGCCGAGCGTCGTCGTGCGAACGTTCCCGACGGCGAGCGGAAGAAAGCCGCTCGGATAGACGTCGCCCGTATGCGAGACGAAGACGAAGCCGCGGCCGTCGCCGATGCCGAAGGTGTGCGGTCCGCCCGCGGCGTGTTGCGCGAGAAACCGGCGGTAATGCGGCGCCTCCGTCGTCTTGATGGCGAACGGTGCGTCACCGGTTGCGCGGAAAATACGATCGAACGCGCCATCAGTCTCGGGGGCGTCGAGCATTAACTCGAGCGAAGCGCGTCCGACCGGTATGAGGAAGAAGACGCTCCAGAGCGCGATGTCGAGCGTCGTGAGCAAGGTGACGAAGTCTTCGATCCGATGGGCGTTGAAACGCGAGAGCGTGGTATTGACTTGGACGTCGAGTCCGATCTCGCGAGCGACGCGTATCGCGTTCATCGTCCGTGCAAAGGAGCCCCGAACGCCGCGAAACGCATCGTGTGCGGCTTCGTCCGGGGCGTCGAGACTGATCGCGATGCGATGAGCACCCGCCACGTAGATGCGCCGCAATGCCTCTTCGGTCAGGCGACCCGTCGCGCTCGGCGTCACCGCAACGGTCAACCGGCGCAAGCGTGCGTGTTCGACGACCTTATAGATGTCGTCGCGCATCAGCGGGTCGCCGCCGCTCAGGACCAACAGCGAGGCACGCGCATCGGCTATTTGGTCGACGAGCGCGAAGGCTTCGCCGGTCGTCAGCTCATCGTGATGGCGGCGTGGAACCGCTTCGGCGCGGCAGTGCTTGCAAGCAAGGGCACACGCGCGTGTCATCTCCCAAATGACGATACGCGGCGCGTGATCGAAATACGGATCGAGTTGAGCGCTCATGGGCAAAGATTAGCGCGCACATGGTGATACGAAAGAGAAGGTCTTGTGAATTTACGCGCGCGCCAGCGTCAGTGCGACTTTTGACAGAGTTCGATCAACGTTCCCCCGGTCGATTTCGGGTGTAGGAACGCGATGAGGTTGCCGTGCGCTCCACGTCGCGGGTGCTCGTCGATGAGTCGCACGCCCTTTTCGCGGTAGGCCGCAAGCGCGGCTTCGATGTCCTCCACGCGATAGGCCGTGTGATGCAGCTTCGTCTCGGCGTCGCCGCGATAGCGCGCGATGGGCGAGTTCTCGTCGAGCGGGCGCAGCAGTTCGATGATCGAGTCGCCCGCTTCGAGTCCGACGGCTTCGATGCCCTGATCCGCGATCGTTTCGCGATACACCTGACGAAAGCCAAGGGTCGTCGTGTAGAGCGCTACGGTGGCTTCGAGATCTTTGACGACGATCGCGATGTGGTCGATCGTCATGCGACGATCTCCCGTGCGTGGTACGTTCCGAAGACGTCGCGGAGCACGTTGCAAATCTCGCCGAGCGTCGCGCCCGCATCCACCGCCTCGACGAAGTGCGGCATAAGGTTTTCGTTTCCACTCGCAGCGGCGCGCACCGACGCAAGGCGCGCCTCGACGCAAGCCACGTCGCGGGCGTCGCGGAAGGCCCGGAGCCGGGCGGCTTGCTCGCGCTCGACGCGCTCGTCGATGCGCTGCAGCGGGATGCGGGCGTTCGCGGTGCCCGTTTCGGCAAAGCGATTGACCCCGACGACCACGCTTGCGCCGCTCTCGATCTCTTGCTGCGCCCGGTACGCTGAGTCCGCGATGCGCGTCTGCATCCAACCGCTTTCGATTGCGGCGATGCTGCCGCCCATCGCATCGACTTCATCGATCAGGCGTCGGGCGCGATCCACGAGTTCGTTGGTGAGCGATTCGACGTAGTACGAGCCGGCGAGCGGATCGACGACGTCCGCCACACCGGATTCGTAGCCGATGATCTGCTGCGTGCGAAGGGCGAGCTTTGCGCTCTCGGCCGTGGGCAGCGCGAGAGCCTCGTCCTTGCCGTTGGTGTGCAGCGACTGCGTCCCGCCGAGGACTGCCGCGAGTGCCTGCAGCGTCACCCGTACGACGTTGTTATCGGGCTCTTGCGCGGTGAGTGTCGAACCGCCGGTCTGGGTGTGGAAACGCAGCATCTGCGAGCGCGGGTCGCGACAACCGAACTCGTCGCGCGTGATGTGCGCCCAGAGCAAGCGCGCCGCGCGAAATTTGGCGACCTCTTCGAAAAAGTCGTTGTGCGCATTCCAGAAGAACGAGATGCGCGGAGCAACCGCGTCGAGGTCGATCCCGGCACCGCGGGCAGCGCGCAGGTACGCCTTCGCGTTCGAGAGCGTAAAGGCGATCTCTTCGACGGCGGTCGAGCCCGCTTCACGGATATGATAGCCGGAGATCGAGATGGTGTTCCACTGCGGCACCTCACGCGCGCAGTAGGCCATCACATCGGTGACCAAGCGGATCGACGGCTCGGGCGGATAGATGTACGTCCCGCGCGCCACGTACTCTTTGAGCACGTCGTTCTGGATCGTGCCGCCGAGTTGGTCGAAGGCGATGCCGCGCCGGCGCGCAACGGCGAGAACCATCGCGAGCAGGATCGATGCAGGCGCATTGATCGTCATCGAGACGGTGACGCGATCGAGCGGGATCCCCTCGAAGAGCGTCTCCATGTCAGCGACGGAATCGATGGCGACCCCGACCTTACCTACCTCGCCGTGCGCTTGCGGCGCATCGGAATCGTAGCCGAGTTGCGTGGGAAGGTCGAACGCGACGGAGAGTCCGGTCTGGCCGCGATCGAGCAGGTAGCGGTAGCGTGCGTTCGACTCGGCGGCGGTCGCGAACCCGGCATACTGCCGCATGGTCCACAAACGCCCGCGATACATGTCGGCGCGAATGCCGCGCGCGTACGGGAATGCTCCCGGTTCGCCCAGGTCGTTCGGCGTGCCCTCGACTCGATCGTAGCGTGCCTGGAGCGGAATCCCGCTCGCGTTCTCCTCCCGTGCCATGATCTGCCTCATTCGGCGCGCCACGCGGGGGTACTTGTCCCCCCTTGCGAAGAAGGCGCCGCGATGAGACATCGCATTCCGGCTTTGGTCGCACTGGTGACGATCCTGACGCCGCTTGCCACCCTTGCTTCACCTGCTACGCCCGCACCGGCAGATGTTCAAGCGCTGATCGATGCACGTGTCGCGGGCCATCCCGGTACGGGCATCGTCGTGGGCACGATCGACCACGGCGTCGTGCGGACGTACCTGGCGGGAAGTGCGGGGAACGCGCGGGCGCTCGATGAGCACACGCTCTTCGAGATCGGTTCGATCACGAAGACGTTTACCGCAACCGTGCTCGCCGAGATGGCGCTCGACGGGCAAGTGCATCTGAGCGATCCGGTGCAACGCTATCTTCCCACGAGCGTTCATGTGCCGTCGCGCGATGGTAAGCAGATCACGCTGCGTACTCTCGCGGAGCAGCGCAGCGGCCTTCCGCGCATGCCAAACAATTTTTCCAAGCATACCGATCCGGCAAATCCTTACGCGGCATACGGCGTCAAGCGCCTGTACGCATTTCTGAATGCCTATACGCTGCCGCGCGATCCCGGCGCCGCGTTCGAGTATTCGAATCTCGGTATCGGACTGCTGGGGCACGCGCTTGCCCGTCGTTCGCACGAAACGTACGCGACGATGGTGCGGGACGACGTCTGGAAACCACTCGGCATGAGCGAAACGCGCATCGCGATTGGACCGGCCGATCTCGCGCGGTTTGCGGTGGGGCATGACGATGCCGATCTGCCGGTGCACTCGTGGGAGTTCACCGACGCCTTTGCGGGTGCCGGAGCGATCCGCTCGG
The DNA here is from genome assembly GCA_027452165.1 of Vulcanimicrobiota bacterium. GTDB lineage: Bacteria > Vulcanimicrobiota > Vulcanimicrobiia > Vulcanimicrobiales > Vulcanimicrobiaceae > REEB354. Next base: position 261,627 of record DAIDGX010000003.1, on the reverse strand, counting down.
ATCTGCACGATATGCTGCTCTATCTGCACGCCGCGATGGGGCACGGACCGCTCGCGGCGGCGATGCGCTTTGCGCAGCGTCCGCGCGCGCCGGTGGCGGCGGGATACCGTATCGGGCTCGTATGGTGGACGGACGAACGCGATCACCTGATCCAGCATGACGGAGATACCGCGGGGTATCACGCGATGATCATGATGAACGCCGCGCGCACGCGCGGCGTCGTGATCATGAGCAACGGCCCCGAGGTGGCCGACATTGCCGGGCGTATCCTCGATCCGACGTACCCGCTAACGCCGCAAATGCATACGGCGCCGCTCGCCGCCGACGTACTCGATCAGTACGTCGGCACGTACGCCAATCCGCAGCTTGCGATCACCTATCAGATCACGCGGCGCGGTCATCAGTTGATCGCGCAGATCGTCGGACAAGCGGCCGAGCCCGTCTTTGCATCGAGCGAGGATCATTTTTTCTACACGGTCGTTCCAGCCTATCTCGAGTTCATCCGCCAACGCGGCCAGGTCGTCGGCCTGATCCTCACGCAAGGCGGCCGTCACATTCCCGTGTATCGTCTTGGCCCGAACGGTCATCCGATGACCGCTCGACTCGCGCCCGCCTACCCGCCGGTCGTGGCGCTTGATGCAGCGACGCTCGCAGGCTACGCCGGTAGCTATGCGGCAAACGGCGTGACGTTTACGATCGCGGTGAAAGGCGTGCACGTGTACGCGCAACTCGGCGGGCGGCCGGCATACGAAATCTACCCCTCGGCGAGGGATCGTTTCGACTATCACATCGTAACCGCGGCGATCCGCTTCGCCCGCGGCGCCAACGGTGAGGTGACGTCGCTCGTGCTGCTCCAAAACGGACGCCGCATGACCTTTATGAAGGTGCGATAGTCCATGGGTGATTGGGCTCCCGGGTATCACGATGTTCCAATAGGCACCCTCGTCAACGTGGTGACGAACCTCGAGATGCGCGAGCGGCCGCAGGTGCGCCCCGATCCGCCCGGCGTCCGGGCGCACCTGCGACGCGTCGAGCATCCCTCGTGTGCATGGTATCGCGCGCTGTATCATCGGGTCGGCGACGCATACCTCTGGTTTTCGCGGCTCGAACTCGACGATACGGCGCTTCGCGCCGTGCTCGACGATCCGCGCGTCGAGGTCTATGCCCTCGAAGACGACGGGAGCGACGAGGGGTTGCTCGAGCTCGACTTTCGCGTGACCGGCGCCTGCGAGCTTACCTATCTCGGGCTGACCGCCACGATGATCGGTACCGGAACCGGCCGGTGGCTGATGAATCGCGCGCTCGAGATCGCGTGGTCGCACCCGGTCGAACGCGTCTGGCTCCACACCTGTACGCTCGACCATCCCGACGCGATCGCATTCTACCTGCGCTCCGGGTTCACGCCGTTCAAACGCCAGATTGAGGTTGTGCCGGACCCGCGGGTGCGCGGGCTCGTGCCGCGCGATGCCGCACCGAACGTGCCGATCATCTAAAGGATCATGAAGCTCGTCGCTTCGATACTGCTCGCGCTCCTCGCGTGGCACGCATTTCGCCTAAAGCCGTCGCTGAATGCGGTTGTGCGCGACGCGGCGGTTCCGGCACGCGTGCATTGGCGCGTCCAGACCGATGCGGGCATCTCATCCTCGCCAACCTATGCCGGCGGCACGATCTACGTTGCATCGAATGCGCGAACGCTCACCGCGATCGATTTCGCGACCGGCAAGCTGCGCTGGCAGTTCACTGCCGACAACCAGTTGATGTCGGCGCCGCTCGTGGATCGCGGTGTCGTGATCGTCTCATCGGGCGACAACCTGCCGCAGGTGTGGAACCCACCGCACGCGGTGGTCTTCGGCGTGCCGCCGAGCACGATCTACGGCGTCGATGCCGCGACCGGCGCGCCACGGTGGAGCGTCGCGCTCCCGGGTACGGGCATGGCGACCGGTGCGATCGCGGGCGGCACGTACGTCCACCTCGACGGTGCGGGCGTGCTGCTCGGACTCGACCCGCAGACGGGACGGATACGGTGGCGCGAGCGCATCCGATCGAGCGCAGCCATGACCGCCGTCGTCGATCTCGGCGACGGTACGGTGCTCGTCTCCGGCGGCTTTCCCAACGCGGTGTTGCGCGTGCGCGCGCGCGACGGTGCGATCGTGTGGCGCCATCGTTTTCCCGATTGTCGCGCCGCATTTACCGATCAACCCGTCGCAGCCGATGAGCGTCGCGTGTACGGCGGCTACTTGCGTATGCTCGATCGCGATCCGCGCTGTTTCGGCGAACGCGGCTCGGCCGAACAGTATGCCTATGCGCTCGATCTGCGAAGCGGCGCGCTGCTGTGGACGCGCGCGCTCGGGCACGGTGTGGTGCCCGCGCGTAACGAAGCGGCGATCCCGCTCGTCGCGGGTGGACGGCTCTACGTGGGCAGTGCGCTCGAACCGGAGATGCACGCGCTCGACCCCGCGAGCGGACGCGTGCTGTGGCGCCGTCGCGTACACGGCGCGGTGAAGGGTGGCGCCGTGCTCGTACGCGGAATCCTCTACTTTGGTGATCTCGGCGGCACCCTGTGGGCGCTCGATGCGCGCACCGGCGCCGTGCGCGGCGAATTGCACGAACCGGTACGCTTTAACGTCGGTTCACCGATCGTCGTCAACGATACGCTCGTCATCGGCTCCGCAAAAGGCACCGTGCTCGCCGTACCCCTCGCAACGATCCGTGGGTCGCGATGATGCAGGTGCGCCCAGAGGCCATGACCCGGGGCGCGGTTAAGGTGTCAATGCAAAATGGAGACGCTGTTCGAACTCGACGGCTACGGCGTGCCTTACCAGAAGGTCGCGCTGATACGACCGTGCCCGCGCTGCAATGAGCGGGGGGACGTTGATGCGCGTTACATCGTTGCACGGAATTGGATAGAAGCGCGGTGTCCATGTGGTAATCGTTGGGGGCTCGACCACGCGAGCTACGGTGCGCTCTTTAACGTCACGCGGCGTAGCCGGCGCCACCGCAATGCGCACGATGACGATGAATTTATCCCAACAGATGCCCCATACACAATTTTTAATCGATACGGATATCGCTGCGTCTATCACGAGGGCAGTGAGGAAGCTCGACGGTTGCGCCTGGCGCAAATCGACGCATTAGCCTCGCGCACGATTGCGACGCAAACGAGCCTGCAGTTTTCTGACTCCCGCCTGCGTCAAGCGTTGGTGGGAGAAGGCCTTGCCGAGGACGCGGTGCGGAACCTGTTCGGGCTCGTGCCCGATCATTTGATCCCTCGCTCGTGGACACGAAGGATAGGGGCGCATCTTACGCCGGCGCAACTCAAAAAATGTCAACGTGAATGGGTTGTGGCAGCCTGCACCTATTGCAATGATGAGCGCAAAGATAACATCGAGAGGGTGGATGCGCTACTGTTTATCTATTCGCGTTACGTCATGCCTCACCGCGGTGTTCCTGCGATCGAGCGCTTGACGGATGCGACCGATTTTTTGGCTGTTTTGCACGAAATCGCGCTGGCGGCTGGTTGATCCGAAATTTTAGCGGTAGGCTGCGAGTTCGACGATTCGATCATCCGATCGTAACCACGCTACTAACGGGGCATTTTCGAGAAACTTGTGCTCGATAATGCGTACGACCTGCGCAACATCAATGACTACGTCAACGTTGACGCCTGGTTCGTGCGTGCAGACGCTGATACGTACCTCTGGCTCGCGCCGGGCTGCCGCATCAACGATAGCCTGAGCCGAGACCCGCGGGATGCAGTACGAGCGCTCGCGGAGGAGAAGAGTAAACGCGTCGGTGTCCACGATGCCTAAAGTTGATCCGGCGTTTTCGATGTCATTGTGGATAACGGTGGATAAACGTTGTTTCCCGTGGATTACTTGAGGATTATTCGATTGTGACGAGGGGGGAGTTTGCCTCGACCGTCGCTCCGGCTGTGGCGTGGACCGCAGTGATGCTGCCGCTCTTGTGAGCCCGAATCTCGTTCATCATCTTCATGGCTTCGATGACGGCGACGACCTGCTGCTCCTCGACGGCGTCGCCGGGGTTGAGCTTGAGCTCGACGACGACGCCGTGCATCGGGGAGACCACGTCGTTGCCGTGAGCCGCGGCATGGCGTCTCGTCCCGGCGCTGCGCTGCGCGGCGCGGCGTGTCGCTCCGGGCGTGCTCGCGGTCGCAACTGGGGCTGGCACATCGAGCAAACGCACGCGGAAGAGGCGATCGTTGACCTCCACGCGTAGCTCGGGAGCCGTCGTGCCCGGATCGACGCCCGCCGGTGGAGGCGTCGCGCCGTTGGTCGCACCGGCGAAATGGCGGGCGGCAAATGCCTCGAGCGTCGCCGTGCCGTAGCTCGCATCGCGCACGTTCTGCTGGTCGCAAAGCGCGCGCAGCAAGGGTAGCGTGGTCGGCACGCCGGCGATCTCGTATTCGTCGATGGCTCGCGCGAGGCGCGCGATCGCCTGGTCGCGTGTCGGCGCCCAGACGATGAGCTTGGCGATCATGGAGTCGTAGTCGGGCGAGATCGTGTAGCCCGGGTAAGCTGCGGAATCGATGCGGACGCCGAGGCCCGCGGGCTCGCGATAGGCGGTGATCGTTCCGGGAGCGGGGCGGAAGTTTGCCGACGGGTCTTCGGCGTTGACGCGTCCCTCGATTGCGAAGCCGCGAAATTCGATCTGCTCCTGCGTGAATCCGAGCGGCTCGCCGGCCGCGACGCGAATCTGTTCGCGAATCAGATCCAGGCCCGAGATCATCTCGCTCACGGTGTGCTCGACTTGAATGCGCGTGTTCATCTCGAGGAAGAAGAACTCGTCGCCGCTGACGAGGCATTCGATGGTGCCGACCGAGTCGTAGCCGATCGCCTGCGCGGCGCGGATGCCGGCCTCGCGCATCGCGTGGCGCACCGTGCCGGGAATCTGCGCGGGGGCCTCTTCCCACAGTTTTTGATGTCGCCGTTGCAGCGAACAATCGCGCTCGCCGACGTGAAGCACGTTGCCGTGCTTGTCGGCGAGGATCTGGAGCTCGACGTGCTTGGGGTTGTCGAGATATCGTTCTGCGTAGATGGTGCCGTTTTTGAAATAGGCTTCGGCTTCGCGTTTGGCGGTGGTGAATGCCGACTCGATCTCGTCCTGCGTGTGCGCGACCTTCAGGCCTTTGCCACCGCCGCCGCCCGAAGCTTTGAGTGCGAGCGGCAATCCGTATCGCTGCGCCGCTGCGTGCGCGCCCGCCACGTCGTCGATCGCCTCCGTTCCTCCGGGGACGAATGGAACGTTCGCGACCTTCATCGCTTGCCGTGCGCGCAGTTTATCGCCCATTGCGTCGATCGCATCGGGATGCGGGCCGATCCACACGAGCCCCGCATCGATGACGCGACGTGCGAACGCGGCGTTCTCGGCAAGAAAGCCGTAGCCTGGGTGGATCGCTTGTGCGCCGCTGCGCGCGGCGATGTCGAGGAGCTTGTCGATGTTGAGGTAACTCTGCGAGGGCGCGGCGGGCCCGAGCAGATAGGCTTCGTCGGCCGTTTTGACGTGGAGGCCATCGCGATCGGGTTCCGAGTACACGGCGACGGTGGCGATGCCCATCTCGCGCGCGGTGCGCATGACGCGGATGGCGATTTCGCCGCGATTGGCGATCAGAATCTTCGAGAACATCGGAATCCTATGTTAGCGGGTGCGAATGGCGGCGCGCAGATCCTCGAGATCGAGCTCGGGGCGACGGTGTGCGAGCTTCCACGGCGCGCGTGGAGCGGATGGTGCTTCGGCGGCGGGCGCAAACGCCGCGGCGATCGCCGCGGTAATCGCCGCGACCTCCTCGCCCGAGGGTTGCACGCCGTGAATCCGGATCACGAACCGAATTCGGGCGGATACATGCCCATCGAATGGTAGCCCGAGTCCACGAAGTGCACGTCGGCCGTGATTGCACGCGCGAGATCGGAGGCCAGATAGACGGCGGTGTTACCGACGTCTTCGGCCGTGACGTTGCGCTTGAGCGGCGCGACCTTCGGAACGACGTCGAGGATCTTCGAGAATCCGCCGACCTGGCGCGAACTCGCGGTCTTGATCGGCCCCGCTGATATCGCGTTTACGCGGATGCCGCGCGGGCCCAGATCGTAGGCGAGATATCGCACGATCGATTCGAGCGCGGCCTTCGCGATGCCGGCGATGTTGTAATTTGGAACGATCGCCGTCGAACCGAGATACGAAAGCGCCATGATCGACGCGTCGTCGTTCAAATGCTCGTGCAGCGCGTGCACGAGCGCGATCAGCGAAAACGACGAGATGTCGAGGGCCATCGAGAATCCGTGACGCGACGTGTCGTACACGGTGCCGGCCAGGTCTTCTTTGTTGACGAAAGCGATCGAGTGGACGAGCGCGTCGAGCTTGCCGAATCGGGCGGCTAGGTCATCCCGCATCGAGGTGAGCGACGCGTCATTTGCGACGTCGCATTCGATGACCGGTCCGCCGCCGAGTTCCGCGGCGAGCTTCTCCACCTCGTCTTTGACGCGCTCGCCCTGATAGGTGAAGGCGAGTTGCGCGCCGTGGTCGTGCATTCTCCGAGCGATGCCGGTCGCGATCGACCAGCGGTTGGCGACGCCCGTGATCAGGGCGCGTTTTCCTTCGAGCAGCTTCACGGTGAGGTAGATACCAGCGCCAGGTGCGCCGTCCCTATCCTGCGAAGCGCCCGCCCATGTTTCTGCTCCTCTCGCGCTACGTGAAGCCGGAAGCCGAGGTCGATGCGCACCTCGAGGCACACCGTGCCTTCCTCGATCGCCAGTACGCCGCCGGGCGTTTCATCGTCTCGGGACCCTGCGTGCCTCGTTCCGGCGGCGTGATCGTCGCAGCCGACATGCCGCGCGAAGAACTCGACGCGATCATGCAGGACGACCCCTTTTTGCACGAAGGGGTCTCCGAGTACCAGATCATCGAGTTCACGGCCACCAAGCGCGCGCAGGGGTTCCTCACGGCGCTCGAGACGAACCGCTGAGGAGCTAGAGCGAGGTCTGTAGCAGCGTGAACCCGTGCTCTTGCACCGCGTGCACCGCCCACACGCCGGCCGGCACGAGCATCCCGTTTGGGATCAGATCGTTCGTGAGCGCGTCGTACACCGAGGCTTGTGGACGGTCGAGCACCTTCGCGATCGTCTCGCTGAGGCCGACCGCGGCGTTGTTGCAGATGTAAAATCGCGCGCCAGGCGCGAGTTTGAGTGTGCCGTCGATCGATGCATCGAAGGCACCCGCCTTCGGATCGGCCTTCATGGCCGGGTTGCCGTCGCCGGGCTTGATCGCCGCACCGAAGCGCTCCGCTCGCTCTTTGGGCAGTTTTGCGAGCGCAGGCGTGATGAGGTCGTTCCAACTCGCATCGCCGAAGCCGAGCAACGCGCCGAAGTGGTAGAGCACCCCGACGGGCAGCACGTCAAGCGCTGGTGTGCCGATCGACGCATAGGCGTGCATCACCGTTTGCATGGCGCCGAAAACGCCGCCATCATCGACCGCCTTCGAGGCGAAGAGATGCTTGTGCGCGACGCGGGCGGGGTGCAGATCGTGCGAAGGTGATTTTCGGGCCGAACGCCTAGCAGGCCTGTGAAAAATGGCGAAAAGTCGCGCCATTCATTGGGATCCGATGGTCAAATGCGTCTCGATCGCTCGGCTTTCTGAGATTTCCTGGGCGCCGCTTATGCGCGTGGGAACTGCTTGCGGTCATGTGCAGACACCAAGGTTGCGCATTCGTACCAGATTGAGCGCGGCTGCAGTGAGCTGGACGAGATGAGTAACCAGCGCTTTCCCTCTGAAATGAACCTTGCGAATCGGACCGACGGTCTTTCCCCAACCGAATATCTCCTCGACGCGCTTTCGTTTTCGTTGACTCGTTTCGTATCCTGGATGGCGCGTTGTTCGCGCATCGATAGCACTCCGGCGTTTGGTATGTTGGGCGATGTGCGGCGTAACGCCAAGCCGACGAAGGTCGTCAACGAATGCCGCTGCATCATAACCCTTATCTGCACCGATCGTCATTGGGCGCCCGCTGCGCTTTCGCCGCTTGATCATCTCCAAGGCTGCTTCGCGCTCCGCCATTCCGGTCGCGTGCGTAACGCGGGTGTCGACGACAAGCCCATTGCGGTTCTCCATAAGCGCATGCCCAAGATAACCAAGCACCGCTGGGGCAGCTTTGCTCTTGCGATAGAGCCTGGCGTCCGGATCGGCGGTCGAGGCATGGGTGTCATTGCTCCGCGGTTTTCCGCGAAAGTCCACATCGGCATTTCGCCCGCCGTCACCGGGGCCGCTGTCGCCGTCTTTCGGTTTGAAACTCTTGTGGCTAGCCCACGCTTCGATCAACGTACCGTCAACCGTAAAATGCTCGTCGCTGAGCAATTGTTCGGATCGCGCCTTAGCGACAACAGCGGCGAAGAACTTTGCGCTGATCTTCCCATCGAGGAAGCGGTCGCGATTCTTGCTGAAGCTCGATACATCCCAGATCGGATCGTCCATCCCGAGCCCAACGAACCACTTGAAGAGCAAGTTGTATCGCAACTGTTCCAGGAGCATCGGCTCGCTGCGTACCGAGAACAAAATCTGCAAGAGCAGGGCCCGCAAGAGCTTTTCCGGCGCGATCGACGGGCGCCCGCGCTTCGAGTATATCTTTGCGAATTCCGGCGAGAGATCAGCCAAGATCGCATTGACCATCGAGCGTATCGGCCGCAACGGGTGTTCTGCGGGAACGGCATCTTCGGGCGAAAGCGTCGTCCACATCGACGCACGTTGAACATCTTTAGACCGCAACGGTCGCAACCTCATCACAGTACGAGGAGAATTGCTATAATTGTAACCGAATACGTTAGCTACAGCTACTTCGATCAGTCGACTTTTTCACGGGCCTGCTAGGAGGGGGAAACCCAGCGGCGAGCGTATGTAAGCCCTTCGAAAATTGCGTGTTTACTAGACGTTCCGCTCAGAGGGTGTTGTACGAAGATGGAAGATTTCCAGCAAAAAAAGAATGAACTATGGGTTCCTCGTAAGGACTTCATCAGGTCGGCAGTTGGTGTTGCTGGCACTGGGCTCTTAGCGGCATGCAACGGGAGTGTGGCGAGAAACGTGCTCCCCCCCCGCCCCCCAGATGCGCTAGCATTTTCTGATAGCCCCCGGTTGCAGTCCCTTCTGCAAGCAAACGGTATTTTAGCTGTGCGACAGAACGGCGTTGCAGTCGTGCGAGACGACATGAAGGACAACGCTGGATTTTTGCGCCACGCAGTTCGTCCGTTTATTGTTGTGGCGCCGAATCCTTTTAGCTGCGATGTGCAATGCGAGGACGGATTCCAAGGGTATTACGACGGTGTGCCGCTCGGGCCAGTGAGCACGGGATACGTGCTGGATGTCGAGTATGGCCTTGGCCCCTACTATGGTGATACCGTGGATGCATATGTTGATTGGGCCTTTGCGCTGAGTTTCCCGTATGGATCAATTGTATACGGCCCAGTCTATACCATGGCACCTGCGACCAATTGCGTAACCGAAACACTCGAAGCTATTGGCAGTGCCATCACCGCGTTCGGCTCGTGGCTCATGGCCAATGCCCAAAAGTACGTTGCCGGCAAGGCACTGAGTAACCTCATCTTCTGGCTCAAAAATGCGCTGGCGGGCGAGGTAACGTGGGCGGAATGCATGGAGGCTGTTCTTGGAACGCTCGGTGCCGCTGAAGTTTTGACTGCGATTGGGGCTTGGGTCGCTGTTGGCGGCGCCGTGATACTGACTGTGGCGACGATTTTCGAATATATTCGATGCAAGACTGGAGCCTAGGTTGGCAGTAGCCTCCGTGCTGCTCTGTGGAATTGCTAGCGTTGCGTGCTGGCTGACGCCGACGCGCTTCGTTGTCCGGTTCGTTGGAGGCTTGAACGTGGCCGTTGCCCTCGGCGCTATTGCTTTTCTGCCAACGCACCGGCTTGCTGGCTTGTTGGAGGCTAGCGTCGATCTCCTATCAATATCGATACTGCTCCAATCTCTGTTGGCGATTCCGAGCGTTGCAGTAATGTTAGACAGGCGTAGTAGCGCAAGGCTAGAGAAGGTACGGGAACGTATCGCTGCTCGCCGCTCGAGAGAGCACTCGAAAAAAACATCGCGCTAGGCAGCATGCAATTAGCTTACAGCGGAATGTTGCCGTGTTTGCGTTTGGGGCGTTCGACGCGTTTGTTTTCGAGCATCGCGAGCCCGTTTGCGATCGCGGCGCGCGTGCGGTGGGCTTCGATCACGTCATCGACGTAGCCGTATTGCGCGGCGATGTACGGGTTGGCGAAGCGCTCCGTGTACTCATCGATCAACTCCTTCATCTTCGCGTCTTTGTCGGTCGCCGCCGCCAACTCGCGACGATTGATCACCTTGACGGCACCCTCGGCGCCCATGACCGCGATCTCCGCCGTCGGCCATGCGAGGTTGAGGTCGGCACGGATGTGTTTCGACGCCATGACGTCGTATGCGCCGCCGTAGGCCTTGCGCGTGATGACGGTGATCTTGGGAACGGTCGCTTCGGCGAATGCGTAGAGCAGTTTTGCACCGTGCAAGATGATCCCGCCATACTCTTGCTCGGTGCCGGGCAGGAAGCCGGGGACATCGACGAAGGTGACGAGCGGGATGTTGAACGCATCGCAAAAACGCACAAAGCGTGCGGCCTTGATCGACGATTTGATGTCGAGGACGCCGGCCAGCACGTTCGGCTGGTTCGCCACCACCCCGACGCTGCGTCCGTTTACGCGGCCGAAGCCGACGATGATGTTTTGCGCGTAGTGCGGCTGGATTTCGAAGAAGTCGCCGTAGTCGAGCACGCCCTCGAGGACCGCGTGCATGTCGTAGGGTTTGTTCGGAGAATCGGGCACGAGTTCGTCGAGCTCGGGAACCTCGCGCTGCGGATCGTCGTCGCAGGCAAAGCGCGGTGCATCCTCGAGGTTGTTCTGCGGCACGTAGGAGAGCAGGGTCTTGGTCTGCTCGACGAGATCGTCTTCGTCCGTCGCGACGACGTGCGCTACACCGCTCTTGGTGGCGTGTGTCATCGCACCGCCCAACTGCTCGAAGGTGACGTCTTCACCCGTTACCGTTTTGATGATCTCGGGTCCGGTGATGAACATCTGCGAGATCTGTTCGGTCATGAGGACGAAGTCGGTGATCGCCGGCGAATAGACCGCGCCGCCCGCGCAGGGGCCGGCAATGAGGCTCACCTGGGGAATCACGCCGCTCGCCTGGACGTTGCGCCAGAAAATCTCGGCGTAGCCTCCGAGTGAAACGACGCCCTCCTGAATGCGCGCGCCGCCCGAGTCGTTGATGCCGATCATCGGCGAACCCGTGCTGAGCGCAAGATCCATTACCTTGCAGATTTTTTCGGCGAACGCCTCGCCGAGCGATCCGCCGAGCACCGTGAAGTCTTGTGAGAAGAGGAAGACCTGACGTCCGTCGATCGTCGCCCTCCCGGTGACGACGCCGTCCCCGAGGAATTCCTTTTCGTCGAGTCCGAACGCGTTCGTACGGTGCACGACGAAGCGATCGAGTTCGGTGAAGGAGCCTTCATCGACGAGCGCGTCGATGCGCTCCCGCGCGGTGCGCTTGCCGCGCGCGTGCTGCTTTGCGATCGCATCGCTCCCGGCTGGAGCGAGCGAGAGCGCGCGTTTGCGCTCGAGTTCGGCGTACTTTTCTGCGTGGGTTTTCACGAGTAGGGCGTTTTCACCGCGCCTTTGGCAGGCCCTGGTTTGGCGCGCTATTCCATTGCGACCGCAATGCTTGCATGCGCGGGTGCGTTCGAGCGCAGGAACAGCACGAGAGGCGTGAGGACGAGCGTTACCGCGCCGAGGAAGAAGAAGGCGTCGGCGAAGGCCATGGTTGCCGCCTGTTGCTGTACGAGCCCCGCGAGGAGCGTCAGCGGGGCATGCGCCGCGAGCGCGCGCTGTACGGCGGGACTTGCGAGCGTGATGTTCCCGGCGAGGATGTCTTGGTGGAACGCGGCTCGCCGATCGAGTAGCGTCACGAGGACGGCGGTCGAGATCGAGCCGCCGAGTTGCTGGCACAGGCTGATCAGCGACGTAGCCTTTTGCGTGTCGGCGCCGTGCACGCTGCTCAGCACGGCGACCGAGAGTGGGACGAAGAGCATCCCAAAGCCCACGCCGCCGAGCACGAGCGGAAAGACGAAGGTGCCGAAGACGCTCTGCGTGGTCAGCACCTGTGCGGTCAGAAAGTTCGCTGCGGCGACGATGAGGAACCCGATGCCGAGCAGCACCTGCGGGCGCATTTTCAAACGATTGAGCAAACCGAGCGTGACGAACGTCATCACCATGATGCCAAGCGCCCGCGTGAGGATCGAGAGACCCGAGAGTGTGGCGGTGAAATTCAACAGGCTCTGCTGAAACTGCGGTGCGAGGATGACGCCGCCGAAGAGTGAGAACGCGAGCGTCATCGCAAGGAGCGATCCGACGGCGACCACGCGGTTGTGAATGAGGATGCGAATGTCGACGATCGGGTTCTTGACACGGAGTTCCCAATAGACGAAGAGCACGAGCGATACGAGCGCGAGCAGCGCTATGCGCAGGATGTTCGCATCCTTGAACCAGTCGTACCGCTCGCCTTCGTCGAGGACGTACTGCAGGCTTCCGAGCCCGGTCGCGAGCAGCGCGAGCCCCATGCCGTCAACCGACGGACGTCCGCGGCGTTGCGGGTCGCGCAAGAGCGCCGCGCAGAGTAGCGCCGAAACGATGCCGGGCAGGATGTTGACGAAGAAGATCCAGTTCCACGATAGCGTGTCGGTGAGCACGCCGCCGAGCGTTGGACCGATCGAGGGGCCGACGATGGCGCCGAGGGACGTGAGTGCTTGGCTCAAGCCGAGTTGACGAGGCGGAAAGGTGTCGCGCATGATCGCCTGGCCGGTCGAGATCAGCCCGCCGCCGCACAGGCCCTGCAGCACGCGAAAGACGATGAGCTCGTGCAGCGAGGTGGCGAATCCGCAGAGCGCCGAGGTGATCGTGAACCCGATGATTGCCGCCACGTAGTAGTTGCGGCGTCCGAGCAGCTGTTGCAGCCAGGGGGTGAGCGGGATCACGATCACCGCCGCGATGATGTAGCCGGTCACGATCCAGGCGCCGTCGTCGAAGTTCGCCCCAAGGTTGCCTTGGATTGTCGGAAGCGCGACGTTGACGATCGTCGCGTCGAGAACTTGCAGCAACGTTGCGAGCATCACCCCGGTGACCACCAGCCATCGGCGCGCCCCGTACTCGACGAGATCCTCGGATCCGTGCATCGTTCCCCTCATGCGTCCAACCAGGAGTCCATGAAAACAGACCGAACGGTCGGTTTGTGAAAGCTTCGCAGCGCAGGCACGCGATCCTGGTCTCGGCTGCCCCGATTTTCAATCGGCACGGCTTTGCAGGCACGTCGATCGCCGAGATTTTGGCCGCAACCGAGCTCGAAAAGGGCGGGCTCTACAATCATTTTGCCAGCAAGGAAGAGCTTGCGCTCGAGACGTTCGAGTATGCCTTCGGCGAGGTTCAGGCCTATTTCTCACGTGAGCTCTCCGCCGTTACATCGGGGTACGCGCGGCTCGTGGCCTTTATCGACGCTTTCGAGCGGTACGTTGAACGTCCCGTCGTCGATGGTGGCTGTCCGCTTGCGAACGCTGCGCTCGAGGCCGACGACGCGCTGCCCTTTTTGCGCGAACGCGTGCGCGAGGCGTTTCAAACGCTGCGCGACGCGGTGGCGCACAACGTCGGGCGGGCGATCGCCAAGGGCGAGTTCGCGGCGGCGACCGACCGCGAAGCGCTGACGGACATGCTCGTCGCCGCCCTCGAGGGGGCGCTCCTGCTCGCGCGCGCACTGCGTTCCCGTTCGCACGTGCAGCGCGTTGCGCGAAGTCTGCGCGCGATGCTTGCGGAACGGCGCGTATGAGCGTCGATCTCCAGGTGCCCGCGACCGATGGTTACGCGCTCCCCGTCACGTACTGGGAGACGCCCGCGGCGCGAGCGGCCGTCATCGTCAGCCCTGCTACCGGCACGCCGCGCCGATTCTATCGCGCGTTTTGCGACGAACTCGCTGCGCGTGGGGCGGCGGTCGTGACCTACGACTACCGAGGCACGTTCGAACCGCCGTCCGTGCTGCGCGCGTCGAGCGCGCGCATGCGAGATTGGGGCGAGCGAGATTTTTCCGGTGTCGTAGCGTGGATGCGCGAACGTCACGCGCAGATACCGCTCTACGCGGTGGGACACTCGGTTGGCGGCCACGTGCTGTTGATGGCGCAGAACAACGGCGAGATCGATCGCGCGGTGCTTGTCGCCTCGCAATCGGGATATTGGCCGCTCTACCGTGGTCTCGAACGCTTTCGCGTCTATGCGTTCGTCAAGATCATCATGCCGGCGCTCACGCGCCTCAACGGCTATTTTCCGGGTGCGCGCGTGGCCTTCGGGACGAACCTTGCGCCCGGCGTGCTCTATGAGTGGAGCCGCTGGTGTGTTACACCGGGATACTTTCTCGACGATCCGACGATGCGTGCGGTGCTTGCGAACGCGCGGTCGTACACGGCGCCGACGCTGATGATCGGCATCGATGACGACCCGTGGGCGACCCCACAAGCGATCGAGGCGCTACGCGTCGCCTTTACCAATGCGCCGACGGAACGCATCGAGTTGCGAGCGAGCGACGCCGGTGGGCATGTCGGCCACATGGGATTCTTTCGCGTGCAATCGCGTGCGCTCTGGGAGCGGGCGTTTGCATACATACAGCTTGAAAACGTCGAAATGGAGGGATTATGACCGAGCGAGAGCGGACCTATTCGTGGGCCGATCCGCGCGAAGTCGTGCGCGCGATGGCGGGTCTCGATCATCCGGTCTGGATGGCGCAGATGATGTCGGGGACGATCCCGCCCGCACCCTTTGCCGCGACGCTTGGCCTTGCGTTCGACGAGATCGGCGACGGCCGCGTGATCTTCAGCATGGAACTTCACGAGTGGATGACCAATCCGGCGGGCGCCATTCACGGCGGCATCACGGCGACGATTCTCGATTCGGTACTGACGCTCGCGGTGACGACGCGGTTACCGCGCGACCGGTTCTGCACGACGATCGACCTCAACGTCCATTACGTGCGCCCGCTCTTTCCCGACGGCTCTCGCGTGCGTGCGCAGGGCGTTGCGTTGCACGTCGGCACTACCCTTGCGACCGCCGAGGCGCGCCTTTTCGATAGCCGCGACCGGTTGATCGCGCACGCGTCAACGAGTCTTGCGATCCTCGATCGCGAGACTACCAGATCCCAAGCGTCGCTTTGACGTCGTCCGACGCCATCGTTGCCGGATCCCACGGCGGCGAGAACGTGATATCGACCGTAGCGCTCTTTACGCCTTCGACGGCGAGGACGCGATCTTCGACCGATTTCTTGAACATCGGGCCGACGGGACACATCGGCGAGGTGAGCGTCATCACCACGGTGACGTGTTCGCGCTCGTCACCTGCGACGCTGACATCGTAAACCAATCCGAGTTCGAGTATCCCCAAGTTCAATTCGGGATCCTTGACCTCTTCGAGCGCGCTGCGAACTTCTTCAACGGTAGGCATCACCACCATGAAACCCGATCGCACGGCCGCCCGCAAGTGCTTCACGCAAAACGGACTCTGCCGACGCGATGCCTAAGAGCCCGTGAAGATGAAGAGGGCTCTACTGACGATCGCATTCGTAGCCGTCGCCTTTGCCGCCGGTGGCGTCCGCGCCGGCGCGGCGCAGCTTTCGGCGGCGGGCGGCGGGTTTCTCACCGGGTCGCCCTCCCAGGCGGGCGCCGCGGTGCTGGTGAGCTCGGCTGCTTCGGTCCCCGCGATTCCGGTGGCGCTCCAGGCGACGCTGCTCGTGCCTCTGACCCCGCACGGCGGGTATGCGGTGACCGGCGAAGTGCGCGGGCTTTCCGGGGGCGGTTTTGGCGGCGCCTATATCGGCGTTGGGGCCGGCATCGCCGACCTGAGCGCCAATCACACGCCGGGGCCGGTGTTTACGGCGTTCGTAGGCAAGCCGATCGCCCCGAACAGCACGCTCGAATTGCGTATCTACCAGGGGACGCAAGCAGGCGGCGCGACATCCGGATTCGTCGGGATACGTTTTTCGTTCTAGATTCGTACTATCAAGTGAAAAGCGTGACGCGGGACGTGTCACGAAACCGGTTCAGAGCAGGTAGAGTTAAGGGACTACCGGAGGAAAGCACCAGCCATGTCAATGTGGGAACCGTTCACCGAACGAGCGAGACGCAGCATCGTTCTTGCACAAGAAGAGGCACAGCGTCTCGGAAATAACTACATCGGAACCGAGCACATTCTTCTTGGCATCATCTCCGAAGGCGAGAGCCTCGCGGCCAAAGTGCTCGAGTCGCTCGGCGTCAATTTGGCTAAGGTGCGCCAAGAAGTCGAAGCGATCGTCGGCCGTGGCGGCCAGACCGTGCAGCAAGAGATGGTCTTCACGCCGCGGGCCAAGCGCGTGATCGAGCTTGCCTTCGAAGAAGCGCGACAACTCAATCACAACTACATCGGGACCGAGCACCTGCTGCTTGGGCTTATCCGCGAGGGCGAAGGCGTCGCCGCGCGCGTGCTCACCAACCTCGGTGTCGATCCGGCCAAGGTGCGCGTCCAAACCACGTCGCTGCTCGGCGCCGAAGGTCAGCCGCCCGCACCCAAAGGCAAGAGCAAGACGCCGACGCTCGATGCGTACGGACGCGATCTCACCGCGCTTGCGCGCGACAACAAACTCGATCCGGTCATCGGTCGCAGCACCGAGATCGAACGTGTGATTCAGATTCTCTCGCGTCGCACGAAGAACAATCCAGCCTTGATCGGAGAGCCGGGCGTCGGCAAGACGGCGATCGCCGAAGGGCTCGCGCAGCGCGTGATCAAGGGCGACGTCCCGGATCCGCTGCGCGAAAAGCGCGTGATCACGCTCGACTTGGCCGGCTTGGTCGCCGGCACCAAATACCGCGGCGAGTTCGAAGAACGCATGAAGCGCGTCATGGACGAGATCCGCGGCGCGGCGGGCGAGATCATCCTTTTCATCGACGAACTGCATACCTTGGTCGGGGCGGGTGCGGCCGAAGGCGCGATCGACGCAAGCAACATCATCAAGCCGGCGCTCGCGCGCGGCGAGTTGCAGTGCATTGGGGCAACCACGCTCAACGAGTTTCGCAAGCACATCGAAAAGGACTCGGCCCTCGAACGGCGCTTCCAGCCCGTCATGGTGGGTGAGCCATCGGTTGACGAGACGGTCGAGATCCTCCAGGGACTGCGCGATCGTTACGAGTCGCACCACAAAGTCGTCATCACCGACGACGCGCTGGTTGCCGCCGCGAAGCTCTCGGACCGGTACATTACCGATCGCTTCTTGCCCGACAAGGCCGTCGATCTGATCGACGAAGCGAGTTCGCGCGTCCGATTACAGGCAACGCTCCCACCGCAATCGATTCGGGACGTCGATGCCCAACTGCGTAAGGTGATCGCCGAAAAGGAATCGGTCGTCAAGAGTCAAGAGTTCGAACGCGCCGCCTCGATTCGCGACCGCGAGGAGAAATTGCGGCTCGAGAAGTCGCGCCTCGAGCAAGAATGGCAAGATAAAAAGACCGCAATGGCCGACAAGCCGCTCAAGGTGACCGAAGAGAGCGTGGCGGAGATCGTGGCCTCGTGGACGCGCATCCCGGTAAGCCGGCTTGCTCAAGCCGAGACCGAGAAGTTGCTGAACATGGGCAACCAACTGCACCAGCGCGTGATCGGGCAAGAAGAGGCGATCAACGTGATCACGCGGGCGATTCGCCGTTCGCGTGCCGGGTTGAAGAATCCGAATCGGCCGATCGGCTCGTTCCTCTTCCTCGGGCCGACCGGCGTCGGCAAGACCGAGGTGGCGCGTAGCCTCGCTGAGTTCATGTTCGACGACGAGGAATCGATGGTACGCATCGACATGTCGGAATACATGGAGAAATACTCGGTGTCGCGTCTGGTCGGTGCGCCTCCGGGATACGTTGGGTACGAAGAGGGCGGGCAACTCACCGAAGCGGTGCGGCGACGTCCCTATGCGGTCGTGCTGCTCGATGAGATTGAGAAGGCCCATCCCGACGTTTTCAACCTGCTCCTTCAGGTGCTTGATGATGGACGGTTGACCGATTCTCAGGGCCGTCAGGTCGACTTCAAAAACACGGTCATCATCATGACGTCAAACGTCGGTGCGACCGGCATGCAGACGACCACCGATATCGGCTTCCGTCCCACGAAGGCCGATGCGGAGGACGAGGCTAAGGGCTACGAACGCATGAAGAACAAGGTGCTTGAAGAGATCAAGCACACGTTCCGTCCCGAGTTTCTGAATCGTGTGGACGAGGTCGTCGTCTTCCATCAACTGACGCGCGATCAGATCGAGCAGATCGTCGGTCTCGAACTCGAGAAAGTGTTGCGCGAAGTCAAAGCCCAGGAGATGCATCTCAAGGTCACCGAGGCGGCAAAGGCATTGCTCGCCAAGAAGGGATGGGATCCGCAATTCGGAGCTCGTCCGCTACGTCGCGCGATTCAGCGCAACGTCGAAGACGAACTCGCCGAGGAGATGCTGCGCGGCACCTTCGGCGCGGGTGACCATATTCTGGCAGACGTGAACGCCGACGACCCCGAGCAACTGAAGTTCTCGAAGATTCCGTCGGTCGAGCCGCCTGCGGCACCGCCGGAAGCCGCAGTTCCGAACGTGTAGCTACCAAGAAGAAGCCCCGGAGTGAACGAACACTCCGGGGTCTTCATTTGTTGCGAACGCACCTCGCGAGGGATCATGGAACGACGCCACGCAACGGGTTTGGCTTTCGGTAAGTTCGATCCACCACATCGTGGGCACACGCTGCTCTTTGACATCGCGCTTGGGCATGTCGATCGGCTGATCGTGCTCGTGTGGGAGTATCCCGAATCCTCGGTCAGCGCGCAACTGCGCGTGCGTTGGATTCGCGAGATCGTCCCCGAGGCCGATGTGCGGATCATTCCCGATGATCCGACGGTTCAGCCGCTCGACGTCGAGCGCCAAGGCGAACACCTCAAACGCTCCTTGCGCGGCGAACAGATCGACATGCTCTTTACCTCGGAGCCATACGGTGAGGCGATGGCGCGCGCGATCGGAATCCCGTTGCATTTCATCGTCGATCGCGACCGTGGATGGATTCCGGTGTCGGGGACCACGGTGCGCCGGTCACCGCTAGAGAACCTGGAATGGCTCGAACCGTGCGTGCGCGCGCATTACGTGAAGCGTGTGGGCATCGTCGGTGCGGAATCGACCGGGAAGACGACGCTTGCACGTCGCCTGGCCGATCACTACCACACCATCTGGGTACCCGAGTACGGGCGCGAGTACTCGCTCGTCAAAGTTGATCAGGGACTTGCAAACACGTTTGTCTCCGACGAGTTTTTTCACATCGCGAGGGAGCAGCAGCGCCGCGAGGACGAAGCCGCGCGTTCGGCAAATCGGCTGCTCGTCTGCGATACCGACGTGCTCGCGACCAAAGTTTGGTACGAACGCTACTTGCAGACGGCGGCTCCGTGGTTACCGCTCGCGCAGCAGAGCATCGCCCTCTATCTGGTCCCGTTTCCGGATACGCCCTATGTACCCGATGAGATCAGGGACGCAGAACACTTGCGCTTCTGGATGCACGAGCGCTTTCTCGAAGAGATTGCAAAGACCGGCGCTCCGCACGTCATCCTCCAGGGTAGTTTTGACGACCGGTACGAGCAGGCGATCGCGGCGATCGACGCCATGCTCGCAGCGGTGGGTCCGTAGCCGCGACGTTCGGCTACGGTGCGATCTCGACGCCGGTAAACGATTCGATCGCCGCATGCGCGGTCGAGCGGACCGTTCCGTCCTGCGGTCGCGCCAACTGCACCGTCTGAATGCCTGCCTCGTGGGCGGCGTCGAGTTCGGCTGCGTTGTCGGAGAAGAAGACCGTCTCGCCCGGCGGGACACCGATCTGCGCGAGGATCCGATCGTAGGAGGCGCGTTCGCGCTTTCCGCCGATCGTCGTGTCGTAAAAGCCGCGAAAGAGCGCGAGCAGATCGCCCGCAACCGTGTGGGCGAAAAGCAATTTTTGCGCGGCAATCGATCCCGAGGAGTAGATGTAGAGCGCGACACCCGCGTCGTGGAAGCGATGCAGCGCTGCAACCGCGTCGTCGTAAAGATGCCCACGAATGCCGCTCGACTCAAACCCCTCGACCCAGATGTGCCCCTGGAGCTCTTTGAGCGCCGTCACCTTGACGTCGTTACGGGCCCAGGTATGCAGCGCGGCGAGGACCGCGGGCAGGTCGTGCACGTCGATGCCGGCCTCACGTGCGGCTTCATCGAGAATCGCGCGCATCCACGGCTCGTCGCGGTGCGCGTTGACATAGGCGTCCATGCGTTCCTGCGCGTACGGAAAGAGCACGTCGCGCACGAACGCGATCGAACCGACCGTGCCCTCGATGTCGATGAGCGCGACGCGGGCTCGCAGCTTCACGCGTCGAGTTTCGGAAAGTGCGAGGCGATCGCCTCGCCGGTGAAGTTTGCAACCCAGCCGTCCGGATTGACGAACAGACGTATCGCCGTAAATTCCGGATCGGGTCCCATGTCGAACCAATGCTTGGTGCCGGCTGGAACGCCGATCAAATCACCCTGTACGCAGATCGTTTGATAGACGCGATCGCCGATATGCAGGTAAAACGCACCGCGTCCCTCGACAAAAAATCGCACTTCATCTTCGGAATGGCGATGCTCGTCGAGAAATTTCGCGCGCATCGGTGCGATGTTGGGCGTACCGCGTTCGATGCGAATCACATCGACGGATTGATAGCCGCACTGCGCGATCAGCCGATCGATCGACGACCGGTACGCCGCGATCACCGCGGCCTGATCGGCGCCCGGCGCGAGGTGCGCGTCGGCCGCCCAGCGTTCGAAACGCACGCCGGCTGCCGCGAGTTCCCGCGCGATGTGAGCGCCATCCGTGGTGTCGAGCAGCAGCGTGGCGGGATCGTTATCATTCCATACGCGAAGCGTTGTCGTGGCGGTCGCATTCATCGTTGTAGTCTCCGTTCTTCGAGCACGCAACCGAGCAAAAATTCGATGCCCTCAAGATGACGGCGCGCGTCGTTCATCGTCGAACCCCACGCATAGAGCCCGTGGCCGGCGAGCAAGTACCCGGGAACCGCCGGCAACGTCGCTAGTTCCACCTCGATACGCTGTGCGAGTGCCGCCGTGTCCTGGTCGTTTGCAAAGACCGGGATGCGTAGGGTCGATTCGTGCGTTACGCATCCGTCAAGCGCCTTCTGCATCTCGAATCCGTGCATCTCGATGTACCCATGCGCCGCATCGGCGCGCGAAAGGACGGTCGCGGCAAGCGAGTGGACGTGGCCGATCGCGCCGATCGTGCTATCGGCGCGATAGCGAGCAAGGTGCAGTGGCGTCTCGGCCGATACCCCGCCGGGCAGCGGAGCATCGAGTGCAAGCGCAACCACGTCATCCGCCTCGATCGCGCCCTTGTCGATCCCGGAACGTGTGATGGCGATGTGGCGCTCGTCGATACGCCGCGAGAAGTTGCCGCTCGTCGCGGGCACCCAACCGCGAGCGGCGGCCAAGCGGCCGATCGCAGCGATCTCGTTCGCGACATCGCGTGGGACCGTGAGGAGGTGGAGAGCCATGCGCATCACCATACCATACCGCGATGCTGAACGTCTTGTTCGCGGTGCTGCTTGCGCAGGTGCCGCCGCCGCCGCCACCATTGCTCGTCACGCCCGCGCCGAGCGCGAGTCCGGCGAGCCCCGGCTCGCCCACGCCGACACCGTTTGCGACACCGGTAGCACTCGTCGCAACGCCGGCATTGCTTGCCCTGCATCCGAACGCGCAGGCGACCCTCACGATTACCGGCGCGACGGCGCCGTTGACGGCGGCGTTTGCAAGCGGTCTTGCGACGGTAACGATCGACCAGGCAACGCAGACGCTCACCGTTAGCGCGGGTGCGACGCCGGGAACCGACACGTTGCACGTGGTCGATGCGATCGGAGCTGCCGTCGATGTGCCGCTACACATCGCGTTCGATGCGGGGACGGTACCGGCATCGCTTCAGCTCGACATCACGGGAACGCCGATCGATTCGCAATGGCTCGCGCAGCAGATTAGGGCACTCGTCATGCGCGAGGCCGTCGTGCAGCCGGGAGCGAGCGTGACCGTCGCGCCGTTCCCCTCGCCCTCGCCACCGGGGCTTGGGCAGCAGAGCTCGATCGACGTCCCGGTGCAGATCGCGGGGAACGGTGCATATTTCGACGTGCAGACGACGACGCAGGTGACGATCGATGATCTGACCGTCGAACCGTTCGCGCCGCCGGTCCTCATGTACGATGACGATCCGGAGCGCGTGAGCGCCGACGGCGTGCTCTTCCGCGGGACCGTCCAACCCGGAACGCCCGCACGGCTCTACTTTTATCACGTTGATGGCCCGCAGCCGCGCAGGCTCGTCGTGATGCTACAAGCGACGGGCGAGGATCCGACGAGCATCCAGGTGATCGATGCGACGGCCGGTGCAAATCTCGACGTGATGAGTGTCGGACATGCGGTCTCACGCGATTTCGTTCAAGAGAAAGCGCGTAACGAAGGCACGGTCATTGCGCTGGATAGCGAGACGCCCTACGTGCTCCACGACCGAACGATGCAACCGCAGCAGGGCGTCGCGGGAAGCATTGGTCTGCAGGTGCTCTCCGGTGGCGCGGTGACGGTGAGCGTAGTGGCCGCTTCGCCGGGCATCGATCCCGCAAGCCTGCTCGGTGGCCCGCGCCTTGCAGGCGACGGACACCATCGGCGCGGCCGGTTCTCGATCCTCAACTTTGGAACCAACTCGCTTGCCTACACGGTCGGAGGCGCGGATGCGGCGCTCGTTTATGCCGATCGTGACGACGCGCCACGCCCGCTCAACCCGGCAAGCGCGGGGCGCGACTACGGGGATTACGGCGTGATCCACACGCTGCTGTTCTCGCTCGATAATCCGACCGCGCAAACGGCGACCGTGTACTTGTACGAGAAGCCGATCGGAGGGATCGTTCGCTCGAGCTTTCTCGTGGATGGAAACCTTCAGCAGATCGGGTGCGTTCGCGTCAGCCAGCCCTATCAGATCGCGGCGTTTGCGCTGGCCCCGCAGCAGAAGTATCAGTTGCAGGTGCAAACCATGACGGACGGGGGCTCGAACTATCCGCTCGAGGTGGGCATCACCGGGAGGCCCGTGCAGCCGGTGGCGCCCCCGCTGACGGCTCCCGACGGGTGCTTCCCGAAGCCGGGCGGGGGGCTTTGATCGAAATTTGAATCAAAGGGCCGTCTCTTTGGCACACGATGATCCTGAGATGCGGTAGGCTCACATGGTGGAACGTACGACAGAACCGAAGATCGTTTTGCTGGTCAGGCTGCTCAACGCCATCGACGACGGCCGGCACTCGTTCGAGCACCTCAAGGACCGCATTGCCGAAGGAACCAAGCGACCGAGCACGCGTAGCCTGCGCCGCTACCTGGCCGTGCTCTCCGACGCGGGGTTTCCGTGGTACTTCGACCGCGCGACGAACACGTACCGGTTTGCCGACGGCTACAGCTTGAAGCGCTTGGAGCTTTCGAACGCCGAGCTCTTCGGTTTGGTCGCGTTGCGCTCGTTCGGCGCATCGATCGGTGGAGCGATCGGTCAATCGATCGACGAGCTCACGAGCAAGCTGCTCGGCTCGTCGAACGGCTCGGCGCGCGCGAAGGGCGAAGCCGCATCGCCGATGGCGTTCCGGCTTCCGGAGATCCGGCTCGACGAAGCCGGCGAGCGGGCGTTTAGTCTCTTCTCGGCCGCGGAGCGCGATTCGCGCAGCGTACAGTTCGTCTATCAAGACAAAGAGGGCAATCGCAGCACGCGCACGGTCGATCCGTACGGCTTCATCGTGAACTCGGGGCGCATCTACTGCGTTGCATACGACCACGGCCGGCGCGACAAGCGCGTCTTCGCCATCGACAACATCGGCGAGCCCGAGATGTTGGCGCGTACGTTTCTCAAACCGCGCGATTTCGACGTCGAAGCCTATGCCGCCGCGTCGATCTCGGGCGTGATGCACGGTGCTCAGACGACCGCGGTGCGCGTCCGGTTTGCGCCGCGCGTCGGCAAGGCGGCAATCGCGGCACGGATCGTCGCCGAACGTCAGGTGCTGCGCGATCCCGAGGGCGGCGTGGAGATCGAATATCGGGTGGCCGACGTCGACGAGCTGATTCGGTGGGTCCTCGGCTGGGGCGCTCAGGCCGAGATCGTGGAACCCGCGGCAGCGCGCGAACGCATTCGCGAATTTGCGAACCAGATCACCGAGAAGTACGCAGAAGCAAAACCCGTCGGATAGATTCCGACGGGTTTCGACGTATTCGCGCACCGTTCTCGCCTGTCTGGCTCCCGGGTGGGAGAGCCCTACTGACGTCGAGCGGCGGTTCGGCCGTGGCGGTCGGATCGCTGCCATCGCAGCTTTCACAATCGGGATCCACGTCGCGTCCGATACGTGCGGCGCACTTCGATTTGATTCGAAGTTCTCGCATCGTAGCACCGCCCTCATGGTGCCACAAGAGATCGCTCCTGCCATACACACGCTATCCACAAGATTCTTACGGTTACCCACCGGCTATCCGCCGTGCGCGCCGGCCTCGCGAACCGCTTCCAGATGCAGGCGAGCCGGATGGTGGCCGGAAGATAGGCGCCATGACCTCCACGACCCGCGATGCCCTTGCACCCGTCGAACTCGACGGGCGTCACCTCACCCTTGAAGCAATCGAGGCGGTTGCCGGCGGTGCACCCGTCGCCGTTGCCGCGGCGGCGCACGAGCGCGTTGCCAAGGCGCGCCGTTTTGTGGATGAGCGCTTCGCGGACGGCCACGCGATCTACGGCGTCACGACCGGATTCGGTCGCTTGGCGAACGTACACATCGATCCGAAAGACGCCGCACAGTTACAATTGAACCTCGTTCGTTCGCATGCGTCGGGTACCGGGGAACCTCTCGATGTACATCGCGTGCGCGCCGCGGGCGTGCTGCGTGTAAATTCGCTCGCCGCCGGACATTCGGGCGTGAAACCGGAGACGCTCGCGTTGCTCGTCGAGCTTCTCAATCGCGGTGTGATACCGGTGGTACCGTGTCAGGGATCGGTCGGCGCATCGGGCGATCTCGCACCGCTCGCGCACATGACGCTCACGCTGATCGGCGAAGGCGAAGCGTGGTATCGCGGGGAGCGCATGCCAAGTGGGCAAGCGCTCGAACGTGCGGGGTTACGTCCGGTGACGCTTGGTCCCAAAGAAGGGCTCGCGCTGATCAACGGCACGCAGGTGATGACGGGAACGGCTGCGCTCGCGGTGCTGCGCGCAGAGCGTCTCGCCGCCGCAGCCGACGTGATCGCGGCGATGTCGCTCGAGGCGTATCTCGGGACCGATCGCGTCTTCGATCAGCGGCTGAACGATCTGCGTCCTCATCCGGGCCAGACGAAGGTGGCAGCGAATCTGCGGGCGATTCTCGCCGAGTCGCAGATCATGCAGTCGCATCGCGAGTGCGGTCGCGTTCAAGATCCCTACTCGTTCCGGTGCATTCCGGTGGTACACGGCGCCGTACGCGATTCGATCGCGCACGTGCGGCGCGTTGCCGAAACCGAGGCGAACTCGGTTACCGATAACCCACTCGTCTTCCCCGACGACGGGGAGTTTCTCTCCGGAGGAAACTTTCACGGCGAACCGATCGCGCTTGCGATGGACTTTTTAAAGATGGCGATCGCCGAGTTCGCGTCGATCGGCGAACGGCGCTTGTATCTGTTGCTCAACGCGGAGGACCGCGATCTCCCGCTCTTTCTCACCGGACGTTCCGGCTTGCAGTCGGGGCTCATGATCGTGCAGTACGCTGCTGCCGCGGTTGTCAACGACAACAAAGCGCTCGCGTGGCCCTCGAGCGTCGATTCGATTCCGACGTCGGCGGGACAGGAAGATCACGTGAGCATGGGCATGACCTCGGCGAACAATCTCGTGCGCGTGCTCGACAACGTGGAAGGCGCCCTTGCCTGCGAGTTGCTCGGTGCGCTCGCCGCGACCGATTTTCGCCGTCCGCTGCGCTCCGGCATCGGGACGCAAGCCGCTTATGACGCCGCGCGCGAACGCATCGCACCCTGGACCGAGGACCGCGTTCCCGCCCCGGATATCGTCGCGGCGCGCGAGTTGATTCGCTCGGGCGCGCTCGTAGCCGCCGCCGAACGTGCGGCACAGGTAAAGCTCTAGCCTGCGAGGGCTGCTCTACCGTTCCGGGTAGGGCCCGAAGGGGCCGCCGAACGAGGCCGGAATCTCGAACGGGTTATGACCAGCACGATCTCCGGACCCCGCACCGTGCGCGCGCCGCGCGGCACGCAATTGAACTGCCATGGCTGGCCGCAAGAAGCGGCGCTGCGTATGCTCATGAACAACCTCGATCCCGAGGTGGCCGAGCGCCCCGATGATCTCGTCGTCTACGGCGGTAATGGCCGCGCGGCGCGCTCGTGGGAGGCGTTCGACGCGCTCGTTCGCACGCTCAAACGTTTGCAGAACGACGAGACGATGGTTGTGCAGTCGGGCAAGCCGGTTGCGGTGTGGAAGACGCACGAACGGGCACCGCGCGTCCTGATCGCAAACTCAAATCTCGTGCCGAAGTGGGCCGATTGGTCGGTCTTCCGCGAACTCGAGGCCAAGGGCCTGATCATGTACGGCCAGATGACGGCCGGCTCGTGGATCTACATCGGCACGCAGGGCATCGTGCAGGGCACCTACGAGACCTTCGCGGAGCTCGCGCGCCAGCATTTTGGCGGCTCGCTGAAAGGTCGCGTCTGCTTGACCGCCGGAATCGGCGGCATGGGCGGCGCGCAGCCGCTCGCGATTACGATGAACGAGGGCATCGCGCTCGTCGTCGATGTGGATCGAGCACGCTTGGAACGCCGTCGCGATCTGCGGTATCTCGACAAAGTCGTCGATTCACGCGAAGAGGCGCTACGCGAGGTCGCGCGTGCGAAAGCCGCGGGCGAGGCGATCTCGATCGGTTACGAAGGGAATGCTGCGACCGAATTCTGGGAACTCTACGATCTTGGCTTGCGTCCCGACGCCGTGACCGATCAGACGTCGGCGCACGATCTCATCAACGGATACGTGCCCGAGGGCGTGACGCTTGCACAGGCCGACGATCTGCGCAAGCGCGATCCGGGTGAGTACGAGCGGCGCGCGCTCGAGAGTTGCGGGAAACACGTCGAAGCGATGGTGCGTTTTCTCGATGCCGGCGCGATCGTCTTCGATTACGGCAACAATCTGCGCGCTATGGCTCAAAAAGCCGGTTATGGACGCGCGTTTGCGTTTCCGGGTTTCGTTCCCGCGTTCATCCGCCCGCTCTTCTGCAAGGGCTCGGGACCGTTCCGTTTTGCCGCGCTCTCCGGGGATCCGGCCGATATTCACCGTCTCGACGAAGAACTGCTCGCGATGTTTCCGCAGGACGCCGGACTGCAGCGCTGGATTCGTCTTGCCCGCGAGCGGATCGCATTCCAAGGATTACCCGCCCGCATCTGTTGGCTTGGGTTCGGCGATCGCAAGAAGGCCGGCCTGCGCTTTAACGAACTCGTGCGCAGCGGCGCGATCTCGGCGCCGATCGTCATTGGACGCGATCATCTCGACACCGGTAGTGTCGCATCGCCCTATCGTGAGACGGAGTCGATGAAGGACGGTAGCGATGCGATCTCCGATTGGCCGCTCCTGAACGCACTTTTGAACACGGCGGCCGGTGCGCACTGGGTGAGCTTGCATCATGGTGGCGGTGTCGGCATCGGCTACTCGCAGCATTCGGGCATGGTCGTGGTGGCCGATGGTTCGGATGACGCGCAGGCACGCCTGGAGGCGGTGCTTGATACCGATTGCGGCATGGGTGTCGTACGCCACGCGGATGCAGGCTACGACCTTGCCGTCGCGACCGCCGATGAAAAGGGCATCGATTGGCGTCTGTAACGCCGCTGCTCGTCCGCGCCCGGACGATCATCAGTTGCGAACGTGACGCCGCGCAATGCGGCGTCACGTTTGACGATCTCGGTCGTATCGACGACGGGGCGATGCTCGTTGAGGGTGAGCACATCGCGGCAATCGGCGCACGAGCAGAGGTGGAGCGCGCCATCGGCTCGCGCGACGTTCGGGAACTCGATCTGGGCGATAGTGTCGTCGTACCGGGTTTCGTCGATGCGCACGCGCACCCGCTTTTTGCCGGAGACCGCGAGCCTGATTTCACCGCGCGCCAACGGGGGGAAAGGGCGCCGCTCGGCATGCTCTATACCGTGGAGCGCACGCGTGAGGCGCTACTACATGCGCGTTCGTTCTACGACCGAATCGTGCGTCCACGGCTGCAACTGCTGCTCGCACACGGAACAACGACGCTCGAAACCAAGACGGGATATGCGCTGCACAAGCCGGGCGAAACCGCCCTGCTCGACCTGATCGCCACGCACAAAGATGATGCGGACGTACCCGCCCTCGTCGCTACCTTTCTCGGCGCACACGCCTTGCCGCCGGAGTTTACGAACGAGAAGGCGTTCGTCGAATACCTGATCGACCACGTGATTCCGAGCGCGGCCTCACACGGTGCGATCTATGCCGACGCCTTCTGCGAACCTGGATTCTTCTCACCGGAGGTGACACGGCGCTATCTGCAAGCGTGTCGCCTGCACGGCATGCGTTTGCGCGTTCATTGTGACGAGATGTCGTTTGGCGCGGCGGCAGAGATGGCCGTGCAAGTCGGCGTGGATGCGGTCGATCACTGCAACTGCATCCGCGATGTGGACGCACGCGCGATCGCCGATGCAGGCATTGTGACGGTTGCATGCCCGGCTACGATCGCATACCTCGATCTGCCGCGACGGGCGCCGGTGCGTGATCTGCTCGCACGCGGTGGTACGGTTGCGCTTGCGAGCGATTTCAATCCAGGAACTTCGCCGTGCTTCAATCTCCAGACGGTTGCATATTTTGGACGCAAACTGTTTGGCATGAGCGCGGCCGAGGCACTCTACGGCGTTACCCGCGCGGCGGCGCATTCGTTGCGCGTCGATGCCGGCAGGCTACGGGCCGGTGGCGTTGCCGACTTCGTTGCCATGGAACTTGCTTCGCCGGAGGAGTTCGGGTGGTTACACGGCGGCAACCTCGCGCGAGCGGTGGTGCATCGCGGCGCCCTCGTGCGCCATGGAGAGAACGTATGATCGATGAATTGGTGCGCGCCGCGCGGGCGCTCGTCGGCGGCGAAGAACGGCGCGACTACGCGTTCGTCGTGCGTCATGGAACGATCGTCGACGCTGGCGATTTTGCGGTCGTTCAAGAGCGCGCGCGCGACCTCCCGGCACGGGCGTTTCCGGCGGACCGCCTGATCGTTCCGGGCTTCGTGAACGGGCACAGCCATGCGTATCAAATTCTGCTACGCGGGTGGGCCGACGATCTTCCATTTGCGCGATGGCGCAGCGAGGCGCTCTACGAGGTCGTGCCGCAACTGACGCCCGACGATATCTACTGGATCTTCGTCATGGCGTTTTCGGAGATGCTCGCCGCGGGCATTACGACGGTCGCGGAGTTTTTCTATTTGAACGGCGCAGGAAATGCGCATGCGGAGGCCGCGTTACGGGCGGCCGCGGATACTGGCATCCGCATCGTCTTTGCACGAACGTGGATGGACGCCGCCTACGCGCCGGCGCAATTTCGAGAGACGATCGACGTCGCACGCGAACGCACGCTCGAACTCCGTGAACGCTTTCCGTGGGCGAACGTCTGCGTCGCGCCGCACTCGCTGCACGCGGCCTCGCACGAAATGATTCGAGCTGCGGCCGCGTTCGCGCGCGAACAGCAATGCATGATGCACGTGCACGTTGCCGAAGCTCCCTACGAGGGAGAGGAGACGCTGGCGAAACACGGCGCTACCCCGATCGCCCTGCTCGATCGCCTCGACGCGCTCGACGAGCGGACCGTCGCGATTCACGCGATCTACATTACGGAAGAGGAGAAGCGGCTGCTCGCACAGCGCGATGCGCGCGTGATCCACAATCCGATGACCAACCAATATCTCGGTGACGGCATTTGCGACGTCGTCGGGCTGCAAGCGCTCGGTGTCACGATGGGGCTTGGGACCGATGCCGATGTGAAGCCTTCGCTCATCGATGAGATGCGTGCAGCGACGTTGCTCCAAAAGATCCGGCGCGTCGATGGAAGTGCACTCGGCGCCCGCGCCGCGTTCGATCTCGGGACGGCGCAGGGAGCGCGCGCGCTGGGCGTTGCGACGGGCGATTTGACGCCTGGAAACTTTGCCGATTACGTTGTGCTCGACGCGACCCGCGTCGATCCGTGGTCGCCCGACGTCCAAGCGTTGGTGTACCGTGCCGAAGATCGGTCGGTGCAGGCGGCCTTCGTCGGCGGAGCCCGCGTCTTTACCGGCGAACGCTCTCCTCTAGCGCATCATGCTGCGCATACGGTAAAGGAGATTGCGAAACGTGTCATTCCATAAATCGATGATCTCAGTGCTCGTTGTCGTCGCGCTCGCGGCGTGTGGCGGGGGCAAATCCGCCTCGTCGAGCACGGCGGCTTCGGCTGCGCCGGTGGCGAGCACCATGGGCGGCGCGATGTCGTCGATGAAGGGGGCTATGCAGGCCGGTATGTCTGCCGACGCAGCGTCGCTTTCGTGCGGGGCGATGAAGCCCGTGTGGGTCAACATGGCAACGCATGTGTATCACGAACCGAACGATCCCTACTACGGCAAGACGAAGCACGGCGGATTCATGTGCCCGTCGGCTGCCGCAAAGGCCGGCTATCATGCGGCCGGCGCTGGAAAGCGTGCGATGCACGGCAAACATGCGGGAGCGACAATGGGGACGCCCTCGAGCGACGGCGATACCGACGGCGACTAACGACAACCGTAGCCGCGGACTATAACGACGCGCGCAGCGCCTTCATGAAGGAGGCGAGGCGCGCGTCGTTTGCTTTTGAACTCGCGAGACCAGTGTACACGACGATGACGTACCGGCTACCGGAAGCGGTGGTGAGAATGCCGCCGTCGTGGCAAACCTCGTCCGTGTCGCCGGTTTTGTGTGCGAAACGATCGCCGTCGTGGAGACCGCACGCGAGCTTCTCGTTCCACATCTGTGCAGCGAGCATGTCGCGCAGAAGGTCAGCGTAAGGAATGGCGTCGCTCGCGATTGCCTCGAATAACCGCGCCGCATCGCATGGGGGGTGGGTGTTGAGCCGCATGCCGTCCCATCCCGCATCTGCGATGCGGGGCTCGCTGCCCGAGAGCTTGCGGAAGAAGCCGGTTGCTCCAAGCCCGAGGTGCCGGCGAACAAGGCTCGTTGCGCGTTCGCGCCCTACCAGGTCGTAAAGCTCGTTGGTCGCAACGTTGTCGGAGTAGGCGATCGCGCGGGTACAGAGTTCGCGCACGGTCGCCGTGTAGCCGGGAACCAGCGGCGACGGGGCGTCGTTCTCGGTGAGGTTGGCCGCGTTGATCGCAACCGGGTCGTCGAGACCGTAACGGCCGGACTCGGCCTCGAGCAGGGCGGCGGCGACGAGCGGGGTCTTGATCATGCTCGCTGGGTAGAGCGGGATCTCCGGATCGAGTGCAACGCCTCCTGCCCCATCGAGGCTCCGAAGCACAACGCCACGAGGATGCAGTCCGTGAGCGGCTACGAGGGAGGTAAGCTCGGATGGCGCGATCATCGGCCGAGCGATTTCCTGCCCCGCAAGCGCAACCCTGCGGCCTGCAAGTGGGTACTTGCACGCGTAACCTGAAGGTGGTAATCTTGTGCATGCAGGTACCCACTTGCATGATGGATAGAAGATGACGGATACCGATTCCCCGACGTTTGACTACGATCCGGCCGCGCTCGAGCAACTGCAGGCGGCGTCGCTCGCCGCCCTCGATGCCGGCGCCCCGATGGTGGTCTTCAACCTCGATTCCCTCGAACGGCTCGACGTTGAAGGCGTTCGTGGCCTGATCTCCCTGCTGCGGCGCACGCGCGAACGCGGCGGAGAACTCGCGCTGCGCGCCTCGCGTCCTGACATCCTGCGCTCCCTCAAGGTCACGGCGCTCGATCGCATCTTTCCGCTCGTCGAGGCGGCATGACGCTGATTCGCACGCTTGTTGCTACCATCGCGGCACTCGTTCTGCTTGCCGCTGCGCCGGCGGCACCGGTGACGCCAGCCCCGTCGAGCGCGCATGCCGTGATCGAGAAGATGCTCGCCCGCAATCCAGCGCTTGCGAGTTACACCGCTCGGGTTCATGTGAATCTGCGCATGCTGAATTTTCCTTTTTTGGCCCCGACGCTCGATGGAACGACGTATTACAAGCGTCCCGGCAAATTCGTCGTCGTTTTCGATCGTATGCCGAGCTATGCCAAGGGGTTTGGAAAACTTTTTACCGATATCGGCGACCCGGCTGCCTGGGAAAACGACCAGAACGTGACGTACGACGGTATGCGAGCCATCGATGGGCACCCGATGATCGTGCTGCGTCTCACCAAAAAAATTCACAGCTCGATTCTCGACCACGCGCTTGCCTACGTGGATCCCGCAACCTACGAGCTCGATCGCATGGAATGGTATTACACGAGCGGTGGAAAGATCGTGATGCGGCAATGGTACCGCAACGAAGGCGGGTTCGCCCTCATCTCGCAGCAGCACGTCGAGATCAATATTCCGCATATCCACGCGGTCGGTGATTCCGTGTACGAAACCTATCGCACGAACGTCGCCGTGGACTCTAAGGTCTTCACGCAGCAATGATCGATAACGCCAAATCGCCCGACGCTCCACGCTCGACGCCCGAGGATACCCGTGAGCGCATTCTTCTCGCCGCGCGCGAGGTGATGGCGCGCAAAGGTAAGCGCGGTGCAACCACGCGCGAGATCGCAGATGCCGCTGGCGTCAATGAAGCAACGCTATTCCGGCACTTCGGAAACAAGGACGCGCTCATCATCGCGGTCGCACGGCACACGTGTGGCGACATCGTTCTTCGCGACGTGATCTCGCAGTTGAAGGGGTCGCTTGAGGAAGAACTCTTTACCATCGGCAAAGCGATGACGGAGCGCATGGAGTCGATGATCGACATGATTCGTTGGTCGCTCGTCGAGTCCGATTACGAGAACAACATTTTTGCGCAAGAGACCTGGCGTCCACAGACGGCGATTCGCGGCGTCATCACGGAGTATATGTCCTCGCGCATTGCCGAGGGTTATTTGCGGGGCGACCCCGGAGAACTTGCCTCGGTGTTTATGGGGATGATGTTCGTGCGCGTGATCGCTCGCGAAAAATTCCCTGACCAAAGAATTTTTACCGATACGGACTACGCACTCCGCTATATGATCGACGTCTTTCTCAACGGCGTAAGGAGCAACGGACATGGACACGCGTGAAGCACAAAAACCTTCATCTACGAGCAATGGGAGCGGCGATGTGGCGATAGATCAGATCGAGGAGCGAAGCGGCCCGCGCAAACGCGTGATCTTCGGCACGATCGGCGCGATCGTGGCGGTGATCTTGCTCGTGTGGGGTGTCAAGTGGTTCCTTTACGCCCGCGTGCACGAGGGTACCGACGACGCCCGTATCGACGCCGATCCGGTGGCTGTGACGAGCAAGATCAATGAGCGGATCGACAAGATTCTCGTGGATACGAACCAAGAGGTGAAGAAGGGCCAGCTGCTGATCGTACTCGATAATGCGGTCGAAGAAGATCAGGTTCGCACGGCGCAGGCGCAGTACGATCTCGCGACGGCGAACCAGGCGACCAATACCCTTCAGAGCCAGGGCGGCATGATGCAGGCACGGGCAAACGCGATCAGTGCGCAAGTTGCGGTGCCGGTCGCGGATGCCGACGTGGCACAGGCGCGCGCCCAATTGAGCGCGGCACAGGCGCAATTACCGGCGGCGCAAGCGGCTGACGAGCGTGCTGCGGCGGACTATCGTCGCGCGGCGTCGCTCTTCCGAACCGGTGACGTGTCGAAGGCGCAGTTAGATGCGGCACGTGCCGAGGCGGCAAGCGCGGCGGCGCAGATGCGCTCCGCAAAAGACGAAATCAACGTCGCATTCGCCAACCTTACGGCGGCGCAGCAGCGCGTCTCGGCGGCGCTTGCCGGCGTATCCGCCGCGCAGGGTGGCGTGACAACGGCTCAGGGAAAACTCGCGCAGTCGACCGATTCCAGTCAAGTGGAGGCCGCGCGCGCACAATTGAACATCGCCAGGCAAAATCTTGCGTACACGCGCATCTATGCTCCCTCGGATGGTTACATCGGGGAAAAGAGCGCTGAGGTTGGGCAGACGGTGCAAGCGGGTATGACGTTGATGACGCTGATTCCCGATGGACCCGGTAAGATTTACGTGACAGCGAATTTCAAAGAAACGCAGCTTGGCGATATGAAGGTGGGGCAACCTACGGATATCACGGTCGATGCCTACAAGGGAACGCTGTTCCACGGGCACGTCGTGTCGATCAACCCTGCCTCGCAGAACACCTACGCACTCGTTCCTTCGCAAAACGCGACGGGGAACTTTGTGAAGGTAACGCAGCGTATCCCCGTGCGGATATCGATCGACGACATGCAGGCGAGCAAACCGCTTCGGCCCGGCATGAGCGTCGAAGCCTACGTGAAAGTGCGCTAAGGATACATTTGAGGTAGAGAGCGAGCGTGCAGCAGCAGAGCGTCG
This sequence comes from Vulcanimicrobiota bacterium, assembly GCA_027452165.1. Taxonomy (GTDB): domain Bacteria; phylum Vulcanimicrobiota; class Vulcanimicrobiia; order Vulcanimicrobiales; family Vulcanimicrobiaceae; genus REEB354. Next base: position 226,920 of record DAIDGX010000003.1, on the reverse strand, counting down.
TCGAACACGGCACACGCCGTGCGATCGTGAGCATCGCGGTTATCGCTGCGACGTTACTCGAGATCATCGACACCACGATCGTGAACGTGGCGTTGCCAAACATCCAAGGAAATTTCGGAGTGCCGGTGGATCAGGGTGCTTGGATCGTCACGGGATATATCGTGGCAAACGTCATCGTGATTCCGATCACGCCGTGGCTTGCCGCGCGTTTTGGAAGGCGTCAGTACTTCTTTGCCTCGATCGTCATCTTTACGATCGCATCCTTGATGTGCGGGCTCGCGGGTAGCTTCGGGAGCCTGGTGTTCTGGCGCATCATACAGGGCTTAGGAGGAGGCGGTTTGATCTCGACCTCTCAGGCGATCTTACGCGATACGTACACGCTGCGCGAACAAGGCAAGGCGCAAGGCATCTTCGCCATGGGCGTGATCGTCGGTCCAGCCCTGGGACCGGTGCTTGGCGGCTGGATCACCGACAATTTGACATGGCGTTGGGCGTTCTTCATCAACCTTCCGGTTGGTATCGTGGCGGCAACGCTGATTTGGATGTATCTGCGCAATCCGTCCGAGCCGCAACAGAGGAAGCTTGACTGGGTCGGCTTGGGATTGCTCGCCCTGGGTCTTGGCTCGATGCAGTACGTGCTCGATCAGGGGCAGCAATACGATTGGTTCAGCGACCCGAATATTCGCCTCTTTACCGCTCTTGCCGCGGGCGGCATCATCGGCTTCGTGTGGTGGACGCTGCGCTCGGCGATTCCGGTGGTCGATCTACACGTGCTCCGCCTGCGCCAAGTCGCGGCCGGAAGCGTCCTTGGCGCCGTGCTTGGCGTGAGCCTCTACGGCTCGATCCTGGTGCTTCCACAATATCTCCAAGGTTCGCTTGGATTTACGGCTACGCTCTCGGGCCTCACCATCCTTACGCGCGCAGGCGCGGTGATGCTCTTTACGCCGATCACGGCGGCGCTTGCAAGCCGCGGCACGGTCGACGTACGGCTTTCGACCGCGCTCGGCTTCGTGTTGCTCGGCGTTTCGAATTGGATGCTTGCCGGTGTTACCACACCGACGGCGGATTTTGGGACGTTCGTCGCGTCGCTCATCATTAGCGGCATCGGGCTCTCGCAGATATTCGTCCCTCTGTCGGTTGCCGTGCTCGGCGGCGTTCCCGACAAGGACGTGCCGGCGACCTCGGCGTTTTTCAACCTTTCGCGCCAGGTCGGAGGGAGCATCGCGACCGCGGTTCTGGTGACGATCCTCGTGCGCGGTATCACCTACCACCAAACGCAGCTTGCGGCGTCCGAGACGCTACGGCATGCGCCGACGGCGATCTACTTGCAGCAACACGGCGGCGAACATTCCGTGGTCGCGCTTGCAAATTTGGAGGCGCTCGTCGAGGGGCAGGCGGTTGTTATGTCCTACGCCGACACCTCGCGGTGGGTTGCGATCCTTTCGATTGCGCTTGCGCCGCTCGTTTTACTCTTGAACAAACCGCGTCTAGGTGGCCACATTGCGGCCGAATGAACAAGGAGTGCTCGTGATGACTCGACATCTCTCCGTCTTTGCACTCTCGCTCGCGCTTGCGGGCGGCAGTGCCGTCGTCGCACGGGCGGCGCAACCTTCCGTGTCGGCGGTGAGCATACCGTCACCCGAACCATCTCCCATCGCGCCGCCGGTGCCCGCGGTCGCTCCGGGCTTTCACGCTCCCGAGGTGCCTCCGGCGAACGCCAATGTCGTCGGCGTGACGCAGCAGCCGTTCGTCGGGATCTCGCTCGAGAACGCCATCGGGATGGCGCTGCTGAAAAACCCCGATCTGGCGGTCGCAGCGGCAAACGCGAAGATCGCGGCATATCAGATCGGGGAGGCGAAGGGGGCGTACGATCTGCGCTTTATGATCGAACCGTCGATCAAACACAGTAAGAGCGCTCCGGAAAACGCATTTTTTGCAGGTCCGAAATTCGGACCCGTCGAGCAGAACGTTCAAAACCTGCAGGCGGGAGTCTCCGGTCAGCTTCCACTCGGAACCGAGTTTAGTGCAAGTGTCTCGCAGACGCGCGTTGACGACAATACGGTTGTCAATGCCTTCGACCCCTATTACCTAGCGAGCATCAACCTTGCCGTCACGCAGCCACTCTTGAAGAACGCCGGCATCAACCCGGCCAAACTTCAACTGGAACTCGCGCGCATCAACGACGACGCGACGCGCGCTCAGGCGCTCGCCGCCGCATCGAACACGATCGCAGGCGTCGAAGACGTCTATTGGGACCTGGTCGCGGCGTGGCGTAACGCGGCGATCCAAGAATCGGCACTCCGCAATACGATAGCGCAACAGAACAGTAACGTGCGTCTTGCGAAGAAGGGCGCCGCGGCACCGATCGACGCGGTGGAGTCCTCAACCCAAGTCGCCGTCTATCAAGACAATGTCTTCTCCGCCCTTCAGACCGTTTCCGAATTACAAAATCAACTCAAAAGCATGATCGTGGACGATCCCGCGGATCCGATCTGGCAGGCGAACCTCATGCCGACGTCGCCCGTGCGGCAGTTGCCGCAGGCACCAAAGCTCGATCAAGAGCTGGCGCGCGCGATGCAGCATCGGCCCGAGCTTGCACAGGTGCAGGCTGAGCAGGCACAGGCGAGTGCCAGCCTCGCGTATGCGAAGAATCAACTGCTTCCCGAGGTCAACCTGCAAGTGCAGTATCAGGGCAACGGCTTTGCCGGAAACGCCTTGCCGCCGCTCGCTCAATTCGGCGCGCAGACGCCGCCCGGTTATTTGGGGGGAACCTTCGGGCAGGCGTACGGAAACCTTGGACGCTTTCCCACGTACTCGGCGGGTGTCGTGATATCGACGCCGCTTGGCAATCGCACGGCAAGGGCGAGCCTTGCTGCGGCGAGCGAGCAAGCGCGCATCGCGAATATCCAAAGCAAGGGCATCGATCAGCGCATCCTCTTCGACGTGCGAAATGCGGTGCAAGGGTATCAATCGGCGGTTGCTCGCCTCTATGCTGCCCGGCGCGCGCGCGAGAACGCGGCGGCCGTCTATGCAAGCGAACAGCGCAAATTCAAAAATGGCGCATCGACGACGTTCCTCGTACTGCAACGCGAGACCGAATTGGTTGCCGACGAAGGACGGGAGTTGCAAGCGCAGACCGATTTGAACAAAGCGGTCGTCGAGCTGCAGCGTGCCGACGGAACTATTTTGGCGGCCAATGGCGTTACGTTAGCAAAGCTCGGAACGGGAGATGCACAGAAATGATGACGACCATTTCGGACTCACTGCGACGGGTGCGTATGAGCGCGCTTACCCACAGAAAGCTCCAAGAACGTTCGGCCGTGCTCTACGCGCGGGAATTAGACCGGTGGAGTCGCCGCCTCACGCGCTGACGCCGGCCGCCGCGCGATCGACGAGCCAAAACAGGCGGCCGTCGCTCGGTGCGATCGACTGCGCAGGGTAGCGCGAGGGCTCGTACGTACCCTCGCGCACGGCACGTAGCGTTGAGGCCTTCGCGCTTCCTTCGACCGCAAAGGCGACCGCACGCGCGGCGTTTAGGACATGTGGCGTCAGCGTCAGACGCCATTGCGCTTGCGAGGTGGCATAGACGGCGCGTACTAAAAGTTTATCGTCCGTGAACGGATCGGTGCCGGGAAAGAGCGAAGCGGTGTGGCCGTCGGGTCCCATTCCCAGTAGCGCGAGATCGAGGCGGGGTTGGGGCCCAAGCGTCGCGAGCACCGTCGAGCGATAGGCGCCGGCAGCGAGCGCGGGTTCTTCTTCGCCGTGCATGCGGTGCACGTTTGCCGCGGGAATCGTCACCGCATCGAGCAGCGCGAGCTTGGCCATACGGTAATTCGACTGCTCGTCGTCCGGCCCAACGCAGCGTTCGTCGCCGAAGAACACATCGATCGCGCGCCAATCGAGAGCTCGCGAGGCGGGCAATTCCGCTAGCAACGCGTACGCCGCCTTTGGCGTGCTGCCACCGGCGAGTGAGACGGAGAAGCGCCCACGGGCCGCGATCGCCGCGTTTGCCTCGGTGACGAAGAGGTGAGCGAGGGCGGCCGCAACCTCAGGCGGTCCATCATGGACGATCAATGATCCGTTGCTCCGATTCATGATCCCAGCCGGATGACGTCGATCAGATGTGAGGCAGCGTGAAGCGACGCCGCAAAGACGTCGTCGCGATGTGCCATCAAGATCGCGCGCTCGACGAGTGAAGCGATGTCGAGTGAATGCAAAGGTGCGTAGCGGACGATCCGTTCTGGTGGCCGTTCGATCTGCAACGAGATTGCGTTTGGGTCTTCGGGATGGACTGCGGCGGAGTAGCGCGCGTTTGCGCTGGTGAGCACGATACGTTCGAGCCGGCGCGGTACGCCTTCGCATGCGAGTGCGATATCGATCGGTGCACCGTGGTCGTTTGTCAGATGCGTCGGGCCGGCCGGCGTCCAGCAGAGTCGGCTCGCAAGCCAACCGAGCACGTAGTACATTTCCGGTTGAGAACCGGCTGCCAGCTCGACGCGGCGTAGCGCCTGCAGGTCGCCTTGCACCTGCGGTTCGTCGAAGAACGACGCGACCACGTCTTGCCATGCACCCAAACGCAGGTACGCGATATCCTGCACCGGGATCTCCGGGTGCGATCGTGCGAACGCGCAGAGATCTGCAAGACCGCTGGTCCCCGTGTCGATGACCGAGGTGCTGCATACCACCGTCGTTGCAATGTGCGCCAGCGCGACGAAGCGCGGATCGCTCGCGAGTCCCTTCGCGATCCAGGCGAGTACGATCGGAGCTTCGGGCAGCGCGATCGCGCGTACGCGCGCGACAAGTTCGTGTTCGGTTGCACCCTGTGCACCAAGTTCCACCCAAGCTCCGGGCGTTGCCGGGGCGTCTTCGTGAACTGGCGGGCGGGTTGCGTCGAGTACCAGGACGCGCGACGGGTGCTTCGCTGCGAGCGCCTGCGTGCGTTCGCGTGCCCACGTGCTGACGCCGGCGTCTTCGTAAAAGAGCACGAACGTCATCGTTGCGGCGAGCGGGCGCGCGTCCTGGGTCACAATGGGCGCCACCCGGCGAAGAGGGAGCTTGCGCAAGCCGGACCCTGACTACCCGATTCGTAGTTTGGGAACGCAAAGTCTTTCGTGTTTTGCCAAACCTCGAGGACGGGCGAGACGACCTCCCACGCACGCTCGACGGCGTCCCAGCGGGTGAACAGCGTTTGATCGCCACGCATCGCATCGCCGATCAGGCGCTCGTACGCAGGCGGTGACTGTACGCCGAAGCCCGTGCCATAGTTGAAATCCATGAAGACGCTACGGATGTGACTCTTCGGACCCGGGACCTTCGCCGAAAAGCGCATGGCGACGCCCTCTTCAGGCTGAATCTTCATCACGAGGACGTTGTTTTCAATCGTGTCGGTGCGTTCGCCATAGATGCGGTGTGGGATCGCTTTGAACGTAACCGCGATCTCGGAAGTTTTCTTGGCGAGCCGTTTGCCCGAACGCAGATAAAATGGAACTCCCGCCCAGCGCCAGCTGTCGATGAAGAGTTTGACCGCTGCGAACGTCTCGGTGTTCGATTTCGGATCGACATCGGGCTCGTCGCGGTACGACGGTACGGGCTTGCCGTTGATTTGGCCCGCGCCGTATTGGCCGCGTGCGGACATCTCACCGACCTGTTCGTGGGTTGGCGGCATGATCGCCGAGAGCACCTTGTACTTCTCCGAGCGGATCGCGTCGGCATCTGGCCCGGAAGGGGGTTCCATCGCCACGAGCGCAAGCAAGTTCATGACGTGGTTTTGAATCATGTCGCGCAGCGCGCCCGCGTTGTCGTAATAGCCGCCGCGCAACTCGACGCCTAACTGCTCGGCCGCGGTGATCTGTACCGATTCAACGTAATTGCGATTCCACACCGGCTCGAAGATCGTGTTCGCAAAACGCAAGGCCATGATGTCTTGAACCGGCTCTTTGCCGAGATAGTGATCGATCCGATAGACTTCCCGCTCACGAAAGGCACGATCGACCGTTTGCTGCAACGCGCGCGCCGATTCCAGGTCGGTTCCGAACGGCTTTTCGACGATGATGCGAGCCCATCCGGGCGCATCCTCGCGCGCGTTGAGCGCGGCGTGTTTGAGGTGATCGATGATCGTGGGGAAGACTGAGGGCGGGGTCGAGAGGTAGAAGAGGCGGTTCCCCCGCGTACCGAGCTCTTTGTCGTTCTGCGCGAGACGTTTGGCAAGTGCCGCATACGATTTTGTGCTGTCGAAATCCGCGGTAATGTACGATAGGCGCTGCGAGAAGTCGTCCCAAATCGCACCTTGCGGTTTTTGATCGTCGGGACAAAATTGGTCGAGCTGCTCCTTGCAATATGCGCGAAAGTCGTCGTCATTGTACGCACTTCGCGAAAATCCAACGATCGCGAAGTCATTCGGCAAGATACCGCGTACGCGCAGGGCGTACATGGCCGGAAGCAGCATGCGCTTGAAAAGATCGCCGCTCGCGCCGAAGAAGACGATGCTACAGGGATCGGTGATCCGGTCGCTTGCGATGCCCGCACGCAACGGGTTCATCGCACCGTCGCCGTTGGCCGAAACGGTCGCGAGCAGGTCAGACATGAGTCTCCGGCTTTACGGCGTGCCCGCCGAATTGGTTGCGTAGCGCCGCAATCACCTTGGCACTGAACGATTCGTCTTGACGCGAGGCGAAACGCGCGAGAAGCGCGAGCGTGATCGCCGGCGCCGGCACGTTTTGATCGATTGCCGCTTGTACCGTCCAGCGCCCTTCGCCGGTATCGTCCACATAGCCGCGGATCGCATCGAGTTTTGGGTCGGCCTTGAATGCGAGCACCGCGAGCTCGAGCAGCCAGGAACGGACGACGCTGCCGTGACACCAGAGCTCCGCAAGTTGCTGCATGTCGAAATCGAACGGCGATGATTCGAGAATCTCGAAACCCTCTCCGTAGGCTTGGAGCATGCCGTACTCCACGCCGTTGTGGACCATCTTCGAGAAATGGCCGGCGCCGGCTTTCCCGACGTGCGCGTAGCCTTTTTCCGGCGCGAGCGTACGGAAGATCGGTTCGCATGTGGTGACCGCGGCGTCGTCTCCGCCGACCATCAAGCAGTACCCCTCGGCGAGGCCCCAAACGCCGCCGCTCGTGCCCGCGTCGATCAGGTGCACGTGCTTTGCAGCGCAGCGTTCGTAGGCGGCGAGGCCGTCTTTCCAGTTGGTGTTGCCGCCGTCGATGATGATGTCGCCCGGTGCGAGGATGCTCGCGAGCGCGTCGATCGTCTCGTCGGTCGGCTTGCCGGACGGCACCATGATCCAGACGATGCGCGGCGAGCCGTTGAGCTTTGCGACCAAGTCGTTGAGGTCGTTTGCCGGCGTTGCACCACCGGCTGCCGCGTGCGCGACAGCGTCGGCGCTGCGATCGTACACGACGACCCCATGCCCTCCGCCAATCAAACGCGTGGTCATGTTGGCGCCCATTTTCCCTAGGCCGACCATTCCGAGCTGCATAATCGTCGATATTCCGTTCTTCTTTAAGCGTGTGCGGTGAGGGCGTCGTCCACGGCGGCGATCAGGGCCTGTAGGGCCGCACCAATCTCGCCGTGGAGATGGATACGAACGCCGCGGCGTCTGCGCTTGTCGAGCGATTGCCAGTCACCGAGCGCTTGCGCGGCGAGCAGCGTGCGGAATCCCACGTTCATGCCGGGGATCGCTGGGTCGTTCGGTTCGTCAGCGGTGATCTGCAACATGACCGCGGAGTTGGGGCCGCCCTTGTGGAGTTGTCCGGTCGAGTGGAGGAAGCGCGGCCCAAAGCCGACGGTTGTCGCCACTCGACGAGCGTCGCGAATGCGAATACGCAATGCGTCAAGGAGCGCGATGTGCGCGCTGTTGCGTGCGATGTACGCGCAGATGGCCGCATAGTCGCCCGGAGCGAGGGTTTTGAAGAGTTCGCTGAGCGCCGACGTTGCGTCCGCCGCGACGATGGCTGCCGAACCGCGTAGATAACTCAGATCAAATTGCCGGCCGGCGACGCTGGCCGCCGGTTCATCCATGCGATGGGTTGCCTGATAAGCATCGAGCAGCGTCTTCGTGTTGTCTTTCGACTCTTGGACGTTCGGCTGGTCGAAGGCATCGATGGCGAGAATCGAACCGGCCGTTGCCGTTGCGATCTCCCAGAGGTAAAACTGCTCGCCGAGATCGTAGGCGTCGTTGAGCGCAAGGCGCACGATCGGATGTCCTGCGGCCTCGAGTGCGTCGAGCTTCTCCGCCGTGCCCGGCGCGGGGTCGGGCAGGTTGGCGCCGACGTACACGAAGACGCGGTCGCTGCCGTAGTCGCTCGGAGAACCGAGCGCCTCGCCCTCGACCGGAACGATCCCGGTGCCCTGTTTGCCCGTCGATTCCGCGACCAATTGTTCGGCCCACGCGCCGAAGGCGGCGACGTCGCGATGGGTGATGATCGTAAGCTTATTGCGGCCCTCGAGCGCGAGCCCGCCGATCGCCGCGCCGAAGCGTACGCCCGGCGCCTTCTTCGGATCGATCGTCTTGTCGTTTGCGTGCATGGCGCCTAGGCCGCGATCGAGGAGCAGGTTGACGTCATACCCCGCAAGCGCTGCCGGAACCATGCCGAAAAAGCTGAGTGCAGAGTAACGCCCGCCGATGTTTGGATCGTTTTCGAAGATGCGCCGGAAGCGATGCGCCTTTGCGACCTCGACCATATGCGTTCCGGGATCGGTGATCGCGATGAACTGATCGCCCGCGTGATCGGCGCCAACGAGCTTGACGACGCGCTCGTAATAGTATGCGAAGAAGGCGTTCGGTTCGGTGGTCGTACCGCTTTTGCTTGCGACGATAAAGAGTGTGCTTGCAAGATCGAGTTGCTCGTCCAACTCTTGAATCTGCGTGGGATCGGTCGAGTCGAGCACGTGCAGCGTCGGGTAGCCGTCGATCTTGCCGAAGGTATCGGCGAGCACGTCCGGCGCGAGCGAGCTACCGCCCATGCCGAGCACCACGACGTGATCGTAGCGCGCCGCGATCTCCTTGGCGAAAGCAAGCAATGCCGGCACGTGTTCGAGGAGGTGCTGCGGAATGTCGAGCCATCCGAGCGCATGTTTGATGATGCCGATCGCGTCCGGATCGCTCGACCATGGGCTTGGATCCTTCGCCCAAAGCTTCTTGAGGAAGTCCGTAGCGACGCAACGTTCGAGCGCGCGCTCCGCCGCCGCGGCATGCGTGCCTAAGCTCAGCGCGACGCGCTCGGTGCCGTCGGCGAGTTGCTTTTGCTTATACACGATCGCACCGAGCAAGGCGCCCCATGAATCGGCGAACGACGAAACGCCCTCTACTTGCAGTTGGTGCGTGACGTCGAACATCGAGATGCCCGCATCCGCGAGCGCCCGCATCACGTCGCGCGCACCCTGGACGTCCTGCTCCACCGTGCCGGGCGTGACGGTGCCGTGATCCATGAGCGCGTCGAGCGTGTTCGGTGGCATCGTGTTGACCGTATGCGGGCCGACTACGGTCTCGACGTAGAGCAGATCGGGGTAATGCGGATTCTTCGTCGAGGTGCTGGCCCAGAGCGGACGTTGTACGGCGCCGCCGGCTTTGGCGACGTCGGCAAACGGCGCTTCGAAGAGCTCTTTGAACTTCTGATACGTCAACTTCAGGTTGGCGATTCCGGCTTTGCCGAGGAGCGGCACGAGCGCCTTTTCACTCTTGTCGATCTTGGCTTGAAGAAGCTTGTCGATTGCGGTGTCGATGCGGCTCACGAAAACCGAATTGACCGACCGAATGTGTGCGATCGGAGCGCCGTCGGCCATGCGACGGCGTAGACCGTTGATGTACGCTTGCGCCGTTTTTTCGTACATCTCGATCGAGAAGATCAACGTGACGTTGATATTGATACCGGCGCGGATGCACTCCTCGATTGCGGGGACGCCTTCGTTCGTGCCGGGGATCTTGACCATCAAATTCGGACGATCGACGCGCGCCCACAGCTCCTTTGCCATGGAGATCGTGCCGGCGCTATCGTGGGCGAGCAACGGCGAAACCTCCAGGCTTACGAAGCCGTCGTTTCCACCGGACGAGTCGTACACGCCGCGAAAAGCGTCGCAGGCGTTTTGGATATCGGAGACGGCGAGGTCCCAGAAGAGTGCATCGGCATTCTTCTCTTGATCGATCAGCGTGCGCAACTGCTCGTCGTAGTCGTCGCCGGTACCGATCGCCTTTTCGAAGATCGTCGGATTGCTTGTCATGCCGCGCAGGCCGCTTTGGATCAGCCGCTGCAACTCGCCCGAGGCGAACATGCTACGTCGTAGATTATCCAGCCACACGCTCTGGCCGGCGTCGAGCAGTTGGTGTAGTTGATTGCTCACGTGAGTCTCCTAGCGGGGTGCGAACGAAAAATGATCGATGGCGACACGCGCCACATGTTCGGGCGTGAAGCCCAATTCGCGCGCGACGTCGGCTGCAGGAGCTGAAAGCCCGAAACGATCGATGCCGTATGTGAAGCCGCGGTCGCCCACGTAGCGGCTCCAACCGAAGGTTGCAGCCGCCTCGATCGACATGCGCGCGGTACACGACGGCGGTAGGACCTCGTCGCGATAGGTCTGCGGTTGCGCGTCGAAGAGTTCGAAGCATGGTAGCGAGACGACGCGCGTGGCCACGCCCTCTGCATCGAGCAGTCGTTTTGCATCGCGTGCGAGCGCGACTTCGGACCCGGTGGCGATGAGGATGAGATCGGGTGTGCCTGCGGTATCGTCCAGAATGTAGCCTCCGCGATCGACACGCGCGGCGCGCGCGCCGAGAAACGGTACCTTCTGGCGCGTGAGTACGAGGACCCAAGGGCCGGTGCTGCGTGGATCGATCGCGAGCTTCCACGCTTCGAGCGTCTCGAGCGCGTCTGCCGGTCGCACGACGCGTAGGTTCGGCATCGCGCGCAGCATCGCTAATTGCTCGATTGGTTGGTGTGTCGGGCCGTCCTCACCGAGCAGGACGGAGTCGTGCGTAAAGATGTAGATCTCGTGGAGCTTGCTCAGCGCTGCTAGGCGTAGCGAGGGCTTGAGATAGTCGGCAAAGTTGAAGAACGTGGCGCAAAACGGCAGCACGCCGCCGTGGAGTGCAAGGCCGTTCGATGCCGCCGCCATCGCGTGTTCGCGCACGCCGTAGTGAATGTTGCGGCCTTGCCGCGTTCCCGGCTGGAAGTCGCCCGCGCCCTTGAGATAGGTCTTGGTTGAGGGATCGAGATCCGCGGAGCCGCCGATGAGTTCGGGCAGCGATGCTGCGATTGCGTTCATCACCATTCCGCCCGCGTCGCGCGTGGCGATGTTGCCGTTCTGTTCGTCGAATGCCGGCCACGCTCGTGTTGCTGGAGGTTCGCCCGCAAGGACACGTTCGAGTTGCGCGGCAAGCGCAGCGTTTGCCAATTTCCATGCGTCGTAGCGCTGTTGCCATGCGGCGCGCGCGCGCCCGCCCGCGTCACCGAGCGAGCGGAAGTACGCGAGCACGTCGTCCGGCACGTAGAAGTCCGGCTCGAGCGGCCAGTCCAGCCGTTCCTTTGTCGCCTTTACGTTCTCGACGCCGAGCGGCTCGCCGTGAGCTTTAAACGAGTCTTGCAGGGGCGAGCCATAGCCGATGTGCGTCCGCAGGGCGATCAGCGACGGGCGATCGGTGACGTTCTTCGCGATGCGAATCGCTTCGTCTATCGCGTCCACGTCGTTTCCGTGCGTCACGGCGACCAGTTGCGTGTGCCAGCCGCTTGCGTCGAACCGGGCGCAGGCGTCGTCGCCATAGGTGATGTCGGTAGGGCCGGCGAGCGAGACGCGATTGTCGTCGTAGAGCACGATGAGCTTGCCGAGTTGCAGATGACCGGCAAGCGAAATCGCCTCCTGGCTGATGCCTTCCATCAAGTCGCCGTCGCCGGCCAGGCAGTAGGTGTAGTGATCGACGATCGGCGCGTCACCGCGATTGTAGGTGGCGGCCAGGTGTGCTTCCGCGATCGCCATGCCCACCGCGTTGCCGACGCCCTGACCAAGCGGGCCCGTCGTCGCTTCGACACCCGCGGTGTGGTGCGTTTCCGGATGCCCGGGCGTACGGCTATGCAGTTGGCGGAATGACTTCAGATCGTCGAGCGAGAGGTCGTACCCGGTCAAATAAAGGAGCGCGTAGAGCAGCATCGAGCCGTGTCCGGCCGAGAGCACGAAGCGGTCACGGTCGAACCACTGCGGATCGTGTGGGTCGAAGCGCAGGTGGCGCGACCAGAGTGCAAACGCAGCCGCGGCCGCGCCGAGCGGCATCCCGGGATGCCCGGAGTTCGCGCGCTGTACCGCGTCAACGGCAAGGAAGCGGATGGCGTTGACACGCTGCTCGTCGGCAGGGGAATTCGACACGAGCTCTCCTTCGCGTGGTGGAAGCGGAGAGGTACAGGTTCGCTCTCCTACCGTGATCTCTTACCCACATGCAGTGGGTTTGGATTCTTCAGCCGTTGGGGACGATCACCGCACGCCCGTCCAGGGTCCCGTCGCGCAGTGCCTGGTATGCGTCGGTCACACGCTCGAGCGGAAAACGCGTGACGCGCGCGTGGAGCTGCCCGCGCGCGGCAAGCGCAATCGTCTCACGCAACTCGGCGATCGAACCATAGAAGGGGATCGACACGCGCGCGCCCCAGGCGATTTTTCCTTGGGCGTAGGGCATCGTTCCACCGGCGAGTCCGACGATGAGCAATGCGCCGTCCGGACGCACGAGCTTGCGGCCGAGGTCGATCGTCGTCTGCGCGCCCACGAAATCGAAGACCACATCGAGGCCGCGCCCGGAGGTTGCCTCGCGGAGCTCGGCGAGCGTGTCATCGCCGGCGACGAAGGTGCGATCGGCACCGAGTTGCGTGGCGAGGTGCGCATGCGTTGGAAGGGAATCGACGGCGAAGACGCGCGCTCCGCACGTCGCCCGTAGAACTTGCAGTGCCATGTGCCCAAGCCCCCCGACGCCGATGACGAGCGCGGTTGCATCGGGGGTGAGCAGCGGGAGCGCACGCTTTACGGCCGCGTAGGGGGTGAGGCCCGCGTCGGTCAACGGCGCGGCGTCGCGCGGCTCGAGGTCGCCGAGGGGAACTAAATACCGGGCGGAGGGCACGAGTTGATAGGTTGCCATGCCGCCGTCGCGGCCCAGACCTCCGCCGAGCAGCAGCTGTTGGCGCTCGCAGTAGTTTTCGGCCGAGAGCAGGCACGCACGGCAGCGGCCGCAGCCCCACGCACAATAGACGGCGACGGGTTCACCGACCTCCAGGTTCGTGACGCCGGGACCGCACTGCTCGACCCATCCGGTGTTCTCGTGACCGAGCGTAAAGGGCGGGCTAAAGAGCGACGTTCCCGCGGCGTTGGCATCGATGACGTGCAGGTCGGAGTGGCATGCGCCTGCACCCGCGATCTTGATGAGGACTTCGCCGTCGCGTGGTTCCGCGACCGGCGCGTCGGTGACACGTTTCGGGCCTTCTGCGAAGAGACGGTACGCGTGCATGAAAGCCGCTTCGTCGCAGCGTAACGATAGGCCCGTCATGGAGATTCAAACGCTACGCGAGGCCATCGAGGCGCTCGCTTCCGGTGAGGGCGACGTGCGCGGTCGCGAAGGGAGAGCGATCGATGAGGTCATCGGCGCGCTCGATCTGGGGATGCTGCGCGCGGCCGAGCCGTCCGAGGAGGGTTGGCGTGTCAACGCGTGGGTGAAGAACGCGATTCTCCTCTATTTTTCGCGTCGCGACCTCGCGTGGATGGGCGATCGCGAACGCGACGCACTCGTCTATTTCGATAAGTTGCCGGTGAAGCGTAACTACAAAAGACTCGGTGTGCGCTGCGTTCCGCCCGGGGTCGCGCGCTACGGAAGTTTCCTTGGACGCGGCTCGATCTTGATGCCGGGCTACGTCAATATCGGCGCCTACGTCGATGAAGGCTCGATGATCGACACGTGGGCGACGGTCGGATCGTGCGCGCAGATCGGCAAGGGCGTACACCTCTCCGGCGGCGTGGGGATCGGCGGCGTGCTCGAGCCGCCGCAGGCGGCGCCCGTCATCATCGAAGATGGCGCCTTCATCGGCTCGCGCTGCATCGTCGTCGAAGGCGTCGTGGTCGAACGTGAAGCCGTGCTCGGAGCGGGCGTTGTGCTGACGGCAAGTACGCCGGTCGTCGATGCGCGCGGCGAGGTACCCGTCACGACCAAAGGGCGCATCCCCGCACGTGCGGTCGTCATTCCGGGATCCATACCCAAGCGCTTCCCGGCGGGCGAGTTCAACGTGCCGTGCGCGTTGATCATCGGTGAACGCTCCGACTCGACCGATCGCAAGACGTCGCTCAACGCCGCCTTGCGTGAGTACGAGGTGGCCGTATGAATCCAAAGGTTCTTGCAATTCCGGGCTCGCTCATACGCGAGGTTGCGGCCAAGAAGAAGCCGAGTTCGATCGACCTCGGCTTGGGCGAACCGTCGCTGATGCCCAACGCCGCACACTTTGAGCATGCCATGCGTTACGTGGAGCGTCACGGCATCAAATATACGGCCAATGCAGGCGAGCCTGCATTACGCGAGGCGATCGCGCACCATTACGGATATCCCGGCATGGGTCGGGCGGAGAACGTGTGCGTCACGACGGGATCGCAAGAAGCGATGTACGTTGCCCTCAAGACGTTGCTGGATCCCGCGACCGACGAGTTGCTCGTCGTCGAGCCGACCTTTCCATCGTACGTGAAGATGGCGAAGCTCGAAGGCGTGGCCGTGCGCGGCGTGACGATGCGAGAGGAGGATGATTTCGCGATCGACGCGGATCGCATCGTCGCGGCGATCGGCGAGCGCACGCGCGCGATCGTCATCTGCTCGCCGAACAATCCCACCGGGCGCGTCATCGGTCATGCGCAAGCGCAGAAGCTGATCCGGGCCCTCGAAGCGCGGCCAGGCGAGCCGATTTGGCTCATCCACGACGAGATCTATCGCGAGCAATGCTTTACCGGCGACGCCGCCAGCCTTGCGGAACTCTATCCGTACACGATCGCAACCAACTCGCTCAGCAAGTCAAACGCGCTCACCGGCTTGCGCCTCGGTTGGATCCTTGCGCCGGCCGCGTTTATTACCGAAGCGATCAAGGCGCACGCCTGGCTCACGTCGTGCGCGGACACCTTTGCACAGCAGGTTGCGATACACGTCTTCGCAAGCGACGGCGGGCTGGGCGAGCACGCGGCATGGTATCGCGAACAGCACGCGGGCGTCGTCGATGCGCTCGAACGCAGCGGCGCCCGGTTCATTCGCCCGGAAGGAAGCTTTTACGCCTGCGTTCGCCTTCCCGACGGGACATCATCGCTCGAAGCGTCCCTCGACCTCATCGACCGGGACGACGTGCTCGCAATTCCGGGTGTGGCGTTCGGCCCGTCGTTCGAGAGTTGGTTGCGTCTGAGTTGGGTCGCGCCGCTCGAACGCGTGCGCGAGGGCATCGCGCGCATCGGTACGTACATCGACCGCACGCGTTCACGCGCGTAATGCGCCGACGATTCGCGGTCGCGGCCGTGCTCGTGTGCGCGGCGTTTCCACGTGTGTCGCCGGCCGCCGTCTCACCGAACGCACGGATCCTCGCAGCGAAGGCGTCGTCGGCGCCGCCCTTCGCGCTTCCGGTCGATCCCTCGCGCTGGCAGCACGCGATCGTAGCTCACGGCTTTGTCGATTTCACGGCACGCCGCCGATCGCCGTACCGGACGATGGCCTATCTCTTGTACGACGACACGAACCTCTACGTTGCCTTTCATTGCGAGCAACGCGGCGTGCCGATCACGGCGACCCAGCGTGTCGATCACGCGGGGGTCGGCGGCGACGATCACGTGATGCTCGCAATCGACACCTCGGGAAATGGGACGCGCATCTACACCTTTCGCGTCAACCCGCTCGGGGTGCACGACGAGTCGTCGAGCGAAAACGCGCGCTACGCGCCTTCATGGCGATCGATCGCGCGCATCGATCCGGACGGAAGTTACGACGTGATGATGATCGTTCCGCTCGCCGATATCCGCGCGCAATCGACGCCGGTGCAATCCTGGCGCTTTGACTTCGAACGCTTCATCGCCGCGCGAAACGCGGATACGACATGGGCGTATGCTCCGGCCATGCAGAGCATCACGTCGGCGCAGTACTGGCCGGTTCTCTCGGGCATCCGCCTGCAAGCGCGTTCGGCGCGTCCACGCGCGCAGGCCGATCTCTACGGGCTTGCGAGCGGCGGGAGCGACGGCAACCTCTTTCAAGACGGCATCGGTAGATTCGAGCGAACCGCGCCGCGCAACGTGGGTCTCGACGTAACCGTCCCCTTTACGAACACCCTTGCCTTCGTCGGGACGCTCGCGCCGGATTTCTCTAATGTGGAAGAAGATCAGACGACGATCGCGCCGCAAGAGTTCGCCAAAGCGTACAGCGAGTATCGTCCGTTTTTCTCCGAGGGCGCGCAATACATCAACGCGATCCCGCAGATCGGTGCCCTCGGCGCCAATTCGATGTTCTATACGCCCTCGATCGGCATCTTCAATAGCGGGTTGAAAATCGAGGGAACGGCGGGACGTAACGCGATCGGAGCGCTCAACGTGGTCGGCCCGGGCGTGAATGACGATGCCGCAGGCTATGCCTACACGACGCCTGGAGGTGCGTTTTCACTGAGCGCGCAGAGCGTCTTTGCCAATCACGACGGGCTACACGACGCCACCTCGGGCATCGGTCTCAGCCGCTTGAACCGGCGCTCGGGCGAGAACACCGAGCTCGCATTCTCCGCCGAGAACGATAGCGCCCTTGCGGGGGCGGCGCATGATGTTAACCTGAGCGAAGGCATTCGCAACGAGCACTTTACCCTCGAGGGTTACTATCGGGACACAAGCGCTGGCTATGCGCCGCTCGACGGGTACACCGCGGTCAACGATGCGCGCGGGCCGGCCCTCGTCGTGGGGTACCACGGCACGGGTTCGTCGCACAGTCCGATCCTTTCGTATCAATCGAGTGTGACGATGGATCGATACCTCGCACGTGACGGGTCGGTGCGTCAGGCCGATATCAATGCATTTTATAACGTCCAGTTCAAAAATCTGATCTCGGTGCAAGGCTTTTTGGGGCCGAGTGAGCTGCAGATCGCGCCGGGCGCGATCGAATGGTTCAATCGCAGGCAGATCGCGCTCGGTTACGCGGAAAGCACGCCGGATTCGGAGCAGTTCTCCTACACGTGGGGCCCCTTTGCCGGCTATTACGTGCAGCAGACGCAGGTGCTCGCCGCGCGCGTCTATGGTCGTTACAGTTTGGATCTCGAGTACGACGGAAACGTCGAGCGCATTTCTGCGGCTGGGCCGATTCGCGACACGCAATGGCTGCGGCGCGCCGCACTTTTGCGGACTTTCGGCAGCGACGCGTCGCTCGGGCTTGCGTTCCGGGCGATCAACGGGACGGGTGGCTTTGCCGCGCCCGGCAGCGACCTCTCGCTGCTTTATCAGCAGCGCTTCCCGAATAGCGATTTGCTCTACGTTGAGTTCGGCACACCGGCGGCGACGCAGACGCTGCATCGCTTCATCGTGAAGTACGTCTTCCATACGGGCGGCGGCAGCGGCGCGTAGCACGCCGCCGCCGCGCATGCGGGAGGATCAGAGGGAGCCGTAGGCCCAGGCGCCCACCGGGCCCGCGTAGATCTGCACGAGACGGTTGGGCTGCAGGTAGCGTCGGGCAACGCGCTGGACGTCCGCCGCGGTGATGTTTGCGAAGCGTTCGTTGAGCGTACGGTAGTAGTCGAGCGGCAACCCGTTCACGCCGATGTCGAGCAGTTGCTCGGCTTGCCCGTCCGCCGAGGCTTCGGCCAAGAGCGCGTCGCTCACGAGCCGTAACTTCGCCTCGGCGAGTTCGGTCTGCGTGACGGGTTCGGCTTGGAGCCGTCGCAGCTCACTGCGCACGAATCGTACCGCTTCTTGTACGTGATCGGGCGATGCGGCGAGTTCGACGCGGAAGTCGCCGCGATCGGCTCCGGCGTGCAGCGAACTCGTAACGCTGTACACGATGCCGCGCTTCTGCCGCATCGATTGCCACAAGCGCGACTCAAAGGCGCCGCCAGCCCCGAGGATTTGGTTGAGCACGAGCATGGCGTCGTAATCCTTGCTATTGCGCGCTACCGCGGGCTGGCCGAGCCGGACATAGACTTGCTGCGCGTCGGTCTGCACGTACTCGTGGCCTGCGTGTGGTTTCGCGTAGGCCATCGCATGCGGATCGGGTGCCGGGCCGGTCGCGTGCCAGTCGGCAAAGGCTTGGGTAAGCACGCTCTTGACCTCGTTCGGCGAGAGGTCTCCCACGACCGCGATCGTCGTGAGATCGGGGCGCCAGTAGGCCTGCACGTATCGCTCGAGATCGTATTGCGAGATCGATTCGACGGTTCCCGGCGTCGCCACGTGGAGCGACGGATCGCCGGGCTGCGCGAGCAGATTCAAATACGCGCGATCGATCATGACGCCGGAGATCGTATTCTCCGATTGCAGGCTATTGGCGAGTTGGTCGCGTTCGAGCGTAAACCACGGTTCGGCGAATGTCGGGTGCTCCTCGCCGTCCGCGAGGATGCGCGCGATCGTTGGGAAGTCTTGCACCAACCCGCGCGCGCTAAAATCCGCGCCGTTATTCACGACCGCTCCGAGCATGTCGATCGTGCGACGTCGCGCCGCGAACGGATAATGCTCGCTTCCGTAATCGGCCACCGACGAGGCCAGGCGCGCGATGCCCGCCTTGTCGGCCGGTACAAATGCCGGCGACGATGCGATGTTCCCGGCCAGAACGAAGGTATCGCGATCGCTCTTCTGCGAGACCAGCACTTTGATGCCGTTCGGCAGCGTGAACTCGGTCGGCGCGAGGGTGCTGCGCGAGGTCGTCGGCGTGCGAACGGCGCGCCGAATCGCCGCGGGCTCGATGATCGGCCCGCTGGGAACTCGTTTCGAAAAGTCGTCGGTGATCGAGGCACTGCTCTTGTTCGATCCGCCGTGACTCGGGCCCGTGCTCGTAAGCAGGTGACCGATGACGGTCGGCGCGTTGAGGTACGCCTGCGCCACGGTGAGCAGAGATTGCGGCGTGATCGCAGCGAGCCGGGCATCCTCGTCGGAGATACGCTCGCCCACGATCCCATAGGTGTATCCCGCGAGATCGCCGAGCCCGGTGATCGAGTCGGCGCTGTAGATGCGGTCGGCGATCGTCAAGCGTTTTGCGGCGGCAACGAGGTCGGGTGCGAACCCGTGCTTGAGCGCTTCGTCCATCGTATTCTCGAAGATCGTCCGGGCTTCGTCGGCCGTGTGTCCGGGATTGAGGATGATGAAGACGTTGAGCAGGCCGCCGTGTAGTTGGGTGTCTTCGTTGGCTTGAATCGAGAGCGCGACGTTCGATTGCACGAGCGCGCGGTAGAACGGTGAAAGCTGGTTTTCGATCAGCGTCGCGAGGGTGCTGATCTCCGGTTCGCCTTTTTCGGTGTCACCGGGCACGGCGTAGGAGATGTCGAGCACCTCGAACGGGAACGGCAGGCTTGATTCGACCGTCACCGTGTGCCCGACCGGCTTCGGGTTTGTAGGTGGACCGGGCGGGAGCGGGCGCGGCTTGATGGCGCCGAAATAATGCTGAGCCTTTGCGAAGATCACCGTGTGATCGACGTCTCCCGCGACGACAAGGGTGGCGTTGTTCGGCGCATACCATTCGTGGTAATATTTCGCGATGTCCGCGGCGGTGGCGTGCTCGACGTCGGCGCGATGGCCGATCGGCATTCGCCCCTCCGGCTGATTGGGAAACGCGGCGGCGCGCACGCGTGCGAGGAGCGAGAGAAAGGGCGAACTCGCATCACCCTCGAGCTCGTCCAAGACGGCCCCGCGTTCGATATTCCAATCTTTCTGACGCAGCAACAGGTGCTGCATGCGATCGGCCGCGATGTAGAGCCCGACATCGACCTTGTCGGCCGGCATCACGAAGTAAAACTGGGTGTAGTCGTACGAGGTCTCGCCGTTCATCTGTGCGCCGAGGCGCGCGACGATGTCGTCCAACCCGCCCGCGCTGATGTTGCTCGTTCCGCGGAATGCCATGTGCTCGAGCGCATGCGCAAGGCCGGTCTTTCCGGGCGTTTCGTAGAGCGATCCGAAGTGGTACCACATCGCCGTCTGCACGACGGGCGCGGCGTGATCCTCGACGACGACGACCTGCAAGCCGTTCTTGAGATACGTCGAGTAGATCCCCGCATCGCCCGGGCCGCCGGGTTCGGCGCTGAGGCTGTGCGCCGGTACGACCGCGGCGAGAAGGACAAAGAGCGCAAGGCTGGCGAGACGTTTCACGATTCTCCTAGATAGTAGCGCGCGCTCGTCTCCACGGCCGCACGCGGAAGGCATCCGATGAGTTCGCTCTTGCCCACGGCGACGCCGAAGTCGCGGGCAAGCAACCGGATCAGTTCCACGATCCGATACAGCGGTGTGGCGTTGAAATCCGTGACGTTGAGGGAGACCTGCACGACCTCCTCGGAGAGACGAAGCCCGAGCGCGCGCAGCGTACGCAAGCCGCCATGCTTTTCGCGCAAACGCCGGGCTATGGCGCGGGCGATGCGCAGATCGCCCGTGCGCAGTTCGACGTTGAAGGCGACGAGCAACGGACGCGCGCCGATCGCGATCGCACCCGCGGTTGGATGGCGCGGGACGTCACCGACGTCCGGTTGCCACGCGGCGTCGGCAAAGCGCGCATCGAGCCCTTCGAACTCGCCGTGACGAACGTCGGCCAGCAGCAGCCGCTGCGCGCTCGTCGCCGCGGCTCCATAGAAGAAGCTCGGAATCCGGTATGCGTCCCAAATGGCCGTGGCCGCGCGACGTGCAAGTGCGACCGCCTCGTCAAGGGAGGCGCCCTCCAACGGAACGAAGGGCAGAACGTCGAGCGCCCCGATCCGCGGATGGACGCCGTGATGGGTGCGCAGGTCGATCCGCGCGAGCGCGACGCCCGCGAGCGCCACGGCCGCATCGAGCACTTCCTGCGCCGACCCCGCGATCGTCAACACGCTGCGGTGATGGGCGGCGTCGCTCGTGTGATGCAAGACCGCTGCGCCGGTGTCGCATACCGCGCGCACCGCTGCCGCCACCGTCTCGGACGAGCGGCCTTCGGAGATGTTCGGGACCAGTTCGAAGAGCGCCACGTTTACCCGAGCGCTCCGCGGATCGCGCCCGCGATGTCACGGTATCCTTCGGGTGTGAAGAGATCGCGATAGCCCAAGCGCCGGGCCTCGGATTCGCGGCGCGCAGCCGCACCCACCGCGCGCAACTCACCGGAGAGTCCGAGCTCCCCGAACGCAACTGCGTGCTGCGGTAGCGGTACGTTGCGAAACGACGAGGCGATTGCAAGGGCAATGCCGAGATCAGCGGCCGGCTCGCTGACGCGCAGGCCGCCCGCGACGGAGGCATAGACGTCGTGGGTGCCCAGATGCAACCCTACGCGGCGTTCGAGGACCGCGAGGATCATCGCGAGCCGCGCTTGGTCGAGGTTGTTCGCGAGGCGTCGCGGCGTTCCGTAACTTGTCTCCCCGACGAGTGCTTGTACCTCGATCAACACCGGCCGCGATCCGACGATCGAGGCGACGACGCAACTGCCGCTCGGGCGTTCGTCTCGTCCGGCAAGAAAGAGTTCCGATGGGTTGGCGACCTCTTCGAGTCCGCTGTCGTGCATCGCGAAGACGCAGATTTCGTCGATCGATCCAAACCGGTTCTTGTAGGCGCGCAGGATGCGATACTCGCCGTTCGACTCTCCTTCGAAGTAGAGTACGGTATCGACGAGGTGCTCGAGCAGACGTGGGCCGGCGATCGCTCCGTCTTTGGTTACGTGCCCAACGATGAACGTGGCGCACCCGGTGCGCTTGGCAAACTCCATGAGAGCCTGGGTGCAGTCGCGAATCTGTGTTACGGATCCGGCATACGATTCCGATTCGGGTAACCAGACGGTTTGGATCGAATCGACGACCAGAGCGCGCGGGCGCGCGCGTTCGAGCTCATCGAGCACCACGCGCAGGTTGGTCTCGGCGTGAACGAGCAGCGGCGCTTCCACCTGTAGCCGCTGCGCTCGTAACTTCACCTGTGCTGCGGACTCCTCGCCGCACACGTAGATCGTCGGACCTGCGGCAGCCATGCGGGCCGCGATTTGCAGCAGCAACGTCGATTTGCCCGCTCCGGGCGGCCCGCCGACCAGGGTGAGGCTGCCCGGCACGATTCCGCCACCGAGCAGCGCGTCGAACTCCGGCATCTGCGTGTGGACGCGGGCGATGCGCCCACCGTCGATCTCGTTCAGGGCGATCGGACCGGTGGTGAGCGCCGTCGTGCGTGCGCTTGCACTCGCCGTTCTCTTGGTTGCAACGGCGAATGGCCGCTCGTCGAACGAGTTCCACGCCTCGCATTGCGGACAGCGTCCGAGCCAGCGCGGGGATTCGAACCCGCAAGCGTTGCAAAAGAAGACGGAGCGCGCTTTGGCCACGCGGCACGGATTAGGCGCGCTGCCGCTTCGCGCCTATGCCGGGCCGTGGCGTCATGCGGTGGCGATCCGGGACTTTTCGGCCGGTTGCTCGAATCCGGCGGGCGTTCATGAGCCTCCCATCCCACCTCCAAATCGCGATCGACGGCCCTGCAGCGTCGGGCAAAACCACGGTCGCGCACCTGCTGGCGCAGCGCCTCAAGGTGCTCTACCTCGATACCGGGGCGATGTACCGCACCCTTGCGTATATGGCGTTGCAGACGGGGACGGATGCCGATAACGAAGGCGCGCTCGTGCGTTTATGGGAGCAGGCGAGCGTTCGCATCGTGCTCGATGAGATGGCACCGCTCGGGTTTCGGATCGTGGCGGGAGGCGACGAACTCGACGAGATGACGTTACAGTCGAAGCATGTGACCGCGATCGTTTCGACGATTGCAGCCCATCCGCGCGTACGCGAGGCGATGGTCCAGAGCCAGCGTCACATCGCGCTCGAGGGGCCGGTGGTGATGGCTGGGCGCGACATCGGCACCGTGGTGCTGCCGCTTGCGCACGTGAAGATTTTTCTTACCGCGTCGGTCGGCGCACGCGTCGAACGTCGCGCGACCCAGCTTCGCGCAGCCGGCATCGACGTAAGTCTGCATCAACTCGCACGCGAGATCGAAGAGCGCGATCGCCTCGATCGTGAACGTCCGTTCTCGCCGCTCGTTGCTGCTCCCGATGCGCACGTGATCGATTCAAGCGAGATGACCGTAAACGCGGTGGTCGCCGAGATCGCAACGATCGTGGAGCGTTCCCGGTGACGTTTTACGACTTTGCGACCGCGACCGTACGCACGATTTCGCGGCTGGTGTGGCGCACGCGCGTGCACGGCCTCGAAAATATACCGCTGCATGGCCCGCTGATCATCGCATGCAATCACGTCTCGAATATCGATCCGCCCGTGATGGGCTGTTGGGTGCCGCGGCGGCTCAGCTACATGGCAAAGAAGGAGCTCTTTGCCATTCCAGGGCTTGGAGCACTCATCACGGCGCTCGGCGCATACCCGGTCGATCGACACGGAAGTGCGACTGCCGCGATCAAGCGCTCGGTCGAGATCTTGCGCGCACAGGGATGTGTGGGGATCTTTCCCGAGGGTGGTCGCAACGTTACGGGCGATCGCGAGGCACGCGCCGGCGTCGCGCTGCTCGCGTCGCTCGGAAAAGCGCCGGTGGTTCCCGCGTGCATTGTTGGTTCGGATCGCGCGGTGCGGCTGCACCGTATCGACGTGGTCTTTGGGCCGCCGATCGCGCTACCCGCGGACCGAAAGGCGACCCGGGACGACCTGGCGGCCTTCACCGAACAGATCATGGCGGCCATCGCCGCACTCGCGAAGGAGTACGGCCGTCGAACCGATTGAACGTTTCGAAGCGCACCTGGAGTCCCGCGTGCGGCGGTATCGAGGCGCGCCGCCGGTCTCCGATATGCTGCTGTATCACTTTGGCTACGGCGGGGACGGGGCATCGGTTCGGCGCGGAAAGCGCCTGCGTCCGCAGATTGCGATGCGCACCGCGCTCGCCGAGGGAGCGCCGATCGACCACGTCCTCGATGCCGCCGCCGCGATCGAGATACTGCACAACTACTCGCTCGTGCACGACGACATCGAAGATCGCGACGAATTGCGTCACGGACGCCGGACGCTTTGGACCCTCTACGGCGTTGCCCAAGCGATCAACGCGGGCGACGCGATGTGCGCGGTCAGCTTCTTGACCTTGACGCATGCGCGGGAACACCTTCCCGGGGATCGCGTCCTCGACATGGTGCGCGTTTTGCACGAGGCGCATCGCGTGATGTGCGAGGGGCAGGCGAGCGACTTACGGTTCGAGGATGCGTCGCACGTGGATCTCGATGCCTATCATCGCATGATCGCCGGCAAGACGGGCGCGCTCTTCGAGGCTTCGTTTGTGCTCGGTGCGCTCGCCGCCGGGGCCGAGCCGCCGGCGCTCGAACGATATGCGGAGCTCGGCCGTGCCTACGGTCGGGCCTTTCAGATTCGCGACGACGCGCTCGGCATTTGGGCAAGCAGCGACACCACCGGGAAGGTGACCGGCAACGACCTCGCGCGCCGGAAGTGGAGCTTCCCGGTCGTCTGGGCGTTGGCCCAGCCGCCTTCACCGGCCCGCAGCATCATCGCAGAGGCCTACGCGCTTCGTCGCGCACTCGAACCCCACGAGGTGACCCACGTCGCCTCAGCACTCGTGACGCTCGGGGCCCAAGAGGCCGCGGTGCGTGCGCTCGCAGAACCTATCGCGGTCGTGGAGCGTCACCCGAGCGTGGCGTTGCGCGAGTACCTGCTCGGCACCCTCGCTTAAGGAGAGGATCACCGCTTCGTGAACACGAGGACGAACGTCCGCACGTCCGTCTGGGAGCGTATGCTTCCCTGGGGCATGCCCGCACTGCTCATCGTGGCCTTCCTGATCCGGCTGCTCTTCGTGGGCGATCAGGGCTTCAAGAACGACATCCAAACCTTCGAAGCTTGGACGATCTCGTTGCTCGACCACGGCCTTGCGAACTTCTACGGACAGACCGGATTCGCCGATTACCCGCCGGGATATTTTTACGTTCTCGCGCTTATCGGTCACCTATGGGCGCCGCTGCGCGCGCACGATCCGAACTTCGGCATCCTCATGCTGATGACGAAACTCCCGTCGATCTTTGCGGATCTGGGCATTGGTGCGTTGATTTTCGCGCTCGGGAAGCGTTTTGCGCCTCCCGTCGTTGCGTTCGGCGCTGCGGCACTCTATGTGCTGAACCCCGCGACGATCTACATCTCGGCGAATTGGGGGCAGGTCGATGCGTTCGCCGGCTTCTTCGTTTTGCTCGCCGCGTATCTTTTATTGCGCTCGGACGATCGCGCGCCGGGGCAACTCGGCTGGGAGATTCCGGTTGCATGGATATCGCTGTCATACTCGTTGCTGATCAAGCCGCAGGCCGCGGCGGTCATTCCGGTATTCATCGCATTCGCATTCGTCGATGCGCAGCGGCGGCGTACGCGCCTCATCGGCACAGGCATCGGCATCGTCGCCGCGTTTGCGTTTGCGGTCGTCGCGAGCGAACCGTTCCATCCGGCGAATCCGCTTGCCACGCTACAGTGGCTGCTCGGACGCTACGAGTTCGGCTCCAACGTCTATCCGTACAATACGGTCAACGCGTTCAACCTGTGGGCGATCAAAGGACCGTTTTGGCAACGCGACGACGTGCTCATCGGCTTCATCCTAAAAGCGCCGCAGTACTTTTGGGGTATTGGGCTCGTGCTTGCCGCCCTCGCCTTGATCGTGTGGCGCTACCTCCAGGCGCGCAGTGCATCGGCGCTGTTGGAAGCCTGCGCCCTTGCGCTCCTGGCGTTCTTCGTGCTCGCGACGCGCATGCACGAGCGCTATTCGTTCAATGCGCTCATGTTTACGATCGCCTGCGTTCCGCTTGCACGGCGGTACCTATGGGGAGCGATCGCGCTCTCGATCGTGCTCTACGCGAACCTCATTTATTCGCTCCAATACCTCGCCGCGGCATCGGGACAGATGCCCGGCGCGAACACGCTCAATCTGTGGGGGCTCGGCACGACGTTTTTCGCGCTCGCGGCCGTTGCGACGTTCTTCGCCTTAGGGTACCTGTTTTTGGGAACAGACGTCGAGGTCGCCGATCCGAAGCAACTCGCGCAGGGCAGCGCACTGCTCGAGGGCGCGTCATTTTTTAGCCAACTCGGCACGCGTGCGCGCGCCTGGTTCGATCCGGCGGAAGGGCTCACCCGGCTGCGCGCACCGCTCGACTATCTCGTGATGGCGGGACTCGGCGCTGCTAGTTTCGTGCTCTCGTACATACACTATTGGTTCCCCGGAACCAAGATCTTCGACGAGATCTACTTTGCGCGCGCTGCGGAAGAGTATCTGCGCAATATGCGCATCTACGAGAATACGCACCCACCGCTTTCGAAACTGCTTGTGACGCTCTCGGTCATCCTTTTCGGCGGTTTGCAGCATGGTGACAACGCGATGGGCTGGCGTTTCCTCAACGTGCTCTTTGGCGCCCTCGTCGTCATGATACTCTTTGCCTTCGCCAAGCGCGTAACGGGATCGACGCTCTTTGCAGGAATCGCGGCGCTGCTCTTGATTTTCGACGGCATGCACTTCGTGCAGTCGCGAATCGCGACGCCCGAAGGGTTCGTCGTCGTCTTCTCGTTACTGGCGGTGTACGCGTTGTACCGCTTCTTGATCGCGTCACAGGTCGAGACACGCAAGCACGTCGTCGTTCCGTCAAATGCCTTCGGCATTGCCGCCGGTTGCTCGCTCGCGGCGGGTATTGCCGCGGCCGGCCTCTACAAACTGATCTGGCCCCCTCTGCACCCGGCCTCATTTGTGATCGTCACCGGCTACGTGAGCATCGGCGCGTACCTGCTCGCGCGCTACGTCGTGTTTGCGCGCCTCTTCGCCGACGGTGTGGAAGAACAGACGTTTCCGGATGGGTCATATCTTCTGCGTACGGATACGACGGCGACCCTGTATGCGCCGGATGGCGGAAGCATCGACGTCACGCGCGGCGGCAAACCGAAGATCGCAGGCGGCGAGCATTCGGGTAACCGCGCGGGTACACTCGTCTATACACAAGACGACCTGACGATCTCATATCGCCCAGACGGCTCGGTCGAATACGCGACGCCTGCGGGCAGCGCGACCTACAAGGATAACGAAATACGTACCGCGGTGGAGCGCGAACGCGGCTCCTCGGCGATCTTGTGGCTGATCCTCTTCACGGTCGCGCTCGGGTTGCTGGTGAGCACGAAGTGGTACGGCGTGATGGGCTTCGGTGTGAGCTTCGTCTCGCTGATCTTCATCTGGCTCCAGCGGTACTTTCGTGAAGGGCGTCCGTGGCTGTGGGGAAATTCGCGAGGATTCCGTCTCGATGGAGCGCTCGCAACGATTCTCTTTATCAGCGCGACGGTCTATATGCTCGCGTGGGTGCCGGATCTCGTGCGTCAGTCTCCCGACCCGAACGAGATCCACAACTTCAACGATGTCGTGTTTCGCCAGTACTCGATGTTCCACTACCACGATACGCTCAAAGCGACGCACCCGTACTCGTCGAAGTGGTGGGAGTGGCCGCTCGATTACGTGCCGATCGCGTACTATTATCAGGACGATCGTACGAACAAGAACGATCCGAACGGGTGCTGCGTCGAAGAGATCACGTCGATGCCCAACCCCTTCAACATGTGGTTCGGCCTCTTCGCGGTTCCGTTTATCGGCGTCCTTGCGTGGAAGGAACGCAACAAGGGCTACGCGCTGATCGTGCTCGACTACATCTTGCAGTGGGTGCCGTGGGCGTGGTCGCCACGTATCGCCTTTGCGTACCACTTTTACGTGGATATACCGCTCATCTGCCTCTGCAACGCGCTCGTGCTGCAGCGGCTCTGGACGTGGGCGAAGGCCCGCGGGCCGAATGGCCGGTGGATCGGCCTTGCCTCGGTCGGCGGCATCGTGCTCGCGATCGGCTTGGCATTCGTCTTTTTCTATCCAATCCTCTCGGCGCAGCCGATCACGTGGAACGCATGGCACAACCGGATGTGGATCGAGAAGTGGATCGTTGGGCCCGGATAGCGAAGGCTCGTTTCGAGGAATAGGATCAAACTATGGGTCGTAAATGGCAGAATATTAAGCTCGATAAAGGCAAATCGGACGCGCAGCGCGGTGCCCTCTTCACCAAGCTGAGTAAAGAGATCACCCTCGCCGCGAAGGGCGGTTCGCCCGATCCCGAATCCAACCATCGCCTGAAGCTCGCGGTCGAGAAGGCGCGCGAGAACAACATGCCCCAGGACAACATCAAACGGGCGATCGCACGCGGTTCGGGTGCCGGTGGCGAGAAAGAGATCGAGGAACTGCGCTACGAGGGCTACGGCCCGCATGGCGTCGCGGTTGTGGTCGATGCGCAAACCGACAACCGCAATCGCACCGCCGGCGAGTTTCGTTTTCTCTTTTCGAAGCACGGCGGGACGCTCGGCGAGACGGGCTCGGTCGCATGGATGTTCGATCCGGTCGGTATCGTCGAAGTGGATCCCGGCGGCCGGAGTGAGGACGCCCTCACCGAGGCGTCCCTCGTCGATGGCGTCATCGATCTCGAATTCGAGGAGCCGGTCTCTTTCGTGTACACCGAGCCGGCGCAACTCGCTGCCGTGCGCGACGCATTGCGCGGTGCGGGCATTGCGGTCAAAGATGCATATCTCGGCGTACGCGCCAAGCAAAAGGTTGCTCCGGAGGGGGCACCGTTACGCGAGGTGCTTGCGTTTCTCGATGCGCTCGAGGACCACGAGGACGCGGCGCGCGTGTTCAGCAACCTCGACGTGAGCGATGCTGCGATGGAGGCACTCGTCTGAACTCCTCGCGCGATTGGCGGGAGGTGCTCCGTGAGTACGTTCCGCGCGAATGGGTGTTTCCGATCGTGCTGGCCTGCTTCGTCGGCGTTCTCGTCTGGTTCGCGCAAGATATTGTCGCGTTTCTTTCGCCGCCGAGCGATACGGTGACGGTGCCGCCGTTCGTTGGCCAAACGATCACGGACGCCACGAGCGTTGCGTCGCGCATGCATCTGACCGCCGTCGAGGTGAATCATGCGACGAGCGATCGTTATCCTAAAGGCGTGGTGATCAACCAGCGCCCAGAGCCCGGAACGAAGGTGCGCGAAGGGCGTCAGGTGAGTTTCGTGGTGAGCGACGGAATGATCTCGCGCTTGATGCCCGATCTGCGCTATCTTTCGATGCGTGACGTTGGCCTCGATCTTTCGCGCGCGCACCTGCAACTTGGCAAGGTGCGCTATGTGAAGAGCGATGTCGTGCCGAGCGACCATGTGGTGGAGCAGGATCCGCAGCCGCTGGCAAACGTGTACGAAGGCGACGTCGTGAACCTCACCGTGAGCAAGGGAGGTGTCGCGGCGATCACGCTTCCGGATTTCCTTGGCATGCGCGTCGATGCAGCCCGCGTGCTTGCTCATCGTCTGGGCATCAAGCTCGGTCAATTGGTCTGGACTCCGCTTGGACCCCATGGCCCGGCACACGGCGTGATCGCGCGGCAGTCGATCGCACCGGGCACGAAGGTCGCGCCGTATGATACCGTCTCGCTGCAAGTGAGCGCGGGGCCGAACGAGTCGGGTTATCTGCTACGTCAAGTGCACCTGCTCGTCTCCGTACCGGTGCTTCAAGGGATCGCGCCGGGGCAATCGGTCAAGGTGGCACTGCGGATGCGTGATGCAACCGGCCGCTACGATCTCTATCGCGCATACGCGCAGCCGGGGCAGAAGCTCGATTTCACCGTGGTGGCACTCGGAACGTCGGTCGTCGATCTCTATGTAAACGACGTCCTCGTCGGCGAGACGCGCCTAGGAAACGAGCCGGCGACCGTGTACGATACACGTCCGAAAGCCTCATCCCCACCGGGAGCCACACCGTGAGCGTCCTCTTTGCCCCCTCGTTGCTCTCCGCCGATTTCGCACGAATTGCCGAACAGGTCCGCGAGGTCGAGGCGGGCGGTGCCGACTATCTGCACCTCGACGTGATGGACGGGCGCTTCGTGCCGAACCTCACTTGGGGACCGAAGATCATCGGCGACCTTCGCAAGCTCTCGACGCGGGTTTTCGACTGTCATCTCATGATCGTCGAACCCGAGCGTTACGTGGATGACTTTCGCAAGGCCGGCGCGGACATTATCACGTTTCATTACGAGGCTACGCCGCACGCGCAGCGCCTGCTCTCGCACATTCGCTCGCTCGGCGCGAAGGCGGGAATCTCGATCTGCCCGCAGACGCCGGTCGCGATGCTGCAAGACCTGGTCGAGGATTGCGATCTGATCCTGGTGATGAGCGTAAATCCGGGCTTTGGCGGTCAGCGCTTTATCCCGCGGGCGATGGAGAAGTTGCGCGAGGCGCGAGCCTTGATCGATGCGCGAAATCCCGCATGCGTGCTCGAGGTCGATGGGGGCGTTGGGACCGAGAACCTCCGTGCGGTCGTCGATGCCGGTGCGCGGGCGATCGTCATGGGGTCGAGCGTGTTCGGGACCCCCGATCCGGCGGCGACGCTGCGCGGGATGCGCGCGATGCTCGCCGGCTAAACGCGTGCGCGAAGATGAACTCGTAAGCGCGATCGACGCGCTCGTCCGCGGGTCGCACTCGCGTGTGCTGGTCGGTATCGGTGATGATGCAGCGGTATGGCAACCGTCGCGTTCGCATCGCAGCGTCATCACGACCGATATGCTGGTCGAGGGCGTCCATTTTTCGCGAGCGTGGATGTCGATCCGAGATATCGGATGGCGCGCCATGGCGGCGAATCTTAGCGACGTTGCCGCGATGGCGGCACGCCCCGTGCTCGCGACGGTCGCACTTGGCATGATGGAGGACACCCCGCCAGCTGACGTGCTCGAACTCTATGCGGGCATGCAAGCGTGCGCTGACGCGTATGGCCTTGCGATCGCCGGCGGAGATCTTTCGCGCGCACCGGCGCTGACGCTTGCGCTCACCGTCGTCGGTGAGGTTCGCGCGACCGATTGCACGTTGCGAAGCGGGGCACGGCCGGGTGATGTGATCGCGGTGACGGGAGCGCTAGGAGCGAGCCGTGCGGGGCTTGCCGCGCTGCGCGGCGAGGTGACGCTCGAACCGGCGCTCGCGGCCGAGGCGATCGAGGCACACGCGCGCCCGTTCCCGCGCGTGCGCGAAGGGCGGCTGCTCGGTGCAAGCCGCAACGTCCATGCGATGATGGACTGCTCCGACGGCCTCTCGACCGACCTCGCGCGCCTGTGTGCGCGCAGTGGCGTGGGAGCGCGCATCGAGAACGTGCCGGTTGCGGCGAGCGCTCTCGCGGCCGCGCGCAAGCTTGGCCAGGAGGCCGATCTCTTCGCGCTTGCGGGCGGCGAGGACTTCGAATTGCTCGTGACCGTCCAAGCGCGCGCGTTTGCGCACGTCGCCGCGCGCGTACGCGCGCAGACGGGGCGAACGCTGCATCGTGTCGGCGTCGTGCAGGCGGACGAAGCGCTGGTGATGGTGAAGCAGGGGGTGACGCATCCACTGACCCCCAGCGGATGGGATCACTTCGCGTGAGGCTTACGAGGATCGAGACCGCGTGTTCGACGACGACGTAACCACGTTTCCGCTCATCGGCAGCGTTCAAAACAGCGTTGGCATGGGCTTTCTGGGCAACCAGGCGACGATGGCGATCGCAAACGCCCTCGGTGCACGTGTGGTACACGCGCAGTCGCAGTTCGCCAATGCCCATGCCGGCGTGGCGGGACGAACGAGCGTCATTGCCGACGTCGCGCAATTTCGCCGGGACGTCAACTTCGTCATCGCCGCGCGCCCGGCGATGCTGCACATCGGCTACCTGCCGAAGCCGGCTCACGTCGACACCGTTGCGAACGCGCTCGCGGATTTTAAGGGCATCGTGCTTTTGGATCCGGTGATCGGCGACTACAAAAAGGGGCTCTTCATCAGCGAGGAAACGGCTCGCGCGATTCGCGATCGTCTCTTGCCGCTCGCGCAGATCGTGACGCCAAACCGCTTCGAAGCCGAAGTGCTTATCGGCGCCGGCGGCGACGACATGTCGGAGCATAAGTACTTGAACGGAATCTTCGATTTAGGTCCGGAGGCGGTGATCATCACCTCGTTCTCGCGCGATCCCGAGAAGCACCGCATGACATCGCTGTTTTCCAACGGCTATAGTTACTATCGCATCGTCGGCCCGTACTTTCCGCGCTATCCTGCGCACGGCATCGGTGACGTATTCGCAGCAGCGGTCTCGGCCTTTGTCTGCCTGGGAGGCTCGCCGTTCGCCGCGACGCTGCTGGCGACGGCGCTTGCGTCGCGCGCCGTCGCGAACACGACCCCGTATGGCGGCGCTACGGCCGACCCAATCGCGGCCCTCGCAAAATGGAATCCGCTCGGCTATCAAGTGGACGACGACCGGACGATGCGCTTCTGCGAGCGCTCCAGCGTCGAGTCGCAACAACTCAAGCCTACCTCCGAGGACGGCGCACGCCTGAAGTTTGCGCCGCCGAAGCACAAGATCATCTACGGCTGATGATCGGGACGATGGTTCGCATCGGGGACGAGCCGCGCGCGCACGTCCGCATCGAGATCGACGATTTCGCCCATCCTGACACGGCCGAACCGCACGGCCTCGACCTTCTGAACTGCCGCGTGCATGCTTGCGCGCCGCCGCTGCGCGCGACGTTCGATCTGGCCGTTCGCGTCGATGAGTTCCTCGAACTGCGCGCGTATCTCGCCGAGATCAATTCCGGCAACGGGCCACAGGCGAGTTTTACCTTCGCGGGCGGCGTCTTTGCGCTCTCGTTCGCTCCCAGCAGGCGGGGGCCGATTCTCTGCGCCGTTCAGCTCAAGAGCATCGACGCGGCGCACCTGCGCATCGAGTATCTCGTTACCTTAGAGCCCGACTCGATCACGCGCGCCATCCGCGATATCGACCTTCTCGAGCGCGCAACCACGTAAACACGAAAAGAGCCGCCCCGGTGGGCGGCTCTTTTCGAAGGACTGAGGTTCGGAGGTTAGACGGCGCGGGTGACCCGCTTCGAGCGCAGGCACTGGGTGCAGACGCGGGCGGTGCGGTGGGTGCCTCGAACGTCAACCTTGACCGACTGCAGGTTCGGCAGCCAGCGGCGCTTCGTCTTGTTCATTGCGTGGCTGACATTGTTGCCGGCCTTCGGCCCCTTGCCACAAACTTCACAACGCTTCGCCATCGAATGAGTTCCTTTATTTCGAACGAAAATCAGACAAATATCGCACCGGCGCAGGGCAGGCGCGCACAACCCGCAGATAATACCACGGCGCCTAGGGTGCTGACAAGGATTCCGCGCGCGGCTCGGGGCAATCGGTCCCCCCGTGGACGTCATCGCGCTCGACGGTCGTGCGTATGCCAAGTTTATCGCGGCCGGGACCTACTTTTTGAGGAAGTACCGCCAGGTCCTTAACGACCTGAACGTCTTTCCCGTTCCGGACGGTGATACCGGAACCAACATGTACCTGACCGTTCGCTCCGCGATGCTCGAAGCCGGGAAGGTGCGTGACGCCGGGCTCGCCGAGGTGGCGGCAGCTGCGGCCCAGGGCAGCCTCATGGGCGCCCGAGGAAACTCCGGCGTCATCATCTCGCAGATGCTCCGCGGCTTCGCCCACCACGTCCGGCATCGCCGCGACATCGATACCTTCGTGCTTGCAACGGCGATGCGCGAGGCGGTTGCCGCCGCACGTCAGGCGCTGCTGCGGCCGGTCGAGGGCACGATCATCTCGGTGGCACAGGCGGCCGCCGATGCCGCGTACCATCAGGCGCTGCACGAGCGCGATTTTTACCGGCTTGCCAACGGTATCTTGCGCGCTGCGAACGAGGCCCTCGAGCGTACGCCCGAGCAGCTACCGGTCCTCAAAGAGGCCGGTGTGGTCGATTCCGGCGGCGCCGGCTTTGTGTACTTCATCGAGGGCGTCTTGCGCTTTCTTCCCGACGTCAAGGTGCGGGCGACCGCGTTTCCTCGGCGGCCGGTGCGCCAGAACGTCTTCACGCAATCGCAGGTTGTGGGCGAGAACAAGTACTGCACCGAGTTCATCTTAGAGGATGCGACGACGAGCGAACTCGATCTGCGCGACCTACTCGAGCCGCGCGGCGAATCGTTGCTCGTGATCGGTTCCCCGCCCACGATCAAAGTGCATATCCACACCGACGATCCCGATCGCGTGCAGCACCTCGCGGCCAAGTACGGACGGCTGACGCGCGTGAAGGTGGATAACATGGAGCAGCAGCACAACGTGCTCGTCGTCGATGCGCCGCACGTGGAGCGCTCGGTGATCGCTGTTGTGCCCGGCCCGGGCTTCGAACGCATCGCGCGCGAACTCGGCGCCGAGGTGACGGTCGCCGGCGAGAAAAACCCAAGCGTCCGCGATCTGCTGCTGGCGGTGAATAAGACGCTCGGCGACGAGATATATCTCTTCGTGAACGACAAAAATGTTGCGCTCGCGGCGAGCGAGGTGGCAAAGCTTACCGACCGCTCGCTTCACGTGATCCCGACCGTGGATATCGTTGGCGGCATCGCCGGCCTCTTTGCGTTGCGTACCGCGGCCGGCGCCGTGCTCCCGAGCGACGACGAACTCCTGGCCCATGCGCAGCGTGTCGGCAGCGCGCAGCTCTTCGTCGCCGGCAAAGATGCGACGCTCGGGGGCGTGACGGTCGCGAAGGGCAAACCGGCAGCGACATATCGCGGCCAACTCGTCGGCGGAGAGAACGTGCTCGAGGCCGCAAGCGGGGTCCTTCGCGCGATGGGCGCGGAGCAGGGAGGGTTGGTCACCCTGTACTACGGCGGCGCGCAGAAGGAAAAGGATGCGCAGCGTCTGAGCGAAGAGCTTGCTACGGTCTTTCCCTCCGCCGAAGTCGAGTACTACTACGGCGGCATGAAGAACGCGGAGTATTGGATTTCACTCGATGACTAGGCCACGAATCGCGATCGACGCCATGGGCGGCGACCACGCACCCGAAGAAATTGTCGCGGGGACCCTGCTTGCGGCGCAGGCGTATGAAGACGTCGATCTCACGCTCGTAGGCGACGAAGCGAAGGTCCGCGCGCTGCTGCAAGGTCCGGGTGCGGATCGGATCACCGTGCTGCACGCTGACGAAGCGGTGCCGATGGATCAGCATGCGTCGCAAGCGCTGCGTTCGTCGGAACGTACCTCGCTCGGCATCGCCGTCAACTTGGTAAAAAAAGGCGAGGCGGATGCGGTGGTCTCGGCCGGGAACAGCGGCGCGTTCCTTGCAATCGCCCTTATCCGTTTGCGCACGCTCGAGGGGATCGCGCGTCCGGCGATCGCTACGGTGTTGCCGACGCTGAGCGGTCGAACCGTTCTGCTTGATTCTGGTGCCAACGTCGATTGCCGGCCCGAGTGGCTGGAACAGTTCGGCATCATGGGATCGGCCTACGCGAAGGCGGTCCTCGGCATCGCGCGTCCGCGCGTCGCGACGCTCTCGGTCGGTGAGGAACGCACCAAAGGCAACGCACTCGTGCTTGAGGCGGCGACGCTCCTCGAACAAGCTCCGGTGCATTTCATCGGGAATATCGAGGGCAAGGACATCTTTTTGGGCGGAGCCGACGTGGTCGTCGCGGATGGCTTCGTGGGCAACGTGGTCTTAAAGACGAGCGAAGGCATGAGCTCTGCGGTCGGCAAGGTGATCAAGGAGTTGCTGCTCGGTGGAAGCCTCTTCACCAAGATCGGCGCCGCGATGCTTGCACCGGCGTTGCGCGGTTTGCGCCATACCTACGACTACGAAACCTATGGTGGTGCGCCGCTGCTCGGGCTGCGCGGCAACTGCATCGTCACCCACGGACGCGCCAGCCGGCGTGCGATCAAGCACGCGATCGGCGCCGCAATCGCCGAGGCCGAGCACGACGTTATCGGCAAGATCACCCAACTCGTCGCCCCGCACCTCGCGGATCGCTCGTAGAATCTGGAGCGCGTCTCTGTGTCCATCGCCATCGTAACCGACAGCACCTCCGATATCGAACCGGGTCGCGCGCAGGCGCTTGGTATCACCGTCGTTCCGCTTTTCGTCGTTTTCGGGGAACGCAGTTACCGCGACTACATCGATCTTTCGCGTGAAGAGTTTTTCAAGAAACTCGCCACCGAGAAGACGCTGCCGATCACCTCGCAACCGACCGCGCAGATGTTCGAGGAAGCGTTTGCGCCGCTCGTCGCGGACGGTCGAGAGATTCTGTGCATCACGATTTCATCCAAGCTCTCGGGAACGATCAACGCTGCACGCGCGGCCGCGCAGCATTTCCCCGGCGCGAACATCGAGATCTACGATTCGCAAACGGCGGCTGGTGGCTTGGGAATGATGGCGTTGCGTGCAAGCGAGCTTGCGCAGCAGGGGAAGGGGCGTGATGAGATCGTCGCGGCGCTCGATCACGAGCGCGTCACCCAGCGCCTCTATGCGTGCATCGCCGATCTTTCGCACCTGCAACGTACCGGGCGCATCGGCAAGGCGCAAGCGGTGCTCGGCACACTGATGAAGATCGTGCCGGTGCTCGTGCTCAGGGACGGTGAGGTGGCAGCCGAGGCGCAAGTGCGGACCTTCGCGCGAGCTCAAGAGGCGATGCTCGACCTTGCGCTCAAGGCGGTCTCGGACCCCGCAAAGGCCCGCTTTCTCGTCATGCACACGAACGCGCCCGCCCTCGCGCAGGCTGTCCTCGAAAAAGTGCGAACGCGTCTGGATGGGGTGGTACCAAAACTACTCGATAGTATTGAAGCCGGGCCGGTGATTGCAACGCATGGCGGGCCCGGAGCGGTTGGAATCTTCGTCGCGCAGGATCCTTAGGCGCGACATTCGTCGCGCGAATGCGCAGGAGGTTGCATGGGCGTCCGCGTGGTGACCGATAGCGGCTGCGACTTGACGCGCGAGGAGTGTACCCGCGCCGGTATCGAGGTCGTTCCGATCACGATCATCTTCGGGCCGGAGCGGTTGCGCGACGGGATTGAGATCGATAAGGATACGTTTACGCGGCGTATGGCCGCGGGCGAGATGCCTACCACCGAACCCCCTAGCATCCAAGATTTTCATGCGGTCTTCGAGCGGCTCGTGAAGGGCGGGAACGAGGTCGTGGCCGTCACGCTCTCGTCGAAGCTCTCGAAATCGTACGAAAACGCGAAGAACGCAGCTGCAGGCTTTGGTGGCGCGGTGCATGTGATCGATTCGCTCGGCGCGGCGGGCGCAGAATCGTTGCTTGCGCTCTATGCGCTCGAATGCGCGAAGGCGGGCGACGGCGCGGCCGAGGTTGCGCGCCGTATCGATCCGCACAACCTCACCCATGCGAACTTCTTTGCGGTACACGATATCAATCATCTGGGGCGTTCTGGGCGCTTGCCGCGGGCGCTCGTTGCGCTCGGGTCGATGCTCAACGTAAGCCTCGTGCTCAAGATGAATGAGAGCGGTGAGGTGGGCCTTGCGGGGCAGAGCCGCTCGTTCGATAAGACGTGCGAGTTGCTGGTTGACTCGGTATTGCGCGCGATCGGTCATGCGCCGAACTGTCGCGTCGCGATCAGCCACGTCGAAGCGCCCGGTACCGCCGCGGAGCTGGCCAAAATGATCGAAGCGAAGCTCGGCCATCCGCCGCGAGCGGAGCGTGTCAGCGATTCGCCCCTGACGATCGCGACGCACATGGGGCCGGGTGCGGTCGGCATCTTCGCGATCGTTCCCTGACGTATCCGGAATCGCAGTCCCGCATGGCCCTCGGCGTGTACGTCCACCTGCCGTTCTGTCCGTATCTCTGCCCGTATTGCGATTTCGCCAAGTGGCCGCTTCGTCGCAGCGCCGCACACGAGTATCTGGATGCCCTGCGCGCCGAACTCGAGCGCGAGCCCAGCGTTGCGGCAAGCACGATCTTTCTCGGTGGCGGTACGCCGAACACGTACGATGCGCAGGCGCTCGCGGCGCTCGTGCGAGACCTGCGCGCGCACTTTCCAGCCCCTGCCGGCGTGACACACGAGATCTCGATCGAGATCAATCCCGAACTCGTTCGCGAGGGTGATTTCGAAGCATACGCGGGCGCAGGCATCGATCGCGTCTCGATCGGCGTCCAAAGCTTCGTCGCCGCGGAGATCGCGACGCTCGGGCGCAAACATACCCCGGCCGACGTCGAGCGCGCGGTCCGTGCCGCCCGTGCCGCCGGTATCCGTAGCGTTTCGCTGGATCTCATCTTTGCGGTGCCCGGACAAGATGCGACGAGCTGGCGCAGGTCGCTCGAAGCGGCCCTCGCGCTCGAGGTCGATCACTGCTCGACCTACGGCCTCACGGTTGAGGCGGGGACGCCCTACGAGCGCTGGCAAGCGCGTGAGCCGCGAGCCTTCGCCGACGAGGCACGCGAGGCCGAGCTCTACGATCTTGCCATCACGGTGCTCGAAACGGCGGGATTCGAGCACTACGAGATCAGCAATTTTGCGCGACCCGGGCACCGTTCGCGCCACAACGCCAACTACTGGGCCAACGGCGAGTATGTCGGGCTCGGCGTCGGGGCCGCCTCGTATCGTGCCGGCGTGCGCGCGGTGCATAGCCGCGAACTCGCGACCTATGTCGCGGCCGCTCGCGCGGGGCAGCCGATCCCGGGGGAGGTGGAGCGTTTAGGGGGCCTGGCCGCCGTCGGGGAAGCGATCATGCTCGCGCTGCGCACGGCGCAGGGGGTCGAGCTTTCCGTCTTCAAAGAGCGATACGGAGTCGATGTGCTCGAGCGTTATGCTCCGGTGGTTGCCACGTATCGCGACGCCGGCGTGTTGGAGCTGATCGATGGTCGTCTGCGCTTGACGCGGCGTGGCCGTTTTGTCGCTAACGACGTCTGTGGAGCTTTCGTGGTCTTCGCGTGAATACAAACGTACCCGGTGCGGTTTTACGCGCAATGTTTGCGGTCGTTTTCGCGGTTACGGGCTTTTTGCTCGGTCGCGAAGCGTACCTCAACGTATTTTCGCTGCATTTTGCAAGCGAGGCGCTGCAATGGACGTTCCTGGTCGCTTCGCCGGTCGCGGGAGCCCTGGTCGGTTTGTTGCTTGCGCCGGTCGCGCAGAGCCTGTTCGAAGACGAGTTGCGCGTGGCCGAGGGTGCCATCGAACGGCTGGCACCCGGCGAGATCGCGGGCGGTGCGGCGGGTCTCATCGCGGGACTCGGCATCGCGTTGCTCATCAAGAGCATCCTGTTTGAATTTTTCACCTCGACCGGCCGCGTCGGCGGATACCTCGCGATCGTGGTGTATCTGCTCATTGCGATCTTCTGCGCGTATCTTGGAGCGCGCGTTGGAGCGAAGAATCGATTGTGGCCAACCGGCAACCGGCAGGCGAACGGGACGGCAAACGTTGCAAAGGTGATCGACACCTCGGTGATCGTGGATGGACGGATCGTCGAGATCGTGGAGAGCGGTTTTCTCGAAGGCGTGCTCGTGGTTCCGCGCTTCGTATTGCGCGAGTTGCAAGCGATCGCCGACTCGGTGGATGCGCAAAAGCGTATGCGCGGACGGCGCGGGCTCGACGTTCTCAGCCGTCTGCAAGAGGTGCGTACCCTCGAGATCGACGAACGCGACTACGACGATCTGGCCCCGGGCGGCGTCGATGCGAAGCTGGTGCGCCTCGCGCAAGAACGCGGCGCAAAGCTGCTGACCAACGATTACAATCTGAATCGTATCGCGCACGTGGAGGGCGTCGAGGTCTTGAATATCAACGACCTCTCGACGGCACTGCGCCCCGTGGTTCTTCCGGGAGAAGAGTTGCACGTACACGTCATTCGCGAAGGCAAGGAAGCGCAGCAAGGCGTCGCCTACCTCGAGGACGGAACGATGATCGTCATCGATCACGGCCGCCGGCTGATCGGAGAGACGACCGACGTCGTGGTGA
The DNA here is from genome assembly GCA_027452165.1 of Vulcanimicrobiota bacterium. GTDB lineage: Bacteria > Vulcanimicrobiota > Vulcanimicrobiia > Vulcanimicrobiales > Vulcanimicrobiaceae > REEB354. The sequence goes on along the minus strand of DAIDGX010000003.1, from coordinate 187,027 downwards.
CGAGCGTGCTGCAGACCTCAGCCGGACGCATGATCTTTGCGCGCCCGAGAGGCAACGTCGCGACGCGATGACCTGGGCTGTCGTCGTCGTCGCAGCGGGGCGCGGAACGCGTTTCGGGCGCCCCAAGCAACTCCTTGAGCTCGCCGGATTGCCGATGGTCGGATGGTCTCTGCGGACATTCGCGCAGGTGCCGGAGCTTGTCGAGATCGTCGTCGTGACCGAAGCCGAATGGCTCGCGCCGATGGGGGAACTCGTCGCGCGGCTGCTGCCGGGGCGATCGACGCTGGTCGTTGCCGGCGGTGCGACCCGCCAAGCGAGCGTCGCCGCCGGCTTGCGCGCGCTCTCGGCCGCACCGGACGCACTCTTCGTGCACGATGGTGCGCGTCCACTCGTACGCGTCGAAGACGTTCGCGCGGGCATGCGCGAGGTTCGCCCGGGACGCGGTGCGGTGATCGCGACCCCCGTCGTCGATACCATCAAGATCGTCGATGCAGCCTCGATGACCGTCCGGCAGACGCTCGATCGTACAACGCTGTGGGCGGCGCAAACGCCGCAGTTTGCCTGGCGCGACGATCTTGAACGCGCGCACGCTCAAGCGCTGCAGACGCAGATCGAGGCAACCGACGACGTCGCGCTGCTCGAAGCGATCGGTTGCGAGGTGGCGATCGTTCCGGCCACGGGCGAGAATTTCAAAGTGACGCACGCGCACGATCTCGCGCGTGCGGAGCTGTTGTTACAGGGGCGTGTCGCAACGGAGATGCAGGCATGATGCGGGTCGGTCACGGATTCGATGCCCACCGGTTGGTCGCGGGACGGCGTCTCGTGTTGGGCGGCGTCGAGGTGCCGTTCGAGCGCGGCGCACTCGGCCACTCCGATGCCGACGTCCTTGCGCACGCGCTGTCCGACGCGTTGCTCGGCGCGGCGGCGCTCGGCGATCTCGGCGGTCACTTTCCCGACAGCGATCCGCGCTGGAAAGATGCTGATTCCATGCGCTTGCTCGCGGAGTGCATCGCAATGCTGCGCGAACGCGGCTACCATGTGCTCAACGTGGACGCTACGATCGTGGTCGATCGTCCGAAGCTTGCGCCGTACATCGCACGCATGCGCGAGCGGATCGCGACCGTGCTTGAGCTCGATCTTGACGCGGTGAGCGTCAAAGCGAAAACGAGCGAAGGTATGGGTTACACCGGCGACGGCACGGGAGTCGCGGCCTACGCGGTATGTGCAATCGAATCCATGGGTGAGGAGCGATGAACGTCGATCGAGCACGCATGACGTCCGCGATGCAGCGTTGGCGTTTTCTCGAAGACCCTGCGCCGGATGCGGCGCTACGCTGGATCGATACGTTCCTCGAAGCCTACGGCGATGAGCTACGCGACGTGGATGATGCGTTTTCGCGCGTTGCGGCCTTGCGCGCGGAGGCGTGCGTTATCCCCGCGCTCGAACTCGAACGCTTGCGCACGCGTAACGTGTTGTTCTTTTTGGATGCCGTCGGGCAGTACATCGATCATCAGCCCGAGTTGCGCGGGCTGCCGCTGGCGCACGACGTGCCGGCAATCGCTCAGGAGTTCGGCATCTGCGCCGCCGACGCGAACGCCGCGCTACGGATGGCACTCACGGGCGAGCGGACGGGCCCGCCGCTCGAGTTGCTCTTCCCCTTGCTCGGACACGATCGGATGTTGATCCGCATCGGGGCGGTAAGCTCGCGGCTCCTGCACGGACGCGGCCTCGAGCCGATCGCTTACGGGCCCGATGGTCAGCCGTTCGAAGTGATCCCGTCGAGCAAACCGGAGGACGCCGATTAGGCGCTAGCCGGACGGCGTCGTAACCCTGCCTTGACCGGCCGCGTTACACTAGACGAACATGCCCAATCCCTTTCGAACGATAGTGAACGATCTGAGAGCCCCGCTCGAGCGCGACCCCGCCGCTCGCGGATGGCTCGACGTCGTCCTTTCGTATCCCGGCTTTCACGCGCTGACGTTCTATCGGCTCAACCACCGCTTGCATCGTGCGGGCGTGCCGATTCTGCCGCGTTGGCTCTCGCACGTAGCGCGTTTTCTCACGGGCATCGAGATCCATCCGGGTGCGACGATTGGACAGAGCGTCTTTATCGACCACGGGATGGGCGTTGTTATCGGTGAGACCGCCGAGGTCGGTGACGGGTGCACGATCTATCAAGGCGTGACCCTTGGCGGAACGTCGCTCGCGCACGTGAAGCGTCATCCGACGCTCGGCGCGAACGTGATCGTCGGCGCGAACGCGAGCGTACTCGGTGCGATCACGGTCGGCGACGGTGCGCGCATCGGAAGCGGCTCGGTCGTCGTGCGTGATGTACCGGCAAACGCGACGGTCGTCGGTATTCCCGCGCACGTCGTCGCGCTTGACGGCAAGCCGGTCCGTGCGGTTCCGGACCGCCCGCAGGTGGAGATGCCCGATCCCAACGCCGATGCGATCAAGCACCTGATGCGTCGCATCGATCGGCTCGAGGCCCGTGTGGCCGAGGTAGAAGAGGCGGAGCGCGAAGAGACCTGGTCGTGGGTGATCTAAACCTCTACAACACGCGCACCCGCTCGCTCGAACGCTTTGTTCCGCTACGCGACCGCGAGGTTCGCATCTACGTCTGCGGTTTGACGCCGTCGGCGCAGGCGCATCTCGGGCACGCGCGCTCGTTTCTCTTTTTCGATCTGCTGCGCCGCCTGTTGATGCATCTCGGCTATCGCGTGACGTACGTACAGAACGTAACCGATATCGACGATCGCAGCATCAACCGCGCGCGCGAGACGGGCGAAGATTGGTACGAGATCGTCTCGGGCTATTATGCGGACTTCAAGGCGTCGATGCGCGCGCTCGGTGTCCTGGAGCCCGACCACGAGCCGTACGCGACGAAGTTCATACCCGAGATTCAAGCGATGATTCGGGAGCTGATCGAACGTGGCTACGCGTACGTGGCTACCGACGGCATCTACTATCGGGTCAGCCGCTTCCCGCGTTACGGAGCGCTGAGCAACCGCAATATTGACGAGCTACAGTCCGGCGCGCGCATCGAGGTGGATGAATTTAAAGACGATCCCTTGGATTTTGCGCTATGGAAATTCGCGAAGCCTGGAGAGCCGCGATGGCCGTTCGAACCGTATGGTGACGGCCGGCCAGGCTGGCATATCGAGTGTTCGGCAATGTCGCACGCGCTCTTGGACCCACTGGGAACCGGATTCGACATCCACGGCGGCGGAGCCGACCTGATCTTTCCGCACCACGAAAACGAGATCGCGCAGAGCGAGGTGCTGATGGCGCATCCGCCGATGGCCAACGTCTGGTTGCATGGCGGTCTGTTGAACTTCGATGGACGCAAGATGTCGAAGTCGCTTGGAAATTTCGAGCCGCTCAGCGATCTGCTCGCACGTCACGATCCGCAAGCTGTTCGGATGACGTTCTTGACGACAGGTTATAGCAAGGTCATGAACTTTACCGAGGACTCGATTGCGTCCGCGACGATCACGCTCGAGCGCTTGAAAAAAACCCATCGCCGTCTCGCCGTGGTGAGCGCGCGTGAGGGAGACTACGAGATGCTGCCGCGCATCGAAACGGCGCTTTGCAACGATATGAATACCTCGGTTGCGCTTGCGGAATTGTTGCAGTGGTCGCCGGAGGCAACGCCTCAGGCTCGCTATGAGTTCGAACGGGCGCTGTGGTTGCTCGGCATCGCGCCGACGAGTGCGTGGCTTGAAGAGCCGCCGCTCGCGCTGCCTGCTGACCTGGTCGCGCGGTTGCAGGCCGAGCTGGGCCAAGAACTCTCGCTCGACGGCGCCACGCCGGACGAGGCGATCGAGCGCGTGATCGCGCAGCGCTCGCATGCGCGCACGAATAAGGATTGGGCTGCGTCGGATCGTCTACGCGATGCGCTCGCCCGTTGCGGCATTGCCATCAAAGACTCGAAAGAAGGCACCAGTTGGAGCATCGCAGGGTAGGCAAGCGCATGCCGCAGCAGCGGTCGCAGCGCGAGCGCGCATTGGATTACGACGATGTGATGTACGGGATTCACGTGGTCGAAGAGGCGCTTGCAGCGGATGAGAAGCTTCGGACGATCCACGTCGCCGACGATCGCAAGCGTGACCCGCAGTTGCGCAAGCTCATCGCAGACGCCAAAGAGCGTGACGTCACCGTGCGCTTCGAAGACCGCTCGTTTTTCGCGCGGCTCCCGTTCAAAGCGCACCAGGGCGTGATCGCGATCGCCCCGCCGTTCGCCTACGCGAGCCTCCACGACGTCATCGGAGCGCGCAAGGGTGTGCATGGGTTCTTCGTGATCCTCGACCATCTGACCGACCCGCACAACGTCGGCGCGATCATTCGCACCGCCGAGTGCGCAGGCGCGGATGCCGTCATCCTCCCCGAGCGCCGCTCCGCCGGCGTGAATGCCACCGTGCGGAAGGCCGCTGCCGGAGCTGCCGAGCACCTGGCGATCGTTCGGGTCGGCAACGTTAACGATGCGATCCGCACGCTGAAGAAGGCCGGGGTTTGGGTCGCGGGCGCGGATGCAGGGCCGGGGTCGGTGGCCATGTACGAGGCCGACTTCGACCGCGATCTGGCGCTCGTAATCGGGGCGGAAGGGGCCGGGCTCGCACAGCTGGTCGCCCGCGAATGCGATTACCTGGTGCGAATTCCGATGCCGGGGGTGACCGAGTCGCTCAACGCTTCGGTCGCCGCCGGGGTCCTCATGTACGAGGTGCTCCGCCAGCGCCGGCCCAAAGCCTGAGCCCGCGCCGCTTGCATCGTCCTTGACGGGAGGAGGACCCCCTCCTATAATCAGGCGGATGTGTCGCGCTCGATCGGCCCCGGCCACGTCTTGCGACACATCGATCCCACGAGGCGACAATTGACTATGGCTATGACCCATCCCGTGTCGGATGGTTTGGAATACCACGAGAGAGTGGACGAGGATCTCGTGGCCATCGCGAAGTCGGGCGACAACCTGGCGATGGAGTACCTCCTCAACAAGTATAAGAACTTCGTCCGCATCAAAGCGAAGAGTTACTTTTTGATCGGTGCCGATCGCGAGGATATCATCCAAGAAGGTATGATCGGCCTCTATAAAGCCGTGCGCGATTTCAAGGCTGACAAGCTCTCGAGTTTTCGCGCGTTCGCCGAATTGTGCATCACGCGGCAGATCATCACCGCGATCAAAACCGCGACCCGTCAGAAGCACATTCCGCTCAATCAGTACATCTCGCTGAACAAGCCGATCTACGACGAGGACAGCGAGCGCACGCTGCTCGACGTGATGGCGTCGCAAAAGACCTCCGACCCCGAAGAGCTCGTGGTCACACAGGAAGTCTCCGACGATATCCGTCAGCGCATTCGCCAGAATCTCTCGGAGCTCGAATCTCAGGTGCTCGAATCGTACCTCGAGGGCAAGAGCTACCAGGAGATGGCGCGCGATCTCGGTCGCCACGTGAAGTCGATCGACAACGCGCTCCAGCGCGTCAAGCGGAAGATCGAGAAAAACCTCGCCGAGTTCGAATTCCAATAGATCCGGGCGAGCGGCTCTGATGCCACGAACGACGGGACTGCCGGGTGCGGTCCCGTCGTTCGCGCTTTAGAAGCGTTCGTGTAGGCCGAAGTAGTTGCCCACGGGATCGGTACACCATGCGGTCGTGCAAATGTTTCCGCCGAAATTCGCATGGAACGTGCCACCGAGCGCCGTCACGCGCTCGGCGGCCGTTTTAGCGTTGCCGATGCCGAACATCACGCCGCCCATAGCGACATGCGGCTGGGTCGGATGCTTGCCAAGGGCGAACGTTTTACCGTCGGGCAGGTCGTACTCGACGTAGTACTCGGAGGTGAACTCACCCGGGGTGAGGTCGAGCAGTGCCTCCCAGAAGGCACGCGCGCGCGGCATGTCGGTGACTTGGAACATCACGAAGTCGATGCCGCGAAGCGAGAGAGAGTTGGTGCTTGCTGTGCTCATGGAGCTATCCTACGCGCCTGTATCTGACAGGTCTTGTCAGGATTGAGCCGTGCCGTCGAAAATTTCCGGATAGACGCGCAGATTAGCCGAGGCGCTCGACGATCCGGTTGTAGATCGCTTGCCGTTCCTCCAGCGGGTCGACCACCATCACCTCGGCCGCGTCGCCGTCCTTCGAATCGATGCAGACGGTGACGCGACCCTTGGCGCAGACGTCCATGCAACTCGTGGAAATCACGCGGATCGGTCCCCACGCACCGTGCTCTTTGAGCTCGGATTTCAACCAGTCGCGCAGGTTGAAATCACCGATGCGCTCGGCGACCTCGGGAGCCTCTTCGGGAATGCGCTCTTTGAAGCAACGCTCGCAGACGAGCACGAGCCCGCTCTCGAGCCACTTGGGTTTGACGGGTTGCACGATGTCCTCGAGGGGGAAGTGAGCCGACGGCCGGATTCGAACCGGCGATGCCTTTCGGACCGCATTACAAGTGCGGTGCCTTCAACCACTCAGCCACGTCGGCACAAAGGGCAAGCCCGGTTTCCACGGGGCCGCCTAGCATCCTGGTCTGTGCCGCTACGCGATGGCGTGGCCGGCGAGAAACGCATCGAGCGCCACCGCGAAGCTCTCGAAGTCGGTGCGGTGCAGGTTGTGCCCTTGGTCTTCGAAGGTGACGATCTGCACCGCGGGCGTGTGGTCGCCTTCGATCTGGTCGATCACCTCGCTTGGCACGATGCTGCCGTCGCGTCCTGCCATCGCGAGGAAGAGCGGTTTGTCGTAGGTGGCGATCTCGGCGCGCAGATCCCAGCGGCCGTCGCGATTCTCGTCGCGGAGCCCGCGTATCGGCGCGCTCGTCATCGCGTGCATCGCGTGGACCTTACCTTCGACGTCGTCCGGATGCCACTGCGTGTAGTCGCCGCGTATCGCTGCGTCGCGCGCTTCGCCGGTGAGCTTGAACGCATCGTCGAGTTCGGCGATGAACTCGTCGTACCACGCGTCGTTGACCTGCACGATCATCGGATCGACCGCGACGATGCGCGACGCCGGCGTGCGAAGGCCGCCACGTACGACGACCGCGCCGCCCCACGAGTGCCCGATCAGGATGTCCGCGCCGCCGATCGCGGCGACGACATTCTCCAGATCGCGTACCCCGCGTTCGAGCGACATCGGGCCTGCGACACCGGCGCTGTCTCCGTGCCCGCGTTGATCGTAGGTGATGACTTGATAACGATCGGCATATCGCTTCGCGATGCGCAGCCACGATCGACGAGAACTCGTCATGCCGTGCACGCAGAGCATCACGGGGCCGGTCGTGCCCCAGCGTTCGAGCGTGGTGTGTGCGTCGTCGTCGAGCGCGATCGTCAGCTTTTGCGAATCGATCATCGACGTTTGAGCATCTCCCGCGCGGCATTCCAACCGGGTGCGCCCATCACGCCGCCGCCGGGATGCGCGGCCGACCCGCACATGTAGAGATTCTTCACCGGCGTCGTGTAGTCGGCATAGCCGGGAACGGGGCGGAACGCGTAGAGGCTGTGGAGCGGCATCGCGCCTTGGAATATGTTCCCACCGGTGAGTCCGAAGGTCGCTTCGATATCGACCGGGCTCAGGATCTGGCGCGCGATCACCGAGTTCTTGAAGCCCGGCGCGTAACGCTCGACGATATCGAAACAGCGATCCGCAAACTCGTCTTTGATCGCCTTCGTCCACGGTCCGCTTTGTAGTTTGTAGGGCGCGTACTGCACGAACATCGACATCAGATGCTTGCCTTCAGGCGCGACCGTCGGATCGACCGACGACGGGAGGCAGCATTCAACGACCGGTTCGCGCGAGGGCTCGCCGTACTTTGCATCGTCGTAGGCGCGCTCGATGAAGTCTTGCGTCTCGCACAAGTGCACCGTGCCATGATGCTGCGGGCCGGGCTCGTGTCCTGGCAGCGCCGTGAAGCTCGGCAGACGATCGAGCGCGACGTTGATCTTGACCGATGCGCTGTCGTAGGAGATGCGTTTGAGCGCCGAGCGGAACTCCTGCGGCAGCGCTTCGTCCGCGAGAAAGCGTTCGAACGTGAGGTGCATATCGACCCCGCTTGCCACCGTGCGCGACCGGAACTCATCGCCGTTTGCAAGGGCGACGCCGACGGCCACGCCGTTCTTCGTGAGAATCTTCACCACTTCGGCTTCGGTGCGAATCTCCACGCCGAGATCCTGCGCCGCTTTGGCGAGCGATTGCGTGAGGCCGCCCATGCCGCCGCGCATGTACGCCCATACGCCTTTCTTGCCGTTCGTCTCGCCCATCACATGGTGGAAGAGGACGTACGCGGTTCCAGGCATCGACGGCGCCATGAACGCGCCGATGATCGCGTCGGTCGCAAGCGTGGCCTTGAACGGCTCGCTCTCAAACCAACGGTCGAGGATCGGCCGCGCGGCCCCCGTCAGCACCTCCACCGCTTCATTCATGGCCGGACCCATCTTTTGCAACGCGCGTCCGAGCGAGAGCGCGCGAGGCAGATCGCTGAGTTTGGGTTTGAGCAGGTTCGGGGGAATCTGCGTCAGCGTCGGCTCGATGACCGATGCGACGCGTTCCAACATCGCTTCATACTGCGGGTACGCTTGCGCATCGCGTGCGCTGAACTTCGCGATCTCGCTGAGGTCGCTCGCGCGGTCGCGACCGAGCATGAGGTAACGGCCGTCGAGAAACGGCGAGAACGAAGCCGGATTGCGCTCGACCGCTTCGAAACCATACGCACCGAGATTGAGGTCGTGCACGATCTCGGGGCGGAAGAGGCTGTTGACGTATGCCGCGGTCGAGACTTTGAAGCCCGGAAACGTCTCTTCGCTGACGCAGGCGCCGCCCACGATATACCGGCGCTCGAGCAGGAGGACGTTCCACTTTGCTTTTGCCAGATAACACGCGGTGACGAGGCCGTTGTGCCCGCCGCCGATGATGATTGCGTCGTACGTCGTTGCCATGGGCCACGGCTACGCGCAGAGCCATGAAGGGACCTGTGTACGCGATGATCGAGATCGAACGCGCCCGGCTTGCCGGCATCGAGGAGTTGCTCCCGCTCGTGCGCGGGTACCGCGAGTTCTACGGGCAGCGCCACGATGCGGCGGCGGAACACGCATTTGTGCAGCGCATGTTGCGCGATGAGACGGGAGCGATCTTCCTCGCGCGAGGCGACGGCGCGGCCGTGGGCTTCGTGCAACTATTTCGCACCTACTCAACCGTATGGCTTGGGACGGCGCTGATCCTCGAAGACCTCTTCGTCGATCCCCGTGCGCGCCGTCGTGGCGTTGGTGCGGCGCTGTTGCGCGCGGCGCGCGCCTATGCTCGCGAGATCGGGGCGGCGGGCATGTTTCTCGAAACCGCCGACGACAATAGGGCCGCGCAGCGTCTCTACGAGCGCGAAGGCTGGCAGCGCGAGCGCGTCTTCCTGAAGTACAATGCGCCGGCGTGAGCGATGCGGATTTCGGGAGTTGCGAGGACTCGGGACCCGTGATATCGTACCGTGGTTAGCCGTGCCGGGACCTCATGGGTAGGTGGTCGAGTGGTTAAAGGCACCGGACTGTAAATTCGGCGCGCGAAAGCGCTACGCTGGTTCGAATCCAGCCCTGCCCAGGTTTTGAAATCCCGCGGCCTCGACCGGCCGCGGGACCCGGTTCGCGGGCGTTGCATAGTGGTAGTGCTTCTGCCTTCCAAGCAGACAGCGCGGGTTCGATTCCCGCCGCCCGCTCCAAGCGCCGGCCGTCGATGTGCCGTTGTAGCTCAGTGGTAGAGCACTTCCTTGGTAAGGAAGAGGTCACGGGTTCAATCCCCGTCAACGGCTCCATCTCGTGTGGATGCATCCGGACCGGCCCCGTGCGGCGTTCTATCGGTGATGAAACACGAGAGCGAACCCGCTAAGTCGGAGGCCCAATGGCTCGCGGAGCTCGGCGCCGAGCGCTATGCGATCCTGCGTCAAGCCGGCACCGAGCGCCCCTTTACCGGCGCCCTCCTCGACGTACGCGACGATGGCATGTACTGTTGCGGTGCCTGCGGCGCCGAGCTCTTTACGTCGGATTCGAAGTTCGATTCCCATTGCGGATGGCCGTCCTTCACGCACCCCGAGCAGCAGCAGCACGTGCGGTTGCTCGAGGACTTCAGTCACGGCATGCATCGCACCGAGGTGCGATGCGCGCGCTGCGATTCACACCTCGGACACGTTTTCGAGGATGGTCCGGGCCCGCTCGGCACGCGCTACTGCATCAACTCGCTCTCGCTTTCGTTCCGCAAGGGCGGCTAAACCGGTCGCGGTACCGCGCTTGTCCCAACGGCGCCGACGAACGCGGTAACCAAGCGTTCGATGCCGTGCCGGTCGGCGTCGCTGAAGCGCGCGACGCGCGGGCTATCGACGTCGAACACGCCGAAGACCTCGCCGTTGCGCTCCAGTGGCACCACGATCTCCGATGCCGAGGCGCTGTCGCAGACGATGTGATCGCCAAAGGCATGCACGTCGTCCACGACGAGCGTACGTCGCTGCGTGAAGGCCGCGCCGCACACGCCGCGCCCGCGGGGCAGCCGCGTGCAGGCCGGGCGCCCGTTAAACGGTCCGAGCACCAGATCTCCGGCGGCGTTAGGAAAGTAGAAGCCCGCCCAGTTGAGTTCCGGCAATTCGTGGTACACGAAGGCGGCAAAGTTCGCGGCATTCGCGATGATGTCGGGCTCGCCCAAGAGCAGGCCCGTGACCGACGCGACAAGGGTTTCGTAGTCCATGCTGGGCGGCTGTTCGCCTCCGGAAAATGGGCCTCCCGGGGGGAAGGAACATCAGTACCAGGAATCTGGCATAGGACGGAAGTCCCACCTCAAGGACGGAGCTCTGCTTGACGGAAAACCCGGTCGGCCAACGCGCTCAGCGAACCAGCGATCGCCTTCTTATGCGGAAGGTCGCTTCACTTTTGGCTACCGACCTGTCGCTCGGCGCGCTCTTCGACCGGCTCACGCAACTGCTCGCCGAGTACATCGACGCGTCCGTCGTCTTCATCGCCCTTGCGCGTCCCGACGGCCGGCATTCGGTGGAGTATTGCTACGACCACGGCGAGATCCGGCGCTATCCGCACATTCCGCTCGGTTCGAAATCCCGCGCGCGGGCGGTGATCGAGACCGGCGAGATCATCTGGGGCAATTCGCCCGCGGTGTGGGCACCCGAAGGGGCCTCGCCGCTCAACGCCGACCGGCCGTGGACGAACGACACCGTCTCCGCCATGTTCGTGCCGATGCGCTCGGGTGGCGCGCAACTGGGATGTCTCTCGGTGCAGACCACCAATGCCGATGCGTACACCGAGGAGGACGTCGAGACCGTAGCGGCGATCGGCCACTATCTCGGGGTCGCGGTCGAGAACCAGCGCATGTATCAAGCGCTCCAGCGCACCGCCGAGTACGATCCGCTTACCTCGCTTGCCAACCATTCGCGCATGTCGCGCGAGCTCGAATCGGCGCTCGCGGGGGCGACCTCGACCCATCCGATCACCGCGGTGATGCTGAACATCGTCAACTTCGGCATGTTCAACGAAACGTACGGGCACGACGAAGGCGATGTGGTGCTGCGTAGCGTCGCCGATGCATTGCGCGAGCTCGAGAGCGCCGACGAGACGATTACCGTGGGCCGTTTCGGCGGCGACGTATTCCTCGTGATCCTCCGCGATCGCACGCCGGATTTGATCGTGCACGCGGTCGAACGGCTCAACGCACGTCTGAACGATTTGGCGTACGTTGCGCGCGATCAAACGCTACCGGTGTCGCTTGCATGCGGGTACGTCGTTGCACCGTTCGATGCGGGAAACCGCTCGGACGTGGTTGCGCTCTGCGTGCATCGTACGCGCCTCTCGCGCAAGCAAGGCTGTCGTCCGATCGGTGAAGACGATGTCGATGCCTACACGATTCACGGCTCGTTTGCCGGCATCGAGACCATCGTGGAGGGTCTGCTCGACCGCGATCCGTACACCCGCGTGCACCTGCTTCAAGTCAACACGATGGCAAAGTTGTGGTGCGAATATAACCTCGAACTCGATCATTCCGCGCTCGCGCTGTTATTGCAAAGCAGTCTCTTGCACGACGTCGGTAAACTGCTCGTCTCCGACCGCATTCTGGTCAAGCCTGGGCGCCTCTCGACGGTTGAATATCAGGCTGCGCAGCAGCATGCGACCTACGGGCGCAACATTCTGAGCTCTCACCCCGGCTACGAAGAGGTCGCCCGGATCGTCGGCGAGCATCACGAACGCTACGACGGCGCCGGGTACCCGCACGGGATCGCGGGCGAAAGCATCCATCTGCTCGCCCGGGCGATCGCGATCCTCGATGCGTTCTCGGCGATGGTCCAGGACCGCCCCTACCATCGGGGGATCACCGAAGATGCGGCCCTGGGCGAACTGCAACGGTGTGCGGGCACGCAGTTCGATCCGCACCTGGTCGACCGGTTCGTCGCGTGGCGCGTCGAAGGGTCCCCTCCGCCACTCGCGTAAGGGAAGGCCGCCCTGCGTCGCGTGGGTAACTCCGAGACGGAAGCGGGCGCTCGTAGCTCAATTGGATAGAGCAAGGCACTCCTAAGGCCGAGGTTGGCGGTTCGATTCCGCCCGAGCGCACACTGTACCGACGCGGCGCCTCGCGATCCCGGAGCGCGGCCGTGGCGCCGCCCGAAACGGACCCGGCTTGAAAGCGACGGTGGGCCTTGCTTGGGGCGTTGGGATGTGATAATCTTGCGGAGCTGAACGGACCGGGAGTCCGTTTTCTTTATGTTCGTGGTAGGCTAAGAGATGGCGAAAAAAGAGAATCGCGTGATGGTCGTGATGGCATGCACCGAGTGCAAGCGCCGCAATTACAACACGCAGAAGAATAAACAAAAGACGACGGATCGGCTCGAGCTGAGCAAGTATTGCCGCTTCTGCCGTTGCCACCGTTCCCATCGCGAGACCAAGTAAACGTAGCAATCGGTTTTTTGCTTCTGGCGAAACCAGGGGCAAAAAGCGTAGGGCGGTAGCTCAATTGGTAGAGTAGCGGTCTCCAAAATCGCCGGTTGCAGGTTCGAGTCCTGTCCGCCCTGCCAAAGTATTCCGTGGAGTTGACGAGTGGTGAACGACCAGCAAAAGAAGAACGCGCAGACGGTGGCCCGCAACGATTTCGTTGCCGGCGTCATCGCCGAATTGCGCCGCGTAACGTGGCCGACCCGCGACGAGTGGGTGTCGGCAACGGTTCTTACGCTCGCTCTCGTGATCGGGATTGGGCTCTTCACCTTTGCGCTCGACCAGCTGTTTGGCTACGTCTTCAAACTGCTTCATCCGCTGAGCCTGTAAAGGACCGGCGCACCGTTTAACATGACCACCGAATTCGAACACGACGACGGCAACGAGACAATCGCGAGTGCTCAAGCGATGCAGGACGGACCGTTCGCGGCTGCGTACGACGCGGACGACGATGCCGCCCAAGCCGCGACCGAGTCCGACGTTCGCGAGCGTCCGGCAGCAAAAAAAGACAACCGCACGTGGTTCGTCATTCATACCTACTCGGGTTACGAGAACAAGGTAAAGGCGAACCTCGAGCGCCGTATCCACTCGATGGGCATGCAGGACAAGATCTTCCGCGTGCTCGTCCCGATGGAGGACGAGGTCGAGTTCAAGGACGGCAAGCGCAAGATCACCCCGAAGAAGGTCTTCCCCGGCTACGTCCTGGTCGAGATGATCATGGACGACCAGTCGTGGTACGTCGTGCGCAACACGCAGGGTGTCACCGGCTTCGTCGGCAGCCCGGGACCCGGCGAGAAGCCCGTTCCGCTGCAGGACAAAGAGGTTAAGACGATCCTTAAGCAGATGGGCATCGAAGCGCCCAAGCTCAAGATCGACTTCGCCAAGGGCGATCGCGTGAAGGTCACGAGCGGCCCGTTCTTCGACTTCACGGGTGTCGTTGACGAGATCCAGCCCGAGAAAGAGCGCCTGCGCGCGCTCATCTCGATCTTCGGCCGCGAAACCCCGGTCGAGCTCGAATTTTTCCAAGTCGAAAAGGTGTAGCGGGCGGCGGAGGCTCGAGCGGGCTTCGGCAGCCGGGACGCCCGCGTTTTTCCATCCATGGAGAAACGCTGCTGCCTGAGAAATCCGCTCTCGCCGTCCCGGCTTCGCGGATTTCTCAGAGCCCCGGCCACCGAAGCCCGCTCGAGCCTCCGCCACCTGGGATGCCCGCGTTGCTCCATCCAAGGAGAAACGCTGCTGCCTGAAAATCCGCTCTCGCCGTCCCGCTTCGCGAATTTCTCAGAGCCCCGGCCACCGAAGCCCGCTCGAGCCTCCGCCACCTGGGACGCCCGCTCGGGCCTCCGCCACCGGCTTCCATGGTGGGGTGACGATATGCGAGCTCTCCACTTTACAAGCGTGCATCACGTGCCGTAAGCTACTCGAGTTTGGCCAGGTGGTTACCCCCACACCTGATCAGCCGGAATATGGGGGGAGAATCGGTTCGATCCGATTCGAATGAGGGAGGCTCGGAGCTTCTCGCGGAGCGCAGGATGCGCGGGAGCGAAAGGTCCGGCAATAGCGTTTTTGCACGATGCGAAGATGCGGACGTCTCCAGCGTTCGAATCGGATCAAAACGATTCGGTTTAACGGAGACGACAACCAATGGCAAAGAAGGTCGTAGGCAAGATCGGCCTACAGATCCCGGCAGGCAAAGCGACCCCCGCGCCGCCGATCGGTCCCGCACTCGGCCCGTACTCGCTCAACATCATGGACTTCTGCAAGCAGTACAACGAACGTACCGCATCGCAGGCGGGTATGATCATTCCGGTCGAGATCACGGTATTTGAAGATCGCACGTTCACGTTTATCACGAAGACGCCTCCGGCGTCGTTCCTGATCAAACAGGCGCTGAAGATCGACTCGGGTTCGAAAGAACCCAATCGGAACAAGGTCGGTAAGCTCACGAACGCGCAGCTCGAAGAGATCGCGAAGGTGAAGATGCCCGACATCAACGCAAATGACATCGATGCCGCAAAGAAGATCATCGCCGGAACGGCGCGCTCGATGGGCGTGGAGGTCGAATAATGCCACAGCATCACGGTAAACGTTATAAGACGCTGGCAGCCAACTACGACAAGAAGGCGCTCTTTGCGCCGGTCGAAGCGATCGATCTCGTGAAGAAGAACGCGAACGCGAAGTTCAACGAGACGGTCGAGATTCACATTCGCTTGGGCGTCGATCCGAAGAAGAGCGATCAGAACGTGCGCGGTACGGTGTTGCTGCCGCACGGCACGGGCCGCACCGTGCGTGTGATCGCATTCGCCAAGGGCGACAACGCTAAAGCTGCGCAGGATGCCGGCGCCGATCACGTTGGCGATCAGGATCTGATCGATAAGCTCAAGGGCGGATTCACCGAGTTCGACGTCGCAGTCGCGACGCCGGATATGATGGCGCTCGTCGGTAAGGAGCTCGGCCGTATTCTCGCGCAGAAGATGCCGAACCCGAAAGCCGGTACCGTCTCGGCGAACATCGCGGGCGCGATCCGCGACATCAAGGCTGGTAAGGTGGAGTTCCGCCTCGACAAAACGGCGATCATCCACACGATCGTCGGCAAGTCGCAGTTCGATGCGAATCAACTGCTGGAGAACGTGAACACGCTACTCGACGCGATCGTTCGTGCTAAGCCGGCGGCAGCGAAGGGTACGTATATCAAGAGCATCACGCTCACGAGCACGATGGGCCCCGGTGTCAAGGTCGATCCGAGCCGCGCGCGCGTGACCGCGTAAGCGTCAAAGCGTTAGCCAAACGAAAGAGGCCCCCGGTCGCTCGACCGGGGGCCTCTTTCGTTCTCGCCGCGTGTGCGAGTGCGCGTTTGCGCGTTAGTAGCTCTGCACGCAGCTGCTGCTGGCGTTGCTCCACAGCGGTTGCGTCGGGAAGTAGGTGCCGTTCAGGTCGGTGTTCTGCAGATTGACCCACGCGCACTTATCGCCGATCTCCGCGCCCGATGAATCGGTCCAGCCGCTGCTCGGATGCGGATCGGTCTCGGATTCGGCCATCTCGTGCCCTTCGACGATCGAGACGCCGTCGAGGACGCTACCCGTTACCGAACCGGCGCCGCAGCCCGAGCCCGCGTCGGGAAGGTACGGAAGGTTCGTCCACGAGATCGTGCCGCCGCTGGCCGAGGTGGAGGAGTGATAGGCACAGTAGCTGCGCTTGAAGCCCGAGGGCGAGATGCCGTGCGGCATCGCAACGATGTACTGCGCGCTCACCGAATAATTACCGAAGTGCGCAGCGGCTTTCGCTGCTTCAGCTGCCATTTGACTCTGCGAGGGGCTCTTCGGCGGGCTGCTCGACGTATCGACGTACGATCCGCCGAAATTGCCCGACGGGTTGCCGACGTTCGCCGACGGGTTCTTCTGATAGTATTGCGTTACCGTCGCGTTCCACGTCGTTCCGCCGACATGCGAGAGGAAGTTGTTCAGATAGGCTTTGACGCCGTCTGGGTCGCCGCTGCCGTTCCAGGCCGAGCCCCAGTACACGACGTAGGTCTTCGGGGCCGTTTGGATCGGACCGCCGCCGTAGTTCAGGTTGCCGCCGCTCGAGCCGGAGCGCTTGCCCATCGGCGTAACGTGGCCGCCGGTCGCGCTGAACGCGGCCATCGTCGGCATGAAGTAGATCGTCTGAGATGCATCATCGACCGCGGTGAATTGGCCGGTCGGCGTGAAGCCGTTGGCCTGCGGTGTGAGCGTATTCGGGAGGGTCGAACCACCGTTACCGCTGCAGGCGGCAAGGAGCGAGGCCGCAACGACGGCCGGAAGCAATCGCATAGAGAGAGGGCGCAAATAAACCTCCACTTACAGCAGGGTACCGACAGTACCCTTAACCGAAGCTTAACGGGAATGCCGTATTCGCGCCAGGAGGCAAAATGTACTTAGCCGGACGTAGCGCGCGCGTGGCTGGCGGAGCGCACGCCGGCAAACTCGACGTGGCCGGTGTGGAGGTCGTACACCGCGCTTGCGATGCGGATGCCGCGCTGCTCGATCGCGTCGCGGATCACCTCCGACCGCCGCGGGATCTCGGCGGCGCAGGCGCGGGCATTCTCCGCGATCGCGTTTGCGTACCAGTCGCCGGGTTGCGTGTGGGCGCGCTCGGCCGCGGGGGCGATCGCCTCGGCGAGCAGGCCGATATGTCCGGGAAAGGTGTTCGCGCCCTCGACGTGCTGCATCGCCGCTAGGACCGCGCCGCAGGCGGAGTGTCCGAGCACGAGGACGACCATAGCACCGAGGACCTCGACCCCGTATTCGATCGTTGCGATCCCCTCGGCGCTCACGATGTTGCCGGCCACCCTCGCGACGAACAGGTTCCCCGGCGGCTGATCGAAGATCGTCTCGATCGGCACGCGGGAGTCCGAGCATCCGAGGATCACCGCGTACGGCGATTGCCCGCTCGCGAGCTCGATGCGCTCGGCAGAGGGCTGCGGTGCAAGCGGCTTGCCGCTCACGAAACGCTCGTTACCCTCGCGCAGCAGGGTGAAGGCATGGTCGGGGGTAGATGGACGGCGGTGCGGCATGCGCGCGTAGTTCTACGCGACGATCTCGACTCTTCCGCTATGGAGATCGTACACACCGCCGGCGATCGCGAGCTTTTCGTCACGCAGTCCGGTCGCAACGATGGTCGAGCGTCGCGCAAGCGCGGCGATGGTATCGTGGACGTTGCCTTCGGTGGCACGCGCGATCCACCCGCGCGTGTCGCCCGGCTCGCTTGCGCGTGCGGCCGGGGCGATCGCCTCCACGAGACTCTGGATGTGACCGGGCTGCTTAGTGCCCTTCTCGACATACTCGACCGCGGCTTTCACGGCTCCGCAGGCGGTGTGGCCGAGTACGAAAATCAGGGATGCGTGCAGAGCCGCGATCGCGTACTCGATCGAACCGAGGCCATGCTCGTCAACGAAATTCCCTGCAACGCGGACGCCGAAGATGTTGCCCGGAGGTTGATCGAAGATCGTCTCGACCGGCACGCGGGAGTCCGAGCAGCTCACGATGATCGCGAAGGGCTCTTGTCCGCGGGCAAGCTCCAAGCGCCGCGCGGTAAGTGGCGGGCACGCGGCCCTGTCCGCGACGAAGCGGGCGTTGCCGGCGAGAAGCTCGCGTAGGGAGTGTGCCGCTCGCGCGGGCATGGCAAGCGTCCGGGCTGGGGTTGCCAGCGCCGTGAAGCCCAAGGCGGCAGCGGTGAGGAATTCGCGTCGTCCATAGCGCATGCGGGCGTGTTCGCTGCCGTGCAGGGGCGACCTCTTGGCTTGCGCAGCTGGGGTGACCCGTGCTATTCTGTGCGACGGCTCCGAAGACCGTAGTTGGCCGTCAGGCCTTAATCCCGCAAGGGGACTACCGAGGTGCGTTCGTCCTTCGACAAGTTCAGGATGACACGAGACGTGTCGCTTGACGTTGCCGACGTGAAGCGCCCTCCGGACGGATGGAGCGCTTTTTTCATGCTAAGAAAGCGACACAACGTCAATGCCAACCGCACGTAAAGAAGCCGCGGTTCAAGAGTTACGCGATCGGCTCGCCGAGACGCCGAACGTGTTTTTGACCGACTTCGCCGGCCTCACCGTGGATGAGATCACGAAATTCCGCGGCGAGCTGCGCAAAGACGGCAACACGTACGCCGTTGTGAAGAACACGCTCTTCAAGATTGCCGCGGGTGAAGATATCGCGAGCAAACTCGAATCGTACCTTCACGGCCCGACCGGCATCGTTTTTGCCGGCAACGATCCCGTTGCACCCGCAAAAGCGATCAAACAATTCGCCGACGATTCCAAGAAACTTGGAATCAAGGCTGCGTACATCGACGGGCAACTCGTCGATGCCAAGCAGGTCGAAGTGCTTGCAGCGCTTCCGCCGAAGCCGGAACTCATCGCCAAACTCGTCGGTACGCTTGCAAGCCCGCTGCGCGGTCTCGTCACCGTGCTTTCGGGCAATCAGAGCGGACTCGTCCGTGTGCTCAACGCCATCCGCGAGCAAAAAGAAGCCGCGGGTTCGAACGCTTAAAGGAGAATCACTAGTATCATGGCAGTTGCCGAACTCATCGAAAAGATCGATAAGCTCACCGTTCTCGAGCTCGCGGACCTCGTCAAGCAGCTCGAAGAGAAGTACGGCGTCAGCGCGGCCGCGCCCGCAATGATGATGGCGGCCCCGTCCGCCGCCGCCGCTCCGGCCGCCGAGAAGACCGAATTCGACGTCGTGCTCGCGGATGCGGGCGCCGAGAAGATCAAGGTCATCAAGGCCGTGCGCGAGATCACGAACCTCGGCCTCACCGAGGCGAAGGCCTTCGTCGAGAGCGCACCCAAGGCCGTCAAAGAAGGCATCAACAAAGACGAAGCCGAGAGCATCAAGAAGAAGCTCGAAGAAGCCGGCGCCAAGGTCGAGATCAAGTAACCGAAACTTCGGTTCGCGAATCGACATAGAACGAGCGGGGCCGCTTTGCGGCACCGCTCGTTTCTTTTTATTGACCGGAACCGTAGGAATGGAGGAGCAGTGGGCGGACAGGCTGGGAATCTCGGCGTATCGATCGTCGCTTGGATCGCCATTGGGGCGATCGTGCTCGTGCGGGCCGCGCGCCCGCAGCGCATCAGCGTGACCCGCATGTGGACTTCGGCCGGCCTCTTGATGATGCTTGCGGCATTAGCGATCTATGGCGGCGAGCACGCCGCGCCGGCGCCCGTATGGGAGATCGCGCTTGCCGTCGTGTTGGGGCTCGCGGGCGGCGTTACGCTCGGCATGCTGCGCGGACATCATACGCAGGTTGAGGCAACGGATCGCCACGGCGTTATGCGGTTGGGGGCGTCGTGGGCGACCGCCGGAATCTACCTCGGCGCCTTCGTGCTGCGCGCGCTGATCCGCGTCGCGATTCCGGTGACGAGTAGCATCGGCGTCGTTGTCGGTGACGGCTTGCTCGTTTTTGCGATCGCCATCATCGGCGTCACCTACCTCGTCGTCTATCGGAAGTACGAAGCGTTGGATCACACGACCGTCGCGGCATGATGCAACGACGCGGCGCCGCCATGTCGTTCATTTTCGTGACGGTGCTGTTCGACATGCTTGCGCTCGGGATCATCATCCCGGTATTCCAGCCGCTGCTCCTGCATTTCGAGCATGGGAGTTATGCGAGTGCGTCGCTCTTGAGCGGTGCATTTGCAACGATCTTCGCGCTCGTCCAGTTCTTCACGTCGCCGGTGCTCGGAACGCTGTCGGATCGGATCGGCCGGCGCCCCGTCGTGCTGCTTTCCAACATCGGCACCAGTCTCGACTATGCGATCCTGGCGCTCGCGCCGAACGTGGGCTGGCTCTTCATCGGGCGTGTGCTCTCGGGGGCGACGACTGCGAGCATCACGGTGGCAAGTGCGTACGTCGCCGACGTTACCCCGGCGGAAAAGCGGGCCGGCGCATACGGCATGATCAGCGCCGCCTTCGGTATCGGCTTCGTGGTTGGCCCGGCGATCGGCGGGCTTCTCGGCGCGCACGATCCGCGGCTACCCTTCTGGGTGGCTGGGGCGCTCAGTTTCGTGAATTTTCTCTATGGTTTGGTCGTGTTGCCCGAGTCGCTTGGTAGCGAACGACGCAACGCATTTTCGTGGGCTCGTGCGAACCCGCTCGGCTCGCTGCGCATGCTGCGCCGGCACCGCGAGCTCTCGGGTCTTGCGACCGTGAACGCGATTGGCTATATCGCGCACGAGGCGCTGCCGCAGCTTTTCGTGCTCTTCACCATGTATGCATTTGGATGGACGATGAAGACCGTCGGCCTCTCGCTCGCGCTGGTCGGCGTGCTGACCGTTATCATCTCCGCGTTCGTGATCCAGCGCGTCGTCGATCGTTTCGGCGAGCGCAAGGCGCTCATGATCGGGCTGTTTTTCGGTGGCGTGGGCTTTTTGCTCTACGGCATCAATCAATTCGTTTTTTGGATTGCAATCGCCGTCAACATGTTGTGGATGATCGCGACCTCGGCATCGCAAGCGATCATGACGCGGCGCGTCGGCGCGCACGAACAAGGCGAGTTGCAGGGCGCGATCACCATGTTACGTAGCATCGGCATGCTCGTCGGCCCGCTGCTTTTCACGGGAATTTTTGCCTTCTCGATCTCGACCTCGCACGAATGGCGAGCGCCGAGTGCCGCCTGGGTTGCCGGTGGCGTGCTGCTCTTGGCATCGCTTGCAATCGCGGCGCGCGTGACGCGCCAAAGCGACGATGTGCGAGAGGGTGTCGATGTTACCACGTCGCTTGAATCGGCGGTCAGCGCGGAGGTTCCGCTTACATCGGATCGCGCCGTCGAGTAGGTGGCGTGCGTCCTTGCAGCCGGTGAAGCAGACGCGTTAGAGCGGTGTTGCGGTACGCACGTTTGAACTAAAACGCCCGAAGGTGCGCCGATCGCCAGCGAAGAGGTTCTCGAGATCGGTGACGCGGTGATCGTCACGCGGATGATCGGAGAGCATCTCGAGCGGCACGCCGCTTGGGCGGCTCTCGAACCGCTTGAAGAGCCAGACCATGCCCCACGGGTTCTCGCCCGCTGCGGCGCAGATGTATGCCCCGGTATGATCGGCCGCGCTTTCGACGGGACGCGAATAGCTTAAACTCTGGAGTTGTGCACCGGTTCCCACGAGGAACTGACCGATTTGATTGCGCCCGACGAGCAGGCTTGCGATGCCGGCAAGCAGACTCAAGCGCTGGTTCTTTGCTTGCAGGTTGTACACGTCGTGATGAATGTCGTGCGAGACTTCGTGACACAGGACGCCGGCGAGTTCTTGCTGGTTCTTCGCAAACGTCATCATCGCCGTCGTCACGTACACGTGGCCGCCCGGAACGGAGAATGCGTTGGGCTGACTGTCCTTCACGAGATAGAAGTGAAACGGCATGAAGTACTGCTTGTCGGCGACCGCTGCGATACGATGCGCGATCGGATCGAGGATCTTGTAGTACGGCGACGAGCGGATGATTTTGCCTTGCTGCTCTAACTGTTGGTAGTACTGCTGACCGACCTTGAGCTCCCACTGTTGTTCTTGCGTGTAAGCAAACGCCGGTCGCACCGTGGCAAGCAGCAGCACCGTCGTGGCGAAGGCGGCGCGCAGTCGAGGGAGCGGTCCTATGCGTGATCGTTTCATCTCTACTCCACCTTCGCAAACGAAAAGCGGGTCCCCCCAAGAGGGAACCCGCATTTCGTTTCGTGCCGAGCTTTTAGTGGGCGAGGAACGCCACGAGCAGTAGAGCGACGATGTTGAGGACCTTGATCATCGGGTTGATCGCCGGGCCTGCGGTGTCTTTATACGGATCGCCCACGGTGTCGCCGGTTACCGCTGCCTGATGAGCGATCGAACCCTTGCCGCCGAAGTGACCGTCCTCGATGTACTTCTTCGCGTTATCCCATGCGCCGCCACCCGTCGTCATTGAGATCGCAAGGAAGAGCCCCGTGACGATCGAGCCGACGAGGATGCCGCCCATCAACTGTGCGCCCGTGTCGCCTCGTAGCACGTTGAAGACCGTGAGCAGCACGACGACGATCGGCACACCGACCGGGATGAGCGCGGGAACGATCATCTCCTTGAGCGCGGCGGTGGTCACGATCCCGACAGTTGTCCCGTAATCCGGCTTCGCGGTGCCTTCCATGATGCCCGGGATCTCGCGGAACTGACGACGGACCTCTTCGACCACGGCGCCGCCCGCGCGCCCGACCGCCTCCATCGAGAGCGACGCGAACAGATACGGCAGGAGCCCGCCGATAAAGAGGCCCGAGAGCACGTACGGGTCGCCGATGGCGAAGAGGTTGGTGACGCCTGCGGCACAATCGGTTCCGGCCGACGGGCCGCACTTCGCCTTGATCAGCTCTTGAAGGAACGACGCAAAGAGGACGACCGCGGCGAGTGCCGCCGATCCGATCGCGTAGCCCTTGGTCACGGCCTTCGTCGTGTTGCCGACGGCGTCAAGCGGGTCGGTGACGTTGCGCACGTCTTCCGGCATCTCGGCCATCTCCGCGATGCCGCCTGCGTTGTCGGTGATCGGTCCAAACGAATCGATCGCAACGACGATGCCGGCAAGCGAGAGCATCGACATCACCGCGATGCCGACGCCGTAGGTTCCCGCAAGCGAGAAACTTACGAGGATGCCCACGACGATTACGATCGCAGGCAGTGCCGTGCCCTGCATCGAGACCGCGAGGCCCGCGATGATATTGGTGGCGTGACCGGTGACGGACGCCTTCGCGATGCGCTGCACCGGCGAGAACTGCGTGCCGGTGTAGTACTCGGTGATGATCGTGATGAGACCGGTGACCGCTACGCCGACGACCGCGCAGAAGAAGATGCTCATCGCGCTCGGGTCGGTCGATCCGCCGAATACGTTCTGCGTGACCAGATAGAAGCCGATCAGCGCCAGGACGCCCGCGACGATCATGCCGTTATACAGGGCGCCCATGATGCGTGACTTCTGCACTTTGCCCATGCCGACGACCCACGAGCCGACGATCGACGCAACGATCGAGAGCGCGCCGAGCAGCAACGGGAAGGTGACCGCGCCCCGCTCGTCGCCGTAGACGAGGTTGCCCAAGAGCATCGCCGCGACCGTCGTGACGCAGTAGGTCTCGAAGAGATCGGCCGCCATGCCGGCGCAGTCACCGACATTGTCACCGACGTTGTCGGCGATGACCGCGGGGTTACGCGGATCGTCTTCGGGGATGCCGGCCTCCACCTTGCCGACCAGGTCTGCGCCGACGTCGGCGGCCTTGGTGTAGATGCCGCCGCCCAGACGTGCGAAGACCGAGATGAGCGAGCAGCCGAATGCGAGGCCGACCATCGCGCCGAGGGACTTCGTTGCGTATCCGTCGTTGACGTTGAGCAGGATCGCATAGTAGCCGCTCACGGCGAAGAGTCCGAGTCCGACCACGAGCATGCCCGTCACCGTGCCGCCGCGGAAGGCGACGTTGAGCGCGGGCCCGAGACCTCCGCGCGCGGCTTCCGCCGTGCGCACGTTGGCGCGGACCGAAACGATCATGCCGATGAAACCGGCCGCGCCCGAGAGCACCGCGCCGATCAGAAAGCCCACCGCAGCCTGCCAGCCGAGCGGCGGCGCGATGAAGATGAGGATAGCGAGAATGACCGCCACGATGCCGATCGTCGTGTACTGACGCTTCAAGAAGGCCATCGCGCCTTCTTGAATCGCCGCCGCGATCTGCTTCATGCGGTCGTTGCCTTCGGGCTGCCGAAGCACCCAGGCGATGAGGATGGCGCCGTAGAGCACGGCGAGCAAGCCGCCGATGAGGCCGGCCCAAATCGCAAGAGGCAGTTCCGTCACGTGAGTTCCCTTACCAATGGAGTAGCAGCAATGCAGCGCCCTCCTGGTGGGCGCCGCTTAACGGACGGCGGTACCGCCCCCCTTGCTACTTTTCCTTTAGAAAATGCGGTTCGGGGTTAATTGTCGTGCTCGAGGAAGCGCTGATAGCATTCGGAGATCACGCGCCGCGCGTAGGCGGCATCGCGCCAGGCGCCGACCTCGGTCTGCTTGCCCTCGAGCGCTTTGTAGGTCTCGAAAAAATGCGAAACCTTACGCAACAGGTGCGGGAAAATTTGCGTGAAGTTGTGGATCTCGTCGAAGGCGGGCTCACCGACGGGCACCGCGAGGATCTTCTCGTCGGACTTGCCGCCGTCGATCATCTCGAGCAACCCGATCGGCCGCGCCTTCACGAGGCAGCCGGGGAAGGTGGGCTCGATCACGAGCACCAGAACGTCGAGCGGGTCGTCGTCGAGCGCCAGGGTCTGCGGTGCGAAGCCGTAGTCGCCCGGATAGTGGATCGCCGAGTGTAGCGCGCGATCGAGCCGAAAAATGTCGAGCGTCTTGTCGTACTCGTACTTGTTTCGCGACTTCTCGGGGATCTCGACGACGACGTTGATCTCGTCGGGCTGTCCCTCACCGAGCGGCAGATGCAGATAGTTCCGGGGGTGCGGCGTGTTCATGACCCAGCGTGCTTCGTTCGCCAAGCGCTGCGAACCTTGACGGATTTTGTCGCACGCGGAGCCAACCTCGGTGAGCGCATGGTAGAGTCCACCGACTTTCTCATCGTGGGCTGCGGGCCGGCCGGCGCCACGGCGGCACGCGAGGCCGCGCGCGCAGGCATCGCCACGATCGTCCTCGACAAAGATGCCGTCGTCGGCGAAAAGCGCGTCTGCGCTGCGGGGCTGCGTCCCGGATTCTGTGCGACCTTCGATCTGCCGCGCTCGCTCGTGCATTGCGATACGCCGCGCCTTGCGCTTTTCGATAACGACGGGCGCGAGCACGAGATCGCGTTTGGACCCGGGCACACGACCACGCGCGAGGAACTCGATGGGACGATGGCGCGGCTCGCGATGCGTGAAGGCGCCGAGATTCGCACGAGCGCATTGATGCGCGACGTCCGCGCGGACGCCGCCGGGACGCTCGTGGAGTACGCCGATCTGCGCAGTGGGGAACGGCGTACCCTCCGGGCCAATGCGGTCTTTCTCGCGCAGGGAGCGACCGCAAAACTCGAGCGTAGCTCGTTTGCCGATCCGCGCTGGCAGCACGGATTGATGACGACGCTGCAACATCGTCTCTATCTCGATCGCCCCGCGCGGCCGGTTACGTACCAGACGCTCGAGTTGCACTACTATCGCGCGCGAGACGGTCGCCAGATCGTCGCCTGGATGTTTCCCAAGCGCGACCACTTGGCCATCGGCCTCGGGCTCACCGGCAAGATGAACGGCCGTGCGCTACGCGAGGAGCTCGATGCGTTCACCGAACGCGTGCGCGCTCGGCTCTTTGCAACCTCTCGCGTGCTGCGCGTCAAAGAAGAGGGGCATCTTCTTTATGGCGGGTGGCCGCGCGCCCGCGTCGCCGAGGGCGTACACATGCTCGGCGGTACGGCAGCAGGGCTCGTCGATGCCACCAACGGAGAGGGTATCTACGAGGCGGCGATGAGCGGCCGGCTGGCCGCCGACGCGATCGCCACGCATCGTGCGAGCCCCCATGCCGCCGCGGCACGCTACGCCCGGCAACTGCAAGCGCGCTTCCAGCGGCGCCTGGAGCACCGCGTGCGCCTCATGCGCTTCCTCGAAGATCGCCCGGCTCGCTTCGAGCTTCTCTTCGAGCAACTCGCGCGTAGCCGCGCGTTTTCGGACGCGCTCCAACGCGAGGAGCACGAACGAACGCTACGCGACAAACTGGTGCTTTACGCAAATGCCGCGCGTTTTGGGGTGCGGGCAAGTTTCGCCTGATCGAGCGGCGAACGTCGCACACGGAATTTAGCACGTGTCGACGATCGGTATATCGGAGAGTGAGTTCCGGGCGCTTCGCGATCTCATTCGCGAACGCTTCGGAATCTATTATGACGACACCAAGCAGTTTCTGTTGCAGAGCCGCTTGCAGACGCGCTTGCTCAAAGCGCGTGTCGCGGATTTCGCCGAATATCAGCGCTTCTTGGTTGCCTCACCCGATCGCGAGGCCGAATGGGCTGAACTTGCGTCGGTGCTCTCCAACAACGAGACCTACTTCTTTCGCGAACGAGCCCAGTTGGACGTGCTCGTGACCGATGTCCTCGACGAGACGCTGCGCAGCGGAGGGCGCCTGCGCGTCTGGTCGTCGGCGTGCTCGACCGGCGAGGAGCCGTACACGATCGCGATGATGCTCACGCAAGCGCATCGGATCAATCCGTCGAGCGTGACGATTCACGCGACCGACCTGTCGCCGCGGGCGCTCGACAAGGCGACCACCGGGTTCTATCGCGAGCTCTCGTTCCGCGCCACCCCGGTCGAGATGGTGCAACGGTATTTCCGCGCATTCGAAGGCGGATTCTTCATTAACGACGAGATCAAGCGCATGGTCTCGTTCTCGCGCATGAATCTTCTCGACGCGAAGGCCGTCGCCGCAATGGGCATTCATGATGCGATTTTTTGCCGCAACGTCTTGATTTATTTTGATAAACCAACGCAAAAACGAGTGGTCGAAGCGTTCGCTCAGGCGCTGCGTCCGGGCGGATTTCTCTTCCTCGGGCATGCGGAGTCGATCATGCGCATCACCGATCTCTACGAGCCTGTTGTTACCCCTAAAGCCATCTACTACCGACGGAAATAGGATATCTTGGCACAGATAAACGTGATGGTGGTCGATGACTCGGCGTTCATGCGCCGGGCCATTACGACCATGCTCGAAAACGAGCCGGACATCAAGGTGATCGCGACGGCCCGTAGCGGTGAAGAAGCCGTCACCAAGGCGCTGCAGGTGGTGCCCGACGTGATCACGATGGACGTCGAGATGCCCGGGATGGGCGGGCTCGAAGCGATCCGGCGGATCGTCGCGGATCACCGAACGCCGATCATCATGTGCAGTTCGCTCACGCGTGAGGGTGCGGAGACGACGTTCCGAGCCCTCGAACTTGGCGCCGTCGATTTCATCGCGAAGCCCGATGCCGCGTACGTCAACATCACCGACGTGGCCCGCGATCTGATCGCCAAAGTGCGCGCGGTCTCGCGGCGCGGCGCCCAGCCCGCGCAGCCGATCGTACATCATCCGCTGCCGGAGGCCGAGCCGGTACGTATCGTCGCGCCTCCGGCCGCTCGGGCCATCACCTCGTCGCCGTACCAATGCGTTGCGATCGGTACCTCCACAGGCGGGCCGGTCGCGCTCTCGCACGTCGTGCCGCGCTTGCCGGCAAACTTTCCGTTGCCGGTGCTCATCGTTCAGCACATGCCGCTCGGGTTCACCCGGCCGCTCGCCGATCGCTTGAACTCGCAGAGTCAGATCGCCGTACACGAGGCCGTTAACGGCATGATCCTCGAGGCCGGAACCGCATTGATCGTGCCCTCGGGCAAGCAGGTTGCGCTGCGCCGGACGGGCCACGAGACCGAGGTGCGCCTGGTCGAAGACGACGGCACCTCGCTGCATGTTCCGAGCGTCGATGTGATGACGGCGCAGATTGCACAGGCGTACGGTCGAGCCTCGCTCGCCGTCATCCTCACCGGGATGGGACAAGACGGCGTTCGCGGCTTGCGCGCGATCAAGGACCGCGGCGGTTACGTCCTTGGGCAGAACGAGGAAACCTGCGTCGTCTATGGCATGCCGCGCGCCGCGGCGAAGGAGGGCCTGGTCGATCGCGAAGCGCCGCTCGATGACATCGCACCGATCGTGTGCGATCTCGCGGGCGTGGCAAAAGCTTAACGCCCGTCATGCGTGTCGGGGTAGGAGCCGCTCTCCGGGTTGTGAATATGACGCACGAGGCGTGCATGCCGCACGCTGTCGGGGTTGCATGAAGCTGAGCCGTAGTTCCCGTCGCTACGTGATCGGCGGCGTCGAACTCTCGCGAGAAGAGATCGTCCACAAGTACTTACACCTTGTGAAGTACGTGGCTGGCCGGATCTCCGTCAACCTTCCGCCGAACGTGGAGATCAACGATCTCATCAACGACGGCATTTTGGGTTTGATCGACGCCATCGAGAAATACGATGACGCGCGCGGGGTGAAGTTCGAAACCTACGCGATCACCCGTATCAACGGCGCGATTCTCGACGCCCTGCGTTCGCTCGATTGGGTGCCGCGCGCCGTTCGTCAGCGCGCGCGCGAACTTGAGCGCGTCTATCAAGAGCTCGAAACGACCAACGGCCGCGCGCCGACCGACGAAGAGGTCGCGGCGCGGATGGGGCTTTCGGTCAAGGAACTCGACCAGTTGGTGCAACGCGTGCGCGGAACCGCGGTGCTCTCGCTCGAGGAGTTCTTGCCCAACGAAAAGGGCTACGAGATTCCCCTCGTCGATACGCTGCGTGACGACGACAACGACGTAATGAGCGAGGTCGAGTCGCGCGAGGTCCGCAGCGAGCTCGTGCATGCCGTCGAGAGTCTGCCACCGCAAGAGCGTACCGTGATCCAGCTCTACTACTTCGAGGGGCAGACGCTCAAGGAGATCAAGGGCGCGCTCGGCGTCTCCGAGTCACGGGTCTCGCAGATCCATGCCCAGGCGGTGATTCACCTGCGCCAGCGCTTGCGGGAGCTGCGCGACGACCTCGGCTACCGCGAAGACGACCCGACCGTCAAACAGAAATACCTCAGAAAGCCCCCGGTGATACCCGATACTAAAGTAGAACGTACCTTGCGAGGGGAAGTATCGGGGCATGGCGATCCGACCCGTGGATCTGCAACTCGCTTACCTGGCCGCGCCGCAGAACGCGGCCCAGGCTACTAACGCGCAAACGGCCCCTCAGGCCGCGCAGGCGGCGGCTCAATCCGCCTTCGTCGCACAGCTTCAGCAGCGTGAGGAATCGGTTGCGGAGCTCGCGCACGCCGAAGGTTCGGTAATCCAAACGAACGAGGATGGGAGCGGGAGCGGCGGCTACACGCCGCAAGAGCGGCGCCGCACGTACGAGGCGCCGGACGAAGCCTCTCCGCTCGGTCTTGCGGGTGACGGCGAGCACTTCATCGACGTCACCGTGTAGGCGAAGATGTCCGGACTCGACCCGCTCGCCGCGTTCGCAGCTCAGATCGTTGCCAATGCGCAAGCAGCCATCGAAGAAGCGGCCCTCGACCTCGGTGCCGCGACGCAAGCATTTCAGGCCCAACTCAGCGTTGGTGATATCCTCACCGCGACGGTTCTGCCGCCGGAGAATGGAAGCGATCGCTTGTCGGTCCTCGGACAGACGATCGCCGCGCGCTTGCCTTCGGGCGTGAATCCGGGCGAGCAGCTGCAGCTGCAGGTGACCGGTTTTACAAGCGCGGCGATCATCGTGCGCAACCTCGGCGTCATCGATCCGAACAATCCGCCGCCGCAGCCGAACATCCAAGTACCTGCACAAAATGCGCCGCAGACTGCGGTGTTGCGCAGCGCGCCGCCGCCGGCACCCGCACCGCCTGCAACGGCGCCGGCGAACGCGGCGCCGCCCCCACCGGAAGTCTCGCTTGCTCCGCCGCGCGAGATCTTCGTTGCCGCCTCGGTGGTGCCAACCGCTGCGCCGAACGCGCAAGCACCGGCCTCCGCAGAGCCGCCGGCTCCCGCGAGCGCAGCGGGTGCGCTCGAAGCGCGCATCGCGCTCAATCGTACCCCGCTGCCCCAGCCGGCTGCGAAGGCGGCCCCGGCACCGGCCTCCGCGCCTGCGCCGGCCGCATCGACGCCCTCCGCACGCACGGCGGCCGCCTCGAGCCCGGCTGCCGCCCCACGCCCGATAGCCGCCCCACATCCGGCCGCCGCCGCACCGCCGCCGATGACGGCGCGTCCCGCGGCCGCAAGCGAGTCGGTCGCGCCGCGTACGGTCCGAGCGCCATCGACGCCGGAGGCCGCGCTGCTTGCACGCGTGCGGGTACCGGCGACGGCGACCACGCTCGCGGCAGCGCGGATCGTGAAGAGCGCGACGCAGGCGCTCACGAGCGCATTTGAACGCTTGGATGCGCAACTCGCGAAGCTCGCGCCCGATTCGCGGGTCGGCACGCTGCGTTCGCTGCTCTCGTTTGTCGGAGAGCTCGACCTGCGCGCGCCCGCCACGTTGCCGGAGCAACTCGCGGCGTTTGTCTCGCACGTGCTCGACGGCGCCGAGGGAAAATTCGTCCAGCTTGCGCGCGCGGTACTCGCGGCACCGCAAGAGCCCGCGAGCGCGAGCGCAGGGCCGCATGCCGCTGCGGCGTCCCCCGCGCCCTCGACGGTGAACCTGCCGGAAGCGCCTGCGCTTGCGCCCGCGTCGAATGCTGCGAGCGCAGCTGCGCACGTGGCTGAACGTACGGCCGCATACCAGCATGACGTGAAGGCGGTGCTGCTTGCGCTCACGCAGAGTTCGCCCCGCGATGCATCGCCGAACGTCATTCAAGCGTTGCGCGATGCGCTTGTAGCAACGACGGCCGTGCAGGTGAACGTGCTCTCGTCGCAAGCAAACGATCCAAACGCGATCACGATCCCGCTGCCCGCCTATTTTTTCGAAGGCGGAAAGCCGACGCAGCTGCGGATCGCGCGCGATCCCTCGGGAAACGGACGCGCGCTCGACGCGGACAACTTTCATTTGGGGTTCGTGTTGGATACCAAGACGCTTGGAACCGTCGCGATCGACGTGCAGACGGTCGGACGCGCGGTCAGCATCGACGTAAAGACGCAAACCTCGACGTTTGCCGAACGCTTCCGCGGCACGCTCGGAGAGCTGCGCGCGCGTTTGGAAGCATTGCGGTATCGCGTCGCTGCACTCGACGCGGGAGCTGCGCCCGCCGGGCAAACCGCGAACGTTCCGGCCGATTTCGATGCGTCGGAGGCTCCGGCGACGCGCGCCGAGCGCTCATCGACGTGGGATATGCGGGCGTGAGCAAATTCTTCGATTTCCGTAAGTCACTCTTCAAGCGCCCTGCAGCGGCCGCGCTGCAGTACGATCCGCTCAAACCTGAGCCGCCGCAGGTACTTGCGGTCGGACGAGGTGCGACGGCGCAAGAGATTCTGCGAGTCGCACACGAGCATGGCATTCCGCTCTTCGAAGATGCAGCGCTCGTCGAAGCCCTGGCGCGCCTCGACCTGAGCGACTACATTCCGCGCGAGCTCTACGCGGTCGTCGCGGAGGTGCTGGCGTACGTGTACCGCGTCGATGCCGCGGCCCGCGAGCGACGCTGACGATGTGGCGGCGCCTCTGGTGGTCGCGCACGATGCGCGGCGGCGACGATCGCATCGTCGAGCGGCGACGCACGCCGCTCGGCGGTGAGTTGCTCGTCACGCTCGGCGCACGGAGGTTTCGCGTCGAGTTCTTGTACGGGGCGGGCCCGGTGCGTTATGCGATCGATCGAGAGCACTGCTACGACGAAGTAGGTGCGCGTGTGGACGACGATGAGTTTACGGGCCTCGCCGACGCGCTTTCGCTTGCGACCCGCGAGTGCTTTGGACGTGGGGTGACTACCTTCGTTCCATCGTCGGCGGTCTTCGAACTGCACTTCGTTGCGGGTATGTCGCCGTTTGGATCCGGGCGGCGCGTCTTTGTCGAGGGGCGCCTGGCCGACCTGATGCGTCCGCATATCGGGTGCGAGGACGTCACCTTCGAGTACCCCGTGCGGGTCGATGGCGGGGCGCCGCAACCGGTGCGCATCCGGGCCAGTGCCCTTGCCGGGTTGGAGCCGATCGCCTGAAAGTATCGAACAGGAGTTCGATTAGGCGCCGCGAAGATGCTCACCCGTGAGTTGGTTTCAACGGCTTCGAGCATCCCTCGGCAAGGCGCGCGACACGTTCGCCGCGGTTCAGCATCTCGGTCGCAGCAAGGCGCCGTTGACGCCGGAGTTCTGGGACGAGCTGGAGGAGACGCTGATCCTTGGAGATTTCGGCGTTCCGACGACGACGAAGATCGTCGAGGGCCTGCAGACCGTGGCCAAGCAGGAGGGCTGGAAGACGACCGATCAGCCCGTCGCGCGCTTCCATAGCGATGTCGAACGCTTCTTGACCTTGCCGCACCCGGAACTGCGGATCGGGACGCGCCCGGCCGTGCTCCTCGTGGTCGGCGTCAACGGAAGTGGAAAGACGACGACGATCGGCAAGCTCGCGACCCGGCTGCGCGGTGAGGGCAAGCGGGTGCTGCTCGTGGCGGGCGACACGTTTCGCGCGGCGGCGGCCGAGCAGCTCGCGATTTGGGCCGAGCGTAGCGGCAGCGAGATCGTGCGCGGCGCCGAGGGCGCCGATCCGGCCTCGGTCGTGTTCGACGGCGTCAAGGCAGGCATGGCGCGAGGCGTGGATGTCGTGCTCATCGACACGGCTGGGCGCTTGCAGACCAAGACGAATTTGATGGAGGAGCTCAAAAAGATTCGCCGCGTCATCGAGCGTGAGCTCGGCGCACCGCCGGCGGAGACGCTGCTCGTGGTTGACGGTACCACCGGACAGAACGCCATTTCTCAGGCGAAGCTCTTCAACGATGCGACGGACCTGACGGGCGTTGTGGTTACCAAACTCGACTCCACCGCCAAGGGCGGCGTGCTCGTAGCGATCGTCGATGCGCTCGAGATCCCGATCAAATTCGTGGGGCTCGGCGAGAGCGCCGATGCGCTGCGTCCATTCGACGCTTCCGAATTTACGCGCGCGCTCTTCGATGACGCGCCCGATACCGTCCGAACGTGATGCCACCCTGCTGGCATCCTTGTATGCGAAAGTCCGTTGAGTGAATACCGTGATAGAGCAACCGAGAACCGCGAAGCAGCTACGAGGAGAGAAGACGACTATGGCATCGCAAGACGAACGGCAAGTCGCCCTGAGCAACGCCCTCGCCCAGATCGAGCGCCAATTCGGCAAAGGCTCGATCATGCGTATGGGCGATTTTCAAGAGAAGATGGCCTTCGACGTCGTGCCGACGGGATCGATCGCTCTCGATCTGGCATTGGGGGTCGGCGGACTTCCTCGCGGACGCATCGTCGAAATCTACGGACCGGAGTCGAGCGGTAAGACGACGCTTGCGCTCCATGCGATTGCCGAAGCACAAAAGGGCGGAGGGACAGCGGCGTTCGTCGACGTCGAGCACGCGCTCGACCCGAACTATGCCGCGGCACTCGGTGTCGATCTCGACAGTCTTCTTGTATCGCAACCCGATACGGGCGAACAGGCGCTTGAGATCGCCGAAATGCTCACGCGTAGCAACGCGGTGGACGTGATTGTGGTGGACTCGGTCGCGGCGCTCGTGACCAAAGCCGAACTCGAAGGCGACATGGGTGACGCGCACGTCGGCTTGCAAGCGCGGTTGATGTCGCAAGCGCTGCGTAAACTGACCGCTGCAATCTCGCGCAGCAAAGCCGTGATGATCTTCATCAACCAGCTACGCGAGAAGGTCGGCGTAATGTTCGGCAACCCCGAGACGACCTCAGGCGGACGCGCGCTCAAGTTCTACGCCTCGGTTCGCCTGGACGTGCGCAAGCTCGAACAGATCAAAGTCGGTCAAGACGTGGTAGGCTCCCGCACCCGCGTGAAGGTGGTCAAAAATAAGGTTGCTCCGCCGTTTCGTCAGGCGGAATTCGATATTACGTATGGCCACGGAATCTCGAAGATGGGCTCGATCCTCGACGTTGCGCTCGAGCAAAACATCGTCGGTAAGAGCGGATCGTGGTACACGTATGGCGAGCAGCGGATCGGGCAAGGACGCGAGAACGCGAAATCGTTCCTCGAAGAGCATGGCGACGTCGCGCTGGAGATCGAAGCCAAGATTCGCGAAGCTCTCGCGCAGAGCGTTTCACGCAATGGCCACGCGCAAGCCGCCGTGGTTGCACGCGGTGAGGGCGTAGAGTAGGAGCGATGGCGAAGAACGCGTACGCACAGGCGCTCGCGTTGCTCGCCCGGCAGCGTCTCACCGAGGCGCAACTCTGGACGCGACTGGAACGCCGCGGTTATGACGACGACACCATTCGTGGTGTCGTCGTTCGTTGCCGGGCTGATGGATTTCTCGACGACCGTCTCTATGCGAGGCTCTACGTCGAACGTCAACGCAAGGCGATCGGCAACATGCGTTTGGTCGGCCAGCTTGTTCGTAAAGGGATCGACCGTGACGCGGCGCGTATGGCAGTGGTCGAGCTCGAAGAGGACGAGCGCGCCCGTGCGGCGCGGGCGCTTGACGCGCTGGTACGCAAAACCCCGACGCTTTCGTACCCGTCGGCGGCGCGCGGGCTCGAGCGCTTGGGATTTCCGGCGTCACTGGTCTATGCGACGCTGCGGGAGCATGCGTCGCGTTTCGGTCCGCTTGCGGGCGGGGAGATGCTGCCCGATACCTGAGGCCGATGGCGCGGATGGGCGATGCCCGGGCACCTTCGGCGATATGGGCTCACCGATCATCGTCGTTGCCGAAGACGACGCGGCCATTCGCGAATTGCTCCTGCACCATCTGGAACGCGATGGATTTACCGTCGTGCCTGCCGTTGATGGTCATGCGGCGTTGCGCCATGCGCGGCGGGGCGCAGATTTGCTGATCCTCGATATCGGTCTCCCCGGTGTTGACGGGTACGACGTTGCGCGCGCCCTGCGACGCGAGCAGCGGCCCCTGCCGATCGTCGTGCTGACGGCCCGAAGCGACGAGATAGACCGCGTCGTAGGATTCGAACTCGGGGTCGATGACTACGTCTGCAAGCCGTTCTCGCCGCGTGAACTCGTCGCGCGGGTTCGCGCCGT
Organism: Vulcanimicrobiota bacterium; assembly: GCA_027452165.1. GTDB lineage: Bacteria > Vulcanimicrobiota > Vulcanimicrobiia > Vulcanimicrobiales > Vulcanimicrobiaceae > REEB354. The sequence continues at coordinate 151,980 of DAIDGX010000003.1, read as the reverse complement.
TTTGCGTCGCTCCGGGCGCACCGTCGAGACTCCGTCACTCCTAGCCTTCGGACGACTCGAGATCGACGAAGCGGCGCGTGAGGTGCGAGTGGACGGCGTCGATCTACACCTGAAACCACGAGAGTTTTCGCTCTTGCTCGAACTTGCCCATAACGCCGGGATCGCGCTCTCGCGCGAGCGCTTACTCGAACGTGTGTGGGGTTTCGATTACGACGGCGATCCGCGTACGGTGGACGTGCACATCCGGCGCCTGCGCCTGAAAATCGAAGAAGAGGGGCACCTCGCACCGGTCGTGCAGACGGTGCACGGATACGGCTATAAATTCGCGCGTGCATGATGGGCGCGATGGTAACCTGCGCTGCGCTCGACGCCGCGGTCAGGGCCGCATTCGCCGCCCGCGGTGACACCGCTCCGTGCAGTATCCCGCTGCTCGTCTTTCGTCTGCCGGAATTCGCACAACGGGCATGGCGCGAAGGACGGCCCGCCGCGCGCCGTCTCGAACGGTGTACGAGCCAGGCGATCGAAGCTGCTGCGGCACGGATCATGCGCGAGGGAGACCTCCTCGCCCATGATGCGGGCAGCGAGTGGTTTGCCATCGCGATGCTGGCGCCGGCGCGCGAAGGCGCGTTCGCGCAAGCGCTCGATGCGCGACGCATGCTCGAACGCATCACCGCCGCGGTCGCGAACGCGACCGGGAGACGCATGGAGGCCGGATGGTGTCCGCTGCTCTCCGCGCACGATCTGGAGCGCAACGACGACGTGGTACAACGAGCGCTCGAACGCGGCGCACGCGAGCGCGAGCGGTACGAATTCTTGGCAACGCTCGGTCACGAACTGCGCACGCCCCTCACGTCGATTCGCGGCTATGTGGAGACCGTGCTCGACGGTGACGTCGCCGCGCCGGCAGCCCGGCGCTTTCTCGAGGTGGTTCGCACGCAGGCGCTGCGGCTCGAACGCTTGGTTGATGGCATGCTCGATTTTTCGCTGCTCGACGTGGGGTATGCACACGAGACGCGTGAGGCCGATCTCTGCGCCGTCGCACGTGCCGCGGCCGACGCGATCGCTCCGATCGCGCACGAGGCGTCTATCAGCGTCGTTGCGCCGGCGGGCCGATCCGTACGCGCACGGATCGATCCCGATGCGTGTCTGCACGCGCTCTTGAACCTCCTCGAGAACGCGGTGAAGTATGGCGCACCGGGCGGTCGCGTGCAACTGACCGTGAGACGCCAGGACCCGTTTGCATACATCGACGTCGATGACGATGGGCCGGGCATTCCGCTCGCCGAACGCGAGCGTATCTTTGCGCATCGCGTACGCGGCAGCGGCACGGCAGCCGTTCGTGGCGCGGGGATTGGCCTTGCGATCGTGCGCTCGATCGTCGAACGCGCGTCCGGCACCGTCTGCGCCGGCTCCTCACCCCTCGGAGGCGCGCGATTTACGCTGCGACTTCCGTCGGCGCGGGCGGAATCGACGGCGCTCTCGTCGTAGATTGGAGCCCGTGGCTACGTCACGGGTCTCGTTTGCGCATGAGAGCGAAGCATCACTCGCCCGCATCTTCGATTTCTACCGCATCGTGTGGCAGTACGAACCGCGATCGTTTCCCATTGCGTGGGACGAACGCGGCCGGCCCGTCGCGTTTTTTACGCCGGACTTCTATTTGCCCGAATTCGACCTCTACGTGGAACTGACGGTCGCGAAGCCCGCACTGAACACCCGCAAAAATCGTAAGGTCCGCCTGTTGCACCGCCACCATCCGAACGTGCGCGTGAAGTTGCTCACCCGTCGCGACGCCGAGCGTTTGTTCGGACGTTTGGCGGACGCCGCATGATCGGCGAAGAGCTCTACAGCGCCCAGGCGATCGCCACGCGCGTACGCGAGATCGGAACGCAGATTTCGCACGATTACGCCGGCAAAGTGCCGGTCGTCCTCGGCGTGTTGAACGCCGCCGCCGTCTTCCTCGCGGATCTGACACGAGCGATCCAGATTCCGTGCGAATACGATTTCATCGCCGTCACCAAGTTTTCGACGCATGAGGGCATCCGCTTCCAAAAGGACACCTCAGCATCGGTTGAGGGGCGGCACGTTATCCTGGTCGAGGATACGATCGATACCGGGATGACGCTGCAATATATCGTGAAATCGATACGGGCGCGCGAGCCGGCCTCGCTCGCCGTCTGTGCGCTCCTGGATCGCCCGGCGCGCCGAATTGCCGATATTGAGATCACTTACCGCGGTTTCGAGGTTCCCGACGTGTACATCGTAGGGTATGGGCTCGATTACCACGGACACTACCGGGAACTTCAGGGGTTGTACGCGCATGGGACGTGGCCGTGAATAACATCGCTCGATTACTCGCCTTCGTGGCCGCGCTCGCGATCGTGATCAGCCCGCTGCGCGCGCCGTCACTGGAGCTGAAGTCGATCACGCGAGCCGCGGACGACTATCGTAGTCCGAACACGCATCTGCAGGAGATGTTCCGCGCGGCATTGCTCGACACGAACAAACTCGCCGTCTATACTCCCGACGGCACGGCGTACGTCAAGACCGGCGACATTCCGGCCGAGTGGCTACGGGATGCGAGCGCGCAATCGCGGCCGTATCTCTACTTCGCGAAGAAAGATCCCGACGTGCGCGCGCTGCTGCGTGCGATCATCGCGCGCTTGGCAAAATACTTGCAGATCGATCCGTACGCAAATGCCTTCACGCTCGACTATCGCGTGTGGGAGCAAAAGTTCGAACTCGACTCACTGGCCTATCCGATGACGTTTGCGTGGAGTTACTGGAAGACGACGGGTGATACGTCGATCTTCACGCCGGACTTCCAGAAGGCGCTTGATTCGGTGCTCGAGACGATGGAACGCGAGCAGGATCACCCGCTCAACTCGCATTACACCGAACCCGAACTCAGCAACGACGGAAAAGGGCGGCCGGTCGGATATACCGGCATGATCTGGACGGGCTTTCGCCCTTCGGACGACGCCTGCTACTACAATTTTCTGATTCCGTCGGAGATGTTTGCCGTCGTCGCGCTCGGCGATATGGCCGAGATCGAACGCGACGTCTATCATAACGTCATCAAAGCCAATCAAGCGACGGCCCTGCGCGATGAAGTCCAGCGCGGAATCCAGACCTATGGCCTCGTGTACGTACCAAAGTACGGCTACATCTATGCCTATGAAGTCGATGGGCTGGGTCACGCGATTTTGACCGACGATGCCAACGTGCCGAGCCTGCTCTCGGCGCCGTATATCGGTTACACCTCGGCCGACGACCGCTATTACCAAAACACGCGGCGCTTTCTGCTTTCGCAAGACAACCCGTCGTTTTACGAGGGTAAGATCGCGCGCGGTATCGGCAGCTATCATACGCCCGATCATTGGATCTGGCCGCTCGCGCTCGTGATGCAAGGCTTAACCGCCTCGAATCAGCCGGAAAAAGAGGACGTGCTCGCGCAACTGCTTGCGAGCGATCCCGGCGATCACCTCTTGCACGAGTCGTTCGATCCGAACGATCCCAAGCGTTTCACGCGGCAAGATTTCGGGTGGCCGAACGCGCTTTTTTCGGAATTTATCATGACGCAGTTCGACGGCGTCAGCGAGATTCCGATGGGCAACACGAGCGACCTCGAGTTCCGTTCGCAATAGTTCGCACGCAGAAAGAACAGGACCACGTGAGCAAAGCCGGTTACGGTAGCGCCGACGTCATCGTCGGCATCCAGTGGGGCGATGAAGGCAAAGGGCGTATCGTCGATCTCTACGCACAGGAGTACGACCTGGTAGCGCGCTTCGGCGGAGGCGATAACGCTGGCCATCAGATTAAGGTGGGCGAGACCGACCTGGCCCTGCGTATCGTGCCCTCGGGCGTGCTCAATCCGCACGTGGAGCTCTTCATCGGCGGCGGAACCGTGGTGAGCCCGAACGGGTTGCTCGACGAACTCGATCGGCTTGCCGCGATCGGTGTCGATATTTCGCGGGTGCGCATTTCGGATCGCGCGCACCTCGTGCTGCCCTATCACGCCGCCGCCGACCGAGCGAGCGAGCGCGCCCGCGGCTCGCGCGCCATCGGGACGACCGGCCGTGGTATCGGCCCGGCCTATGGCGACAAAGTTGCGCGCTTGGGGATCACCTTCGGCGATCTGGCGCGTCCCGAGATGCTCGCGGAGAAGATCCGTTTGAACATGCTCGGTCGCTCGGCATCGCTCGAGGGCGAGAGCATCGCGAGCGAAGACGAGATCGTCGCCGCCACGCTCGATGCGGCCAAGCGCCTGCGCGGTCACGTGGTTGACGGGGTTGGTTACCTGCACGAGGCGCTCGAATCGGGCAAGCGCGTGCTCATCGAGGGCGCGCAAGGGTCGCTGCTCGATGTCGGCTACGGCACCTACCCGTACGTGACGAGCTCCCACACGATCGCCGGTGGTGCGTGCACGGGTCTCGGCCTCGGCCCGACCGCGATCGGCCGCGTGATCGGCGTGGTCAAGGCATACTGCACCCGTGTGGGTGCGGGGCCATTCCCATCGGAGTTGCACGGAGAGCTGGGCGAGCGCCTGCGCGCGGCGGGCGGCGAGTTCGGCACGGTGACCGGGCGTCCACGCCGCTGCGGCTGGTTTGACGCCGTTGCCGGACGCTACGCGGTGCGCTTGAACGGCTTAACCTCGATTGCGATCACCAAGCTCGACGTGCTCTCGGGCTTCACGCGGCTCGGCATCGTCACCGGCTATCGCGAGCGCGGGCGCAGCGTCGGTTTTGCGGCGGCGGGCTCGCCCGAGCTGGAAGTGGTCGTGGAGGAATGCGAGGGCTGGAGCGAGCCGCTTGGTGACGTACGGTCGCTTGCGGATTTGCCGGACGCCGCGCGCCGCTATGTCGGACGCATAGAAGAGTTACTGCAGGTGCCGGTCGAACTCGTCTCGGTAGGAAGGGAGCGTTCGCAGCTCGCCCGTTGAGCTGCGCCGGCCCGTGAAGATTTCGCACGGGCGCGCGGCTTATGGTAAAAGGCGGCGCGCACGCGACCGATACACGGGATAGTAGTCCGGCGGTTTGCCGGCGGACTTCTCCCTCGCCGGACACGGATGGCCGGCGATGCAGCCATGGTCGGCTTTTGGAGAAATAGGAACGCTTGGCGTGGATCGTTTAACCTCGATCTGGTCCGATTTGGCCGGCCGTATGCGCGCACTCTGGGATGGCCAGAATCGCCAGTCACGGATGCTTGCCGTTGGTGGCATAGCCGTCGTCGTGTTGGGCCTCCTCGGACTCTCGTACTTGTACTTCGGGCGTCAACCGACGTACAAGGTGCTCTTCTCAAACCTGTCCACGAGCGACGCTGCGTCGGTGACCCAGCATCTGAAGGACGACAAGGTTCCCTATCGCCTCTCGGCCGACGGGAAGATCGTCTATGTTCCCGCCGCAGACGTGAGCGACGAGCGCGTGGCGATTGCGGGCGCGGGCCTGATCAAGGGCGGCAGCGTCGGATACGAGATCTTCGATAAGACGAACTTCGGCATGACCCAGTTCCAGGAGAAGCTCGACAAGACGCGCGCGATCGAAGGCGAGTTACAGCGCACGATCGACGGGCTCAACCCCGTCGAGTCTTCGCGCGTAAACATCGCAACGCCCGATCAAACGCTGTATAGCTCGACCCAGGAGCCGACCACCGCGTCGGTTGCGATCAAAACGAAGCCGGGTCAATCGCTCGACCCGAGCCAGGTGAAGGGCATCACGATGCTCGTCGCTGAGGCGGTCGATGGTTTGAAGCCCGTGAACGTCACGATCGTCAACCAGGACGGGCAGATTCTGTTGCCTGGTGAGGGACCGACCGGAACCGGCTCGGATTCGACGGGTGCCGATGCGCTCAAAATGACCCAGGAACAACTGCTCGCCAAGGAGCGCTACGAAGCTGCCCTTCAGCAAAGCGTGCAGTCGATGCTCGATGATACGCTCGGCAAACACCGTGCGGTCGCACGCGTTTCGACGAAGATGGATTTCGACGCGGTGTCGTCGGAGAGCAAGGTGTATGCGCCGCAGGGAACGGTGCTCTCGCAGCAATCCGAACGTGAGTCGTACAACGGGACCCAGCCGGTGCGTCAAGCGGCGATCGGCGTTCCTGGTACGACGAGCAATATCGGAACCTATCAAGCGCCGTCGGCCCAAACCGCGAACGGGCGCTACAACAAATCAAAAGCGACCACGAACTACGACATTTCGGTGCAGAACATCAAGCACATCGACGCGCCGGGCAAAGTGTTGCAGACGAGCGTCGCGGTGCTGGTCGATTCATCGAGCGCCGGCGGCCCGAACGGTGTCGCGCCATATCAACTGACGCCGGCGAACGTGCAACAGATTCGCAACGCCGTGATTGCTGCTGCCGGATTAAACCTCGCGCAGGGCGATCAGGTCTCGGTCGAAGCGATTCCGTTCAACCCGTCGGTGACGGCGCGCCCGGTCCAGGGCGTCGCCACGACCACCGTCCTCGGCATCCCGCTCTGGGCATTGCTCGCCGTCGGTGGCGTCGCGTTGCTCGCCGCGCTGGGGTTGCTCGTGAGCCGTCGCCGCCAGCGCGGCTTCATGCCCTCGACCGAACTGCCATCCTTCGACACCTCGCTTGCCGAAGAGTTGCCGCCGTTCGAAGAGCATCCAATGCTCGAGGGTGCACCGGGGATCGCCGCGCCGATTCGCTCGGCGGCCGACCTTACGCGCGAACAGATGGTCGAGTACGTCACGACCGTGGCCCAAGAGAACCCAGACTCTATCGCCAAGCTCGTGAAACTGTGGCTCGCCGAATGATCACGTACGCACGCACACTGCAGAACGCCAAACGTTCGACGGCGCATCGCGCGAGCCGGGCGGGAGCGACTTCATAATGGAATCGCCGATCGTGAACCTCTCTGGTTTTGGGGACCTTCCAGACGCGCCGTTTGGGACGATGCCCGAGATGCCGCAACTTGAAATTTCGGGGCCAGAAAAAGCCGCGATCCTGTTGATCACGCTCGGTCTCGAACTCTCGGCGACCATCTTCAAATTCTTGCGCCAGGACGAAGTGGAACGCATCGTCCTCGAGATCGCAAAGATTACGACGGTCCCGCTCGAGAAACGCGACGCGGTCGTTCAGGAAGCGTACCAGCGCGCAATCGCCCTAAAGTACATCAACGAAGGCGGCATCGAGTACGCGAAGGAGATCCTCGAGCGGAGCTTCGGCTCCGGTCAGGCCGATGACATGACGTCGCGCCTCTTCGCGGCGCTCAAGCACGGCAACCCGCTCGAACTGATAAAGAAGACCGAGCCCGCGCAACTCCTGCAATTCATTCAGGACGAACATCCGCAGACGATCGCGTTGATCCTCGTATACATGGCCGCCGAGCAGGCTGGTGCCGTACTTTCGGCGCTTCCGCCCGATCTGCAGGCCGAGGTGGCGATGCGCATCGCGATCCTACAGAAAACGGCGCCGGAAGTGTTGGAGCAGCTCGACGAACTGCTGGGCCGCCGTCTGCTCGTGAGCGGCGCGGATTTCGCGAAGGCCGGCGGCGTGCAGTCGCTCGCCAACGTGATGAATTTCGTCGATCGCGAAACGGAGAAGAATATTCTGGACGGCCTCACCAAGCGCGACCCCGAACTCGCGCAAGAGGTGAAGAACCTGCTCTTCGTCTTCGAAGATATCATCAACCTCGACGACCGCTCGATTCAGCGTATCCTCAAAGAGGTCGATGGCAAGGATCTTGCGCTCGCGCTCAAGGTGGCGAACGAAGAGCTGCTCCAGCGCGTGTACAAGAACATGTCGTCACGCGCCGCATCGTTGCTCAAAGAAGAGATCGAGCTCCTCGGCCCGACGCGCATGCGCGAAGTCGGCAAAGCGCAACAGCAAATCGTGGACGTCATCCGAACCCTCGAAGAAAACGGGCAGATCGTTATTGCGCGCGGCGCGAAGGACGAACGGTTGGTATGACGACGACGTGCGACTGGCGCCCCGTTTTCTTCGATGGGGGCCCCGCGCAGGCGCGCGGGGGGCGTGCAGCGGCGCAGCCGCGGAGCGCCGTTTCAACGCTCGGGTCCCCGAGCGGGCGTAGCCCGCTTGGGCGGAACAGGCAGATCGTCATCGCGCGCGGCGCGAAGGACGAGCGGCTGGTTTAAGCGCTCATGGGCAAGATTGTCAAGGCGGCTTCGGTCACCGATACGGCATACGTGGTTCACGTACCGCGCATCGAGTCCGAAGCGCCGGTTGCCGCGGCACACGAGGCCGACGAGCGATTTGCTTCTCCATTTATCGACGAGCGCGACGCATTTTCCGAGCGCCCGAGTGAGCACGGGGGGATGCTCGTGGAGGAATCGCGCGTCGATTGGGCGGCCGTGCGTGGCGACGCCGAAGCGTTGATCGATCGTGCCGCGACCGACGCGCAGGCGTTGCTCGAACATGCAGAACGCGCGGCACTCGAGCTCCTCGAGCGTGCCGATGTACAGGTCGCCGAACTCGAATCGCAGGCGCGCGAGCGCGGTGCTGCCGACGGCCGCGCGGCTGCGCAAGAGGAAGCGCGATTGCAACTCGAGCCGGAACTCGCGACGTTGCGCGGGCTCATCTCCGGCGTTCGCGCGCAACGCGAGGCGATGTTCGCGGCGGCGGAGCCCGAGATGGTACGTCTTGCGCTCGACGTCGCCGAGCGCGTCGTTCATACGGAGGTCGGTTCCAATCCAAACGTCGTGGTGGAGAACGTGCGCCAAGCAGTAGCACGCGTGCTCGCACGTGAGGTGGTGACGTTACGTGTGAATCCGGCGGATATCGAGGTGATTCGTCATCATCGCGACGCTATCGTCGCCTCGAGCGACATCGAACATCTTCGGGTGGTGGAGGATCAGCGCGTCGATCGCGGAGGTGTGCTCGTCGAAACGGAATCGGGGACGATCGATGCAAAGATTACGACGCAGCTCCGCGAAGCACGGCGCGCGATCGTGAATGACGACTCGATTGCCCTCGGCCCGTCGGCTGAAGGCGAGTTGCATCCGCCAGCGCAAGCGAGCTGACGTATGGAGACGCCGGTCTTTTCGGCCGAGCCGTATCTCGAAGCGCTGCGCCGCGCCGATCTCGTGCGTGAGTATGGAAAGGTGCGGCAGGTCATCGGTGTGGTGATCGAAAGTCTCGGCCCGAATATGGCGATCGGCGAAACGTGTGAGATCAGCTATAAGCGCACGGCCGAACCGGTACTTGCCGAGGTCGTCGGCTTCCGCGATAACAAGGTGCTGATCATGCCGCTCGGCGAGTTGATGGGAATCGGCGCCGGCAGCGACGTCGTTGCCCTGGGCGAGCAACTGCAGATCGGCGTCACCGATCATCTGCTCGGTCGCGTGCTCAACGGACTTGGTCGGCCGATCGACGGGAAGGGCACAATCGTCGCGGGCGCCCGCGCGCTCGTGACCGCGTCGCCGCCGCCGCCGCTATCGCGTAGGCGTGTCACCGAGCCCCTCGCACTCGGTATACGCGCCATCGACGGCCTGCTCACGTGCGGAAAGGGTCAGCGCGTCGGCATCTTTGCGGGCTCGGGCGTTGGTAAATCGACGATCCTCGGTATGATTGCGCGCAACACGACGGCCGATGTCAACGTGATCGCGCTCGTGGGCGAACGCGGCAAAGAGGTTCGGGATTTCATCGAACGCGATCTTGGCGAGGAGGGGCTGCGGCGCAGTGTCGTGATCGTCTCGACGAGCGATCAGCCGGCCCTCGTACGTATCAAGGCGGCCTTTGCCGCGATGACGATCGCCGAATACTTTCGCGATCAGGGCCTCGACGTGATGTTCATGATGGACTCCGTCACGCGTTTTGCCATGGCGCAGCGCGAGGTTGGGCTCGCTATCGGTGAGCCTACCACGACACGCGGTTACACGCCTTCGGTCTTTGCGCTGCTGCCAAAATTGCTCGAACGTGCGGGAACATCCGAACGAGGCACGATTACGGGACTGTTCTCGGTGCTCGTCGATGGAGACGACATGAACGAGCCGATTGCCGATGCAGTACGCTCGATTCTCGACGGGCACATCGTTCTCTCGCGACAACTTGCCTCGGCCAACCATTACCCGGCAATCGACGTGCTCCAGAGCGTCAGCCGCGTTATGCCCGATGTCGTCGATGCAAATCACTACTCGGCGGCTTCGGCAATTCGCGACGTGCTCGCGACCTACCGCGAAGCTGAAGACCTGATCAATATCGGTGCCTACGTGCAGGGAAGCAACCCGCGCGTCGACCTTGCGATTTCGAAGATCGAAGCGACCCGCCACTTTTTGCGTCAGGGTATTTATGAGACCAGTTCGTACGAACAGACGCTCGCACAAGTGATGAACGTCGCATGAAACGTTTCAAGTTTTCGCTCGAGCCGGTGCTGGAACATCGCAAGCGTATCGAGGACGAGAAGCAACAGGTGGTCGCTTCGCGCCTGCGAGACCTTACCGAGGCCGAGAGCGAACTCAAACGCCTTAACGCCGAGTTCAAGGAGAATTCCGACCGGTTGCGTTCCGCTCACCGCGGGCTCGACGCGGAATCGTTGCGGCGCCACTACGCACACGGGCAGTTCCTCGATCGCTGCATCGTCGCCCAGATCAGCGTCGTCGCCGAGCGGCGCGTGTCGCTCGAGCGAGCTCGCGCCGATCTGCTCGGGGCCACCAAGGAGCGCAAGGTGGTCGATAAGCTCAAGGAGCATCGGTATCTCGCGCATCGCGCCGAGGAGTCGCGCATCGAGCAGAACGAACTGGACGACGGCAACGCCCGCCGGTATGGGCGGACCGCAGCAGGAGGTTTACCGTGATCGTTACGCGCCGGCGGCGCAAGCCGTTTCCGTGGAAGCGATTGATTCTTCCCGTGATCGCGATCGCACTGGTTATCGTGGCGTTCGTGTGGGGCCCGTCACGCGACGTGATCGCAAACGGCCCGCTTGCGCCCGCCTGGAAGTCGAGCGCGAACGCATTCAACACGGTCGCTGCGCCCTTCCATTTCGCCGCACAGAACCAAGTGCTCACAGAGCGCAATCAACAGATCGTGGCGCTGCAGAAGCAAGTTGCCGCTCTGCAGACGCAAAATGCGACTAAGGACAAGAAGATAGCCGCGCTCAATGCCCAAGTCGGGACGCTTATGGCGCGTAACGCCAAGCACGCCGCGGCGGCGGCGAGCCCGTCACCGGTCGTCGCAGCGTCGCCGAATGCGTTCGCAGGGGCGACGACGGCGTCGGGAACCGGCACGAGCGCGAGTGATGCCGCCGCGCTGCGGCGCACCGCGTCCTACTGGGCGAACATGGAGCCCGACAATGCCGCGAAGGTGGTGCAGAAGCTGCCCGTTCCGTACGTGGCACAGGTGCTGGCGCAGATGTCCCCGGATGCCGTTGGGGCGATTCTCGATGCGCTTCCGGCCACGTACGCCGCCGAGTTGACGCAGGAACATCCCGAACTCAAGCGGTAATCGCGCCGCCATTTGATCGTCCGCACGCGTTCCGTTCCCGCCGACGTACTCACACCGATCGGCGCGTTTCTTGCTCTCGCTGAGCCGGGCGCATCGTGCCTGCTCGAAAGCGTCGAGCATGGCGGCAAGCTTTCACGCTACTCATTCGTCGGCCTTGACTATCTACGGACGCAGGCATTCGATCCGTCGCCCGACATGCTCGGCCGCGTGCGCGCGAGCATCGAGGCGTACCGCCCGGTCGAGGATGAAAGCGGGCTCGGCGGTGCACTCGTCGTCTTTGCCTACGACGCGGCGCGTCCGTATGCGCTGCTTCCCTCGCGTGCCGCTGACGCGCCGCAGAGTCCGGCCGCCTACGTCGCCATTCCCGGCACGTGGCTTGTCTTCGACCATCTCACCCATACGCTCGTCCTGTGGGGTTGCGGCGACGACGCGGCGGCGCTCGACGCTCGACTCGATGCGTACCTCGGCCGGTTGCTCGCCTCCACCCCTCGACTCGCGGGCACGGTGGCCGGGCGCGGGCCGGTGCGCGCATCGATGGACCGTGCGGCCTACCTCGAACGCGTCGCACGCGTAAAGCGCCACATCTACGACGGCGACTGCTATCAGTTGCAACTGGGGATCCGTTTCGGCGTTGAATTACAAGGGACGCCGCTCGATATGTACCGGGCATTGCGCCGGCGCAATCCTTCGCCGTACATGTTCTATGTCGATACACCGTTCGGGCAGTTACTTGGCGCTTCGCCGGAGTTCTTGGTTCGTCTCGAAGGACGCCGGGCGCGTATCCGGCCGCTTGCTGGCACGCGCTCGCGCGGCGCGACGCCGGAGGCCGATCTCGCGCTCGAACGTGAACTGCTCGAAAACGAAAAAGAGCGCGCGGAGCACGTGATGCTCGTGGATCTGGGCCGCAACGATCTCGGGATGGTCTGCGATTACGGCAGCGTCGAAGTGGACGAACTGCTGCGCATCGAGCGTTACAGTCACGTGATGCACATCGTCTCCGACGTGGTCGGACGTCTGCGCGACGAATGCGACGGGCTCGACCTATTTCGTGCCGGCTTCCCTGCCGGCACGGTAACTGGGACACCGAAGGTTCGCGCGATGCAACTGATCGACCAACTCGAACCGGTGACGCGCGGTTTCTATGCCGGCAGCATCGGACGCTTTGCATTCAACGGCGACTTTGATTCTTGTATCACGCTTCGCAGCGTCCACGTGCAGGATGGATCTGCCTATTGGCAGGCGTCTGCAGGCATCGTTGCGGACAGCGATCCGGAGGCTGAGTATGCAGAGGTGCTCCACAAAACGCGGATCGCGCGCGAGGTCTTGGGGGTGCACTTGTGAACGTTCTCTTCGTCGATAACTACGATAGCTTTACCTATAACGTCGTACATCTGCTCGCGTCGGCCGGTGCGCAGCTTGACGTGGTGCTGAACGATGACATGCGTTTGGAGCCGGCGCTGTTGAGCTGCTACGGAGCGCTCGTGATCGGGCCGGGTCCGGGAAATCCAGCGCAGCAACCACGCATGCTGCAGGTGCTGCGCGCGGCGATCGACGGTGGCGTTCCGGTGCTCGGCGTATGCCTGGGGCTGCAGTCGATCGGCGAGGTGTTAGGCGCGCACGTTGTACACGCGCCCTCGCAAATGCACGGCAAGACGAGCCTGATCGAGCATGACGGCACCGGGCTCTTCGCGCAGATTCCTTCGCCGCTTACGGTGACGCGCTACCATTCGCTCTGTCTCGACGCATCGAGTTTGCCCGATGCGCTGCGGGTTACCGCCCGCAGCGCCGACGGTGTGGTGCAGGGCATCGCGCACCGCGAGCGCCCGGTGCACGCCGTACAGTTCCATCCCGAATCCGTCCTCAGCGAACACGGCGACCGGCTCGCGCGTAACTTCCTCGCGCTTGCGCACCGTTGACAGCCCGGGCGCCACATGATACGTTCTTGCGAACAATGACGACCTTCGCGTTTTCGTGGTGGTGGCATCAACTCTCCGCACTGAGTGCCGGTGAGGCGTGCGCCCCATGGTCGTCGTCGCGATAGCATAACGCGACACCGTAGCAACGATCGAAAGGCCGCCCGATAACCGGGCGGCCTTTTTTTATTCTCTGTTCCACCCCGAGGTTTGAGAAAAGCAGCATGTACGAACTAGCGCGACGCACGAACGCCGCTACCACGGTCGTCCAGGTCGATGACGTCACCATCGGCGAGGGTTTCGTCGTTATCGCCGGCCCCTGTGCAATCGAGGACGAGATGCAGATCGAGAGCGCGGCCCGCGGTGTCGCCCAGCATGGCGCAGGCCTGCTCCGGGGCGGCGCGTTCAAGCCGCGTACCTCGCCCTACTCCTTCCAAGGGCTCGGCGAGCGCGGGGTCGAGCTTATCGCCGCCGCGTCGCGCCGCACCGGCCTGCCCGCGGTCGTCGAGGCCCTCGCCGTGGAGCAGCTCCCCATCCTCGCGGAGCAGGTAGCCATGATTCAGATCGGCGCGCGGAACATGCAGAACTTTGCGCTGATTCAGGCCGCGGCGCGGACCGGGCGGCCGCTTCTGCTCAAACGCGGCCCGGCGGCGACGCTCGACGAGTTGCTCTTTGCAGCCGAGTACGCGCTGCTCGAGGGAAACCCGAACGTCGTGCTTTGCGAGCGCGGGGTGCGGGGCTTCGACCCCCATACGCGCAACCTGCTCGACCTGGCCGGAGCGCTGCGCCTCAAAGAGCTCACCCATCTCCCGGTTATCGTCGATCCCTCGCATGCGACGGGACGGCGAAGCCTGATCGCCCCCCTCGTCGCCGCGGCGGCGGCCTGCGGTTTGGATGGCGCGATGGTCGAGGTGCATCCGGAACCGGCCCGGGCCAAGTCGGACGCCGAACAGGCGCTCGATCTGGAGGCCTTTGCCGAGCTTATGATGCGTCTAGCAAGCGTGCGGGAGCCTAAGATCGTCGCCACGGCTTGCCGATGAGCTAGTTAGGGATCTCCGGCAAAAGCCGTAGGTTCCGATGAGTCGTCCCTCTCGGTCAATGTGGTTCACTAGTCGCCACGTCCGCCGGCAGGGCGCACGGTAACGAGTCATCACAAACGAAAGGAGGTGAACAATGAGCGTAACTTCCATCCACTCGGGCATGCCTGCCGCGGCGGTGAAATCCGCGGCGAACGCACTGCCGAAGGGAATCTTCGGGCCGAAGGGCACGGATTGGTTTGCCCTTTCGGGCCTCGATCTCTCCGCGTTGTTCGGTACGCAAGTCGCCTCGCTGCTTTCGGGCACGGGCGTCTCCGCGCAACCGCCCGCCGTTGCGACGTCCGCACCGGTGAGCGATCCCCAAGCGACCCTCGCGCAGTACGTTCGTAACGGCATGCCCCTCTCGACGATCGCGAACTCGATTGCACAGCGCGTCAGCGCCTCGGTACGGTCACTCCTAGCCGGGAAAGTGCAGCCGAACGCGCTCGATCGGATGACGAGCACGATGACGCAGACGCTGATGCAAGCGCTTGCGCCACCGGGCACCGCCCCACCGGGCATTGCGCCACCGGAGAATGCCTCCGACCAAGTGGCAGCCCTCGCGAATCGCTTGACCGCTCTGGTCAACGAGCTTGCGAGGGGAACGAATGGTGCAGGGCAGCAGAACGAGATCGCGGGATCGCTCTTGGACGCCAAATCGGCGAAAGAACCCCCGGCCCAGCAGAAGACGAACGATGCATCGAGCACGCTTGATGCCTCTTCCCTTGTGCGCTCGCTCATGGCTAGCGCCGCAACGGCACTGCAATCGCAGGCGACGAACGCGCCGCTCCATACTGCCCAGCCCGTCCTCCCGTCTCCCGCCGGCCATCCTCCGTTGCAAAACGGTCTTGCGATGGTCGATACGGGCCGTCTCGCCGCCGGCGTCGGCGCGCCCACGATCACGATCGCGAACGCGCCGGACCTCCTCGCCCGCATGATCGTGCGTGCGTCGGGTGCCGACCAGGCGATCAACGGTAACCTACCGGCTTCGGCCACGCTTCCGGCAAATTCGCGCGGTGCGCAGACGCCGGCCGCGATCGCCGAGCGGTTCGCTGCGGCGATCGCGAGCGTCGTTGCCGACGCGTCCGCATCGGGTACGTCCGATGCAAACGCGGGCGGCAATTCGTTCGGACACGATCGCAACTCCGAGCTCTTCGGGCAAACGTCAACGGCACCGACGACCTCTGCGACCGCGAACGTCAATGCGGCCTCGGCTGCTGCGGTCTCCCCGATGCACCTGCAAACGCTCGTACAACATATGAGCGAAGCGCAAGCGGCACAGGCGCGAACCGACGCAAATGCGCTGATCGCCCAGATCGTCAAGGGTATGGTGATGCGTACGAACGCGCAAGGGGATTCGCAGATGCGGCTACGGCTGCAGCCGGCGAACCTCGGCGACGTTACGATGAAGATCACCGTGCAAGGTTCCCAGATCAGCGCAAGCGTCATCGCGCAAAACGCCGACGTTAAGAGCGCATTGCTCGAGAACCAACATCATCTCGCACAGTCGCTCGCGCAAGCGGGTCTCAACCTTGCGGGATTCTCGGTTGACGTTTCCGGCGGCGACGCCGGTCGCGAGCAAAACCGGGATCGTACCGCGGGATTCGGTCGTCGCTACACCGTGCACGAGGTGCCCGGTGCAGCGCAGAACGAGCCCGCAACACTCGCGGCAAACGGACCGCCCCTCGTGAGCGGTAACGGCCTCGAGCTTTTCAATTACCTAGCGTAAGGAGAATAACGTATGCCAGCGGCATTTGTAGCGGGAACGGCGCCACCGCCGATCAACTCGCTCATCAATGTCAACCAGCCGAGTACGAGTAGCTCGAATTCGAGCAACACGTCGCTCGGTCCGGATGCGTTTCTTCAATTGCTCACCACGGAACTGCAGAATCAAGATCCGACGCAGCCGCAAGACCCGACACAATCGGTAACGCAGCTCGCCCAGATGTCGCAACTGCAGTACCAGCAACAACTCACCTCCGCGTTCCAGAGCTTTCAGAGCAACTTTGGCGTCATGCAAGCGGCGTCGTTGCTCGGGAAACAAGCGACGGTCAATACGGGGACGAGTTCCACGACCGGCAATACGTCAACGGTCACCGGAACGATCTCGTCGATCAGCGTGCAGAGCGGGCAACCGTACTTCACGATGAACGATTCGTCCGGAAAGCCGATTACGGACAGCAGCGGCAACCCCTTGCTGTTCTCGACGTCGCAGATCGTGGGGATCGCGGGCTAGCCCGTGGACGGCAACAACGAAGTCAATCGTATCCAACCACCCGGGATCATTCCGGGTCCGGCACCGCGTCCGGTCGGGCGACCGGTCGAGATACCGCCGTCGGGAGCTCCGAGTTTTCGCTCGGTGCTCGACAATGCGACGGCGCAGCCATCATCGACCACGTCGAACGAACCGCTGCGGTTTTCGGCGCACGCGATGCAACGGTTGGAATCACGCAATATCAGCCTCACGGCAGACGACGTGAAGAAGATGAACGTGATGGCCGACAAAGCCGCTGCGAAGGGCGCAAAAAATTCGCTCTTCATCGTGCGCGACGTCGCAATGGTGGTCAGCATAAAAAACCGGACCGTCATTACCGCCGTTGACTCGGAATCGATGAAGGAGAACGTGTTCACCAACATCGACTCGGCGGCGATCATCTAACCGAATAATCAACACACCAACCCGAGGCGGACCGCATGCGGAGCCTCGGCCGCGGCGCTGACGGATCGATGCGCTGCGGATCCCATGTGAGGTCAACTACATGGCTTTCGACTCACTGTTCACGGGCATATCCGGCTTGAACGCATACCAAAGCTGGATCGACATGCTCTCGAACAACATCGCCAACACGGCGACGGTCGGCTTTAAGGGACAGCGTATGACCTTTGCCGATCTGTTCTATCAACAAACCGGCTACCCGTCGGGGCCCTCGCAGACGCTCGGCGGCGTTAATCCGATGGATAGCGGTCTCGGTGTCAAAGTGAATACGGTCGATACGCAGTTCGCGCAAGGCGGGCTCGAGACGACCGGTATCAACACCGACCTTGCGATCAACGGCGACGGTTTCTTCGTGCTGCGCAACGTGGACGGTTCCAATACGCCCGTCTATACGCGCGACGGCGCGTTCTCGTTGAACGCAAACGGTCTGCTCTACGATCCCGCTTCCGGTCTTGCCGTGCAAGGCTACACCGCGAATTCAAACGGCGTCGTGACCGCAACCGGATCGCCGGGTGATATCACGGTGCCGATTGGACTGCAGGAGCAAGCCACGGCAACCGGCTCGGGCGTGAAGGTTGGTCCGAGCTCGAACGACCAGGTCTTCGACATGTCGCTCGGTGGTAATCTCGATCAGACGCAGTGGTCGCAGCAGTTCCTGAACACCGTCGGTGCGTCGGCGAACGTCGGACAGGCCTTCACGGTTTCGACGACGGTCTATGACTCGCTCGGCAACGCGCACCAAATGCAACTGACCTACACCCCCGATGCCACCGGCGCGACCGCCGCGACCGCGGGTGCGGTCGGCGGTTCGAACCCGGCCCTGATCTCCGGCGCGCCGATCGTCGCGCCGGCGACGAATACCAACGATACGATTACCGTCACGCAGACGAGCGCGACGACCGCAACCGTGACCGACACGCTGGGCAACACCCAAGCCGTGAACGTGAGCGGCGGCGCGCAGACGGTGACGATGGGTGGCGCGACCTTCACCATTCCGGCGTCACCCCTTGCCGCCGGCACGGCAACCTTCGCGGTCACCTCGGCGACTAACGGTCTGCCGAGCAACGTTGAAGATGCCAACGGTAAGGCCCATACGCCGGCGACGCGCTGGAAGGTAACGGCCTCGTTCGCAGACGGGACGCAGATTCAGACGATCGCCACCCCGGGGTCGATCAACGCGGCCGGTGCCGTCACCGCCCCCTCCTACGGAACCGGATCGTCGGGAACGATCGGTTTCGTGTACTTCGATCAGAACGGCCAGTTTATCAACTCGTCCTCGATCGAGTCCGTCGCTGCCGGGCAGAGCATCGCCGTGAACGCGGCGGGCTACATTCACAGCGCGGGCGGCGGCACGCCGGCCATCTCCCAGGGCAATCAGGTCAACGTGAGCACCTGGGGACCCGGCGCGGGCAACAACGCGAGCGCTCCCACAGCGGGCGGTGCTGCCCCGACGCCGGGACCGATTGGGCTCGACTACTCGAACAACGCGAGCTTGGCGGGAACCTCGACGGCAAACGTGATCTCCCAGAACGGATACACGGCCGGTACCCTCTCGAACATCACGGTTGGCCTCGACGGCACGATCACGGGATCGTTTACCAACGGGCAGCAGAAGACGCTCGGACAAGTCGCGCTTGCGACGTTCCAAAACGAGCAAGGTCTGCAGCGGCTCGGTGGCAACCAGTTCGGCCAGACGGCCGCCTCGGGACTTGCCCAAGTGGGTACGGCATCGGTTGGACGTTACGGACAGATCGTGGCGGGTTCGCTCGAACAGTCCAACGTCAACCTCGCGGATCAGTTCACCAAGCTCATCGTGGCCCAACGCGCGTTCGAAGCGAACTCGCGCGGCATTACGACGGCGGACCAGAACCTGATCACCGTCACGCACCTTCAGGCTAGCGAGAACTAGACCACGGCCAAAACGGGGGGCGGCGTACGCGCCGCCCCCACATCACCCGAACGCGTTCGGGAAGGAGGACGGGTGTGATCGCCCTTACGCGGCTCAACGGCCATCCGATGATGGTCAATAGCGACCTCATCGAGCAGATCGAGGAGACCCCGGATACGGTCGTCACGCTGACGTCGGGAAATCGCATCATCGTACGCGACTCGATGCTCGACATTCAAAAGAAAATCGTCGCGTTCAAGCGGCGGATCTACGGCCCGCCCGAGGCAGGGTAGGGGCACCCTTACCGGAACTTGATAAACAAACGGCGGCAGCCGATACCCGGTAAAGGCGCGGGTTACTCAAAAACGGAGAGCGAGCGTTGGATTTAGCCACCATACTGGGTCTCGTGTTGGGATTCGGTGTCATCTTCCTAGCCGGGGCCGTCGGCGGTATCGACCCGCGCATCTTCTTCGGACGGTGGGATGCGTTCGTGCTGATCCTCGGCGGATCGCTCGGCGCTACCCTCACCTCGTTTCCCTTGCGCACGTTCCTGCGCGGCTTTTTCGGCGGTTTTCGTACCGCCTTCTCCGAGCCGAATTACCACGAACGCGATGTGATCGTGACGCTCGTCTCATTTGCTGAAAAGGCCCGCCGCGAAGGCCTGCTCGCGCTCGAAAACGAGGCGGCGGCGCTGGACGACGAGTTCATGCGCAAAGGCATCCAGCTCGTCATCGACGGGCGCGACACCGAGATCATTCGCAAAGTCCTCGAGACCGAGGTCAGCAACGCACAAGAGCAGGGCGCGAAGGCCGAACAAGTCTTTATGAGTCTCGGCGGCTACTCGCCGACGCTCGGTATCATCGGCACGGTGCTCGGCCTGATCGGCATGCTCAAGGGTTTGGGTGAGGCGAGTCAGAGCACGAACATCGCCGGTTCGATCGGTACCGCGACCGCCGTTGCGTTCGTCGCGACCTTCTTCGGCATCATGTTTGCGAACTTGCTGTGGTTGCCGATCGGTACGAAGATCAAGGAGCGCAACGGGCAGATGCTGCTCGTGCGCGAGATCATGATCGAGGGCATCCTCGCGATCCAGGCCGGCGACAACCCGCGTTTGCTTGAAGAGAAGCTTCTCGCGTTCCTCGATCCGAAGGATCGTGAGTCGGAGATCGAAGAGGGCGGCGCGATGGCGGGTGAGGCCGGCTACTCGGCCTCGTCGGCATAAGCGGCATCGTAGCAATGGCACAACCGATCAAGAGCGCGGCACGCGCGGCAGAGTCGAGCCTCCGAGCCAAGAAGCCCGAGGAGAAGCTCGAGACGGCGGGCATGATGCGCTGGCTGCTCACCTACGCGGATATGATCACGCTCATGCTCGCGCTCTTCATCATCCTTTTCGCTATGTCCACCATCAGCCGCGTTAAGGTGCAGGCATTTGCAAAGTCGGTTTCGGGCGGTTTCAACAACGTGTGGTCGATCAATCAGCCTCCCAACGGCGGCGCAAACGGTTCGCAGTCGTTTCAAGCAAGCTCGAGCATTCCGGCGATTCAAAAAGAGCTTGAGAAGTACGTCAAGCAGAATCATCTCGAACAGCAAGTTCAGGTGCACTCGGAGGCGCGTGGTCTCGTGATCACGCTCTTCTCGGATAAGTCGTACTACGATAGCGGAAGCGCCGAATTGCGTCCGCAGACGCTCGCGGTCCTGCGAACGATCGAGCCGCTGCTCAAGAGCAACGGGCACAATATCGCGGTCCAGGGATACACCGACAACGTGCCGATCTCGACGGCGCTCTACCCATCAAACTGGGAGCTCTCGGCGGCGCGCGCGGTAGGCGTCGCGCGCTATCTCACCGATAATGGCGGCATTCCAGGAAAGCGCATCAGCGTCGAAGCATTCGGTCAGTACCGGCCGCTCAACAACAACAGCACCCCCACAGAACGGCAGCAAAACCGGCGTGTCGATATTGTGCTCCTGCGCGGCGGGGCCGACGCGGACCTGGAGAAAGGGCAGTAACCCCCTCGTATGTCGAGTCTTTCGCAAGAGGAAATTGACGCACTCATCAATCAGCTCTCCGGCACCGAAGGCGGGCCGGCGAAAGAGGCGATCGATGGCCGTCGCGTCAAGTCGTTTGATTTTCGCTTCAACAAGCGGCTCGACAAGTTTACGAACAACCAGTTGCAGACGCTTCGGACGCTGCACGAGAACTTCACGCGCCTGCTGAACAACTCGCTCTCGGTCTATCTACGCACTCGCGTCGAGGCCACGATCGTTTCGATCGAGCAGATCAGCTATGGCGACTTCATCGCATCGATCGGCATCCCGTCGATCCTGGCCATCTACTCGATGGATCCGCTGCCCGGTAGCGGCATCGTGCAGGTCGATCTGAACCTCGTCTTCTCGATTATCGATCGTCTGCTCGGCGGCCCTGGTTGGTTTCCGAACAAGCTGCGTGACCTCACCGATATCGAGCGGACCCTGATGCAGCGATTCATGGCGCGCATGCTCAACAGCTATCGCGAGTCGTGGAACTACCTGCTCACGCTCTCGCTCAAGATCGAAGCGCTCGACTCGAACCCGCAGTTCATTCCGCGTATCATCCCACTCGACCAGATCGTCGCGTACGTGTCGATGGAGTTGAAGATCGGTGATATGGCGGGCGTGATGAACTTCTGTCTGCCGTACCTGGTGCTGCAGTCGATCAGTCAGCAACTGACCGATTTCCAGTGGTCGCCCACCGTGATCGCCGGCCGCGGGATGACGGAAGAAGATATCGCGCAACTCACGCGCAACGTAGAACGTGCCGGCGTGGATATCGAGGTGGAGCTTGGCCGGACCATGGTCTCGCTGCGCGATCTGGTGAGCCTGCGCGAGGGTGACGTTGTCGTTTTCGATAAGCTCACGAGCGAGCCGTTTAGCGCCAAGGTCAACGACAAAGAGAAGTTCCAGGTCTTTCCCGGCGTGAACAAAGATCATCTCGCGATGCAAGTCGCACACGTCATTTCGAACGAGGACGAATAACCAATGCCCGAGATGCAGCAGCTTGCCGATTCGATGCTGGCCGCGGCCGGCGCCGTTCTCGGCCGGTTGGTCGAACAGCCCGCGACCGCGACCCCGGCCGCGCGTAACGATCACGACGGCTCGATCCGTGTCGATGGCGACGAACTCGTGACGATCGCCGAGATCGCCTCGCTCGGGGCTCAGGTGGTCGTGCGCTTCCCCAAGAGCGATATGCAAGCAATCGTCGGGGTGATGCTCGGAGGCGGCGACGAGATGACCGAGATGGGCCCGATGCAACTCTCGATCGCCTCGGAGACGGTCTCCCAAATCGCAAGCGCGATGGCCGAGCAACTGGCCAAAGAGATCGGGACCTCGGCCGACGGCGTTCATGCCGCGCTCTGCAGCGACGTCACGCTCCTGCCGCCGCCCCCCTTCGAGTCGTACGAGGGCGCGGTCATGCTCGGCGAGAGTTTGATGCCGCGTCTTACCGTCGATTTTGCCGCGATCACGCTCTCGAAGCTCGGAATCTCGCCTTCGGCCGCCGCGGCCCCCGCCGCATCCGCGCCGGAGCCTGCACCGGGGCCCGCACCCGCGCCTACGCCTGCGCCGGCCGCTGAGAGACCGGCCGCCAAGAAGCCCGCGAAGCCCTCGGCACCGCCGCCGAATGCTCAGCCGGTCGCCTATACGGCTATGCAGCCGACCCAAGTGCGCGCGGCGCAACCGGGCCAAGCGAACCTCGACCTCGTACACGACGTTCCGCTGCAGATCAGCGCGGTGCTCGGCAAGACCGTGATGCCGCTGCGTGAGGTGGTCTCGCTTTCCTCGGGGACGGTCTTCGAGCTCGACAAGCTTGCGGCCGATCCGATCGATCTCTACGTCAACAACATTTTGATCGCGCGCGGCGAGGTGGTCGTCGTGGACGACAAATACGCGGTCAAGATCAGCGAGTTGAATCCGCAGGCGCAGTAGGCGCCCCTCGTCATGACCTCGGGCTTTTGGTTCAACTACTTCGTTGCGTTGCTCGTCGTCGCGCTGATGCTCGGCGGCTTGTACGTGGTGGTGCGCGGCTTTGCGCGTGGCCGCGTGATCGCGTCGGCGGACCGGCGTCTGATCAGCGTGCTCGAATCGACGATGCTCTCGCAACACGGCTCGCTCCATGTGGTGAAGGTGGGTTCGCGCTACCTGCTCGTGGGCGGTGGTCAGCACGCGAGCCCATCGACGCTTGCCGAATTGCCCGCCGACGAGATCGATGCGTGGCTTTCCGAGCAGCGGTCGCTCGCGCGAGCGCAGGGCGCCTCGTTGCGCGAGGCGTTCAAGGCATTGCGGAGGCGCTCGTAACGATGCGCGCGTTCTTCACGCGGCTCATACGCGAACACGGCATCTTCCTCGCAAGCGCCGGTCTTGCGGTGCTCTTCCTGTGGGTGCTTCCCGCGATCGCGACGGCGCAGACGGCACCGAGCGCACCGACGGTGCCGTTCCCGCAAGTGCAGATCGGCGTCGGCGCGGCGAAGAACCCGCAGCAGGTGGTTGGCGCGCTGCAGATTCTGTTGCTGCTTACCGTGCTCGCGCTTGCACCGACGATCCTTGTGATGATGACGTCGTTCACGCGTATCATCGTGGTGCTCTCGTTCGTACGCACCGCCGTCGGCACGCAACAGGTGCCGCCGAATCAGGTGCTCGTCGGCCTTGCTCTGCTCTTGACGTTTTTCGTCATGAACCCGGTGATCCGCGACGTCAATACGAACGCCGTGCAGCCGTATCTGAAGCATCAGATAAGTCAATCGGTGGCGCTGGACCGGGCCGCAAAGCCGCTACGCGCATTCATGTTCAAACAGACGCGCGAGAAGGACATCATGCTGTTCTACGCGATCTCGAAAGAGCCGCGTCCGGCAAAGCAGAGCGACGTTCCGACCTATTTGCTGATTCCCGCCTTCACGCTCTCGGAGTTGAAGACGGCCTTCGAGATCGGCTTCGCAATCTACATTCCGTTTATCGTCATTGATATGGTCGTGGCAAGCATCCTGCTCTCGATGGGCATGATGATGATTCCGCCCGTGATCATCTCGCTACCGTTCAAGGTGTTGATCTTCATCCTGATCGACGGCTGGGACCTGACGGTGAGCGCGCTCTTCCAGAGCTTTCACCCGTGACGCCCGGCGACGCGATCTCGATCGGCCGCGAAGCGATCTTCGTCGCGCTGGTAGCGGCCGCTCCGGTGCTGATCTTGAGCATGGTCGTCGGCCTTCTGGTCTCGATCTTTCAAGCCGTCACGCAAATCCAAGAGCCGACGCTTGCGTTCATCCCCAAGATCATCGTCTCGGCATTTGCCCTGCTGTTCTTCGGGCCGTTCATACTCGCGCTGTTGACGGATTTTTGCAGCCGGGTATTTTCGAGTATGCCAAACTTCGTAAAATGACGGCCTGAGGGGTCATGGTCGATCTGTTTGGGGTCACCGCCGCGCAATTTGAGACGTTCCTGCTCGTCTTTTTGCGCGTTAGCACCATGCTCTTCGTCTTTCCGGTCTTCTCCGCACCGCAGATTCCGTCGCTCGTACGCTTGGGCTTCGGCCTTATCATCTCGTTTCTGCTCTATCGCTTGGTGCCGACCGTGCATCTCTCGGGCGATCTGTACGGGCTTGCGCTTGGCGCCGCAAGTCAGATCGTGCTGGGATTGATCGTGGGCTTCGTTGCGGCGCTCGTCTTTGCAGGCGTGCAGTTCGCGGGCGAGTTGATCGACCTGCAGATCGGCTTTGCGGTGGCCAACGTGATCAACCCGACGACGCAACAGAGCGTCACGATCATCGGCGAATTCCAACTGGCGATCGCGACGCTCATCTTTCTGACGACCAACGCGCACTTTCTGTTGCTCGAGGGGATCGCGGGTTCGTTTCATTTGGTGCCGTTGCCATATATCACGCTCGATCCGAGCGTCGCAGGCAACGTGGTGCTGTTCTTTACCGAGGCGTTTCTCGTCGTCTTCAAGATCTCGGCACCGATCGTGATCGCGCTCTTTCTCACCAACGTTATGATGGCGTTCATGGCGCGCGTTGCCCCGCAGATGAACGTCTTCGTGATCGGGCTGCCGATTCAGATCGGCGTCGGGTTGCTCGTGATGGCGGCGAGCATCCAACTCATTGGGACGGTCGGTCCGGAACTCTTCACCACGATCTCAACGCAGATGGACGCGGTGATGCGCGGGATGCGCGGGCCGTAACAACATGAAGGGGCCGCGGCATCTGCCGCGGCCCCGTGTTTGCGTGTCTTGGGTGGGCGCTAGAAGTAGCGGTACTGTCCTACTTGGTTTGCCGTTTTCTCGGTGAAGTATATCTCGCTATCCGGGCCGAGTGCGAGTTGGTCGATCCCAGCCGGTTTGGTGAGTGGGGAGACGACGTCGATGGCGCCGCTCTGCGGATTGTACTGCGCGATCACGTCGTCGGTACCGTCGCCAATGTAGAAGTTCTGGTCGGCGCCGAGCACGAGGCCGTAGGGGGCGCTCACGCCCTTGAGCGCGATCTCTTGCGCCACGGTCCCGTTGGTGAGCACGCGCGCGAGCTTCCCGAGGTTCGTCTCGGTGACCCACATGGCCGAATCGGGGCCAGCCGCGATGACGCCGAGTCCGGCGTTGGCCGTGAAGCCACCGTACTCGGTTGGCGACGGACCCTGCGGGCAGGCGGGCGGTACCGATGCGACGGCCTGTGCCGCCGGTATTGCGCCGACCTTATTGAGACCCGATTCAACGAACCAGACTTGGCCGTCGGGGCCGGCTGCAATCGACGTGGGTTTGGCCCCCGCCGTCAGCTGGTAGTACGAGCAAGCTCCGCTCGTGGTGATGCGCCAGAGCCGGTCGAGGCCGGGGTCGGTAATCCACATTGCGCCGTCGGGGCCGGTGGTGATACCGGTCGGTTGCGCGCCGGCGGTGGGCAGCGTGAACTCATCGATAACGCCGCCGACGCCCGCGACGCGGGCAACCTTGCCGGCGCCGGGCTCGGTGAACCACATCTGCGTGTCGGCGCCGATGGTAATCCCCATCGGGTCCGCGTTGGGGGTGGTGACGCCGAAGTCGCTCACGGTGCCGTCGGTGGCGATGTGGCCGATCTTATCGACGGCGGGTTCGGTGAACCAGACGCCGCCGTCGTTGCCGCGGCTGATGCCCGAGGGCTGGGAACCTGCGGTCGCGGCCTTATACTCGGCCGAAACGAAGGGCGTGATGGTCGGGGAGGGGGTCGGGGTTCCGCTCGTGATCGGGGTCGCGTTACCACATGCGGCCAAGAACGCAGCGGCCATCAGGACGACGGTCGCGCCGAGCAGTCGTTTCACAGTCATCTCGTACGGGTGTTCCTTTCGGGTCAGCCCTCCTTATTGGCAGGCCGCCGTCGCCTTCCCGCTAGCTTGCGTGAAGCCGTTTCTCAGGAAGGCGAGCCACGCGCCGAAAATAGTGAATAGCCGATGCCGAAGCCGGAACAAACCGAACGGGCTACACCAAAACGGCGCGAGGAGGCACGCGATCGCGGCCAGGTTCCACGCAGTTCGGAACTTGCCGGCAGCGTGATCTTCCTCGTGACGGTCTTGACGCTGCACGCCCTCTTCGCCTCGATGATGAACGGGATGGAGCGGGGGCTCGCGGCCTACTTCCAGCACGTTGCCGACCATAGCGACCTGACGATCACCTCGGTCGGCGTGCTCTTCATGCAGGCCTCGTGGGGTCTCGCGCTCGTGGTCGCGATCGTCTTCGGGATCGCGTTCGTCGCCGGCATCGTGGCCAACGTGTTGCAGTTCGGCTTTCTCTTCAGTGGCCACGCGCTCAAGCCGTCCTTCGCCAAACTCAACCCGCTGACCGGATTTCAGAACCTGTTCTCCAAGCGCATCGCGGTGAATCTCGCCAAACAGGTGCTCAAGCTGTTTGCGGTTTCGATCATCATCTTTACCTCGATTCGCGCGAACATGGGCGTCTTCGTGCTCCTCGGCCAAGTCTCTCCCGCGAGCATCATCGCGATCGTGTTCGAGCTCGTGTTCGGGATCGCGTGGAAATTCGGCGCGCTGCTCGTGGTGATCGGCATCTTGGACTACTTCTACGAACGCTGGCAACTCGAAGAGAACCTCAAGATGACCAAGAACGAGGTGAAGGACGAGCAGCGGCAGTCGGAAGGTAACCCCGAGGCGAAGGCTGCGGTCAAGCGGCGCCAGCGCGAGTTCGCGCGCCGGCGCATGATGGCCGCGATTCCGCGCGCAACGGTCGTCGTGACCAACCCGACGCACTTCGCGGTTGCACTCGAGTGGGACGAGGTGAAGATGGATGCGCCGGTCGTCGTCGCCAAGGGCGCCGACCTCGTGGCCAAGCGCATTCGCGACATCGCGCGCGAGCACGATATTCCGATCCTCGAGAACCCGCCGCTTGCACGAACCTTGTACGAGCGTGTCGAACTCGATCAAGCGGTCCCGCCGAACCTGTACGCGGCGGTGGCCCAGGTCATCGCGTTCGTGTACAAGCTGAAGAGGAAGACCATCGCTTAATGGCTAGCCAGGCTCCGGCCGCGCCGAATCAAGGGACCTCGGTCGCGCAGCGACTCGCTGCATCGACGCCGATCCTCGTGGCGGGCGCGTCGGTGATGCTCGTCATCCTGATGATCGTCGCGGTGCCGGCCTGGGTGCTTGACATCCTCCTGACGCTCAACATCGGGCTCGCGCTCATCATCATCAGCACGGCACTGTACACGGAGAACGCCCTCGAGTTTTCGGCCTTTCCCACGCTCCTGCTGATCGTCACGCTCTTCCGCCTTTCACTGAACATCACGGCGACGCGAGCGATTCTGCTGCACGGGTATGCCGGCCATGTGATCGACTTCTTCGGACAACACGTCGTTGGCGACAACTACGCCGTCGGCTTCGTGATCTTCCTGATTTTGATCATCATTCAATTCGTTGTCATCACGAACGGCGCGGGGCGCGTGGCTGAGGTTGCCGCCCGCTTCACCCTCGACGCGATGCCCGGCAAACAGCTCGCGATCGACGCCGATTTGAACGCGGGTCTCATCACCGAAGCCGAGGCGCGCAAGCGCCGCTCGGACATCCAGCGATCCGCGGACTTTTACGGCGCGATGGACGGCGCAAGCAAGTTTGTTCGCGGCGATGCGATCGCCGCCGTGATCATCGTGGCGATCAACACCATCGGCGGTTTCATCGTCGGCATGGTGCAGATGCACATGAGCTTCGAGCAATCGCTGACGCACTTCACGCTGCTGACCGTCGGCGAAGGCATCGTGACCCAGGTGCCCGCGCTCTTGATCTCGACCGCCACCGGCATCATCGTCACGCGAGCCGCCTCCGAGAACGACTTCGGGCGCGATATCACGCGCCAACTCGTGCGTCAGCCCACGGCATACCTCATCGCGGCGATCATCACCGGCATCTTCGCCTTTGCGGGCTTGGCGCGGCCGTTGATGTTCTCGCTCTCGGCGCTGCTCTTCTACGTGTATTACCGTCGTCGCAACATGAAGCCGGAGAGCGCGAGCCTTGCCGTTGCGGGGGCGCCTGGTGCGATTGCGGCACCGAGCGCGCCGAAGCCGGCCGAGACCGTCGTGCCGTTGCTCTCGTACGACCCGATGGAGCTTGAGATCGGCTTTGGTCTGATCCCGCTCGTCGATGTGAACCAGGGCGGCGATCTGCTCGAACGCATCACGCTCATTCGGCGTCACGCGGCGCGTGACTTGGGAATCGTCATCCCGCCGATTCGCGTGCGTGACAACCTGCAGTTGCGCCCCAACAGCTATGTGGTGAAGGTGTACGGTCTCGACGTTGCCCAGGCCGAGGTGATGGTGAGCCGGCTGCTCGCGATGAATCCGGGCACGGCCACCACGCCGATTGACGGCGTGCCGACCACCGAGCCGGCGTTCGGCTTGCCGGCGCTGTGGATTCCCGAAAACGCGCGTGCCGAGGCCGAGATGTCGGGTTACACGGTGATCGATCCGACGAGCGTCGTCGCGACGCATCTTACCGAGCTCATCAAGAGCCACGCTCCCGATCTGCTCGGCCGTCAAGAAGTCTCGGCGCTGCTCGACAACATCAAAGCGCACTATCCGGTGGTCGTGGACGAGTTGGTGCCGGGCCTGCTCACCGTCGGCGAGATCCAGCGCGTGCTGCAGAACCTCTTGCGCGAGCGTATCCCCGTGCGCAATCTCGTGATGATCCTTGAAACCCTCGCCGACGCGGCGCGCGTGAGCAAAGATATCGACTTTCTCACGGAGAAGGTGCGAGCGGCGCTCGCTCGGCACATCTCGGCCGAGTATGCGGAGAACGGATTACTCTCGGTTATCACCGTCGATCCGCGGCTCGAAGCATTGCTTTCGGAGGCGGTGCGCCGCGGGGAAGACGCCTACGCGTTGCTCGACCCGAACACCGTCGCGCGGATCTATACGTCGCTGACGCGCCAGATCGGCATCGCGTCGAACGCGGGCCTTACGCCGATCGTGCTCTGCTCTCCGGCGGTTCGCCTGGCGCTCAAGCGCCTGACGGAACGCGCGGCGCCCCAATTGGTCGTGCTCTCGTACTCCGAGATCGCGCCCGGACTACGCGTCGAGTCGATCGGGCAGATCTCGACGACCGACGACGAGTCGTAACGCCGGAACGGAAGGTCGATGTTTAAATCGCTCTTCGGCGGAAAATCCGCCGGGTATCCGCCTTCGAAGCTCCCGCAGATCCATTCGTTCGTGGATGTCAGCGTGGGTGGGCGTCCCATGCGCTCGGTGACCGTGGAGGCGGTGAGCGCGAAGGCGATCGTAACGCGCGAG
The DNA here is from genome assembly GCA_027452165.1 of Vulcanimicrobiota bacterium. Classification (GTDB taxonomy): domain Bacteria; phylum Vulcanimicrobiota; class Vulcanimicrobiia; order Vulcanimicrobiales; family Vulcanimicrobiaceae; genus REEB354. Next base: position 122,192 of record DAIDGX010000003.1, on the reverse strand, counting down.
GCCCTGGGCAGCGTGGGCGAGGCCGCGGTGCTGGTGTACACCACCCCGTCGGGCCGGTTTCGCGCCGCGTCCAAAGTGGTCGCGGTGAGCGGGGCCACGACGCAGTTCGAGCCCCCGAAGAAGGTGAGTATGATCGGGGCTGCGGTCGGCGCGCAGAAGCGTCAGAGCGTGCGTCTGGATGCCCTCGTGAACGGTATGTGGCGCTACGCCCCGGGCGGGGTGGGCTCGGGCGAGTTCGCCAAGTGCACGATCCGGGATATCAGCCGCGGCGGCTGTTCGCTGATCTTGGACCGGCCGCTGAAGCTGCATACCAAAGTCGAGGTGCAGATGCAACTGCGCAGCGATGCGTCGATCACGCTGCTTGGCGAGGTGATGCGCCACGAAGCGATTCAGAAGTCGGGCAAGCAGTCGCACGGGCTGCGCTTCCAGGGGCTGCGGCCCGAGGAGGATCAGGCGATCGTGGAGTTCATCAATCGCCGGCAGGCCGAGCTACGGAGCCGGGGATTAGCCTGAGCAATCCATAAAGTAGAGTCGTCCTCCGGCCGATTGTGGTTAGAGGATGGCGGAGGGCGCGTTCACGGGCCCTGCGACACTTTTCACTTCGTTTTGGGAGCAGCGGATGAGCAAGCGAGTCCTCATCGTCGACGATGCCGTCGTCATGCGGATGATGATCAAAGGGATACTCTCGAAGAACGGCTTTGAGGTCGTTGGAGAGGCCCAGAACGGCGTCGAGGCGGTGGAGAAGTACAAACAGCTCCAGCCCGATCTCGTGACGATGGATATGGTCATGCCGGAGATGGACGGTATCTCCGCCGTGAAGCAGATCGTCGCGTCCGATCCTGACGCCCGGATCATCATGTGCACCTCGATGGGCCAGCAGGCCCTGGTGGTGGAGGCGATTCAGGCCGGTGCGAAGTCGTTCATCACGAAGCCGTTTCAGCCGCCGAAAATTCTCGAAACGATCCAAAAGGTTCTCTCGTGAGCGGCGGTCAGAGTATGGAACTGAACGATCTCCAAAAGGACGCGCTCAAAGAGGTCGGCAACATCGGCGCCGGCCATGCGGCAACGGCGCTTTCGCAGTTGCTCAACACCAAGATCAATCTGAGCGAGCCGCGCATCGACGTGATCAAGTTCCGAGATCTCGCGTCGCGCGTGGGGCACGCCAACCGCACGGTCGCAGCGCTGCACATGTACGTGCGCGGCGAAGCACCGGGCCAGATGGTATGCCTCTTCGATCGCGAGCAAGCGCTCGATTTCGTGAGCCAGTTCTTGCACCGCGTGATCGGCGATATCCAGATATTCGATTCGATCGCCGATTCAACGCTCAAGGAGCTCGGCAACATCATCGCGGGCTCCTATTTGACCGCGATCATTCAACTCACCGGATCGAACCTGCTGCCGAGCGTGCCGACGCTCTCGTATGGCACGGTGCAAGCGGCGTTTCGCACGCTGATGTCGATTCTGCCCGATCAGGACGTCTTTCTCATCGAGTCGAGCTTCCTCGATAAAGAGAAAGAGGTGGCCGGACAGTTCATCCTCATTCCGGAAACGGGCTCGCTCACGCCGCTGCTCGCCGCGTTCGGCGTCGAATAACCCGCAGCGAGCGGATCGCCATGTCGGACGAACTTTTTAACCGCGAAGAGTTCATCTCGTACTTCCGAGATGAAGCCGAGGAACTGCTGCAGCAGATCGACGCCGATCTGCTGCGCCTCGAGGAGTTCGTATCGTCCGGCGAGACCGATCCCGAGATCGTCAACTCGCTCTTCCGGGCGCTGCACACGGTCAAGGGTAGCGCGGGCATGCTCGGGTTTACCGACGTGCAGAACCTCGCGCACAAACTCGAAAACCTGTGCGATCTGTTGCGCAAAGAGCGCATGCCGCTCTCCGAGAGCGCGGTCGATATTCTCTTCACCGGGCGCGACCTGCTCACCGCACTCGTCGAAGCCGCGATCGGCACGCACGAAGCCCCGGGCGGCGTGGACGAATACATTCGCAAACTCGATCAATTCACGTCGATTTACGAAGAGACGTCGCATGTGATCGAAGGCCGCATGGGCGAGCAGCACTCGTTCGAAGAGGCTGCCGCCGCGGAAGAAGAACAGGTGAGCACCGCCGACGTTGCAGCCTTCGAAGCCGAGGTCGCACGGCTACTTGCCGAGGCCGAGACACGCAGAGGCTCCGGCGTTGCCCCGAGTACCCCTGCGCCGGTTGCGGCGTTCGAGGGCGAGGTTGCAAGCGCGATGCCGCTCCCGGTACCGGCACCGTCCGCGCCCGCGCCGAGCGCGTCGCCGGTCGCAGCCGAGGCGCCCCGCCCGAACGGCGGCGAGAAGAACGGGCCCGCCAAGACTGGAGGCGAGAAGCGCTCGTCGATCCATCAAACGATCCGCGTCGATATCGAACGTCTCGACGCGCTCTTGAACCTGGTCGGCGAACTCGTGATCAACCGTACCCGCATCTCGGATATCGCCAACACGCTCGAACGCCTGATGAGCAACAAGGGCGCAAACGGCGGCGCTGCCATGGCGAACGCCGGCGTGATCGCGCCGCTTGCGAAAGATCTTGCCGATTCGGCCGCGCTCCTCGCGCGCACGACGAACGAGATACAAGAGTCGATCATGAAGGTGCGCATGGTGCCGATCGGGCAGGTGTTCGATCGTTTCCCGCGCCTCGTGCGAGACGTCGCGAAAGCGCGCGGCAAAGAAGTGCAGTTAGTCATCTCGGGCGCCGAGACCGATCTCGACAAGACGATCGTGGATGAAGTGGGCGAACCGCTGATGCACTTACTGCGCAATAACGTCGATCACGGCATCGAGGCGCCCGACGAACGCGAGAAACTCGGCAAGCCGCGCATCGGCACGATCTCTTTGAACGCCTATCACGAAGGCAATCAAATCATCATCGAGGTCTCCGACGACGGCGGCGGCATCAATCTGGAAAAGGTGCGCGCTCGCGCGCTCAAGCAGGGGCTCATTGCTGCGGACGACCGCTTGACCGATCGCGAGATCGTCGAATTGATCTTCACGCCGGGCTTCTCGACGGCCGAAGTGGTCTCGGACGTGAGCGGACGCGGCGTCGGAATGGATGTTGTCAAGCGCAACATCACGCGCTTGAAAGGCGTCTTCGACGTCGATACCGTTCCGGGCCAGGGCACGCGCTTTACGATCAAACTGCCGCTCACGCTTGCGATCATTCAAGCGTTGCTCGTGCGGGTGGCCGACGAGCTCTACGCGATTCCGCTCGACTCGGTCATCGAGTCGCAGCGCGTGGAGATGACCGACGTGCGGACGGTGCACGGCAACGAGGTGATCACGCTGCGTGGCCAGGTGGTACCGCTCGTGCGCATCGCGGAGTTTTTCCAACTTGGCGGCGAACGCGATCCCGAAAAGGTGATGATCGTGATCGTCGGACTGCAAGGGCGCCAGGTGGGGCTCGTGGTTGATTCCTTCGAGGGCGAGCAAGAGATCGTCATCAAGCCGCTTTCCGACGTTGTCGGCCGCATCCCGGGTATCTCTGGTGCAACCATTCTCGGTAACGGATCGATCTCGCTGATTATCGACGTGCACTCGCTCGTCAGCGAAGCCTACTCGAGCGGCAAAGTCGCTCGCGCGGAATTTTCGGGGGTCTAACGACGCATTATGGCGGACGCTAAAGAAGACAAACGGCAACAACTTTCGGGCGAAGTCGTCCAAGTCGTCTCGTTCCGTCTGGGGAGCGAAGAGTACGGCGTGGACATCTCGCAGGTGCAAGAGATCATTCGCCTGGTCGAGATCACGCATGTGCCGCGCGCGCCGCGTTTCATGGAAGGCGTCATCAATCTGCGCGGCCAGTTGATCCCGATCATCGATTTACGCACGCGCTTCGGGATGTCGCGCATCGATTCGACCAAGAGCACGCGCATCATCGTCACCGAGATCGGGAACAAGCGCGTCGGTATCGTGGTCGATTCGGTGAGCGAGGTGCTCAATATCCCGATCGAAAACGTCGAGGACGCGCCGGAGATGATCGCCGGTGTCGGCACCGAGTACATTCAAGGCGTCGGCAAGATGGACGAACGGCTCATCATCATGCTCGATCTCACCATGGTGATCTCGGGAGACGAAAAGCGCGAGCTCGAACAGCTGGGCGAGCAAGCCGTCGCTTCGTAATGCGGAAACTCTCCCTTACGGCGCTGCTGTGCGTCGCGCTCACCGGTAGCGCACTCGCCGCGGCCACGTCGCCTGCTGCGCCAACGCCTCCACCTCAGATCTATCGCGTGCGCGTGCGCCCGCTCTGCAGCGTGCTACACGGCAAGGTTGCGCCGGCGCTCGGCATGATGATCCAAAACGACAAGACGATCGCTAAGAGCCCAGCGCTCTTCAATGCGTATATTCAGGGCGCCGAAAGCGTCGATTCGCAGGATCCCGATCAGAACGCGAGCGCGCGACAGAACATGTCGGTGATGCGCATGGAAAACCTCGTCTCGCCGCTCGCCGATAACGTGCTCGCGATCCAGAAGATTCTCGAAGATCCGCAAGCCTTCGGACCCACCGGAAATGCCCAAGACGACGAGCATCTGGCCGATATCAAGAAGAAGATGCTGACCGCGCTTGCCGATCAGCAGGCGGCACTCGATATCATCAGCGGCTTCGTGGATACGCAGCAGCTCGGCGCGATGCAGCACGAAGGCTACGGGTATATTTCGTCCATCGCGAGCGGCGACATCGGCGGGCAGAGCGGTGCGCAGCATCAACAGGCGTTGAGCGACGCGATCGGTCCCACGCCCGATCCGCTGCACCCGCAGGCCTTCGATCAGACCGCGCTCAATGCCGGGCTCTCGCCGAACCCGTACGAAGTGGATCTTGCGCGCCTGCCTGGGCTCGCACTCGGCTACAACCCGATAAGCCGCCTCAAAGAAGGGGTCACCTGGACGCAAAAGCAGGCGAAGCGGAACGAGCGCACGCTCGCCTCGAGCGTGCTCGCTGCCAGCCGTCTCTGCGCGGAGCACTAAGCCGGCTAAAGCCTGTGAGGGTAGCGCCTTGACATCGAACATATGTTCGATTAGGATGAGCACCCATGCTTCCGGCAGCCGCGGTTTCGCCTCCCCGACGAGAGCTTTTTGAGGAGCTGAAGAGCCGTCTTCAGGGCGCTGCCTATGCCCCGAAGGTCGATTGCGATAACCTGATTGCAAGTGCCATCCCCGCGCTCGATGCGCTGCTCGGCGGGGGGGTTCCGTGCGGTTCCCTCGTGACGCTCGAAGGGCGCGGCAGCGCCGGCTGTCATGGGATCGCTGCGGCACTGCTCGCCCAGGTTACCCGGCGTGGCCTTGGGGCGGTGATCGACGACGGCGAACTCTATCCGCCCTCCCTCGAAGCCGCGGGCGTGCGGCTCGACAGGCTGCTCGTCGTGCCGGCCAAGACGCCGCTGCTCGCAGCTCGTGCCGCCGATCTGCTTTTGCGCTCGCGCGTGGCGCGGGTGATCGTGATGAGTGCAACGCACCTGCGCGCCGCGGTGTGGGCGCGTCTTGCCCAACTCGCGCACCGCACGGGCAGCGTGCTCGTGGTCGTGGCGCAACGCGTGCTTGTCGAGATGCAGGGGGTGGCTGCGGTGCGTATCGGTTGTGCCTTCGAGCGTGCGATCGTACGCGGCTCGCGCGGCCTGTGGTGCACCTTTGCCGGTTTCGAAACGCGCGCGGAACTGCGCAAGCACAGACGCGCGAGCCGCGGCGCATGGGTGCGGCTCGAGGCGGCGCTGCCGTCATCTGTGCCGTGAGCGTGCTGCTCGCGCTGCGCGTTCCCGATTACCCCTTGGCACTCGCGTGCGGCGGTGCCGAGAGCGACGAGCCGCGCCTGCTCGCCGACCGGTACGATCGTGGTCGCGTAATCGCGCTCGACGATCGTGCGCGAGCTGCCGGTGCTCGCGTCGGTCAGAGCGTCGTGCAAGCTGCTGCAGTAGCGTCGAACGCGCGCGTGTTCGTACACGACGCCGAACGCGCGCATCTGGTGTGGAACGATATGCTCGATGCGCTCGACGCGGTGACACCGCTCGTGCACGATGTGCGTGAGGGTATTGCCATGCTCGATCTGCGCGGCATCGCGGGCGATCCGCCACGCTGGATCGCGCAGGCGGAACATGCGCTCGCGCATTTCGGGTTGCCGCTGCGTATCGGGGTGGGCGCGAATGCGTTTTGCGCCTATGCCGCAGGCTGGATTGCGCACGGTACGGTGCTTGCGCAGGACGATGCTGCGGAGCGCCTGGCGCCATTACCGCTCGACGTGCTCGATCTCGATCCGAACGCGCAGACGCGTTTGCACCTGCTCGGTGTCACGACGCTCGGTGCGCTCGCGCGTTTGCCGCATGGGCCCTTCGTCCGGCGTTTTGGTCGCGACGCCGCGCGATGGCACGAATGGGCGCGCGGTATCGACCGCACGCCGTTCGTGCCGCGCGGGCACGCCCTCGCGATCGAAGCGGCGCTCTTCGGGGAAGGGAATGCCGATGACGAGGCCGCGGTCGTCTTTGCACTGCGGGTCCTGCTCGCGCGCATCTGCGGCGATCTAGAGCGCTGCGGACGGCGCACGAGTCTGCTGCGGATCGAAGTGGAACTCGACAACGGCGAGACGCGTGCCTTCGACGTGCAGCTTGCCACCTCGACCGCCGACGAGCGCGCAATGCTCGACGTGGCGCGTGCAAAAATCGAGGGCGTGCGTTTCGACGCGCCGCTTGTGGGTTTGCGTGCGCGTGCGATGCGCTTAGACGAAGGCGGAGAGGCGCTCGCGCTCGTGCGGGGCGATGACATCGACCGGCAGAGCGTGGCTGTGCTGCTTGCACGGCTCGAAGCGGTGCTCGGCGAGCCGGTTCAGCGCGCTCGCACGCGTGCTGCGTATCCGCTCGAAGAACGCTTCACCTACGAACCTTTTGTATTGCCGGCGCGCGAGGCAGGCGGCGAAGCGATCCCGCTCGCCGCTGCGCGTGTGGTTCCGCAACTGCGCCTGCTCGCCGTCCAAGCTATCGATGTGCGCGTGCGGCACGGTGAGCCGCACGTGGTGGATGGTCGCACGGTCGTGCGCTGTGCCGGTCCGTGGCGCATCGATGACGGCTGGTTCGGATCGCCGATTGCTCGCGATGAGTACGACATCGTCCTCGATGACGGCGAGGTTTGCCGCATCTACCGTCAAGGCACGCATTGGTATCTACGAGGTTCCTATGATTGAGATCGACCGCGCCGCATGTGAAAAATTCCAACGCATCGCATCGTCGTGGCTGCGCAGTGGCGAGATCACGCGCACCAACCACCTGCTCTCACCGCTCGAAGAGTTGGCAGGTTACAACTATGGATTCGTGTACCTGCTCGAGGTGGACGAGCGTTCGTGGAAAATCGGATATTCCGAGCATCCGGTACGGCGCATCCGTGAATTGCGCCGCACGTTCCGCTACGGGGATGCGCTGCGCTTGCGGACATGCTTCGTTGGCGAGCAGGCCGTCGAGCGCGAACTGCATCAACGCTTTGCGCATCTGCGCATCGAGAATGAACGCTTTCTCGCAAGCCAAGCGATCGAATCCGAGTTCGCGTCCGCTCGCGAGCGCATGCGCGAACGGATGCGAGCCCTGCATATTTGTACGCCCGACTGTCCGCAGTTGGTATCGCGCCTCGACCTGCGGATGCTCTCCACGTGGCTGCGCCGCTAGCGGGCTATGCCGAGCTGCACTGCTGGTCGAACTTCACCTTTCTTGCGGGTGCATCGCACCCGCAAGAGCTTGCGCAGCGAGCGGCGGAACTCGGCCTTACCGCCATCGCGCTCACCGACCGTGATGGACTCTATGGGTCGGTGCGCTTTGCTTCGGCGGCGCGCAGCGCGGGGATCGCTGCGATCATCGGCACGGAACTCACGTTCGAGGACGGTACGCGTTTGGTGTTGCTCGTCGAAGACGAGCATGGATACGCAAACTGCTGCGAGGTGATATCGTGCGCGCAATTGCGTGGAAAGAAAGGTGATGCGCAAGCGCGCCTCGAGGATTTCGAGGGGCGAACCGGCGGCTTGATCGCGCTTGCGCGCACGCATGATTGCGAACGTATTGTGGCGCTGCGCGAGCACTTCGGCGAGCGTCTTTATCTGGAGCTTCAGCATCACCTCACGCCGGAAGATGCAGCGCTAAACGACGCGATCGTGCAACGCGCACGCGAACTGCACGTTTCGTACGTTGCAACCAACGCCGTGGTGTATGCGCAGAAAGACGATGCGCAGCTTGCCGATGTGCTTACCTGCGTACGCAAGACGGTGACGCTCGACGAGGCACGGGCGCGGCATCTCCTGCGCCCGAACGCCGAGTACCACCTCAAATCCGCCGCCGCAATGCGCGCGCTCTTTGCCGCCTATCCCGAGGCTATCGACGCGACGCTCGGTATCGCCGAACGCTGTCGCTATCGCCTCGAGCGGCAGACCGGCCAATTTCCGCTTTTCCCCGTGCCAGCAGGCTCCACGCGACAGACCTACCTGCGCGAGCTCGTCCTGCGCGGTGCGGCCGAACGCTACGGGGCGCCGCTTTCGTCATCCGTGGAGCGTCAACTCGAGTACGAGCTCGGCATCATCGCGAAGATGGATCTAGCCGGCTACTTTCTCATCGTTTGGGACATCGTGCAGGCTGCCTGCCGTTTCGGCGTGCTCTGTCAAGGACGCGGATCGGCCGCCAACTCCGCCGTCTGCTATGCGCTCGGCATCACTGCCGTCGATCCGATCGGGATGAACCTGCTCTTCGAACGCTTCATGTCGGAAGAGCGACAAGAAATTCCCGATATCGACATCGATTTCGCCCATCAAGATCGCGAGCAAGTGATTCAGTACGTGTACGAACGGTACGGCCGTACCAACGCCGCGATGGCTGCCGAGGTGATCACCTATCGCACGCGTTCGGCGCTACGCGACATCGGTAAAGCCCTCGGGCTCACCCTCGCTCACGTCGATCGCATCGTCAAAGAGTACGATGCCCGAGGATCGCTCAGTGAAACGACCGGTGTCGTAGCGGGATTGTCGCAGCCGGCGTTCATCAGCGGTGAGCTTGCGCAGCTCCTTTATCGCTTCTGCGTGCGCATCGAGGGGTTTCCGCGTCACATGGGCATTCATTCCGGCGGTATGGTGATCACGCGTGACCCGCTTGTGCGCGTCGCTCCGATCGAATGGGCAACGATGCGCGATCGTACGATCATCCAATTCGACAAGGACGATCTGCAAGAACTCGGCCTCATCAAGATCGACCTGCTGGGGCTTGGAATGCTCTCGCTTTTGCGTGAAGCCTTCGCCATTCATGCGCGGTGTGTCGAGCGCGGGGACGGACATACCGCGGCCGCGGGGACGCCCGCGTTTTCGCATCGTGCGAAAACGCTACTGCCTGCCTCGGAGCTCCCGCCATCCTGGCTCCGCTCCGAGCTCAGAGCCCCCGCAGCCACGGTATGTCCGTCCCCGCGCTTGGCGTTACATACGATTCCGCCGGATGATGCGGCAACGTACGAGATGATCGCGAAGGCCGACACGATTGGTGTCTTCCAGATCGAGTCGCGGGCGCAGCAATCGATGCTGCCGCGGATGCAGCCGCGTTGTTTTTACGACATCGTGATGCAGGTGGCGATCATTCGCCCGGGGCCGATTCAAGGGCAGATGATCCATCCGTTCTTGCGCCGGCGCGCGGGGTTGGAGCCGGTCACCTATCCGCATCCGAAGTTGAAGCCGGTGCTCGAACGAACGCTCGGCGTGCCGCTCTTTCAAGAACAGGGCATGCGCCTTGCGATCGAAGCGGCCGGATTTTCGGCGGGAGAGGCCGACAAGCTGCGGCGCGCGATGGGACACAAGCGTTCGCGCGAACGCATGCACGAAATCTCCGCGCGCTTGATCGATGGCATGGTGGGAAACGGCATCGACCGCACGGCGGCCGAGCAACTATTTCACATGCTCGAAGGATTCGCCGATTACGGCTTTCCCGAATCGCATGCGGCGAGCTTCGCACTGCTTGCCTATGCGTCGGCTTACGTGAAGTGTCATTATCCGGGAATTTTTGCGGCTGCGATTCTGAACGTGCAGCCGATGGGTTTTTACTCGACCGAAGTGCTGGTGAACGATGCAAAACGGCATGGAGTTGATGTGCGACCTATCGCGGTGAACGCAAGCGCCTATTGGTCGAACGTCGAACCCGATGGCGCACTGCGACTGGGATTTCATCTGGCGCGCGGCCTCGGCGAGGCCCAGCAGCAGCGGCTCGAGTCCGCGATCGCGCAGGGCACGTTTGTCGATCTGCTCGATTTTGCACGCCGTACGCGCCTCGAGAAGGAGACGTTAGAGAATCTGGCAGCCGCCGGCGCCTTTGTACCCTGGTATCGATCGCGTCGCGACGCGATGTGGGCGTTGCGCGCGCTCGATGAACGCAAAGCACGCGGCGAGCTCGGCGCCCTCATGGATGTCGAAGAACCCGATGTTGCCTTCGCCGAACTGACGCCCAAAGAGATGACGGCCTTCGATCTGTGGGCAACTGGCGTAACGCCGCGCGGTCAAGCAATGGCGCATTTCCGAGCGTTACTCGATGCTCAGCGTGTGATTCCCGCCGCGCGTTTAGCTGCGATGCCCAATCATCTCATCTGCCGCGTGGGCGGCTTGGTCATCACGCGCCAACGTCCGGGAACCGCCAAGGGCTTCGTTTTTCTCACGCTCGAAGATGAGACGGGACTCGTGAACGTGATCGTACGCCCCGACGTGTACGAACGCGATCGCCGAACCATTCGTACCGCAAATACGCTCGTCATCGAAGGCAAACTGCAAAAGGAGCAAGGCGCAATCGACCTCCTCGCTCGCCGCATCTGGAGTTTTGACGACAACGGCATCGTCGATGGTATCCATGCCAGAAACTTTCATTGATGAGTTCCGCGGCTGCGATCTCGAAATGCAAGTATCGACAATGACAGTATTCAACGGAAAACGTGGAAAGTCGTAGTGCAAACGGATCAAGGATGCGCCTTTTTTGTTTACTTGCGCAGGTTTTCACAGGGCGCGCATATCAATCGAGCGTTCGCAATCATGTGGGAAATTGCTGGCATGCGTGAGCGGACGTTTTCACGATCGCTTGCCGTCGATTTGGGGCCACATGATGCGGATACCGGTCAATCCCTTTACATCACTAGTCGCCAATCCTCGGGTGGGGAGTACTCGCTACATGCGTCGGATCATAGCCCTCGTCATCGCCACGTTCATGTTTTTGCAATCGTCGGCGTGCAATTTACGGTGGATTCGTTAACGGGACCGCTGCAACACCGTCTCTTTGCAGTGCTTTTGGGTATTAATCCGTGAGCAAAAAGCCAGCAGACCCGAGCCGCGAAGTGAAGCGTAGTCGACGAAAGTTTGTGCTATTGTTTCTCGGGTCTTTCCTCGTTTTTGATCTCTATACGATGACGCTCGTGCGCCGATTTAGCGATCCAATCTTTTTGGGTGCTTGGTTCGTAATTACGATTCCGGCAATGTTCATCTTCCGGAGGTTCGCGGATCGCGCCCTTACGATCGCCTGCCCTTGTTGCGGAAGGTCTATCAAACAGAAGTACCTCATCCCTTGGATCAAGTGGAAGCCAGTGCTCTGTCGTCACTGCGGATGGAAGGCCCAATGAATCGTCGAGTCGCCTTTTTGACTGCTTTCTTTGTTGTCAATGGTGCTGTTGCTGGAGTGGTACTCTATCCTGCTGCGCCGACAGGCGGTGGATTGATCTGGAGGATAGCGTTCGGCCTGATAGCCCTCGCGACGTTCCTGTTGCTGTATTTCCGGATAATCGACTACCGCCCGTTATCGCTGGTGAGGATGGTGTGGTACCTCGCGACCGCAAGCTTTCTCGGCAACGGTTCGGGCATGTTGCTGGCTCACCACGATCGATCCGACATTGTTTCCATCGCGTTGCTTCAGCTAGGGGTCGGGCTCGTCGCGGGAGCCTGTCTCTTTCTAACGCGAGATAGTTCCAAACTGCCGGGATGACGGCGAAAAGACGTCGCCTGGAGTCAAGTCCCAAATCTGCTGTAAATTCCATTCGGAGCGGTGGACGTCTGATCATTGCCCCGCCTGGTTGTTTGAGATGTAGTTATGCAGATAGACAAGATAGCAAAGCAAACAAAAATCGCCTGGCACCGCGTCCTCGCAGTTGCGCTGTTTGGCTGCGTCCACGGACGTGTGTAAATTCGCCGAGTGAGATAGTGATTTACGAGTCGTCGTCCACGCTCGCGTAGAGTGCGGCGAGCGACTCGGGATTGATGTATGCCTTTTCGGCCTGCCAGTCCTCCGTCTGTTCCAGGAGAATCATACCGATCAAGCGGAGCGCGGAATCGCGCGTTGGGAAGATGCCCACGCTACGCGTTCGGCGACGAATCTCGCGGTTCAAGTGTTCGACCGGATTCGTCGATGCGATCTTGCGTCGATGCGACTCGGGAAACGCCATGAACGCAAGTGCGTCTTCAGCACCATCCTCAAGGATCTGCATCGCGCGAGCACAGCTCTTCTTGTATTTCGCGACGGTTGACCGAACGATTCCCGTGGCAAGCTCTGCCGTCGTCTGAACGAAGACGGATTTGAGCGCGCCGGCAACCTCTTCTTTGAGGCGGCTTGGAACGTGCGCCAGGACATTGCGCATGAAGTGGACTTTGCAACGTTGCCAAGGTACGCCGGTCATTACCGCGGCGATCGCTTTGACCAGCCCGCCGTGCGCGTCGCTGACGACCAACTTCACGCCGCGGAGGCCACGATCGTTCAAGCTCTTCAAGAACGTCGACCAGCTCTGGTAGCTCTCCGTCTCCACGACGTCAACGCCGAGCAGCTCTCGCTTCCCGTCCACGTTGAGGCCGTAGGCGACGACGACGGCCTGGCTGACGACCTTGCCATCTATGCGCACCTTTTCGTAGAGCGCATCGAGCATCAGATAGGGATACCTGCCGCTCATGCGGCGGCCGCGGAACTCCGCCACACGCGCGTCGAGCTCCTCGCAAAGCTCGCTGGCTTGCGATTTCGACAGTGACGCAACGCCAAGTTGAGCGGCGAGTTTCTCGATCTTGCGCGTCGAGACGCCGCTGATGATCGCTTGGAGCACGAGCGCCGTCAACGCCTTCTCGCTGCGCGAACGGTGGGCGAGAAACGGCGGCATGTAACCACCTTCGCGAAGTCGGGGAACCTGGAGATCAAACGTGCCCAGGCGGGTGTCGAAGCGCCGTGGCCGCGTACCGTTGCGATGGTTCGTCCGGCTCGCCGAACGTTCGTAATGCGCCGCGCCCGTACGGTTGGCGATGTCATGCTGCATGATCCGATCGAGCACGAGCGCCATGAGCTGGTGAAGATCGTCGACGGGGGTGTCGTCGAGGAGGTTGTCGAGAAGGGTGGATTCGGGTACGATATTGGTCGCCATCGGGCCTCCGTGTAAGCTTTGACACTCACTCGGTTCGCCCGTTGGCCTCGTCATTCTTACGAGGCCATCAGTGGCTCGAATGTACACCCGTCCGCGGACTTAGCCTTGGTCCTTGAAGCCTTCGAGATGGCGATCCATCGTCGCCAACCGCGCAACGTCATCCATCATTCCGACCAAGGCTGCCAATACACCTCGATCGCGTTCGGTAAACGTTGTAAAGAGGCTGGAATCCGTCCATCGATGGGATCGGTTGGCGACGCGTACGATAATGCGATGTGCGAGAGCTTCAACGCAACGCTCGAATGCGAGTTGCTCGCGCGCCATTCGTTCCCAACGCACCGCGCCGCACGGCTCGCGATCTTCGACTATATCGAGGGCTTCTATAACACGCGCCGTCGGCATTCCGCCCTCGGCATTCCGCCCTCGGCTATCTCTCACCCAACAACTTCGAGCGGCAGATGAGTCAAGCCGCCTGATGTCCAAATCGCAGTTCTCCGCGAAAACGGGTCAAGACCAAAGTACGAAGATTGGCGAAATTTGCATACTATCTGGAAGGGTACGCATATGAAGCTTTACACGCATGACGCCGGCCTTGTCGCGAAAGGCATGCAGTGGGCGCTGGCCCATTGCCCATCGAGCTTGTTTTAAGGGGTACGTATACAACGAAGAATGGACGCGGGACTTGTTATGCGACGTCGGATTTGTGCAGTTGCGATATTCCCTCTGGGATGGGTCGCAATTGTCCTGGGACTCACTATTTTTTGGAGTCGGTTCGTTCCGCTTTACGCGATTATCATGGGGGTTGCATTCTATTTCGTTTCCGTACGCCTTTGGGCGTGGGGTAATACGTCAAGGCGGAAAATAATATCGAGCCTGGCTTATCTCGCATGCCATATCGCGGTGCTATCCGCCGTTTTAGTTGTAACCCCATATATTGTTTGGAATGTCAGTGGTGCGCTTCAGGATCCCCTCAGCGCGACGTCAGTGGGAGCTCCTCCCTGTAGCATAAGGCAGTGGAAAGTCCCGAGCCCATACGGCGGACACGTTGCTACTGTTCGGGTTATCGGGTGCAGCGGAACCTACGACGGCAGTCAAGACAATTTCGTCTTCGTTCAGCGCAGCACAAAACGCGCTCCGAATATCCACGACCTAGCTCTTAACTACATTCCGAACTGGGGGTCCTGGGTACAGGTGCCGTTGGTCCATTGGCTTGGCCCGGATACCCTGATGGTCAGCACGAAAGCAAACGGGGTTGATTCGGTGATCTCGCAGAGAAAAAGCGTCTCTGGAGTGATGATACGGTACAGACTCGCAGCGCCGTTGTGTAAGCCGTCGAGTAATGTGTTGAGAGCGTTTTTCCGTTTGTGCGGATAGGTGCTGCTCCGGGCGAAGTCTATACTGCAGGTATCTAAGAGAAAGACGAAACAGGGAAAAATAGCGATCGTCTACCGCGGTCTCGATGCGGCAGTTATCTCAAAATCGAGAAAGTAGCTGCTCTCGTGTTAGGCCATACCATAAATATGAAGTCAAGTCCCAAACTCCGTTGTACATTCCATGTGGAGATCGTGAGTGCCGATCAGTTGTGGATTTTGCCGGTGTAGATGTCGCGCATGAGCGGCCCGAGCGTGGCGTTGGGTGGCAATCGGAATCCGATCGGGGGCGCGGGAACCGGCAGCGCGTGTGGTCGATCGAGCGGCAACATTGCATCGTGTGCGGCGGGATAGCACACGGGCCACGGAATGTCGCCGTCTTCGGTGCCGCCGCCCGAGAACTGAGCGTCGTAATGCACGTAGTAGCAGCTCATGCCGTTCGCGTACCAATGCTCGCCCGGAAGCGGCGTTAGCAGCGCCATTACGTTCTCCTGTGACTTCTTGCCGTACATGTCCATGTACGTGCGTTGGAACGTCGATGGTTTGAAGTGACGTGGCGTTGCGATGCTGATCGGGGAGTTGCGCTGATCCATGCGCTGTGCTTCCCGCGTGAATTGCACTTGTTGCTGCGCGAGTTGCTCGGCGAGCGTGGCCGGGCGCTGCACGGTGCGGGCGGTGCGTGGCTGTGGCGGAGCCTTCGGCACGATGTGGGCAAGTTCGGTCGGCTGTGCTTGCGGCTGGGGGATCGCATGCCGTGTCTGCGCGGGCTGCGCCGGTGGCTGCACGGCCTGCGGGCGGGCGGGTTGTGCGCGTGGCTGCGGAACGGTTTTGGGTTCGATCTGGAGTGCGCTCGAAGAGATCACGAACTCCTTGGGTTGTTCATCGCGGCGCAGGTTGCGCAAGAAGATACCGAAGCGCCCAGTCACGAGGGACCAAATCAGCAAATTCAGCAACACCGAGACGAGTAACGACCACGCGAGCGGCGCGCGGTCGTTGCGTGGGTTGTCGTCTCGTTCGGTGATCATCTACCTATGGTGCGTGGTGTAGGTAATGCCCGAGGCTTCCAGAATGCGGCGTCCGGCTCCGGAAAGCACGAATGCGGCAAACCGCTCGGCCGCCTGCGGATGCGGTGCGTGCTTCAGTATCGCAAGCGTATAGGTAATTTTATCTGAGAGCGATGCCTTTCCGGGCAACCGCACGTAGGCGAGCTTGCGGGCGACGGCCTCGGTCGAGTACAAGAATCCGATATCCGCTTCCCCGGTCTCGAGGCGTACCAGGAGGTCCTCCTCGGGGAAGACCACCCCGAGCGAGGGCGACAGGCCGAGCATGTGCAGCGCTTCGATTGTCCGGGCGCCCTTGGGGTCGAGGGCAGGATCGGTGCGGGCAATGCGAAGGCCGGGTGTACGCAGTACGCGCAGCACGGCGGCGCGGGTGCCGGATTTGGCTGCGGCGTAGAGCGCCCGCCCGTGCCGCGTCGGGGCGAAACCGAGCACCAGCGAGGCACTCGCGAAGGTGATCGCACGCGCCACGAGGCCCCGCGCGGCCAGGCGTGCCACGTCGCGGCGATCGGCGCTGATGAAGACGTCCGGGGAGCGCAGACCCTGCAGGATGAGGTTCGCAATCGCCTTGCTGCCGCGTGGTTCGCCGATGAAGCGCATGCGGTCGCGCGCGGCGAGCGCCGTTGCGATCGGACCCTCCATCGGTGTTACGAGCGATCCCGCATAGGCGACCGAGACGGGAGCCAGCGTGGTGGCGCCACGTGCCGGGCCGCCGAGAAAGAGCAGTGCGGCCAAGAGGCCCGCGAGCGTACGCATGCGTGCGGTGATTCCCATGCGAAGAAGAACGCTCCCGCACGCGGCGAAGATGCACTCCATGGACCACTCGCCCGAACACGATCGCTCCAACGACAGCAGCCGCCAGCTCACCCGCACGCTCGTGTGGGTCGGTGTGGCTGGCCTTGGTGCCGCGGTCGCGTTCACGGTCGTCCGCGCGCTCTTGAATCGCCGCCCCGCCGATCCGACGAGCCAGCGCATCCAGCTGCTGATCGACGAGGCAAACCAGCTCCTCAAGCAGCTTGACGACCAACGCAACTCCGCGTAGCGGCGCGTCGGCGCCTACCGTTGGCGCCGAACTCGAACTCTCGTTTTCCGACCTGCTCACCAACGGCCAAGCTGTCGGCCGCACGGGCGGGATCGTCGTCTTTTGTGCGGGGCCGCTGCCGAACGAGCGCGCCCGCGTGCGCATCACGCAAGTAAAACCGAAGTACGCCGTTGCCGAAATGCTCAAGCTGGTCGGGGCGTCGGCCGATCGCGTTACCCCGTTTTGCTCGGTTTTCGGCACGTGCGGCGGCTGCCAACTGCAGCACTTCGCCTATCCCGCCCAACTGAAATGGAAGGCCGAAGTGGTGCGCAGCACTCTCCAGCGCATCGGCGGCTTCGCCGACGTCACCGTTCGCGACACCGTGGGGATGGTGCATCCGCGCAACTATCGTAACAAGATGTCGCTCGTGGTCGAGCAGCGCGGCAATACGCCGGTTTTCGGCTTCTATCAAGCGCGCTCGCACGACCTCGTACCGATCGACGCCTGTCCCATCGTGATGCCGCTCCTCAACGAATACATCGGACGCCTGAGCCACGCACGGCACGTGCCCGAGTATGCCGAAGCTTTCACCGAGGCGCGCCACGTGGTCGCGCGCGCAGCGCGGGCCACGGGCGAGGCCGTGGTGACGATAACGACCCCGCAGCCCGCAGCCGAACTCGAGCGCGCGGGGAGCGAACTTGAGAACATCTTTCCACGCGCGGTCGGCATCACGAACTCGTACGAACTCTCGAGCCAAAATGCCATTATGGGGCGCCGGCACCGCGTGCTTGCGGGAAGGGCCGACATCGAAGAAGTGTTGGGCGACGTGCGCTACCGCGTCTCCGCCGGTTCGTTCTTCCAGGTAAACCCCGAGATCGTCGGACGCATCTTCACCGTCATGAAAAGCGGGCTCGAGCATCCGCGCCGCATCGTTGATCTCTATTGTGGCGCGGGCACGTTTTCGCTCTTTTTTGCGCATCACGGCTGCGAGGTGTACGGCATCGAGGAAAACTCGCAAGCCATCCTCGAGGCCGAGGGCAATGCCGCTTTGAACGATCTCGACGGCTGGGTGCGGTTTCGGGCGGGGCGCGTCGAGGACATCGTACGCACGCACGAAGCGCGCGACGCCATGCGCGCGGCCGACATCGTCTTTCTCGATCCACCCCGGAAGGGAAGCGACGAGATCACCCTGGGAGCGATCGTCGAAGCGGACGTCCCCTATGTGTGGTACCTCTCGTGCGATCCGGCTACGCTGGCCCGGGATTTGAAGTTCCTCGCCGCCAATGGATACCGTCTGGGCATCGTGCAGCCGTTCGATATGTTTCCGCAAACTGGGCATGTCGAGACGCTCGTCACGCTGTACCGCGAGAACCACGACGCGCAGCAGCGGGTTCGGGATGCATTTCTCGACGTTCCCGTGCCGGAGTGGCCCGCTGAGGATCTGTTCGCAACCGCTCAACCGGAGTACCCCGAGTTTGTCATCCGAGAAGATTGACGTTCGCTACGTCGCCAAACTAGCTCGACTCGCTCTCACCGACGACGAGGTCGCACGCTTCGGCGCGCAGCTCGGCGACTTGCTCGAGCACGTGAACGCACTCGCCAAGCTCGACGTCTCGCAGGTGGACGCGACCGCGCAAGTCGTCGAGTCGCGCAACGTCGAGCGCGACGATATCGTGCGCCCCTCGCTCGACCGCGAAACCGTCCTGAACGAAGCCCCCCAACGCCAAGGCGGCTTCTTCCGTGTCCCCCGCATCATTGCGGAATAACGTGTCACCCTGAGCCCGTCAACAAGCAATCGAAGGAACTATGGAGATCATCGAACGTAGCGCCGCGCAGATCGCGCGCGAGGTCAACGCCCGCACCCTCTCGGCGTGCGACGTCACCGACGCCGTGCTCGCTCACGTCGAGGCCGTCGAAGGAGACGTCGGCTCCTACGTAAGCGTATTGCACGATCAAGCGCGCGCTGCTGCTGCGCGCGTGGACGAGCGCGTAAAGAACGGAGAAACGTTGCCGCTCGCCGGCGTCCCGCTCGCCGTGAAGGACAACATGTGCCTCGTCGGCACGCGCACGACCGCCGGGAGCAAGATCCTCGAGAACTGGCACGCGCCCTATACGGCAACCGCGGTGCAGCGTCTTCTCGATGCCGGTTGCGTGCCGATCGGCAAGGCGAATATGGACGAGTTCGCGATGGGATCCAGTTGCGAGAACTCGGCGCTGGGCGTCACGAAAAACCCATACGATCTCTCGCGCGTGCCGGGTGGATCCAGTGGTGGGTCGGCCGCGGCCGTCGCTGCGTTCGAAGCCGCCATCGGCATGGGCAGCGACACCGGCGGATCGATTCGCGAACCGGCTGCGTTCTGCAATCTCGTCGGCTTCAAACCGACCTACGGCCGCATCTCTCGCTACGGTTTGATCGCATTTGCCTCAAGTCTCGATCAGATCGGGCCGCTCACGCGCACGGTGGAAGACGCGGCGCTCGCGTACGACGCGATGGCTGGAAAAGATCCGATGGACGCAACCTCGATCGATCGCGCGATCGAACCCACCGCCACGACGCTGCGAACCGATCTCACGGGCGTGAAGATCGGCATCGTTAAACAGTTCGACACGCGCGAACTCGGCGACGACATCGATCACCTCTACGACAAGGCCTATCACGATCTGCAAGCGCTCGGCGCGGAACTGGTCGATATCGAATTGCCGACCGCCGACTACGGCCTCGCCACGTACTACCTCATCGCGCCCGCCGAGTGCTCGTCGAACCTCGCGCGATTCGACGGCGTACGGTATGGCATGCGCGTCGAAGGCGCAGATGTCCACGAAATGTACGAAAAAACGCGCGCCGCCGGCTTTGGACCCGAGGTCAAACGCCGCATCCTCATCGGAACCTACGCGCTCTCGTCGGGCTATTACGACGCATATTACGTGCGCGCGCAGAAGGCGCGGACGCTAATTGCGCGCGACTTCGAGGCGGCCTTCGCGCAATGCGACTTGATCGCGTGCCCCGCGGCAAGTTCCCCGGCGTTTCAATTCAATGCAAAGAGCGATCCCTACAGCATGTACTTGATGGATTACTACACGATTCCGATGTCGCTCGCCGGCCTGCCGGCGCTCTCGGTCCCCTGCGGCTGGGTTACGCCCGCCGGTGGCAGCAGCCCGATGCCGATGGGCCTGCAGCTCACGGCGCCGCTCTTCAAGGAGCGCGAGTTGCTGAGCGCCGCCCATGCGTACGAGAACATGACCAAACATGCATCCGCATACCGCCCCTCGCTTGAGCGCACGCCAGGGGGGCGATAAGCATGGCAGAGACATCAAAACCCTCAACGTATGAAGCAGTCATCGGGATCGAGTGTCACGTTGAGCTCAAAACCGAGAGCAAGATGTTTTGCGGGTGCCCGAACGCCTTCGGCGGGGAACCGAACACCAAGGTTTGTCCGGTGTGTTTAGCGCTGCCGGGCGCGTTGCCGGTGCCGAACAAGGCGGCAATCGAGCATATGATCGCAGCGGGGCTTGCGTTCGGGGCAGAGGTTCCGGCCTTCTCGAAGTTCGATCGCAAGAACTATTTCTATCCCGATATGCCCAAGGATTACCAGATTTCGCAGTATGACATGCCGCTCACACAAGGTGGCGTGGTGCGTTACTGGCTCGAGGACGGCACGATGAAGGAGTGCCGCCTTACGCGCATCCACCTGGAAGAAGATACCGGAAAATCGACGCACGCGGGTTCTGGAGACGGACGTATCGCCGGTAGTACCTACTCGCTCGTTGACTTCAATCGCGCTGGCGTGCCGCTTATGGAATGCGTCTCCGAGCCTGATATCCGCAGCGCCGACGAAGCCGTTGGATATCTCGAGGCGTTGCGCCGCACGCTTCAGCAACTCGGCGTGAGCGACGTCAAGATGGAAGAAGGCTCGCTGCGTTGCGATGCCAATGTCTCGATTCGCCCCGTCGGCTCAACCGAGTTTGGCACCAAAACCGAGATCAAGAACATGAACTCGTTCCGCTCGGTGCATCGGGCGATCGAGAGCGAGATCGAGCGCCAAATCGCGCTTGTGGAGAAGGGCGAGCGCGTGGTGCAAGAGACCCGCGGTTGGGACGAAGTACGGGGCACCACGCACTCAATGCGCAGTAAGGAACAGGCGCACGACTACCGCTACTTCCCCGATCCCGACCTCGTGCCGATGGAGATTGCGCGCGAGTTGGTGGAGAAGGTACGCGCCGCGTTGCCCGAACTGCCGCTCTCGCGCTTCGAACGTTACACCACGCGTTTTGGCCTTGACGTGAAGCAGGCGACGCAGTTGGTAGATAACTTGCCGCTCGCGCAGTTCTTCGACGCGGTGGTAGCGGCGAGCGAGAATCCCAAGCAAGCCACGAATTTCGTGTTGGGCGACCTCTCGCGCCTTGCAAACGAGCACGGCAAGCCAGTACACGAGTCGGCGGTGATCCCCGCGCATCTGGCGGAGTTGATCGCGCTTGTCGAAGCAAAGACGATTAACTCGAAAATCGCAAAGGAACTGATCGAACGTATGTGGCGCGGCGACGGTTCACCCAAAGCCATCGTCGAGCGCGAGGGCTTGGCGCAGACGAGCGACCCGGCGGCGATCGAGAAGTTCATCGACGACGTGTTGGCGGCAAACGAAAAGAGCGTCACTGATTACCGCGCAGGGAAGACCAACGTCATGGGCTTCCTCGTGGGGCAAGTGATGAAGGCGAGCAAAGGGAAGGCCGATCCCGCGCTCGTGAACGGCCTCATGAAGCAGAAGCTCGAGGGCTAAATGCTCGCCGACGAGCGCACGCTCGACGCGCTCGATTTTGCGAGCGTCCGCGCGCGCGTCGTTACGGCGACGCGCACGCACCGCGGACGTGCCCGGGCTGAGGAACTGACGCCGAGCACGGATTTCTCGCTCGTGCGTCTGGAACAAGCACGTACGGAAGCGATTCGCGCATGTGTCGTCGCGCATGACCTGCACGTCCTTCCGGCGATCGAAACCACCGAGATCACGCGTGGCGCGGTGCTCGGTCGTACCCTTGCGCCAAGCGAACTGCGCGGCGTCGGGGATGCGCTCGCGGCTGCCGCAGCCGCCTTCAACGCCTTGCGCGAAGCGATGACCGAGGTGCTCGCCCCGCTCGTTGCCGGCTATACACCGCTACGCGACCTGCAGCGTTCCCTGATCGATGCAATCGACGAACGCGGAACGGTACTCGACCGCGCCTCGCCGGCGCTTGCGCGCATCCGCAAGAGCATGCAGCAGGCACAGAGCGATGCGCGCGATCGCGTTGCGGCGATCGTGCGCGGTGAAAGGTACGCGAAGGCGATTCAGGATGCGGTCGTCACGATCCGCGAAGGTCGCTTCGTCGTGCCGGTCAAGGCCGAATTTTCTGGCGAGTTTCCGGGTATCGTGCACGACACCAGTTCCTCAGGGCAGACGCTCTTCATCGAGCCACTCGCAGCGCTCGAAGCAAACAATCGCCTGCGCACCCTGCGCTTGGAAGAAGAGCGCGAGGTACAACGCGTGCTCGAAACGCTCTCGCGAGGTATCGGCGCGCATGCCGATGCGGTGGAACGTAACGTGGAGATGCTCGCCGCAATCGATCTGCTAGTTGCCAAAGCGAACGTGGCGCGCGCGATGGATGCGATTGCTCCAGAGCTTACCGACGAGGCGGTGGTTCACATCGAGCGCGGGCGCCATCCGCTCATCGCGCAGAGTGTCGTGCCACAGACGATTCCGCTCGACGGCGGCACGCAGTTGCTCGTGATCAGTGGCCCGAATATGGGCGGAAAGACCGTCGCGCTCAAAATGGTGGGCCTCTTCGTCGCGATGACGTACGCCGGGATGCAGATTCCCGCTGCGATCGGCACGCGGATCGGCCACTTTACCTACGTCGTCGCGGACATCGGTGACGAGCAGTCGATCGTTGGAAACGCCTCCACTTTCAGCGCCCACCTGCAACGCATGCGCGAGATGCTCGAACGCGCCGGGGCGCGCACGCTCGTGCTCGTTGACGAGATCGGCGGCGGTACGGAGCCTGGTGCGGGCGCCGCGCTTGCAATCGCGATGCTGGAGCACTTGCTCGCGGTTGGAGCGCACGGCGTCGTCACCACGCACGCTACCGAACTGAAACTCTTTGCGAGCGGTATGCCCGGCGTGACGAATGCGAGCGTGCGTTTCGATCCGCAGACCTTTCGGCCCACCTACCATCTGGATTTGGGTGCACCCGGGCAGTCGCTCGCGTTTCCGCTCGCGCAAGCGCTCGGGATCGCTGCACCGATCGTGGCGCGTGCGCAGGCGTTGCTCGATTCGCGCGAACGGGATTACGAGTCGGCTTTGGCCGAGCTCTCGCTGCGCGCAGCCGAGTTGCAGACGCAGCGCGATACGGCCGCGCACGAACGCCGTACCGCCGAACGCGAACGTGAAGCCCTCGCACTCGATCGCGCAGCCTTCGACGCCGAGCGCACCACGTTTGCCGATCGAGCTGAAGAGCGTCTGACGCAGAGCCTGCGCGACTTTACGAGCGAACTGCAACGCCGCGCCGAGGCGGCGCAGGCCGCTCGTCCGCGCGTGACAGCGGCGCAGAGCGCGCTGCTCGCGAAGACCGCGCAGGAGATGCGCAAGGCGCTCGGCATCACCGAGGCGCAAGGTCCGGGTGACGGGAGCGGGGCGCTTGCGCCGAACGATCGCGTACGCGTGCGGTCGCTGCGCCAGGATGCAACCGTCATCGACGATTACGGCGAGACGGTGCTCGTGGCGATCGGCCACATGAAGACCGTGGTGAAACGTAGCGACGTCGAGCGTACGCGCTCGGGGTCGCAGGGGAGCACGAAGCGGCGCTCGCCTGAGGCGATGCGGCGAGGGGCGGATGCGAAGATGGAAGCGGCGGCGCGGACGATCGGCGAGCTCGACGTGCGCGGGAAACGGTATGTCGAGGCGGAGCCGGTGGTGGATCGCTGGATCGACGAGGCGATTCTTGCCGGAAACTCGCCGCTGCGCTTGATTCATGGTAAGGGCACTGGCATGCTCGGGCGCGGGCTGCAGGAGTTCCTGCGCTCGCATCCGGGCGTGAAAAGTGTGCGTTACGGCAACGAGGACGAGGGCTCCGGCGGCGTGACGATAATTGAACTGCGATGACGCCAAGCCCGCAATTTTCCGACGTTGAATATCTGCTCGACGGCTTCGACACCGTTGAGACTGCCGATGATTTTCGCGCGCGTTTAAAGCTCGGACGGCCGCTCAACGTCAAGCTCGGCATCGATCCGACGAGCCCCGATCTCCATCTTGGCTTCATGGTGGTGCTCGAGAAATTGCAGCGATTTTCGCAGGCGGGTCATAACGTCACGCTGATCATCGGCGATTTCACGGCCTCGATCGGCGACCCGAGCGGGCGCAATGCCATGCGTCCTCCGCTTACGCCCGAACAGATCGACGCGAACATGACGACCTATCGCGAACAGGCGGGGAAGGTGCTCGATCTCGAGCGCGTGCGTATCCGGTACAACTCCGAATGGCTCGGGCCGATGCACTTCTCGCACCTCGTACGCCTCACGTCGCACGTGACGGTTGCACAGATGCTCGAACGCAACGATTTTCATAACCGCTACAGCTCGGGCACACCGATCTCGCTCCACGAATTTCTCTATCCGGTGGCGCAAGCATATGATTCGATCGCGGTCGAAGCCGACGTCGAGCTGGGCGGTACGGATCAGCTCTTCAACTTGCTGCTCGGGCGCCATTTCCAGCGCGAACACGGGCAGTTGCCGCAAATCGCCGCGACGGTACCGCTACTCGTCGGGCTCGACGGTGTGAAGAAGATGAGCAAGTCGCTCGGCAACTACGTTGGTATCGCCGAGCCCGCCGCCACGCAGTTCGGTAAACTGATGTCGATGAGCGACGACCTGATGCCTACCTATGCGCGCTTGGCAGCGTTTCGCTCGCAAGCCGAGACCGATGCACTTGCGTCACGCCTGGCGTCGGGAAGCGCCAATCCGATCGAGGAGAAAAAGGCGCTCGCCGAAGCGATTGTGACGCGCTACCACGGCGCCGCTGAGGCGGCCTCGGCGCGTGACTACTTCGAACGCACGGTGCAGCGCAAAGAGATTCCCACCGACGATATCGCCGAGATCGCGCTCGGGGAGGCCAGACGCGTAGCCGATGTGCTCGTACTGGCCGGCTTTGCCGAGAGCAAGCGGGCTGCCGAGCGACTTATCTCGGGGAATGGGGTGAAGGTGGATGGTATAGTCGTGAACGATCCACGAGCTGCGTGGACGGCCTCCGTGCCCTCCGTGCTCTCGGTGGGATCGCGCAAATTCGTCCGCGTGCTTCCGAGGTAACGCAATGTCGCTGCTGCCCCCCGTCACCTACACGTCGTCGGCGCCGAAGATCGGGGACGACGCCTTCGTCTGCAAGCGCTGCAAGCGCGAGTACCCGCACCCGCAAGCGGGCGGGCGCCCGATTCGCTGCGAATGCGGTTGGTGGTACTACAACGACGGCGCGGGTATTCGCGAAGTCTTTTGGCAGCGCATCGAGCCGTACCGCATGCCTGCGGAGCTGCGGCAGCTCTTCAAGGTCGAGTTCTAACTCTCGCCCGGCGCGCTACGGCGCTCGTCGGCGAGGGCGCGGACCTCGTCCGGCGTGAACACGTAGAGTTTTTTGCAAAATTCGCAGGTCGCCTCGGTCTCGGGTCGTTCGGCAGCCAGACGATGCAGTTCGTCGCTGCCCATGCCAAGAAGGGCGGCCTCGACTTTTTCTCGCGTGCAGGTGCATGCAAAGCGCAGCTCCATCGTGCGATGCGACCGCAACTCGAGTCCGCCGGTGAGCGCGTGCAGCAACGCGTGCGCATCGGCGCCGTCGCTGATGAGCGTCGTGACGGGCGGCATCGCGAGCGCACGCGTTTCGAGCATGGCGACCGCCTTTTCGTCGGCACCCGGTAAGATCTGTGCGAGTACTCCACCCGCTGCGCGTACACCGTCGGGGTTGGCAAGGACGCCGAGCGCGACCACGCTTGGAATCTGCTCCGACGAGCTCAAGTACGAAGCCAGATCTTCGGCGATCTCGCCCGAGTAGAGCGGCACCACGCCCACGTAGGGTTGCCCCACCTCGTACGATTTGGTCACCTGGAGCGATCCACTGCCCACGGCGCCCGCCACGTCGAACTTGCCGCGCTCGTTGAGCGGGAGGTCCACGAAGGGGTTCTTCGCGTATCCGCGGGTGGCGATCGTCTGCGAATCGAGCAGCCATGCATCGCCCGTGACCGAGCCGATTGGCCCGTCGCCGCCGATCTGGAGCGTGATCCGCTCGCGCCCCTTGAGGCCGGAGGCAAAGAGTGCGGTCCCGGTCGTGATGCGGCCCACCGCCGCCGTCGCGAGCGGCGAGAGGTCGTGCCGGGCCTGGATTTCGGTAACCACGTCGGTCGTGATGGCCGCGACGACGACGATTCCGGCTTCGGGGGCGGCAGCGCTGATGAGCAGATCCGGCATGAGATGAGCTTCCCTTTCAGAAACTGCGAATCATGCGCGTACTCGTGATCCACGGTCCGAATCTCAATCTGCTTGGTGAGCGTCAACCCGAGGTGTACGGACGCCAGACGCTTGCCGAATTGAACGATTTCATCGCGACGAGCGCGCGCGATCTCGGCGTTGACGTTGCGTGCGTGCAATTTAACAGCGAAGGCGCAATCATCGACGCAATTCACGGCGCGCGTTCCGCGTACGACGCGATCGTGATCAATCCGGGGGCGTACTCGCACTATTCGTACGCTATCGCAGACGCGATCGCGTCGATCGGTCTGCCGGTCGTCGAAG
The DNA here is from genome assembly GCA_027452165.1 of Vulcanimicrobiota bacterium. GTDB lineage: Bacteria > Vulcanimicrobiota > Vulcanimicrobiia > Vulcanimicrobiales > Vulcanimicrobiaceae > REEB354. Next base: position 95,560 of record DAIDGX010000003.1, on the reverse strand, counting down.
CGCACCTTTCAAATATCGCCGGGCGTGAAGAACACCGCCGCACCAGCGTTACCGCGGCCGCATGTGCGGGAAGCGTGAGCGGGTTTGGTGCACGCTCGTATGTGCTCGCACTGCGCGCCGTTGCGCAAATCCAAGAAAAATAAGGCTTTTCCGCCCACCGGGGAGGATGGGGCAGGCGCCCTGCGTATATCACCTCCCCAGGCGGCCAGCCACCCCACATCTGGTTCTTTGTTCCCATGATTGCCGCTTATAGGAGATTCCGAGCTTGACGAAAGCCGATCTGATTGAATCCGTCGCCAGCGAAGCCGAACTGTCGAAGCGCCAGGCCGGGGAGATCGTCGATTTGGTCCTCGACGAGATCAAGACCGCGTTGCAGAAGGGCGACCGCGTGGCGTTGACGCCGTTCGGCAGCTTTGTCGTGCGCCATCGCAAAGCACGTGAAGGCCGCAACCCAAAAACCGGCGAGAAAATCAAAATCGCCGCACGAAAAGTCCCGGCATTCGTTGCCGGCAAAGCGCTGAAAGACGCCGTCGGCGGCGCTCGCTCGGGTGGGGCGAAGAAAGCTGCCGCAAAGAAATCGGCAGCGAAGAAGGGCGCGAAACGCCGCTAGGGCGCACGCGCGACGTCCATCGAGGGCCGCTCCGACGAGCGGCCCTTTTTTGATGCCCAGCGACAGGAACTTGATGGCGCAGTTCCCAATCGTCTCGGGTCCTCCTCGGGCTGTAGCGCAGCTTGGTTAGCGCGCTTGACTGGGGGTCAAGAGGTCGCTGGTTCGAATCCAGTCAGCCCGAAATGAACGAAGCACGGGGTTCCAAAGGAGCCCCGTGCTTTGCTTTTGCGGCTGCGGTGATGGCTGCCTAAGTAAGGCGGTCGCGGCGTGGGCGTAGTGGCTTGCCGCGTACCGTTGTGGTGCGCAATGCCGCGATGATGCGGTTCGCGTCGGCGGCGGGAACTTCGACGAGCGAAAAGCGATCGGCAATGTCGATCGCGCCGATCGCGCGCGACGAGATGCCGGCTTCGTTCGCAATCGCACCCACGAGATCGGCGGGGCGTACGCCGGCGCTGCGGCCGAGGCCGATGTAGATCTTAGCCACGTCGCCATCGGTTCCGCGCGCGCGCGTCCCCTTATGATTGCGTTCTTTCCCTGGGGCGGCCGGCGCACGCGGAGCTACGGTCGGAATCTCGACCTCCTCGCGTTCACCGTCGCTACGGCCCTGGTCGGCGAGTTTGATCGCCGCGGCCGCGATCTCGATGAGATCGTGCTCCGCGGCGAGCGATTCGACGAGCGTGCGGTATTTGGAGAGATCGCCGTCGTGTAACGCGTCTTCTACCGCCGTACGCGTGAGCGCGAGACGGCGTTCCCGAAGGTCGGTGAGCGTCGGAATGCTCTCGATGCGGATCTTGCGCTTGGCAACGCGTTCGATGTTCTGCAGCAGCCGCTGTTCGCGTGGCTCGGCGAGCGTGAGCGCCGCACCCTCGCGGCCTGCTCGGCCGGTGCGCCCGATGCGGTGAACGTACGCGTCGATCGATGACGGAACGTCGTAATTCACCACATGCGACACATGCTCGATATCGAGTCCACGTGCTGCAACGTCGGTCGCCACGAGAATCTCCGAGGTATTCTCGCGGAAGCGTCGCAGCACGCGGTCGCGCTGCTCTTGCGAGAGACCACCATGCAGTGCTTCGGCCTGATAGCCGCGTGCGCCGAGCGTTTCGGTGAGTTCGTCCACTTCGGTGCGCGTGCGACAGAAGACGATGGCCGAGGTCGGGTCTTCCATATCGAGCAGGCGCGCGAGCGCCGCGGCTTTGTATGGGCGCTGCACGATGTAGGCAACCTCGCGCACGCGTGCGGTTTTGCCTGCGGCCGACATCTCGGCGGCAATCTGCACGTTGACGGGATCGTGCAGGTATTTCTTCGTGAGGGCTTTGATGCGCGGCGACATCGTTGCCGAGAAGAGCGCGGTCTGGCGCGTGGTTGGCAGCGCCGCGGCAATCGCCTCTAGGTCTTCTGCGAAACCCATGTCGAGCATCTCGTCGGCTTCGTCGAGTACCAGATACTCGACGGAGCTTAAGTCGAGCGTGCCGCGGTTCAAGTGGTCGAGCGCCCGTCCGGGCGTGGCGACGACGACATCGACGCCGCGGCGCAGCGCGCGTAGCTGCTGGTGCATCGATTGGCCGCCGTAGATCGGCAGCACGCTCGCGTGCAGTTCTCGGCCGTATTTGTGCACGGCCTCTGCGACTTGCATCGCAAGCTCGCGCGTCGGCACCAGGATGAAGGCACGCACGTGGCGTTCGCCGTCGTGCGCGGCCCCGATCCGGTGCAGCAAGGGCAGCGCGAAGGCGGCGGTCTTGCCCGTTCCGGTGGCCGCTTGTCCTAGGACGTCTTTCCCGGCGAGCAGCACGGGGATCGCGGCGGACTGGATCGGCGTAGGTTCCTCGTAGCCCAGTGCGGTCGCGGCGGCCACGATCGACGGGTTGAGGCCGAGCGCGTCGAAGCCGCGCGGACGGTCGAGTTCGGTAGTCATGAGCACCTCACTATGACACGCCCGCGTGCCGGAGCGCAGCTTCGTTAGTAGAGCACGATCTTATCGGCGTGGCGCATACCGAAGGCCTTCTGGTCGTAGATGACCTCCACGTAGCGCCCCGGCTTCACGTCGCGCATCTGGTACGTCGTCTTGCCGTCGCGCGAGAAGACGCGGTCGAACTTTGGCCACATTTCGAACGAGAGCGTCTGGTGGGAATGCGGGTTCTCGACCTTGATATTGGTGGTCGAGACGTGGCGCACGATTCCGTAGAAGCGGTCGGCGGCCAGTACCGCGTGAGGAAACAGGGCGACCACGCCGAGGGCGAGCGCCGCCAGGGTACGAGATGCAACGGTCTTCATACGCGCTATTCTACCCTACGCCGGGCCGCCAACCTAACGGCAACGGTATTGCCCGCGATTGCGCCGAACCAGCGGGGCGATGGCGACCCTTTTCGATGCGATCCCCGCGCAGGCAACGCTCTTCGCCGACGGGGGCTCACGCGGTAATCCCGGCCCGGCGGCGAGCGGTGCCGTGCTCGTCGATGGAAGCGGTCAGGTGCTCGATGAAGTGGGCCGCTATCTCGGCACCGCCACCAACAACGTCGCCGAGTGGACCGCGCTCTGTATCGGGCTCGAACGCGCGATACAGCGCGGCATTACGCGCCTGGCCGTGCGGATGGACTCCGAACTCGTCGTTAAGCAGATGCTCGGACAGTATCGCGTCAAACACCCCGATCTGCAGCCGCTACACCGGCGCGCGCAGGCGCTTGTGCGCCAGTTCGAGCACGTCGATATCGCGCACGTGCGCCGTAAGGAGAACGCGCTGGCCGATCGCTTGGTCAACGACGTGCTCGACCAGGAAGGGCGTGCGTCCCTTTCGTAAGGGGAGCCCGTTATGCGTCGTTCGCCGCTTGCGCTCATCCTGACCGTCGTCTCCATCGCGCTCGTCTTCATTGGCGTGCTGGTCACGTGGAAAGGTGCGACGAAGCGCATGGATGCGGTCGCGCGTATCGGGAACGCGCCGAGCGTCATCCATGCTCGCCTGACGATCCGCTACGACAAACCGCCGATCTACGAAGAAGAGTACCGCATGCAGGACGTGCAGGGTGTCTCGAGCTTCGACTATCGCATTCGCACGTACGCAGGCAAGCAGATTACGATCGCCGCTCCGAAGCGCAAAGTGTTCGACGTCAGCTTTTTCTTCGGAGCGCTAGACCAAGACGGTGTGTGGAAGCTCGTCGATCAGCCTCCGCGCGGCAATACCGCGATTCACTACACTGTGTACGTCAAACAGCAGGTTGATTTCAAACAGGGCGAGCGCACGATCACGTTTACCGATCCGCACTACTGGGCTACCACCGCCGGTCAGCAATTTAATATCGATCTCTCGAAGAACGCACCGTCCGACCTTCTGAAAATGAAGAGCACGGCGCTTGCGAACCCGCACTATCAGATGGTCGTGAACGATTTTCTGACCTTCGGTCCACCGAGCTTTCGCAAGCGGATTGAGGCCGTGCGCGCCCAACTGCACGCGCCCAAACTCTAAGATGCCCACGTTGGTACGCCGCGGATTTCGGTGGCTTCTGGTGCTCGCGCTCGTCGCGCTCGGCGTCTTCTCAACCTACGAGATCGCGGAGAGCCCGGGCAGCCAACTCTTCGGGAAAACGCTCGTGAGCGGACCTTCCAACCGGCGCATCGTGGCCCTCACCTACGACGACGGTCCGAACCCGCCGTACACGAACCGCATTCTCGACGTGCTCGAGCGCGAGGGCGTTCATGTGACCTTCTTCGTCGTTGGACGAGCGGTGCAGGCGTACCCGGCCGTGGTGCGACGCGAGGTGCGCGACGGCGACGCCATAGGTAATCACACGTGGAACCATGCGCACCTGATCGTGATGAACGCCGCGCAAGTGCGCGAGAGCCTCAAACGCACGGACGACGCGATCTACGCCGCAACCGGAACGCACACGCACATCATGCGTCCGCCGTTTGGAGCACGCGATTGGCTCGTGCTCGCGCAGGTGCGCAAGCTCGGCTATACGCCGGTGATGTGGTCGGTGCCGCTGGCGAAAGACTGGGAGCGCCCGCCGGCGGCGGTGATCGCACGGCGCATCCTCTCGAAGGTACACGACGGATCGATCATCGTGTTACACGACGGGAACCGCGGGCGGCTCTGCGCGCAACGGCACCTTCCGGCGAAGGTGTGCGATCGTAGCCACGACATCGAGGCGACGCAGTTGATCGTCGATGCTCTCAAGCGCGAGGGCTATCGCTTCGTGACGGTGCCGCAGTTGCTTGCGATCAAAGGCGCTATGCGTACGTCCGCCCCTGGAAGCGAATGAAGCCGTCGGGATGGCGATGCGCGGGGTCGTGATGCGTCCAATGCACGATCGGCGGCTTGCCGGGATCGTGCACGAGGATGCCGCGCACCTCGATGCGATCGCCCGTATGCACCGGGACCCGCGGCGCCAGTGCCACGTTGTCGATCACCTCTGCACGTCCGCATGCGGTCTGCACGTCGAATCGCTCGTGTTGATGGTGCGTGCGCGAACCCATGAAATAGCTTGGCTCGCTCGTGACGGTGGCGTTGAAATCGACGAGCGCGGGTGCGCGGCTCGCATAGGCGGTCGCAAAATCCATGGCGGCTCTCCCTTCATCCCGTGCATCACGCGCGCAGCGGGTGGCCGCTAGGCATGCGTACGATTCGTACGGAGCGTCTGCGTCTGGAACCGGCCATGCGCGAGCATGCTGCGACGCTGTGGAAGGTGCTGCAGGCGCCCGACCTGCGCGAGTATCAGGATCTCCCCGAGGCAGATTTGCCGCAGTTCGAGCGCATGGTCGCCGCGCGGCCGGCCACGCTTGGCCCGGGTGTCTCGGGCCGCTTCGAATGGCTGATCTATCTCGAAGGCGTCCACGAGCCGGTCGGCTGGGTGTCGCTGCGTATGGCGGAGCGGGCATCCTCGGCGGCGGAGATCGGGTATAGCGTGCTGCGCGAGTTTCGCGGCCGTGGGATCGCGACCGAGGCGGTGCGTGCGCTCGTGCGCGAGACGTTCGAGCGGCTTGCCGTGCGTCGCGTGCGCGCCTACTGCGTGCCCGAGAATACCGCCTCGCGGCGCGTGCTCGAACGAGCGGGGTTTATCGCCGACGGCGTGTTGCCGCATGGGGCGACGGTGCGCGGCAGGCCCGTCGATGTGGTGGGCTACGTCGTCGAACGCGAGGCGTTCTCGTCGGGCCAGGTGACCGAGATGCCGGCATCGGGATAGCCGGCGTAGCGTTGCCCGCGCTCCAGGTAAGCGAGGAGCGGCTCACGCACCACCGCGACCCGCAGCACGGTCGCAAGCTCTCTGCGGCGCACCCAGCGCGCCTCGACGACGTGATCGTTCGCGCGCGGGAGGACGATCTCGCCGCGCACGTCCATCGCGAACGTGACGTTGAGGATGTGCGCCGTGCCATCGTAGCTCTCGCTGACATACGCGACGTCCCCGATCTGCGCGACGAGGCCGGTCTCCTCGTGCGTCTCGCGAGCGACGGTGTGCGCGAGCAACTCTCCGGGCTGTTGACGCCCGCCCGGCAGGTTCCACAGGGGCGCGTCGTGCGACGGATAGGTCGATGCCACGAGCAGCACGCGCCCTTCGCGCAGGGCTAGGCCCGTGGCGAGGTGGATGCGCCGGGGTGGTTCGGTCGCGTCGCTCATGCGGAGGTTATTACGCCGTTGACCGACGAAAACTGTGCTCCCCGATGCGAAATATGCTGGTACGCCGCGCGGCGGCCGTCGCGGACTGGAACGTCGAACTCCCGGTCTATGACGAGCGCGGCGGTGCGTTTGCGGCGCTGCGCGATCGGCGTGTCCTCGTGTATTGGCCGCATGGTTTCGGTGATTTCGTACACTTATCGTACGTCGTACCGTTGCTCGAGCCATCGAATACCTATTTCATCACGCGTTTTGGCGACGATTTTACGCATCTGTACGACGCGGCGCATGGGATCACGCCGATCTACACGGGTGAGCGCCGCGCCGGTAACGGCGATACCTGCGGCGTGCCGCCGCACTTCGGCATCGCCTTTAAGCGTATTCGCAACCGTTTGGAGCGCTTTGCCGTTCCCGACGCCCTGCGCGAACGCATGCGCGCGGAGCGTATCGACACGCTGCTCTACACCGATTATCCGGAGCCGCTTGGCACCCAGCCGTTTCCGTTTCATACGAAAGCGCGCAACCTGATCGGCAAACTCGTCGCGCCCGAACGACTGCGCGACGGGGTGTTGGCGCGGCCGCTGCGCTCGGCTCTCGCGCTACGCGCGCCTTCGGGCGCGGCCAACGCGGTCGAAAAACGTTTGCGCGCGCACGTTGCCACAGGAAGCAATATCTATGTCGTCTCGGGCGGCGGACACACGCAACCGGACAAGGTGTGGTCCGATGCCGAGGTGCTCGCATACGCGCTTGCGATTCGCGCGCGCGATCCGCGTGCATTCGTGCTATGCGTTGACGAGCGTACCTCCCAAGCGATCGGCCGCGCCATCGAAATCGCACCGACCACGACCGATCTCTTCGCTACCCTTGGCCTGCCGTTCGCGCACGTGCTGCAGAGCGTGATACGCATCGCGCACGCCTACGTGGGCGTTGCGGCGGGACCGCTCCACCTGGCGCTTGCGATGGGGGGGCTTCCGATCGTGGGCATTTGGCTCGCGCATTATCCGGCCTTCTTCGACGAGCCCTGCGCGACGTCGCGACATCTGGTCGGGCCGAACGTCTATCGGCGTAAGCTCGACCGCCGTATCGGCGCGCGTACGCTCGCCGCGCATCCGGAGTTTCGATTCGATAGTATTGCCTTTCGCGAACGCGCGCCGGGCGCGCTCGATGCGATCGCGGCGCTCGCAGACCTTGGCGCGGTTCCGGCATGAGCCGCGTCGCCGCGCACCTGATCGTTGGCCCGCGCGAGGAGCCGTTTCTCGCAGCGCTCCTGCGTTCGCTTGAAGACGTCGCACAGATGCTCATTGTGAACGACAACGCCCCGGGGACGTCACCGCATGCAGAAGCGCTCGCGCAATGCGGGTTCGCACGTCGCGGGCAACTCATCGTCGATCGCTCGCCGTTCGTGAGTTTTGCGGATGCGCGCAACCGTGTGCTGCGCCTACATCGCGAACACGGCGCGGGCGAGTGGGCTGCCTTCGTCGATGCCGACGAGGTGCACGCGCCGCTTGCGGCGCGCATCGCGAGCCGTTTGGATCGCGTGCCCGCCGATGTCGGTACCGTTGACGGCTATACGTGGCACTTTTTCGCGTCGTTCGATTGGTATCTCTCGATCGAGCGTCGCATGGCCTTCTTTCGAGTGAACGACGCGCTTCGCTGGGAAGGCGCCGTGCACGAGCGTCTGGCCGGCCTCGAGCCGCGCCGGATCGTGCTGCCGTACGTGTACGCGCACTACGGCCACACGCTCGAGGTGCGCCGCCGCGCAGAGAAGGAGTTGCACTACGCGGAACTCGGTTCCCCGGGCAAGGGGCTCGAAGGCGAGTCTCTCGAGGCGATCGACCCGGCGCGGTATTATGCGCGCGAGTTCGCCGATCTGCTTCCGTTTCGCGGCGAGCACCCCGAGGCGGCACGCGAGACGCTCGCGCTCCTGCGTCCGCGGCTCGCCGCGTTGCACGCGCTCGCCGATGCGGCCGCGGGTGCGCAGCCGTTGCCCGTCAAGCTGCGCAACGCGCTCCGCGCGCTCAACTACGCGCAGCGCTGGCGCCTGCGCGCGCTCGATCCGCTCGCACGCGCGCTCGTCGTACCGTAGGCGCTATTCTGCCGCGAGGGCAAGTTCGGGCGAGGGTGCCTGCGCGCGCGGCTTGACGCGGATGAAGAAGACGAGCGGCATCGCAAGAACGAAGACGATCGAGGTGAGGCGGAAGAGGTACGAGTATGCGATCATCGTCGATTGCTGCGCAACGATCGCGGTGAGCATCGCGACCGAATAGCCGTGCGTTTGCGTCACACCCGCCGCGAGCACGTTCCACGCAACGGCCGATTCGTGCACGAGTAGTGTCGTGAGGATTGCGATACCAAAACTTCCGCCGAGTTGCCGTACGAGCGTATAAACGCCGGTCGCGCCCGCGAGTTCGGCGACGGGAACGTCGCCAAGCGATACCGTGCTTAGCGGAACGAACAAGAACCCCAGTCCGAAGCCCTGGATCAAGCGGGGCCAAAAGACGTCCCAATAGCCGGCGCTCGCGTTGAGATCGCCGAGCAGCCACGTAGAATAGGCGAAGACGAACATGCCGAAGGCGATCGAGGCGCGCGCATCGATCCGGTTCAGGATGCGGCCCACGATCATCATGCTGACCGCCGTCGAGAGCGCGCCCGGTAGGAGCGCGAGACCCGTGTCGAAGGCGGTAAGATTCAAGATCGTTTGGAAAAAGAGCGGTAGGATCAGCGCGGTTCCGAAGAGGCCGAAGCCGGTGATGATCCCGATGATGTTACCGATCGTAAACGACGGCAAGCGGAAGACGCGTAATTGTACGAGAGGGTGGCGTTCGCGCAACATCTTCACCACGAAGATGACGAGCGTGACGGCAGCGACCGCCGAGAGCAGCACGATCGTCTGCGAACTGAACCAATCGTCGTGTTCGCCGCGTTCGAGTACGTACTGCAGCGAGGCGAGGCCGGCGGTAAGCAACGCGAGGCCGCTCCAGTCGATACCGGCTTTGGGGCGTTCGATGAACTTCGGGTTGGGAATGAACGAGAGGGCCATCATGAAGGCGGCGATGCCGATCGGAATGTTGATGAAAAAAATCAACGGCCACGAGGCGTTATCGACGATGTAGCCGCCGAGCGTGGGACCGATCGCCGGGCCGACCATTGCGCCCAGGCCGAAGATTGCCATCGCGTTGCCACGGCGTTCCGGCGGGTAGGTTTCGAAGAGAATCGCTTGCGCCGTGGGTTGTAATGCGCCGCCGCCGATGCCTTGGATCACGCGATACATGATGAGCTGGGAGATGCTGGTCGCCGTTCCGCATAGGAACGAGGCGATCGTGAAGATCGCTAGCGAAGCGGCGTAGAAGCGCTTGCGGCCCAGGTACGCGGTGAGCCAGCCGTTGAGTGGCATCACGCAGACGTTTGCGAGGATGTAACCCGTCGCGACCCACGAGACTTCGTCCACCGAGGCGCCCAGGTTGCCGCCGATCGTATTGAGGGCCACGTTGACGATCGTGGTGTCGATGATGGCCATGATGAGCCCGAGCATCACCGTGATCGTGATCAAGGCGACGGGGGCGTCTTCACGGTGATGAAACGGGTTGCGCATCCAGATGATTAACCTGCTAAATAGATTCCAGGGTTGCGGGACGACGCCTGCTCGCTCCACGCGGCCGTCACCGCCCGAGCGCCTAGCGGTGTCACCTTCATGGTGTCGAAGGGCCCCCCATGATCGCTCTTGTCCACGAACGCTTTGGGGAACCGGCCGATGTGCTCGTTCCGGTCGACGTACCCGTTCCCGAGCCGCAGGCGGGTCACGTGCGCCTGCGCATGCTGCGCTCGCCGATTCATAATCACGACCTTGCGACGATCCGTGGCGTTTACGGCTATAAGCCGACGCTGCCGGCGGTGGCGGGAAGCGAACTCGTCGGTGCGATCGACGAACTCGGCGACGGCGTGACCGGCTTGAAGCCGGGGATGCGCGTTGCGGCGATGTCGCCCGGAGCATGGGCGGAGTACGTGACGATTCCCGCACAGATGGCCGTACCGATGCCCGATACGATCGACGACGATCGTGCTTGCCAGTTGCTTGCGATGCCGCTTTCCGCTCTCGTTCTTTTCGACGATCTCCACACCGAGCCGGGTATGTGGATCGCGCAAAACGCGGCGAACGGCGCGGTTGGCCGCATCCTGATGCGCGTCGCGCAAGCGCGCGACGTGAACGTGATCAATCTGGTACGGCGCGACGAAGCCGCCGAGGAGTTACGCTCGTACGGAGCAGAGCACGTCGTCGTGACCGATCGCAACGGATGGCAGGAGCGCGTGCGCGAGCTCACGGACGGCAAAGGTGTGGCGCGCCTGGTCGATTCGGTTGCGGGACCGCACACGCTCGATCTCCAGCGACTGCTCGCGCATCATGGCGAACTGATCGTCTTCGGCGGCCTTTCCGGCGCGGCGATCAAACTCGATCCGAGTCTCATGATCTCAAGCGAAGCGACGGTACGCGGCTTCTGGATGACCTCGTGGATGTCGCGTGCGACGCATGACGAGCGCGGTGCCGCGATGCGCCGTGTCTTCGAACTCGCGCTTGCGGGCGAGTTGCCGCTCCCGGTCGGCGCCATCTACGAACTCGCGCAAGTGCGCGAAGCGATGCGTGCCGCCGAGACGCCTGGCAGGCCTGGAAAGATCCTGCTGCGCATTTAAGGCGAAGCGCGTTCCACGTAGGCGCAGAGAAGGTTAACCAGGGCCATCTCCTCAGCGGTTCGGCACGGTACGTCGAGGAGTCGCGGACTGCACACGAGCACGCTGAGCGCGCGTGCGCGCGAGATCGCGACGTTGATGCGATTGGATTCGAAGAGGAAGCCCACGTCGCGCGGCACGTCCGCTGCGCTCGAGGTGGCAAGGGAGTAGAACACAACCGCGGCTTCCTGGCCTTGGAACTTATCCACCGTACCGACCGCGATATCGTGCCCTGCGGCGCGCAGCTTGCGCGCAATCAAGCGCCGCTGCGCGTTGTACGGGGTGACGACGATGATGTCGCGATCGAGAAGCGGACGCGCGATGCCGTCGTCATCGGTGACGGTTCCGGTGCGAAGCGCGGCGATCTCGCTCACGATGCGATCGGCCTCTTGCGGTGACGCAGCGCTGTTGTGATCGTGCGGAATCGAAACAAAGCGTAATCCAGCCCCGCGCAACGATGGGGAATCGACCCGATGCAGGGCCGTTTGCGGCGCGGCAGCGAGCCTGCCTTCGTACATCGTCTCGGAGATAAACGCGCAGATGTCGGGGTGCATGCGGTACGAACGATCGAGAAAGATTCCTCGCTCGGGCGGAACCGTCTCGTGTGCTCCCAGGAGATGTTCGAGCACCGAATCGTCCGCATGCAGCGCATGCGTTCCGGTCGTCACCTGCGCGAGCTGTGACGGGTCGCCGAGCAAGACGATGTTGCGCGCGCAGAGCGAGGCTGCGAGCGCGTCGGCAAGCGAGACCTGACCCGCTTCGTCGATGACGAGGTAATCGAAACGTCCGCGCAGCTCCTCGCGTGAGAAGAGCCACGCGGTTCCGCCCGCGAGTTGATAGTCGTCTGCGTCGAACGGCGCGTTTGCGTTTACCGACGTGATGTACGGTGTCGCAAGGCGGGATTCGTATCGGGAATTGTCGCTGCCGTGCTTGTAGAGCCCGCGAACGTGGGCTCCGCGCTCGTGGAGCACCGCCTCGACTTTGTGCAGCAAGTTTTGGATCGGCTTGTGCCCGTTGCTCATCACCGCGACGCGTTTGCCGGCCTGCAGCAGATCGGCGATCACCTGCGACCCGATGGTGCTTTTACCGCTGCCGGGCGGGCCTTGGATGAACGCGTAGCTCTCGTCGAGCGCGCTGACGACGGCCGAGACGCTTTCGGCGTCGATCGCCGGCGGTTGCATTCCGGGATGCCTGAGAGCGTTCGTGCGCGGCGGACGCCTGCGCAGCAGATCGACGGTAGCGGGATACTGCTGATCGAGCGTGCCGCGTTCGTGCGCATCGGCGATCGCCGCGATCGCCGCGATCTGCGCCTGCGTCGGGATCGGCCCCGGAGGAATGAGCGCCTTGATCGCGCGCGCCTCTTCGAGGCTATCGGACGTGCGCTTCAAGCGAAGGATGCGCTCGTCATCGTCGATATCGATGAGCTCGCCCGCGCGCGCGCGCGCTCCCGGGTCCCATACGGTTCCGCGTTCGAGCTTGTGCCGCTGTTCGGGAAAGCGATAACTGTACACCATGCTACGCGCCTGCCGGTAAGGAGCAATCGATTCATCGAGTTCGAGTCCGCCGATGGCGCTCGAATCACGATCCTGGAGCGTATCGATCTCTTCGCAGCGGCGAAACAACTCCCACCACGTGGGATACGACTCGCGCCGGTAGTAGGAGAGCAGATGCGCGAGGAGGTAGCGGGTGCGCTCCTCTTCGTCCATCGCGGCGTAGGCATCGTCGTCGTCGGGCGGAACGACGCGTTCGAGCAGGGCGCGCTCGGCCGCGCTGCGGCGCTCGTCCTCGCGCCGCTCCTTTTCCCGCTTCTGGCATGTAGCGCATCCATCGAACGCAGGGGTGTGACACGGCTCTTCGCGCTGTGGGGGCCTGCGAAACGCAAAGGGGATGCCGAGCGTCGCGATGGCTCGTTCGCGCTGGGCGAGCAGCCAGCGATGCAGCAGTGCCGTCGATTCGCAGTCGTCGCGATTGTAGGCTTCGATGTCGTCGAGGATCGAGTGATCGCCGGTGATGCGCCAACGCTCGAACATGACGATCGATTGGTCGCCTTTCTTGACCGCGGTCGATCGTTCGAGTCCGTAGAAGCGCTCGAGCCGTTTGATGCTGTACGAATCCTCGCCGATGCGAATCGCCTGACGCACCACGGCGAAGAGATCGACGAAGACCTCGCCGCGCAACAGATCGTCGAGTTCCCGTCCGCGGGTGCTGTGTTGCTGGGAAAGGCGGCAGAGTGCGGTCTTTTCGTACTGCGCATAGTGATACACGTGCAAGCTGGGGAAGCGCCGGCGGCGTTCGACGATGAAGTCGATGAACGCCTCGAAGGCACGGCGTTCTTCGCATCGGTCGCGGCCCCAAAAGCTGCGAAAATGCGGCAGATCGTCGGGGAGCCAGCAACCAAAGAGATACTCGAGCCCGCCGCGCGGCTCGTACAACGGATCGCCTTCCATATCGAAGTACACGTCGCCCGGCGCGGGCTCGGGCAGCAGCCCGAAGCCGGTGCGCGGATCGTGCGCGAGCAGTTCGACGAGCGGTTCCCCGCGCTCACGGCTCTCCAACTGCAGGCGTGCCTGCGCGTGCAGTGTCGCAAAACTCTCCGGCGCGAGCGTTGGTGGAGCCGCGCGCGTCTCGGTCGCGGCGAGTTTTGCGAGCGTGTCGATGCCGGCGGCTTCGAGCTTCACCAGTTGGTCCTGCCGCATGCGGGCAACGAGGCTCAAGTGATCGTCGTCGATACGCCGCGCGCGACAGGCGTCGTCCCAAGGGCAGAACGAGCAGTGCTCGCACGGCAGCGGGTAGCTGGCCGGAACCTCCAGGCGTTGCGCCGCGGCAGTGAAGGCGAGAAAGCGCGACTTGACGTGGCGATAGTATACGAGATAGGCGTTGAGCTCGAACGTTAGGGTTCGATCGTTGCCGAACACGATCGACGCCCGTGCAGGCATCGTCCCCTGGAGTCGCGCGAGATGCTCGCTGTAGTTGCAGAGTTGCACGACGAAGTACGGCTTGGTCGAGAGTGCGAGCTTCGTATCGACGGCCTCGTAACTCCACGCACCGAGCGTGGACGGACGCTCGACGCGCCGTAGAAAATCCGCCCGCCCAAGAAACGTCTCATCGAAGAATGTCGCCTGATAGATGACCGGCACACCCGCGCGCATCGCATCGAGCGTGCGCTCTTGCGCCGCGCGATAAGCCTCGATCGTCGCACGGGGACGCTCGAGTTCGACGACGCCGTCGCGGTGGGTGTGCCGCAGGCGCTCCAGATGGGCGCGTTCGTGGGCGTCACCTTTCTCGCGCATCAGTCCGGTCTGTTCGTCGTCCTGGTCGGGGCGCCGGCGTTTGCCGGTTGCAACGAGGATCTCGAGCTCGGCTAGGTGCCGGCACGCAAGGTAATCGTTGATGTCGCTTGCCGCGAAGATCCACGATCCGTCAATGCGCTGCATGATGGTTATCCCTTAACGAGGGGATCACGCAAAGAGCGTCTCGATATCGTGGACGTCGAGGCGGAGCGGCGCGTTCGACGTTTCGTCGAACAAGCTCTGCGCAAGCGCGCCCTTACGGGCCTGTAACTCCAGGATACGTTCTTCAACCGTGCCCTCGGCGATCAGCTTGTACACGAACACATGCTGCTCTTGGCCGATGCGGTGCGCGCGGTCGGTCGCCTGACGTTCGACGGCCGGGTTCCACCACGGATCGTAGTGGATCACGGTATCGGCGGCCGTGAGGTTCAGACCGGTGCCGCCGGCCTTGAGGCTGATCAAAAAGAGCGGAACCTCGCGCGCCTGAAAGCGGTTGACCGGCGTCTCGCGATCGCGCGTTTCACCGCGTAGTTCGACGAAGGGGATTGCACGCGTCGCAAGTTCGGGCTTGATCAGATCGAGCATCGACGTGAATTGCGAGAAGAGCAAAACGCGCCTCCCGTCAGCGATCAGGCTCTCGAGCATATCGAGCAACGCCTCGAGTTTATGCGATTCCACCACACCGGCTGCCGCGGGAAGGCGGAGCAAGCGCGGGTCACAGCAGACCTGGCGCAATTTGAGCAACGCGTCGAGGACGACGATCCGGCTGCGAGCGAGCCCGCGCCGCGCGACTTCGGCGCGCACGCGCTCGTGCATGGCTAGGCGGATCGTCTCGTAGAGATCGCGTTGCTCGCCGGAGAGTTCGATGCGCTGCACGATCTCGGTCTTTTCAGGCAACTCTTGCGCTACGCGTTCTTTGGTGCGACGCAGGAGGAACGGGCGCAGCCGAGTCGCGAGCGCGCTCTGTCGCAGCGCATCGGCTCGCTTCTCGATCGGCGTACGAAAGACGCGCCGAAAGGCAGCGCGGTCGCCAAGAACGTCATTTTGCGCAAAGGCGAAGATCGACCACAGTTCGTCGAGATGATTCTCGATCGGTGTGCCGGTCATGGCGATGCGTTGACGCGCATGCAGCCGGCGCGCGACGGCAGCGGCTTTGACGCGCGGATTTTTGATCGCCTGTGCCTCGTCGAGAACCGCGATCGACCATTGCCGCGTCAGGTAGAAATCGGCGTCGCGCGGTAAGAGCGCATAGGTGGTGAGGACGATATCGGCGTCACCGACGGATGAAAACCGGGTGGCGCGATCGGCGCCGGTCAGGGAGAGCACGCGTAGCGATGGCACGAAGCGGGCGATCTCGGCGCGCCAATTCGGTGCGACGCTCGTCGGCGCGACAATGAGGATCGGTGCGTCGAGCCGTCCGTTCGCGCGTTCGATTGCCGCGTGCGCGAGAAACTGCACGGTCTTTCCAAGGCCCATGTCGTCGGCGAGCACGCCGCCGAAACCGCTCGCGGTTAGGGCTTGCAGCCATGCGACGCCCTCGCGCTGATAGGGGCGCAGCGTGGCGTTGAAGGTCGGTGGAACGACCAGGCTGCCGGCATCGAGATCGGTGAGCGCGTCGAGCAGCGCGCGCAACCGGTCCATCCCGCGCCACTCGATGCGAAGGCCTCGCTCGAGATCGGCAAGCGCCGCCGCGTGCGAACGCGCGACGCGAAGCTTGCCGGTTGCATCGAAGGTGGCGCTGTCACCGAAGAGCTCGGCGAGCATAGCGAGCACGCGTGCGACGCGCGCTGCGGGAAGTGCGACGAACGAACCGTTCGGGAGGCGCGCGTAGATCGGCTCGGCACGCGTGGCGAGCTTGCTCAGATCCTCGTCGTCGCCGATGCCGTTCTCGGCGAGCGCGGCCATGATCAACGGGAGCAGAGCGATGCGCTCGCCATCGACATCCACGCCGAGATCGACGTCGAACCAGCGATCTGCGCCTTCGACGATCTCGCCGCGCCACACGTCCTGCGCCTCAACGACATCGTACGGGAACCGCTCGTCGATCTCGACCGTCCAACCGTCACGCCGCAAGCGCGGCGCGGTGTGCGCGATGAAGCGCAGCCAGGCGCGCTCGTCGGAAAGCGGGGTCGCCGCAATGTCGGCGATTCGCGCATGTGCTTGCATCTCGAAGGCGACATTGCGGTCGTCGGGCGCATCGCGGTCGAACGACGGCCGCTCCCCGTAGTCGAATCGAAGATCGAGTGCCGCCGCGCCGTGCGACGCCGTGACGCGCAACATGGGCTTGGGTTCTCGTTCGAGGCGCGTCGCGTCGTCACCGACATCGGGCAGCCCGAGTTCGTCGTCGGCGACCACGCGGCGCAGCGCTGCGTACACGCGGCGCGCCTGATCGGCGGTCAGCGACGGCGCACCGGCCAACATCGCTCCGAAGTCGGGCGAGAGACGCGTCTCGAGCGGCCCGGCGGTACCGAGATCCGGGTCTGCGTACCACAACGGGATCGTCGGAAGGAGGATCGTACCCGGATGACCGGCCACGTGGACGCGCTGGCGTCCGTCGTCGTCGGTGCTCCAGGCCAAGCGCGCGTCGTCGAGCGGTTCGTAGCGCAAGGGCTCCGAGTTCACGTCGCCCCAGTGCAGGCGTCCGGTGCGAATGGCGGCGAGCAGCAGTGTCGCCGTGACCACCGGCGAGGGGCCGGCAAGCCCGCCGATCAAGCCGCTTGCGTTCACGAGCCGCCCGATGATCCGGTCGATTTGGGTAACATGCTTGGCGCTTGCGGTCGCGAGGCCGGCGAGGTCGTACCGGCGGGTCGAGCCGACGCCGTCTTTGGCGACCGTGACCAGGTATGCGGCGAGCGTGAAGCGAGGAACGTAAAACTGCTCGGCGACTTCGACGACGTAGAGCAGACGATCGCGGGGAGCGGCCGGTTCCGAGCGCGTGGCCTGCGTGAGGACGCTCTCGATCCAGCTATCGACCGCGCCGTCGGCTGCATCGCGGCGCCGGGCTCCGGGGTGAGGAATTGACGAAGGTTGCAAGCGGTGAGGCTTCGCTACGCGCGTCCCCGCCCCTAGCGACAAAAGCATCGCTGCCGGGCTGGATGCGTGGTAAACTTAGCACTACTATGGGCGGTCTAGGAAGTCACCACGTTCATCCCTACAGCGTGCAAACGGCTGCGTTTATACTCTCGGCATTTTTGCCGGGGGGCGTCTTTGCGCTTCTGGTCGGCGCATGGATCGAAGCGGCACGGCGCCGCCTGCGCCCGGCGACGGAGGAGGGTATGACCCTGCTCCTGGCCGGCGAACGCGCCCTGGCAGACTAATCCTTCTTGACGCGCCGAGCGGCGCCGTGTAAACTCGATATCTATGCCCCGAGGCGTATAAGCCGCATTATATAAAGTAGGGCGAGCGTCGTCCGTCAGTTCGGACGCACTCGGCCTCTTTTGCGTGTCGCGGTCTTTGGGTAAGCGCGCTTCACCGTAACAAGTCACAAAGAGAGAAGAATGGCGAAAACGACGGCTCCCAAGTCATCCGCGAAGAGCTCCGCGGCGACGAAGGTCAAGTCGAAACGCGCCGAGCGTCCGGCCCCGAATGCGGGTGTCGTGACGACGGCGATGCCGACGACGTTCCCGGCGGCGGCCGGGGCGTTCACGATCGAGCAGCCCCCGGATCCAGGACCCAAGCGCGGACGTCACACGTTCGCGAAAATCCCGCACGTCCTTGAGATTCCGAATCTGATCGAGTTGCAGAAGGCGAGTTTCGATTGGTTCAAGACCGAGGGTCTTGCCGAAGCATTCACCTCGATCTCCCCGATCAAGGACTTCACCGGCAACCTCATCCTTGAGTTCGGCGAGCATTCGCTCGGTGAACCCAAGTATTCGATCGAAGAGTGTCGCGAGCGCGACATGACGTACAGCGCTCCGTTGCGCGTGCGCGTGCGCTTGATCACCGCCGAATCGGGCGAGATCAAGGGCATTCCCGACCAAGAGATTTTCATGGGCGATTTCCCGCTCATGACCGACAAGGGCACGTTCATGATCAACGGCGCGGAGCGCGTGATCGTGAGCCAGCTCGTGCGTTCCCCCGGCGTGTACTACAGCCAGGATTTCGACACGAACGCGCGCCCCACGTATAACGCGACGATCATTCCCAATCGCGGCGCGTGGATCGAGTTCGAGACGGACAACGGCACGAAGAACGACGAAACCGAGGGAACGATCGGCGTTCGTATCGACAAGAACCGCAAGATCTACATCTCGACCTTCATCCGCGCGCTCTCGCGCCCGGATCTCGGCCTCAACTGGGAGAGCGACGAAGCGATCCTCGATCTCTTCGGCGGCTCGCCGCTGATCGCGAACTCGATCGAAAAAGACAAAGATATCAAGACGCGTGAAGACGCGCTCAAGGAAATCTATAAAAAACTGCGTCCGGGCGAGCCCGAGAACGCCGAAAACGCCGAGAAGCTGCTTGAATCGTTGTTCTTCGACGAGAAGCGGTACGATCTCGCGGGCGTTGGCCGCTACAAGCTGAGCGGTAAGTTCCATTACCGGATCGAGAACCCGGATTTGGAAGCTCGCGTCGATCAGCCGACGATTCAAATCAACGAATATCTCGGGTTGGACGAGCCACAGATCGGCGTGAAATGTCTTTCGCGCGCCGATATGATCGCCGTCGTTCGCCGGTTGATCAAGGTCGCTACGGGCGTCATTGCCAAGGACGACATCGATCACCTCGGCAACCGCCGCGTGCGTTCGGTCGGCGAACTGCTACAGAATCAGTTCCGCGTTGGCTTGCTGCGTCTCGAGCGTGTCGTGCGCGAGCGCATGACCGTGCAAGACATCGAAACGGTCACGCCACAGGCGCTGATCAATATTCGCCCGGTGGTCGCGGCGATCAAAGAGTTCTTCGGCTCCTCACAGCTCTCGCAGTTCATGGATCAGACGAACTCGCTCGCCGAACTCACCCATAAGCGACGCCTTTCGGCGCTCGGCCCGGGCGGTCTCTCGCGTGAACGCGCCGGCTTCGAAGTCCGCGACGTTCACCACTCGCACTACGGCCGTATCTGTCCGATCGAAACGCCGGAAGGCCCGAACATCGGCCTGATCGGTTCGCTTGCAACGTACGCCCGGGTCAACAAGTTCGGCTTCATCGAAACGCCGTACCGCGTCGTCGAAGGCGGGATCGTAACCGATCGCATTCAGTACCTCACCGCGGACCGCGAAGACGAGTACATCATCGCTCAGGCCAACACGCCGGTCGATGAAAAGTCCGGAAAGATCCTCTCGGACGTCGTCGTCTGCCGTTATGCGGAAGAGTACATCGAAGAGCCCGCTCTGCGCGTGCAACTGATGGACGTCTCGCCCAAGCAAATCGTCTCGGTCGCGACGGCGCTCATCCCGTTCCTCGAGCACGATGACGCAAACCGCGCACTCATGGGTGCGAACATGCAACGTCAAGCGGTACCGTTGCTTCGACCGGACGCGCCGATCGTCGGCACCGGCATGGAGTATCGCGCGGCGAAGGATTCGGGATCGTTGATTGTCTCAGACGTCAAGGGTCGGGTTACCGCCGTCGATTCGAAGTCGATCACGGTAACGCTCGAAGATGGCAGCGAGAAGGTCTTCGACCTCCTGAAGTTCGTGCGCTCGAACGCGGGTACGTGCATCAATCAACGTCCGATCGTTGCGCTTGGCGAGCAGATCGTTGCGGGGCAAGTGCTCGCCGACGGCCCGTCGTCGGATCAAGGCGAACTCGCTCTCGGCCAAAACGTGCTCGTCGCGTTCATGTCGTGGGAAGGTTACAACTACGAAGACGCGATCTTGATCAGCGAACGCATGGTCAAGGAGGATCGCTTCACCTCGATCCACATCGAGGAATACGAGTGCGAGGCTCGCGACACGAAACTCGGCCCCGAAGAGATCACGCGCGATATTCCCAACGTCGGCGAAGACGCGCTCAAGGATCTCGACGAGCGCGGCATCATCCGCATCGGTGCCGAGGTGCGTCCGGAGGATATTCTGGTCGGTAAGGTGACGCCCAAGGGCGAAACCGAACTCACGGCGGAAGAGCGTCTGCTGCGCGCGATCTTTGGCGAGAAGTCGCGCGAAGTCCGCGACACGTCGCTCAAAGTTCCGCACGGCGAAAAGGGCAAGATCATCGACGTGAAGGTGTTCTCACGCGAGAACGGCGACGAGCTGTCTCCCGGCGTGAACCACCTCGTTCGCGTGTACGTCGCGCAGAAGCGTAAGATTCTGCAAGGCGACAAGATGGCTGGCCGTCACGGCAACAAGGGCGTCATCGCCAAGGTGCTGCCGGAAGAAGACATGCCGTACCTGGAGGACGGAACGCCCGTCGATATCGTGCTCAACCCGCTGGGCGTGCCCTCGCGCATGAACCTCGGACAGATCATGGAGACCCATCTCGGATGGGCCGCTCGCATGCTCGGCATGAACGTCGCGACGCCGGTCTTCGACGGCGCGCATTCGGAAGATATCGCGGAGTGGCTGCAAGACGCGGGTCTTGCTCCCGACGGTAAGACGTGGCTTCGCGATGGTCGCACCGGCGAGCGCTTCGCTCGTCCGATCACGGCCGGCATGATCTACATGCTCAAGCTCGCGCATTTGGTCGATGACAAGATCCACGCTCGTTCAACGGGCCCATACTCGATGATCACGCAGCAGCCGCTCGGTGGTAAAGCACAGTTCGGAGGACAGCGTTTCGGCGAGATGGAGGTCTGGGCACTCGAGGCGTACGGCGCGGCCTACACCCTGCAAGAGCTACTCACGGTCAAGTCCGACGACGTCGTCGGTCGCGTCAAGACCTACGAGGCGATCGTCAAGGGCGAGAACGTGATGGAACCAGGCGTTCCGGAATCGTTCAAGGTGCTCATCAAGGAGCTCCAGTCGCTCGCACTCGACGTCAAGGTGCTCACCGAGAATCGCGAAGAGATCGACGTTCGCATGCAAGACGACGATCTGGGCGAACGTGAGCGTCAGGAGATCGGGCTGCTCATGGGCGACGATTCACCGATCGTCTCGCAGACGCAAGTGGCGACGCGTGAAGCGGTTGCCGAGGCGGCTGAGGTCGAGGGTGACGTCGTCGAGCCGGTGCTCGAAGAGGAAGAGGAAGAAGAGGAAGAGATCGACGACAGCAAGCCGATCGATACCAGCGCTCCGCTTCCGGCACCGCCGCCGCTACCGGCTCGCGAAGGCGAAGAAGATATCTTCGAAGCCGAGGAAGAGGCGGAAGAGGAGGACGATATCGAGGGGGCTCAGGGCTACGAACTTGAGGAAGAGGACGAGGACTCGTACGAGGAAGAGAAGCCCTACGACGAGGACGAAGAGGAGACGCCGTATCACGAAAACGGCGGGAACGAAGAAGAGTTCTAAAACTCGGCCATCCATCCACACGCGAGCGGGGACCAGGCGTAATGCCTCGGTCCCCGCTTCCTTTTTCGAGCGTCGCGTGCAAGACAGGAATGCCCGGCAGCAGCAGGTGAAGAGCCTCCATGCATGACTTTGGGCCGCTCGAAGGAAGCAGGGATGCGTCAAACGGCGTTGCGCGTCGCTCTCTTTGCGCTGGTCTGGGGTGCCGCAACCCATGTCGCCGCGCTGATCTACAACGTGCCGGGCGCCGAGCCGCTCTATCCCGCGCTTGCCGTCGATATCGTCGCGCTGTTGCTACTCGGCTGGGGGTGGTGGCCGCTGATTCCCTGTGTGGCGGTGCTCGATCAACTTGCCTTCGAACACTCGTCGCTAACCAGCCTCGCTACGACGGCGGTGATCCAAGCGCTGCTCGGCCTCATCTTCGGGCTCGCGGTGCGGTACGTGCGCACCGGCCAGCGCATCGATCTCCCCATGCGCACCCTTCGCGACGTCATCGTGTTTTGCGCCTTTGTCGGCGTCGTTGCATCGGCTCTCTTCGCGCTCTCCGCGACGACCGTTTTTGTCATCATGGGGCGCGTCGCGCCGGAGCATACGCCGCTCCAGTTCTTGCATTTTTTTCTCGGGGACGTAACCTCGGTCATCGCGCTCGTCCCTATGGCGATCGCGTTCATCGGGTGGAACAGCTACATCGTGCCCCCGGAGCATGTCGAACCCTCGCGTGGTGAGGTGGGGCTCTCGGTCGCCGCGACGGCCGCATTCGTGGTCGGAGGAACCATCCTCGCGAGCGTCACGCACGAGCCGATTCTCGATCTCTCGTTCGTGGCGATGTCGTGGCTTTCGATTCGGCTCGGATTTCGGGGGGCGGCGCTTGGCACGTTAACGGCGTACCTGAGCGCGGCGGCCGTGCATGCCGTCTTGCACCTGCCGGGCGATATCCTCATCGAGTCCGAGGGCTTTTTGGTCTCCTCGTCACTGATGGCGCTCTTGCTTGCCGGGCTCACCTACGAGCGCTGGCAGTTGCACGCGACGCTCTCACGCCGTGCATACGTCGATGACCTGACCGGCCTTCCAAATCGCGAACGCTTGGTTGCCTGGCTCGAAGATCATCAGAACGACCCGGTCGTGTTCGTGATCGTTGCTGTTGACGACTTGACCGTGCTCAATCAGGGCATCGGGCGCGCCGCGACGGATCGTGTCCTGCAACAGATCGCGCTGCGTATGCGCACGACGTTCCCCTTCTCGCACATGGTTGCGCGCGTGGGAGCGGACGAGTTCGCCGTTGCGGTGGTGGACGATCGTAGCCCGCACGCGCTGATGACCGAATTGCGCGGATTTTTCGATGCGCCGTTCGATGTGGACGATGCTCACGTGTTCGTCTCGTCAGCGCTCGGAGCCGTGCGCACGATTCGGGCCGGGTCGGCCGATGAGATGCTGCGTAAGGTGGATGCCGCGCTGCAGCAGGCCAAGCTCTCCCCGACGCGATCCGCCGTCTATTCACCCGAGCTTCAGCATTCGAATACCGCATCGCTCGTGACCGAACTCTATCGTGCGGTCGAACTCGACGAGCTCGTGCCGTTCTACCAGCCGATCCATCGCTACGATCCGCTGACGCGCCGCTGGGTCGTGGTGGGCGCCGAGGCGCTCTTGCGGTGGAATCATCCCGAGCGTGGACTGCTGGCGCCGGCGGATTTCATCGATCTCCTGGAACGCCTCTCGCTCGGGGAACAGGTTGGCTGGACGATGATGGAACGCTGTTTGAGGCAGGCAATGCAGTGGCGCGCCAACGTTCCGGAGTTTCACGTGTGGGTCAATCTGTTCACGCGCCAAGCGCTCGGGCGCGGCTGTTCGCTGCGCATCGCCAAGTTGCTTGAGCGGTTGAACGTTCCGGCGAACGCGCTGGTGGTGGAGATTAACGAGCGTATCGTCGCAAGCGACGAGCGCGACGTCGCGCAACTGGCCGCCGAATTGCGTGAGATCGGTGTCGCTAGCGCAATCGACGACTTCGGCACCGGGGGCTCATCTCTGGGCCGCGTGCGCGACGTGCCGGCGACCTTCTTAAAGATCGATCGTTCCTTCGTCAACCGCAGCGAGGTGGATGTGAAGGCGCGCGCCGTCGCCGCGACGGTGGTGCGATTGGGAACGGAGCTCGGCATGGATATCGTCGCCGAAGGCGTCGAGAACCTCATGCAGTTGCACGTGATGCAAGAGACGGGGTGTACTTTCGCGCAAGGGTACGCGCTCGGGCACCCGCTGCCCGCCGACCTCTTCGCCCAGAGCTTCTTTCAACTCGAGCGCACCGGCTCATAGGGCGCTCGCCCCTACGTTGGCGTGAAGATGCGGTAGGCCGCGAGCTTACCGCTTGGATCCATGCGAATGACGAGGCTCATCGAGCCATTCGAGAAGTTTGCGCGATAGGTGAACTCGCTCTTCGTCGGATCGCCGCTCACGTAGGTGAGCCCTTGATACGTTCCGAGCGCGTGCATTTTATCGGAGAGCGCGCCCACCTCGGCACGCGAGACCGTCGCGCGCAACTGCCGGTCGAAGTGTTCGGTGACGCCCGCGAAGTTGTCGGCATAGGCGGCGGTCGTGACGCCCTCGGCGGCAGCTTGTGCGCTGCCGCCTCCCGCGAGCGCTCCGGAGCATGCCGCCGGGACGACGGCCAGCAGCGCGAGCGCAACGATGCGTCGATCGATCATCTAAATCTGCCCCCAACCGAACGAAGCCATGGCAATCTGACGTCCGCCGCCTGAACGTGGAGAGAGCGCGACACCCGGCGAGACGAAGTTCTTGTGGACGTTGATTGCGGCAAGCTGCCGGCGCTGCTGCTCGACGACGTTGTGCTGGTAGGCGACCTCCTTCTGGAGTTCGCGGTTGACCGCAAGCTCTTCGGAGTAGGCGCGTTTCTCTTGATTATAGGCGGCCCAGGCGTTGTTGTTTTGCTGCTCGAGGGCAGCCTGACGCTGCGCGTCCTCTGCATACCGCTCGTGGACTTTCCGGTTGTGCTGAATGATCAGATAGCCCGCAGCTGCGCCGAGGAGGATGAGATTGCGCGTGCTTGCGGCGCCGTTCGCGCGCGCAGGCGTCGCCGGGAAGGCGAGCGCGAGCGTTCCGGTCATTGCGAGTGCTGCAAGTGCTTGCTTGATCGTCATGGTCGGTATGATCCCCCGTTGTACGAGATGCTGGAAACTGATGTTCCCTTGCTCGGGTGCTGTTAAACGTCGTCAGCGGTAGGAGATGCCAAGCTCGACGACCGACGGTGGAGCATAGCGATCGATGCTGGAGAGATAGTGTGCGCCGGTGAGGTTCGTCACGTTCAGGGTCGCAAACACATGCGCTCGCAGTCGCACGGTCGCATGTACGCCAAGCAGTACCGCGGTGCCGAGAGGCTGCTCGTTGAGATCGTCGGCGAACGCCTGTCCGAGATACGCAAGCGTAAGGCCCACGTCGCCCGGGCCCATCGGGGCGTCGGCGGTGAGGTTCGCCGATACCGCGGGCACGTAGGCAAGGCGTTTGCCGGATAAGCGAACGTCGCAGCAGACCACGCTCGCGTACTGCGAGGTGACGTTGCCGGAGATTCGGGTGACGCCGGTCGTGCGCGTGAGGACGGCCGTGATGCCGTCGGTCTGCGTGCGCGCGACGTTGCTGCGAATCTGATGTGTGGCGTCGATCGTGCGAAACATGATCGCGTCGTTGACGACCGTGTGGATCGCGTCGAGCGCAAGATGGGTGCGTTTCCATGTGCCGTCGATCCCGGCCGAGAGCGTCCGGCTGCGTTCGGGCACGAGGCTGGGATTGGGCAGGTAGAAGACCGGGCCGATCTGATATCCGCGCAGCAATTCGTTCAGGTAGGGCGTGCGGATGCCGGAGCCTTCCGAGATGCGCAGCGCGAGATGCGAGGTAGCGGTGAATCGCAACGCGAGACGTGGCGAGAGTGCGCGCGCGATGGCCGGAGCCACCGGAGTACGCGCCGGACCCGATGCGCTGACGCCGCGCGTAAACGATGACACGTCGCCCCGCACGCCACCGACCACTTCAAACCGCCGCGCGCGCAGACGCTCTTGCAGCGCGAGACCGGCATTGCTCTGCACGCCGCTTCCCGATGATTGCAGCATGCCGGTGGGGCCGTACTGCGTGCTCGTGCCGCTGGTTGTGCGCAGGTCGGAGCGCAGTTCGAACGTCGTGGCGGCGTTTCGAACGCGCCAGGCGATGCCGATGCCGTTGTCGTGGGACGGCACGGATTGGAGGTAGCGCAGGTAGCCTGGGCGTTGGGGAAAGGTGTCGGCGCGATTGGTGATCGACTCGGCTTGGTCATAGACCGTTGCGGCAAGCGATGCGCGTGCCGAGACGCGACGAAAGCGCACTCGCTGTTGCGCGAAACCCCGTTGAAAATCGTAATTTGGCCGCCCCTCGTCTTGCATGTCCCAGGCGCCGCGATAGCCATAGGCAAACTGCGAGCCCGGACGTAGCGTATAGCGTAGGCGCAACGATGCCATGGAACTCGTCGAGTAGGCTGGCGCATCGATCGGTGATTGATAGCCCGGCGCAAGGTCGCGGTAGGCGAGCGTCGCATGTGCGAGCGCGAGCGAGAGGGCGAATGCGCGACCAAGCGAGGCCGATGTCGTCGCAAACGCGTTGGATGCATCGTGCGATCCGGCGGAGAGGGCGAACGTCGCGTGCGGCGCTTGGTGCGCGGCCGGTGGTGCAAGGGTGTCGAGACGTAGGACGCCCCCGACGCCGCCGGGGCCATACAGCGCAGAACCTGCGCCGCGCAACAGTTCCGCGCGCGTGATATCGCCCGGTGGATATGCGGCCCAATCGATCTGTCCGCCAAAGCCGTCTTGCGCCGGAACACCGTTGACGAGGACGAGTCCACGGTCGGTTCCCGCGCCGGAGAACGATGCGCGCAGCTGTCCGTAGTTCGTGAAGGCGCTATTACTGCGGGTCCGATCGAAGCCCGGAAGGGTGCGGAGCAGATCGTCCGTCGCAAGCGCCGGTGTGCGCGCAATCGTCGTCGCGTCGAGCACCGATGCGGCGACCGGAATAGCGTGGAGCGATTCACGTAGGCCGGTCGCGACGCGCACCGTTTCGATGATGGGCGGAGCGCTTGGGCTTGGGCTCGGTGCCGGCGTCGTGCCAAGCGTCGCAAGTGCGAGGATCGCAGCCTGGAGCAAGGTGTGCATCAGCCCGCTGCTTCGGAACGGGGTTCGATTGCTCCGCTCCGAACCGGTGCGCATGGAATCTCTCGCAGCGGACAGCATTCTTCGGATCGGCATCGTCGGAACCGGCCGCATGGGCGCGAACATCGCCATGCGTGTACGCGAGGTTGGATATGCCGTACCCGTGCTGTACGACGTGCATGCTGCGTCGGCTCGCGCGACGGCAGCGGAGGTTGGGGGAGTTGCGGTCGCCGGCCTCGCCGCGGTCACGCGCGGCGCGGACGTCATCATCACCGTCGTCACCGACGATGCGGCGATGGATGCGATCTTTGCGCCCTCGGGCGATTCGCTGCTCGTGGGCGCGGCGGGGAAGGTCTTCATCAACACGGCGACCGTCACGCCGCAGATGCACGTCGAGGTGCAGCGCCGCGCGGAGTCGGCGGGGGCGCATGCACTCGAAGCATGCATGGCAAGTTCGATCCCGCAAGCGCGTAACGGCTCGCTCTACCTGATGATCGGGGGACGCCGCGAGGTGTTCGAACGCATGAAGCCGCTGCTGGAGCACATGAGCGCGTCGTTGCGCTACGTGGGCGAGGCCGGTCGCGCCGCGCAGGTCAAAGCGCTTGTCAACATGGTGATGAACATCAACACGGCCGGGCTCGCCGAGGGCCTCGGTCTCGGGGACGCGCTAGGCCTCGACTTGACGATGCTGCGCGAGGTGTTTTCGCAAACCGGCGCGGATTCGCGCGTGCTCCATACCGATGGCGAGGATATGCAACGTCGCGATCATGACGTCTATTTTTCGGCAGCGCACGCAGCCAAAGACAGCGGCATCGCGCTCGGCCTCGCTGCCGAGATGGGGCTCGACCTGCCGCTAGCCCGCGCGACCTTCGGTCAATACCGAACCATGATCGAGCTTGGCATCGGTGGCCTCGATAAATCGGGCGTTTCCGAACTCACGTTTCCCGGGCGGCGCGGGCGGCAGCCGGGGGGCTAGGTTAACGTGCGCGTGCCGGCATCGGACCCGGATGGGCGAGTGCGGGCAGCGGCGGGGGCGACGTCAGCACGGTCACGTTGAGTGTCTGGCTCATCCCTTTGGAATCGGTAACGGTCAGCGTGCCTGCGCCGCCGCTTGTCGGCGATACTTGGATCACGCGTGGGTAGCCGGAGACTTGCACGCAACTCCCGAGCGCGCCCGTGCACGTGACGGTGAAGGTCAAGGTCGGGTCGCCGCCGCCGATTCCAACCGCCGTCGAGAACCCCGTAACAAACGTCAGCGGATTCGCGAAGATGTTCCACATCGCGGGCGTGAGGATCACGTGCTGTACGTACACATTCGTCGTGTCGAATGCAATCGTCCAGGGCGAGCCATTTTTATCGAACGCGATGCCCGTTGCAAGTGCGGGCGCGGTGCCCGGCGGCGGCAAGAAGAGCAACTGCGGAGCGGCGGTCGGCGCCGCTACGTTGACGAGCGCAACGGCGTCCACATCGAGGGCGACGCCGACGAGATCCTCCGATGGACCCGAAAACGTCGTCATCTGCTCGGGATAGACTTTGTTCCCGAGCGGCAGGTTCGGCGTCGCCACGAACGACGATGGATTGAAGGCGCTCGCGCCCGCGGGAATGATGCCGAAGTAGGCTGAGCCGGGGCCTTGGTTATTGATGAGTGCGAGCACGTCGCCGGCCGAATCGGTCGCCCAGTTGGCGACGTTGGAGCTCGGTGTCGGCAGCGGCTCGGCCGTCGCGCTGCTCGGCGGTGCGACGTAAAAGTAATCCGCGTTCGTTGCGTTCGCATCAGCGACCCACACGCGTTCCTGCGTCGGGTCGCCGATCATCGTGCTGGGCGAAACCGTTGCTCCGAGCACCGAGTAGGGGATCGACGTAGCCGAGCCGAGCGAGCAGGCGCCGTTCACGGGCGCGTAATCGAACTGGGCGTTCGAGAGGTCGCTCATCCAGAGATTCCCATTTTTGTCTTGCGCGAGGCTCGCAACGAACGGGGTTGCGGTCGGCGCCGGCAGTGCCATCGACACGGGCGTCCCGTTATATGACGGAAGGCATGCGAGCCCGCTCGAGGCGCCAAACCAGATGCTCTGCGTCTTTGCATCGAGGAAGATCTGCGGACTGCCGAGCGCAAGCCCGGGCTGTGACGCGGTTGCTACGGTACCCGAGGAGGGATCGATCTGTCCGAAGGTCGTGGTGAACGAAGACGGACCGTAGCTTGTGAACCCAAAGTCGAAACGCCCGTTCGCATCGACGGCAAGTTCGCTCAAGACGTTCGAGCCGGCGCCGGCGAGCGGCAGCGCCTTCGCGACGACGGCACTTTGCGGATAGAAGGTCACCGATGCGCTCTGGCCGTCGCCGCTTGCGCCGATCGAAATGGGATTGAGCGGCGGATTCGGGTAGAGCGGGCCGCCGCTGTACGCGATCGAGACGGCCGTCGTCGAATTGGGAACCGTCGTTGTCGAGAGCGCGATCCCGGAACTCGAGGGCAGACTGAGCGCTATTGGGTTGTCGTAGTTCCCCACGATGGTGTTGCCGCTCGCGTCTTTCGCGGCCACGGTGAGGGTTGCGGCGTTGCCGATGGGGACGTATGGATCGATCGCCCCCTGCTGCGTTATCTGCAGCGAGATCGAGTTGATCACGCCGCCGAGCGAGACGGTCACCGGTGCAGGCGTTGCCCCAGCGACGATCGCGATCGTCACGGTGCCGCTCGAGAGCAGCGCGCCGCCGCCGTTCGGCGCGGAGAAAGCTTGGATCGTCACCGTATCGTTGCCGATGACGGCGTTGATGACGAAGGTACACGAATAGCCCGACGAGGTGGTCGTGCACGGCGGGGTTGCAATGTTAAAGTACTGCTCCGCAAGCGTCATCCCGTTGCCGGCGACGATGACGCCGATCGACTGCGTGTTCGCGGGGATGGTGGCGCGGTGCAGGTGGGTGGTGCCGGAGGCGGTGGCCTGCGCCTTCGGAATGAGGATGGTGACCGCCGCGGATGTGCTGGACGGCCGGGCGACCGTACCTGGCATAGCCGCGCTGCCACCGCCGCCGCCGCATCCGGCAATGATGGCGGCCGCACAGATCGCGAAGAGCAAAACCGGGCCAGTACGCAGTCGCATGGGGGCCTCCTCGTGGCTTCTTACCAACTGCGTTCGAAACCGAGAGGGTCCCTCCTTGCTCACGGGGCCGTTTCCGTCCGGTCCGCCGTACCCTTGAGCGGGAGTGGGCGCGGTGATATACTATGCGTCTGTGCCCGAGCCGGCAGCACTCCTGACGAGGAGACTCCTGGCGAGCTCATCCGGCAAAGCGACGGTGGGTCCCCTTACGCGACAACGTGAGTAGCGGAAACCCTGCGTAGGCGACGTCGGGCGGCACGATCACCGGAGTTCAACGCTTGAACCTCATCGACGTCAACAATTTCGATGCGATGCGCATCGGACTCGCGTCGCCAGAACAGATCCGTGCGTGGTCGTTCGGCGAAGTGAAGAAACCGGAGACGATCAACTACCGCACCCTCAAGCCCGAACGCGACGGGCTCTTTTGCGAGAAGATCTTCGGCCCCACCAAAGACTGGGAATGTCACTGCGGCAAGTACAAACGCATTCGCTTCAAGGGCATGATCTGCGACCGCTGCGGCGTCGAGATCACGCGTGCGAAGGTCCGCCGCGAACGCATGGGCCACATCGAACTGGCCACGCCAGTCTCGCATATTTGGTACCTCAAAGGCGTTCCGTCGCGCATCGGCATCCTGCTCGACATGTCGCCCCGCCAGCTCGAGAAGGTGATCTATTTCGCCGCGTACGTCGTCATCGACGCGGGCGAAACCAACTTGACCAAGCGTGAGGTGCTCTCCGAGCAGAAGTACCGCGAAGCGCGCGACAAGTACGGCAACCGGTTCAAAGCCGGCATGGGCGCCGAAGCGATTCGGGAGTTGCTGCGCGACTTGAACTTGCGCAAATTGCAAGAAGAGCTGCGCCGCGAATTCAAGGAAACGTCGGGCCAAAAGCGTCTCAAGGCGATCAAGCGCCTCGAGGTTGTTGAAGCCTTTATCGCAAGCGGTAATCGCCCGGAGTGGATGATCCTCTCCGCGGTGCCGGTGATTGCGCCCGAACTGCGCCCGATGGTGCAACTCGACGGTGGTCGTTTCGCGACCTCGGACTTAAACGATCTCTATCGCCGCGTCATCAACCGCAACAATCGCTTGAAGCGTTTGCTCGAGTTGAACGCGCCCGAGATCATCATCAAGAACGAAAAGCGCATGCTGCAGGAAGCGGTTGATGCGCTCATCGATAACGGCCGTCGCGGCCGCCCGGTTACGGGACCGAACAATCGACCGCTCAAGTCGCTCTCGGACATCCTCAAGGGTAAACAGGGCCGTTTCCGCCAGAACTTGCTTGGCAAACGCGTCGATTACTCGGGCCGTTCCGTTATCGTCGTCGGCCCGACGTTGAAACTGCATCAGTGCGGCCTTCCCAAAGAGATGGCCCTCGAGCTCTTCAAGCCGTTTGTGATGAAGAAGCTCGTCGACCGCGGCCTCGCGCATAACATCAAGAGCGCGAAGCGGATGGTCGAGCGCGTGCGTCCGGAAGTCTGGGACGTGCTCGAAGAGGTGATCAAAGAGCATCCGGTGCTGCTCAACCGCGCGCCCACGCTCCACCGTCTGGGCATCCAGGCCTTCGAACCGGTGCTGGTTGAAGGCAAGGCCATCCATCTGCATCCGCTCGTCTGCACGCCGTACAACGCGGACTTCGACGGCGATCAGATGGCCGTGCATTTGCCGCTCTCGGCGGGCGCACAGGCCGAAGCGCGCATCCTCATGCTCTCGAGCAACAACATCCTCTTGCCAGCGTACGGTAACCCCGTCTCGATTCCGACGCAAGACATGGTGCTCGGTCTCTATTACCTAACCTTCCAGCGCGATGAGTACGCGGGGCCGGCGAAGGCTGAGGTGACCGAAGACTTCGCAAACATCGCGCGCGCGAAGAAGAAGAACGCGCCGAGCGCCGATGCGCCGGGCGCGCTGCCCACGTTCTACGATCCGAAGGAAGCGGTGATGGCGTACAATACGCAAAGCGCCACGCTTCAGGAGTGGATCTACATCCGTTGGAAGGGCGAGTTGATCAAAACGACCATCGGTCGCACGATCTTCAACCTCGCGTTCCCGACGAAGTGGAACAAAGAGTTCGTGAACCGTACCATCGACAAAGGTGCGCTCAAGAAGCTCATCACCGAGTGCTACCGTCGCTACGGCAACGCCGAAACGGCACGCTTCCTGGATGCGATCAAGGAACTCGGATTCCACTATGCGACCGTTTCCGGCACGACCGTCTCGATCAGCGACATCGTGGTGCCGCAGGCCAAGCACGACATCCTCGATCAGGCTCAGGGCGAGGTTGATGAGTTGCACAAGCTCTTCGACCAAGGCTTTATCTCCGACGACGAACGCTACAACAAGACGATTGAGATTTGGTCGAAGGCCGGCGATGCTGTAACGAGCGCCATGCAGGCCGCACAAAACCCGCTCAACCCCGTCTTCATGATGGCGACCTCGGGCGCGCGCGGTTCGATCGCGCAGGTCAAGCAACTCGGCGGTATGCGCGGCCTCATGTCCGATCCGTCGGGCCGTATTCTCGAGATCCCCGTCAAAGCTTCGCTCAAAGAAGGCTTGACGGTGCTCGAGTACTTCATCTCAACGCACGGCGCGCGTAAGGGGCTTGCCGATACGGCGTTGCGTACGGCAGACTCGGGGTACCTCACGCGTCGTCTCGTGGACGTCGCGCAAGACGTCATCATCCGCGAAGAGGATTGCGGAACGCCCAACGGCATTACCGTCTCCGACATCCGTGCCGGCAAGGAGATCATCGAGCCGCTCAGCGACCGCATCGTCGGCCGCCGCTCGGTCGAAGATATCAAGCACGACGGGGCCACAATCGTCTCGCGTGGCGAAGAGATCGACGAAGAGAAGGCCAAGGCGCTCGTTGACGCGGGTATCGAAACGATCAAGATCCGCTCGGTGCTAACGTGTCAGTCGAAGTACGGCGTGTGCTCGCTCTGTTACGGCCGCGATCTTGCGACGGCCGGCCATACCGACATCGGTACGGCGGTTGGTATTATTGCAGCACAGTCGATCGGTGAACCGGGCACGCAGCTTACGTTGCGCACGTTCCACACCGGCGGCGTCGCTACCGAGGATATCATCACCGGCCTCCCGCGTGTCGAAGAAATCTTCGAAGCACGTAAGCCGAAGGGGCAAGCCGTCATCACCGAGGTCGGCGGTACGGTCAAGTTCGGGCCCGACAAGGCACATCGCACGGTCGTCATCACCGACGAGACGGGCGAAGAGCACGAGTACGACATTCCGCAGGGCACGCATCTTGCGGTGCCCGAGGGCAAAACCGTCGTTCCGGGAGACCAACTCAACGAGGGTCCGCTCAACCCCCACGACATTTTGCGTCTCAAGGGCGAGACGGCACTGCAGAACTACATGGTTCAAGAAGTGCAGAAGGTCTATCGCTCGCAAGGCGTGGATATCAACGACAAGCACGTTGAAGTCATCGTTCGAGCCATGATGCGCAAGGTGAAGATCGTCGAAGGCGGCGACACGCAGTTGCTTCCGGGACAAGTCGTAGAAGCGTCGGCGTTCGGCGAAGCAAACGATCGCGCCAAAGCGGCGAACGTGGAGCCGGCGACGGCCAACCCGGTGCTGCTCGGCGTCACCAAGGCATCGCTTGCGACCGAGTCGTTCCTTTCGGCAGCGTCGTTCCAAGAGACCACCCGCGTCCTCACCGATGCGGCGATCAAGGGCAAGTACGATCCGTTGCTCGGCCTCAAGGAAAACGTTATCATCGGCAAACTGATTCCGGCCGGTACCGGTATGTCGCGGTATCGCAACATCGAGATCAAACCGGAGGGTCAGGATATCGACGACGACGGACGTCCCCGTCAGCAGTTCGAACTGGTCAATGGCTACGCAGGTATGACCGCTGATGAAGCGGCGCTTGCGGAGGTCATGGGTGGAGCGACCGGCGACGGCGTGAACCGGCTCATGAGTGCGTACGAACGCAACCGGGAGCCGCTCACGGTGCAGTACGAAGGCGAGTACGACGACCATGTGGCCGTCCACGCCGCACCCAAAAAGACGCAGTACGATCGAATCAAGGGGATCAACCCCGAAGATCTGTAACGCAGATTGCGGATTGCAACAAAACGGCCCGGCGTCGATGACGCCGGGCCGTTCTCGTATGCGACCGTGAGCCTAAGCGATATCGAGCGCCGATTGCCGGCGACGGAAGTAGCGACGCTCCACTTCTTGTTGCGCCATCGCGAGGCGTGCGCGCATCTCGCGCGTCGGTACGCGAATCTTATCGACCAGGCGAAGCGTGCGCATCAGTTTGATCGTCCACCACGTGACGTCGATTTCGAACCAACGCAATCCGTGACGCGCGGAAAACGGAAACGCGTGGTGGTTGTTATGCCAACCTTCGCCCCACGAGAGCAGGGCGACCCACCACGAGTTCACCGAACGATCCGTCGTGCGATAGGTGCGATAGCCGGTGAAGTGCGCCGCGCTGTTGACCAGCCACGTCGCATGGTAGGTGAAGACGAGGCGCACGAAGATGCCCCACACGACCCACGACCAGCCGCCGAGCGCGAAGAGCAGGACGAGCAGCGCGAGTTGGAGCGGCACGTGGAGATAGCGCAGGGCTTGATAGAAGCGACTTCCCCACAGATCGGGAGTGTAGCGCTCTTCCTGCGCGGCGGAGGGCAGGTTTTCATTCGTGCGCACGAGCCACGTCAGATGGGCCCAACTGAGGCCGCGGCGGATGCTGTGCGGATCGCGCTTGCGGTCCGAGTGCGCGTGATGGATGCGATGCGTTGCAACCCAGCCGATGGGATCGCCTTGAAACGCAAGCGTGCCGAAGATCGCGGTCGCATATTCGAGCGGCTTCACCATGCGTAGCGCCTTGTGCGTAAGAGCGCGGTGATAACAGAGCGTGATCCCGAAGCCGCCGGTAACATAGGTGACGACGATTGCGGCTACGACGGCCGACCACGAGAAAAACTGCGGAAAGAGCGCGAGAAGTGCGCCCAGGTGAACGATGCTCAGGGCGATCGCGGTGGCCCAGTTGGGTCTGTGTTGCATGGCGGGCGGGTTTCAAGGCGCTAGGGGCCGGCTCCG
The DNA here is from genome assembly GCA_027452165.1 of Vulcanimicrobiota bacterium. Taxonomy (GTDB): domain Bacteria; phylum Vulcanimicrobiota; class Vulcanimicrobiia; order Vulcanimicrobiales; family Vulcanimicrobiaceae; genus REEB354. The sequence goes on along the minus strand of DAIDGX010000003.1, from coordinate 60,622 downwards.
CTACCAGGATGCGAAATTTGTGCCAGCCCCTTGGCACCCCATCGGCGTAGCATGAGCGCATGGATCCCCTCCTCGCCGTACGTCGCCTCCCCGTCCTTGCCGAGCGAGCCATGCGCGCCGCGATCCTTGCGGCGCTCGGTCGCGGCCGTATCACGCCGCGCGGCGTGATCGACGATGCGCTCCTTCGCTTCGAGCGCGCCGTGCAGGCCGAGGCGTCGCATGGCGTTCGGCCGGCGCTACTCTTCGGCGAACGCGACCGGATCGTGCGCGAGGTGCGTGGCTTTCTCGATGGACGCATCGCTGCGCGCCTCGCCGCGTTGCCGCGGCGCGATCTGATCGCCGTGGGGCGCGGCGCCGCGCCGATCGATGCGATCGTGCGTAACCGTCACGGGTATTGTTATGCCGTGGTCCTGCGGCGTCTCCCACGCGGCGGCCGCCGTCTCGACCTGCTGCAGCGTCTGCGTGTCGCGGCAAGAACGGCGACGAGGACGCCGCTTGCGGGCGTCCTCGTCTATGATCTCTCGTCTGGTTCGGTGCGTGTGCTGTTAGACGATGCCGGCGCGCAGCGCGTGGACCGCCACTTGCGTGCGAGCTGACAGATTCAGTTTTGCGAGGATGTGCGAAATATGATTCTTGACGGTCTTGTCCGAGAGTTCGAGACGCCGGCTGATCTCTTTGTTCGAGAGACCCTCAGCGACGAGTCGCACGACCTGAAATTCGCGATCGGACAACAGGGATCGCAGTTCTCGAGCGCTGCCTGGAACCGGCTGCAAGTGACGCTTTGATGCGGCCCTCGCCGTGCGTGGCATGCGTTTGAGCGCATCGAGCAACTCGCCAACCGTGCGGTCGCGGAATTGTTCGAGAAAGTGCTCGTCAACGCGGATAGACTCGATGGTGGCGGCCGTACTTACGACCGAGATGCCCGGGTCGAGGGCGAGGAGTCGCGTGACCGCCGTTACGACGGTAGGGTCAGCGCTTTCGACTGAGACGGCCGCAGGCAGAAAAGCCTGTGGGAGGACGCTCATGGTTGCCTTTCCGTGGCTCGGCTGGCAACAAATACGCTAAAGCGTCCTGCTTTCTCTGCTATTACGGGGTACTTACATATAAATTACAAATCGCTTACACTTTACCTATGCGTACGGCCGGCGACCTGATCCGGAAAGCTCCGCTAGCTCGGCTCCGCCGGGTCGATCCCTTGTTGATCGCGGTGACGGCCCCGGCCGGGTACGGCAAGAGGACCCTCGTTCGGCAGTTTCTCGCCGACGCGCCATTGGCCGTCGTCTGCGATTGCGCGCCGGGATTCGACGAACTGCGCATGGCGCGGGCCCTGGTGCCGGAGCTCGCCCTTGAGCTGGATGACGGGAGCCGGACGACCGCTGAGCGCGTCGAGCACGCCCTCGAGTCGTGGCATGTGAGCCCGCGCGCGGCGGTCTTCGAAAATGCCGATGCCCTTATAGGAAACGACGCCGCGCTTGCGGCGCTCGCGCGCTTCTTGAAGGCGCGCTCGCCCTCGACGCGCCTCGTGCTCGTGAGTCGCACACCCTTGCCGGTGACGTTGACGCGCTTTGCGGCGCCCCACGAGATTTGCTCGCTACGCGCACGCGATCTCGCCTTCTCCGAGGATGAGCTTGCGTCGTTGCTGGCTGAGACGAACGACGCCGCCTTGACGGCGGCGGGGATCGAGGCGACGCAGGGCTGGCCGATCGCCGCGCTGTTGCTCAAACGCCTGGCCGCGGAAGGCCGGCACGCCGACCTGCTTGCCGACCCCGTGGGCGTCCTTGCCGACGAGTTACGCGAATACCTGGCCGACGAGATCTTCTCGGCGCTCGATCCCGATGTGGCGCGCGGGATCGCGGTCTGCGTGGCGTTGCCGGATGCGAGCGAACGCGACATCCGTCTGGCTTTTCCCGATACGCCGGCGTTCGACCATTTAGTTGCCTACGCGGGGCATTCGCCGTTCGTCGCGCGGGCGGCCTCCGATACGTTTACCGTGCATCCGATCATTGCACGGCATGTTCGCGAACGTTTGCCCGAGCGCGGCGCGGTGATGCGGCGCGAGCTCGCGCGGGCAAGCGATGCCGCGGGGGCCTTCGTGCGCGCGGCCGAGCTCTATCTTGAATGCGGCGAGATGCACGAAGCCGCGCGAGCGCTCGCGCAGGGCGACATGCTCGCCCTGCGCACGATTCCGCACGACTACCTTCGCGTGCTCTCGCGTCTCGGGCGAACGACGGTGCAGCGATACCCGCGCTTATGGGGCGTGAGCGTGCTCGTGCGGCTATCGTGCGGTCACGCGCACATGCTGCTTGACGAGGCGGAGCTCGTGTGGAGGACCTTGCCCGCCGACGTTCCGATCGTCGATCGCTATTACGTCTTTGCCATGCGCGTCAGCGCGATGCTCGCGGCTGGGAGAACCGGGGAGGCGCTCGCGGCAGTCGATGCATTTGAGGCGGAGTTGCACGCACAGCGCGAGCCGCCGCAGCTTTTGCGCGAGCGTCTAACGGCGCAGCGTGGCGCGGTGCGAGCGCGTGCGGGAATGATCGATGCCGCGGAGCGCGATCTGCACGTTGCGCTCGCGCACGTCGATGGACAGGTCATTCCCGCGTCGGGTCTCTATCTCGCGCTCGGTGCGGACGTGGCGCGGGCGCGTGGTGAGCGTGCTCTGGAACGGCAATTTTTGGAGCGGGCAATCGAGTTTGCGCAAGCCTCGCAGTTGCAGAATCTCCTGGCGGCGGCGCTCGCTGAAGGGGTTGCCGGGGCGTGGCTTGCCGGTGAGGATGCGCATGTGCGCACCCTCGCCGAAGGACTCGATGCCATCGTCGTCACCGCAGGGATCGACGGCTTGCGGTATTTCACCGCGTCGGCGAACGGACGCGCGGACGAGCCGGCTGGCACGGATCTCCCGCGATTCGTGTTGTTCGGCACGCTGATGCGCCTGGAACAGGAGGGTGACGACGAACGCCGGCGCGCGATGGCGCGTTCCGCCGTCGCGCTCGCGCGGCGGATCGAGACGCCGCTGTTGCTCGTGCTCGCGTACGTGGCGCACGGGCTCTGTGACGACGAACAACGTGACGATGCGCTCGCCGCGGCGGCCGAGACGGCACGCGGCTGCGATTCAAGCGCGCTTGCGGCCGCGATCGCGGAACTGCGCGACGGGCGTGCGCACGCAGGGATGCTCTCGTCGTTTATTGCCGCGGTGGAGCGACGGCGCGTGCGGCGCACGCCGCCGATCGCGCTCGAGGTGTTGCGTGAGCAGGTGGCCGTTGAGGGCAACGCCGTGCGCGTGTCCGGTCGCGAGTTCGAGTTGCTGGTCGCGATCGCCGCGCGCCGCGAAGGAACGACGCGCGCCCGATTGTGCTCGCTCCTGTGGCCCGATGTCGATGAAGGCGACGCTCGCAACGCGCTCAGCGTGCAACTCCATCGCTTGCGTTCGCATCTCGGTCGCGCCGGCGCGATCGAGCGTGACGGTGACGTGTATCGTCTACCTCGCGACGCACATGTCGATCTTTGGGATATCGAGCGTGCGTCGCAACGCGCGCGGGTTCGCTTGGAATTGAGCGAAGTGGAACGGGCTCGGTTGCACGAGGTATTGTCGATGGCCGTCGCCGGTGCTGCGCCCGCGAGCGAAGCGTGGGAGTGGTTCGCGCCATACCGTCGCGCCCTGGATGATGCGAAAAATAGAATCTTCGTGAGGCTAGCTAACGACGCGCTTGCGGCAGCGCGCGTCGAGGAGGCGCTTGAATACGTGAACGCTGCGCTTGCGCTCGACCCGTGCGACGAGTCCGCGTGCGAGATTGGCCTGCGAGCGCTTCTGAAGCGGGGCGACCGGGGGGAGGCGCTGCGGCTCTACCGTCGCTATCGCGACGCGCTGCAGCGTGAATTAGGCGTCGAGCCGTCGCTTGGCCTTGCGCGCCTGGTGCGCGCATGATCGCGAGGGGGAGCCGTCACGTGCGGCCAAGTTCGAAGCCTATGGTGCGCTGCGAATGATCGAGGTTCTGTACCGGTATCGCGTCCATGCGGCGCAGGTCCGGGCATTCGAGCACGCATATGGGCCGGACGGGCCCTGGGCCGCGCTCTTCCGCCGCCACCCGGGGTTCCGGCGTCTGCGCCTCTTCCGCAGCAAGAACGAGAGCGGCATCTACATCGCGGTCGATGTGTGGGAGTCGAAGGCCGATTGGGAGGCGTTCCGAAGCGCCAACGCCTGGGACTATGCGCGCCTGGACCGCGACCTGCGCATGCTGTATCTCGAGGAGCTCTTGCTAGGGTATTATGAAGGCGATGAGGAGTATCAGCCGCCGCTCGACACGACGGTGTAGCGTTCGGTGATTCGGCCCGTTCGCCCCGACGGTACCATTGAAACCGGCGGAGTCTTCGTTCCGGTCGTGCGCCGTCGCGTGCTGGAGCGTTTAGCCTCGGCGGCGATGCAGCGTATCGTGCTCGTCATCGCTCCGGCAGGGTACGGTAAGTCGGTCGCGCTGCGGCAATTCTTGGATTCGATCCCCGAACCGTGCGTCCGGTACGACGTGCTGCCCGATAACGGCGGCCTGCTCGGCTTCCTACGTGGCTTCGCCGATGCCCTGATCGAGATCGCGCCGGACGCACGGGCAACGCTTGCGGGCGCGTACGAAAGAAATGCCGGATCGGACCAGCCGGGTGCGGACCTTGCGATGTGGATGCACGCGCACCTCAAAGGGCATCGCGGCATCATCGCCATCGACGATTTACACGTAGCGCAAGACGACCGTGAGGTAACGCGGTTTCTCGCCTCGTTGATCGAGCGCACAAAAGGGCGCGTGCAGTGGATCATCGCCTCACGAACCGCGCTCGGCTTGCCGATCGGAACGTGGCTTGCGTACGGTGAGAGCGACCTTGCGATCGACGAGCACGACCTCAAATTTTCGTTCGAAGAGGCACGCGACGCCGCGAAGACGTTTCGTCTCGGCGTTCGTGACGAGGAGCTCTACGAACTGCTCAACTTGACCGATGGTTGGGCGACGGCGATGAGTTTCGCGCTGCGCTCCTCCACGCGCTCGGTCGATCTGCGTAACATCTCGACGATGACGCGCGAGATGATCTATCGGTATCTGGCCGAGCAAGTGTATAGCGGCCTCAACGAGGCCGAGCGCGAGTTGATCGAAACCGCGGCGCTGCTGCCCGAAATACATGTAGAACTTCTGGTGGCTGCGGGCTTCGAGCGAGCCGTCGTCGCGATCGAAGAATTACGACAACGTGTCGCGTTCATTCAGGAGACGGATAAGGGTGGTATCTATCGCCTTCACGATCTTTTTCGCGATTTCGTACTGCACCAATTACGCAAGCGCGGTGAAGACGTTCTGCAAGCGCGTGCCATCCGCATCGGGGTGGTCATGGAGAACTCCGGCCAACTCCCAGCCGCACTGCGCCTGTACGCGGAATACGGTGCGACCGAACAACTCCGCCGTCTCCTCGAGAGCGACGGAGTTGGCCTCATCGGGCGTGGACACGCCGACGACGTACACCTTGCCGTCACGTCGGCCATTTGGCAATTCCAGAACGTGCCGGTGGTCAAAGCGCTGCGTGGCCTCATCGACATAACACGCGGCGAATTTCGTTCCGGTCAGGCGGCCGTGTACGAAGCGCTGCATGCGGGACTTCCGAAGCGATGCAGAACGGAGGTGACCCTCCAACTTGCGGTGGCTGAGACAATGCACAGTGGCCGGCCCGAACCGCTGCTCCTCGAAATCGCGGACGATCCCGAGGTGGCCGATGCGGACCGTATCGAGGCCCAGGCGCTGCTGGCCGTGTGTCATACCCGCGTCGGAAATCTGAATGCGGCAAAGGCGGTCATGACCGAGGTGATCGCACGGCGTCACGAGCTCGTACGCCGGGATGCACAGGCGCGCCTTGAGTTTCGTGCCGGCACGGTATACATGGCACTCGGCGATGCACGGCGAGCTCGTGAAGCACTCGACAAAGCGGTGGAAATCGGCAAAGAAAACGCCCTGTGGTCGGTGGTGGCAAAAGCGTTCTTCAATCTATCGCTCCTGGTGCTCTATGCCGACGCCGACGTGGCGATGAGCTTGTGGTACGCGCAACAAGCGGCTGCCGCGGCGACGCGAGCCGGAGAGTACGTGGAATTGCAAGGCGCGCTGTTCATGATGCTGAGCTTGGAGACGCGTAGGGGGAACGGGGAGCGGGCCGCGCAGATCGAAAAACAGATCGGCGAGCTTCGATTCAATGATGCCCAGCGCATGAATTATATTGCATCGAGTCAAGCGCATCGGCACGCGTGGGCAGGAAGATACGCGGAGGCACATCGCCTGTTCGGGGCCATTGTCGATCGCCAAATCCACGTTTCGGACCGAATGTTGAATCGTGCCGCCTACGCGCTTTGCTTGGCGTTGGATGGGATGTCAAAGCAGAGCTCGGCCGTTGTGGAGAAAACTCTGGACCTATTTCCGGCGGCACAGGAGACGAGTGCGGCCGAAGCACTCTTCGCGAACGTCGCAAACGTGCTGCTCGTCTTTGCCGAGATTGCTTCGGGGCGCCTCACCTCGGCGCAGCGGATACTCAAGCGCATCCCCGAGAACCTCCACCCTGTCGCTCAAGCGTTCAAAGGCGTTGCCGACGAGTTGCTGCGCGCTGCCAAGAATCCGGTATTCTCGTTGGAACAGTTGGAGAGCATGCTCGCGACCCTGCGCGAGCAAGGCTTCGGTGGGTACGTCGCCTACGTGAGCCACGTTGTTTCGTCGATCGAGCGGCAGCGGGACCACGTTGCCGTCGTAACGTTGACGCCGTCTGAGGCGCGGATCGTTCGGGAACTCGCCTCCGGCCTCTCTCCGAAGGAGATCGCGGCAGAGATGGGGCGTTCGGTCTATACCGTACAGACGCACATCCAGAATCTCACGGAGAAGCTCGGCTGCCATGGGCGAGCGGAGGCGATTGCGGTTGCGCGCCGGTTAGGGTATCTGGAGGGGCTCCAGTAAACGTCCCTACTTAAATTTCAGTAGGGCCTTCGGCCCACGAAATGCGGTACGTTGTCGTCGTAGTCCACAACACTTTCGGAGAACGACACATGCTTACCGCAACCATTATCACGATCATCGCGATCGGCATTCTGACCTCGGATACCCCGGGTCCGACGGCAGGTTAGGTAGAGCGATGTCCGCGGTTCGCACGCTTACGGCCCTCGGGGCCGCACTCGGACAGGAGATCCCGGCACTCGCGGGCAGCGCGGTGCAAGGACTCTCGTTGTCCGCAGTGGCGAACGACCCGGACGTCGAGGAGAGTCTTGAGGTCCTCCTCGATCGCCTCTGCCTCTCCTTGACGCTTGCGAAGCCCGTTGGCCTCACGGGCTGGGCCGAGCGCGAGGTGCAACGCCTTGGGCGCGCCGCGGTCGTCGATATGTCGAATGCCGCAACCCACGCGGTAACGCTCGCCGCCGGCGCGTACGATGTCGATCATCGCCGTCTGCTCTCATTCCTTGATGTTTTGGCGCAGGAGATCGAGCGTTCGGCGCTCGGCGCCGACGATGGCGAGGCCGCTCAGGCGTCGCATCCAACGGCCGAAGGTGTCGCGGCGCTGCTCGCGATGCTTGCGGAACGGGATTACGGCACCTGTTGTCATTCAAAGGCGACCGCCGAGTGGGCGCGCCGCCTCGCGATCGCAATGGGATGTGGGCCGGAGAGCAGCGAGTTCATCGCCCTCTGCGCGCTGCTCCACGACATCGGAAAGATTTCGACCCCGGACGAGGTGCTCTCGAAGCCCGGTCCGCTCGATGCTGCCGAGTGGGACGTCATGCGCGACCACGCGGCCGCCGGTGCGCGCATCTTGAACCAAGTTCCGTCGCTGCAGCGCTGCGCGATCGTCGTGCGCGCGCACCACGAGCGGTTCGATGGAGCCGGCTACCCAGATGGGTTGATCGGCACGAATATTCCGTTCGAATCGCGGGTGGTCGCGGTGGCCGATGCCTTCCACGCGATGATCAGCGAACGACCGTATCGCAAGCCGATCCCGCCTCGCCAGGCGCTCACGATTCTTGAAGAAGGGCGCGGCACGCAGTGGGACCCCGATGTGGTCGATGCGATGCTCGGCATGTTCAGCCGCCGGACGACCATCGTCCCGCACACGGCAATTCAACTTTCCTCCGCATAGCGTCCATGTGGAGGGAAATCCCCGCTATATCGGGTGGTGGGCGAGAGGCGCCGGTTTGCGGCGCCTCTTTAATTTTTGCATGCCACACAGATGGCACCAGCAACTCGCATACTGGCTCTATGAACGACTATGTCATCGGCGCGGGCGCGATTTTGACGGCCGGACCAATCGCGACGATCGCCGCCGCTTCACTCCACGCCCAGACCGACCCGGCGGTAGCGGCCGAGGTTCGTGCGGCCCTGGTGGATTTTGAGTCCCCGCGCATTGCCGAGCTTTCGAAGGTCGTCCTGGTAGCGGTTGGCTGGAACGCCCGGCGTGTCGAGAGCGAGATCGTTCGGCCGCTCTTGGCAAAGGCCGCATGCACCCTCGTCGAGGTCCTCGTCCGGTTGGCCCGGGCTGCGGGCTCGCCCGAGGTGCATCTTTTTGCCCGCTGGCTCCCCGACGACGTGATGACCGCGGCGCTCGAGCGCGAAGGGGTGATCCTCGTCGTGCACCCGCTCGAGGCGATCCGCCAGGCCGCATTGATAAGCGGAGGGACCTATTCACGCTGGGTCGATCCGCTGCGCGCAGCGTAGGGCTTTCAGGCACCTCCAAGGGGCAGGCCGCACCATCGGACTAATGTTCAGTATGCCTCATGCACGCGTGGCGGTGATCGACGACGACCGCATGGTCCGCGAAATGCTCGAACTCGGTCTCTCGCGCGAGGGCTTCGACGTTCAGACGGCGGCCGACGGATTCGCCGCGCTAGACTTGGTGCGTCGCTTCGACCCCGAGGTGATCGTACTCGATATCATGATGCCGCGGATCGACGGGATCACGCTCTTACCGAAGCTGCGAGAGATTTCGCAAGCGCCGATTCTCATGTTAACGGCGAAGGGCGACACCGGCGATAAAGTGCGCAGTTTGAGCGCCGGGGCCGACGACTACTTGGTCAAGCCGTTCGTCTTCGAAGAACTGATCGCGCGCTTGCAGGCGAAGCTGCGCCGCCCACAACTGATCGAAGAGCATGTGTTGCGCTGGCGCGACGTCTCGATGAACCCGCAGACCCACGAGCTCTTTCGCGGGAAAGACGTCATCGAGTTGACGCAACGCGAGTTCGAATTGTTGGCGGTGCTGATGCGCGAGCCGCGACGCGTCTTTAGCAAAGACCACTTGCTTGAAATCGTGTGGGGACACGACTTCGAGGGCGGCCCGAATATCGTGGAAACGTACATCTCATATCTGCGGGCAAAGATCGACCGGCCGGGCGAGCGCGGGTCGTTCATTCGCACCGTGCGTGGGGTCGGCTACGGACTGTCACAGCAGCCCTAATCGATGAAACATTCGCTCGCCTCGCGCTTGTCGGCGCTCTATGCCACGCTGCTTGGGATCACGATCGTGCTCGTGATCCTTGCCTCCGGCGTAGCGCTCGTGCTCGAGATGGCAAACTTCACCGGCGACATCGTTATCGCCAAGCATGAAGAGGCGCGCTTCCTCACCGCACAGTACCGGATGGAGGGGATGTCGCTTCGGCAAGCGGCACCGGAAATCGTCAATACTCTGAGCGGTATCGGCCTGCGCGTCGCGGTTTTCGATCGGCAAGGAAACTATCTTGCCGGGGACAAGACGCTACGCCCGAAGGTGCTCGACTCGGTCATCCGCGGCCACATGAACATGATTCCGCCGTCGGTCCGGCTTGGCGATGCCATCGAATTGCGCGGCATGCCGGGGCCACCGTCGCTCGACAAACGGGGCCTTGCGTATCAGCTCATCGTACGCGATGGTCCGATGCGCGCGCGCCCCGAACCGCTCGAACTGACCGCGGTTGACGGCGGCTTTGTCGCGTTCGCTCCATCGCTTCCGCTGCTGCTCGTCTCGCTCGTGCCGTATTGGCGCGTCGTCCTCACGATCGCCGTCGTCGCGATCTTTCTCTCGTGGTTCGTCGGACGACTCTTTGCACGTCAAGCGTTGCACCCGATTACCGACGTGACCGATTCGTTGCGGGCGCTTGCGGACGGTGACTTCACGCAGCGGCGCTTCGTTGCGCCGGGCGGAGACGAGATCGGCACGCTGACGGCTGCCTACAACGATGCCGCGGCCCGCGTGGCCTCGGCGATGGGCGAACGCCGCGAGACCGAGGAGCGGATGCGTCAATTCGTATCGGATGCCGGACACGAGTTGCGCACGCCCCTGACCGTGATCGGCGGCTATATCGACGTTTTGCGGCGGGGTGCGATCGAGGAACCAACCATCGCGCGGCAGATTCTCGGTACGATGTCGATCGAGAAGGAGCACATGCGCGGCCTCATCGATCGTTTGATGCGCCTGGCGCGCCTCGACGGCGAGGCGCCGCCTCGCAGCGAACCGATCGACGTGAGCGACCTGCTGCGAACGCAAGTTGAAGCGGCGAAACGCTTGGATGAGTCGCGCGCGATCGACTACAGCGTCGAAGGGGTGGATCAGATCGTCGGTGATCGTGCCGAATTGAGTGAGGCGATATGGAATGCCGTGGAAAACGCGCTCAAATACGCTCCCGACTCACCGATTCACCTGCAGGCGCGAGGTGTTGACGGGCATACCACGATCGCCATCATCGATGAGGGGCCGGGTATGACCGAATCGGAACGCATCCACGCATTCGAGCGCTTCTACCGGGGAGATCGCCGGGGCGAGATCGCCGGCAGCGGTCTCGGTCTTGCGATCGCCAAGCGCGCGGTGGAGCGCGCGGGCGGAACGATCGCGATCGAGAGTTCCCCCCACCGCGGTACCACCGTCCTCATTACGTTTTAGCCACGCGAGGTGTTCGCCTCAGCACGCTATCAGGGAGTTCTGGCAACGTTCACCCCGATATGATGCCTCGCGTGCTCGCGGCATGTGCCGGTCTGTTGCTTGCTCTCGTGCCCATCGGCGGTTTCGCTCAGAGTGATTCGGGTTCGATTCGTATCGTTGTTACCGAGGTCGACGGTAAAACGCCGATCGGCCTTGCACGCGTCGTGCTCGACGGGCCGGTGATCGCAAGCGAGCTAACGGGCGCGAACGGACAGGTACTCTTTACCGACGTTCCCGACGGCATCTATCACGCGCGCATCGCTAAGGGCGGCTACCAGTTCATCACCTCTGCGCCGTTCGAGGTGATCAACGCAAGTGCGGTGACGGTTGACGTCAAGCTCGCATCGAGCGAGAATCTCAAAGTGATCGGAACCGTGGTAGCCCACTCGTCAGCAAGCGTCTCGACGTCGTCGATTGGACCCGATTCGGCACAACGGAAACTTTCTAATGATCTAGCCGATGCGTTGAACAAACTCTCTGGGGTCTCCGTTCAGACCAGCAGCGACGATAGCGATGCGACGCAGACGGTGTCGCTCGAGGGCCACGATGCCAGCCAAACGCAGCTGACACTCGACGGCATTCCCCTGAACGCTCCGGGCACCGCAGGAAATCTCGGTGCTTTCGCGACCGATCTCTTCTCCGGCGCGGCGGTGCACACGGGCCCGCAAGTCGGCGGCCTTGGCGGTGGCGTAAACTTCTCGACGCTCGAGCCGACGCTGACGTGGATGTCGCAGGCGACGCTCGCGACCGGGAGCAATGGAAAATATAACGACGGTTTTGCCGAGAGCGGCTCGTTCGGTCGTCTAGGAGTAGCTCTTCAAAGCACCTATCGTTTGAACACCAGCCTCGTGGATGGCATGCGCTACGCGGATGCAAGTGGGCTCGATTACGTGCACGACGGTGACTCGTCGATCACCGGCAATCTGGCTAAACTGCGCTATGAAGTGAGCGACTCGCAGGCGATCTCCGCGATGTTCTTGAGTTCGGCGCGGCAAACGGAGATCGTATGCTTGCGCGAGTCGCAGGCCCTGCCATGTGGATATGGACCAGGCAACACGAATCAAGGCAGCGTGCAACTGTATTCGCTAAGCGACGACGCGCTGCTGGGCGAGACGACCGTTGCGGCTTCGGTCTATTCGAGCAGCTTTGACATGGTCAACAACCAACAAAATCGTTACGTTGCCGGCGTGCCGCAACCGATTGGCTTTACCTCGCTCTCGCGCAATCACGGCTTCACGTTGAACGCAACGCTCCCTGCCCACCTGCGTCACACGGTCTCCGTCCAAGCCTATGGATCGTGGAGTGATCAAACGACCTCACCCCTCGTGCCGGCGGCGATTCCCTATTATAACGCGGCGCAGACGTCCACCTATTCGGCGCTGCAGGTAACCGACACGATACATTCGAGCGACAAGCTAACGCTCGATGAATCGGTGGGGATAAGTCGTTCAACCAATGCGCGCGCGAGTGCGCTCGAGAGCGTCGGCGCGGTATGGCGCCCGACGACGCGCGACACCTATTCGGCGTCGTATGCGCTCGGGGGCGCCGCTGCAGGGCCGACCCGTGCGACCACCCTGACCGAACCGCAATCGCTGCAGTTTGATTGCAACGCGAACGTCGCGTACGGAAGCGCACCAGGCGATGAACCCGGCCCAAGCTCGTCGATCTCCGAGCGCGTGGGCTATACGCGCGCACTTCGCGGCGGATCGCTCTCGCTGCAGATCTATCGCCAAGTGCAAAACGGTGTGGTGTCGCCGGTGCAGGTGAACGGAACGGTTTTGGCCGCCCAGGGCGTCCTCTCGCCTGCCTACCTCGCAGCGGTCGCCTCCGCCTATGCTTCGAGCGCGGGATGCGATTCATCCAAGCCGTTCTCTCCGGCACAGTTGTATTTCACGACGCCGATCGGTGGCGTGCAGCACGTGTACGAGGGCGGCTCGCTCACGGGGTATCTTACGTTCGGGCGTTTGGTGCTGCAGCCGTTTTGGAACGTCAACGTGACGAAGCTCGTCTCGAACGACCCGCGCATCGACAACCCCTATTCACTAACGATCGCGGGCGAGCAGTTGCCGAACGTGCCGTTGCAGCGCGGGGGCGTGGTCCTCGATTACAAGGCGCCGCGTTCGGCGCTCGAGTGGCTGGCCGACGCTCAATACACGGCCAAGAACAATTGGAACAACCTGCCCGCCTATACGCAATTCGACGCGGCCGTGAGCGCGCAGTTAACGCATGGCACGCTGACGCTGGCTGCCAACAATCTGACGAACGTGTACGCGGGGATCTTTACCAGCCCTCAGAACGCCGTGCCGTTGACGACGCAGAACGGCATCCCGCTCCCCACCCTAGCGCGCCCGCTACAACCGCGCAGCTATGCTGTCACCTACACGGCACGTTTCGGACGCGGCGTCGCAAACGGGAGCGCTGCGGCATCGCCGCTCGCGATGCGCGGTCCGCGCGGACCGTTCATGGGCCCGGGCGGACACGGCGGTCCGGGAGACGCGCGCGGTCCCGGAGAATTCCGGCGTGCCATCACGCCGCTGCCGCAGACGCCGCCACGCGAGCCTTTTGCCGTGCAATCGGGATCGGTGTTGTGTCCGGCGGATGCATCCGGCGACGCGAGCACGCTGGCACGAGAGTTGAAGGCATATGTCGCTCGCGTGGAAGCGGCGAAGACCGCGGCCGGTTATCCAGCCACGATGCCCGCAGCATCGTTTGCGAGCGCTACGGTGACGTACCACGGGCTAGGCACCACCTACGCGCTTTCGATCGCGCCGAAATTCGGCGTGCCGTCGGGTGCGCCGGTCTTTGCTTCGACATTGCTCTCCGGTACATCCGCAACGAGCGCGCAGCCCAATGCCGCGCGCGGCGGCGCGTTTCGCATCTTCGTAGGCTGTTTGCCGCTGCACGTCGCGACGGCCAGCGAAGTTGGATCGCGTCATCTCTATCAAGCGCCGGGCGGACCGTTCTCGCGTCCGATCGTCTTCATGCCGTCGGTCGGTATGTACATCGAGATGCGTCAGCCCCAAGCGGGACAGGAGAGCTTCCGCGTGTACGCACTGCCGGCGACGCCTCCGAGCGATCCGTTCGAGATCCGGACGACCGCGCCGAGCTGTACGACGGATTTGCGCAATACGGCGACCGAAGCGATCGGTGAACTGCGAGCCTATTTTTCGAGCGGCACGACACCCGCGCTCTGGACGATTACACCGCACGCGGCCAAGAGCGGCACATGGTATCAACTCGAACCCGGCGATCCATCGGTCATCCCGGCGCTCCTCTTGTGCGGACGGGTTGCTTCGGCGAGTGCGGGCGCGATCGTTGGCAAGGGATGGGACGGCGTGCTACCCCCGGGGCTCAACTACACGCAGGCGTTCGGCATCTACATCGTGCGCCCGCAGCCGCCGCGCTCGTGATCCCCGAGGTCATCGAGCCGCAGGCGCTCGCCGACTATCTCGAGGTGATCGCTCGTGCCGTCTTTCAGGCCGGCGTCTCGTGGAAGCAGATCGCGGTGCCGTGGGACGCGTATCGCGCGGCCTTCGCAGGATTCGATCCACAACTCGTGGCGGCGTTCGATGACGTCGATGTGGATCGCGTGCTTGCGACGCCGGGGACGTTACGCGCGCCGCGGAAGGTTCGTGCGACGATCCACAATGCCGCTGCGCTGCTGCAGGCCGACCGCGAGTTCGGTGGGTTTGCACGTTTTCTGCGCGCGGGCGACAGCTATGAGGCGCGGGTGCGCGAGTTCAAGCGCCGCTTTACCTATGTGGGCGATTTAAGCGTCTGGTACATCCTTTTTCGCGTCGGTGAGCCCGTGCCGCGCTTCGAGCCGTGGGTCGCGACGATCCCGGGTACGCATCCGCGCATGCGCGAGATGGTCGAGCTCGCGCGCTCGCAAGGACGCTCGCGAGAGTTCGACGCGTAGATCGGGGCAGTTACGGCGCGTTACACGGTGCGTCGAAGGCGAGTGCAGTCATCATGGCGACGCCCGTCGGCAGCGCGCGTTCGTCGATATCGAAGAAGCTCGAGTGGTGCGGATGGCTCGTATCGGGCCCGCCACCCGAGCCCAGGGTGTAAAAGCACGCCGGCACGCGCTCGGCATAAAATGAAAAGTCCTCGGCGCCCATCAAGCGCGACACCTCGATCGTCCGTGCATCGCCGACGAGTTCGATCGCAAGTGCGCGTGCGTACTGGGTTTGAGCCGGATCGTTCGAGGTGACCGGATAGCGCCACAGGTAGCGAAAGTCGTACGATGCCCCCGATGCATCGCAGCACGAGCGCAAGACGCGTTCGATGCGTTCGGGCATCTGCTCGCGCACGTTCGTGTTGAAAGCGCGTACCGTGCCGAGCATCGAGCACGTGCGCGGTATCACGTTGTGCGTGGTCCCTCCGTGAATTGCACCGACGGTGACCACGGCCGGCTCAAGTGGGTCGATCATGCGCGAGACCACCGACTGGACCGAGGTGACGAAATTCGCCGCCGTATAGATCGGATCGATCGTATCGTGCGGTGCGGAGCCGTGTCCGCCGACGCCCTTGACCTCGATCTCGATCGAATCGCTCGAGGCGTACATCGGTCCCTCTCGAAATCCGAGCACGCCGGTCGGATACTTCGAGGCCAAGTGCAGTCCGTACGCGCGCTCGATGGAAAAACGCTCGAACAGGCCGTCCTCGATCATCGCGCGTGCACCGGCCAAGCCCTCTTCCGCGGGTTGAAAGACGAGGCAGACGGTGCCGGCGAGTTCGTCCTTGCGGTCGGCGATGAGCGAGGCTGCACCCAAGAGCATGGCAACGTGGCCGTCGTGCCCGCAGGCGTGCATGCGACCCTCGGCCTGCGAGCGGTAGGTGTGCTCGCGTTCTTCGGTCATCGGAAGTGCGTCCATGTCGGCGCGCAGCATGATCGTGCGGCCGGGTCGCGTTCCGCGCATCACGCCGACCACGCCGGTTCGACCGATGCCCTCGTGCACGTCGTATCCGAGTGCTCGTAGCCGGTCGGCAACGATGCCGGCGGTGCGATGCTCGGCGAAGCCGAGTTCAGGGTGCATGTGTAGGTCGCGCCGGATGAGCACGACGTCATCGATGAGGCGGTCTGGTACCGCGATCGTACCGGGCATGCAAGCGGCCTTTCTGCGTGGCAGTGCGAACACCCCTGTGGAGAAGGGACCGCGCTTTCCCGGGGCGCAGATGCGGCCAGGACGTTGAGGAGAGGTGCGCACGATGGACAAAGTGATGCTCTTTGCGGAATATGGCGCCTACCATCAGGAACGGCGCAATCGGGCCTGCCACGCGGTCGGAATCCCGCTTATCGTGCTCGGCGTCATGGGTGTCGCGCATCTGCGGACGATCGGTCCGATCGATCTCGCGATCGCAATCGCGGCAGCGACGCTGATCTATTATGCGGCGATCGATCTTCGAGGCGCCGCCGTCTCGCTCGTGATCTTTGCCGCACTCTATGCGCTCGCGACGCACCTCACGTGGCAGGAGTCGTTAGGCGCCTTCGTGCTCGGATGGATCTTCCAACTCGTCGGACACCGATTCGAGGGCACCAAGCCGAAATTCTTGGAAAACCTGGTGTACCTCGCGATCGGACCGCTCTATATTTTCGAAGAACTGTTTGACGCGCTTACGCGGGCGAAGCGCTTCTCGTAATCCACGCGGATGCGCCCACAATGAGCGCGTTGACGATCAGGCCGAGAAAGCCGGGGTTGATGCCGTAGGGTGCCAGGCCCGCAAATGCGAGCGGAAGCGCGACCGCGAGGCCGGCAACGATGCCCGCGCCAACCGCCCAGGCCGACGTTCGCGGTTGCAACGCTCCGATGATGACCGCCGGCGCGAACTGGGTGACGCCATTATAGTAGAGCAGCAGGAGCGCGACGATCGTCGTTCTGTACGTGAGCCAGAGTCCAAGCGCGAAGAGCCCGATGACGATGACCATGGCGCGCGTCACGCGCAAGCGCGCAGCATCGTCGAGCGCGAGGCCGAAGAGATCGCCGAGAATGTTCTTCGCGACGATGCTCGCGGCCGATAGCACGAGCGCAGTGGAGGGGATCAGCGCGCAGAGCGTGCCGGTTGCTACGACGAAACCGAGAATCCACGCCGGATAGTACCGCGACACAACGTCGAGGAACGATCGGTCAACTTGCGTGCCGTGCAGGCCGGGTGCGATGAGCAGCGCGCTGAATCCGGCGAAAAAGACCAGCAGCAGGACGAGTTGGTAGAGCGGTAAGTACATCGCGTTGCGGCGCAGGACGTTTGCGTCTTTCGCGCTGTAGATGGCCGCCATCGAATGCGGACCCATGAAGAAGCCGATGCCGGTAAGCAAGACCGTGGAGACGTACCAAAGCGAGCCCTTGGGGGCGGTGAGCGAGCCGAGGACGAGATGGTCGGGGTGGGCGCGAAGCAGTTGATCGAACATCGTGCCGAACGATCCGAAGAAATGCAGGGGAATCGCGACGCCGACGAAGAGCAGCGCGCCGATAACGAGTGCGTCCTTGACGATGCTCGCCCAGGCCGTTCCGCGCAATCCGGTCACGAAGACGAAGGCGATGATCGCCGCAAAGCTGACGATCGCCCCCAGGTGCGCGTTGACGTGTCCATATCCGGCAATATTGAGGAAGATTTGGATGGCCGAGAGTTGCAGCGTCATGTAGGGAACGACCGCGGCGACCTGTACGACCGCGACGAGCGTCGCGATCCATTTCGATCCGAAACGCGCCGCAAAAAAATCCGGTGCGGTCAGCAATCCGCGCTCTTTGGCAAACGCCCAAATCCAGGGAAGCAAAAAGTACCCGAGGATGTAGCCGAACGTGCCGTACGCCAAAATGTAAAAGGTCGGAGCCCCGAAGGCGTACGTCCAACCCGCGGCTCCGAGAAAGGTGAAGCTCGTGTAAATTTCGCCGGCGAGCAATACCCAGAGAAAGACCGCGCCGAACCCGCGTCCGCCGACGATGTATTCTTGCGGAGACATGCGTACGCGCCGCACGCTGATGGTCGCAAAGACGATCGTTGCGAGCACGACGATGACGGTCGTGCCGATGGCGATGAGCGCGTTCACCAGCGGCGCTCGATGCGGCCGATCGACCAGATGAAGAGCGGGGTGACGAGCACCCAAAAGACGATCCACGCGAGCAGGAACGGGAAGCCGAAAATACGCGGCTCGACGCGATTGACAAACGGCACGGCAACGCTCAGCGCCATCATCGGAACTGCCGCGAGAATGAACCGGACACGGCCAAGCATTGCTGCAGTAAGCACCCCTTGTCGCGCAGTTCGCACGAAGTACCCGGGAATACCTTCGTCGTGTCGCATAGGGAGCGGCGATGACGCCGCGTAAGGGCACGGACATGCGTATCGCATGCGTCGGCGGTGGCCCCGCCGGACTCTACTTCTCGATTCTCGCCAAGCAGCGCAATCCGGCATGGACGATCGAGGTCTTTGAGCGCAACCGGCCGTTCGACACATTCGGCTGGGGCGTCGTCTTTTCGGATGCGACCCTCGATAATCTGCGCGCCGCCGACGAGCCGACATTCCGCGCGATCACCCGCGCCTTTGCCCATTGGGACGACATCGCGATCTATTATCGCGGAACGCGTACGATCTCGGGCGGCCACGGGTTTTCGGGTATCGCGCGTCGCAAACTGCTCGAAATCTTGCAAGAGCGCGCCCGCGAACTTGGCGTGGCGCTACGTTTCGAGCACGAGATCGAGTCGGTGGCCTCGCTGCGTTCCTCGTGCGATCTGCTGGTCGGCAGCGATGGGATCAACAGCCGTGTCCGAGCCACCTATGCCGATGCGTTCGAGCCGGATTTGGATCGACGGCGGTGCCGCTTCGTCTGGCTCGGCACCACCCTGCCGCTCGATGCGTTCACCTTCATCTTCGAGCAGACGGAGTTCGGCTGGTTTACCGTTCACGCGTACCGCTTCGACGATGCGACCAGCACGTTCATCGTCGAATGCCGCGAGGAGACGTGGCTTGCGCACGGCCTCGACCGGGCCGGAACGGATGAAACGATCGCGTTCTGCGAACGGCTCTTTGCGAGCTACCTCGGCGGCCACCGGCTGATGGCGAACACGGGCCATCTGCGCGGCCGTGATTGGATCAACTTTACCCGGGTGAGCAATCGTTCGTGGATTCACGAGAACGTCGTGTTGCTCGGCGACGCCGCACATACGGCGCATTTTTCCGTGGGGTCGGGGACCAAGCTCGCGCTCGAGGACGCGATCGCACTTGCCGAGGCCCTGGGCAACGGCGGCGAGCTTGCGCCGGCGTTGCGGGCGTACGAGTCCGAGCGCAGTGTCGAAGTGCGCAAGCTGCAAAACGCGGCTCGCAATTCGACCGAGTGGTTCGAAAACGTGGCGCGGTACGCGGCGCTGCCGCCCGAGCAATTCGCGTACAGCCTGCTCACGCGTAGCCAGCGGATCGGTCACGACAACCTGCGTTTGCGCGATACATCCTATGTCGAGCGAGTGGAACGATGGGTTGCATCCACGGCACGTGCCCAGGTGCAGCCGTTCGACGAGATGACGTCCGCAGCGCCGATCCCGCCGATATTCACGCCCATTCGCTTGCGCGAGCTGGTCTTGCGCAACCGCGTTGTCGTGTCGCCCATGGACATGTACAGCGCGGTTGACGGCATGCCGAACGATTTTCACCTCGTTCATCTCGGTGCCCGCGCGCTCGGCGGGGCGGCGCTCGTCTTTACCGAGATGGCATGTGTCTCGCGCGAGGGACGCATCTCGCCCGGATGCTGCGGCATGTATCTTCCCGAACACGTGCCCGCGTGGCGCCGCATCGTCGAGTTCGTGCATGCGTGGAGCGGTGCGAAGATCTGTTTGCAGTTGGGACACGCGGGGCCGAAGGGCTCGACCAAGCGCATTTGGGAGGGGATGGACGAGCCGCTCGACGCCGGTAATTGGCCCCTCGTCGGGCCCTCTGCTAATCGCTACGCGCCCAAGAACCAACTGCCGCATGCGCTCGACCGCGTCGGGATGGACCGGATCCGCGATGAGTTCGTGCACGCGACGCGAATGGCGATCGAGGCGGGCTTCGACATGCTTGAGCTTCACTGCGCGCACGGGTACCTGCTCTCGAGCTTTATCACGCCCTTGCAAAACGAACGAGCCGATGAGTATGGCGGTTCGCTCGAACATCGCCTGCGCTTTCCGCTCGAGGTCTTTACGGCGATGCGTGCGGTGTGGCCGGCCGAGCGCCCGATCTCGGTACGCATCTCCGCGACGGATTGGATGGAGGGCGGTATCACCGGTGCCGACGCGGTGGAGATCGCACGGGCGTTCAAAGCCGCAGGCGCCGATCTGATCGACGTTTCGACCGGCCAGACGCATCCCGACGCGCAACCGGTCTTCGGTCGCCTGTTCCAGACGCCGTATGCGGATGCGATTCGCAACGAAGTCGGTATCGCGACGATGGCGGTCGGCAACATCACCGAAGCCGATCAAGGCAACGCAATCGTGGCGGCGGGTCGCGCCGACCTCGTCGCCCTGGGACGCCCGCACCTGAGCGACCCTGCGTGGACGCTCCACGCTGCGGCGCACCTGGGCTACGCGGAGGCTCCGTGGCCCGTGCAGTATCTTCCCGGCAAAGCGCAATTGGAACGTGCGCTCGCGCGCGAGCAAGGAGCAGCAGCAACGCATGGCATCTAACGACTCTTCGATGCTCTCAGGAAAACACGCGCTTGTGACCGGAGGGGCGCGGGGCATCGGGCTTGGGATCGCGGTGGCGCTTGCGCGAGCAGGGGCCCGCGTGAGCATCGTCAGCCGCTCGGCCGTCACCGGTGGAAACGCCGAGGGAGCATCGTTTACGCGCGCGCAGGCGGACGTGTCGAACGAAGATGACGTGCGGACGGCGTTTGCGCGGTGTCGCGCGATCAACGGTCCGGTCGAGGTGCTGGTCAACAACTCCGGTATCTCCGATTCTTCGCCGCTTACCCGCACGAGCAAATCGCTCTTCGATCGCATCATTGCGACGAACCTCACGGGCACGTTCCTGTGCGCGCGCGAGGCGGTGCAGGACATGGTGCTTGCGCGGTTCGGACGCATCCTCAACGTGGCGAGTATCGCGGGACTCTACGGCGCGCCGTACATCTCCGCGTACTGTGCGAGCAAACACGGTGTGATCGGACTGACGCGCGCGGTCGCGGCGGAGTTCGACGGCACCGGCATCACCTCGAACGCGCTTTGTCCCGGCTATACCGAGACCGAGATGATGCACCAGGCGATCTCCAAGATCGTCAAACACACGGGCGCAAGCGAAGCGTCGGCGCGCGCGACGCTGGCCGAGATGAATCCCGAGGGGCGCATCGCCACGGTCGAGGAGGTGGCGGATGCGGCGCTCGCGTTGATCTGTTCGCCGAAGACCGGCGTCGCGCTCGTGATCCCCGGCGGAGAAGAACAGTGACTCGTGCCCGATACGAACTGCGGGAGGGTGTCGCGATCGTGACGCTCGATCGTCCCGAACGGAAGAACCCCCTCACCTTCGATCTCTACGCGGAGTTGCGCGACTGGTTTCGCGGGCTCCACGCGCACGAGGCGGTGAAGAGCGTGGTGTTGACGGGCGCCGGCGAGAATTTTTGTTCCGGTGGCGACGTCCGCGACATCATTGGGCCGCTCACCGAGCGTTCCCCGCTCGAGCAGCATGCGTTTACCCAGATGACGGGCGATCTCGTGAAGGCGATGCGCGCGGCGCCGCAGCCGATCGTCGCCGCCATCGACGGCGTCTGCGTCGGGGCGGGTGCGATCCTCGCGATGGCCTCCGATCTGCGCTACGGCACCGCCCGATCCAACGTGGCGTTTCTCTTCGTGCGCGTGGGTCTCGCAGGCTGCGATATGGGCGCGTGTGCCATGCTGCCGCGTCTGATCGGTCACGGGCGCGCGTCGGAATTGCTCTATACCGGACGCGTGCTTCCCGGCACGCAAGCCTACGAGTGGGGCTTCTTCAATGAACTTTGCGAGCCGTCCGGCGTGCTCGGACGAGCCGTGGAGGTGGCCGCCGCACTTGCCGCGGGCCCGACGTTTGCGCATGCAATGACGAAGAAGATGCTGCACGAAGAGTGGGCGATGCCGCTCGACGCCGCGATCGATGCCGAGGCCGCTGCGCAAGCCGTGTGCATGGGAACGAACGACTTCCGCCGTGCGTACGAAGCGTTCATCGCCAAACGCGAGCCGCGTTTCGAGGGCAACTGATGGTGCCCGCGAGCGATCTTGCCTGGCCGTTCTTCGACGACGTGCATCGCGGCGCTGCTACCGCGTTCGCGGCCTGGCTTACGGGCGTCGAGGTTCACGACGATGAGCAGGATGTTGACGGATCGGTTCGCGCGTGGGTGCGTGCGCTTGGTGCCGGAGGATGGTTGGACGCCTGCGCTCGGCTCGACGTGCGGACGCTCTGCATCGTGCGCGAGATGTTAGCGTATCGTTCGGCTCTTGCCGATTTTGCCTTTGCGATGCAGGGCTTGGGAAGCGGCGCGATCACGCTCTTCGGCACGCAGGCGTTGCGCCGGCGTTATCTCGCACCCGTCGTCGCGGGCGATGCGCTCGCCGCGTTTGCTCTTTCGGAACGCGAGGCAGGCTCCGATGTCGCCGCACTCACGACCGCGGCGGTTCGCGATGGGGATGCCTACGTGCTCGACGGTGAGAAGACGTGGATATCGAACGCCGGTATCGCGGACTTCTACGTCGTCTTTGCGCGGACGGCGCCGAACGGGGCCAAAGGACTCTCGGCCTTCGTCGTGGACGCGCGCACGCCCGGCTGTGAGGTGACGGCGCGCATCGAGACGATCTCGCCCCACCCGCTTGGGACGCTCCGCTTTACCGGATGCCGCATTCCCGCGGCGCAGCGAATCGGCGCGGAGGGTGACGGTTTCAAGATCGCGATGGCGACGCTCGACGTCTTTCGAAGTACGGTCGGCGCCGCGGCACTCGGTTTTGCACGCCGGGCATACGATGAAACCCGGACCCATGTCGCCGGGCGCCGGCTCTTCGGCGCGCCGCTCGCCGCACTGCAGCTCACGCAGGCGGCAATTGCGGAGATGGCACTCGACATCGACGCAAGCGCCCTGCTCGTCTATCGCGCCGCGTGGACGAAAGACGCCGGTGCTGTTCGGGTCACGCGCGAAGCCGCGATGGCAAAGCTCTATGCGACGGAGGCGGCCGGACGCATCTGTGATCGTGCTGTGCAACTCTTCGGTGGACGCGGTGTCACCCGGGGAGAGATCGTGGAACGGCTCTACCGCGACGTGCGCGCGTTGCGAATTTACGAGGGAGCAAGCGAGGTTCAGAAGGTCGTGATCGCGCGCGCGAGTATGGAGGTACGATGAGATATTCCGGGCATGTCGATCGCTACGCCGACGAGCATATGCCGCCACCGGCGCAGATGCCGGAGTTGCGCTTCGACCTGCCCGAGATGCAGTATCCCGAACGTCTGAACGCCGTCACGCGCTTGCTCGACCGTCACGTCACGGACGGACGCGGGACGCGCCGGTGCCTGGTTGCGCCGGGTGAGATCG
This sequence comes from Vulcanimicrobiota bacterium, assembly GCA_027452165.1. Classification (GTDB taxonomy): domain Bacteria; phylum Vulcanimicrobiota; class Vulcanimicrobiia; order Vulcanimicrobiales; family Vulcanimicrobiaceae; genus REEB354. The sequence continues at coordinate 37,173 of DAIDGX010000003.1, read as the reverse complement.
ACTGGACATACGCTGAACTCCAGCGCGTCGCCAATCGGATCGCGCACGTCCTGCGCGACGATTTGGGCGTGATACCGGGAGCGCGTGTGCTGCTGCGCTCGGCGAACACGCCGATGCTTGCGGCCTGCTGGTTTGCCGTTTTGAAGGCGGGGGCGATCGCAGTAACCACGATGCCGCTCTACCGTGAGACCGAATTGCGGGTGATCATGGCGAAGTCGCGCGTGCATCTGGCGCTGTGCGATGAGGGATTGCTCGATGAGCTCACCGCCGCGTGTGCAGGCGATGAGGTGCGGATCGTTCGCTTCAACTCCGGTGATGCCGATGCCATCGACGTACGCATGCTGGAGAAGGCCGATCATTTTGCAAACGTTGAGACCGGAGCCGAGGACGTTGCACTGATCGCGTTCACCTCGGGCACGACCGGTGCCCCGAAGGCGGCCGTGCACACCCATCGCGATCTGCTTGCGTCCTGCGATAGCTATGGAAAATACGTTCTGCGCCTGCGCGCAGACGATCTGGTGACCGGCTCGCCGCCGCTCGCGTTCACGTTCGGGCTTGGTGGGCTCTTGCTCTACCCGCTCGACGCGGGAGCGGCCACGCTGCTGCTGGAGAAAGCGGGCCCCGAAGATTTGATGCGCGGGGTCGCCGAGTTCGGGGCGAGCGTCCTCTTTACCGCGCCGGTCGCGTATCGCACGATGCTCACGATGATGCATCGTCACGACATTTCTACGGTACGTGCCTGCGTATCGGCAGGCGAAACGCTGCCGGCATCGGTATTCGAAGCCTGGGAACGCACGACGGGCGTGAAGATCCTCGACGGCATCGGTTCAACGGAGATGCTCCACATCTTCATCGGGAGCCCGCGCGACGAAGCGCGTGCCGGTTCGACCGGCCGAGTGGTGCCGGGATACATTGCGGAGATTCACGATGACGAGGGCAAGCCACAGCCGCCCGGCGTGGTTGGGCGTCTTGCCGTCAAGGGGCCGACCGGGTGCAAGTATCTGGATGACCCGCGTCAGACGACGTACGTGCGCAACGGGTGGAACTATCCCGGCGACGCCTACCGCATGGATGACGAAGGGTACTTTTACTACGTCGCCCGCACCGACGATATGATCGTGACCTCGGGATACAATGTCTCGGGCCCCGAGGTCGAGCAAGCGCTACTCGTGCACGAGCACGTCAAAGAGGTTGCGGTGGTCGCAAAGCCCGATCCGCAGCACGATACGCACATTGTAAAAGCCTACGTGGTGCTGATCTCTGCCGAGCAGTACCATCCGGCGAAGGCGGATGAGCTTCGCGAACACTGCAAGCGGTTGATCGCGCCGTTCAAGGCCCCGCGCGAGATCGAGTTCGTGAGCGAGTTGCCGCGCACCGAGACCGGCAAAGTGCAGCGCTTCAAACTACGACAACGTGCAGCTGCTGAATAACGCGACGCTCGCATTCGGCGTCTATCTCGTTCTCGCATGTGGAGCAATGCTCACGATGCGGCCGCGCTCCTTTCAGTACCGCGCGATGATCGTTGTGGTCTTTCTCTCGGTGATCGCGGGCTTTGCGGCCAGTATCTCGCCGCGCTTGCGCATCGATGGGTACTGGCTGTGCGCGGCGCTCAGCACGAGTTTGGGTGGCTGGGCATGGTTCGACCGTGCCGGCGCACGGCGCCGGTGGCTCGAGCGAGCTTCGCAATCGCCGATCGTGCTGCATCCGCCGTTCGGCGATCGCTGGCGCGTCGCGGCGGGCGGACCCGACCCGCGACGCAATCATCACATGGTCGTGACCGATCAATACTTTGCGTACGATTTTTTGCGCGAGGGCGGCGACTCGTGGGGAGCACCGATCCTTGCGCCGTGTGCGGGGATGGTGGTGCACGTCGAAAATCGCGAAGAGGATGCGCCGCCAAACGAAGCACGCCGCAATTACAAACGGCCCTTCGGAAACTATGTTTCAATTGAAACCCCGCGCGGTTACGTGATCCTCGCGCACCTGCAAGCTGGAAGTGTCGCCGTGCGCGTCGGCGATACGGTTGCCGTCGGCCAAGAACTCGGGCGCTGCGGGAACTCGGGCAACACCAGCGGTGCGCACCTGCACATTCATGCGCAGAGCCAACCCTCGCAGAGCATCGACGTGGCCGAAGGCGTGCCGATTGCCTTTCTCGATCGCGGCGCGCGCGAGCCGATGCTGCTCGAAGCCGGCGACCGCTTGGGCTAGGGCAGCACCGCCGTCGCCTCGATCTCGACTTTGGCGCGATCTTCGAGCAGCGCTGCCACTTGCACGAGCGTCATCGCCGGATAGACGTTCCCGAGAATCCGGCGATAGGCTGTGCCGAGCTCCGGTGCGGCTGCGAGGTACGCCTGTTTGTCGGTGACGTACCAGGTGAGCCGCACGAGGTGTGAGGGTTCGCCGCCCGCGGCGTGCAGGATCGTGACGATGTTGCGGAGCGCCTGCTCGGCCTGCGCGAGAAATGCGTCGCTTTCGAATTCGCATCGTTCGTTCCAGCCGATCTGTCCCGCGATACTCAGAACGCGGCCCTGCGCAAGGATCGCATTGCTATAGCCGCGCGGTCGCGCCCAGCCTTCGGGATTGATCGCCGTCATGCGTAGTCGGCCTCCGTCGTCATATCGATTCCGGCATCGGCGCGGATCGCCCGCATCGCAAGCGTGGCGAGCGCCGCAACCGCCAGGTTGATCGCGAGCGCGTACAAGGCGAGAAATCCCGTGATCGCCGTGCCCCCCACATGGAGCGTAATGTTCGGCGTGAAGCCGGTCGCGGCCGCCATCGCCGTTGCGGCCGTCATCCCACAGACCCATCCAAGCAGCAGCGCTTTGGGATGGAACCAACGCGTGTACATTCCGAAGACGAAGGCTGGGAAAATCTGCAGCATCCAGGCCCCGCCGAGCAGTTGAAAGTAGATCGCGTACTGCACCGGAACCACCATGACGAGCAGGAGCGCGATCGCACAGAAGCCCAGCGTCAGACGTTTCGCCAACGTCGCGTTTCCCGACGCGCGCGAGGCCGTGAAACCGGCGACGATGTTCGAGGAGAAGAGGTTGGCCGATCCGATCGCCATGATCGCCGCCGGTACGAGTGCGCCGATCACGATGGCCGCCTGTGCGATCCCGGCAAACCACGATGGAAAGAAGCGGTCGATCAGCGTCGGCACGACGCTCGAGCTGTTGCTGGTGACGATACCCGCCGCGATCGCGCAAAAGCCTAAGAGCGCGAGAAAGCCGAGCAGCAGCGAGTAGATTGGCAGCAGCGCCGCGTTGCGCCGGATCACGCCGCGGCTTTTCGCGGCGAGCACGCTCGTGATCGAATGCGGGTAGATGAAGAGCGAAAGCGACGAACCGAACGCCCATGTGGCATAGGCAAAGTACTGCTGCGGAGCGAGGAGCGTGCTGTCGGCTTTCGGTCGCGCGGCCAGCGTTTGCTGTGATACCGAAAAGATGTGCGCCCATCCACCCAAGCGCGCGGGGATGATCGTGATCGCGGCGATCACCGTTACGTAGATCAGCGTGTCTTTCACAAAAGCGATCATCGCCGGAGCTCGCAAGCCGCTCGTGTACGTGTACCCGGCGAGCAGGACGAAGGCGACCACGAGCGCGAGCAGCCCGTCGCTCGCGGCGAAGGCGCCGCCGATCTTCGCAAAGACCGCGCGCATACCGTCGAGTTGCAGCGCGATGTACGGCAACGCCGCAAGAACACCGGTGCTCGCAACCGCGATCTCAAGGGTGCGATCGCCGAAGCGGTCGCGTACGAAGTCGGCCGCGGTAAGATACCCACGCCGGTGCGCGATGCCCCAGAAGCGGCTCAATATGACGAAGGCGATCGGATAGGCGATCGTCGCGTAGGGGACCGCGAAAAAGCCGAGCGCGCCCACGCCATACACAAGCGCAGGCACGGCAATGAAGGTATAGGCGGTGTAGAGATCGCCGCCGAGCAGAAACCACGAGACGAGCGTGCCGAAGCGTCGTCCGCCGAGCGCCCATTCATCGAGCGAGCCGAGATTGGGATTTCCCCAGCGCGATGCCAGAAATCCGAGCGCGGTGACACCGATGACGAGCAGGGCGAAGATGATCGTCCCGCTAGACATCGTCGCGCCTCCGCGTCGCGATGACGACGATCCCAAGCAGCAGTGACGTGACGATCACCCACGCGAGTTGGTACCAGTAAAAGAACGGGATTCCGAAGAGCGCGGGCTCGGCGCGGTTGTAGATTTGCGGGAACAGCGTCCCGATGAACGGTAGCACGAGCAGCGCATACCACGCGCGTTTCTTCATCGCGCCGACGTTAGGTGTGCCCGAAGTGCTCACCTTTCCATGGGCAGTGTGCGTTGCGCCCAGAGACTGGTCAGGGAGAAGCGGCCGAGGAGGTTGGCGAGCAGCATGCCGGCGATGCAGACCGCACCGCCCACGATCTCATAACGGGGAAACGACGCGTGCAAGAGTGGGATGCTCAAGAGCCCGGTGAGGACCGGCGTCAGGAAGCTGAAGATCGAGACGCGCGCCGCGCCGAGCGCGCTGATGGCGTAACTCCAGACCGGATAGGTGAGCAAGATGGGGAAGACCGTTGCGTAGAGCAGGCGCCACCACACTCCCCACCCGAGCGTTGCGAACGGCGTGTGAAGGAGTGCGGGAATGCCGCCCGGCGCGATGATCGCCGTGCCGATCGCCATTGTGATCGCGAGCAGCTCGAGCGGCGTGTAGCGGTCGAGGAGGCGGGCGCTCACGACGTTGTATCCCGCGAAGACCAACGCCGCGCAGAGCGTCAACAGATCGCCGATGCGGAACGCTGCGGCACCCGACAACGCGCCCTCGAAGATGGCGATTCCCGCAAACGCGACGAGGACGCCGAGCCAGCGCCCGCTGCGCACGCGCTCCTGCCCGACGAGCGCCACGAGCGCAAGCGTGAAGAGCGGCGACATGGCGCCCAGCAGTGACGAGGCAAAGGGCGTCGTATTCGCAAGGCCGATGATCCAGAAGTACTGGTAGGCGCCGTATCCGCACGTGCCACAGAGCACGAGTGCCGGGATGTCGCGGCGCTCGACGTGGATCGGGTTGCCGCCGATGCGCGCGAGCCCGAACGCAAGCGGCGTCATCACGAGAAAGCGCGTGAAGGTAAAGGCGAGCGGATCCATGTGCGTCACCGCCTGTTTTGCAAGGACGGTGTTGAGGGCCCAGGCGATGATCACGTAGAGCAGGGCGGGCAGGAGCAGCAGGCGGCGCGACACGATGCGCCGCACTTCGAGCGGCGATGAGCGACTCCATGCATCGTTTCGTCGCCCACGGTGACGTACGGCTCTGTTGCGAGGTGCGAGGAGCCGGCACGACGCACGTGCTCTTCGCGCACGGGTGGATATCCTCGCGTCGTATGTGGTACGACGTGCTCGAACGGCTTGACGGCGAGCGCTATACGGCGCACTTGTTGGATTTTCGCGGATGCGGGCTTTCGGATCGTCCGCTCGAGGGGCACGATCTCGAGGGATACGCCGGTGATCTTCGCTCGGCGCTCGCCGCAATCGATGCGCCGGTGACGCTCGTCGCACATTCGATGGGCGGGAAGCTCGCGCAGTTCGTAGCCGCGGAGCGCCCAGCGAATCTTGCGCGCATGATTCTGGTCGCGCCCGGCTCCACGCGCGCAACGCGCTTCCCGGCCAAACATCGCGAGATGACGCTTGCGGCGTACGGCTCGCGCGCGCGGATCGAGCGCTTTCAACGCGCGGCGATGGTGCGCGAACCCGATGCGGCGAGCATGACGCGGATCGTCGATGATGCGCTCGTGGCGCAGTACGAGCATTGGATCGGCTGGTACGATCGCGGGCGTGGTATCGACGTCTCGGAACGCCTTCCCGAGATCGCGGTGCCGACGCTCGTCGTTGCCGGCGGCAGCGATCCGCTTGCGCCCTCGCCGCGGGTCAAGCGTGACGTAGCCGATGCGATCGGCGGCGCGCTCTTCGTGCTTTTGCGCGGCGTGGGCCACAATCTTCCGGTTGAGCGCCCCGACGATATCGCGGCGGCCATCACCCGGTTTGCGCACGCGCCCTGATCGAGCTGCTCAGGGATTCCAGGCGGGGCGCGCGGGAAGCGGACCATCGGAGCGGATCGACCACACGTTGCCCGGCAGCGGCGAGGCTGCCGGATCGCCGGCCGGCCGATAGAGGACGGTGACGAGCGTCGTCGCGGCACCGCCGTCGTCACCGGGCGTGCCGCCGCCGCCGGTTGAGCCGTCGAGCGAGCCCGCGAGCGTGGCGTACGGCGGCGACGCGAAGGCGCGAAACGTCACGTCGCCTTCGCGGTGGGCGAGCGTGACGCCATTCGTGGCGCTCACCTGGCTGCTCAGGTGGAACGTAACCCGGGATTCGGCGACCGCGGTGTTGGCCTGCAGCGCGATCGCGCATGCGGGCGCGCTACACGAACTCGCGGGCGCCGGTGATGCGAGCGCAATCGCGATGCTCGTCACGGTGAGCACACATCCGCCGGCGTCGCTCGCCGCACAGGTTGCGTGCGGAACGGGCGAGGACATACCGGCGGGGCCCGTGCCTTGCTGCATGGCGAGCGCGAGGCTGCGCTCTGCGTCGGTCTGGGCATCCAGATAGCCGATGCGCGCGGCATCGAGCGCCCGCGCGTGGAGCGTGGCCACGGCAAGCGCGGCGGCAGCGTGTGCAATCGCCTCCACCGAGAGCGCGATGAACGCGATGAGAAAGATCGCGCGGAGCAGCATCTACTCGGGCGCGGAGCCGTCGCGCGCAGCGGGGACCAGCGCCGATGGCAGCGGCGCCGGCGCGGCGAGCGAGGCCGAGAGCGTGACCCGTTCGCCCGGGTCGGACACGCTTCGTGCCTCGACCGTGACCACGAGCGAACCGTCGGCGCGCGTCACGCGTGCGAGATCGAGATCAGCCGCGAAGGGCGATGCGCTCGGCAGCGGTATCGTTGTCGCGATACTGGCCGCAGGAACCGAGGCACCTTGATACTTGAGGAGATCGACCGCGATTCGCAACTCGCGCCGGGCGCTGCGTTCGAGCGCGGCAGCGATCGGATCGGGCCCGAAGTGACGCACCGCGGCGAGCGTGCATGCGAGCAGCGCCGTCGTCGCGGTCGCGACGACGGCGACGGCAACGACGACGCCGATCAGGCTCTCGCCGCGCTCTGCATCGCCCACATCATCGTGAGTGCCCGGATGACGTAGCGACGAGACGCGGATCCCTGATGCGTAGCAGCGGACGCTCGAAGCCGTAGGTGAGCAAGGTTGCGACGCCGATGGAGACGCCGAAGGCGATGACCGTGTACGCGACTTGCCAGTGCGGGTTGCCATGCGGATCGCCTACATACGGCGGGATATGCCATGCGAGCAGTTCACGCGCGAGCATTTGGTGATAGAGATAGAGATTGTATGAGATGAGCGCGAGAAAGCGCAGCGGAGCATTGGAGAAAAGGCGTTGCCATGCAACCGGCGCACAAAGCGCGCCGATGGCGATGGCGCCGAACGTGACGCCGTAGAGCGCTCGCATCGGGACCTGCGGGTACACCTTCCAATTAGCGTCGAAACGCTGTGAAAACGTCCATTCGAGGAGCGCGATGAAGGCAACGATGCCTGCGAAACTCAAAAGAGGCATGGCCGCTTTAAGGCGCGATGCCGTGATGCGCGCGCCGTAGCGAACGAAAAACCATGCGGAGAGCATGCCGCACGCGAAGATGTCGAGATATCCTGGGAGGTTCTCGCCGAGCATTTGGAACGAGATCGAGCAGCAGTGCATCGCGTAGAGGCGCCATGCGAAGGCGACGACGAGCATCGTGAGCCACGTCACGATCGGCCGGCGTTTGAAGCACCACCAGAGCAGCGGAAAGATCGCGTAGAACTCCACCTCGACGGCGAGCGTCCACAGCACCCCGTTGATCGAGCCGAACGTTTGCGGCCACCACGTGTGCACGAAGAGTGCGTGCGTCCAGAGTTCGTTCCATGGCGATGCACCGGCGCGTTCGGTCGCCGCGTAGCCAACCGCGTATGCAAGAGCGATCGAGAGCGCGTACGATGGCGCGATCTTGATGAAACGGCGCCATGCGAAGTGCAACCAGCCTGGCTCCTGCGAACCAGCGGCCTGCGCGCGCAGAAGCGGATAGACGATGACGAAGCCGCTCAAAAAAAAGAAGAGATGTACGCCGATGAAGCCGGTCTCGGGCAAAAACTCGAGCCACGGCGCGGGCGCCGGCAGCCACGAAATCTCCCACACATGAAACCACAGCACGAGCAACACCGCGATCCCGCGCATGCCGTCGAGCACGCCCAATCGTTCTGACATCGCGTCGTGCATTATCGATGCATCGACACGAGTCATCCCGGCGCGCGTGTTTGTCGCAACCTATTGACACAAACTCCTTGGTTTTGTATTATGTCGATAATACAAACACTGCGGCAGGGGGGCGATCCAAGCGTATGGACAGTTGGCTTGCGGATGCGATGCGGCTTTTTTACGGGGCATTTTTGGTCGGGTTCGGCGCGGTGGTACTCGTCGGCGCTGCGCGCCTCAACGACATCCGGCGCTTTTTTCGTCGCGGCGAACGCACGCCCGAACTCGAGGCTGCGCTTGCGCGACGGGCCGATCTTGAGTCGCTCTCTCCGCTGCCCTGGCGCGTCGGTGGAGCTGTCGCGATGCTCTGTGGGGCGCTCGTCCTCACCCGGGTCATCGGGCCCATCGTCGGCTATGCCCTTGCCTGTGCCTCCTTGGCGCTTCCGCTCGGCTGGACATTTGCGCGCCTGCGAAACCACGGCCTCCGTCGAGCCGCGGTGCTCGCGCCGCGGCGACCCGATGCCGTCCTCTCCCGCGTCTGGCTCGTCCTTGGCGCGCTAGCGGGTCTCGCGCCGCTGATCACGCTGCGGATTCCGGCCTACCGGCTCTCCGGCGCAATCGTGACGTTCGCTGCGCTCGTCATTTGGGCAGCGGTCGTCGTCGTGCGGGATATGCCCGCGCTCTTGAGCGGCGAGGACCCGGAGTGCGAGATGCAGATCGAGTCGCGTCTGCGCGAACGACGCACGCTAGGACTCTTTGGGGTGATGCTCGGGATCCCGTTCGCCTTCTTTTCGCTGGTTGGCCCGTTGACCGCTCGTCTCGGGGGCGCGGGCTCGCATCCATTCACCCTGCTGATGCTCGTCGCGTATTTGTACGTCGTCGCCGTGTGGTGCGCGAGCTTCATGAAGCTCGGGGTGCGTGTCTTTCGCGTCAAGGCGCGCGGACCGGTCTGCTAGCCATGGGCGAGGCTGACGTGATCGCGGTTGACCACGACCTCGAGACGCCGCCGTACCAGCAGATCGTCGATCAAATTCGCGCGGCGATCGAGCGCGGTTCGCTCGCGCCGGGAGCCGCGCTGCCGACCGTCCGGCAACTGGCCGGCGACCTCGGCGTCGCACCGAATACGGTGGCTCGGGCCTACGCTGACTTGCAAGCCGAAGGCTGGCTGCAGAGCGAGGGCAGGCGGGGGACCCGCGTTGCGGAGAAGACTCCGGCCGCCGATCGTCGCGCGCGGGTCCATGCGCTTGAGGAGGCGGTGGCGCAGTTTCTTGCGGTTTTGCGTCATCGAGGCTATACGAACGACGAGATCGCGCTGGTCCTCGCGCGGCACCCACAGGGAAACCCCTTCAAACGGCGTTGACGGGCCCCATCCGCCTTGATATACTGCCCAGGTTCGGGCCCACCGCAGGTGCGGCCGAATTTGTGTGTGCTTACAACGACGGGCTTGCCGCCCGTGATTCGGGGATACAAACTTCGTGCCAACGATCAACCAGCTGGTCCGCCGGGGCCGGGCGAAAACGGAGAAGAAGGTCAAGACCCGCGCGTTCCGCGTGATCCTCACCGGACCGAAGCCGGGCCACCCGGATCTTCCGACCCGCGCCTTTGAGGTCAAGGGTAACCCGCAGCGTCGCGGCGTCTGCACGCAAGTGAAGACGGTAACGCCGAAGAAGCCCAACTCGGCGCTGCGTAAGGTCGCTCGTGTCCGTCTGACCAACGGCGAAGAGGTCACGGCATACATCCCCGGTATCGGCCACAATCTGCAGGAGCACTCGGTCGTGCTCGTGCGTGGCGGTCGTGTGAAAGATCTTCCGGGCGTGCGCTACCACATTATCCGCGGCACGCTCGACACCGCCGGCACGGCGAACCGCAAGCAAGGGCGCTCGAAGTACGGCGCCAAGCGCGATAAGAAGAAGTAAGTCCTTCGACAGGCTCAGGATAAAAAAGGAAATTTAGAAGCATATGCCCCGCAAAGGTCCAGCGCCGAAGCGCCAAATTCTTGCCGATCCGAAGTACAACTCGAAGATTCTCTCGCGCTTCATCAACAAGGTGATGCTCGACGGGAAGAAGTCGGTTGCCGAACAGGTGACGTACGGCGCGCTCGACATCATCGCCGAGAAGACGGGCCGCGACCCGTACGAAATCTTCCAACAGGCGCTATCGAACGCGATGCCGCTCGTCGAAGTGCGCCCGCGACGCGTCGGTGGTGCTACCTATCAGGTGCCGATGGAAGTGCGTCCGGACCGCCGCCAGGCGATGGCGATGCGTTGGCTGATCGGGTACGCGCGTGCGCGCGGCGGTCGCTCGTTTGAGGAGAAGCTCGCGGGCGAACTGCTCGATGCCTCCAATAACACCGGCGCGACGATCAAGAAACGCGAAGACACGCATAAGATGGCCGAGGCGAATAAAGCCTTCGCCCACTATCGTTGGTAATTTTCAAGGATCATGGCTGCTAGAGAATTTCCGCTCGACCGGACCCGCAACATCGGCATTGCCGCGCACATCGACGCCGGCAAGACAACGTGTACTGAGCGTATCCTGTTCTACACGGGGCGTACGCACAAGATCGGTGAAGTGCACGACGGCGCTGCGACGATGGACTGGATGGTCCAAGAGCAAGAGCGCGGCATCACGATCACCTCGGCCGCAACCGCCTGCACGTGGCGCGAAAACCGGATCAACATCATCGATACGCCTGGGCACGTGGACTTCACGGTCGAGGTCGAACGCTCGCTGCGCGTCCTCGATGGCCTGGTGGCGCTCTTTGACTCGGTCGCTGCGGTCCAGCCGCAGTCCGAGACCGTGTGGCGTCAGGCGAACAAGTATAAAGTTCCGCGCATCATCTTCGTCAATAAGATGGATCGCATGGGTGCGGACTTCTTTAACGTCGTCGATAAGATTCGCGAGCGCCTCGGCGCGCGCGCGGTTCCGATTCAGGTGCCGATTGGCGCTGAGGACAACTTCAAAGGTGTCGTCGATCTCTTCACGATGAAGAAGATCATCTACACCGACGATCTGGGATCGACGATGGCGCAAGATCCGGTTACGGACGCCGACGGAGAACTGAAGGCGACGGCGGATAAGTGGCGTCAGGAACTGGTCGAGGCGATCGCCGAGCAAGACGACGAACTGCTCGAGTTGTTCTTCAATGGCGACGACCTCCCGGTCGAGCGCATGCAGGCGGCGCTGCGCAAAGCGACGATCGCGGGTACGGTGTTGCCGATGCTCTGTGGTTCGGCGTTCAAAAATAAAGGCGTGCAGCCGTTGCTCGACGCGATCGTCGAGTATATGCCCTCGCCGCTGGACGCAAAAGCGATCGTCGGTACCGAGCCGAAGTCGGACGCGGAGATCGTGCGCAAACCCGATGATGGCGAACCATTTGCGGCGCTCGCGTTCAAGATTGCGACCGATCCGTATGGCAACTTGACGTATTTCCGCGTCTATTCGGGTACGCTCGAGAAGGGCTCGTACGTCTATAATTCGCGTTCGGGCAAAAAAGAGCGCATCGGGCGCATCCTGCGCATGCACGCGAACCATCGCGAAGACATCGATTCGATCGGCGCGGGCGACATCGCGGCGGCGGTCGGTCTGACCGATACGCGCACCGGTGATACGCTGTGCGACGAAAAGAATCCGATCGTGCTCGAGTCGATCACCTTCCCGGATCCCGTCATCTCGCAGGCGATCGAGCCGAAGACCAAGGGCGATCAGGATCAGTTGGGCAAGGGCCTCCAGCGCCTCGCGCAGGAAGACCCCACGTTCCGCATGTGGACCGACGAAGAGACGCAGCAAACGATCATCGCCGGCATGGGCGAACTGCATCTCGAGATCATTCTCGATCGCCTTCGTCGCGAATTCAAAGTCGAAGCGAACGTCGGTAAACCGCAAGTCGCCTACAAAGAAGCGATCACCAAAACCGTCGAGAAGCAGGGCAAGTTCGTCCGTCAGTCCGGCGGTAAGGGCCAGTACGGCGACGTGTGGCTTCGTGTCGAACCGCTCGAGCCGGGCAGCGGCTTCCAATTCGAATGGAAGATCGTCGGCGGCGCGGTTCCGAAGGAGTACCAGAAAGCCGTGCAGCAGGGCATCGAGGAGTCGTCGCAGAGCGGCGTGCTCGCTGGATTCCCAGTGCTCGACTTCAAGGTGACCGCGTTCGACGGTTCCTATCATGACGTCGATTCGTCTGAAATGGCGTTCAAGATCGCTGCGTCGATGGGCTGGAAAGAAGCCAATCGCGCGGCCGGTCCCGTGTTGCTCGAGCCGATCATGAAGGTCGAAGTGACGACGCCGAAAGACTATATGGGCGCGATCACGGGCGATCTCAATCGCCGCCGCGGCATGATTCAGGCGACGGAGGAGGCGCCGGGCGGCGCGCAGGTAATCACCGCGAACGTTCCGCTCTCGGAAATGTTCGGGTATGCAACCGACATGCGTTCTGCAACGCAGGGTCGCGCGACATACACGATGGAGTTCTCTCATTACGAGCAGGCTCCGAAGTCGGTCACGGAAGAAATCGTGGCCAAGTCAGCCGGCAAAAAGGGTGCTCCGGCATAACTACCTCGGCGGCATAAGCTAGAGGTTCCTAACACAACAACATAGCTCACGCCGTCGAGTTATTCGGCGGATACTCCAACGAGGACATAACAAAACACCATGGCTAAGGCGAAATTCGAGCGCACCAAGCCGCACGTGAACATCGGTACGACCGGTCACGTCGATCACGGCAAGACCACGCTGACCGCGGCGATCACGCATTGCCTCGCGACCGAAGGGCTCGCGGCTGCGCGTAACGTTGACGAGATCGATAACGCGCCCGAGGAAAAAGAGCGCGGTATTACGATCGCGATCTCGCACCAAGAGTACGAGACCGTGAAGCGCCACTACGCGCACGTCGATTGTCCCGGACACGCCGACTACATCAAGAACATGATCACCGGCGCGGCCCAGATGGACGGAGCGATCCTCGTCGTCGCGGCAACCGACGGCCCGATGCCGCAGACGCGCGAGCACATTCTGCTCATGCGTCAGGTCGGCGTGCCGAAGATCGTCGTGTTCCTCAATAAAGTTGACCTCGTCGATGACGAAGAGCTCCTCGAGCTCGTCGAGATGGAGATCCGCGAACTCCTCAGCCAGTACGAGTTCCCGGGCGACGACACGCCGATCATCCGTGGTTCGGCCCTCAAAGCGCTCAACTCGAGCGGTCGCAAGGGCGACCCGGATGCCGATCCGATCTTCAAGCTCATGGACACGGTCGATGAGTACATTCCGGATCCGCAGCGTGAGACCGACAAGCCGTTCCTGATGCCGATCGAAGACGTGTTCACCATCACCGGCCGTGGTACGGTCGGCACGGGCCGCGTCGAGCGCGGTCAGGTCAAGGTTGGTGAAGAGGTCGAGATCGTCGGTCTTCAGGAAGCGACCCGCAAGACGACGGTGACGGGCATCGAGATGTTCCGTAAGCTGCTCGACATCGGCATCGCCGGTGACAACGTTGGCGTGCTGCTGCGCGGCATCGATCGCAACGACATCGAGCGCGGTCAAGTTCTCGCGAAGCCGGGCTCGATCAAACCGCACAAGAAGTTCACGGCCGAAGTGTACGTCCTCTCGAAGGAAGAGGGCGGCCGCCACACGCCGTTCTTCGCGAACTATCGTCCGCAGTTCTACTTCCGTACGACCGACGTGACCGGCACGATCAAGCTGCCCGAAGGCGTTGAGATGGTGATGCCGGGCGACAACATTAAGATGGAAGTCGAGCTGATCACCCCCGTCGCGTGCGAACCGGGCCTCCGCTTCGCGATTCGCGAAGGCGGCCGCACGGTCGGCGCCGGCGTCGTTACGGCGGTCGCGGAGTAGCTTTTCGCCCAGAGCTTCGTTGCGGTGGGGGATCGTGGTCCCTAGACCACGTCACCCCCACCGCGCCTCACTCTGAACGAAAATCTACCCGCTGCGAGTGCCGCTTCGCGGTGGGCTGGCTGATGCGAGGGGCGAGTTCCGCTTCGCGGTGGGCTGGCTGATGCGAGGGGGGAGTTCCGCTTCGCGGTGGGCTGGCGTGCGAGGGGGGAGTTCCGCTTCGCGGTGGGCTGGCATAGACAAGGGCGAGCGGGGCGTGATAGACTGCTCGCTGGCCACAGAGTTCGATCATTGACAACAGAGACTAAGGATTTTTAAGAGATGTCGAAACAGAAGATTCGCATTCGTTTGAAAGCGTTCGATCATAAGGTGCTCGATCAGAGTGCGGAGCGTATCGTCGAAACGGCGAAGCGTACCGGCGCGTTCGTGAGTGGCCCGGTGCCGCTGCCGACCGAGATCAACCGGTTCTGCGTGCAGCGCTCGACGAACAACGACAAGAAGTCGCGCGAGCATTTCGAGATGCGTACGCACAAGCGGCTTATCGACATCCTCCAAGCGTCGCCGAAGACGATGGATGCGCTGATGCATCTCGATCTCCCGGCCGGCGTCGATATCGAACTCAAGGCTTAAGCAAGGATCGGCGCTACGCGCCGAGCCATCCGCGGCGGAATGGTCCTAGATGAACCCGAAGGCAACTTCGGGTTCTTTTTGTTTTGCCGGATTCCGAGTGGAGGGCTTATTCATGGAAGTAAAACCGACGTATCTTGGAACGATGATCTCGCTTGCGACCGTGGCGTTCGGTCTGATCGCGGCGGGTGCGTGGAATAAGTTTATAGCCGACGTCATCGCGGTATTCCTGAAACCGGGAAGCGGCGTCATCGCCGAATTGATCTATGCGGTGCTCGTGACGATCCTCGCGATCGTCGTCGTGAACTCGCTCGGCAAGCTCGCGGACCGCGAGAAGGCGGCGAAATAGGCCCCTGATGGATCCAACGACCCGCTTTGGCGCGCGTGCGACGGATTATGCCCGGTTTCGGCCGAGCTATCCGCGGGCGCTCGTCGAGGCGGTGCTCGATGGCTTCACCGCACCGGCGGTCGCCGATCTCGGCGCCGGCACCGGCATTTCGGCCTGGCTGCTCGCAGCGTGCGGAGCGCGCGTGTATGCGGTGGAGCCGAACGGCCCGATGCGCGCGGCGATCGCGCCCGGCGACGGGGTGATTGCGATCGATGCTACCGCCGAGGCGACGACGCTCGCGGATGCGAGCATCGATGTGGTAACCGCCTTTCAGGCATACCACTGGTTCGACCCCGATCGCGTCCTGCGCGAAGTTGCGCGGATCACGCGCACGACGGCGCGCTTCGCGGCGGTATGGAACGAGCGCGATCGCGACGACGCCTTCACCGCTGCGTACCAGCGTGTCATCGATCGCTTTGTGCTCGATGAGACGGAGCGCGCGCGTATCGCACGCGAGGGCACCGTCGAGCATGACCTGGTGCGGCACGGCTGGCGCGACGTGCGTCGCGTCTGCGTCCGCCACGAGCGCCCGCTCGATTGGGCGACGCTTATCGGTTTCTCGCGCTCGGCTTCGTATCTGCCCAAGAGCGGGCCGGCATACGATGCGATGGAGGTGGCGCTACGCGGACTCTTCGATGCGCCGCCCGGCGGCAGCGCGCGTTTCGTGCTCGTTGCAACCGCCTACATGGGCGAGCGCGACGAAAGTGTACGCGTCGAATGAGCTAGCGTACGCGGGGGAGAACCCACGCGGCATGCCGATCGCACTTCGAGAGTCCCGCAGCCGTACGTTTCACGGAACCAAGCGCCGCATCTATCATCTGCTCGAAGAGATGGGGACGTCGGGCGACCAGATTTGGCCGTTCGCGTCACAACCGTTCATGCGCTCTCCGGGCCCACTCGCTCCGGAGAAGACCGAGGAGTGGCACTTGGGCCTGCACGCGGTGCTCGCGGAGGCTGAGCCCGACGAACGGATCGTATGGCGCATCCTCAACGACGGCATCGACGGCACGCACGGGTTCTACCTGACGAGCGAAGGCAAACAAACGCAGCTCGAGTATCGTATCGAGGCGTCGCTGAGCGATACCGACGGCCGTTTGCTGTGGCGTCGCTTCGAAGACGCCTTCGAGCGCTCAACCGACGCGCTCTTTGAGAAGATCGCTCGCGTGCTCAAGCGCTAGGACCGCAACCCATGACGACCACCCACAACACTCCCGCGGCGCCCGATGCCGTCGATTTTCTCGGCATCGACGCGCTGCTTTCCGACGAGGAACGCCTGATTCGCGACACCGTCCGCACCTTCGTGCGCGACCGCGTGTTGCCCAACGTCGGCGAATGGTTCGAAGCAGGGTATCTACCGCGCGAGCTTGGTCGCGAACTCGGGAAGCTCGGATTGCTCGGCATGCATCTGCACGGCTACGAGTGCCCGGGTGCGAGCGCCGTTGCCTACGGCATCGCGTGCATGGAACTCGAAGCGGGCGACGCGGGCGTGCGCAGTTTCGCGTCGGTGCAAGGATCGCTTGCGATGTTCGCGATTCATCGCTGGGGTTCGAAGGAGCAGAAGGAGCGTTGGTTACCGCGCATGGCGCGCGGCGAAGCGATTGGGTGTTTCGGTTTGACGGAACCCGATTTCGGCAGTAATCCCGCCGGCATGCGTACGTTCGCGCGCCGCGACGGAAGCGACTGGGTGCTCAACGGCACGAAGCTCTGGATCACGAACGGTTCGATCGCCGATCTCGCGATCGTGTGGGCGAACACCGACGACGGCATTCGCGGATTTATCGTGGAGAAGGGCGCACCCGGCTTCACGACGTCGGATATTCACAAGAAAATTTCGTTGCGCGCGTCGATCACGAGCGAACTCGTGCTGCAAGATGTGCGGCTGCCCGCCGATGCGCAATTGCCGCACGCAAAGGGACTTTCGGGCCCGCTTGCGTGTTTGAGCGAGGCACGGTTCGGTATCATTTGGGGGGCGATGGGCGCGGCGCGCGCGTGCTATGAAAGCGCGCTTGAGTATGCGAAGACGCGCGTGCAGTTCGATCGCCCGATCGGCGGCTTCCAAATCACGCAAGAGAAGCTCGCAAACATGCTGCTCGAACTTGGCAAAGGCTCGCTGCTCGCCGTACATCTCGGACGCATGAAAGACCAGGGCCGCCTGCATCCGTCGCAGGTGAGCTTCGGTAAACTCAACAACGTTCGCGAGGCGCTAAAGATCTGTCGCGAGGCCCGCACGATTCTCGGCGCAAACGGCGTCACGCTCGAGTATCCGGTGATTCGTCACATGAACAACCTGGAGTCGGTGCTGACCTACGAGGGGACGAGCGAGGTCCATACCCTCGTGATCGGTCAGCAGATCACCGGAATAGCCGCGTTCACCTAAGGCGATAACCCAGCGCATCGCGGGAACCTGACTTTTCCTCCTGCACGCAAACGCGCGTGGCGCTAGCATGAGAAATCATGCTGCCGCACGACTCGTCGCTTCGCGACTTTACGACTGACCCCAAGCGCCTAGCGATCCTATGCGCGCTCGCCCTGCTCGTGGGCGCTGCGTCGGCGTTGCTCGCCAAGCTGCTCCTGCTCCTGATCGGGCTGATCACGCATCTCGCCTATTTTGGGAGCGTGCAGAGCGGCCTCGTCCAGCCGGATCCGCATCGCATCGGCCCGGTCTCGATTGCGATTCCGGTGATCGGCGGGCTGCTCGTTGGCCTCATCGCCAAGTTTGCGACCGATAAAATTCGCGGTCACGGGATCCCCGAGGCGATCGCGGCGATTCTCGAAGGCGATAGCATCATCCAGGCGCGTGTGGCGTTTTGGAAGCCGATCGCGTCGGCGATCACGATCGGCACCGGTGGCCCCTTCGGTGCAGAAGGGCCGATCATCATGACGGGTGGTGCTTTCGGGTCGCTCTTTGCGCAATTTCTCCACCTGTCATCGCTCGAGCGCCGCACGTTGCTCGTCGCCGGCGCGGCTGGCGGCATGTCGGCAACCTTCGGCGCTCCGATCGCTTCGGTGTTGATTGCCGTCGAATTGCTGCTCTTCGAGTGGCGTCCGCGCAGTTTCGTGCCGGTCGCGGTGGCGTCGTTCGTTGCGGCGATGTTGCGCGTGCCGTTGATCGGCGCGCAGCCGCCCTTCGTCGCACTTGGCGTGCACGACGCTGCACTCGGCCTCGTGCCATGGGCCGTCGCAGTCGGCTTCGCGGGCGGCGCCGTGTCGATGCTGATGACCAAGCTCGTCTATCTGGCTGAGGATGGCTATGCCAAACTGCCGCTCCATTGGATGTGGTGGCCGGCGATCGGCGGCCTTTTCGTCGGTGTCGGCGGCTGGTTCGTGCCAGCGGCGCTCGGCGTCGGATATCCCACGATCGCGAGCATGGTCAACGGGCGGCTCGGCCTTACGCTTGTTGCCAGCGTCATCCTCGTGAAGGTCGCCATCTGGGTGATTAGCCTCTCGTCGGGAACCTCCGGCGGTGTCCTCGCGCCCCTGCTGATGATTGGCGCTGCCGTCGGCACCCTCTGCGCCCTTGCGATCCCGGGACATGACGGGGGGCTGTGGGCGATCGTCGGCATGGCGGCCCTGATGGGGGGTACGATGCGCGCACCCTTCATGGGGACGCTCTTCGCCCTCGAGACGACCCACGCGTGGGCCCTTGCCCCTGAGGTCTTTGCCGCCTGTGTGGCGGCGACCGCCTTCACCGTCGTCTTCGTTCCGCGCTCCATTCTAACGGAGAAGCTGGCGCGCCGTGGTATGCATGTCGCTCGCGAGTATGCCGTCCATCCGCTCGAGCTGATCGACGTGGGCCTGGTTATGCGCGCTGCCGGAGGCGTGCGGCCGCAGCTCGAGGTCGGCACGGCCGACAAGGTTCGCACGGCGGCGAACCTGATGGCGCAGGGGGGCGTGAGCGAGGCCGCGGTGCTCGACGCGGACGGGAACTGGGTGGGCATCATCGGTGCGCCCGAGCTCCTGGTCGCCTGGCGGATGGGGATGGAGGGAGAGTCGGATCGGCGCCGGGTGCGGCGACTGCGCCTCAAGCCCTTGACTGGAGCTCCAGCCCCTTGATATAGTTCCGGGGTTGTGGTCCAGCCGGTCCGCGCTTCTTCGCGCGTGCCGGTGAAAATATCAGTCAGTACGCCAGGGCCCGTGTGCTGACCAACATCGTAGGACGAGGATACATTCGTGAAAAACATCCTTGGCCGCAAGGTTGGGATGACGAGCGTGTTCACCGACGACGGGCGCTATGTGCCGGTCACGGTGATCGAAGCCGGTCCCTGCACGGTCGTGGAGCGCCGCACGAAAGAGACGCATGGCTATGACGCCGTTGCGCTCGGTTTCGGTGCGGTTAAAAAAGCTCGCGTCAGCCGTGCCCTTGCTGGACATTTCAAAAAACAAGGCGTCGAGGCCACCCGCTTCGTGCGCGAGTTCCGCACCGACATCGACGGCGTCGAAGTCGGGCAGAGCGTTACCGTCGCCGGTTTCGAACCGGGCGATCGCGTTGACGTCGTTGGTATCTCGAAAGGCCACGGTTTCTCGGGCGGCATCAAGCGTCACAACTTCTCGGGCGGCGGCGCGAGCCACGGCTCGATGATCCACCGTCAACCTGCTTCGAACGGCGATACCAACGCGGGACGCACCGTGAAGGGCAGCCGTCGTCCGGGGCACTACGGTGTCGATCGCACGACGCATCAAAATTTGGAAGTGGTCAAGGCCGATACCGAGCGCAATCTGCTGCTCGTGCGTGGCCCGATCCCTGGCCCGAAGAATGCCCTCGTCGTCGTTCGCAAGAGCGTCAAGTCGAAGGCGGGAGCGTAGTCATGCCTAACGTTATCGATTCGAACGGCAAGGTCGTGCGCGACGTCGCGACGCCCGCCATCTTCGAGGCCGACTATAGCGCGAAGGCGCATACGATCTTCCGCGCCGTCTATCGCGAGTTCGCGAGCCCGCGCGCCGGCACCGCATCGACCAAGAAGCGCGACGAGATCGCCGGTGGTGGCCGCAAGCCTTGGAAGCAGAAGGGCACCGGCCGTGCGCGCCAAGGTTCGATCCGCTCGCCGCAGTGGCGCCATGGCGGCGTCGTCTTCGGTCCGCAGCCGCGTAGCTATGTCACCGATTTGAATAAGAAGGAGCGCAAGCTCGCGTTTGTCGCGGCGCTCTCCGACCGATTCAAGAACGGCGCGATCACCGTGCTCGATGCGTCGAGCTTCGCGATTGCGAAGACCGCCGACTTTGCGAAGCTCGTCTTTGGCAGCGCGAAGGATGCGAAGACCGGTCCGACCACGCTCGTCGTGCTTGGCAAGGGTGAGGCGAAGGCTGACGCGATCCATCGCGTCGCGCGTAACCTGCGCCGCGTCGGCGTGACCGACACGAGCGCGCTCGACGTCAAAGACGTGCTTCGCTACGATCGCATCATCTTCACGACCGCCGCGTTCGATGCCGTCTCCGGCGTGACGCTCGGCAACGGGAGCAGCAAGTAATGGACGCACGCGACGTCATCATCTCGCCGCGCATCACCGAGAAATCGATGGCCAATGCGCTCGGTACGCAGTACACCTTCGTCGTTCACCCCGAGGCAACCAAGACGCAGATCCGTCACGCAATCGAAGAAGTCTTCAGCGTGAACGTGGTTGCCGTGAACACGGTTAACGTGCGCGGAAAGAAGCGCAACTTCGCGCGCCGCGGAAATCGCACGAGCGGCAAGCAGAGCGATTTCAAGAAGGCGATTGTCACCCTCAAGCCGGGTCAGAAAATCGAACTCGGCGGCGTCAATTATTTTGAGCAATAATCATGCCGGTTAAAAAATATCGTCCGACCAGCCCCGGCCGACGCTTCCTGACGTCGATGGACTTCTCCGATCTTTCGAAGGTCGAACCTGAGAAGTCGCTCATCGAGGTTCGCAAGAAGCACTCGGGCCGCAACAACAACGGGCACATCACCGTCCGCCATAAGGGTGGCGGCACGCGCAAGCAGTATCGCATCATCGACTTCAAGCGCGGCAAGGACGGCATTCCCGCCAAGGTTGCGACCGTCGAATACGATCCGAATCGTTCGGCGCGTATCGCGCTGCTGCACTACAAAGACGGCGAGAAGCGCTACATCCTCGCGCCGCTCGGTCTGAAGGTGGGCGACGTGGTCGAGTCGGGATCCGCTGCCGATATCAAACCCGGCAACTGTTTGCCGATCAAAAACATTCCGGTTGGTACCGTTATCCACAACATCGAGTTGCGTCCCGGTCAGGGTGGCAAGCTCGTGCGCTCGGCTGGTGTTTCGGCGCAGCTGATGGCGAAGGAGACCGAGTACTCGCAGGTGCGCATGCCTTCGGGCGAAGTGCGTATGATCCACATCGAATGTCGTGCCACGATCGGTCAGCTCGGCAACATCGAGCACGAAAATCAAGTCATCGGCAAAGCGGGCCGCTCGCGTCACCTCGGCAAGCGTCCGAGCGTGCGCGGCATCGCGATGAACCCGGTCGATCACCCGCACGGCGGCGGTGAGGCGCGTTCGACGTCAGGCCGTCCGCCGACGACGCCGTGGGGCCAAATGACCATGGGTAAAAAGACGCGTCGCAACAAGCGTACGACGAAGTTTATCGTTCGTAAGCGGGGTTCCAAGTAATGGGTCGTTCACTGAAAAAAGGTCCGTTCGTTGCGGATCACCTTCTGAAGAAGGTCGAGCAGCTCAACGAGACGCGCGAGAAGCGAGTCGTGAAAACCTGGAGCCGCGCATCGACGATCGTTCCGTCGATGGTCGGTCACACGATCGGCGTGCACAACGGCAAAGCGCACGTTCCCGTGTACGTCACCGAGAACATGGTCGGGCACAAGCTCGGCGAGTTCGCCCCGACGCGCCATTTCAAGGGGCACGGCGGCGATAAGGCTGGTGTGAAGTAATGGCTGCCGTTCAAAAAAATCAAGAAGACAACGGCGCGAAGCAGCAGGCGGTCGCGCATCTCAAATTTGCGCGAGTCGGCCCGCGTAAGCTCCGCCGCGTCGCCGATGCGATTCGTGGCAAGAGCGTGCGTGAAGCCCTCGTGCTGCTGCAGTTCGCCGGCGTCTTTGCGGCCGAGCCGATCGAGAAGCTCGTACGTAGTGCGGTTGCGAACGCCGGTAACAACCACAACATGAATACCGACGATCTTTACATCACGCGCATCACGGTGGATGGTGGTCCCGGTGGCCGCTTTACCAAACGCCTGGATCCGCGTGCTCAAGGTCGCGCCTACTTCAAGCGCAAGCGTCTCTCGCACGTGACGGTCGTGGTCGGCGAAGCGCCGCCCAAAAAGCAACCGAAACGGCGCGCCGGCGCGAGCGTCGCGGTCAAGCGTGCGGCGACGCGTCGTCCGCGTACCACGTCAACGGCTGCTGCGAGCGCGGGGGCTGCGGAGTAACACATGGGACAGAAGATTCATCCGGTCGGCCTTCGTCTGGGCATCACGCGTACGTGGGACAGCCGCTGGTTCGAGAAAAAACATTACATCGATTGGCTGCATGAAGACGTCAAGATCCGCAACTTCTTTAACAAGTGGATGCGCTCGGCGGCAATCAGCAAGATCGAGATCGAGCGTCGTGCCAATCAAGCGCGCGTCATCGTGAACACGGCCAAGCCGGGTATCATCATCGGCAAGCGTGGCGTGGGTATCGAAGATATCCGCAAAAACCTCGAAAAGCTTACCGGCAAGAACGTTCAGGTCAACGTGATGGAGATCAAGCATCCCGAGTTGGATGCACGTCTCGTCGGTCAGAACATCGTCGATCAGCTCGAGAAGCGTATCGCGTTCCGCCGCGCCATGAAGCAGGCGATCATGCGTACGATGAAGGCCGGCGCGCGTGGCGTAAAGGTGCAGGTTTCCGGTCGCCTGGGTGGCGCGGAGATCGCGCGCACCGAGCGCAACGCCGACGGCAAGGTGCCGCTGCATACGTTGCGCGCCGACATCGATTATGCGCACGTCGAAGCGTTCACCACGTTCGGGCGTATCGGCGTGAAAGTGTGGATCTATCGCGGCGAAGTGCTGCCCGATCAGCCGCGCATGTCGAACACCGTCGATCGCCAAGGTGGTGGTGGCGGCGGCTTCCGCGATCGTCGCGGCGCTGGTGGCGGTGGCGGCCGTGGTCCTGGTGCCGGTCGTCCGCGTACCGGTGGCCCGCGTCCCCAACAGGCCGTGGCGCCCGCTGCGACTACCGAAGTGACCGTTGACCCCGATGCCGTCGTGAACGAAGCGGCTGCATCCGAAGGGAGTGCTGAGTAACAATGTTGACGCCTAAGCGAGTCAAGTGGCGCCGCGTGCACCGCGGCCGCATGACGGGCCGTGCGTTGCGCGGCAGTACGCTGACGTTCGGCGAGTTTGGTCTGCAGGCGCTCGAGCCGTGCTGGATGACGAACCGTCAAATCGAAGCGGCCCGTATCGCGATGACCCGTCATATCAAACGTGGCGGTAAAGTGTGGATCAAAGTGTTTCCAGATAAGCCGGTCACGAAGAAGCCTGCCGAGGTGCGCATGGGTGCCGGTAAAGGTAACCCGGAGTTCTGGGTCGCCGTCGTTCGCCCGGGTCGCGTGCTCTTCGAGCTCGCCGGCGTGGAGGCGAGCGTCGCCAAAGAAGCGCTCCGTCTCGCCGCCGCCAAGCTGCCGATCGGCACGAAGATCGTCACGCGTGAGGAGGCCACGGCATGAAGAAGGGTGAGTTGAACGAACTGCGCGCCCTCACCGTCGCGGAGTTGCAGCAGAAGGCTCGCGACACGAAGTCAGAGCTCTTCAATCTGCGCTTTGCGCTACGCACCGGACATCTGACGGACTTCAGCAAGATCCGTGAGATGCGTCGCGCGTACGCCAAAATTCAGACCGTGATTTCCGAGAAAAAGATCGCCGAGGAGCAGCATGGAGCAGCGTAATGTAGCCCGCCGCGTCAAGCAGGGGCGCGTTGCATCGAACAAGATGGACAAGACGATCGTCGTCGTGACCGAAACGCGCGTTCCGCACGGTACTTACGGGAAGATCGTCCGCAAATCGACGCGCTTCAAAGCGCACGACGAGCGCAACGAAGCTAATATCGGCGATATCGTCCGTATCATGGAGTGTCGTCCGCTCTCGCGCGACAAGCGTTGGCGCTTGGTCGAGATCGTCGAGCGGGCGAAGTAAGCGAAGAAGTACGATGATTCAACAAGAAACGCGACTCAAAGTCGCTGATAATTCGGGAGCCCGCGAGTTGCTGGTGATTCACATCAGCGGCGGCAGCCGTCACGCCTACGCGCATGTGGGCGACATCGTCGTCGGTACCGTGAAAAGCGCGATTCCTGGTGCGGCCGTGAAGAAGGGTCAGGTTGTCAAAGCCGTGATCGTTCGCACCACCGCCCCGATTCGCCGCGCCGACGGTTCGGTCGTGCGCTCGGACGACAACGCCTGCGTCATCATCAAGGGCGATAAGGATAACCTGGACCCGCGTGGCACGCGCGTCTTCGGGCCGGTCATGCGCGAACTGCGCGACCGCGGCTTCCTGAAGATCGCCTCGCTCGCGCCGGAGGTGCTCTAACATGTCGGCGAAGACGCATATCCTCAAAGGCGACACCGTCCTGGTGCGCCGCGGCAAAGAAAAAGGCCGCCGCGGTGTCGTGAAAGCAGTCTTCCCGGATGCCGGCAAGGCGACGGTTGAAGGCATGAACATCGTCAAGCGCCACACCAAGCAGGGGCAGGACGGCGGCAACATGGGCGCCCGGCAGACCGGTGGCATCATCGAGAAGGAAGCTGCGCTTCCGATTTCGGCGCTGCAGTACGTGTGCGAGAAGTGTAAGGCGCCGACGCGTCTTCGTCGCGGCGTCACCAAAGACGGGGTGCCGCATCGCATCTGCGTGAAGTGTGGCGAACCCGCCCGCGAATCGGCGAAGGGAGCGTAAACGTGGCTACGCGTTTGCAAGAAAAGTACAAGACCGAAGTCGTCAAGAAGCTGCAAGACAAATTCGCTTACGACAATGTCCACCAGATTCCGAAACTGGAGAAGGTGGTCATCAACATGAGCGTTGGTGATGCGATCACCAATGGTAAGGCGCTCGACGCCGCCGTGGCCGAACTGGTGCAGATCACCGGTCAGAAACCGATCGTCACGAAGGCGAAGAAGTCGATCGCGGCGTTCAAACTTCGCGAGGGCATGAACATCGGCGCGAAGGTGACGCTGCGTGGCGAACGCATGTACGTCTTCCTCGATAAGCTCTTCAATATCGTGTTGCCGCGTATTCGCGACTTCCGCGGGCTCCCGCCGAAGTCGTTCGACGGCCGCGGTAACTATAACATGGGTCTGCGCGAACAACTGGTCTTCCCGGAGATCAACTTCGATAAGGTCGATAAGGCGCGCGGCATGGACATCACGATCGTCACGACGGCGAAGTCGGACGAAGAGGCGTCGGAATTCCTCACCGCAATGGGGCTTCCGCTTCGGAAAGGTAATGCGTAATGGCTAAAACGAGCATGATCGTCAAGTCGCAGCGGGCGCCGAAATTCGGCGTGCGGCAGCACAACCGTTGCAAACTGTGCGGTCGTCCGCGCGGCTATCTGCGCAAGTTCGCCATGTGCCGCATTTGCTTCCGCGAAAACGCCCACAAAGGCGTGGTTCCCGGCGTGACCAAGGCGTCGTGGTAAGAGGGGTTTAAGGACTAATGGCAGCGATCACCGATCCCGTCGCCGATCTTCTGACGCGTATTCGTAATGCGAACACGGCCAACCATAAGACGGTCGATGTTCCCGCGTCGCGCGTGAAGGCCGCGATTGCACAAATTTTGACCGACGAAGGCTTCATCGAGCGCTTCGAGCGCCTGAGCGAAGGGCCGCAGGGCACGATCCGCGTGCACCTCAAGTACGGTCCGGAGAAAGAAAAAGTCATCACGGGCCTGCGCCGCATATCGCGGCCCGGCTTGCGTGTGTACACGGGCAAGACCGAGATCCCCCGCGTGCTCGGCGGTCTCGGCCTCGTTATCATGTCTACCTCCCAGGGCATCATGTCCGGCAAGCGGGCCAAAAAGCTCGGCGTCGGCGGCGAAGTCCTGGCGTACGTGTGGTAAGGCCTTTCGACATGCTCAGGATTGATAAGGAAACGTTGTAATCATGTCGCGTATTGGTAAATTGCCCGTTGCCGTCCCGAGCGGCGTCAACGTAACGATCGGCGACGGCGAAGTCGTCGTTAAGGGTCCGAAGGGCGAGTTGCGTCAGCACGTGCTCTCGAACGTCGTCGATGTGACGATGAACGACGGTGCGATCATCGTTGCGCGCAGAGGCGAGGCGAAGGAGCATCGCTCCGCGCATGGCCTCACGCGCACGCTCATCGCGAACATGGTCGAGGGCGTGACGAAGGGCTTTCGTCGTAGCCTGGAGATTCAGGGCGTGGGCTATCGTGCCGCCAAGGCGGGCGAGAACCTGAACCTGAGCCTCGGTTACTCGCACCCCGTCGTCTTTCAGGCTCCTGCGGGCATCACGCTCTCGGTTGAAGGCACGAACAAAATTCACGTCGAGGGCATCGACAAGCAGCAAGTCGGCCAAGTCGCCGCGCAGATTCGCGAGCTTCGTGCGCCGGAACCCTACAAGGGTAAAGGCATTCGCTATGAAGGCGAAGTTATTCGTAAGAAGCTTGGCAAGGCCGGAAAGGCAGGTAAGAAGTAATGTCGCGTATTTCGCGCGAGGATTCGCGCCGCGCACGCCACACGCGGCTTCGTAAGAAGCTCAGTGGCTCTTCGGACTGCCCGCGCCTGATGGTGCGGCGTACCCTGCATCACATCTATGCGACGCTCGTCGATGACGCGAAGGGGCACACGCTCCTGGCGGTTTCGACGCGCGACAAGTCGATCGCCGATGCGCTCGCCTCGAAGACCAACACCGATGCGGCCAAGGCCGTCGGCGCGGCGATCGCCGCCAAAGCGAAGGCAGCCGGCATCTCGGACGTCGTGTTCGATCGCGGCGGTTACAAATATCACGGACGCGTGCAAGCACTCGCCGATGCGGCGCGTGAAGCGGGGCTGAATTTTTAATGCAATATCGTGGTGGTGGTCGCGAACGCGACAACAGTGGATTCGAAGAGACCGTCGTGCGCGTCAATCGCGTTGCGAAGGTGGTCAAGGGCGGTAAGCGCTTTAGCTTCAGTGCCCTCGTCGTGGTCGGCGATCGCAAGGGGAAGGTCGGCTTTGCCATCGGCAAAGCGGGCGAAGTTCCCGAAGCGATTCGCAAAGCCGTCGAGCAGGCAAAGAAGAACCTCGTGACCGTGCCGATGGTCGATAAGACCATTCCGCATCAGGTTGAACTGACGGTCGGCGCGGCGCGCGTGTTGCTCAAGCCTGCAGCGCCCGGTACGGGCGTGATCGCGGGCGGCTCGATGCGCGCGGTGCTGGAGCTCGCGGGTATCCACGACATCCTCACCAAGTGCCTTGGCACGAACAATCCGATCAACGTCGTGCTAGCAACGATCGACGCGCTGCGTTCGCTCAAGACCGCGGAGCAGGTCGCGACCTTGCGCGGTAAGACCGTCAAAGATATCTTCGCCGCGTAGGCAGTTCGGCCGGCCTGTGGCCGGGCGCACCTCCTGTGCTCTGAACCTTCAGCCGCATCGTGCGGCTAACACCCATCTGAGAAAGAACAATGGCAGAGAAGAAGACGACCAAGAAGGCTGCGGGTAGCGCGAAGTCCAGCGCGAAGGCCGCAGCGGTGAACGCGCCCTCGGGCAACGTTCTCAAGCTCGGCGCACTGCGCCCCGCGAAGGGCTCGTGGCCTAAGCGTCAGCGTATCGGCCGCGGACACGGTTCGGGCATGGTCAAGACCGGCGGCGAAGGCGGCAAGGGTCAGACCGTTCGTTCGGGCGGTGGCAAGGGGCCGGCGTTCGAGGGTGGCCAGACGCCGTGGGCCCGTCGTCTTCCGCATCGTCGTGGTTATTCGCAGAAGGCGCGCGACATCGGCCACTTCCGCAGCGAGTTCGCGGTGGTCAACCTGCACCAGCTCGACGGCTGGGACGTGGCGGTCGAGGTTTCGCCCGAAACGCTCGTCGCGAAGGGCATCCTGAAATCGACGCGCGATGGCGTGAAGATTCTCGGTGGCGCAAAGAGCGGCAAGTCGCTTCCGTCCGGACTGCGCTTCCGCGACGTCCTCTTCTCGGCGAGCGCCGCACAAGCGCTCCAGGCCGCAGGCGCAGAGCTTCCGCAAGAAAGCAAATAGCCAGTGTTCGACAATCTCCGCGCGGCGCTACTAGTTCCGGAGATCCGTAAGCGCCTGGGCTTTGTCTTTTTCGCCTTTACGTGGTTCATCTTCATGATCCACGTGCAGTTGCCGAACGTGAACGAGGCCGCGTGGCAGCGCGTCTTGCAGAGCGGTACGTTCTACAACCTGCTCGGCTTTCTCTCGGGTGGCGCGCTGCAGAAGCTCTCGATCATCGCGATGGGCATCACGCCCTATATCAACGCGTCGATCATCATGCAGCTCATGACGGTCGTGCTCCCGCAACTCGAGGAGATGGCGAAGAAGGGCGGCGAGGAAGGCCGCAAGGCGATCAGCCAGTACACACGCTGGCTCACGATCGTGCTCGGGGTGCTGCAGGCGACCTTCATGACGAATGCCATGAAGGCATCGGGCGTGTTCTACGACACGAGCCTCTGGTTCCAGCTCTTCGCGATCATCGCGATGGTGGCGGGAACGCTCTTCCTGATGTGGCTCGGCGAGCAGATCACCGACAAGGGCATCGGCAACGGCGTCTCGCTGATCATCTTCATCGGCATCGTGCTGCGCTACCCGACCTACGTCGCGCAGACGTACTCGTCGGCGAGCCAGGGCGGCGAATCGCTGCTCAACCTCGTGCTCTACATTCTTTTCGCGGTCGGCGTGATCGTCGGTATCGTCTTCATGTATCAGGGCCAGCGCCGCGTGCCGGTGCAGCAAGCCCGCCGCGTCGTCGGCCGCAAGATGTTTGCCGGCCGTTCGACCTACATTCCGCTGCGTTTGAACAACGCGGGCGTGATCTCGATCATCTTCGCGATCTCGATCCTGCTGCTGCCGCAGCAGGCGCTGACGTGGTTCTCGGGTCATGCCGGCGCGGCGCCGACCTGGGCGCACGTCTTCGGCCCGGTCGAATTCCCGACCAACATCGCGGCGCTTTCGGAAGCGCTCAACGTGTGGTTCAGTCCGAACGGCGCGATCTACAACATCGCGTACTTCTTCCTGGTCGTGATCTTCACGTTCTTCTATAGCTCGATCGTGATCAACACGAAAGACGTCGCGGACAATCTCAAGAAGACGGGCGCCTTCATTCCGGGCATCCGTCCGGGACAGCCGACCGTCGACTACTTGAACAAGATCCTGTTCCGCCTGACGACCGCCGCCGCGATCTTCCTCGGCCTGCTCGCGGTCATTCCGGGCGCGCTGCAGCGCGGTCTGTCGGTCACGACGTTCTACCTCGGTTCGACGTCGCTCCTGATCGTCGTCGGCGTCGCGCTCGACACCATCACGCAGATCGAAGCGCGTCTCGCGATGCGCGACTACCGCGGGTTCATCAAGAAGTAATGGACGTCGTTCTTCTCGGCGGGCCCGGTGCGGGCAAAGGAACGCAGGCGCAGATTCTGCAGAAGCACTTCGGCTATCGGCAGATCTCGACCGGCGACTTACTGCGCGAGCACCGCAATGGGGGCACCGAACTCGGGAAGGCCGCCGAGGGTTTCATGAAGCGCGGCGAGCTCGTCCCGGACGAATTGATCATCAAGATGGTCGAAGGCGAGCTTCGCGACGATGCGGACGTGCTCTTCGACGGGTTTCCGCGCACCGTCGCGCAGGCCGAGGCGCTCGATGCGCTGCTCGATGCGCGCGGCCGCGGCACCCCGGGGGCCGTCTACTTTCAAATCGATCGCGCGCTGCTGGAAGAGCGTCTGCGCGGCCGGTGGACCAATCCGCGCACGGGACGCGTCTATCACGAGACGTTCAACGCGCCGAAGGTCGCCGGCATCGACGACGAAGACGGCGGACCGCTCGTGCAGCGCGACGACGATAAGCCCGAGACGATCAAGCGTCGTCTCGACGTCTTCGAGGCGCAGACGATGCCGCTCGTCGAGTACTACGGCCGCGGCAAGTCGCATCGCCTCGTCGCGATCGACGCCACGCTGCCCGTCGACGAAGTTACCCACCAATTGATCCACGCGCTCGGGTTGGAGCACGGCCACTAACATGGTCACGCTCAAGTCGGCGCGCGAGCTCGAGGCGATGCGCCGCAGCGGGAAGATCACCGCGAAGGTGCTCACGGACTTGATGAAGGCCGTGCGCCCGGGCATCACGACGCTGTACTTGGACGAGATGGCCGAGCGCGGCATCCGCGGGCTCGGCGGCATCCCGACCTTCAAGGGCTACCACGGCTTCAGCGGCTCGATCTGCGCGTCGGTCAACGACGAGGTCGTCCACGGCATTCCGGGCGATCGCGTGCTGCGCGACGGCGATCTGCTCTCGATCGATATCGGGACGACCTTCGAAGGCTACGTGAGCGACACGGCCGTGACGGTCGCGGTCGGCACGATCCCGCAGAACGCCCGCCGCCTGCTCGAGGTCACCCAAGAGTGCCTGATGGTCGGGATCGCGGCCATGCAGAAGGGCAACCGCGTCGGCGACATCGGTGCGGCGGTCCAGCAGCACGCCGAGAGCAACGGCTACGGCGTGGTGCGCGAGCTCGTGGGCCATGGGGTCGGCCGCGAGATGCACGAGGAGCCGCAGGTCCCCAATTACGGCAAGGCCGGGGCCGGCATGGAGCTGCGCCCGGGGCTGGTCCTCGCGATCGAGCCTATGATCACCGAAGGCGATTACGCGGTCGAGATCCTCAAGGACGGCTGGACAGTCGTCACGGAAGATGGTAAACTCGCTGCGCACTTCGAGCATACGATTGCGGTCACCGAAACCGGGCCCAAGATTTTGACGCTGCGGTCTTTCGGCGAGCATCCCGACGTCATCAAGTACGCCCCGGAAGCTGAAGGATCGGGAGTCTCTGCATGATCGTGCAGAGGGACCCCAAGGGGAGTGTAAACGGCTCGTCGCGGAAGACGTCGCCGTGGCCAACGGTTACCGTTAAGAACCTTCGCCGACAACAACGATAAGGTAGATCGAGATGAAAGTACGTCCGTCCGTCAAGAAAATCTGCGAAAAGTGCAAGGTCATCCGCCGCGAAGGCAAAGTGCGCGTGATCTGCGACGTCAATCCCAAGCACAAGCAAGTGCAGGGCTGAGCAAAGGAATTATTTAGAGAATGGCTCGTATCGCTGGTATCGATCTGCCGCGCGAAAAGCGCATCGAAATCGGTCTGCAGTATATCTACGGCATCGGCCCCGCCATTGCCGCGAAGCTGATGGCGCACTCGGGCGTGAACCCGAGCCTGCGCGTCAAAGACCTCACCGAGGACGACGAGAAGAAGCTGCGCGACGCGATCGACGCGCTCCAGCTGCGCGTCGAAGGCGACCTGCGCCGCGAGGTTCAGGGCAACATCAAGCGCCTGATGGATATCGGCTGTTATCGCGGCCTGCGGCATCGTCGCGGCCTGCCGGTGCGCGGCCAGCGGACGAAGACGAACGCGCGTACCCGTAAGGGTCCCAAGCGCACGGTGGCCGGTAAGAAGAAGGTCGCCAAGAAGTAAGATCGAGCAGGCCCGGCAAAATGCCGGGCCTGACTCTTTATGTGCGGACGTTATACGCTCACCGTTGCGAAACGACTAATCTCGGCGTTCCCGGAGTATCGCTTTCCGGAGGTCGCCCCGCGCTATAACATCGCGCCTACCCAGCCGGTGCTCGGCGTCCGCAACGGGCACGCCGAGGCGGAGTTCCTGATCTGGGGCTTGCGCGGCAACATCAACGCGCGCGCGGAGACCGTCGCGACGAAGCCCACGTTCCGCGACGCGCTGCGCGAACGCCGCGCGCTGCTCTTCGCCGACGGCTACTACGAATGGCAGGTTCGCGGCGACGGCAAGCAGCCGTACTACGTGCATCGCCCCGACGGTGCCCCGTTCGCCTTTGCGGCACTCTGGGAATCGGAATCCTCGCCGGACGGACCCGTCGTTACGTGCGCGATCGTAACGACCGACGCGCTGCCGGCGCTGCGAGCGATTCACCATCGCATGCCGGTGATGCTCGATGACGCCGATCGCGCCGCGTGGCTCGCGCCGGGGCCCGTGAGTTCCGAGTCCGCGCTCGACGTGCTCGCGCGTGGCGATTACCGCGTCGAAGCCTATCCCGTCTCGCTCGCCGTGAATCGCGTGAGCAACGACGATCCGGCGCTCACCCGCGAGGTGCGGCCGCCGCACCAGGGCGATCTCTTCGGATGAGGGCCGTGATCACCGCGGGCGCGCCGATTGACGGCGAATACGCGCGCCTTGCCGGGACGACGCTCAAAGCGCTCGCGCCGATCGGCGCGACGACGATGCTCGCGCGCACGCTCGACGTGCTCGAAGCGCTCGGCATCGATGCGATTGCCGTCGTCGGCAACCGCGAGATCGCGCGTGCCTGCGCGGCGCGCCCCGTACACATCGTCGCCGATACGGGAACGGGTTCGGGAAACGTGCGCGCAGCGCTCGAGGCGTGGCCGGACGACGCGGGGGCGCTGCTCTATCTGACGTGCGACATGCCGTTCCTCGATGCCGATGCGCTGCGCGATCTCCTCGCTCGCTCGCCCGCCGGCGCCCTTACGATGCCGCTTGCCGAGCACGACGCATTTGCCCGCCGGTTTCCCCGCGCGCCGCCCTTCGGCATCACGCTTGCCGGTGAACGTGTCGTCAACGGCGGCGCCTTCGTCATTCCGGCGGGAGCGTGCGCGCGCATTGCGGATGTCGCGGCACGGCTCTTCGAAGCGCGCAAAGCTCCGTGGCAGATGGCGTCGATCGCAGGGCTGCCGCTCTTGCTGCGCTTCGCGTTCGGGCGGCTCGGTATAGCGTCGCTCGAGGCGCGTGCGCGCGCGGTGCTCGGCATCGACGTCATCGCGGTGCGCGGCTGTGCGCCGGAGCTCGGGTACGACGCCGACACGGCACAGGAGTACCGGTATGCGCGCGAGCGTGCGTAGCGCGAACCCTGCGCGCCTGGCCGCGCTGTGGTTCGGCGTGCAACTCGTGTGGGGCGCGATCCTCGGCATCTCGCTGCAGGCGCGCTGTGCCGAGCTCGCGGGCGCGGGCTCGCTCGCGGCGTACGGCAAGATCTCGTTTGCGGGCGCGCTCGCGGCAGCGATCGTGCAATTGGTCGTCGGGCCGTGGTCCGATCGGCTGCGTCTGCGCGGCGATAGTCGCGCGGCGTTCTACGCAATCGGCGCCGCGGGCGGCGCATGCGCCGTCATCGCGTTCTATCTGGCAAGCAGCGTGGCGTCGCTTGCGATCGCCTTCGTCGCGCTGCAGGTCGCGCTCAACGTCGCGATCGGACCCTATCAGGCGATCTTGCCCGACACGATCGCCGACGACCGTCTCGGCGTTGCCTCGGGATGGATGGCGGCGATGCAGAGCGGCGGAAACGCGGCGGGTGCGATTCTCGCAAGCATCCTCGCGGGCGCTCGCCTCGGCATCGCGATCGCCATCGTGCTGCTCGGCGCGGCGGCCGTGACGATCGCTCGTCTGCGAGCGCTGCCGCTGCGCAACGTACGGGAAGAAGAGCGGCTCGCGTTTTCTCGCACGCTCGGCGATCTCTTCATCTCGCGCGCGCTGTTCTTCCTCGGCTTCTACACGCTGCTCGGCTATCTGTTCTTTTACGTGCGCGACCTCGTTCCGGCGGGTGCGCATGTGGCGCCGACGACCGCGAGCGGCATCTGCATCCTGCTCTTCACGCTCGCGGGGGCGCTCGGTGCGGTGCTCGGCGCGAAGCCGGCCGATCGCATAGACGAGCGCGTCGTCGTCACCCTGGGCGGCGGCATCGTTGCGCTCTGCGTCGCCGCGCTCGCGGCGATCCACTCCCTGCTCGCTCTGCCCTTCGCAATCGCCGTCGCCGGCGCGGGATGGGGCGTCTTCATCTGCGCGGACTGGGCATTCGCTTGCCGGCTTCTGCCGCGCGCGTCGCTCGCGACGACGATGGCGGTGTGGAACCTTGCAATCGTCGGCCCGCAGATGCTCGCGCCGATTATCGCAACATTAACGCTCGCGCACTTCAAGATGCTCGAATCGATGGCCGCACCGCGGCTTGCATTTGCGATCTCCGCTATCGAAATTCTCATCGGCGCCGCGTGGATTTGGCGTTTACCCAGTCGTCATCACGGGAAATAGGGCCAAAGGCTCATGATTGCATGGAAACCGGAAGAGCGGGCCATGCGTTCATAGGCTGTGCGGAGTGGGCGACATTCCGCATGCACTGATGAACATATACTAGGAGGCTTTCGTGAAACGACTGAGCACCGGAGTCCTGGCGGCACTCGTAGCAGTGTCCTGCGGGCTCTCCGCGGTGGCAGCGCCGACGTCTTCGCAAGCACAGGGAAACAACGGACAAGCTGTGGTTGCACAAGCGTCGGGCTCGATGCCGGCGGCGAACTTCGGAACTCCGCCGTCCGGACAAATTCCGATTCTTTTCAACGACCATCACGTGTACACCAAGCCCGACACGCTGAAGTCGGGACGCGTTCTCGCCGCGCTCGTCAAGGGCGGCACCGTGCTCATCCCGTTGCGTTCGATGTTCGAACAAATGGGTGCCTCGGTGTCGTACGACGCGAGCACGAAGACGGTGACGGTCACCAAACCCGGCGCCGAGGTGAAGGTCACCGTCGGTAAGCCGGAAGTCGTCATCAACGGCGAGTCGCGTCCGCTCGACGTGCCGCCGATGATCTACCAGGGCAGCGTGCTCGTGCCGATCCGCGTGATCTCCGAAGGCATGGGCGCGTACGTGCAGTGGGTTCCCGACAAACAACTCGTCGTGGTTCGCTATCTGCCGCCGACGCCGCCGCCGACTCCCGCTCCGACGGAAGCTCCGACGGTCGCACCGACGGTCGCACCGACGCCTACCCCGGCTCCGGTTGCGACGCCCTATAAGGACGCATTCATCGCCGGCGACTATATCTTCTCGCCGAAGGTGTACAACGAGTTCAGCCCCGGCAACACGGGTAAGAGCGGTTCGTACGGCGTGCGCGGCGCGCTCGAATTCAACGCGTTCAACCTGCCGTGGATGCTCGAAGGCAACTTCGAACAGTACCAATATCCGCACAATTGCGCGGGTGTCGGCGATCCGCAGTGTAACGTGACGACGATCGGGCGGACGGGTCAGGTCTTCGTGCCGGCCTTCACGCCTCGCGACCAAGACTTCGATGCCCGCTTCGGGCTCAAAGTCGCCGATCCGCGCATCTACGTCGGCGTCGGCTACCTGTGGCGTACCAACAACTACGGCTATCCCAAGGAGAGCGGCTTCGGCTTCGGTGCCGAGAAACTCCCGGATCTCAATCAGCCGTTCTCGGTGTACGGTAGCGCGTACTACTATCCGAACGCCAAGGGCAACTTCACGGATCCCGGTACGGGCATCAACTACGATCTCTCGTACAACATCCTGAAGTACCAACTCGGCTTGAACTACGTGTTCGGCGGCGGCCCGGTCTTCCTCGACCTCGGATGGCAGGGCATCAACGGCAAGAACAAGACCAATGCACCGAGCGATATCTCGGCCAACGGTCCGTACCTCGGTCTCGGAATCAAGTTCTAGTCGAATCGGAATTCGCCGGGTGAGGCGAACGGCGACGGGCTCGGCAGTATCTGCCGGGCCCGTTTCGTCGTGGTTGCCCGTGCGCGTTCCCTAGGAAAAGACGTACGGTTCGAAACCCCCGCGCGCGGCTTCGAACCCGAGACGGTACGTCGCGAAGATGTTCTCCGCGTCGTCGAATCCGACGACCGAGACGGGCAGCTCGCTCGTCGGGCGCACGATCGAGATATCGGAGTCGTAGAGCCGTGCGGCGAACGTCTGCAGCGCGGTAAGGTCGACGTGATGCGCGGCCGCATAGGCGCTCGCGCTCGCGGAGAGCGTATCCATCGCGCGCTTGCCGAAGGTCTCCAGATACGCGGCGCGCAGATCTGCGTCGAGGATGCGTCGCTGCATCGCTCCGAACACGCCGTAGCCGATGTCGAAGGCGTTCGCATAGCGTTCGCGCTCGAACGGCGGGTCGAGCATCACGACGTGCACGTTGCGCGCCGCGGCGCGCGCCGCGCTGACCGGCGTGTTTGCGGTGACGCCGCCGTCGACGTATTGATCGATGACGTCGGGATTGCGTGCCGAAGGCAGTTCGACCGGATCGAACGCGACCGGAATTGCGGCCGAGGCGCGCAGCGCGTCGATCAGCAGATCGGGCGTCGCTTCGCGCAAGACCGCATTCGGGCCGACGACGACGCGAAGCGCGTGCGCCGCGCGTTCGCGCTGCTCGCCACCCAAGCGGCGATCGATCAGATAGAAGAACTCGGGCGACTGCGTGGAGAGGTTCGTCACGGGCCAGACGAGTGGAATCAGGACCGGCCGCTGCGGGTCGACGTAGCGCGCCATCCACTCGCGCAGATGCTCGCCGTCGATCACCCCGGTCTCGTGCGAGCGCAGGCTCAGGATGAGACGCATCGCGGCGGCGATGCGCGTCCCGACGCCGGCATCCGGGTCGCCGATCTTTGCATAGCGCGGCTTGAGGCGCACGGCGTCCTGGCGGGCGATGCCGTACCAGAGCGCCCGCAGCAGATCGTACTGCCCCGTCGCCACGAAGTAGCCGTTGAGGGCGCCGATCGAGGTCCCGCAGACGATGCCGTAGGGGGCGAGCGGCGCGAAGTCCGCAAGGCCTTGCGCCAGGCGCAGATAGTCCACGAGCCCGGCCTCGTAGGCGCCTCGGGCACCCCCTCCGCTCAGGACGAGGGCATAGCCGCGACGCTGCGGGTGCAGGGGGTCGATCGGCGGGTCGGCCGCCGCCGGCAGGGCGCTCGCGGTCGCGGCCGCCGCGGCCCCCCAGGCGAGGAAGTCGGCTCGAGAGAGGGGTGAGGCGGGCATGGCTGGCTCGTTTCCCCGCCACAACCGGTTGACCCCTGGCCGGAACCTACGGTAATATGGCTCCTTGGCGCCGCTCCTCTCTCTTCAGCGGCGACGCGGCACCGG
>DAIDGX010000002.1 GCA_027452165.1 Vulcanimicrobiota bacterium | reverse complement strand
GTACTGCCCGCGCTTAGCGCCGCGCTTGCGGCGTGGCTCGCAGCCCGCATCGCGCAGGAGCTCGGCGGCGGACGCTACGCGCAAGGACTGGCGGCGATCGCAACGGCGCTCGTACCCGCGTACCTTTTGCTCGGCAACCTGCTCGTCACCACCTCGTTCGAGCCGTTTTCATGGACGCTCGTCGTATTTCTCGTCATCCGACTGATCAAGACGAACAACTCGGCATACTGGTACGGCATTGCCGCCGCATTCACGTTCGGCATGTACGGCAAGTACTCGATGTTCTTGCTCGGCGCCGCGGTCGCGATAGGTCTTCTCGTCACGCCGGAACGGCGCGTCTTCCGTTCGCCCGCATTTGCATGGGCGGTGGTTCTTTCGCTGCTCGCGATTGCTCCGAATATCGCCTGGCAGTGGTCGCACGGGTGGCCGTTCCTCGGCGTGCTGCACGGTGACTTCCAACATCGGCACCCGTTTCGGAGTGGACTGATGCTCGAGTACAAGAACCTCGGCATCAATGCGCTCGCGTTCGTCGGCGAACAACTGCTCTACACGAGCCCTGCGGTCGCGGTGATATGGATCTGGGGCGCAGTCGCGCTGTCGCGATGGGATCGCATGCGCGCGTATCGCTGGATCGCGATCGCGTATTGCCTGTTGATCCTCACTGCCATCGCGCTGGAAGGCAAAGGCTACTACGTAATTGCAATCTACGCATCGCTCATCGCGGCCGGCTGCGTCGCCATCGAACAAACATGGCGAGGCAAGGCGGCGCGCGCGACCGCAACCGTCCTTCTCCTTGCCGCAACGTTGCCGCTCGTTCCTTTTTCTGTTCCTGTGCTCCCGATTCAGGGATTCCTTGCCTATTCGACGGCGCTCCACCTCACCGGGCAAGACGGTACCCCCGAGCACATTGTTCAGCCGCTCTACGCGCAAGAGTTCGGTTGGAATGCGTTCACCGCGCGCGTCGCGCGCGTGTACGACGCGCTTCCGCCGAACGTCCGCGCGCGGACGGGAATTTTTGCCGACACGTATGGCGAAGCAGGCGCACTCGCACTTTATGGTCCCGCATACCATCTGCCCACGATCATCGGTTCGCAAAACAATTTTTATCTATGGGGTCCGCAGGGCTACGATGGACGTTCGATGATCGTCGTCGGCGCCACGCAACAGGCTACGATTCGCAGGCTCTTCCGGAAGGTCACTTTGGTGACGACGATCTCAAATCCGCACGAATGGGTGCTGCAAGGCCCTGATCCGGTGTACTATTGCACCGATCCGATCGCGCCGCTTGCGAAGCTTTGGCCGCAACTGGGCTGGTATGGAGCCTGATGCTGGCTCGGTTTGGTGGAGAGTTTTTGATTTGACCTCAAGCGGCGGCATCCTCGGCCGCAGCCATGCGCCACTCGAATTGGGCCGGTGAGAGATATCCGAGCGCCGAGTACCGGCGACATGTGTTGTAGTAGCCCTCGATAAAAATGATGGCGAGAAAGAGAAAGCCCGCCAGGGTCGCGATATACGTGATGTCAGCAACCCACAGCCGATCGGGAGCGTCGGCGGTGAAGGCCGCTCGATGAGATCCGATGACGGCTTGGCGCCTTCGTCACAAATGGTCGTAACGAGATATTTGCGCCGCGTAGCACCGACAAGGCCACGCTCGCGCATCGACCGCGCGAGTCGCTTGCCGGAGATGCGAATGTTCTTCTCGCGAAGGTCGGCGTGGAGACGCGGACGCTCGTAAATGCCATGGCTATCGCGATGCAGTTCTACGATATGATCACCGAGCAGCAGATCGTCGCGCCGCCGCTGCGAGGGCGGGCGCTTCACCCACGCATAGTATCCACTCGGCGACACGCCGAGCACTCGGCAAAGCATGGTTATGGAATGCACGGGGCGATCGTACCGGTCTCCCGCGCGAACCAGGCCGTGGCTTTTGTTAGGATGACTTTCTCTTCTTCGAGCACTTTCACGCGCTTGCGCAGCTGCGTCAGCTCTTTGTGTTCCTCGCTCGTCAAACCGTCGG
>DAIDGX010000001.1 GCA_027452165.1 Vulcanimicrobiota bacterium | reverse complement strand
AAGCGAAAAACGCCGAAGGTCGTCCGCGGCAAGTTCAGCGAGAACTGATTGGTGCGGAGCTCGAGGCTCGCGACGTTGGTCGTCGTCACTACCGTGCCCGACCACGTTGCGGGCCGCTTGACGTTGAGCGTGTTGAATCGCACGGCGAGGATGCGCGGGGCCGCGGTGTTGCTCCCGAACACCGGTGAGGCGGGCAGCCCGCGACCGATCGACACGTTGGCGGGCACATGCGACGGAATCGGCGCACACGCGCAGAGGATCGCGAGGGCGAACGGCGTGCCGCATAGCGTTCGAGACATCGTTCGGCGTCATACGCCTTCGGCGGAAGGCGTCCTGCGGCGACGAGCCTAACAGGGCCATGATGTTCACGCGCACCGCTCGCAATCCGCGGCTCGATTTCCTCGTCGGCGCCGCTTCGCTGTGGATCGCGTGGGCATTTTTCATCGACGCGTGGTCACACGAGAACCTCCCCTACGAGAATTTTTTCACGTGGGCACACGGTCTAATCTACGGTGGAATGCTGGCGCTCGTCGGCGTGCTCGTGGTGATGCGCAAGGAGATTCCGCAGGCCTACCGCGTACCGCTGATCGGCGTCCCCATCTTCCTTCTCGGCGGCGTGGCCGACTTGGGCTGGCACACGTTTTTCGGGATCGAGGAAGGTGTCGATATCATCCTGAGCCCCACCCACGAAACGATCGGTTTGGGCCTCATGCTTGTTTCGAGCGCGCCGCTCTTTTCAGCGCTTCGCTATCGTTCCGAGATGCGCACGCTGCGCGATCAACTGCCGATGCTCTTTTCGGTTGCCTCGTGGCTGGTGATGATTCATTTCGCCACCGCTTACGCCATGGACCCCGCCGCAGGTATCGTCAACGCTCCGCCAGACGCAAATTCGTTCTCCGTGAATTATTTCACGGCGACCGCGATCACGTACTATAAGCTGGTCGGCGGCATCGTCGTGCTGCTACTCGAGAGTTTCATCATGGCGAGCTTCGCGCTCTTCGTCGCGTCGCGCTTCAACCTGCGGCCGGGTGCCCTCACGTTGCTACTCGTATTCGGCAACACTCTGCCGGCGCTTCCCTTTACGAACGACTCGCCGTTGCTGGTGACGATCTTTGCGATGAGCCTTATCGCCGGCATCGTGGGTGATACGTTGATCGCGTGGATGGGCGAGCTTCCTCACCCGGCGTCGCGTTTTTGCGTCTATGCCGCAGCGGTTCCGGCGACGTACGTTGCGGTGTATATGCTTGCGCTCGCGCTAACCGGAGGCTCGTGGTGGGATTGGAGCGTGCGCACGAGCCTCGTCATCTTCGCAGGCGTTATCGGGCTCGGTCTCTCGCTCTTGATGCTTCCGGGCGACGGCACACCCGCATGATCGGCCTCTGGGTCGCCCTCGCCGCGCTCGCGCTCCATGCGAGCGCGTTGCATAATTACGGCCTGATAGGCGATGAGATGTACTTCATCGCCTGCTCGAAGCACCTCGCCTGGGGCTACGTGGACCAGCCCCCGTTGGTTGCGGTCGCGGCGCTGCTTGCGGCGCCGTTCGGATACTCCCCCTTCGCGCTACGCGTGCTGTCCGCGCTCAGCGCCGCGCTTGCTGCGTGGCTCGCAGCCCGCATCGCGCAGGAGCTCGGCGGCGGACGCTACGCGCAAGGACTGGCGGCGATCGCAACGGCGCTGGTACCCGCGTACCTTTTGCTCGGCAACCTGCTCGTCACCACCTCGTTCGAGCCGTTTTCATGGACGCTCGTCGTATTTCTCGTTATTCGACTGATCAAGACGAACAACTCGGCATACTGGTACGGAATCGCCGCCGCATTCACGTTCGGCATGTACGGCAAGTACTCGATGTTCTTGCTCGGCGCCGCGGTCGCGATAGGTCTTCTCGTCACGCCGGAACGGCGCGTCTTCCGTTCGCCCGCATTTGCGTGGGCGGTGGTTCTTTCGCTGCTCGCGATTGCTCCGAATATCGCCTGGCAGTGGTCGCACGGGTGGCCGTTTTTCGGCGTGCTGCACGGTGACTTCCAGCATCGGCACCCGTTCCGGAGTGGACTGATGCTCGAGTACAAGAACCTCGGCATCAATGCGCTCGCGTTCGTCGGCGAACAACTGCTCTACACTAGCCCCGCGGTCGCGGTGATATGGATCTGGGGCGCAGTCGCGCTGTCACGATGGGATCGCATGCGCGCGTATCGCTGGATCACGATCGCGTTTTTCCTGTTGATCCTCACTGCCATCGCGCTGGAAGGCAAAGGCTACTACGTAATTGCGATCTACGCATCGCTCATCGCGGCCGGTTGCGTCGCCATCGAACATACATGGCGAGGCAAGGCGGCGCGCGCGACCGCAACCGTCCTTCTCCTTGCCGCAACGTTGCCGCTC
Source organism: Vulcanimicrobiota bacterium (assembly GCA_027452165.1). Taxonomy (GTDB): domain Bacteria; phylum Vulcanimicrobiota; class Vulcanimicrobiia; order Vulcanimicrobiales; family Vulcanimicrobiaceae; genus REEB354. The sequence continues at coordinate 2,528 of DAIDGX010000001.1, read as the reverse complement.
GTGCCTTTTTCGGTTCCTGTGCTCCCGATTCAGGGATTCCTTGCCTATTCGACGGCGCTCCACCTCACCGGGCAAGACGGTACCCCCGCGCACGTTGTTCAGCCGCTCTACGCGCAAGAGTTCGGTTGGAATGCGTTCACCGCGCGCGTCGCGCGCGTGTACGACGCGCTTCCGCCGAACGTGCGCGCGCGGACGGCAATTTTTGCCGACACGTATGCCGAAGCAGGCGCGCTCGCACTTTATGGTCCCGCATACCATCTGCCCACGATCATCGGTTCGCAAAACAATTTTTACATATGGGGTCCGCAGGGCTACGATGGACGTTCGATGATCGTCGTCGGCGCCACGCAACAGGCTACGATTCGCAGGCTCTTCCGGAAGGTCACTTTGGTGACGACGATCTCAAATCCGTACGAATGGGTGCTGCAAGGCCCTGATCCGGTGTACTATTGCACCGATCCGATCGCGCCGCTTGCGACGCTTTGGCCGCAACTCGGCTGGTATGGAGCCTGAGAGAGATTGGATCGTGTCCCGGCGCGTGGTGTATGAACGCCGTAGCTCCGGCGAAGTAGGCGGTCAGTCGTTTACCACGGCCGAGAGCCTGGGAGCCTGATTATCGCTTACGGCGCTCAACCATTCGAGCTGCATGTAGCGCCGCTGTAACTGCCATTCGTCATTCTGCTCGAGCAGCAGCGCGCCGACGAGCCGTACGATCGCGCCGGCGCGCGTCTCCCAGAGGCGGTCCCGATAACCGTTGCGGGCGCCGCATCGGCCTTCGACATCGGCGTCCATCATGCGCTGCGCGACGAACTGGAGCATATCGCGCAGGGCGTCGACGTCGCTGCCCTTTTCGACGAGCTCGGAAAGTGCGATACTGAGATCGCTCATCGTGCTTCCTTTCGGTCGGTTTTTTCTACAAAAACAACCTTCACCGAAAGTCAGGGTGGCCGCCGTTTAGCCTACGAGGGCTGCCCTCTCATTCGCCACTCTGCGGGGCACAATCCCGACAAGACGGCCACGGACGCAACTCTCGGGTGAATCCTTAGTATCACCGGGAAGAGATGCTCGCTGATAGAAATGCTTCGTAGATGAGAGTTCTGATCGCCGCCGGCGGCTCGCATGGCGACATCTTGCCCTTCATCGCTCTCGGGCGGGAGTTCCAGCGAACTGGGCATGAGGTTCGCTTTTATGCGCACGTCGTCTTCGCATCCGCCGTCGAGGAAGCCGGCCTTCCTTTTCACGGCGGCGGTACGCGCGAAGAATATCTCGAAATTCTACAAAATCCCAACACCAATCATCCGTTGCGAAGCCTGAAGGTAATCGCCGATCTAGTCGATCGCTCGGGGCGGGAGTTGCTCGACGCGATGGCGGCCGACATCGTTCCCGGCGAAACCATCATCGTGAACTCGGTGCTGGCTTTTGGCGCTCGCTCGGTGGCGGAAATCTACGGGATTCCGTCCGCGACGATCCATTTGCAGCCGATCGCCATTCTGCGTAACTGCTCCGAGCGCTTTCCCGGCAGTGGTGCGGGCGCGGTGCGAGATGCGGTCGCGCGAACTTTCAAGAACCTTTCCTGGTACCTGATCGACAAGTTGCTGCTCGATCCCACCGTCGGGGCGGCCCTCAATCGTCGACGCGTCGAACTCGGCCTTTCGCCCGTCGATCGGCCGTTCAAGCGTTGGATTCATGATTCCGACGCGTTAATCGGTCTGTTTCCGGGATGGTTCGCGCCGCCGTATCGAGACGAGCTGCCCCATTTGCGGCTCACCGGATTCCCTTTGTACGATGGGAGTTCTGACGCTCTGCCTGCAGCGTTGGAAGCCTTTCTTGCCGAAGGCGAAGCGCCGATTGCCTTTACCGCAGGCACGGCGACCGCAGTTTCTAACGAGTTTTTCTCGGTATCCGCGGAAGCATGCCGCCGAAGCCGTCGCCGCGGCATCCTCCTCACGCACGTGGCCGAGCAGGTTCCAGAGACGCTCCCCTCCGGTGTCGTGCATTGCACCTACGCGCCGTTTAGCGCGCTGCTGCCGCGCGTTTCGGCGTTCGTTCATCACGGCGGCATCGGTACGTTGAGCCAGGCACTGCGCGCCGGCGTTCCCCAACTGATCCGTCCGATGGCGCACGATCAGTTCGACAATGCAAATCGCGCCGTGCGATTGGGCGTCGCGTTGGAAATGCGGCCGAAGAACTACCGCGTGCCTGAGGTGGTAAAGGCGATCGAGCGCCTTACCGGTGATGCGACCGTGCGCGATCGCTGCGCCGAAATCGCCGAGAAGTGCAGCGGTGACTCGGTCGCAATAGCCTGCAAGCACATCATCGACGCTCTTGCACCGATGGCCACGGGCCGGCTTTAGTTTTTACTCTTCATCTGGAAGCCCGATCCCAAAGGCGTGATGACGTAGTCGGAAATGCTGTTAGGGTGATTGTCGATAACAAAGCCGCTCGAGATCGGGGCTATCAACGCCCCGCGCGCATCGCAATTCCAAATCGTCCACTCGAGAAACCAGTCGTGAACGGTGCGATCGAAA